>CAYNXF010000001.1:0-282339 GCA_964401155.1 uncultured Sphingopyxis sp.
AGGGCCGCCGCCCACATGTCCCTTCATCGACAATTACAATGTCAAAGAGCACACCGACAAGAAAGCGCGGACAGCTGTCGTTCCCCGCTATTGCTATCGGGGGACGTCTGTCCGGCATGTTGGCGACCGAGTGGAGCGGCTGATTGGGCTGCCCCGTCGGTGGAGAGGCCTCTAAGGCGGTGTTTGAGTCGCGTCAACAGTCTTTTTGCAATTTTATTTCAATTCCGCAGCACCACTTCCTAACCGGGCGGGATTCTGCGGAAATCCGGCCAAACCCGCTCAAATGCAATGGGGAAAGCCTGCTCCGCCGCCTCCGGCTTGTCCCTCCTTTAAGCGATTGCGGACCGAATCTGCCTCCGCCGCCGCCGCATCGCACAGCCGATCATCCCGAATCCAAAGATCATTATTGCCCAAGTCGCGGGTTCGGGAACGACGCCAAGCACGTCGGCTCCTGACCGGAACGATAGCGAGCGAATATCGACTGAAGCATTGCCGCCGCCCGTCCCATCCCCGAAAGCCAGTCTAGTGGGGGTGCCGTTGGTGTAAGCCTGCCCAGTGAACACTGCGATGTCGTTCACACTGAAACTGTACGTCGTCCCACCGGTCGCACTGATTCGATATTTGTTGAAATCGGTGGCGACGTAGCCGCTCGGAAAGACCCCGGTGAGCCCATTAAAGCCTGTTCCGACATAAACGGGATTGTTGGCAGCCAAACCTACGCTTGGGAGACCCGATGTAGTCTCTACCCCCATAAAAAACCCATAGGCCGATCCCGGCAGGAATTCGACCGCATTGATCCGCGCCACAATCTCAAAAACCCAGTCGGTCGTCGCACCAAGGGTGATACTTTTGACGTAGTAGGTGTGTGCGCCCGGACCCAAGGCGATGCCCATCGAATTCTGCCGCAGCTTGCCGTCGACGATCGAATAGACTTGCGATTCAGCGACGCCACTGTCCGCGCCCCCTGCGGAGTAGGTCCAACCTTGCGTGCTCGGAAGCGCCATTGGGTTGAGGACGACGACCTCCGCCTTCGCCTGAACCGTAGCGAGCAGGGCAACGCAAATGAGCGATGCGACCCGAACAAATGGTAACCGCTGATTCATTGCAACCTCCCCCGCCCCGGCCGCATTTATTTGCGGCTGCCTATCGCTTTTGCTGGCCAGCTTAAATGCGGAGAACTCCCGACTGGCCCCCATCTTTCTGAAAGATGCGTAAAAAAAATACGGTGTCAAATGCCTTACTGTTGCGCCCATTGTCCCAAAGCGGGGCAAAAAGGCTGGGCGGGCGATTCGTGGTTGATGAAACCCTAACGCAGCGACATCACCAGTGCATCTAGGGGGATTATTCATGATTACGAATCGCACGCCTATCCGCGCAACCGCAATCGCCGCTGCCGCGGCCTTGCTCGCGCCAGCGGCGCAGGCGGCGGACATCATCACCTTTCCGCTGACCAATGGCACGCCGACGGTGGCGGGCGGCAAGAATTACAGCGTCACGATTGATGGCAAGACGGTGAACATGCGCGTTACCGCATGGAGCACCAACGGCACAGCCCCGACATCGACCGTCAAGAGCGCTACGGTCAACACCTATACTAACGGCCTGGGCGTCACCTCGACGGGCGAGAGCACCAGCAGCCCGAACCACACCATCGACAACAAGACCAATATCGATTTCCTGATTTTCCAGTTTGATCAGGCGGTAGAACTGCTGTCGGGCAAGCTGACCACCTACCGGTTCGACAGCACCAAATATGATAGCGACGTCACGGTGTCCTATGGCACGACCAACATCGGTTGGAACAACAACCTTGGCCTCAACAATGCGACCTTTGCGTCGCTGGATGCTATGTTTGCCGGCCCTTTCACCACCATCTACAACAACTCGACCAATGTTCAGACGGCGGGCACCACCCAATTCAACCCGGCCGGCAACACCAGCAACATCTGGCTGATCGGTGCGGCATTCGCGAACAGTGCCGAAAACTGCCGATCTTCCGGCAGCGGTACGGGCACCAAGCCATGCACCGACGGTTTCAAACTGTCGCAGCTGAAGCTTGAAACCATTGCGGCGGTCCCCGAACCCGGCACTTGGGCGATGATGATCTTTGGCTTCGGTGTTATCGGCGGTGCACTGCGCTTCAAACGCAAAGGGCAATTCGTCGTTCACGCCTGACCGGGGCAGCGGTGAATTTCGCCGTAGGGGCTATTTTCACCATTTTCGCGCATAGCGGTTCACCATGACCCCGGCTTCGGACCTTCAAGGCTTTGCGCAACGCGTGCGCAGCGCGCTGATTTGGCGTTCGGGCAGCCAGATTTTGGCGCAGGTCATTACCTGGGCCTCCACCTTCATCGTCATCAACCTGCTTGATCCAGCCGACTATGGGCTGTTTGCGCTGACACAGGTCGTGCTCGCCTTCCTCTCCTTCCTTAACGGCTATGGCTTTGCCAATGCGCTCGTGCAGGGTGAGACGGTCGAACCGCCCCGATTGCGCCAGGCTTTTGGGATGCTGCTGCTGCTGAATGGCGGGCTTGCGGCGCTGCAACTCGCGGGCGCGCCGCTCGCTGCGGCCTATTATGGCCAGCCGCTGGTTGCCGACCTGCTGCGGGTGCAGGCACTGATCTATCTTGCGACGCCCTTCATCGCGCTGCCGGAAGTATTGCTCAGCCGCCGCCTCGATTTCCGACGCCAAGCATTGGTCAACCTGCTTGCCGCGCTGGTCGGGGCCGGCACCGCGCTTGGCTGCGCACTGGCGGGGCAAGGCGTCTGGACGCTGGTCTATGCGCCGATCGCGTTGTTCTGGACCCGCGCCATCGGTTTGACGCTAATCGCGCGCGTCCTGGTTTGGCCAAGCTTTGATTTTCGCGGGTCCGGCAATCTGCTCGCCTTTGGCGGGGCTGTGCTTGCCAGCCAGTTTTTCTGGCTGATCCAGACGCAGTCCGACGTGTTAATCGCGGGCCGCCTGTTCGACCTTGGCGAGCTCGGCCTTTACACCACCGCGCTGTTCCTGACGCAGATCATCGCCACCAAATTTGTGCCGCCGCTCAACGATGTCGCTTTTCCTGCCTTTGCCCGGCTGCAGGACAATCCCGGTGCGGTAAGGTGGAATTTTCTGAAAGCCGTCCGGCTGGTCATGCTCGTGACCGCACCGCTGTTCCTTGGTCTGGCCGTCAGCGCCGAACCGATAGTCGACACATTCCTGCAACCGAAATGGCACGCCATGGCCCCGCTGGTTCAGTTACTGGCCTTTGCTATGCCTTTCATCACAATGCAGATTTTGTTCGCGCCGGTGACCAACGCCATGGGGCGACCCCGGATCGCAGTCGAATGCGCCCTGGCCGGGGCGATTATCTTTCCTGCCGCCTTTCTGATGGGCGCACCTTATGGCGTCACCGGTCTGGCCTGGGCGTGGCTGGGGGCAGCGCCAATGCTATTGCTTATCACGGTGCAGCGGTCACGCCGCGCGACCGGAGTTGGGCTAACCGACATTGCGCTTGCTGCGTTGCCCGGCATCGGCTGCGCGTTTGGGATGGCCGGGCTGGTGACAGCACTCGATTCGCTGTCACCGGTGGGGAACTGGATCGCGCCGTTGCGCCTTGCCGCCCTCGTCAGTTTTGGCGGGCTTAGTTATGCCGTCCTCCTGGCCGCGTTCGAGCGCGAAACTTTGGACGAGCTGTGGCGACTCGTGCGGCGTCAGCCGGCAATGTAATCGCGCATCGCCGCCGCCTCTGCCTCGATGCGGTCGATGCGATATTTGACCAGATCGCCAATCGATACGAACCCTGCAATTTTGCCATCATCGACGATGGGCAGGTGGCGAATGCGCCGCTGCGTCATCAGCGATAGCGCGCCCAAGACGTTGGTTCGCGAATCACAGGTCACCGGCGAGCGCGTCATCACCTCGTCAATCGAACGATCGAGCGATTCGGGGCCATAGGCGGCCAGCAGCCGCACCAGATCGCGCTCAGAAAAAATACCTACCACTGTGTCGCCATCAAGCACCGGCACCGCGCCGATGCGGTGTTCGGCCAGCAGATCAACCGCTGCGCGCACGGTGTCGCCGCGCGCCGCCGCGATAACCTTGACCGTCCGATCTTCCAGAATTGCCGCGATGGTCATTCCACACTCCCCTCTTCCGCTGCTGTCGTGGCCGAACGCTATCATGATTCGCGGCCAAGCCGAAATATCGCTCAACGCGAATCGCTTGGCCTTGCCGCGGCAATGGTCCAAAGCAGCGCGCATGACGCGTCCCTCGCCCCTCGACGATCCCGGCAACGCCCGCAATGCGTGGGCGCGCTATCGGCGGTTGATGGCGTGGATGGCGCTGTTGTCGGTCACGGTGGCAGTGATTGGCATTGTCGCCTTGCGCCTATCTGTCGGAGAATCAGTCACCATCCATATGATGATCGCGACAGCCGCAGGCATGGGCGGCGCGGTGATGCTGACTGCCGCGCTGATGGGCCTCGTATTTTTGTCCAGCGGCACCGGGCACGATGAGAGTATTGAAGACCCATTTGCCGATCTGGTTGACAGGTGATGAGCGAACAACTGCCCCGGGATGCCATTTTGCGCGTGGTGCCGCAGCCGGCGGATATCAACAGCAACGGCCATATTTTCGGCGGCTGGGTTCTGGCGCAGATGGACATTGCCGGCGGCATCGTCGCCGCGCGTACGGCGCAAGGGCCGACGGCGACCGTCGCGATCGAGGCGATGAAATTTCACGCCCCTATCCTGCTGCGCGATATTATTTCCGTTTACGCAAAGCTCGAACGGCGCGGGCGGACGTCAATGGGTATCAAAATCGACGTTTATGCAACGCGCGGGCGCGGCGAAATGCATGTAAAGGTGACCGAGGGCCTGTTCACTTTTGTGGCACTTGATGAGAATCACCGGCCGAAACCGCTGCCTGAGGTTTAGAATATCTTGCTCGAAGGCTAAATCGCAAACTTGTCGTCAGCCCGGACTTGATCCGGGATAACACGCCACGGTTGCCCGTTATCCCGGATCAAGTCCGGGATGACGTGAAGCTGGTTACTCCGCCGCTTCGTCGGCTGCCACTGGCTTCGTCAGTGTGCGGCGCGGGCGGCGCACTTTGGGTGCGGCTTCGGGGGCAGGCGCATCGTCGTTCGCTTCCACATCGACCGGGCGCGCGATCGCAGGCGGCAAGACGGCCGTGTCGATGGCCCCGTCCATATCGGCATTGCGGTCCGCACCATTACCATCACGGCGCGGGCGGCGACCCCGGCCCTGATCGTCGGCGCTGCGCTCCGGACGCTCGGCGCGCTCCGGGCGCTCGCCGCGATCGTCGCGCTGGCGATTGGCGTCGCGATTACCGTTGAAGTTCCGATTCTCGCGTGGCTCGCGGTTGCCGCGACCATCACGACCATCACGACCATCACGCGGTTCGCGTGCGTCGCGGCGCGGTGCCTCGCTGCGCTCATCGCCTTCATCGTCGTCAGCAACGTAGGCGTTGCCACTGGTGCTGGCTTCGGGCTCTGGCAAATCAATGTCATCGCGGCCGTCGAAATTCTCGACGCCTTCGTTGCGGCCTTGCCAGCGTTCCTGCCCTTGCGGACGGCCCTCGTCCTGCCGTGCGCGGAAATCAGAGAGTACGCGGAAATAATGGTCGGCGAATTGCAGATAATATTCGGTCTGCACCCGGTCGCCCGACAGTTGGGCGTCGCGCGCCAGATTCTTATATTTCTCGATCATTTGCGCCGCATTGCCGCGCGTACGGCTGTCGATACGATTGCCGCTGTCCTGACCGCCACGGCCGCCCGACTGAGGACGATTGCCGCCACCACCATTGTTGTTGCGACCGCGACGGCGGCCGCTTTGCCGGATGTTCATATGGACCCTTTTGTTCCGTAACTTATGTGCGAAAAATCATCCCCGCCGGTCGTTGACCCCTATGGCAATCGACCCTGCCCGGTATCCACCGGACCTGTTCCCGATGACATGCACAAGGCGCTGGCCGATGCCGCTGTTCGCGCGGCCGTGGGGCCGACGAACTGCGCTGTCAGGGAACCAGCCACTCGCCGGTCTCCATCGCGTTTGCGGCTGGACCTGTCGGCTGGCTGATACCACGGCTCTAGCCCGCCTCGCCGCCAAAACCAAGCGAATTATGTGTCGTCATTAACTTCTCATCAGCAGGGCGCGGTCGCGCCCGCCCAGATCGCGGTGCGCGGTAACCGTCAAACCGGCGGCTTCACCGAGTGCCGTAACGGCAGCACGCTGTGTCCAGCCGATCTCCACGATCGCCGCGCCGCCGGGGGCGAGCAACCTCGGCAAATCGGGCACTATGCGCCGATAATCGTCCAGCCCGTCCGCCCCGGCAAACAACGCCTCAGCAGGCTCATGCTCGGCGACGTCGCACATTAACGGCTCATCGGTCCCGATATAGGGCGGGTTGCACAGGATCAGGTCAAAACGTTCGTCCAGCCCCTCTCCCCAATTACCCACCTGAAAGGCCGCCCGCGCTGCCAGCCCCAGCGCCGCCGCGTTGCGCCGGGCGTAATCCAGCGCCATTCCAGACGCATCGATGCCTAGCCCGGTCGCGTCTTGCCATTCCATCAATGCCGCCAGCAGCAATGTTCCCGGCCCCGTGCCCAGATCCAGGATGCGGCGCGGCGGTGGACACTGCGCCACCGTCACTTCCAGCAATGTTTCACTGTCGGCGCGCGGAATCAGTACCCCCGGCCCGACGCCGATGCGCACGGTCCAGAAATCGCGGTATCCGACGATATAGGCAACCGGTTCATGCGCCAAACGCCGCTCGATCAGCGCGACAAAGGTTTCGGGAACAGAATATCGCGTGGGGTCCAGCAGCAGGATGTTCCGCTCGATCCCCAACGCATGCGCCAACAGAAGTTCGGCGTCGAGGCGGGGGGTGCCGGAGGCGGGGGCCAATTGAGCCGCAGCCGCACGCAGCGCCTCAGCAACCAAGACCGTCATTGCGAGGAGCCAAAGGCGACGAAGCAATCTACAGCGGTGCAATGCCGCCCCTGGATTGCTTCGGCTTCGCCTCGCAATGACGAGGCTTTTGACTCACCCATCCAGCCCCGCCAGCCGTTCGGCTTGGTCGGCACTGATCAGCGCCCCCACCAGCTCGTCCATCGCGCCTTCCAAAATCTCGGGCAGGCGGTGCAGCGTCAGGTTGATACGGTGATCGGTCACGCGCCCCTGCGGGAAATTATAGGTGCGGATGCGTTCCGACCGGTCGCCCGACCCGACCATCGCCTTGCGTTCGCCCGCGCGCGCGCTGTGCAATTTTTCGCGCTCCAGATCATAAAGCCGCGTGCGCAGCACCTGCATCGCCTTGGCGCGGTTCTTGTGCTGGCTGCGCTGGTCCTGCTGGATGACCACCAGGCCGGTGGGCAGGTGGGTGATACGAATGGCGCTGTCGGTGGTGTTCACATGCTGCCCGCCTGCGCCCGACGAGCGATAGATGTCAATCTTCAGGTCGCTGTCGTTGATCGCGACATCAACCTCCTCGGCCTCGGGCAGCACCGCGACCGTCGCCGCCGATGTATGGATGCGCCCGCCGCTCTCGGTCACCGGCACGCGCTGGACACGGTGGACGCCGCTTTCGAACTTCAGCTTGGCGAACACGCCCTGTCCGGTAACGCTGGCAACCACTTCCTTATAGCCGCCGACCTCGGCCTCGTTGGCGCTGACGATCTCGACCCGCCAGCCCTC
Organism: uncultured Sphingopyxis sp.; assembly: GCA_964401155.1. Lineage (GTDB taxonomy): Bacteria > Pseudomonadota > Alphaproteobacteria > Sphingomonadales > Sphingomonadaceae > Sphingopyxis. The sequence continues at coordinate 7,699 of CAYNXF010000001.1, forward strand.
ATTCTCGGCAAAGCGCGTGTACATACGCAGCAGATCGCCCGCGAACAGCGCGGCTTCGTCGCCGCCCGTCCCGGCGCGGATTTCCAGCATCGCGCTGCGCTGGTCGGCAATATCTTTGGGCAGCATCTCGACCGCCAGTGCATGCTCGGCCTCGGGCAAGGCGGCCCGCACCGCGCCGATTTCCTCCTCGGCCATGGCGCGCATTTCGGGATCGGCAAGCATGGCCTCGAGCTCAGCGAGCTCGCCCCGCAGTTTGACCACACCGCGCGCCGCACCGACGACTGTCTCCAGCTCAGCCAGCTCCTTCGACAGCGCGACGAACTCCGGCGGCGCCAGCGTCCCCGAAGCCAGCCGCGCCTCGGCCTCGGCATGCCGCGAGAGAATGGCGTCGATTTTCTGGGGGGAGATGGGGGTCATACTTCTTCCCCCCTCCCCTTCAGGGGAGGGGCCGGGGATGGGGAATGTAGGCTTGAAGCAAGGTCAACAGTCCCCACCCCAACCCCTCCCCTGAAGGGGAGGGGCTTAATGACAGGCGACGGCATCATTGAGCATCCCAGCCACCGCCATCAATGCCTTCGAGCAGTAATTTACGCGCGTAGGTGGCACCAACGCCTCGGCCGCCAATTTCCGCAAGGCTGCGCCGCGCCTGCTTCCCTGTTGCCAGATGCCGCACGGTGATTTCGTTAGCTGCCAGCTCGTCCTCGCCGACAATTATTGCTGCCACGGCGCCCGCACTATCAGCACGTTGCATGCGCTTTTTGATGTTGCCGCTGTAACTCATGTCGCAAGTGAGTCCCTTCGCCCGCAATTTAGTCAGGAGCCCGACACAAAATGTCTCCGCCTCGCTGCCAACCGGCACGAGGATGAACTCGAGGAATGTTCCAGGAGCCTCCCCCACCAACATCGCCAACCGTTCAATCCCCGCGGCCCAGCCCACGGCCGGGGTCACCGGACCACCCAGCGCTTCGACCAGCCCGTCGTAGCGGCCGCCGCCGAGCACCGTCCCCTGCGCGCCCAGCCGGTCGGTCACGAATTCGAACGCGGTGTGGCGGTAGTAATCCAGACCGCGCACCAGCCGCGCGTTGCGTTCCCACGCCACGCCCGCCGCATCCAGCCCGGCGGTCACCGCGCCAAAGAAATCCTGCGCCTCAGCTGTCAGAAACGCATCGATATCGGGCGCGCTGTCGGCGACCGGGCGGTCGCGCGGGTCTTTGCTGTCCAAAATCCGCATCGGATTCTTTTCGAGCCGCGCCACGCTGTCCTCGGACAAATCCCCCCGGTGCGAGGCAAAATGCTCGACCAGCGCCGCACGCCAGGCATCGCGGCTCGGCGCGTCGCCCAATGTGTTGAGCGTGGCGGTCACGCCCTCGGCGATCCCCAACTCCTTGAGCAACTGGTCGGCAAAGCACAGCAATTCGACATCGGCGAGCGGGCTGTCGCTGCCCAGCACTTCGGCATCCAGCTGGTGAAACTGGCGATAACGCCCCTTTTGCGGGCGTTCGTACCGGAACAGCGGCCCGTGCGTCGCGACCTTCAGCGGCGCATGCTGTTGCCAGCCGTTGGTGATATAGGCTCGCGCGATGCCCGCCGTAAATTCGGGGCGCAGCGTCACCGAATCACCGCCGCGATCCTCGAACGAGTACATTTCCTTCGACACGACATCGGTGGTCTCGCCCAAGGATCGCGCGAACACCGCGGTCGGCTCGATCACCGGCACTTCGATCCGTTTGAAGCCATAAAGCCGCCGCACCCGCTCAAACGTTTCGACCACATGGGTGAAACGATCGGCAAAATCACCGAGCATGTCCTGTGTGCCGCGCACCGGCTGGGGGGTCTGGATTTTCGCCATGGTGCCGCGCCTCTAAAGCCATTCATCGCGGTTGGCAAAGGTGGACGCGTGGCCGCGCGCGTGGCAAGGGCGCGCCAGCCAACCCAAGGAATCAATCATGCGTATCGACCTTGTCCCCGCCGGCGACGACGTGCCCAATAGTCTGAACGTCCTCATTGAGGTCCCCATCGGCGGCGAGCCGGTGAAATATGAATTTGATAAGGCGTCGGGCGCCCTGTTCGTCGACCGTTTCCTTCACACACCGATGCGCTATCCCGCCAACTATGGGTTCGTGCCGCACACGCTGGGCGAGGACGGCGATCCCTTGGACGCGCTGGTCGTAGCCCGCTCGCCGATCATGCCCGGCGCGGTGGTGAAATGCCGCCCGGTCGGCGTGCTGTTGATGGAGGATGACAAGGGCGGCGATGAAAAATTGCTGTGTGTGCCGGTCAATTCAACCTTCCCCTATTATGCCGATGTTGTCAGCTACAAGGACTTGAAGCCCATCGTGCTGCAACAGGTCGAGCATTTCTTCACCCATTACAAAGACTTGGAACCCGGAAAATGGGCCAAGCTCAACGGTTGGGGTGATGTCGATGATGCTAAGCGCATCATCATGGAATGCGTCGAGCGCGCCAAGAAGGTGGGGTTTTAGGCCGCGCCTAGCGCTTGTTCTAGATCTGCAATCAAATCGCCCACATCCTCAAGCCCGACCGACAATCGCAGCAGCGGGTCGGGATCGTTCCATGGCACGGCGGTGCGCAATGTCGCGGGGTCGGCCGTCACCACCAGACTTTCATAACCGCCCCAGCTATAGCCGATGCCGAAATGCATGAGCGCATCGATGAAGCGCGCCCGATCCGCCGCATCCACGCCTTTCAGCGTAAAGCCGAACAGCCCGCTCGCGCCTTTGAAATCGCGTCGCCACAGCGCATGCCCCGCATCGCTAGGCAGCGCGGGATGCAGTACCCGCCCCACCTCCGGCCGCTCACCAAGCCATTCCGCCACCGCCAACGCATTACTCTGATGTCGCGCTAGCCGCACCTCGAGCGTGCGCAGCCCTCGTAGCGCGAGCGCGCAATCATCGGGGCTGACGCTTTGTCCCAGTTGATAGGCCGCCAGGCGCAGTTTGCTCCATGTCGCAGCATTGGCCGTGACCGACCCCATCATCAAATCGCTGTGCCCGCCGACATATTTGGACAGGCTCATGATGCTGACATCGACACCGTGCGCCAGCGCGGGAAAATAAAGCGGCGTCGCCCAGGTATTGTCGATCAGTGTGACCACGCCCGCCGCCTGCGCCACCGCGACGATCGCGGGCACATCTTGCACCTCGAACGTCAAACTCCCAGGCGATTCGAGGAAAATGGCGCGCGTCGCTGGCCCGATCAGCGCGGCAATGCCGTCGCCGATAGCCGGGTCGTAATAGCGCGTCGCGATTCCCAGCCGCTTAAGCAGCCCGTCACACATAAGCCGCGTTGGTTCATAAGCGCTATCGACCATCAGCAATTCGTCGCCGGGCGAAAGCAGCGCCAATAGCGCCCCGGCGATCGCGGCAACGCCCGAGGGGTAAAGCAGCGTGCCCTCAGCCCCCGGCTCCAACTCGGTCAGCGCATCGGCGAGCGCCCACACCGTCGGCGTGCCGCGTCGCCCGTAAAACAACTTGTCATGCGTGTCGCGCCCGCGCGTCTTCAGGTCGTGGGAATTGTCATAGAGGATGGTCGATGCGCGCCACACGGGCGGATTGACGATGCCGCCGCCGAGCCGGGGATCGCCGGTCCATTCTGGCCGCCGCCCGCCTTGCACAATTTTGGTTGCCAGACGGCGATCATCTTGGTCGGACGGAGTGTTTTTGGCCATGCCCATCCGTAACCCAGCTTTTCTGCCAAGCCAAATGTCGATAAACTGATCGGGCGGGGGTGCCGTCCATGATCGCGCGGGCAGGATTGCAATTCGGGCTGTTCGCCTTTGGGCTGGGCTTCGCGCTGGGCGCAATCAGGGTGCTGCTGATGGCGCCGCAGTTAGGCGAAGCGGCGGCAGTCGGGCTCGAATTGCCGGTGATGCTGGCGGCGTGCTGGTGGTGGGCGGGCCGCATTGTGCGGCGTTATCAACCAGCCCCACTCAGCGCCGCAGTGGCCATCGGTGCGACTGGTTTTGCCGTGGTCCTGCTCGGCGAATTTCTTGTCGGCATATCGCTGTTCGGCATGACCCCAGCGGGCTGGCTGGCCAGCTTTGCCAAGCCTAGTGCAAGGCTTGGCCTGTTGGCACAGCTGTCGCTCATCATCATGCCCGCACTGCAAACACGGCGGCTGCCGCGCAGCTGATCAAGCTGGGCCGGTCGCTTTCGGCGTGGACGGGTCCGCGCCCCATTCGGTCCAGCTGCCGTCGTAAATGGCAACGTCTTCCTTGCCCAGCAGATGCGCGCCAAAGGCGACGACGCACGCCGTCATGCCCGATCCACAGGTCGCCACCAACGGCCGGTCCATATCAACCCCGGCAGCGGCAAAGGCCGCTTCGAGTTCGTCGCTCTGTTTCCAGGTACCATCGGCATGGAACAACTCGCTGAAGGGCAGGCTGCGCGATCCCGGAATATGCCCTGGTGCCAGATGCGGACGCGGGTCACGTTCGACGCCGGTAAAGCGCGCTGCGCCACGTGCATCGACCAGCTGCTCGGCCTTGCTGTCAAGGTTTGCCAGAACCTGTTCCTTGGTACGCACCTGCTTGGCATCACGCCACACGGTAAAATGGCGGTGGCGCAGCGTGTGCTTGCCCATTTCCAGCGGACGCCCTTCGGCCTTCCATTTGGCGAGCCCACCGTCGAGCAGCGCGACATCATGCGCACCGAACAGCTTCAGCAGCCACCAGCCGCGCGCCGCGCTTTTGATCGGGCTGTCGTCATACAGCACGATGCGGCTGCCGTCGCCCAGACCAAGCGAGGCCATGCGGCTCGCAAACTTCTCGGCCGGCGGGGCCATATTGTCGATCGGATTGCCGCCATCGACCAGATCGGCCAGGTCCATGAACACCGCACCGGGGATATGCCCGCTTTCATATTCGGTGCGGGCGTCGCGTGCATCGCCGGGCATCAGCCACGTGGCATCGACCACCCGCAGGTCCGACGCCCCCAATTCGCGTTGCAACCATTCGGTCGAGACCAAGGCGTCCATGCTTTACTCCTGCTGCGGGCCGCTGGCGCTGGCCGGGTCTGCTCGCCCGGTCCGGTCATCCATCGGCCTTCCCTATTGTTGCGGTTCGGCTTTCCGGGGAGGAGGTAAGCCTAGGCAAGCGCCCGGCGTCTTTCAACCGGGTTGGTCGAATTAAACGCCATTCTGTTGCACCGCAACATGCAATCGGTCAGGCCACTCGCTGCATTTCGGTAACCCGCGCCGAAGGCGACGCCAAACGGCGGGGCGGCAAGTCGAGCCGCACCGGCGCAATTTTGCCATCGGCCGCGGTGAGCGATCCCAGAACATAGGCTGCCGCGACCTGACCAAAGGCGTCGCCCTCGCCATCCCAATGATAAGTGACATCAAAGCCGATGACCGGAATCAGTGAAGGGTAGCCCGCAACCAGCATCGGTTCGACCTGCGCCAGCGGCAACAAGGCATTGCGCGCTATGGTGCCGACATCACCCGGGGCGATTTCAACGTCTTCGGCCAGCACCGAACCGCCAGCACCATCAAAAAAACGTTCGAGCAATTCGCTTTGCTGCCGATTCGCCTGTTGCAGGGCGATTCGCACCAACCCACCGGTTGCGACCCGATCCCCCTGGTTGGCGAGCAACAGGGCAAAGCGGATACGCGCCTGCTCGGCCAGCATCTCGATAGCTTCAACTTGCAGCGTCATGGTCAATCGCGCGCGGCCGGTGTCGGGTATCGGCGCAGCCGATAGCGCCGGCGGATACGAATCAGATACCGCGCGCGCGGTCGGCGGTGGCGCCGGCGCGCGGACTGGCGGAGCGGTTGCCTTCTCCAAAGCTTCGGGAGCAGCAACGGCAACTTCGGCTCCATCCGCCAGCGCTGCTTCGGCTCGCTCGCGGCGTAGCCACCACAGTCCGGCAACCAGCGCCGTCACAAACGCCAAAGCCCAGGGCCACCAGACTGGTACCCACGGCAATGTGTCGGGTGAAGTGACCGGCAGGGTCGGCGGCGGTGCAGAAGGGCCAGGCGTCGCCGCTTCGGGCTCAGCCAACGGCCGCGTTTCGGTCCCAGCCGATCCGGTTGGCAAAGGCGGCGCGATAATCGGCACTGTGGCGCTGCTTAATGGCGAGGCTTGAGCCGGGGCGGGGGCCGGGGCAGTCACAGCACGCGGGCGCGCAGGAACGGGCTGCGTCGTACTCCGCTGCGCTGATGGTTGGGCTGGGGTAGCAACAGTCGGCGCTGGCTGCGGGGCCGGCGCCTGGGGTTGCGGGCGCGGGACCGCAAGCGGCGGAATGCCGCCATCATCAGGTCCCTGCGCCGGCCGCGGTGTGGGCGTGCGCGCAGGTGCTGGGGCAATAAAGCCATCGGGCGGCCCTTGCGCCTCTTGCGCAGCGAGCGGCGGCGCAGCCAACAGCGCGCCGCCAGTCAGCAGGCAAGCAACAACAGCAATAATCTTCACACGATCAAACATGCACGGTCCGGGGTGAACGGGGGCTGGCTCATGACCCGTTTGGCGGCAGCCAACAACGGGCATGACATGAACCGTGCGGCGCATTAGACGAACGGGATGACCGATACCAGCCAAGAAAGCCTGCGCCCTGTCCACCTCGGCCAAAGCTCGTCGCTGCCTGCACGGCCCGAGGATGCGGTGCTCGACTATGTCCCCAACCCGCGCCGCGGCGAGCTTTACCTCGTGCGCTTTGCTGTACCGGAATTTACGTCGCTCTGCCCGGTCACCGGCCAGCCCGACTTTGCGCATCTGGTGATTGACTACGCGCCGGGGGCGACCATCGTCGAATCCAAGTCCCTGAAGCTGTTCCTTGGCAGTTTCCGGAATCACGCCGGGTTTCACGAGGATTGCACCGTCGGCATCGGTCGCCGGCTGACCGATGAAATGCAGCCGCAATGGCTGCGCATTGGCGGTTACTGGTATCCGCGCGGCGGCATCCCGATCGACGTTTTCTGGCAATCGGGCCTACCGCCTGCCGGGCTGTGGCTGCCTGACCAGGGCGTCCCGGGGTATCGCGGGCGCGGTTAGCCTCGGTCGCGCTTGCCCAGCAGTTTCAACCGCAGCGCGTTCAGCCGGATGAACCCTGCGGCATCCTTCTGGTCATAGGCACCCGCATCATCCTCGAAAGTGACATGGCGCTCGCTGTACAAGCTATGCGGTGATTTTCTGCCAACAACGCTGGCCAACCCCTTGTAGAGTTTCAGCCGTACCGTGCCCGTCACCTTGGCCTGACTATGGTCGATGGCGGCCTGCAGCATCTCCCGCTCGGGTGCAAACCAGAAGCCATTGTAGATGAGCTCAGCATATTTGGGCATCAGCTCATCTTTGAGGTGCGCCGCGCCGCGATCAAGCGTGATGCTTTCGATGCCGCGATGCGCGCGCGCATAAATTTCGCCGCCCGGCGTCTCATACATGCCGCGCGATTTCATGCCGACAAAGCGATTCTCGACCAGATCGAGCCGACCAATCCCGTGCTTGCGCCCCAGATCGTTGAGTGCAGCGAGCAACGTGGCCGGCGACATCGCCTCCCCGTTCAGCGCGACCCCGTCGCCGCGTTCAAAGTCGATGGTGATATACTCAGGTGCATCGGGCGCATCCTCCGGATTGACGGTGCGCGAATAGACATAGTCGGGCGTTTCATCCCACGGATTTTCTAGGACCTTCCCCTCAGACGAGGTGTGGAGCAAATTCGCGTCGGTCGAAAAGGGCGATTCGCCGCGCTTGTCCTTGGGCACCGGAATCTGGTGCTGCTCGGCCCATGCAATCAGCGCTGTGCGACTCGTCAAATCCCACTCGCGCCACGGTGCAATCACCTTGATATCGGGATCGAGCGCATAGGCCGACAGCTCGAAGCGCACCTGGTCATTGCCCTTGCCCGTCGCGCCATGCGCCACCGCGTCGGCCCCGACCTGATGCGCAATTTCCACCAGCCGTTTCGAAATCAGCGGCCGCGCAATGCTGGTGCCGAGCAGATAATCGCCCTCGTACCGCGCATTGGCGCGCATCATGGGAAACACAAAGTCGCGGACAAATTCCTCGCGCAAATCGTCGATGAAGATATGCTCGTCGGGCACGCCCATCAGCTTGGCCTTGGCGCGCGCGGGCTCCAGTTCTTCGCCTTGCCCAAGATCGGCAGTAAAGGTCACGACTTCGCAAGCATAGGTGACCTGCAGCCATTTGAGTATGACGCTGGTGTCCAGTCCGCCCGAATAGGCAAGGACGACTCGTTTGACGGGGCCTGACATGGGCGACATACTCCTCGACTGGACAACGCGGCGCGCCTATCAGCCGCATCAGCGGGGAGCAAGGCCATGGCCGGTTACGAGCTGAAGACCAAGGTAAACGATGCCAACGTCAATGCGTTCATCGCTGCCATCGATCATCCGGTGCGCCGCGCCGACGCAGACCAGCTGCTTGACCTTTATGCTGAAGTGACGGGCATGGAGCCGCGCATGTGGGGGCCGAGCATCATTGGCTACGGCCAATATCATTACAAATATGACAGCGGCCACGAAGGCGACATGTGCCGCGCAGGGTTCAGCCCGCGCAAGGCCAACCTCTCTATCTATCTGATGTGCGGTTATTGCGATGATGAATATGGCGCGCGCATGGCAGCACTGCGCGAGCGGCTGGGCAAGCACAAGATGGCCAAAAGCTGTCTTTACATCAACAAGCTGGCCGATGTGGATATGGCGGTGCTCAAGGACATGGTCGCCACGGACCTGTCATGGATGGATGCGATCTATCCCCGTTGAGATTGCGAAAGGATTGAACAAATGGGCGATTTTTCGGGTAAATCGGTGATGGTGCTGGGCGGCAGTCGTGGCATTGGCGCCGCGATCGTGCGGCATTTTGCCTCCGCCGGTGCAAATGTCGCTTTCACCTTTGCCGGATCAGCTGACGCTGCTGCTGTCTTGGCCAGCGAAACCGGGGCCACCGCAACCAAGGCCGACAGTGCAATCCGCGACGAGGTGGTGAAGGCCGTCGCCGACGCCGGGGCGCTTGATATCATCGTCATCAATGCTGGGGTGGCCATGATGGGCGATCCGCTGGAGCTGGACGCGGCCGGCGTAGAGCGTTTGTTCGATATCAATATCCGTGCGCCCTATTTTGCCGCCGTCGAAGCCGGTCGCCGCATGAACGACAATGGGCGGATCATCATCATCGGGTCAGTCAATGGCGACCGCGCGGGCTGGCCTGGGGTGACCGCCTATGCCGTGTCCAAATCGGCGATGCAGGGATTGGCGCGCGGGCTGGCGCGCGATTTCGGGCATCGGGGGATTACTGCCAACACGGTGCAGCCGGGCCCGGTCGACACCGACATGAACCCTGCCGAGGGCCCGCTCGCGTCGATGATGCACGCTGCAATGGCGATCAAGCGTCACGCGCATGCCGATGAAGTGGCCGATCTGGTGCTGTTCCTCGCCAGCCCAAAGGCGGCGATGATTACGGGCACGACGCACACAATCGACGGCGGCTTCGGAGCTTAGTTGCCCTTATATCCCCGCATACCATTCATAATCGATGCGGTCTTCCCAATAGCCGCCCTTGCCCGCACCAATGCCATCGAGGCTGGCGACCGCTTCGATGCTTTCGATGAACTTGGCCTGCTTATAGCCCAGCTGGCGCTCGACGCGCAGCCGCAGCGGCGCGCCGTTGGCGACCGGCAGCGCCGCGCGGTTGAGCATCCAAGCCAGCATGGTTTGGGGGTGTAGCGCGTCGGTGAGGTCGATGCTTTCATAATATGGCACGCCGCCGATCTTGTCAGCGCAGCGGAACACCAGATATTTTGCGCTGTCTTTGAGCTGCGCAGCGGCCAGGATCGGCGCGAGCCGCGCGCCCTGCCATTCGCCAATCGCGCTCCACCCCTCGACGCAGTCGTGGCGGGTGATCTGGGTGCGCTGTGGTGCGCTGCGGATATCGGCCATGCTCAGTGCCAGCGGCTTGTTCACCAACCCGCCGACCCGCACCCGCCAATCGCGAAAGCCGGTCGCGACATGCGCGGCATAGCTCGGGCCATCGCCCATGCGCGACCCATTGGCGCGAAAGACGGGCGACAGGTCGGCGCGCGTAAATTCAGGGGCGAGCGTATTGCGGTTCATCAGCGCACGCTGGCTGTGTTGGTGCATCGTCTCGCCCATCGACAAAATCTTGCGAAATTCAGGATTGGCGTTGAGCGCATCGCAGCCCGACAGCAACGGCAACGCCGCCATGCTGCCGATGAGCGACCGGCGATTGACAATCAATTGGCTCATGCCGCGTCTCCCTTCGGCGCTTTGGGCTGCGGCAGGGTGAACCAGCCGGTCAGCATCGATCGCACCTCGTTGATCGGGCCCGCCAGCAACACCATCGCCATATGCACAAAGAAAAAGCCGATTAGCGCAAGCATGGTGAGGAAGTGGATCGAGCGCGCCGATTGCCGCCCCCCCAACAGGTCCAATATCCACGGCGCCGCCGCGTTGAACCCCGGCGACATGACCAGGCCGGTCAAGATCATTAGCGGCAGCATCACGAAGATGACGCTGATATACGCTAGCTTTTGCAGAACATTATAGCGCGCCGCCGCCTCGCCAGTCGGAAAGCGCAGCCGCGCATGCTCCTTGATGTCGTGCCATAAATGGCTGGGTGACCATTCACCGCGGGTTACGTGCAGATCACGGCGGACATGGCCCGAGAACAGCGACCACAGCATGTAAAGCGTCATTGAAATAGCCAGCACCCACGCAAAGAATAAATGCCAGCGGCGCCCATCGGCCAGGCTGTAGCCCGACGGAATTGTTGCCCAAGACGGAAAAGCCCAACGTTTGGTCTCGCCCGCTTCATTCTGCCAATGTCCAAGCACGCCGGTGGTTTTCACCTCGACGCTGCCGACGCGCAAAAATCCGTCGGTGGCGGTCGAGCGGATTTCCATCCACGCGGGATCATTGATCGCGCCGTAAGCCCCCCAATGCAGCCGGGGGTACGCGTTGAAGATCATCAATCCGCTCATGATCATGACCAGCAGCGTGACGGCATTGGTCCAGTGCCAAAGTCGGGTAGCCCAGCGGTGGCGATAGACGCGCGGCGGCGGCAACACCGATGCCGCATCACTCGACACCGGCGGCGCGGTCAACACCTCGCCCAAGTCGGCCTGTGCCGTTGTCATTGCAAATTCCCTCCAAGCGCCGGAGCCCTGCCACTCCTGCGTCGGAAGCTATAGCAACATCTTGCAATCACAAGCGCGCGGCCTGCATCACTTTCATGCACGGCGAGCATTCAGCCCCTCGCCCGCCCCGTCATGCCATCACATAAGCCTCGCGGTATCGCGTCCGCAAACTCACCTTGTCGATCTTTTCGGTCCCCAATTTGGGCAACGCATCGGGCGAAATCCAGATCACTTGTGGCACTTTGAACGCAGCGAGCCTGTCACGGAGGAAGGCCTTAAGCTCGTCGGCATCGACATTGCTGCCAGGTTTCATCCAGACCACCGCGCCCGGCACCTCGCCCAACCTATCGTCGGGCAGTCCGAACACCGCGCATTCATTGGCGTCGGGATGTTCGTAGATCGCCGCTTCGACTTCTTGACAGCTGATATTTTCGCCGCCGCGAATGATGATGTCCTTCTTGCGGTCGACGATGAAGAGATAACCATCCTCGTCCAGATAGCCCAAATCGCCGGTCCGGAAATAGCCATCGTCAGTGAAGGCAGCCTTCGTCGCAGCCTCGTTGTTCCAATAGCCTTCGAAATTGGCGATCGAGCGGATGCAGACCTCCCCAACCTCTCCCTGCACCAGCGGCGCACCGCATTCGTCCAGGATCGCCAAATCAACCAGCGGCTTGGACGCGGGGCCGGTCGACAGCGGCTTCGCCAGATAGTTTTCGTTGATGTTGCCGCACCCGACGGCATTGGTTTCGGTGAGCCCATAGCCGAGCAGCGGCTTGCCCCCGCCCATACCGTCGGCGAGGCGCTTGACATGTTCGGGCGGCCGCGGGGCGCCGCCAGCGGCAAAGCCGGTGCACGACGACAAATCATATTTGTGCCGGTTGGGGTGGGTGAGCATTTCATAGCTCATCAGCGGCACGCCGGTGAAGTTATTGACCTTTTCATCCTGGATCAGCTGCATCGCATGTTCGGCATTCCATTTGGGCATCAGCACCAGTTTGCGGCCCAAGGCAAAGCTTTGCAGGAACACGGGTACTTCGGCGGTCACATGAAACAGCGGCGTGCATACCAAAGTCGCGGGCTGGTTGCCGGTCATCAGCCCGTCCTGCGTCAACAGATGGACAATGCCAAGTGTCTGGCAGATATAGTTGAACGTCCCCTGGATGACGTTGACGTGCCGCGAATAGGCCCCCTTCGACTGGCCAGTCGACCCTGACGTAAACAATATGGTGGCCAGGTCATCACCCGCCAGCTGGGGCAGGTCGGCCGTCGCACCGGTCAGCGGCGCGATAGCAGCTTCTAGTGGCTGGGCAATATTCAGTGTCACCACGGTTGCGCCATGGTCAATAACCGCGAGGCGTTCGGCGCGCTGCGGGTCGGCGATGACCAAAGTCGCTCCTGTCATGCGGATGCCGTCGGTCAGTTCGCCCGACTGCCACCAGCCGTTAAGCAGGGTCGCGCACCCACCCGCCATCAAAATTCCGGCATAGACCACGCACCAGCTGGTGGCGTTGCGCATCGCAATGCCGACGCGGTCGCCCTTTTGCACGCCATGTTTGGCCACCAGCCCCATCGCCACCGCGCGCGCGGCGGCATAAAATTGCTTGTAGCTGAGCCGTTCGTCACCTTCGACCAAAAAGGTCGCGTCGCCGTGCATGTGGCAGAAATAGGCCATATAGTCGGCCAAGTTGCCAGGCGCGTTGGCAATGAAAGGCATTTCCCGCCCATATCGCTGGGTCGTGCCCACCGTAATCATGCCGCCCGGGCCGGTGATCGATTCATAAGCAGCTTGCAGGCGCAGGTCGAGCGCAGACGGCATTCACATCTCTCCTCTTGGTCTCTTGTTCCTGCCCCGTTATGGGGAGGGCCTTCCCGGGGTCGAAAGCGCGAGAACCTATGTCATTTTTTTCCCTGTTAGCCGAAGTTTCCGCCCATGTGAACTTCAATGAATTGATGGGGGAAAATCCGGAAATCGCAGTGTCGGTCTTCGGCTTTCCGATCCGTTGGTATGCGCTGGCCTATTTGGCAGGTATCTTCATTGGCTATTGGTATCTCACCAAATTGATTGCGCAACCCGGTGCGCCAATGGCGCGGCGCCATGCCGACGACATGATCTTTTATGCGATGCTGGGCATCATCGGCGGCGGGCGGCTGGGCTATGTGCTGTTCTACAATTTGCAGGCCTATCTGGCCGACCCGATCAAGATATTGAAGCTGTGGGACGGCGGTATGTCGCTGCACGGCGGGGTCATCGGAGTGATGATCGCCATCTGGTTTGTGACACGGCGCGAGAAACTCAGCTTCCTGCGCTTTTGCGACTATATCGCATGCGTTGTGCCCTTTGGCCTGTTCTTTGGTCGCCTCGCCAATTTTGTGAACGGCGAGCTGTGGGGACGGACTACCGACGTCAGCTGGGGCATTATTTTCCCCGACAGCGGATCGATGGAACCGCGTCACCCCAGCCAGCTCTATGAAGCGGGGCTCGAAGGCATACTCATGATGGCCGTCCTTGCCTGGCTCTTCTGGCGCACCGACGCGCGCTACAAGCCGGGATTCCTGTTCGGCATGGCGGCACTCATCTATGGGTTGTCGCGCTTTGCGGTGGAATTTGTCCGCGAGCCCGATGTCCAGCTGATGTGGCTGGCCGAGGCGACCGGTCTGTCGATGGGCCAATGGCTAACCGTGCCGATGATCATCGTCGGCTTGTGGGCCATTGCCACCGCCAAAGGTCGCCGCCAGCGGGTAGAGCCTGTGGCCGGGCAAGAGAGCGTTGCGTAACCCACCGCCGGCACATGACTGGTTGCTGACGACCATAGCCGCGCACGGCCCCATCCCATTGGCCGACTATATGGCGCGGACTAACAGCCACTATTACGCTACCCGCGATCCGCTGGGTGCTGACGGCGACTTCACCACGGCACCCGAAATCAGCCAGATGTTCGGCGAACTGGTGGGTTTGGCGATAGCGGACATGTGGGACCGCGCTGGCCGTGCCGATGCCGCCTACGTCGAACTTGGGCCGGGTCGCGGCACGCTGGCGCGCGATGCGCTGGGCGCGATGGCGGCGGCTGGGCTGAACCCTAGCGTGCATCTGGTTGAAACCAGCCCGACGCTGGCAGCCAAACAAGGGGCGCTGGTGCCACAAGCAACCCATCACGCCAGCCACAACAGCTTGCCATCCGACCGCCCCTTGCTGATCGTGGCCAATGAATTTTTCGACGCGTTGCCGGTACGCCAGCTCGTTCGCACCGACGCGGGCTGGCGGGAAATGATGGTCGGGTGTGATGGGGATGTGCTGGTCCGCATGGCCGGTAACGCGCCATGCGAGGCTGATGTGCCCACTGCATTGCATCATGCGCCTGTTGGTAGCATCCACGAAATCAACGGCGTTGCGCAATCCATCGTCGAGGCTTTGGCCACACGCATCGCCGCGCAGGGCGGCGCGCTGCTGATCATCGACTATGGCTATGTTGGCCCGGCGCTGGGCGATACGTTGCAGGCCGTGCGCGGGCATGGCTTTGCCGACCCACTCGCGAACGCGGGGGAGGCCGATCTTACCGCGCACGTCGATTTCAGCGCGCTTGTCGCCGCCGCACCGCAGCTCAGCATCGCCGGGCCGTTGGGCCAAGGCGACTGGCTGACGAAGCTGGGCATCGACGCGCGCGCTGCCGCACTGGCAGCACGCAACCCTGATCGCGCCGCCGATCTCATCGCCCAGCGCGACCGGCTGGTCAAAGCGGACGCAATGGGGCAATTGTTCCGCGTGCTTGCGCTCTATCATCCCGAATGGCCGACCCCGGCAGGCTTTGCGTCGTGAGCGCGGCGGTATTGATCGAGCGGCCGGGTGCGGAGGTGGCCAGCGAATTGTCTGAGTTCGCCGTCGACGCCTTTGTCACAACCTTTGGCCATATCTACGCGCCCCAGGATCTGGCTGCATTTCTGGCCGAATGGAACACGCCAGCGTTGCTCCATCAGCAGTTGGCTGACCGCGCCTTTGCGTTTGCGCTGGTGCGCGACGAAGGCAGGATTGCGGGCTTTGCCAAGCTGGGGCCTATCGATTTTGACCTGCCGCAGGGGCACCCCTCGGAAGGCGCGATCGAGCTGCACCAACTCTACCTCGCCGAAAGCGCCAAGGGGACCGGCATTGCCGACGCGCTGATGCGCTGGACCATCGGCGAGGCACGGGCGCGCGGCAACGCCATTCTTTATCTGTCGGTTTTTACCGAAAACCCGCGCGCACAGGCATTTTATCGGCGCTATGGCTTTGTCGATATTGGCCGCAATCCGTTCCGCGTCGGCAATCATATCGACGAAGATCGCATCTGGCGGCTGGACCTATGACCCCGCCTTTCCGCACCGCTGTTGCGCTCGCCAACACCCCGCACGGCTTTTTCGGGCGGCGCGGCGGTGTATCAACCGGAGAACTGGCCAGCCTTAACACTTGCATCGGATCCGGCGATGATCCCGCCGCCATCGCCGAGAACCGCCGCCGCGCGGGCGACGCCGTGCTGCCCGGCGCTACGCTGGTCGGCGTCTTTCAGGTGCATGGCAGGGACTGTGCCATTGTCGACGCGCCGTGGAGCGACATCGAGCGCCCGCACGCCGATGCGCTTGTCACTGACCGGCCCGACCTATTGTTGGGTATATTGACTGCCGATTGCGTGCCCGTGCTGCTCGCCGACCGGCAAGCCGGTGTCGTCGCGGCCGCGCATGCGGGGTGGAAAGGGGCGCTGGCCGGGATCACCGATGCAACGATCGCGGCCATGCAAGGCAAAGGTGCCAGCCCCGCGCGCATCGTCGCCGCCATTGGCCCATGCATCGCCACCGCCAGCTATGAGGTCGATATGGCCTTCGTCGATCGCTTTGTCGCCGAAGAGGTCGCCAACGATCGCTTTTTCCACGACGGCCGCCCGGGCCACGCGCATTTCGACATTGCCGCCTATGTCGCCGCGCGGCTGGCCGCTGTCGGGGTGACGCAGGTCGAGATACTGAGCGAGGATACCTATGCGCGGGAGGCAGACTATTTCAGCTACCGCCGCGCCTGTCATCGCGGCGAGGGCGGCTATGGACGCCAATTGTCGGTTATCGGCTTGCCTGTATGAAGGCGCAGCGTTTTGGCCTGTTCGGCGGACTTGCCATCTTCCTGCTGATGCTGGTGCTGCCTGCCCCCGCGGGGATGGAGCCCGGCGCGTGGCACATCGCGGCGCTGACCGTGTTGATGGCGGTGTGGTGGATGACCGAGGCGCTGCCGCTGACCGCCACCGCGCTGCTGCCATTCGTGCTGGTGCCGTTGTTCGGGGTGATGGAGGCCACGGCCATCGCCAAGGAATATTATTCGCCGATCCTGTTCCTGATACTGGGCGGCGCATTTCTCGCGCTCGCAATTGAACGCGTTGGCCTGCACCGGCGGTTGGCGGTGGCGATATTGCGGCTGGCCAAGCCCACATCGGCGGGACTGCTTTTTGCCTTCATGGCGGCGACCGCGCTCTTATCGATGTTCATTTCCAACACCTCGACCGCGCTGATCATGGTGCCGATCGCGCTCGCCGTCCTAGCGGCGGGCGAAGTTGATGACGGCGAAACCGGCGGCTTTGCCGGGGCAGTAATGATGGGCATCGCCTTCGCGGCCTCGATTGGCGGGCTGGGGACGCTGGTTGGGTCGCCGACCAATGCCATTGCTCAAGCCCTGATTGAAAAGCAGCTGGGCGTCAGCATCGGCTTTGTTGACTGGATGATGTTCGGCGTGCCGCTCGTTCTCATCGCTGTGCCAATTGCGATGACCATCATTATGAAAGTTCAACGGATCGCGAGCGACCGCTTTGATGCGCGCAGAGCCGCTGTCGCGCTGGGAAACAATCCCCCTTGGAGCACAGCCGAGCGACGCCTTGTGCCCCTACTCCTGATTGTTTTTCTGGCCTGGGTTTCCTTGGAATGGGTTAAACCACTCCTCCCCAAAGACACGATAACCGATGGCACCATCGCCATTGCCGGGGCGCTGTTCCTGTTCGCCATTCCCGATGGCAGCGGTCGCCCCTTGCTGAACTGGAAAGAGGCGGATCGTGCGCCGTGGGGCGTCATTATGATGTTCGGCGGCGGACTGGCGCTGGCTGCGGCGATGACGGCCAGCGGGCTGGCGGCGTGGCTGGGCAATATCCTCGCGCCGCTCGGCACTTTGCCCCTTTTCTTGCTCGCCGCCGCTATCGTCGCGCTGACCATCCTCATCACCGAGTTTGCCAGCAATGTCGCCACCGCCAGTGGCATCATGCCCGTGCTCGCCGCGCTGATCGCCACCACCGGCATCGACCCCATTTTGCTGGCGCTGCCCGTCGCCTTTGCTGCCAGCTGGGGCTTCATGTTGCCCAGCGGTACCGGGCCCAACGCCATTGCCTGGGCGACAGGCCATATCGCGCTGCCAAGGATGCTGAGTGCAGGGTTTGCGCTTGATATTGTTGGCGTGCCGCTGATCATTCTGACCATCTGGGCAGCCGCTGGGCTCTAAAGCGGTTTCACTTGTAACTTTATTGCGCTAGGGTTGCGATCCGTCCAGCCTTCCGAGGGAACCACCCGCATGTCCGACGCCACCCCGCCGCGCAAACCCAAACCTTCGGTGCGAGCGATCGGCAACCGCCAGATGTCGCCCGCGACGCTGATGATGGGCTATGGTTTCGATCCCATGCTGTCGGAAGGGTCGCTCAAGCCGCCAATTTTCCTCACCTCAACTTTCGCCTTTGAAAGCGCGGCAGCAGGCAAGCGGCATTTTGAGGGGATTACCGGCAAGCGCCCGGGCGGAGCCGACGGCCTGGTTTATTCGCGCTTCAACGGCCCCAATCAGGAAATTTTGGAAGCGCGCCTCGGCGTGTGGGACGATGCCGAAGATGCGCTGGTTTTTTCCAGCGGCATGTCGGCCATCGCCACGCTGCTGCTCGCGCACGTCAGCATGAAGGATGTGATTGTCCATTCGGGCCCGCTCTATGCCGCCACCGAGACGCTGATCGCGCGCATCCTGTCGCGCTTCGGCGCGACCTACCTCGATTTCCCCGCTGAAGCGTCGCGCGCCGAGATGGATGACATCCTCGACCGCGCCAAAACGATGGCAGCGGCGCAGGGTGGCAAGGTGGCGATGGTCTATCTGGAAAGCCCCGCCAACCCCACCAACGCGCTGGTCGATGTCGAAGCGATGCGTGCGGCGGTCGACGCCAACTTCGAGGACGAAAATGCGCGCCCGCCGATTGCCATCGACAACACCTTCCTCGGCCCGCTGTGGTCCGCGCCGCTGAAGCACGGGGCCGATATCGTCCTCTATTCGCTCACCAAATATGCAGGCGGGCACAGCGATCTGGTCGCGGGCGGCGTGCTGGGGTCCAAGGCTTGGCTCGCCCCCATCCGCATGATGCGCAACACCATTGGTACCATCTGCGATCCGAACACCGCCTGGATGCTATTGCGCAGCCTCGAAACCGTCGAATTGCGCATGAGCCGCGCGGGCGAGAATGCCGAGAAAGTGTGCGAATATCTGCGTAGTCACCCCAAGGTGGAGGGCTTGGGCTATTTGGGCTTTCTTCCCGAAGGGCCGCAGCGCGACATTTTTGAACGCCACTGCGCTGGCGCAGGCTCCACCTTCTCCTTGTTTATCAAGGGCGGCGAGGAAGAAAGCTTCCGCTTCCTCGACGCTTTGCAAATTGCCAAGCTTGCGGTCAGCCTGGGCGGCACCGAAACACTTGCCAGCCATCCTGCCGCAATGACGCACCTTTCCGTGCCGCAGGAGCGCAAGGACCGATTGGGCATTACCGACAATCTGGTGCGCATTTCGATCGGCATCGAGGACGCAGGCGATCTGATTGCCGATTTTGCGCAGGCGTTGGACGCGGTTTAGCGCGCCGGACGCTTTGGCCGCCAATCGACCACTTGCCAGCCCATTTTGGGGGCGAGCTTGCGCAGGCCGCGTGATGGCGTAGTTGCGACCGCTTCATGGGCGAAATGCAGCATTGGCCGGTCGGACACATGGTCGGAATAGGCGCGGATGTGCGATCCGTCGCGGGTCAGCGCATTGCTGTCCATCCACCCCGAAATGCGTGCGAACTTGGCGTCGCCATAGCAATTGTCGCCTGCCAGACGCGCGCGGATATGGTCGGGACCCACGCCTTCATCAAGCTGTGTTGCCAGCACATCATCGATCCCCAGTCGCGCGGCAATGGCATCAACATAAAGATGAAAGCTCGCGGTGGCGAGCAGCACGCGGTAGCCCGCCGCCTTGTCGGCCGCGATTTGTTCGACCGCCTCATCATAAAGCCCGCTCGCCACCAGCTTGTCGGCATAGCTTTCGGCAAGCGGGGCAATCTCGTCCCGGCGAAAGGTCGGGCCAAGCATCAGCCGTAGCGTTATTGCTTTAAGCCGCGCGCGGCTGACCAGGCCGGTCAGATGCAGCAGACTGGCAAGCATCACAAACGGGGTTAGCAGCACCCGCCAGCGCTGGCGCCGTCGCACCACATGCATCAGAAAGCCGCTATAGGTCGCGCGCCGGGTAATGGTGCGATCCATATCGTAGATTGCAATGCGCGAAGGGACGGCGTCGCTCATGTCGCCGTCCATACCGGCTTGGCGCGCCGGTGAGAAGTGCTTGCCGCGCCACGCAAAGTGCGCAACTGTCGGGGGGTTATGTTGGCCTTGGCAAGTCATGCAATAGTCCCCGGCGATGGGGGCGACGAGCTGCGGCTGGCGGGGCGGCTGACTTTGGCGCGCCTCGGCGAGCTGCCGCAGATATTGGAAAGCGTCGGCCCCATAGCTCGCATCGACCTGTCAGGCATCGAGCGCATCGATACCGTGGGCGCATGGCTAGTGCTGCGCACTGCCGATGTCCATGGCGCCCAGATCGCCGGAGCCAGCCGAGATGCGCAGCGCCTGCTCGACGCGGTGCGACGCTCGCGGCAGGAACCCGCCGCCGAACATTTCGTCCCCGGCGGTTGGCAACGGCTGGCTGGCGAGGTCGGTTCCGGTTTCATGACCGCTTGCCGCGAGTTGATCGGCATCATCGGCTTTTTCGGGGCAACCATCGTTTCTTTTTTCCGGATGTTGCTGGAAAGACGGCCGGTGCGCTGGACCGCGGTCACAATGCGCATCCAGAATGTCGGTATCGACGCGTTGGCCATTATCGGACTGATGAGTTTTCTGATCGGTATCGTGATCGCGCAGCAGGGCGCCGTGCAGCTGGAGCAATTCGGGCTAGAGGTGTTCACCGTCAATCTGGTCGGGCGCGCGTCAATCCGTGAACTTGGGCTGCTGATGACCGCGATCATGGTCGCGGGCCGCTCGGGCAGTGCTTTTGCCGCACAAATCGGCACCATGAAGCTGACCGAGGAAATTGATGCCATGCGCACGATCGGCGTGTCACCGATGGAGGCCATCGTGTTGCCGCGCGTAATGGCGGTGACGCTGATGATGCCACTGCTCGGCTTTTATGCCAGCATGTGCGCCATTATCGGCGGGGGCGTGTTTTGCTGGGTCGGGCTGGAAATTCCGCCGCTTACCTATATTGAGCTGTTACGCCAGATCATCCCCTTTACCGATTTCTGGATTATGCTGATCAAGGCCCCGGTGTTCGGCATGCTGGTCGGTGTTACTGGCTGCTATGAAGGCATGCAGGTGGAAAAGGACGCTGAAGAAGTCGGTCGCCGCACTACCTCTGCTGTGGTCGCCGCCATTTTTCTTGTCATCGTGCTTGACGCCTTTTTCGCCGTATTCTTCTCTGGGCTTGGGTGGAACTGATGGCCACCATGATTTTCCCCGAGCAGCATCAGGTGGCAATCCGCGTGCGCGGCATGACCAATGCCTTTGGCGAGGCGGTTATCCACGAAAATCTCGATCTCGACGTATTGCAGGGTGAGGTGCTGGGCGTCGTTGGTGGGTCGGGCACGGGCAAGTCGGTCCTCATGCGCTCGATTATCGGGCTGCAGCATCCTCAGGCCGGGTGCATCGACGTTTATGGCCGCACCCATATCGACGCCGAGGACACACCCGCCGCGCGCGACTTGCGCCGCCGTTGGGGCGTCATGTTTCAGGGCGGCGCGCTGTTTTCCACGTTGACCGTGGCGGAAAACATTCAGGTGCCACTGCGCGAATATTATCCGCAGCTTTCCAAAGCGATGCTTGACGAAATCGCCGCCTATAAGGTTGCGATGGTGGGCCTGCCGCCCGATGCCGGCCCCAAATATCCCGCCGAACTGTCGGGCGGCATGGTCAAGCGGGCGGGTCTTGCACGCGCGCTGGCCCTTGATCCGGCATTGCTGTTCCTCGATGAACCGACCGCTGGCCTTGATCCCATCGGTGCGGCCCGATTCGACCAGCTGATCCGCGAGCTTGCCGACACGCTAGCCCTGACCGTCTTCCTGATCACCCACGATCTGGATTCGCTCTATGCGACGTGCGACCGGGTAGCGGTGCTGGCCGAGCGCAAGGTGATCGCCATCGGGACTATCGACCAGTTGCTGTCCACCAGCCACCCTTGGATTCAGGATTATTTCATGGGCCCGCGCGGGCGGGCGGCAGCAAAATCGCGCGAAGCGGTCGCTTCCGCCAAATCATTGGGTTAGACACGCTGCATGGAAACTCGTTCAAACAATGTGCTGGTCGGAGCGGTGGTGCTGGTCATGATGCTGGCACTGGCCGGATTTGTGGTCTGGCTGGCCAACAACAGCGGCGGTACCAAGCGCGAATTCGATATTTTCTTCAAACAGTCGGTCGATGGCCTGAACCGCGGTTCGCAGGTCACCTACTCTGGCGTACCGTCAGGACAAGTCAAGGAGATCGCGCTCTGGCCCGACGACCCCGCCTTTGTCCGCGTTCGCATCGAAGTGAACGAAGATACGCCGGTGCGACAGGGCACCACCGCGACCTTGTCGGGTGTCGGCTTTACTGGCGTAACGCAGGTCGCGCTGGAAGGCGCGGTAAAAGGTGCGCCGCCGATTGCCGATGCCGGGCCCGCTGGTCGCCCGGTGATCCCGACGCGCGTTGGTGGACTGGGCGAATTGTTGAACACTGCGCCGCAGCTGCTCGAGCGGCTTTCGACACTTACCGAACGGCTGACTGAGCTGGCCAATGACCGCAACCAGCAAAGCATCGCCAATATCCTCGACAATATCGAATCAACCAGTGCTACACTCGCGCGCAACGGCCCCGCCATCACCGCCGCGTTGGCCGAAACCCGGGTTGCAGTGCAGCAGACGGGGATCGCGGCCGAGCGTGTCGGACTGCTCGCCCAAAGCGCGCAGGGCACCGTCGAGCGCAATATTGATCCCGCCATGGCCGATCTGCGCAAGGCATTGCGCAGCGCCGACGCATCGATGGCGCAGCTCAACAAGGTGCTGGCCGCTGCCGAGCCCGGCTTGCAGAATTTCAGCGACACGACAATTCCAGAAGCCAATGCACTGATCCGCGACTTGCGCCGCACCTCGGCCTCGCTATCCAGCCTGACCGACAAGCTCGACCAACAGGGGGCGGGCGCCATTCTCGGCGGCACCAAATTGCCTGATTACAAGGATGGGAACTGACCGCATGATCCGATCTCGCGCCATCCTCGCTCTGAGCACCGCGTTATGCCTTGCGGGCTGCGTTAATCTGGGCGGCGGGGAAGCTCCGCCCTTCCTCCTGACGCTCAGCCCCGACGCTGTGCCCGTCGCCGGAACCCCGCGCAGCAATGCCGAGGCGAAGACGCTGACCGTGCTGATCCCCACTGCGCCGCAGAAGCTGCGCACCCAGCGCATCCCGGTGCAGCAGGATGAGGGCAGCATTGCCTATATCGTCGAGGCGCAATGGGTGGAGGCGCCGCAACGCTTGTTCCAGCGGCTGCTGTCCGACACCATCAGCGCGAGCAGCGACCGGCTCGTGCTTGATGAAGGCCAGTATTTGACGGCGCCGGGCGAGCAGCTCGCCGGGCAATTGCTGGAATTCGGCATCGACGCCCGCACGAACGAAGCGGTCGTCACCTATCAGGCGATGATAGTCGCCGCGGGCGGCAAGCAAGTACGCCAGCAACGCTTTGAAGCACGCGAGGATGTGGGCACGGTGGAAGCGCGCAGCGCGGGGGCAGCGCTGTCGCGCGCCGCCAACAAGGTTGCAGGCGACGTTGCCAAGTGGGTGGCGGAATAGCCTTTACCCCGCCAAACTCTTGCTCGCCTGTTCGGTCGTATCACGCGACAAGCCGGGGGTGCGCAAAATCCGCTCCAGCTCGGTTCGCATCATGGCCTGCCGCGCGCTGTCAAACCGCTTCCAGCGGCCAAACGGCGGAATCATTTTGGCGGCTGTCTGGGCGTTGCGTGGATCCAGTTCAATGATCAGATCGGCAAGCAAGCGGTAACCCGCGCCATCGGCCTGATGGAAGGAGGCTTGGTTGCCCGAAAATGCCCCATAGAGCGAGCGCACCCGATTGGGATTCGACAAAGTAAAGTCGGGATGTTTTGCGAGGCCAGCAACCGCCGCGACCGTGTCGGAGCGCAGCGACCAGGCCTGCACCTGAAACCATTTATCGAGCACCAGCCCGTTGTCGCGATAGCGCTGATAGAAGATATCGAGCGCGGCCTCGCGCTGGTCGCTGTCGCCATTTGCCAGCGTCGTCAGCGCGCTCATCCGCAGCGTCATGCCATCGGCGCCGGCAAAATGGTCAAACGCCAGCATCGCTGCGTCCGCCAACCCGGCGGCATTGAGCAGCGCAAGCGCCTGCCCTGCCAGCCGCCGCCCGCCTTTCGCCGCCGGTCTATGGTCGGTTGAGGGCGGCACCGGCTGCGCCAACAGCGCGCGCCATTCGCCCTCGAGCGCTGAACCCAACGCCGCCTGCAAAGCGATGCGCGCGCGGCGGATAGCATCGGGGTCAACCACCAACATCTGGTCGCCTATAAAGGCTTCGCTGGGCAGCAGGATTGCCTCGGCAACAAAGGCTGGATCACGCGCCGCCTCACGCAGCAAATTGGCAACCGCGTCGACCACAGGGGCAACATCGCCGCCGCCCGCCACCGCCGCAACCAGATGATCGAGCATCAATTGCTGCAACGCTTCATAGCGGGCGAACGGTTCGTCATCATGCGCGGCGAGCCACGCCAATTCGCCTGGGGCGCGATCAACTTCGGTGATCACCGGGGCGGTAAAGCCGCGGTTGATCGACAATACAGGGCGCGCTGTAAATCGCCCCAGGGCAATCCGCTCGACCGGTTCGCGCAGTTCGACCAGTGTGTCGGGTAGCACGCCATTGCCGCCGCCAGTGCCAAATGCCGCAATCCGCAGCGGAATGTGCATGGGCAGTTTGTTGGGCTGCCCTGGCGTCGGCGGCACGCTTTGCTGAGCGACAAGCGTCCATTCGCCTTGCGCTTCCTCGACCGACAATTTGAGGCGTGGCGTCCCCGCCTGTTCATACCAGCGGCGGAACTGGGTCAGGTCGACCACTGCACCATCCTCGATCGCGCGAACGAAATCCTCGCACGTTACCGCTTGCCCATCGTGCCGATCGAAATAAAGGTCGGTCCCGGCGCGGAACCGTTCAGGCCCGATCAGCGTCGCCATCATGCGGATGACCTCGGCCCCCTTGTTGTAGACGGTCGCGGTGTAGAAGTTCGAGATTTCCTGAAAACTGTCGGGACGGATGGGGTGCGCTAACGGCCCGGCATCTTCGGGAAATTGCGCCGCGCGCAACAACCGCACGTCCTCGATCCGCTTGACCGCCGCTGATCCCTGATCGGCCGAGAAACATTGGTCGCGATAGACAGTAAAACCCTCTTTCAAACTCAGCTGGAACCAGTCACGGCAGGTGACGCGGTTGCCCGACCAGTTGTGGAAATACTCATGCGCGACGACGCCTTCGACCCCGTCAAAATCAATATCGGTCGCGGTGTCGGTGTCGGCCAATATGTAGCGGCTGTTAAAGACGTTCAGCCCCTTGTTTTCCATCGCCCCCATGTTGAAATCGCTGACCGCGACAATGTTAAAGACGTCCAGGTCATACTCGCGGCCATAGACGCGCTCGTCCCACGCCATGGATGCCTTGAGCGCCGCCATCGCGTGGCCGGTTCGCGGCACATCGCCGTCGCGCACAAAGATATTGAGCGCAACTTTGCGTCCCGACATGGTGGTGAAATGGTCGCTGTTGGCGACCAGGTCGCCCGCCACCAGCGCAAAGAGATAGCTGGGCTTTGGCCACGGATCCTCCCAAACAGCCCAATGGGTGCCATCATCATTTTCGCCGCTATCGATGCAGTTGCCGTTGGATAACAGCACCGGAAAGACCTTTTTGTCGCCCGTCATAGTCACGCGGTAGCGACTCATCACATCGGGCCGGTCGGGGTGGAAGGTGATACGCCGGAACCCTTCGGCCTCGCACTGGGTGCACAACATGCCGTTCGAGGCATAGAGGCCCATCAACTGGCTGTTTGCGCTGGGGATAAGGCGGGTAGCGATGCTGACGACGGCAGCGGTGCGTTCGCCAAGATCCAGCAGCAAATCAGCGCCATCCATCCGCCAGTCGGCAAACTCTTCGCCATCAACGCGTACTGCCAGTGCGGTCAGCCCGTCGCCGCGCAGCAACAGCTGCGCGCCCGCCTTTCCTGCTGGATTGCGCGTCACGGACAGGGTCGATGTCACCTGCGTCACATCAATACCAAGCGCAAATTCGAGCGCCACTTCGGGCACCAGCCAGTCGGGCGGCAGATAATCGCCGCGATGGATGGTGACAGGAACTGCGGGGGTGGAGGAGAGGTCGGCCATAGCATTAACTCTATGCGCCGACGCGGGGGTGCGCAATAAGCGCGGCATGGGACAGATGCTGATATTCGGGCTCGGTTATAGTGCAGCGCATCTGGCGGATCGGCTGGTCGCCCGCGGATGGAACGTTACCGGCACCACGCGCGACGGGCGCGGCGGGACGCTGCGGTTCGATGACGAGCCAGCGGTGCGCGCCGCCATTTTGTGCGCCGACCATATCCTCGCCTCGGCTCCGCCCGATGGCGGGCGCGATCCGGTGCTGTCGCACTATGGCGAGGCGCTCGCGCTCGCCCCGGCGCGCTGGGTTGGCTATCTGTCCTCCACCGGCGTTTATGGCGATACCGGCGGTGCGTGGGTGGACGAAGCATCGCCCGTCGGCACCGGCAACCGGGCCGCGCGCGGCGCGGCCGATCAGGCGTGGCTGGCGCTGCGCAGCGAGGTGCGCGTTTTCCGTCTGCCCGGGATCTATGGGCCAAGCCGCAGCGCGCTTGACCGCGTCCGTAGCCGCGACGCGCACCGCATCAAATTGTCAGGTCAGGTCTTCAGCCGCATCCATGTCGACGACATCGCCAGCGGCATCATCGCCAGCTTTGCCGGACCGCCAGGGGTCTATAATCTGGCCGACGACCATCCCTGC
The DNA here is from genome assembly GCA_964401155.1 of uncultured Sphingopyxis sp. Lineage (GTDB taxonomy): Bacteria > Pseudomonadota > Alphaproteobacteria > Sphingomonadales > Sphingomonadaceae > Sphingopyxis. The sequence goes on from CAYNXF010000001.1 coordinate 34,195, forward strand.
CCGCAATTGGAGGTTACCGAGGGCGCGTGCGACCTGCTCGGCGTACCGTGGCCGCCGCTGGAAACATTGGAAGAGGCGAATCTTTCGCCGATGGCGCGCACCTTCTATGCTGAAAACCGCCGCGTCGCGAACGGCAAGGCCAAGCGGCTGCTGGGGTGGGAGCCGCGCTTTCCGACCTGGCGTGAGGGGCTTGCGCAGTGTCTGGCGGCGGGATAGCCATGTAACACTATAGCATGACTGGGAGACGATAGTGCCGCGGCTTGAACAAAAAATCGCGGCATTGGCTGCAGCCATGCTCTCCGCCATGCCCGGCCCGGCGATCGCGCAAGCCGCGTGCCCCGCCCCTGACACTGCCGCCGGTGGCCCAGCCAACGCGCACACGCGCTATCTGGAAACCACGATGCTGCCCGCAGTGGTGGACGAGGCCACCAAGCCGCGCACGCTGGCGCAGCGCATGGCGGCATGGCAGGTCCCCGGCGTCACCGTCGCCGTCATCAAGGACGGCAAACTCGACTGGGCGCGCGGCTGGGGTGTGCGCGACCTTTCGACATGCGCGCCGGTGACGCCTGACACCGCCTTTCAGGCCGCATCGATCAGCAAGCCGGTGTTCGCCGTGCTGGTGATGAAGCTTGCCGAAGCCGGGCGGCTTGATATCGATGCCGACATCAATCTGGCGCTCAAAAGCTGGAATCTGCCCGACGCACCTGTTTCAAGCGCGCCCATCAGCCTGCGCCAGTTGCTCAGCCACACCGCTGGTCTCACCATCCACGGCTTTCCCGGCTATGAACGCGACGAAACTATCCCGACCTTGCTCGGCACGCTCAATGGCGAGCCGATTCCGCGCGCCTATGTTGCGCGCGCGGGCGGAGCGTCTCATTCCGACGGCGTCGTGCGCGAGCTCGCCCCGAACACCGAGTGGAAATATTCGGGCGGCGGCTATGTTCTCGCGCAGCAGGTGGTTGAGGATGTCACCGGCGAGCCGATGGCGGCCACCGCTCAGCGGCTGCTGCTCGGCCCGCTCGGCATGACGCGCAGCAGCTTTGCCCAGCCGCCGTCAGCCGCGACCCTAGCCAATGCGGCATCTGGTCACGACGGGGCCGCGGTGATTCCCGGCAGCTTCAACATTTACCCGCAGCAAAGCGCAGCGGGGTTGTGGACCACGCCGACTGACATCGCCCGCCTGTTCACCGATGTGCGCCGCGCGGCCAAGGGAGAATCGCCTGCGCTGCTGAACGCCGCATCGGGCGCCGTGCTGACAACGCCTGGGCTGGGCGACTGGGCCGTCGGCTTTGCCGCACGTGGCAACGGCGCCGAACGCGTTATCCACCATGGCGGGGCCAACGCCGGGTTTCGCAACTGGGCGACGATGTTTCTTGACGGTGGCAATGGCGTGATTGTGATGACCAACAGCAACAGCGGCGGCGCGCTGGTAGATGAGATTATTCGCGCCGTCGCCACCGATTATGGCTGGACGTCGCTTGCCAGCCAGCCGCTGCGCGATGCACCGGTGCCGCTGGCGACACTGGAAAGCTATCGCGGTTACTATGCCGTCGGCCCAGTGTCGGCGCTGATCACGGTCAGCGATGGCCGCCTCTATGCGCGCACCGGCGGGCCGTTACCCGAGCGACTGGTGATGCTGTCTCCCACACGCTTCCGCTCCAGTGTCAGCGGGATCGAGGGTGAATTTGAACGCGGAGCCGACGGCACGGTGACCGCGATTCGCGTCATCGCGGGCGCGCCGACAATGGTGCTGGCGCGCGGCGTTGCCCCGGCAGGCGACTTTGCCAGCGACCCCTTGCTGCTGCGCGGGTCGATGAACGATTGGGGCACGGCGCAAGTGATGACGGCGACCGATGGCGGCTTTGTTACCGAAGTGATGCTGGGCGCGGGCGACTATGAGTTCAAGCTGGGCTCGGCCGACTGGCGCACTGCCGATCTGGGTGCCGATGGTCTGTTGCCCGTGGCGACCGATGGCAAGCCGATGGCACTGTTGCCACGCGGCGCAAACATATCGCTGAAAATTACCGAGGCTGGAAAGTATCGCTTTGTGCTCAGCTTGGATGCGATGGGCGCGGCAAAACTGGCCGTGGTGAAGGCGCCCTAAACCGCCACTTCAATAGCGTGGATCAGCGTGCCGACCAGACCACCGACCAATGTGCCGTTGATGCGGATAAATTGTAAATCGTCGCCAACCTCGCGCTCCAGCCGGTCGGTAATGGTGCGTGCATCCCAGCCGCGGATCGTGTCCGACACCAGTTTTAGCGCGGTTTCGCCATAGCTGTCGGCCATGCCAACGACGGCGCGGCGGGCGTAGCGGTTAACGGTACGGCGGATCGCCGGATCCTCACCCAGCGTGGTGCCGAGCTGGCGCACCAGCTCGCCGATGCGGCCCGCGAGCACCGTGTCAGGGTTGTTCGCCGCGCGCAGCAATGCGCCGCGCCCTTGCTCCCACAGGCCGTCGAGCCAGCGCTTGACTGCCGGATTGGCAAGCAGTTCATCGCGCACGCGCGCCACCTGCGCCTGCCTCTCCGGATCATGTTGCAGGTCATGAGCCAGCCGCTCGAGGCTTTCCTCGACACGCAGGCGCAAGGCATGCTCGGGCTGCTCGGCCATATCGGCGAGCAATTTCTGCAAGCCGGCGACGATGCGGTTGGAGATGGTTTCATCCAGACCCGTCAGCCGTACGATCGTCCCACTATTGTCGTGCACCATCTGGTGGATCAGCGCGGCGTTCAAATCCAGCGTCTTGGAACCCCATTTGACCATTCCGTCGAGGAGTGGCTGGTGCCGCCCCTCCGCCAGCGCCGCGGATAGCGCCTGTCCCAGCAGCGGGCCCAGGTTCAGCTCGCGCAGCCGGTCGGCGAGCGCCGTCTTGACCATGCCGCCCAGCCGATCCTGATCCAGCGCGCCCAGCGCTTCAGCGAGCATGCGCGATGCGCCCCGCTTTAGCCGCCCACCGCCCTCAGCCGGTTCAGCAAGGAAACGCCCCACCGCGCCCGCCACATCGACATGGCGCATCCGCTTGGCAATCAGGCGCGGAATCAGGAAGTTTTTGAGCAGGAAGGCCGCCAGCGCATTGCCAATGCGTTCCTTGTTGCGCGGCACGATGGCCGTGTGCGGGATGGGCAGGCCCATGGGGTGGCGGAACAGCGCGGTCACCGCGAACCAGTCGGCCAGCCCGCCGACCATGGCGGCTTCGGCGAAGGCGCGGACAAAACCGATGGCGGGGTGCACATCGTCCCACGGCTTCAGTCCGAAAAAGACGATGGCCATCACAATCAGCAAGCCCGTGGCGACTAGCCGCACATCGACGCCCTGCCGGACCGCAATGGAAACGCCGGCGGGACGCGCCGCTTTGGCTGATTCGTTCATGCCCTTGAAATGGGGAAGGATGCGCGGCGGCGCAACCGCCGCGTCCCCTTATTCTGCCGGTTGCGGGACGGCCTTGTCCGCTGCATCGTCGCCCTCGCGGTAGCTGATGAAGCGGCGCGAGAATTTGCCGATGCGCTTTTCGATGCTGTCCGCCAGGCTGAAACCCGCGGGCACAATCAGCAGCGTCAGCAGCGTCGACATTAAAAGCCCACCGATCACCACCACACCCATCGGCGCACGCCATGCCCCGTCACCCGACAGCGACAGCGCGGTCGGCACCATCCCAGCGGCCATCGCCACCGTGGTCATGACAATCGGCTGCGCCCGTTTGCGCCCGGCGTCGATCAGCGCGGTATATTTATCGACCCCGCGCTCCATCTCTTCAATGGCAAAGTCGATCAGCAAGATACTGTTTTTTCCGACAATGCCGAACAACATCAGCAGACCAATGAACACCGGCATGGAAATTTCCATCCCCGCTATCGCCAACCCGATCAACCCGCCGAGCGGCGCGAGCAGCAGCGACAACATATTGACCAGCGGCGACAGGAAGCGGCGATAGAGCAGCACCAGCGTCGAAAACACCAGCAGCATGCCCGACACCAGCGCAATGGCGAAGTTGACCAGCAATTCCTGCTGCCATTTCTGGTCGCCCTGCACCACCTTGCGGATGCCATTGGGCATATTCTTGACCGCCGGCAGCGCATCGATCTTAGGTTGGGCGTCACCCGTCACCAAACCGGGGGCAAGGTCCGCGCCCAGCACGATGCGCCGCGTCTGATTGTAACGGCGCAGCTCAGTCGGCCCTGCGCCAAAGCTGATTTTCGCTACCGATTTTAGCGGCACTGTGGTCCCGCGCGAGGTTGGCACCGGCAGATTCTCGAGCGTAGACAGGCTGCGCCGGGAATCTTCGGCCAGCAGCACGCGGATCGGGATCTGCCGGTCCGACAGAGAGAATTTTGCCGCATTCTGGTCGATATCGCCGATGGTGGCGATGCGGATCGTCTGCGACAGCGCCGCCGTCGTCACGCCAAGGTCGGCGGCCAGATCAAGCCGCGGTTCGACAATGATTTCGGGCCGCGGAATATCGCCTTCAATGCGCGGGTTGCGCAGTTCCTTGAGGCCTTCCATCTGCCTGACGATGGTCCGCGCGTGGGTTTCAAGAGCCACCGGATCGTCACCACCGATGATGAAGGTGATGTCGCGCCCCGAAAAGCCGCCGGACTGGCTCTGGAAGCGCACGCGGGCATCGGGAATGGCGGCGAGCTTGGGCTGCACCGAGCGTTCCCACTCGACGCTCTTCAGCGCACGATCCTTTTTCAGCGTAATATAGATATTACCGTCGTTGACATTCACCTCGGCAAAGGCGTCCTGCACCGTTGGGTCGGCATCCAAGATGGCGGTGACCTGATTGGCAATCCCCTCGCTCTGCGCCAGCGTCGATCCGGGCGGCAATTCAAACGCGATCTGGCTATAATCGCTGTTGATCGTCGGTTGGAATTGCTTTGGCAGCAGCACGAACAACGCGATGCTAGCGGCAAAGGCGCCAACACCAATGCCCACCATCGTCCAGCGGTGCTTCAACGTCCATTTCAGCAGGTTGGCATAGCGCTCGATCATCGGCCCATTGGCATGGTCCGCTTCACCAAAAGCTTTGAGGAAATAGGCCGCGATCATTGGCGTGATCATGCGTGCGACCGCAAGACTCAGCAGCACGGCGACAACCACGGTCATCCCAAACTGGACGAAGAATTGCCCCGAAATGCCGGGCATCAGCGCCACGGGCAGGAAAACCGCGACAATCGTCATCGTTGTCGCGACCACCGCCAGCCCGATTTCGTCGGCGGCATCGATCGACGCCTGATAGGCCGATTTGCCCATCCGCATGTGCCGGACGATATTTTCAATTTCCACAATAGCGTCGTCGACGAGCACCCCTGCGACCAGACTGAGCGCCAGCAGCGACAGGCTGTTCAGCGAAAAGCCCATCAGGTCCATGAAGAAAAAAGTCGGGATGGCCGACAGCGGGATCGCAATTGCGCTGATTACCGTTGCCCGCCAGTCGCGCAGGAACAGGAACACCACGATCACTGCGAGCACCGCGCCCTCAATCATCGCCAGCATCGCCGAGCTATATTGCTCTTTGGTATAGACCGTCCGCGTGAACAGGATTTTGAAATCAACCTTGGGGTTGTTCTTCTTGATCTCGGTCAGCTTTTCCATCGCCGCATCGTGCACCGACACGTCCGAGGCACCTTTCGCCTTTTCGATGGCAAAGGACAGCACCTGCTTGCCGCGCATCTTGGCCAGATTGCGCTGCTCGGCATAGGCGTCCGTAACAGTGGCCACATCGGTCAGACGGATGGTGCGGCCATTGCCCAGCGACAACCGCTGCTCACCCAGCTGATAGGCGCTGCCGGCGTTGCCCAGCACGCGCACAGCCTGCTCTGAACCTGCGATTTCGGTGCGGCCACCAGCGGCGTTCAAATTGGTCTGGCGCAGCTGTGCGTTCACTTGGGATGCGGTGATGCCATAGCTTTGCATGCGCGCGGGATCGAGGATGACGCGGATTTCGCGGTCTACCCCGCCCGAGCGGCGCACCTGCGCCATGCCCTCGATACCTAGCAATTCTTTGGCGACCGTATTGTCGACGAACCACGACAATTGCTCCAGCGTCATGTCCGACGTTTCGACGGCAAAATAGGTGATCGGGCCGCCAGCAATATCGACGCGAATGACCTGCGGTTCCAAAATACCATCGGGCAAATCGCCGCGGATCTGCGAAATTGCCTGATTGACGTCGTTAAAGGCGCGGTCGATCGGCGTGCCGATATCGAACTGGATGAAAGTGCGGCTGTTCCCTTCGCCCACATAGGAAGACAGCTCGTCGACGCCGCTGACCGACCGTACGGCGGCTTCGACGCGCTGCGTGACTTGGGTTTCCAGCTCTGACGGTGCGGCACCCGGCTGCGCGACAATCACCTGGACGGCGGGAAATTCAATCTCTGGATTGTCGTTCACATCCATGCGATTGAAACTGACGATTCCCGCCAGCAAGAGCAGCACGAAGAACACAATCGGTGGTACCGGATTGCGGATCGACCAGGCGGAGATATTGCGGAAGTTCATGGCTTCGATCCCTTAACCGCTGCGCCTCAGCGCGCCGCCGATTTCTGCAGTACCGGTTTTACCTTGTCGCCGGGGTTGAGGAACGACCCCGCCAGCACGACGACGCGTTCATTGCCGGTAAGCCCGCTCGCAATCGCCACACCGCTGTCGTTAACCGACCCGATGGTTACCTTTTGCCGTTGAACCACATTGTCCTTGCCGACAACATAGACATAATTGCCCTCGGGACTGGACAGCACGGCGCTTTCGGGCAGCAAAGGCGATTGGCCCCGGCCCGCCACCAGCTTTGCATCCGCAAAACCGCCGGGGCGCACCGCTTTGGAATAGGGGATGGCGATCCTCACCGTGCCCTGCCGCGTCTGCGGGTCGATAACCGGTGAAACCTGCCAAACGCGGCCCGCGATGTTGAAATCGCTGCCCACAGGCGTAACCGTCGCCGCCGTACCGACAGGCAAACTTTGCAGGTCCGCCTCGGCAAGCTGCGCCAGCAATTCCATTTCGCCGTCACGCGCCATGCGGAACAAAACGCCGCTGCCTGCGCTGACGATCTGCCCGGGTTCGACCTGGCGCGTCAGCACCAGCCCGGCGGCGGGGGCCCGAATATCAAGGCGGCTGTTGCGTGCGCGCGCCTCGCTCACCTGTGCCTCGGCCACGCGCACGCGCGCCACGGCAGCGTCGCGCGTCGCGGTCTTGCGATCAAGGTCAGCCTTCGAAATAAAGCCGCGATCAACCAGCGAGCGCGCACGGTCGAGTTCGGCCTGCGCCAAATCGGCATCAGCCTGCGCCACGCGCACACTGGCTGCCAGCGAATTGAGCTGCTGGACCTGCACCGCGCGATCAACCGTCGCCAATACCTGTCCTGCGGCGACCCATTGGCCTGGTTCAACGAGCACGCGCGTCACCTGCCCGCCCTCGCCCGACACGCCAACCGGCATTTCGCGCCGCGCGGCAATGGTGCCATTGGCAGAGATAAGCTGTTCCACGTCCTGGCGGCCGGGGATAACCACGGTCACATTCGGGGCAGCGCTTGCCGCCCCTTTCTCGCCGCCAGCTGCGCCGCTTGCAGCTGCCCGATCGTCGGCGGGCTTGCCCGCTGAAAATGCGTACCATGCCCCGGCGACAACAAGCGCCAGCAGCACCAGTGCGCCGATGAAAATCCGGCGCCGCTTGCCGCTCTGGTCGGCGTCATACCCATAGCCCGTCCCGCTGAGCTGATCCATCGGTGCCACCTTGGTTTCGTAGTTCACGATCATTCCCCATTGCTGCCGCGCGGTGCGGGCAGGCTTGAGCGATAGAGGTGTATTACCTGATTAAATCACTCGAAGCAAGCGCAGTTTGTTCGATTGGCGCTAAACCGTCATTCCTGCCAGCGCCATAGTCACCCCCGCCGCTCGCCGAGCCTTAAGGGGCGTTCGCCGAATTGTTTCGCGCCAGCAAAATGGGCGGCAGCGCCCGAATAGCGCAGCCGCCCTTTGATTCCGGCGTGTTGGCCGTTGATCAGCGCACCTTGCCGCGCTTCACCAGATTGACGATCCCCAGCAGAACCACCGCACCCAGAAAGGCCGTGAGCAAGGTCATCGGATCGAACGCGTCGCCACGCAGATGACCGCCGCCTAGAAAGCTGCCGAACAGGAACCGGCCCAGAATTGAGCCGATGCATCCAACGATGATGTTGAGGAAAATCCCTTGCTGCGCATCGGTTTTCATCACGACGCTGGCCAGCCAGCCGATGACGCCGCCCATTATGAGCGCGATGATAAAGTCCATGATGCTGTCCCTCCATGCTGGCGACGGGCCACGTCCCGCCGTTGTCGCCATCACCAAAACCTTGTCGGCGACGGCATGGGCCCATCTTAATAGCAAGAAACGGAAATGCGAGCGCGGACTCGCCTGTCCTCCAACCACAAAAAATGCCCCGGTGCAGTTCAGAAACAGGCACCGGGGCAGTGGGAACGGCTCCATGCGGGAACCACTCCGGGTCGCATGGGGTTGTTAGCCACACGAATCGGAAGCTGCTGTGACAGACCACACAGCTGCGCAGAATTTTTTGCAGGGGCAGTGGACGTCCAGAGGGACACCGCGCACAAACGAAATGGGGGCCGGCATCGCTGCCAACCCCCACTGATCCGGTTCCGTTGGCAACCGACATCGCCCTGATCCGCCTCGACAGGCCCAACTTTCGCTGCCCCTGTCGCGCATGACCGCTAGACCATCGGTGCCGCCCGTTCCGGCGGTGGTTCGGTCGGCCCCCTCGCGGGGGCCGGCCTCACCTGAAATGCCCTTCGTCCTTTGTCCTGCGCCTGATCTTTCGACCTTCGCTGACCTCAAGTCCGGTCTGCATCTCGTTCCTGCTCGGGCGGGCTGCTCTTCGTGGGAATCGCACCCTACCGTCTGCCGGGTATCGTTCGCTGCTCCACCGTTCCGTGCCACATTCAGGCGACTGACCTTGCGGTCCTGCGACGTCTCGTGGCGGGTCCGCTCTTCGCTACTCCCGATGACTTGAAGTTCTCACGACCGCCGCGATTCACCAAAAGGAATCGTCATCAAATTGCCCAAAATGCGAATCCGGCTGTGGATAAATCGGGCAGATGCAAGATGCGGATTCGGGCAGGAAAGATTCGGATTCAGGCGTGGAATCTTGTGACGCGACTCGGGGAAGGTGGCGTCTAAGAGAGCGCGACTCACCGCGCCCCCAAATCACCCTTCCCCACAGTTCCGCTCGCCATTTCGAGCATGCGGTCTAAGCTGCGCTTGGCTTTCAACCGCAATTCCTCGTCCAGCTCGATGCGCGGCCGCAAATCGCGCAGGGCCAGATAGAGTTTCTCCATCGTATTTAGCGCCATGTACGGGCAAATGTTGCAGTTGCAGTTTCCATCCGCCCCCGGCGCGCCGATGAACGTCTTCTCCGGCACCGACTTTTCCATCTGGTGGATGATGTGCGGTTCGGTCGCGACGATCAGCGTGTCGCCGCCCATTTCCTTCGCGAATTTCAATATGCCGCTGGTCGAGCCCACATAGTCGGCGTGGTCAACAATGTGCGGCGGGCATTCGGGGTGCGCGGCAACCGGCGCGCCCGGATGCTGCGCTTTCAGCTTCAAAAGCTCAGTTTCGCTAAACGCCTCGTGGACAATGCACACGCCCGGCCACAACAGCATATCGCGCCCGGTCTTGCGGTTCATATAGCCGCCCAAATGCCGGTCGGGGCCAAAGATGATCTTCTGGTCCTGTGGCAGTTGGTTGATGATGGTCTCGGCGCTCGACGAGGTGACGATAATGTCGCTCAAAGCCTTCACCGCCGCCGAGCAGTTGATATAGGTCAGTGCGATATGGTCGGGATGCGCCGCGCGGAAGCGCGCGAACTGTTCGGGCGGGCAGCTATCCTCCAGACTGCAACCTGCGTCCATGTCGGGCAGCACAACAATTTTCTGCGGGCTAAGGATCTTCGCCGTTTCCGCCATGAATTTGACGCCGCAAAAGGCGATGACATCAGCATCGGTTTCGGCCGCTTTGCGTGACAGCTCCAGACTGTCGCCAACAAAATCGCTAATCTCCTGAATTTCGGGCCGCTGGTAATAGTGGCCAAGGATGACAGCGTTGCGCTCCCGCTTTAGCCGACGAATTTCGGCAACAATATCGACGCCGGACAGATTTTCGCGGATCGGGGCAGTCATGGCAGCAGGGCTCCATCGGCAGGATAGTCTGCGCCGCAAATGGCCCTGTCCTGCCCGTGCCGCAAGCGGCTTTGGCAATTATTTCGGCACAAACCCCGGCGGCGGCGGCGGAAATTCGAGCCCCGGCACTTTGGCCCCGGGCGTCCCGGCCGTGACCGCCGTATAGATGGACGTGCCCAGCGGCGATGCCGACAGCAGCATGGCCGCGAGCAACACCACGGGCAGCGGCGCCATCCCCCAAACCCATGCCGGATGAACGCCGCCGGCGCGCGCATCGCGAACCATCCCGGCCAAGGGGAATAGCAGCCCAGCCAGCGCGCAAATCTCGAAGGTGTAGGGAATCAGCAGCGGCGCCGGCAGCAACCGCCCGAATGCCGGGCCCATGATCATCGCCATCGCACAGATGTGCAGCCGCCGGTGCCAGTCGCTGCGCCGCCGCATGCCAATCGCTGCGCTGAGCAGCGTAATAAACGCCAACAGCGTCATTGGGTTTGAAATCAGGAAATGCTGCGGCTGAAAGAAAAACGGAGCCTGCCCCCGCTGGATCATGGCGACGGTCACGCCCGTGCCCAGCGCCGCCATAGCCGCCACCAACGGCAGCGCCAGCCACCCCAAACGGCGGTGATAGGCCGCACGCCCGCTTGCCATCAGCCAGCTTTGCAGCACGAAAAAGCCGGTCCAGGCCATGAACACCACGCCGTGCGCATGCACGATAGGCGGGGCGTCAAAAGACGATCGCCCCATCGCAAATTGTAACGAAAAGGCGATCGCTACGGTCGCCCCCATCGCGGCGGCGAGCCGGAAGAAAAACGGCGCGTCGTCGCCTGCGACGATTGCCTGTGTCTGTGCTGCTGTTGCCATCGTCCAACCCCCCCGAGTTTGGATGCCCTGTCAATAGGTCAGCGCTTAAACCGCACCTCCACGGTCGCGTCAACGCCCGCGGCCTTCAGCGGCAGGGCGAAATTGCCGCGCACCGCGTTGATCGCGGCGGCTTCGGCCAGCCGCATCGGCGTCGCGCCCTTGGCCTGTGCAACGATCTCGGCGCGCGCCGCTTTCCAATTTGCGTCGTCGAGCCGCTTTTCGGCGTCTGTCACAGCGAGCACCAGTTCACCATCACGATATTCGACCGCGCCCGCCGGGTCCATTTCGGGTGCCGAAACGCGCAGCGGAGTCAAACTGACGGTCAGCAACTGCGTTTCCGCGTCCCAATCGAGATTCTTCGCCGTCAGCGCCCCCAGATCCAGCTCGTACCGTACCGTCCCCGGCACGATCAGGGTCTTTTGTGCGGTCAGTCCCAAAGTGCGCACACGGCTGGTCGGATCGGCGACAAAACGGGCAGTGAAGGGCACCAGCACATTTTGTTCCTTCAGCGATTCAAGGCTGGCCGAAACGATGGTTTCAGGCGCGGCAGGGGCAAAGTTGGCACGCAACTGGTTCCAGCCAACCAATAGCAGGGCGCCAAAAATGGCAATGAGCAACAACAAAATCATCAGACCGCTGCGATTGCGGGTCATGGCGTCAAACTCCAGATCTCGTCCCCGTCGGCGACCAAGCCGCGCGCCTTTAGGTCGAGCAGATGAGCCAGCACTGAACGACCCGCGGCACCGAGCAGGCGCGGATCGAGCCCCTTATACATCACCGCGACCATCGCAGGGATGGCGCGCGGTCCCTTGCCCAGCTCGGTCAATATCTGGCGCTCGCGCTGTTTGCGGTGGCCCAGCATGCCGCGCACCAGCTGCTTGGGCTTTGTCACCGCTGGGCCGTGTGCGGGATAATAGACGCGGTCAGCGCGGTCATAGAGCTTGGCGAGGCTCGCCATATAGGCGGCCATATCGCCGTCGGGCGGGCTGACCACGCTGGTCGACCACGCCATGACATGGTCGCCGGTGAACAGCGCGCCGCTTTCCTCGAGCGCATAGCAAAGATGGTTTGACGTATGCCCCGGCGTCGCCACGGCGGTCAGCGTCCAGCCATCGCCCGCCACCTGTTCGCCATCGGCCAGCACCTGGTCGGGCGCATAATCGGGATCGAACGCCGAATCGGCGCGTGGGCCATCGTCCTTCAAAGCGAGTGGCGCGCAGCCGATGATCGGTGCACCCGTGGCGGCCTTTAGCGGTGCGGCGGCGGGCGAATGATCACGGTGGGTGTGTGTACACAGGATGGCGATGACGCGCGCGCTGCCCACTGCCCGCAAAATCGCCTCGACATGACCGGCGCCATAGGCATCGCCTGGGTCACCGACACTCTTGCCGCTGCCGGTCGGGCCGGGATCAATGACGGCGACGTCAGCGCCAGCCCCCACCAGCCACGTCTGCGTGCCCGTGAAAGTATAGGGCGACGGATTGGGCCCAAGCACGCGGCGGACGAGCGGCTCGTGCTGCTCGGTTTCACCAGCGCGGATGCTGTCGGGCCAGGGGCGGGCTTCGGTCACCTGCCTCATGTGGCACCCACATCGCCAAAGGAAAAGGGGCCGGTTACCCGACCCCATTCCCAACCAACCGCGAAAGGGCGTCGGTCAGTTATCTGGCTGTGCCTCCAGCTCGGCAATCGCCTTGTCCAGATCAGCAACCACCGAAGCGCGAATTTCGGCACTCATGCCCTGGCCATCCTTTTGCGCGGCCAGCCGGTCGCGCGCCTTTTTCATCGCCTCGACCTGCTTTTCTTTCGAGATTTCCGCACCGTTGCAGCCAATCATGCGAACGTGCGGCGAATCATTACCGGCGCTGCGCAAGGTGTCGATGCGCACGCGTTGCCCCTCTCCCGGCGGGCATGGGGCGATGGCAAAGGCCGCTGCGCGTTTGGCATGCGCCTCAGCGCGTTTCGCCTGAGCTTCGGCAAATTTGGCGTGCCCCTCAGCCCAGCTGAACTGCTTGCGCATCGCCTCAGCACGCTTTTCGCGCAGGCGGCTGATGACCGCATCGGCCTTCGCGCCCTTGATGCCCTGTTCGGCGAGCGTTGCGCGCAGTTCATCTTCATCAAGGCCAAAGAACGGCATCGCCAGCTGCACGCTGCGGGCAATTTCCGCGCCATCGGGCATCGGGATTTCTTCGCCATCGAAGATCATGACGCGCGGCTTGCCCGCACCGTCGGCATGGTCGCGGATGATGATCTGGCGTACTTCGCGCTTCATTCCATCGGCGCCCGGCGCCGCGCTGTCCTCGTTGGCATCGACCAACACCACCCGCGAAACCCGCTGCTCCATCGGCGCGGTGGGCGCAGCGGCCGCAGGTTCGGCGGCGAACACCACTTCGTCAGGCAGAGTCGAAATCGTCAGCGCCAGCGCGGCCACCGCGCTGCCCCCCAGCAGCGCACGGCCCAGCATTGGGCGCACGCCGCCTTGCGGTTCCTTCGTCAACATTTGCAAACGCTCCTTCACTTCTCTCCCCGATGTCATGGGCGCGGCGAGCAGCAGCCGGGGTCCAGCCAGGCTTTTCGCAATCGCGCGGGCATAATGATGCGCCTGCACAGGTCGCTCCGGCGCGGCAACGGCGCCTAATATCCGCGCATCACAAGCGGCTTCCTGATCGAAGCGGAACGCAGCCAGACCCCACCAGGCCAGCGGATTGAACCATTGCGCCGCAAGCACGACCAATGCAGCTGCGTTGGCCCACAAATCACCGGCGCGGTGGTGCGCCAGCTCATGCTCAATCGCCAGCTTTCGCTCGGCCTGGCTGTAGCGCGCAAAAAAATCTTTGGGCACCGCGACCAGCGGGCGCACGAGCCCCGTGGCCACCGGACCGTCGACCGCGGCACTCATCACCAACTGAACCCGGCCGATCGACTCCAGCGGCGTCGCATCGGCCAACATCGCGCGCAGCCAGTTGCGATGGCGGTACAGAGCAACCCCCAGCACCGCGACAAAGCCGGCAAGCCAGAGCGCAGGAAGCAGCTGCAACAGGTTCGTCCAGTCGACCATCGGCACAGCCGCATTCGCGTCCGCCATCGACGCGCCAACCTCTACCGCGACAGTCGGCGCGGCCGGTTCGGCCACAACAATCCTGACGTCGCCGGGCAAAGGCGGCAGCAACAGCCGTAGCAACGGGATCAGCCACAGCGCATAGGCCATGCGCGCACCCAACAGCGCCGCCACCGGTCGCCGCACCAGCAGCACAGCCGCGATCAGCAGCGCAGTCATCCCCATGGCCTCCAGCCACAGCATCACCACCGTATCGGTCATGGCTTTAACCCCCGAATAATTTCCTCAATTTCGGCAATATCCTCGGCGCTGAGCGCTTCGCGCGCAGCCAGATGCGCGACCAGCGGGCTAACCCGCCCGCCAAGCAAGCGGTCAACCAGCCGCTCGCTTTCCAGCGCCACGACCGCGTCGCGGGCGAGCAATGGAGAATAAAGGAAGCGGCGGCCATCGGCGGCGGCATCAACCGCTCCCTTTTGCACGAGCCGCGCAATCAGCGTTTTGACCGTAGCCAGCGTCCAGCCATTGCTGGCCCCGACGCTTTCGGCCAAATCGGTCGCGCTTTGCGGCGCGCGATCCCACAGCGCGGCAAGCAATTGCAATTCGGCTTCGCTGACACGGTCGGCCATGCACCTTCCCCTTTCACGACTACAGATGTAATCGTCTCGCTGAACGGATCATGAATGGATTTTGGCCCGCGATTGTCGGTTTCGTTTACACCTGACGATGGCATTTACCTTTTGCCAACCATCGTCACCCGCCGCAGAGCTGGCCTTGCCCCATTTGGCACGGCGTTTGTATAGTATAAGATGTTCCTGAGTGATCCGCTCAAAACAAGCGGCGGGTGGTAACAGTCTGGTCCCTGGGGCCACCCGCCATCACTCGCAAGGGAACATGCCGCTTACCCCGACGATGCGAGGGGGGACGGCGCGGCCCACCGGCCCCGTCCCCTCAGCAGCTCCCTGAAATCCCGTAAAGGCCGCGCTTCCCCGGCCAAGGGCTGCAGCCTGCTTGCCTCACTCCGCTTTCGGCAGTTCGGCAACCAAAGTTTGCAGCTCACCGGCCTCATACATTTCCATCATGATGTCCGAGCCGCCGACAAATTCGCCCTGGACATAGAGCTGCGGGATGGTCGGCCAGTCGGAAAAGGCCTTGATGCCCTGCCGCACCTCCATGTCCTGCAGCACGTCGACGCTGTTATAGGCGACGCCCAAATGGTCCAGTATGGCAACCGCCGTGCTTGAAAAGCCGCACTGCGGAAACAGCGGCGTGCCCTTCATGAACAATAGCACGGGCGATGCCGCGACCATTTCGGCAATGCGGGTGTGGGTGGCGGTGTCGGTCATCACAATCTCCAAACAAAGTTCAGGCCGGGGCGGCCGTGGTCAGTTTCAGCGCGTGCAACTCGCCGCCCATCCGCCCGCCCAGTGCGGCATAAACGGCCTTGTGCTGCGCTACGCGCGGCATCCCGACAAAGGCGGCGCTGACCACATGCGCGGCATAATGGTCGCCGTCGCCGGCGAGGTCGGTGATCGTTACCTGAGCGTCCGGAATCGCGGCGCGGATCATCGTTTCAATCGTTTCGGCGGCCATAGCCATCGCGCGGTTCCTGTCAGACGATGTCCATGAACTGGCGGCGCGCCTCGACCGTCTTTTCTTCCAGCGCGGCACGGATTTCGGCGTCGGTCACATCGATTTGCGCGCTGGTCAGGTCGCCAGTGACCTTGCGGATCACATCCTCGTCGCCGACCTCTTCAAAATCGGCCTGCACTACGGCCTTGGCATAGGCATCGCGCTCTTCGGGGGTCAGCCCCATGCGGTCGGCTGCCCATTCGCCGAGCAGCCGGTTGCGCCGCGCGATGATCTTGAATTGCAATTCCTGATCGTTCGCATATTTGGCCTCGAAGGCGCGCTCGCGGTCGCTGAAGCTTGTCATGTCGGTCCTTTGATTAGGGCAAATTGGCGTAATCTGGAAATAGGCGCTGGGCACCCTGCGCGCAAGGCGCAACCCGATCGCTACAATAGTTGTGCGCCAGATCACTTCCCTTCGCTGCAAAGCCGCGCTAGTCTGAAAAGAAAAAGTCGGGTTGCACCCCCTTGGCGCGCTTGCCGCGCTAGGCGGGATTGATGCGTGTCTATCAGCCTGTTCAGGGGGACAAACGCCATGCCCGGCCGACGCCATTTCGCTTTCACTGCGCTGTTTGCTGCCGTGGCCGTCGCCGCCGCCCCGCCAACGCTCGGGCAGGGCACGGGGCCGTTGCTGCGCGACAGTTTCCCCATCGGCGATTCGTCAGGCACGTTGTGCCAAGTGCAAACCACGCTGCGCGATACCGTGGCCACCGGAATGTTCGAGCGTAGCTGGCTGATTTTGTGCCGCGATGCATCGCAACCGGTCGGCTACGTCCGGCTGCTGCGCGATGACCGGGCCGGAGCCGAGGCCCGGATTGGCAAAGCACGGCCCGCCGTGCTCAATTGCCGCAGCTTCACCGATTGTAGCGTCGGCAGCGGAAACGCAGGCTGGACTGCAGAATTTGCGCAGCGCGGCGAGGATTTGTTCGTGGTCGAAGGCTATTCCGCCTATGGCGATGCACTGAAACTCGCGCTCGCGTCGGTCGCCGACAATAAGATCGCTAGCGGCCCGATCCGCGTCGCCACCACGTCAGCGGGGTCTAGCGACGGCTTCGCGCGTGATCTCGCTGGCAACATCGACATCGATCAGGCGCTGGGCGAAGGTTATCGCCGCAATCACAGCGGCGATTATGCCGATGCCGCCGAATTTTTCGAAGCATTGGGTCGCCGTCCTGAACTCGCCGATGCCGACACCGCCGTCGATCCATCCGAATTCACCCTGAACCGTGCGCTTCAGCGCTCGAACCTCGGCGAATTTGCCGAAGCCGACCGCCTGTTTGCCGAAGTCGCAGCAATCCCCACCGCCGACATTGTCCAGCAGCGGCTCCGCCGGAACTACCGCGCCATTCACGCGCTCAACCAACGCAAACTCGACGAGGCTGCGGCCATCCTTGCCGCGCCGCTACCCCCGATACCTTCGGCGGTGATTCCAACCGACAGCGGTATCACGCTGACCCCTGTCGCCGTCGCCGGGCTCAATAGCGGCACGGCGGGCAGAGCGCTGCGCCAGAACGAGGATGAGGAAAAACTTACCCCGCTCGAACGCGCGCAGATCATCGACGCGCAGGCGCTGCACCTCGGTGGCACCACCGACCGGCTGCGCGGCAATCCGACCGCGGCGAAAAATGCCCAGATTACGGGGCTCAATGACGCGCTGAAGGTTCGCGATGGCCGCGTCACCTCGATCATCCGTCTGCGCAGCCAGATGCTTGGCGAAATCGCGCTGGCCGAGGAGGCGCTGGGCAATATCGCCGAAGCCGACGCGCGCTTCGTCGAATCGGTCAATCTGTTGGGGACAGAATATCCGGAAACCGCCGCGCTCGCATCGGCGCGCGCGCGCCACGCCGCATTCATGGTTCGTCAGGGACGCAAGGATGAAGCTTTGGCGCTGTATCGCACCGTCGTAGGTGCAATGGCGGCGCAGCGCCGCACGCTGACCGGTATGACCAACCAGATGGCGCCCTATTTCCGCTTGCTCACCGAACGTGCAGCCAGCGACCCCGCCGCTATGGGCGATTTCTTTGTGGCCAGTCAGCTGCTGGTCCGCCCCGGTGTTGCCGACACGCAGGCCATCCTTGCGCGCGAGTTGTCAAGTGGTACCACCGAGGGCGCGCGGCTGTTCCGTCAGGCGACCAACCTGGCCCGCGATGTTGAACGCGCACGTGTCGAAGAGGCCCGTCTGGCCCAGCTGCCGCCAGGCGATGATGTGCTGACGCTGCGCCGCGAAGTCGCTGCACGGATCGAGGGGCTGGCACGGCAACAGACCGAGACGCTCACCGCGCTGTCCGCCTTCCCGCAGTTCCGCGCCATCGAACAAACCAGCCTGACCCTGCCCGAATTGCAGGCGATGTTAACCGATGGCGAGGCCTATGCGAAAACGCTGGTCGTAGGCGAAGCCGTCTATGGCCTTTACGCTGACAAGGGCGGCGCGCAAATCTGGACAGCGGGGCTCGGCACGACGGCGCTGGAAGCGCGCGTCGCTGCACTGCGCAGCACCATCGCGGCGCGCGAAAATGGCCGCGTCGTCACCTATCCCTTTGATGCCGAGGCCGCCTTCGCGCTGTTTGGCGAATTGTTCGGCCCCGCCGCGCCGCAAATCGCCGCCACGCGCCACATCATTTACGAAGGTGACGGGCCGATGCTGCAATTGCCGCTTGGGCTGCTGGTCACCAACAATAGCGGCCTTGCCGCCTATAACGCGCGGCTCGCCGATCCCGAGGCCGATGCGTTCGACGCGCGCGAGCTCGCCTTCCTGGGTCGGACGGCGCGCACCAGCACAGCGGTATCACCGCTTGCCTTTCGCAATGCCCGCCGCGCCGCGCCCTCGCGCGCGACGCGGCAATATTTCGGCGCGGGCGACAATGCACCGATCAGCGCGCGGCCGGAAACCGCCCGCACCCGCTCCGCAAGCGGCGGCGTGTCCGAAAGCTGCGCCTGGCCGCTGGCCGAATGGAACAAGCCGATCGCTCCGCGCGAGCTGATCCGCGCGCGCAGCGTCATTGGCGAAGATCAGGCGACATTGTTGACCAGCAGCGGCTTCACCGATTTAGCGGTGAAGAGCTATGACAGCCTCAACGACTATCGCGTGCTCCATTTCGCTACCCACGGCCTCGTCACTGCACCGCGCCCCGATTGCCCGGCGCGCCCTGCGCTGCTGACCTCGTTTGGCGGCGAAGGCTCGGACGGCCTTCTCAGCTTTGACGAGATTTTTGACCTCAAGATCGACGCCGATCTGGTTATCCTGTCGGCGTGCGACACCGCTGGCGCAGCGACCGTTGCAGCGACGCGCGAGGCCGGTGTGACCACCGGCGGGGGCACCGCGCTCGATGGGCTGGTGCGCGCCTTCATCGGTGCGGGCGGACGGTCGGTCATCGCCAGCCACTGGCCGGTGCCCGACGACTATAACGCGACCGAGCGGCTGATTGGCGGGCTGTTCAGCGCGCCGCCCGGCACTGGCATTGCCGACGCCCTTTGGGCCGCGCAGGGCGATCTGATGCGCGACGTTCGCACCTCGCACCCCTATTATTGGTCGGGCTTCGCTATCGTGGGCGACGGCCAGCAGGTGCTGGTCCCCGGTACCGCCGCCACGGAAAGCGCCCGCTGATCGCCGACATGGACGCCAATGAGGATAGCATGGCCGCCCGGCGCGAAACGCTGACGCGCAACGTGTCACGGCTGGTGGGCCAGTTGGGCGTTGGGCGGCTGGTCATTACATTGGCATTTCTGGCGCTCGCCGTGCTGTTGGCGCGCTTCACTTGGGAATTCAAACTGCTCGAGGATGCCGAACGGGCACTTTACGATGCCCGTGCGTCGGTCATGTCCCCTATTGTCAAACAGGATGACCGCATTTTGCTGGTCATTTATGACGATCAAACCTTACTCAACACCGGCATTCGCTCCCCACTCGACAGGGCGATATTGACGCGAGCGCTTGCCAATCTGGACCGCATGGGTGCCAAGGCGATCGGCATCGATATTTTGTTCGATTCGCCCCGGCCGGAAGATGCAGCTTTGCAAGCCCAATTGCGATCAATGAAAACGCCGACTTGGCTCGCCTATCTAGAACAGAAGACCACCCCCAATACTATTTTGTTCGAGCAGCAAGAATTGCTGAAAGGCTTCATCGCGGCGGTCACCACCGCGCAAGTTAAACCAGCCAGCGTACTTTTCATTCCCGACGAGGATGGCACAATGCGGCGTTGGACAGCGCGTCAGCCAGGGCTTCCGCCAATATTGGCAAATGCGCTGGCACCGGTTTCTCCGGAAGGGACCGCATTTCAGGGCGCAATCCGCTATCACTTACCGCTCGAAGCCGAGCAGGGGGACGAGGTCACGGTATTCTCCGAACTTGCTATCGATAATTTCGGAACCGAAATGGACGACGAAATGATTGCGGAGTTCAGCCAGGCGGTAAAGGACCGCTACGTCCTGATCGGCAGCAAGATTTTTGACGTCGACCAGTTTGAAACGCCGCTTTCGCGTTTGACCGACCTGCAGACGGGCGAACGTACAACCATGTTCGGGATGAAAATCCACGCGCATATGTTGAAACAGCAGCTGGACAACGATTGGCCAGTTCCGCTGTCGTCCAGCATTTTGTGGGCCGCAGCCGTATTGGTCGTGATCGCCGGCGGGCTCAGCAGCCTGATTGACACCCGCGCTTGGGTCGCCGTCTTGATCATGGTCGGGCAGCTCGCCGGCTTTCTCGCCCTG
This sequence comes from uncultured Sphingopyxis sp., assembly GCA_964401155.1. Classification (GTDB taxonomy): domain Bacteria; phylum Pseudomonadota; class Alphaproteobacteria; order Sphingomonadales; family Sphingomonadaceae; genus Sphingopyxis. The sequence goes on from CAYNXF010000001.1 coordinate 54,622, forward strand.
CCCTTCTGGCTCCAGTCGGTTGGAACCGACACGCTCAACCTGCCCGCCTTCGGTTGGGCGCTCGGCTGGCTATTTGCCTTCGCCGCGGTCGGCTCCGCCTCGCGCACGATCGGCGCGCAGGAACGCGCCTTTGCCCAATCGGCGCTGGGCAAATATCTGCCGCGTGACATTGCTGCCGAAATTTTGCGCGACCCCGAACGCCTTGCACTCCACGGGGAAAAGCGTGAGATTTATTGCGTCTTCACCGACCTAGAGGGCTTTACTAAATTGAGCCACGCTGTGACGCCGGAAACCGTCGCGCGCCTGCTGAACAATTATCTCGACCGTTTGAGCGACGTGGTGCTCGCCTACGGCGGCACCATCGACAAGTTCGTCGGCGACGCCGTCGTGGCCTTCTGGGGGGCGCCGATCAGCCGTCCCGACGATGCGGCCAATGCCGCCGCCGCCGCGCGCGCCATGTTCGAAGCCGGCGAAGCATTCCGCACCGAAATGGGCGCGGGCGTCCCGCCCATCGGCAAAACGCGCGTGGGACTGCATTTTGGTGAGGCGATTGTCGGCAATTTCGGCGGCGAAGGACGTATCCAATACACCGCTCTGGGCGACAGCATGAACACGGCAGCGCGGCTGGAGGCTGCCAACAAGCAGCTTTTTTCCAGCGTGCTGTTCAGCCGCGAGGCGGCGGAACGTGCGGGACGCGAAGATCTGATCCCGCTTGGCCGCATCACGCTGCGCGGGCGCAGTCAGCCGGTCGATGTGTTTGAACCGCGACCCGATCTGCCCGCCTATACGCGCGCCCAAATTGCCGTCATGGTTACCGCGCATGCCAATGGTGATAAAATCAGCTATGTGACCGCGGCCACAGCGCTGCGGGCAAATCTCGGTCAGGAACCAGCCATCATGTTCCTGCTAGAGCGTCTGGAGCAAACCGGAGATGGAGAATCCTATGTCCTGTCCTAAGTCTCGCCTGATCGCCGCCGCCCTTGCGGCTACGGCCGCCTGTGTGTCGACGAGCGCGCTTGCGCAGTCGATGGTGGTGCGCTCGTCGGGTCCGTCTGCCGCCAAATATCCGGTTGGCAAAAAACTGGCCGCGAATGAAAAGATTACGCTGGTTGCCGGCGACCGCGTTGTGCTGCTCGACAAGGGCAAGACGCGCACGCTGGCGCGGCCCGGCGTCCACAACAGTTCGGTCAATGTTGCCGCCAACCAGACGCTCAGCACTACGATGAGCCAGATGATCTCGCGCGATGGCGCGCTGCGCCGCCGCGGCGGGGCGACCCGCGGGCCAGGCGACGTCGAAACGGCATCGGCCGAGATTCGTGCGCCCAACTTGTGGCTGATCGATGCCCGCAAGGGCGGCAATTTCTGCGTCGCCGACCCGGCCACGCTGCTCTTCTGGCGCCCCGACATCAATGGCGACACCTCGCTGCGCGTCGAGGCCGAGGGCAACGCGGGCAAGGCCGAAACCATCGCCTTCCTCGATGGCCAGGCTTATCGCCGCTGGCCCGGTGCCACACTGCCTTTGGCGGCTGGCGCGGGCTACCGGCTCAGCGGTGCCGGTTTGACCCAGCCGGTGTCGATCAAGTTCCAGCTGCTCGACAACCTGCCCGACACACCCGAAGCCATCGCGGCAACCCTGCTCGAGCGCGGTTGCACGGCACAGCTCGATCGGTTGGTCGACACGATGGCCGAAGACGAAATGGGTGCCGTTTAAGGACATAAGCCCAGCATTGAACGGGCCGAATGGCTCTGCTAGATTTTGACAAATGCCGGACCACCGCCGCGAGCGCGGGGCCGGATACCCTTTTTGGGTCGCGCTGCCACCAGCCGGTTTTTGAGCCGGCTGGAATTGGACCGAAGATGCGACGCCCCGGGTGGGGCCAAAGGGGGATAGATGACCAACGACGCGGCCACATCGGCGTCCGGATGGAGGGCGCGGCAGCGCGGCGGTTTAGCTTTGCTGGCCAGCACTGCCATTGCCGCTCTGACGTTGCCGGGCACGGCGCATGCTTGGCAAGCGGCCCCGACTCGCGAAGAAATCTTGCGTCCCGCGCCGCCCGCGCCGCCTCCATCCACTGAATCGGCTATCACGGCCGAGGATGAAATCGAGCGTTCGCCCTGCCCGCTCGCCAATCCCGAATTTGCGGCCATCCGCTTCACGCTGACCCGTGTCGAATTTTCGGGCGGCGGCCCCATTGATCCGGCCATGCTCGACGCCAGCTGGCGCGTCCTGGTCGGAACCGAAGTGCCAGTGTCGGCGATCTGCGACATTCGCGACCGCGCCGCGACGATGCTGCGCGGACAAGGCTATCTTGCCGCAATCCGCGTCCCCGAACAGACGATTGAGGGCGGCGTCGTCAAACTCGACATTTTGGCAGCAAGGCTGGCTCGGGTGCAGGTGCGCGGCGACGCCGGCCTAAACGAGACGTTGCTCGCCCGCTACCTCGCCAAACTGGAAGGCCAACCGGTCTTTAATCTGGTCGAAGCCGAGCGTGCGCTGCTGCTCGCGCGCGAAATACCGGGGCTCGACGCACGGCTCACGCTGCGACCCAGCGCGATTGCGGGCGAAGTGATTGGCGAAGTCGTCGTCCGGCGCACGCCCGTGCTTATCGATTTTAACGCGCAAAACTATGGCACCAAAGATGTAGGGCCGCTTGGGCTGGTGGCGCGCGCCCGGTTCAACGGGCTGACGGGCCTCGGCGATCAGACCAGCGCCAGTCTGTATGTGTCCGGAGACGCGCGCGAGCAGCGCATTTTGCAACTCGGTCACGAAATGCGGCTCGGCGGCGATGGCCTTCGCATCGGTGCCAACTATACCAAGGCGTGGACCCGGCCCGATATTGCGGGTCTGCCGCTCCGCTCCGATACGCAGATTATCAGCGCCTATGCCGCCTATCCGATCAAACTCAGCCAGGCCGAGCGCTGGACAATCACCGGCGGCATCGATTTCATCGATCAGGATATCCGCCTGCCGGGCACGCCGCTCAATCGCGACCGGTTGCGCGTGCTGACTTTGCGCAGCGAACATAGCCAAATCGACAAAGCATCGGTTGCGGGCCGCAACGGCTATAACAGCGCCGAGCCGCGCTGGTATTGGGGCAGCAGCACCGAATGGCGCAAGGGACTGAGCGGTCTTGGCGCGAGCGACCGCTGCCCCGGCCCACTCGGCGCCGGTTGCCTTGCACCCGGCGTCGTGCCGCTGTCACGGATCGAAGGCAAGCCTGATGCCTTTCTGGTGCGCTGGCAGGGGCAGGCTGAATTCCGTCCCAGCCCGGGGATCGCGCTGGCGCTGCTGCCGCGCGGGCAATGGACCGACGACCCGCTGCTTGCCTATGAAGAATTTTCGGCGGGCAATTTCACCGTTGGGCGCGGCTATGATCCCGGCACGCTGATCGGCGACCGCGGCCTCGCCTTTTCAGCGGAAGCGCGATTGCGTTCGCTGATCCCCGAAAATCGCACCGCCATCGCGGCCCAGCCTTTTGCCTTTTTCGACGCCGCATGGGTGTGGAACCGCGATTCCACCTTTGCCGGGGTTGGCGCACAGAGCATCTATTCGGCCGGTGGCGGCGTGCGCGTGGCCTATGGCGATCTGGCGCGCTTCGACTTCGCGCTCGCCGTGCCGCTGAAACGTGCTCCCTTTGCCCCCAGCAAAGGTGATGCCCGTGTCCTGATTTCCCTGACGACTGCCTTTGGCGTTGGAGCCCGCTGATATGACCTATGCCCGCACGCAAGCCACGCGCACCGACCGGCTGCACCGTCGCCTGATGACCAGCGCGGCGGTTGCCGCCAGCCTCTCCGCGCTAGCGCTATCGCCATCGGCCCATGCGCAGGGTGTGGCGGGCACCGGCGTCGTCAACAGTGGCACCGCCAGCATCACAGCCCCCAATGCATCGACTACCCAGGTCAATACCAGCAGCACGCAGACCGTTATCACTTGGAGTCCGACCGACACAGCGCCGACCGGTGGGCCGATCAATTTCCTGCCCGCCGGCAACACGCTGACCTTCATCGGCACTGCGCCAGGCTATACCGTTCTCAATCGCTTCCTGACATCGGGCCTGCCGATTAACCGTCAGATTGCCTTGAACGGCACTGTCCAGAGCTTCCAGAACACCGCTGGCATCAACACCGCAGGCGGCAATATCTGGTTCTATAACGCCGGCGGCATTTTGATCGGATCTACCGGCGTCATCAACGTCGGCAGCCTGGTACTAACCGCCAATGATATCGACACCACTGGCGGTCTGTTTGGTGTCGGCAATGAAATCCGTTTCCGCAGCGCATCGGGCAGCACTTCGACAGTGCAGGTCGACGCGGGAGCATCAGTTACCGTCGCCAATACCAACCCCGGCAGCGCCTATTTTGCCATGGTGGCGCCGCGCGTGGTGCAGCGCGGGGTTGTGTCGACCGATGGTTCGACCGCCTATGTCGCGGCAGAACAGGCCGACATTCGCATCAACCAGGGGCTGTTCGATATCAATGTGCTGGTGGGCGCCGAGGGCGGCACGGTGATCGACCATACGGGCACGACCACCGGGCCATCGGCCAACGACGGCGATCCCAACGATAACCGTATCTATATGGTCGCTATTCCGAAGAATGATGCGGTGACGATGCTGGTGTCGGGGCAGGTCGGCTATCAGGATCCGGTTAGCGCGCAGGTCGATCCCAATGGTGCGATCCGGCTTTCTGCGGGCTATGACATCGTGAATGGCGAAATTGCTGCCAACCCCAATCCGGTCAGCACCGCTGCCGCCAATATCAGCGTGCAGGATATCATCTTCAACAGCGACATCATCGCGCGCGCCAGCAATGATTTCGTCGGCGCGCCGGTGAACACTATCTACAGCGGCCCCCCAATCTTTGTCCCGCCGCCGCAACAGGGCCGCATCCGCTTTAACGGCTCGGCATTGCTGCAGGGCGACAACAGTGCCCGGCTGTCGATTGGCAACCAGCAACAGATATTGGCCTTTGGCGGCTTGCAGCTGGTCGCACCAGGACGCGCGGGCGATCCCGGTCTGGCCGAAATCAACCTCAACTACAATGCAGCGGCGCCGGGCGCGCGACCAGGGCTGGGCGTAACGGGCGGTGCGCTGCAAATCAGCGCACCCGGTTTTACAGACCCACTGACGGGCAACGCACTGGGGGGAACCGCGCGGCTCAATGTCAGCGGCGGCTTGGTGTCCGCGACTGACATCAACATCAGCGCCAACGGCACCGGCACCTATTTCGGTACCACCAATGGTGCAACCGGCACTGGCGGCACCGCCGAATTGATCGTCAACGGCGCCGGCGCAGTGGTGCAAGCCGTGTCGATAACGACCTCTGCCACCGGCACCGGCGATGGCGACGACTTTAACGTCAATGCCAACCAGTTTGTCTTTGCCGCCAATGGCGCGGCCGCCATAGGGGGCAGCGCCAGCGTAACGGTCAGCGGCGGCGCGGCACTCTCTGCACTGCAGGCGCTTACCATCAACGCGGGTGCCACCGGTGGCACCGGGTCGGTGACCGGCGGCAATGCGACCGGCGGCAACGCCTTCCTTGCGGTGAACGGCGCGACGAGCAGCGTCACCAGTCCGGTCACCATCGTCGATGCCAATGCCGTCGGCGGCGGTCCCGTCAGCACCGGTCCGTCCACACAATCGCTGGTTTCGGTCGGCGGCATTGCGCTTGGCGGCAATGCGACCATCACCTCTTTCGGCCAACTCAATACCGGCGCGACCTTCATCAACGCATCGGCCTCCGGCGGCGCAGCGAACAACAACTTCAATACCGGCGGCAATGCCTTTGGCGGCAATGCGCGCCTCGCTGTGCTGGGCGGCGCGGCGACGCTGGACCAGCTCACGCTCAGCGGCGCTGCGCTGGCAGGCGGCGGCATTGAAACCCAGCCCGCCGACGATGTCGGCGGTACGGCTTTCGGCGGCAATGCGTCGATCGAGGTCACGGGCGCTGCTGTCACCATAAGCGATGTTGTGAACATCGACGTCCAGGCCAATACGACTGGGGGATCAGCCGACATCACGCGCGAACGGCGCGGCGGAAATGCGAGTGTTGTCGCCAACGTTGGGGGCAGCTTTACGGTCGCCAATGCCTTCACCGTGAACGCCACCGGAGGCTTTGATTCCAGCAGCGGCAACGACGCCCAATTCAGCGAGGACGCGACCGGAGGCAATATCACCCTTGATGCAAACGGCGGAACGATTGATCTGCCGGATATCAACTTGCAGGCTGACGGACTGACCAGCAACGCGTCAAACTCTACCGGAGCCGGCATCGGCGGGACCATCAACCTCACCGCAACCAGCGGCGGCTCGCTGGGCGTAGATGGCGGTTTCAACAGCATCTCAGCGATTGGTTTTGCAGGGTCGGGCCCGGTTGGCGGGACAGGCACCGGCGGTAACGTTTTGATCAGGGCCGATAACGGCACCGTAACGCTGGGCGCCTTTACCTCGGTCGACGTCGGCGGCACTTCTGGTACCAGCAGCACGGCGACTGCACCGACATCGGGCCAAGGCGGCACCGTGACCATCGAATCGATTGGGGGATTGGGCACTAACTTGGCGCTCGGCACCCTGTTCGTCTCGGCACAGGGCCAGACGGGCGTCATTGACGAGGGCGGCTTCACTGTCGGCGGTGAATCGGCAGGCGGCGGCATTGGTGGCACCATCGACGTCATCATCAGTGGCGGCACGGTGACGGGAGATAATCTGTTCCTGTCGGCCGAAGGTCTCGGCGGTGGCGCAGACAATGGCGCGGGCGGGACGGGAACCGGGGGTACGGTGACCTTTACGCAGTCGGGTGGCAACGCCACGCTGAACAATGTGAATATCGGCGCCGAAGGCACTGGCGGGCTAGGTGGAGCAGGCGCGCAAAGCGGCATTGGCACAGGTGGCACCATATTGCTCAACTTCGAAGGCGGCACGCTGACCGCCGCCACTTTCTCAGCCGACGCGGACGGTGAAGGCGGACAAGGTAGCACCGGCTTCATCGATGAAACTGGACCGACATTGCGCCCGGCTGGCACGGGCGGCAACGGGGTTGGCGGGGTGGTGAACGCCAACTTCAATGGCACCGACGTCAATTTCGGCACGCTGGACTTGGAAGCCGATGGCCAGGGTGGGGATGGCGGTGCCTATGACGGCTCGGACAGCACGTTGAATGATGTCGGCGCTGGGGGCAACGGAACCGGCGGCAATGTTCAGCTCAACATCAATGCCGGCGTCTTGCTGGCAGACGCTATCCAGGTCAGTGCGGCCGGCGAAGGTGGCGATGGCGGCAACCTCTTTATCAGTTCCCCTTCCGCAACCTTGACCGGCGTATTGCGCGGGGGCGATGGCGGCTCCGGCAACGGTGGCACCGCAACAGTAAATCTTGCAGCGGCCTTTAGCTCGGGCGGCAGCGTCAACCTTGACGTGTCTGCCGAGGGCGGGGCCGGCAGCAGCGGATTTAATGCCGAAAGTGGATCTGGCGGCGATGCCAATGGCGGCACTGCCTTTGTCAACCAGACCAATGGCTTCAATCAGCTCATTGGCCTGCGCGTAAATGCTCGTGCTGATGGCGGGGCTGGCGGCAGTGGTCAGGTTGGCGGCGCTGTTGGAACGCTGACCAGCCTAGGCGGCGTCGGAGGTAACGCTGTTGGCGGACAAATAACGTTTGAAAGCACCGGCGGCGCCGCGCTCGAAATCGATACGCCCGACATCGACGCCAGTGCTCGCGGCGGTTCAGGCGGAGCAGCCGCAGGGACCAACCCCCAAACCGGCGCTGATGGCGGCACTGGCACTGGCGGAACGATCAACTTCATCGCGACAGACAGTTCGCAGCTGACCATCACCGCGCCGCAGGGAATTTCGGCAATCGGCGCCGGAGGAAATGGCGGCACTGGCAGCTTTGGTACCAACGGCACCACTTTCGAAAACCCTGCCAGCGCGGGCGCGGACGGCGCGAATGGAACGCTTGCCGGACAGGCGGGGGGCAATGGCGGCGTTGGTTCTGACGGCGCTCCCGGCGGCACTGGCGGGCGCGGGGGCGATGGCGGAACCGGCGGCAATGGCTTTGGCGGTTCGATAAACCTGATCGCTCAGCAAGGCGGTCTGCTTACCAACAACGTAACATTTTATTCCGTCGCTGGATTTGGTGGACGCGGTGGCATTGGCGGCGTTGGCGGCTTTGGGGGTGCAGGCCAGGGCGGCGGCAATGGCGGTAACGGCGGCGCGGGCGGGCCCGGCGGTGCTGGCGGCAACGGTGGCAACGGCGGGCGCGGCGGCAATGGCGGGGCGGGCGGCGACGGCGGTAATGGCGGCACCGGGGGCGAAGGCTTTGGCGGAAATCTTCTGGTTTCTGCCAACGATGGTAGCGTCAGTCTGGGCAGCATCGAAGTTGATGCCAGCGGCTTTGCTGGCGCGAATGGAGAAGGCGGCGAAGGCGGCTTTGGCGGCTTTTTCGGCGAAGGCGGGTCGGGCGGACTCGGCGGCACCTCGGCGGTGGCCGCCGGTGTCGACGGCGTTGCCGGGCAGAACGGGTTGTTTGGGACACGGGGATTTGAAGGGGCCTTCGGCTTCGATCTGGCGCGCGGCGGCGGTGGCAACATTACGCTGCAAACGCTGGGTGATTTCGCCAGCATCGTCGCCGATGATGTTCTGTTGACCGCAAATGCCGTCGGCAGTTTCGGAGGCTTTTTCGGCTCGGGCGGTGGCATAATCTTCGACCTTCAGGCACCGAGCACCGAGGGACCGGCGGTCAGCCTGAACCTGTTAATTGCCCAATCGTTCGGCAGCGATACGAACAACGGCTTGCTCGGTATAGATTTCGATTTTGGCAGCACCGGGATCGAGATTTTGAACGGCATGCAATTGGGCGCGACTGACGCCATCCGCATCGCGGGAGCCGGCCAGGGCCGCCTTGAAGTAAGCGGCTTTGCCGATATTTTTTCGGACGCCAACGTCCGGTTCGAAATGGCCGACGCCGCTACTTTTGCCGTGAATGGAACACTGTCCATTGGCGCGCGGGATGCAATCCGTTTCAGCCACACCGATCGAGCCGATGGCACGGCCACCGTTTCGTCGACCGACAATATGACGCTGACGACGTTTGGCGACACTTTCAGCACCGACACGATCAGCAGCGATGACGCGGCGATTGTCAGTGCTGGTGGAAGCCTGACGGTCACTACATCGCCGATTGGCGAGGTCGATTTTGAGGAGCTGAACGCTCTGGGCGGCGACCTGACGGTTGAATCCGGCTTGGTCACGCTGAGCAATGGCAACGCAGGCGGATCAATCTTCCTGACAGCCGGTGGAATCAACGCGGTCGGCGGCTTGACGGCGGGAACCGACGTGATCGCCGTCGCTTCTGGCGGCATGCTGGTGAATTTTGTCAGCGCGGGCAGCAATATCAGCCTGACCAGTGGCTTCGATATTAATGCCGTCGGCCCACTGTCGGCGGGCAACGACATCTTGATCGACGCGGTTCAGGCGGTCACGATCGAAACGGCGACGGCGGGGGATGACATCACCATTAACAGCCTGTCACTGGTCGCGAGTGACCTCGATGCGACGGGCAACGGTTCGGATAATGAAGAGGATGGGTCCAACATCCGGATCGACGTCGGCGCATTGGCAACCGTGAACAATGCCAACTCTGCCGGTGACCTGGTCATCGACGCAGGCCGGGTTGCCAGCGGCGGCCTGCTGACCGCGTCGGGCAATATCGACATAACGGCGGCCGATACCATCCTGCTCAACGATGTATCGGCCAACGGCGACTTCGACCTGACGGGTTCACAGATCGGCTTTGGCGAGCTGGTCTCGGGCGGCAACGTCACACTCCAAACCGTCCCGGGCGCAGCCTCCCCCGCCGGTCCGCCGGTCGGCAATGGCGACATCATCGGTACCGGCCTGCTCGAAGCCAGTGGCACGGTGACCGTCACGGCGCTGCGCGATGTGACGCTTCCTGATGTGCTTGCTGGACTCGACGCCACAATAACTGCAGGCCGCAACATGATTGTGGCGCGCGCCGAAACATCGGGTGACCTGACTTTGACCGCGCTCAACGGCTCGGTCACGTCCAGCCTGCTTGAATCGACCGACGCGTCGATCAGTGTGACCAGCGCCAGCATGACCCTCGGCACCGTCGATGCCAGCGACGCGATTACGCTGACCAGCGGCACCGGCGGACCAATCAGCACCGGAGCATTGCTCAGCGGCGGCGATCTGACTGTCGACGGCGGTGCCAATGTGACAATCAGCCGCTTTGCCGTCGGTGGCGATGCCGACATCAGCGCGGTGGGCAATGTGCTCGTCAATCAGGGCGTGCAAAACCCGGTTGCCAACACCGTTGCCGGTAATCTGGATATGGCGGCGCCTGAAATTGCGCTCCAACGCACGGTGGTGACCGGCAATGCCGATTTGAATGCCGTGACATCGCTGACCGGACAGGTTGAAGTTGGTGGCACCACTGCTCTGGACGCCGATGGCGGATCGATCGACCTCAACCTCGCCTCGACCGGGCTGGCCACGGCGAGTGCCAACGACATCATCATCCGTGGCATCAATAACAATCCGCTGACCTTTGCGCAGCTAACCACCGATTTTGGTGGCGCAATCATCAACGGCAGCGGCACCGTGACGATCCAGAATGCGACGCTGGCCAATGCCAGCGAAGTGCGCTCGTCCGTCGGCAATGTCATCATCAACCAGGCCACCGTCACAACCGGCAATTTGTTTGTCGAGGCCGACAATGATGCGCGCCTCGGCCGCATTACCGTGGCCGGCAATCTGGATGTCGAGGCCGAGGACGACATAGAGGTGAATGACGTGCTGTCGGCCGCTGGAATCACCTTGCGCTCCGGCGACATCATTATCGGCAGCGCCGGTCGGGTCGGCGTGCTGGGCACGACCGACGCGGTGCTCGTCGCAAACAATAATCCCGATGTACAGACCTTTGTCGGCGGCACCGGGACGCGGGGTGGCTGGCACCTCGACGCCACCGAAATCACCCAGCTATTTGGCGGCGACATCACCGTGCGCGGCATCCGGGTGCAGGTGGCGCAACCCACCGCTGTCGGTTTCACGCGCGATCCCGACGTTGTCGTCGATGACTTCGCCATTAACGCGGCGCAGCAATTTGGCGCGATGGGCACTTTCCGTGTGGTAACGGCGGGCACCGGGCGCGTACTGGGCGATGTCAGCTTCACCAATACCGGTGCCGGTCAAACCTTTGACCTAGAGGCCAGTGGCGGGGTGCAGGTCATTCTGGGCCAAGGCTCGATCCGCCTAAGCGGCAGCGCGCCCGACCAGCTTTCCGGCACATTGTCGCTGCGCGGTGAAGACATCACCGTCGCCACTGCGCAAGCGATCACCGACATTTCGGGCCTGATCGGCAGCGGGGCCAATGTCGATGCGGTCGATGCCCGGCTGGCGCAAAATGACGGCATTACCAGCGACATCGGCGCGCTGGCGGCGGATACCGTTATCCTGGATCATAGCGACGACGATAGCATCTATATTCAGAACAGCGGCGCCGGGACCGCGTTCGACCAGCGGCGCGGCATCAGCTTTGGCACTGGCGGCTTGTTCATCAATGGGCCGAATTCGGGCGATCGGCTCGTCATCAATGCCGTGCAGCGCACTGCGGCGGGCGTGGTGACCGGGCTGGCGGTGATCCCGCTGGTGACCATCAACGGCCCGCTGCCAAATGCGTCTCCCACCGGCTCGCCGACGACGGGTCCGCGCGTGCAAACGGGTTTCAACCCGCTGTCGACGATCAACGGTTGTCCGCTGGGTAATATCGCCTCGTGCAGCCCGGCCCCGCCGCCGCCGACCACCCCCGAATCCAGCTTCCCGGTGCAGGATGTGATCGAGGAGGAAATCGAGCGGGAGGGCAGCGACGAAGATGGTACCGGCGACCAGTCGGTCATCTCGCCGCTGATCACGCTGCGCGGCCTCGACCCGCTGACCGGCGAACCGCTGATCGACGATCCGGTGACCGGCGCGGGCAATGAAGATCTGTGGGTGCCGGATGAATAGACACTTGCCGCGCTCCGGCGAAGGCCGGAGCACTGGAGGGCATGAATAGCTCTATCGGCCAAAGCTCCGGCCTGCGCCGGAGCACGGCGGTTGACGTAACAAGGTCCGACAAGGCATGGCGCGCGGCATGACCGAGCCTGCCCCGCTGATGCTGTTCAACAGCCTGACCCGCCAGCTTGAGGAATTCAAGCCGCTCCACCCCGGCGAAGCGCGCGTCTACAGCTGCGGCCCGACCGTCTATAACTACCAGCATGTTGGCAATATGCGCGCTTATGTCTTTGCCGACACGCTGGGCCGCGTTCTGTCGTACAAGGGTTATAAGCTGACCCATGTCATCAACATTACCGACGTCGGTCATCTGACCAGCGACGCCGACGCGGGCGACGACAAGATGGAGCGCGCGGCGGCGCAGCAGGGCAAGACCGCGTGGGACATTGCGGCCTTTTATCAGGCCGATTTCGAAGCGGATCTGGCGCGCCTCAACATCCGCAAACCCGCCCACCCCCGCGCGACCGAATATGTCGAAGCGATGATCGCATGGGGCCAGTCAATCGCCGACAAGCATTGTTACTTGCTCGACAGCGGCCTTTATTTCGACACCTCGACCGTGCCCGATTATGGCCGCCTCGCGCGCGCCAGCACCGACGAAGGCGAAAGCCGGATAGACCCGGTCGACGGCAAACGCCACGCCGCCGACTTCGCCATCTGGCGCAAAACGCCGCCGGGCGAGACGCGCCAGATGGAATGGGACAGCCCTTGGGGCAAAGGCGCGCCGGGCTGGCACCTGGAATGCAGCGTGATGAGCAAGGAATTGCTCGGCCACCCCTTCGACATCCACACCGGCGGCATCGACCACCGCGAGATTCACCACCCCAATGAAATTGCGCAGAACCAGGCGCACGCCGGGTGCGATCACTCGGGTGCGCGCATCTGGATGCACAACAATTTCCTGATCGACCGGCGCGGCAAAATGTCGAAGAGCGCGGGCGAATTTCTGCGCCTGCAAACGCTGGTCGACAAAGGCTTCCATCCGCTGGCCTACCGCCTGATGTGCTTGCAGGCGCATTACCGGTCCGAGCTGGAGTTCAGCTGGGAAGGGTTGCAGGCGGCGTTTGTACGGCTGAAGCGAATGGTGATGGCGCTGCGCAAATGGGAAGAGCGGCTGCTCGAACGCATGCCTCTGCGCGAGGTTCCGGGCGACAGCTGGGAACGGGAGGTCGTTACCCGCGGACTGGTCGAACGCTTTGTTGCTGCTGTCGCCAACGACCTCAATACCGCCGACGCGCTGACGATTTTCGACGAATTGCTTGGACAAAAGCGAACCGCAGCCGAGTGCATAGTTACGGCTGCCAGCCAAATGGACCGCGTGCTGGGCCTTGGGCTCGACCGGCTGCACCGCACCGACCTGCGCATCCGCCCTGCCACCGCGACCATCACCGAAACTGAAATCGAAGCCGCTCTCGCCGAGCGCAAGGAGGCCCGCGCGGCCAAAGACTTCGCCCGCTCCGACGCCATCCGCGACGATCTGATCGCGCGCGGGGTCGAGGTGATGGACGGCGACCCGCTGGGTTGGGATTGGCGGATTGAGGTTTGACGTCATCAAGCCCCTCCCCTTCAGGGGAGGGGTTGGGGTGGGGACTGTCGAGGTGACGCTGTGTTGACAGCCCCCACCCCCGGGCCCCTCCCCTGAAGAGGAGGGGAGAATTATGACCAATGCCGTCCTGTCGGGCCTGATGTTCCCGCTTTTGAACGACCGCCTGCCCGCTTGGGTTGAGCCGCACTTCTTCATGACCAAGGAAGAGGCGCTCGCCCTGGCGCCGACTGCCGAAATCGGCTGGTTCGACATGTATGACAAGGACGACATGGCGCACACCATCGCGGCGGCGACGAACCTCAAATGGCTCAACACCATTTACTCCGGTTCTGACCATATGCCGCTGGATCTGCTGCGCGAGCGCGGCACGATCCTCACCAATGGCGCGGGGATCAACGCGATCACCATCGCCGAATATGTCGTCATGGGAATGCTGACGGTCGCCAAAGGGTATCGCGAGGTGGTGCGCGCGCAGGACCGGCGCGAATGGCTGATGGATTCGCCCGGCAAGGTCGAACTTTACGGGTCCAAAGCCCTGCTCCTCGGCTATGGCGCGATCGGCAAGCTGGTCGAGGAGCGGCTCAAGGCCTTTGCGGTCGATGTCACCGTCGTCCGCCGTTCGCTGGGCCCAAGCACGCTGACCCCCGACCAGTGGCGCGCGCGGCTGGGTGACTTCGATTGGGTCATCCTCGCCGTCCCCGCCACCCCCGAAACCGACGGGATGATCGGTGCAGGCGAACTCGCCGCGATGAAGCCGACCGCAACGCTTATCAACATCGCGCGCGGCAGCGTGGTTGATCAGGCCGCGCTCGTAACCGCGCTCCAGACGGGCCAAATTGCCCACGCCTTCCTCGACGTCACCACGCCCGAACCGCTGCCCGCCGATGACGTCCTCTGGACGCTGCCCAACGCCCATATCACCATGCATTTGTCGGGGCGCGCGCAGGACAAGATGTTCGTCCGTTCGGCACAACGCTTCCTCGACAATCTGGCGCGCTGGGAACGGGGGGAACCAGTGAGCCCGCAGGTCGATTTGGCGCTGGGTTATTGAACCTGCGCCGCGCGGTTGAACAGCGCGGCCGAAAAGCTCCAGATCATGGCCATGGCAATCGTGAACGGCCAGATGTTGTGGCCTTCAAAGGTTGCGATCAGCCCAACCACCAGCTGCGCCACAGCGGTAGCAACCAGCGTATGTCGCATGCCGCGCGCGCGAAACCCGACAAGAATGGTGCCCACTAACGCCACGCCCAGCACGCCCGCAAACATGGCGTTCAGGGGGTTATCCTCACTGCCGATAATGCCGACCGCGAGATTAACCCAGATCATGAAAAAGGACGCGAGCAGTGCAAGCAGTCCGCCTGCACGATATGCCCAGTTGCCCGACAGCCTAACGGTGACCTCGATCAGAAACCCAGTCCCGCCAATCAGCGCGCCCATGATGATGAAATCACTCAACGTCCAATTGACCTCGCTGGTAAAGTGCATCGCGACGGCGGGCAAAGCCAGCAGCGCGGCGGCAAAACTCCATGCAGCGGGACGAACCCAACCGAGCGCACGGGATGAAGGGACGGCTTCGTTTGACATATCGCTCTGCTTTCGCTGTTGATGACGGCAGCAGCCCTGCCAGCGCCGCAGCCTGAGGGGCATGAGCAGAAGATGAGCAATCGCTGAAAAATGACCGAAACACCGCTCCGCTTTGGCCCCTTCACGCTCGACCGCGCACAACGACGGCTGCTGAAGGATGGCGCATTGGTGGAGCTGAACCCGCGCTATTTTGACGCGCTCGTGGTGCTCGCTGCTGCACCCGGCGAGCTCGTCACCAAGGACCGCTTTATGGCCGAGGTGTGGGCAGGCATTCCAGTGACCGACGAGGCGTTGACCCAGTGTATCCGCACTTTGCGTCGCGCGCTTGGCGATGATGCTGCGGCACCGCGCTTTATCCAGACCGTCCCCAAATACGGATATCGCTTTGTCGCGGGTGAACCGGCAGCAACAGCGCCCACCCTTATAGCGCCGACCTGGCAGCCGATTATCGTCGGCGGCACGCTAGGCGGCGCGCTGGCGGGTGTCATCGGCGGCCTCCTTTATGGCTTTATCATCACGGCCATCGTACCAGCAAAAATGGGCGGCACATCGCTGCTGTTGGTGCTCCTTGCCATCGCTGTCGCCATCGCCGCGCTCGGTGCCGCCGGCGTCAGCCTGGGCATGGCGTTGACGCAGCGGCGGGTGCCCGGCAGCGGGGCCGCCTTGGCGCTCGGCGGCGCGGCAGGCGGATTGACGATTGGCGCGCTGACCGAGCTGATTGGTACTGACGCCTTCACCCTGCTGATCGGCAGCGCGCCCACGCATATGACCGGCGCGGGCGAAGGCGTGCTGATCGGCGGCGCAGTGGGACTGGCCCTGTGGCAATCTCCGCGCGCACCTCCAGGCCTGCGCACTGCGCTCTCCGCGTTAATCGGCGCGCTAGTGGGCTTGCTGGTCGTGCTGATGGGTGGCCGCATGCTGGCAGGCAGCCTCGACAGCCTCGCCGGATCGCGGCTCAATCTCGATCGCATTGGTGCTATGCTGGGCGAAAGCGGTTTCGGCCCGATCAGTCAGGCATTGTCAGCGATGCTCGAAGGTGCGCTGTTCACTGCGGCCATCGTTTGGACCATCCGTCGTTTCAACGCGGCCGCTCGCCCTTAAGCTCGCGCACCAACGGCTGCAAATTGCGGTCATATTTGGCCAACATCGTGTGCTGTCCCGCATGGTCAAAGAAACTCACCAGCTCGCGCCCGTTCCAGCGGTGGAGGGCATAGGCAGGGTCTTCGGCAACGATCATCGGCCGGTCGTCGGGCCGGTCTTCGTCAATGGGCCTGAGGTCGAGCGACACCTGCGGCGCGGTTGATGAACAGATGGCCACCGTGCGCCCGTGCCAGTTGATCGTCACCGAACGGTGCAAATGCCCGCAAATCAGCCCGCGCACTTGGCTGTGCCGGTCGAGCACCTCGGCAAAAGTTGCCACCCATGGTTCGCGGTGATCGGTGTTCATCCACTCGATCCCGGTTTCCACCGGAGGATGGTGCATGACGATATAGGTGGTCTTGTCGGGCTGCTTTGCCAGCTCCGCATCGAGCCACGCTGCACGGTCGGCGCAGAACGCCCCGCCGTGCCGCCCCTCCTCCAGCGTATCGATGGTCACCAGCCGCAGCTCGTCGAGTTCAATGCTATATTGCGCAAAGCCCTTGCCATCGTCGAAGCCCGGAAACTGCGCATGGAAAGTGTCGCGCACGTCATGGTTGCCAACGCTGGGCCATACCGGAAAAGGACAGCGCGAAAATGCGTTGGCGAGGCGGCGGTAGCTGGCCGCATCACCCCGGTCGGTTATGTCGCCGGTGGCGAGCAGCAGGTCGGGGCGGTTCGGCCCGCTGATCAGCAGGTCGAGCACATCGTCGAGCCGTTTGCGGTTATATTCGGCCGGATTGTCCGGGTCGAACCCGATGTGCACGTCGGTGATCTGGGCAATCAGCATCGGTGACCCCTCGCTCCACCGGCAGGTTGCGACCCCGCCTTCATCCCCCGGTTCCGCGCGCACTGCCCGACCCGAAGTCGACAGTGTAGAGGGAGAATCGCGGCTTGGCTGTGATCGCCGTCACTTGGCCTTGTTTCTTCTTGGGCTTGGGCGACCAGGGCGCCCCCCCATCCATATGATATTCATGGCACATGGCACAGGATGATTTGACCGGATCATCAACGCGGATGCTGGCCAGCTGCGCACCATCCTCGCCGACATGGCAATCGCGACATTGCTTCACACCGGGGATCAGCAGGTCCGTCGCCAGCTTCGATTCCGGCGCGGTCGTGTGGCAATCGGCGCACTTTGTTTCCTCATGCGCCTTATGGTCAAACCAGCCTTTGCTGAAATGCACGTCGGTTTGCTTTACGGGCAGCACGCGCCAGTTTCTACCGTTCGCGGGTGCAAAGATGGTGTGGCAATCATAGCAAGCACCGCCCTTCGAAAAGACAGCCGCGATCGCCTCGCTGGCACGCGACGGGCGCACAGCCACTTCGCGGAAATAGATGTTGTAAACCTGGCCTTCGGCATATTGCCCGGGCCGCCGCCGCGCCATGCCGCCAAGCTGGAGCGGACGCGACGGCGCGGTCGAGCGATAATAGGCCGTCAGGTCGGCAATAACCTGCGCCGGCTCACCATGGCGCAGCGTGCGGGTGACCCCGCCGACCTGTTCGAAGGCCAAGCTGTGGCACATGGCGCAGTCGGCCTCCATATCAACCGGCTTGAAGCTGACCCCGTCACGCTCGACGCTGTGGCAATCAGCGCATTGCAGGCCCGCGCGCGTGAAGCCGTAGCGTCCGGCAAAGCTCGCCGCCATGCGCGCGACCCCACCCTTTTTGTCCATATGCACATCGTGCGGGAACTTCAGCCCGCTGATATCGACCGGATTGCGGTCGAGCGAGGCGCGCACCAGTTTGGCCCCCACCGCCGGGCGCACCAGCGGGCGGAATTGCGGGTGATCGACCCCGAAATCGGCGGCATCGCCCAGCCCGGTTTTGATCCGCCCGCTCATCCCGTCGTGGCAATCGGCGCAAAAGGCTTGCGGCGTCGCGGGCATTGGCCCCGCGCCTTCATGCTCGGTATGGCACTGGGTGCATCGGCCCTGCGGCTTGTTGAACGCCTCGCCGACGCTCGCCAGAAACTTCTCGCCACCCGACAAAGGCGCGCGCGCGGCAAGCAACTTCGCGGTGCTGGCATTGGCATGCGCCGCGCTCAGCTTCTTGTGCTCGCCGGTGTGGCAATTCACGCACGCGCTGTCGGTCACAGTAACGAACGGCTCGACGTGGCAGGACTGGCAATCATCCTTCAGCGATGCATGCGCACGCGACAGTGGACCGGAGGACCAGCTGCTGTCCGCATGGAATCCTGCCTTGCGCTCATTGACACCTTGATAGCTCCACCAGCTCCAGATGGGCGCAATCAGGAAGGCCGCGAGCATCAGTGCGGCAAAGCCCCACGCTCCCACGCGCCGCCCGGGCAGCAGGCCGCGCAGCGAAAAGGCCTTGATTTCATCGACATCCTTGGCCGATTGCGAAAGTTCCTCCACCCGCTCGACCAACAGGATGATCGCCGCGCCCTCGCGCTGTACGGTCAGGCGGTGCCCGCCAAAGCGTAGCTCGGCGCCGCTGGCGCTGTCGAATTCGGCATTGTCAACGTTGCGGCCGTTGAAATCGAAGCCCAGCCCCTCCGCTGCGTCGACGCGCACACGGCGACCGTCTGCCGATGTCAGCGTCGCATGGTGCGGATTGACCGCCAAATCCTCGACATGGATGTCATTGCTGCTGTCGCGGCCGATGCGGATGCTGCTGCCCGAAAAGGGGCGATCGCGTACGATCGACTTGCCCGCACGTGTAACCGAAACCCGGCGGAGGATGAATGCCATGCCCCAGCCCCTACCAGTAAAAGAACACGCTGATGATATGCGCCGATAACGCCGCAATCAGTGCAAACGTCATCGGCACATGCACATAGAGCCACGCCTCGAGAATTGCCCGGATGCGCAGATGGCCGCGCAGCCGTGCGAGCGCCGCCTGTTTCTGGTCCAACAGGTCGGTCAGGCGCGGGATGCTCTCGCCCGGCACTCCGGCCAGCGCGCGGCGCGCCGCCGCAGTCACACAACCGGGATAGCGGCCCGTGAAGCGGCTTGCCACCGAGCCTGCGAACGGGTCTTGCTCCAACGACGCCTGCACCGGCGCGCTGATCGCGGGAGGCAGCGCCAGCGCAGCAACGTGCAGCTGGCGGTCAAAGGCACGGATCGCCTCCAACATTTGCATTTGGGTCATTTGCTCGCGGTTTGCGGCCAAGGATTGCGGCAGCGTCGCGTAGACGAAAATCCCGAACAGCCCCGACAATATGACGATCATCATCAGCGCCCAGGCCAGCGTGTGGACATTCCACCCCAGCTGGAAACCGGTATGCCAGGTGCCGATCACGATCAGTGACAGCCCCAGATAAACATGCGCCGAAGTCCATGCCTTGAGCGACCACGAGCCGCTGGTCATCTTACGTTTGCGATAGCCGAGCGCCGTCAGCCACAGAATCAACGCCGCACCTATTGTGCCGAGCGTATAGCCATACCAGCTGCCGCCATTGTGGCGCGGCGTGACGTCGATCAGCATGTAGGAGATGATGACCAGCAGCATCATCCCGCCCGAAATTTTCGCCCAGCGAAAGCCCGCGTAAGAGAGGAAGCCTTCGTGCGCGCTTTGCCGCACGCGCCCTGTTTGCGCGGCGGCAGCGCGGGTGCGGCGGCGCAATATGCCTGGACCCAGCGCCATCAGTCGTCACCCCCGCCCAGTTTGGCAACCGACAGAAATTCCTCGGGCGTCACGCGGATCGCGGCACCGGTCGGGCAGGCGCGCACGCAGGCCGGACCGCCCTCTATCCCCTTGCACATGTCACATTTGACCGCGATTTTCTTGGGCTTGGTGCCTTCGGGCAAGTTCGCCTTGGTCCATTTGGGCGAGGGTTCGCCGGGGCCGGGGCCAAAACCAAACAACAACCATTGCAACAGGCCCGGCTTCTTCGGTGGCTTCGCTTCCATGCGGATCACGCCATAGGGACAGTTGCGCATGCAATTGCCACACCCGATGCAGCCATCCTCCATATACACTTCGCCGTCGGGGCCGCGATGGATCACATTGGGCGGGCAATCGGCCATGCAGTGCGGATGTTCGCAGTGGCGGCAACTGGTCGGCACGTGCAGATGGGCAAAGCTCTTGCCCGCCTCGCGGTCTAGCCGTGAGAGCCCTTCGTGGCTGTCGGCACACGCCTTTTCACAATTGTCGCAGCCCACACACAACCGCTCGTCAATCAGCAGCGCGTCGGTCGCCTCGCCAATCCCTTGTTTGATGAGAAAGCTTGCCGTGTCCGAATAAAGATCGACCGCGCTGTAATAGCTGCCCTTGCGGCTTTCGATAAAGTCGTTGATCGCCGTGCGCTTCTGCATCGCCTCCATCGTGTCGAGCTTGATCGCCGATTTGCGATCCAGGATGCGCCGGAAATCCTCGCCGCGCAGCTTGATGACCTCGCTTTTGACTGCCGCCTTTACCGTCGCGGTCCGCTGCCCGCCGCCCAACACCGCCATCTCGCCGAAGAAGGCACCGGCAGGCAAGTAAGACAGAAAAATCGGCCGCCCGCCGATCATCTTTTCGACCGCCATCGAACCTGACCGGATGACGTAAATGTCATCGCCGGTGTCGCCCTCGGCCAGCACGGTCTCGCCAATTTTGACGGTCAGCACCTCAGCATTATCGACGGCGTCGACCAGGTCGGCCGGGGTCAACCCACCGCGGAAAATCTGCATTAGCTGGCGTTCCAAGCTGATGCGGTTGATCACCCGCTTGGCCCCGGGCACGGCGGCCATCAGCTTCAGCGCGGCAGTGCGCGACACTTCGACCAAGATGCTGTCGGTGCCCGCACGCACGGTCGCGCCGCGCTTGCGCCCCGAAATCAGGCCAACCTCCCCAAAGATACTCCCGGTTTCGATCGGCACGACGCGGGTTGCATCATTGGGATCAATCTGCACCAGCACGCCGCCATCAGCGACAGCGAACAGCGAGGTGCCGGGCTCGCCGCCTTCGAACACCACTTCGCCCGCGCGCACAAAGCTGACCTGCGAATCGAGCATGAATTCGCGCATCTGCAGCGGCGAAACATCGTTGAAAATGCTCACCCGATCGCGCAGAAACTCCAGCCACTCGGCAACGCTGCGATTGCCGGGCAGCCCTTCAAACACTTTGACGAGCAGCCCCTCGTCTGCGGGCGGCAGGGTGAAGGGCTCGCCCTTGATCTGCGTCTTTACATATTCGACGACGTCATAGCCCTGGTTCATGCAATGTTTGATCAGTGGATAGCCCGCCAGCGCGCCAATGACGAAGATGCCCGGCGCAGTACTCTCAAACTGCGGCGACAGCTTCGGGAACGCCTCGCGGTCAGGGCTCGAAAATTCGATGCCCAACCCCTCGACAAACGCACGCGGCGCGACCGACCCCAACCGTGCAATAATCGCGTCGCACTCGATCCGCACATCGCCCGTCGGCGTTTCGAGCGTCAGCCAGCCTTCCTCGACCAGTTTGGGCGACGTTTCGGTGCGCACGAACATTGCGCCGGTCGCCCCCGCTTCCATAAGGTCCGAGACATTCTTGGCCTTGGCCCTGGCGAAATCCTTGGACCGGTTCAGGATGGTGACGGTGTTTTCCAGCGCCGTCTCGGCCAGCCCCAGCGCATTTTCAATACCTGCGTCGCCCGATCCGACGACGGTGACATGCTTGTCCTGATAATCTGCCGGATCGTCGAGCTGATAGACCACATGCGCCATATCTCCGCCGGGACAGCGCATGCGGTTGGGATTGCCCTGAGTACCAATGGCCAAAACGATATATTCGGCGCGAAATTCGGCGCCGCGCGCGGTGCGGATGGTGAAATCGCCCTTGCCGCCCTCGACCGCAGAAACTTCGGCATTATAGGCGATGTTGACCTTGTGCTCGGCCATCTGCCGATCCCACGTCGCCAATATATCCTCGCGAATCCCCTCGTCAAAATCGCAGTCAGACCGCAGGTCCAGCCGCGTCGGGGTCGCCATCACCAGCTTGCCCTTCTGATATTTGAAAATGGTATCAGAGAGATGGTCGGTCTTTTCGAGAAGGACATGGGACAGCCCGAGCGCGGCCGCGCGCGCGGCGGCACTCAGCCCAGCCGGACCCGATCCGATGATGGCGATCTGGACTTTATCGGTCATACGCTGCCGCCCGCCCGGCGCGGATCCCGGCGCTCGCAGACTGGTTCCAACCCCGCCGACCGCTCGCCGCGCATCAGCATCCCCCAACTATGGCTGCCGGCCCGAAACGGCAACCTTCCCCAATGGATGCGACCCGGACTTGTCAGGCGTCCGATAAGCTTGGGTTATGGCGGGGAAAGGCAGGGGGCGTCAACCATTGTTGACGCTGAAATCGTGCGTCAATCAGGCGGTTTCGACCTGACGGTCCATTACCGCTACTGGCGGATTATAGGCATGCCAGCCGTCGGGGCCCAGCCTTTCAAGCGGGCGGAACTTGGCCTTGTACGCCATGCGCCGCGATCCTTCGATCCAATAGCCCAGATAGACATAAGGCAGGCCCGCAGCACCAGCGCGCAATATATGGTCGAGAATGATATAGGTGCCCAAGCCTTCACGCAATGGATGTTCGGCATCAAAGAAGCTGTAAATCATTGACAGCCCATCATTCTGCCGGTCGGTCAAGCAGCAACCTACCAGCTTGCCGGGGCGGCCGTCGGCCTGCGCGGGTTCGCGATATTCGACCAGATAGCTGTCGACCGGGGTCTGTTCGACCATGTCGGCAAAATCCTGCTCGTCCATATCGGCCATGCCGCCTTCGGGGTGGCGGCTGCGCAGATAGCGGCTCAGCAAGTTAAACTGTTCCTGCGTTGCCCAAGGCTTGCACGCGGCAACCACCAGATCGCCGTTGCGGCGGAGGTTTCGTTTCTGGGTTGCCCCCGGTTCAAATTTATGGGCGCAAACGCGCACCGACACGCATGCGCTGCACCCGGTGCAGCTGGGGCGATAGGCAACCGACTGGCTGCGGCGAAAACCGATGCGTCCGAGCGCGTCATTCAGTTCCGCCGGGTTGCTTCCGCCCAGTTCGGTGAACACTTTTCGTTCGGTCTTGCCCGCCAGATAGGGGCACGGGGCCGGGCTGGTGACAAAAAAGCGGGGGAAGCGAAATGGTGCGCTCACGCTGCGGCAAATCCTGTCTGGACTAAGCTGGCGACTCCACCAGCGCCAACGACTATGCCGCGACAAAATCATGGTGCAAAGAGTGTTTACCACGCCGTCCTGATTTGAATCAGTTCCGCCCGAATTAACCACGCGGTGATGCGTCAGTCGCCCTTGTAACCGCGCAGCTCGTCGCCCGTCATCGTTGCGACGTGCAGCACGTTCGTCGAACCCGGCGTGCCGAACGGGACGCCTGCCATCATCACCAGCTTGGCACCGGCGCGGCCAACGCCGTGGCGCAGCGCCATGCGCTTGCCCTTGGCGATCATCTCTTCAAAGCTGCCGATATCCTTGGTCCGCACCGCGTGCGCGCCCCACAGCAACCCCATGCGCCGCGCCGCGTCCAATTTGGGTGTCAACACCAGCAGCGGAGCGCCCGGACGCTCGCGCGCCACGCGCCGCGCGGTCGAACCCGACGCCGTGAAGCAAATGATGGCGTCGGCGTCGATCGTCGCGATGATGCTGCCCGCCGCCTCGGCCAGGGCGTCGGCCGTCGTCGCGTCGGGTTTGGTTTCGGTAAAGTGCAGGCGGCGGAAATAATCGGGGTCGGCCTCCACCGATTTGGCGATGCTATCCATCATTGTCACCGCCTCGATCGGCCAAGCGCCCGCCGCCGTCTCCGCCGATAGCATGATGGCGTCGGCACCGTCGTAGATCGCGGTGGCAACGTCGGACACTTCTGCGCGCGTCGGGCTGGGCGACTGGATCATGGACTCCAGCATCTGCGTCGCCACCACAACCGGCTTGCCCATCCGGCGGGCGGTCGCGACGATGCGCTTTTGCAGCGGCGGGACGGCCTCAGGCGGCAGCTCGACGCCCAGATCGCCGCGCGCGACCATTGCCGCATCGGCCAATTCCAGTATTTCTTCGATACGCTCGACGGCGCTGGGCTTCTCAAATTTGACCAGCAGCGCCGCCTTGCCACCAATTAAGGTGCGGGCCTCGGCGACATCCTCGGGTCGCTGCACAAACGAAAGCGCGACCCAATCAACCCCCTGCTCCAGCGCAAAGGTCAGGTCGCGACGGTCTTTCTCGGTCAGCGCCGCCAATGGCACCACCACGTCGGGCACATTCACGCCCTTGCGGTTCGAAATGCGACCGCCAATTTCGATGCGTGTGTCGATGCGCGTCGGTGTTACCGCCTGCACCCGCAACACCAGCTTGCCATCATCCACCAGCAACCGCGTGCCGGGCTTTAACGCCGCGAACAATTCGGGGTGCGGCAAATGGACGCGCGTTACGTCGCCCGGCGCTGGATCGGCATCCAGGATGAAGTCGTTGCCGGAAACCAGTTCAACGCCGCCATCGGCAAAGCTGCCAACGCGCAGCTTGGGACCTTGAAGGTCAGCCAAGATGGTTGTCGGGCGTCCGGTATCCTTTTCCAGCGCGCGGATCGCGGCAATCACCGCCGCATGCCCCGCATGCTCGCCATGGCTCATGTTAACGCGAAAGGCATCCGCCCCGGCGAGCGCAAGCGCACGCAGCATCTCGGGCGTGTTGCTCGCCGGACCCAAAGTGGCGAGGATGCGTACCTTACGCGCACGCGGGCTATAAATCTGCGCCACAATCAATCCCCTCGTCGTTCATTTGTCCGGCTTGCAAGGCAATTGCCACGAGCCCCTTGCCGCTGGCAAGCGTTGCGGGCATGCGCATAGCTATTCATTGGTGGCAACAGGAAGACAGCTGATGACCGATCCCCTCGACACGCTCGACGACGCGGTTGCCGCGGCTGCTTTCCGCCGCCTTGTCCGCTTGCTACGGCACCGCACCGATGCGGCCAATATCGACCTGATGGGCCTGGCCGGCTTCTGCCGCAATTGCCTGGGCGACTGGGTCGCCGAGGCCGGCGAGATGGACAAGGAGGCGGGGCGCGCCATTGTGTATGCGATGCCCTATGCCGACTGGAAGGCCGCGAACCAGACCGCGGCGTCGCCCGAGCAGCTTGCGGCCATGGAAGCCAGCATGGCGAAGAATCCAAAGCATTTTTGAAGTTGAAGGGAAGAGAAAACAAATGCGCCTGATCCTGACCGCCGCCTTGCTGCTGGCATCATCGCCGCTGGCCGCCCAGACCACCTATATCCATGCAGGCCGCCTGCTTGCCGATCCAGCCGCATCGCCGCGCGGTCCCTCTACCATCATCGTCCGCGACGGCAAGGTCGCCGAAGTGCGCAGCGGCTTTGCCGTGCCAGAGGTGGACGCGCGCATCATCGACCTGAAAACCCAGTTTGTTTTGCCCGGTCTGATCGACATGCACGTTCACATCGGCAGCGACGATAATTTGCTGCGCAGCCGACTCGAAGGGCCGAGCCGCGATGTCGAGGATGGCTTTGTCATCGCGCAGGGCAATGCGCGCAAAACGCTGGAGGCCGGGTTCACGACGGTGCGTGATCTGGGCGGTGAAGGGCGAACGACCACCACCTTGCGCGATGCCATCAACAATGGCGTCATCGTCGGCCCGACCATTATCCCGGCGGGAACGATGTTGTCGGTCACGGGCGGACATGGCGGCGTCAATGGGCTCAACCGGACCTATACGCGCGCCGTTGCCGAAGAACGCACCAATATTTGCGACGGCCCCGATGGCTGTGCCAGCGCCGTGCGCGCCCAAGTTTCCATCGGGGCGGAGGTCATCAAATTCGCCGCAACCGGCGGGGTGCGCTCCAACGTCGCGGGCGGCCTTGGCAAACAGATGACCGACGCCGAAATGAAGAGCATAGTCGATACCGGCCACAGCTTCGGCCGCAAGGTCACCGCGCATGCGCACGGCAAAGAAGGCATCGACGCTGCCTTACGGGCGGGCGTCGACAGCATCGAGCATGGCAGCTTCATCGACGATGAAACGGTCAAGCTGTTCAAAGCGAGCAATGCCGCGCTCGTCCCCACTGCCGTCGCCCCCATTGCCGCACTGGCGCAGGCGCGGCGCGGCGACGCGCCAGGACCGCAGCTCGCCAAGGCCGAAGAAGCCGCCGCCGCGCATGCCGCGAGCTTCGCGCGCGCGGTCAAAGGCGGGGTGCGCATCCTTTTCGGTACCGACAGCGGCGTCGCGCCGCACGGCGACAATGCCAAGGAATTTGCGCTGATGATCAAGGCGGGGATGACCCCTGCCCAGGCGATCAAGGCAGCCACCAGCGACAATGCCGCCGAACTCGATCGTCCCATCGGCGCAATCTTGCCGGGGCGCGATGCCGATATCATCGCTGTCGCGGGCGACCCGCTGGCCGATGTCACCGCGCTGGAAACGGTCAGTTTCGTAATGCGCCGTGGCGTTGTCCACAAGCTGGCCGGCAAGCGCCAACCCTTTCCGCCCGAATAGGGCTTGGCGAATCTGTCCCGTCCCAGCTAGGCGCGTCGGTCAAACATTACCCAGCGGGAGTTATCCATGTCCGACGAAGCCAGCGTTTCCGACCAGCAATTGCGCCTGTTCATCGAGCGTATCGAGCGGCTGGAGGAAGAGAAAAAGGGCATCGCCGATGACATTCGCGACGTTTATTCCGAAGCCAAGGCCAACGGCTACGACGCCAAAATCATGCGCCAAATCGTCCGCCTGCGCAAAATGCCGGTGAACGACCGCAAAGAAATGGAAGCCATTCTCGACGTCTATAAATCCGCCCTCGGCATCGCCTGATTTCCCCAGCAAGGAGCACAGCCATGATCCTGACCACCACCAGCAACATAGAAGGTCACCCCGCCAAAGACTATCTGGGCATCGTTACCGGCGAAGTGATTGTCGGGGCCAACATCTTCAAGGATTTGTTCGCAGGCATCCGCGACGTCGTTGGCGGCCGGTCGGGCAGCTATGAATCCACCCTGCGCGATGCACGCGAAGCGGCGCTGAAAGAGCTGGAAGGCGAAGCCCGGTCACGCGGCGCCAACGCCGTGATCGGCGTCGATTTCGATTATGAGGTGCTCGGCCAAGGCGGTTCGATGCTGATGGTCACGGCGAGCGGCACCGCCGTGGTTGTCTGACAGGGCACCACGCGCTAGGGGCGGCCACCAGTTTGTCATAACCACGGAGGACGGCGGTGGCCGGCCATAGCAAGTTCAAGAACATCATGCACCGCAAGGGTGCGCAGGACAAAAAGCGCAGCGCGCTGTTTTCGAAGCTCGCGCGCGAAATCACCGTCGCGGCCAAAATGGGCCTACCCGATCCCGACGCCAACGCGCGCCTGCGCGCTGCTGTTAACGCCGCCAAGGCGCAGTCGATGCCCAAGGACAATATCCAGCGCGCGATCGACAAGGCGTCGGGCGGCGAAGGCGATAATTATGAGGAAATCCGCTACGAAGGCTATGGCCCCGGCGGCGTTTCGCTGATCGTCGAGGCGTTGACCGACAACCGCAACCGCACCGCGACCAACGTTCGCACCGCGTTTAGCAAGAACGGCGGCAACCTTGGCACCAGCGGCAGCGTAAGCCATGGTTTCGATCGATTGGGCCAGATCCTTTATCCCGCCAGCGCAGGCGATGCCGACACCGTATTCGAAGCCGCTTTGGATGCAGGCGCCGATGACGTCGAATCGTCCGAGGACGGCCACGAAATCTGGACCAGCGTCGAAAACCTCCACCCCGTCGCCAAAGCACTCGAAGCCAAGCTGGGCGAAGCCGAAGGCGTGAAGCTCGCCTGGCGGCCCACGATGAAGAGCGAAATCGCCGACGAAGCGACCGCACAAAGCCTGTTCAAGCTGATCGACACGCTCGACGATGATGACGATGTCCAGACGGTGTGGGGGAATTACGAGATTCCCGACGCGGTGATGGAGAAGCTCGGCTGATTATCCTCGGCCTCGACCCCTCGCTCAGCTGCACCGGCTGGGGCATCATCCGCGCCGAAGGCAGCCGGATCAGCCACATTGCCAATGGCCAGATCAAGACCGACGCCAAGGCCGCGCTGCCCGACCGGCTGGCTAATCTCGACACGATGCTGGCGGCAGTGATCGCGGATCATTCGCCCGCCTGCGCCGCCGTCGAGGAGGTCTTCGTCAACGACAATCCGCAATCGACGCTGAAGCTGGCGCACGCGCGCGGCGTCGTGTTGCTCGGCTGCGCGCGCAGCGAGCTGCCTGTCTCCGAATATGCCCCGCGCGTGGTCAAAAAAGCCATCGTCGGCACCGGCGGCGCGGCGAAGGAACAGGTGCAGGCGATGCTGCGCGTGTTGCTGCCGGGGGTGACGATGGCAGGAGCGGATGCAGCGGATGCGCTGGCGGTGGCGATCACCCACGCGCATCATCGCAGGCGTGGGTAAAACCCTCTCCTGTTGGGAGAGGGCAGCGAGACTTGGTGGCTTTGCCACCTAGTCGCAGCCTGTGAGGGGTGGTGCATGCGGGATGGGGTGTAGCCCCTCATCCAGCTCCGCCTAAGCCGCAAAGCCGCTAAGGCTGCGCAACCCTCTCCCCTGAGGGAGAGGGAAGACAAAGGCCGGTTCCCATCCCCGCCCTCCCGCGCTAGACCCACTCCATGATCGCCAAACTTACCGGCAGGCTAGACTCCAGCGGCGCAGGCCATGCCGTCATCGACGTCGGCGGCGTCGGCTATCTGGTCGAGGCGTCGGCGCGCACGCTTGATGCCCTGGGCGCAGTCGGCGGCGAAGTGACCATCCACACCGAAATGCTGGTGGGCGAGGATTTTCTGCGCCTGCTGGGCTTTGCCCGCGCCGAGGAGCGCGACTGGTTCCGCTTGCTGGTCAGCGTGCAGGGGGTGGGCGCGAAAATGGCGCTCGCCATATTGTCAGCGCTCGAAATCACCGAGCTGCAGCGCGCGCTTGCCAGCGGCGATGCCGCGATGGTCGCGCGCGCGAACGGGGTTGGCCCGAAACTGGCACAGCGGATTTGCAACGAGCTCAAAGACAAGGCTGGTGGCCTTGCGGGCATTGCGGGCACGGGCAGCGTCGGGCCCGTTGGTGGCGGCCCGCTCGCTGATGCAGTCGCGGCGCTGACCGGGCTGGGGTTCAAACCCGCCGAGGCGAGCGCAGCGGTGGCGGCGGCGAATGACGATTTGGGCGCAGGCGCAAACCTCGACGCGCTGGTGCGCCTCGCACTTCGAAAGGCAGCCAAATGAGCGGCAAAGTGATTGCGGTGTACAGCCTGAAGGGCGGCGTCGGCAAAACCACGCTTGCCGTAAACCTCGCTTGGGCGGCGGCGACTTTATCCTCGCGTCGGACCCTGCTGTGGGATTTGGACGGGCAGGCAGCAGCAACCTGGATATTGGGGCATGACGGCGGCGGCAAAAAGGCGCAGGCCGCGATCCGCCGTAATCTCGATGCCGACAAGCTGATCACCGCGACCGCAACTGATCGCCTCAGCCTGCTCCCCGCCGATGCCTCACTCCACGGTCTCGACGTCGAATTTCGCGAAATGGACAAGAAGAAGCGGCTGGCAAAGCTCGCCGCCGACCTCGCGCGCCAGCACGAATGTATCATCATCGACTGCCCGCCCGGCCTCAACGATACGAGCGATCAGGTGCTGCGCGCCGCCGATCTGGTGGTCGTCCCCGTCATCCCTTCACCGCTTGCGCAGCGCGCGCTGGCGGCGGTGGAGGCGCATATTGCCGCCGAAAAAGGCCTCAAAGTCCCGCTCCTCCCCGTCTTCGCCATGGTCGATCGCCGCCGCGCCCTCCACCGCGCCGCGCTGAGTGATCAACCGGGCTGGCCCGCCATCCCGATGGCGAGCGCCTTTGAGCGCATGACCGAAGCTAGGGCGCCCATCGGCGCAATTGCGGGCCGGGGCAGCGCGCCGGTGCAGGCGGTCGCGGCATTGTGGCAGGCGGTGGAGAAGAGGTTGGCGAAGGGGTGAACCCGCCCATTCCCCCAAACCCGTTCGTCCTGAGCTTGTCGAAGGACTGTCCTTGGCTTATCAATGGCACAAAGAAAGAACAGGGCTTCGACAAGCTCAGCCCGAACGGTTAAGGGAGTAGCGTGACCGACACCCTCACTACCCCCACCCGCACGCCCGAGGACGCCGACGCCGCGCTGCGCCCGAAGACGCTCGCTGAATTTGTCGGCCAGGCCGCCGCGCGCGAAAACCTTCGCATTTTTATCGAGGCCGCCAAATCGCGCTCCGACGCGCTCGACCATGTGCTGTTCTACGGCCCGCCCGGCCTCGGCAAAACC
Source organism: uncultured Sphingopyxis sp. (assembly GCA_964401155.1). Taxonomy (GTDB): domain Bacteria; phylum Pseudomonadota; class Alphaproteobacteria; order Sphingomonadales; family Sphingomonadaceae; genus Sphingopyxis. The sequence continues at coordinate 85,165 of CAYNXF010000001.1, forward strand.
ACGCTGGCACAAATTGTCGCGCGCGAACTCGGCGTCGGGTTCCGCTCCACCTCGGGCCCGGTCATCGCCAAGGCGGGCGATCTCGCGGCGTTGCTCACCAACCTCGAGGACGGCGACGTGCTGTTCATTGACGAGATCCACCGCCTATCGCCCGCGGTCGAGGAAATCCTGTATCCCGCGATGGAAGACCGCGCGCTTGATATCATGATTGGTGAAGGGCCGTCGGCGCGTAGCGTGCGGATTGACCTCCCTAAGTTTACGCTGGTTGGGGCAACGACGCGGCAGGGGTTGCTCACCACCCCCTTGCGCGACCGTTTCGGCATTCCGGTGCGGCTGAATTTCTACAGCCATGGCGAGCTCGAACAGGTCATCACGCGCGCGGCGCGGCTGCTGGACCTGCCGATCGCCCCCGACGGTGCGCTCGAGATTGCCAAACGCTCGCGCGGGACGCCGCGCATCGCCGGGCGGCTGCTGCGCCGCGTGCGCGATTTTGCGAGCGTCGCGGGCGCGCACATTGTCGATGCCAGGGCCGCTGACGCCGCGCTCAACCGGCTCGAGGTCGACGCGCTGGGGCTCGACGCGATGGACCGGCGTTACCTCACCATGGTCGCCGACATTTATCGCGGCGGGCCGGTGGGGGTCGAAACGCTCGCCGCGGGCCTGTCCGAACCACGCGACACGATCGAGGATGTCATCGAGCCCTATCTGCTGCAAGCCGGGCTGATTGCGCGGACGGCGCGGGGGCGTTGCCTCAATCCCGCCGCATGGAAGCATCTGGGGCTGAACCCGCCAGCGGGCGCGCAGGATGGGTTGTTTGACGGCGAATAGCCGACCAGCCGAGTCTGCGGCGCGATAAAGCGCCTTTGCCCCCTTCCCGCCGAGTCCGCCGCCCGCTATCGCATTGGTTAATGTCTCCGCCCCCTTTCACCCCCGGCTATTTCGACGGCCCCGCGCATATTTTCCGCGTGCGCGTTTATTTCGAGGACACCGACCTCAGCGGCATCGTCTATCACGCCAACTATCTGCGCTATATGGAGCGCGCGCGGTCGGACATGCTGCGCCTTGCGGGCATCGACCAACGTGCCGCTAATGATGCGGGCGAAGGCGCATGGGCGGTGACTGACCTTCAAATCCGCTATCGCCGCCCCGCGAAACTCGATGATGATCTCATCGTCATCAGCACCGTCGAGGCGGTGCGCGGGGCGAGCGTCATCATCGCCCAGCGCGTGCTACGCGGCGACGAGATATTGACCGAGGGCCGCGTCACCGCCGCCTTCATCACCCCCGATGGCCGCCCGCGCCGGCAACCCGCGGGCTGGGCCAACCGTTTCACCGCTATCATGACCGGAGTGAACTGACCTTGCTCGACGACATCAAATTGGCCACCGACGCTGCTACCCTGTCCCCCGTCGCGCTGTTCCTGCAGGCGGACATTGTGGTGAAGGCGGTAATGGTCGGGCTGTTGGTCGCCTCCATCTATGTCTGGGCGCTGATTTTCAGCTTCGGGCGCGGGACTGGCCGCGCGATTCGCGAGTCCGAGGCGTTCGAGCGCGATTTCTGGCGGGCGGGCGACATCGACAAGTTTTTCAGCGAAAATGGGCGCGAGGAATTGCCCTCAGCGCGCGTGTTGGCGGCGGGGATTGGCGAGTGGCGGCGCTCGACCAAGGGCAAGGCCATCGACCGCGACGGTACGCGCGAGCGGCTGGGCATCGCGATGCACGCCGCCGTCGATGCCGAAATTGACCGGCTCGCCGAGCGCATCGGGGTGCTCGCCACCATTGGTGCGGTCGCGCCCTTTGTTGGCCTGTTCGGCACGGTGTGGGGCATCATGCGCAGCTTCACCGCCATTGCCGCCGAACAGAACAGCAGCCTGGCCGTCGTTGCTCCGGGCATTGCCGAGGCGCTGTTTGCGACCGCCATCGGCCTGTTCGCGGCGATCCCGGCGGTGATTGCGTACAACAGTTTCTCGCAGCGGCTGAACCGGCTCGACAGCCGCTTGTCGCGCTTTGCCGACGGGCTGCACGCCACCTTCAGCCGCGAGCTGGAGCACGACTGATGGCGATGACGATGCCTGGGGCTGGCGGTGGCGGCGGGAGGCGCAACAAGCGCCGCCGCGCGCCGATGGCCGAAATCAACGTCACCCCCTTTGTCGATGTGATGCTGGTGCTGCTGATCATCTTCATGGTCACCGCGCCGCTGATGGTCGCGGGCGTGCCGATCAACCTGCCCGACAGCCGCGCCAAACCCGTCGATGCTGAACAACAGGAACCGGTGCAGCTGAGCATCGACGAGGCCGGACGCATTTTTATCGGCGAAGAGGAAGTGCGCAGCTCCGACTTGCCCGCGCGGCTCGCCACCCTGGCCGAGAGCGACACGCCGCCGCAAATCCAGCTGCGCGCCGACCGCAGCCTCGATCATGGCCGGGTGATGCGCGTGCTGGGCGAGATTAACCGCGCGGGCCTCACCCGCATCGCTCTGGTCACCAGCGGTTCAGATGCCGAGCCCTAGGCGGGAGTTATGGCCGAAACGCTGATCAGCCGTCCGGACCAGAATCTGCGTGTTGCCGTTGGCGCGGCGGTGGTGCTGCATGTGGCGCTGCTTGCGCTGCTATCGGTGCAATGGACACGCGGCGAGCGGCGGTTCGACAATCCGCCGATGGAGGTTGACCTGATCGCCGATACCGGCCCCACATCTACCGCGCCTGAAATTTCCGAAACGCCGCCTGCCGCCAAGCTGGGCGAGGAAGAGGCGCTGTCGCGCGAGGCGCAGACCGCGCCGCCCGAGCCCGCCCCTGTCTCCAAACCAACGCCAAAAGCTCCTGCGGCCGAGCAACCCCCCAGCAAAGCCCCGCCCGCCAAAGGCCCGCCCACGCGCCGACCCAACACCCCCACCGGACGGCTCGATGGCATCGCCGAGGGTATATCGAGAGAAGCTGCAAAGGCGACGCCAGCAAAAGGTGTCCCTGCTGCCCAGTCCGCGGCCGAGCTTCGACGGTCAGTCCAACTCGCTGTCGACCGGGAGATCAGGCCATTTTGGCAACGCAACTTACCTAGCGGACTTGAGGTCGAGTTGCTCAGATTGACGCTCGAAATACGCCTGCGATCTGATGGGACAGTCGTTGAAGTGCAGCAATTTGGCGAACTGAGTGGAAAAACGGACTCAAATGCGCCGCAGCAGCAAAGATTCGTTGAACAAGCGAAGAAGTCAGTTTTGCAGGCAGCACCGTTTGATCTCACAGATCAGAGCTTTGACGGTACAATAGTTATTCGTGTCCCCTTTGCGGCCACCAGGAGATGATGATGAAGAAAATGGCAAAGTCGCTTGCTCTTGTTCTTACGCTTGGGGCGGTGCCAGCTATTGCGCAGCAGCCGACGACGCCGCCAGCCCAAGAATCCGTGCAAACCACCCAAGAAGTGGTTGCAGAAATACGGGGCGAGCGCGCGATCATCATCCTGCCCCCCTTCACCACGCCCACCAACACCACCGTCGCGGGCCTGTCGACCACCAGTCTGGGCGGCCAGATCGCCAGCGTCATCTCCGCCAACCTGGAACGCAGCGGGCTTTATGCGCCGATCGGCCCCTCGGGGCTGCGCCCGATCAGCATGGGCGAAGTTACCGCGCCGCAATTTGATGGCTGGGCCGGGCGTGATGCCGAAAATCTGGTACACGGCTTCGTCCGCGCCAACCCGGACGGCAGCCTGACGGTAGGATGCTATCTTTACGACGTCGCGCTGAAAACCGAGCTGGTCCGGCAAGGTTTCGTTATCCAGCCGGGCGACTGGCGCCGCGCCGCGCACAAATGCGCCGATGCCATTTATTCGCGCCTGTCGGGCGAAGCGCCCTTCTTTGACAGCCGTATCGCCTACATTGCCGAGCGCGGGCCCAAGAACAACCGCATCAAACAGCTGGCGATCATGGACAGCGACGGCGGCAACCACCGCTTCATCACGTCGGGTCAGGCGCTGGCGATCAGCCCGAGATTCTCGCCTGATTACAAACAAATCGTCTATGTATCCTACCTCAACAGCCGCGTGCGCGTCTTTGTTTACGACGTGGCGGCGGGCAGCCAGCGGCTGGTGCATGAATCGGCCAACACCACCTTCGCCCCGCGCTGGTCGCCCGATGGCAAGACCATATTGTTTTCGATGGCCACCGGCGGCAACACCGATATTTACAAAATATCGGCGAGCGGCGGCACCCCCATCCGCCTGACCAACACGCCGGGCATCGACGTCGGCGGCAGCTTTTCGCCCGACGGCAGCAAAATTGTGTTCGAAAGCGATCGGTCGGGCACCCAGCAAATTTATGTCATGAACGCCGACGGGACCGGCCAGCGCCGCATCAGCTTTGGCGGCGGGCGCTATGCTACCCCCGAATGGTCGCCGCGCGGCGACCTGATCGCCTTTACCAAGATCGGCGGCGGCGAATTTCGCATTGGCGTCATGACACCAAATGGCACTGGCGAAAGGTTGCTCACCAACGACTGGCAGGACGAAGCGCCGACCTGGTCACCCAATGGCCGCGTGCTGCAATTTTTCCGCACATCGCCAGGGCGCGAGGGCAGGTCGACCATCTGGCAGGTCGACTTGACCGGGGTGAACCTGCGCCGCCTGCAAACGCCGCAGGATGGCTCCGATCCTGCTTGGGGGCCGGTGCTGCCCTAACATTTCACCTCGCTTTTGCCCCGCTTGCTGGAACGGACGGGGCGAAAGCGGGTTGATTAACCGGGTTCAACATGGGTTAATCGCCGCATCAGCAGCACTAGCCTTCCACGACAAGCGCCAGACAGGAGAAACACCATGACGCTTCGCCGCACCGCTCTTCTCACCCTCTCCGCCGCGGCACTCGCGCTGGGCGCCTGTGCCAAGAAGCCGCCCGCGGAGCTGCCGCCCGCCCCCGACGGCAGCACCGTCACCGGCGACACCGGCACCGGCACAGCTCCGGGGATTATTCCCGGGTCGCAGCAGGATTTCATCGCAAACATCAGCAATGACCGCATCTTCTTTGACTACGACCAATTCAACGTCGATGCCGAAGATCAGGCAACGCTGCGCAGCCAGGCCACCTGGCTGCAGCGCTACCCCGCCGTGCGCGTGCTGGTCGAGGGCCATGCCGATGAGCGCGGCACGCGCGACTATAATATCGCGCTGGGCGAGCGCCGCGCCAATGCGGCCAAGAACTACCTCGCCTCGCTGGGCATCGATCCGTCGCGCATCGACGTCATCAGCTATGGCAAGGATCGCCCCGACGCGATTGAATCGAACGAAGCCGCCTGGGCGCGCAACCGCCGCGCGGTGAGCATCGTCATCCAGTGATGAAATAGGTCCAGACCGGCACGGTTGCCCACGCTGCCGCCGCCATGAAAGCGCCAAAGGGGAGGTGCCGGTCGCTGATCGGCACATCTTTTTTTTGCGCCAGCGCCCACACAATGCCGCTGCTGCTGGCGAGCAGGAACATCAACGGCAACGGCACCCAGCCCAGCCAGCAGCCGATCGCGGCGGCCAACTTGGGATCGCCCCCGCCCATCCCTTCGCGTCCGCGTGCGCGGACGAACAGCGCGGCCAATAATGCCAACGTCACGCCTCCTGCAATCGCGCCGGTCAGCCGCGCGGGCAGGCTGCTATCCAGCAACGGCCCGGCCAGCAACAATCCGATCACGGCGAGCATGCCGGTCAAAATGTCCGGCAGCCAGAAATGCCGGGCATCGAGCAGCGCCAGCGGCAGCAGCAACCAGCCGAACAGGGCGAGGCTCCACCCCGCCACGCCCGGCAGCACGGCCACGCCGACTACCCCGATCAGTACGGAGACCAGCTCAACCCGCATGTGCAGTGGATCAATCGCCGCTCCGCATTGCTGACACCGCCCACGCCGCACCAGCCAACCGACCAACGGGATGAGGTCAATCACGCCAAGCGTCCGTCCGCACCCGTCGCATCGCGAGCGCCCGAGAATGCTCTGCTCCGCGCCCCAGCGCAGCACCAATGTTGCGATGAAGCTGCCGACCACCAGCCCCAATAAGGCAGCAAGCGGCAGTGCGGCTACCAGCGGCAATTGCGCCAACCCGCTCGCCAGCGTCACAGCCGCCCTTCGTGCAGCAGCACCAAATCGCCCCCAGCGGGCAGAAACCCGGCGGCGCGCAGCAGGCTTTCGGCGGTCGCATCGCCGCTCGCCCGCACCGACAGGCGCGCGAGGTACTGGCCCGCGCCATCGAACGCCAGCGTTAGCCGCTCCATCCCCGATTGGCTCGCCAGCGCCGCCTCGGCGCGTCCGTCGCGGCAGGTGAGCGGTCCCGCCATGCCATTGGCAAGGTCGAGCCCCGGCACCGGCAGCGCGATGCTCAGCCTCGCCTGGCCTGCCGCCTCGACGCAGCGTCCCGCGCTGTCAAAGCGCGCGGCTACACCCGCCAGTTGCAGACTGTCCAGCGGCACGCCCGCGAGGCTCGCCCCCAACGATACGCTGCCGTTCATATCCTTGACGCCGCGCGCGCCATTGAGCAGCAGCGCACCGGTCAGCTTGCCGAGCAGCACATCGTCACGCGCGATATTCAACCGCGCCTCGCCGCGCAGCAGCGCCAGCGGGGCAAGGCCCGCACCAATGCTGCCCAGGCGCGCGCCGCGCCAGCGTGCATCAATCAATTGCCCCGACCAGATGCTGCCCGTCACCGCCCGTGCGGTGAGCCCCGCATCGCCCGCGCCCGCTATGCCGAGCGCCAGCCGTAGCGGCAGCGTGGCAATGATCAGCACCAGCGCAAGCAGCGCCGCTGCAATCCAGATCCGCCGCCGCGTCATGGCCGCCGCACGTCCACTGTGACTCCGACAGAACCGTCGGTGCCGGGCGAAATGGTCAAGCGGTCGATGACCAGCCCCTGCGCCTCCAGCTGCGCCAGCCAGCCAATGACGGCCGGTGCGCGCGCCGACGCAATCGCCAGCGTCGCAGCGCCATCGCCCCGCGCCTCATTGCGGTCGAGCGTCAGGCCGGTGTCGCCCGCGCTAACCGCGATCCACTGGTCGAGCGGCCCGGTGATGCTAGACCCCGCGGGCGCTGCCGCGCCCTCAACCAGAGCTGCTTTGGCTTCAATCCGTGCCGCGCGCTCGATCGCAAACTTGTGCTCATCGCCCAGCCCGCCAAGATAGCTAACCAAAGGCCGCACGATCATCCACAGCAGAACCACCGCTGCCAGCACCGCCGCGACGCCCACCAAACGCTGCTCGCGCAGTGAGAGTGCCTGCCACCAGCGGGTCAAGGATGCGATCATGGCACCGCCCTTATCGTCACATTGCCCATCTGCATCCCGTCGCTGCCCTGCATTGGCTGCGCCGTGATGGTGTAGCCCCGCGCCTGCAGCGCCTTGAGCGCTCCATTGACATCCTCGATGCGCGGGGCAGCGAGCGTCACCGTCAAGGTGCCATCGCTGCCATGGCTCAACGTGCGCACCGCCACCGCCGGATATTCCTGCAAGCTTTGATACAAGCCACCCAGCGGGGCCGACAGCGCCAGCGGCCCACCGCCGCGCCGCGCCAGCATTGCATCGAGCGCAACCTCGGCGGCCGCCGCATCATCGCCCTTAGCCCCGACCGCCGCCGCCGCCGCCACGCTGCGTGCATTGGCCGCGCTGGTACCGCGCGCCAATTGCACCGCCTGCACCAGCGGCACCGCCAGCGTCAGCGCCACCAGCGCCGCCGTGAGCCGCACCACCCATTCGCGCATATCGGGCGACAGTGCGCTCTTGCGGCGCAGCGCATAAGCGCCGGTTAAAAGGTCGAGCGGCACACGCTCAGCCAGCCCAGCGAGCCATCCCGCGACCGCCGCATCGTCGGCGGTTTCCAGCTGCAAGCCGGACAGGCGCATCGGGTCGATGAGAGCATCGGCCTCGGCACACAGCGTCGCCGTGCGCAGCAGCGTTTCGCCGCCAATTGCGGCGCGCGTCGCCTGCCCTTCGGCCGGCGCGGGCACTATAGCCGCCACCGGCACCAGTGCGCGCGGCTGGACTTCGGCGAGCGCCAATTGCGCCAGCCAAGCATCCATCGCGCTGCGCGCCACAGCGGCAACGGGAACCACACCATCATCGCTCACATTTCCGGCGGCGACATGTTGGTCCATCGCATCGCCCAGCGCGGCATCCGCCAATTGCAGGCGCGCGGCGGCGGCCGCCTGCGGCGGCGTCAGCCCGGGCAAGTCGAGCCAACGGACGGGAGCATCGGCCGCGGGAACCAGCGCGACGACATCCGCGCCTTCACCCAGCAACGCAGTCCATCCGCCGTCGCTGCCACTTTCGGCAACCTTACCGTCAGCGATGGCCCACCACTGCCGAATGCCGCCACCCGCATCCGTGCCCGGTGCGGGCAGCATTAGAATCAGCATATCGGCCATGTCAGTCAGTGACCCCAAACTGCCGTGCCACGACCATCGGTACCGCCTGCGGGCGGTCGCGCCGCACGTCGATCAGGCTGCGCACATCCAAGCTGCTGTCCCCCATCTCCACCCGGCTGGTCAACATGATCCAGCGCGGCGCTACCACAATCTGTTCGGCGACGTCCTGCGGCGGGTTCAACCCCTGAAAGGCCGCGGCCTGCCAGAATCGCGTCGCGCTGCCATAGCCGCCGCGCGGGCGGCCTGCCAGCGCCGAACGTACCTGCCCTATCGTCAGCCGCTCGGCCCAAAGGGCTGCCACCAGCGCAGCTTCGGTGGGGCGCAGCGTGTTCACATTGACGCGCAGGGGCTCGGCCACCGGCAGCGCGCAGATCAGCGGCTTCAGCCGCGCATAATGGGCCGCTGTCACTCCGCGCACCGCCTTCAGCTCGCTGGCATCGACCATCAGCGTGTTGGCAGGCAGATAGGCGGGAGTCATGCCGCGATAGGCACCATCTTCGGCCCCAAGCGGGCTCTCGTTGGCGTCGCTGTCGATCCAGTCGGCGGTTGCGGCGGCGAGCGCATTCGCCTCGCCCTCGTTGATACCCGCAAGCCGCGCCAGCGCCGCAAATTGCTGCACTGCCAAAGGCCGCTGGGTAAAGCGCCCCGGCCCCGTTTCGGCGACCAGCGCATTGAGGTTGAAACAATTGGTGGAGTCCGTCAGCCGCCCGGTCGCGCGGCCGCCCGGCAGCGGCAAAGGATAGTCGTGCGCCAGCCAAGCATCGTCGCGACTTTGCGCAATGTCGCCCGCACGGCGCAGCACAAGCGCCTCGCCAGCCACGGCAAAGGCACGCGCCTGATCAATCGAAGCCGCCGCGCCCGCGAGCCGGGTTGCCAGCGTCAGCCGGTCGAGCGCGGTCGCGGCAATCACTGCCATCACCGCGACCAGCAACAAGACGCTCAGCAGCGCCGCGCCGCGTTCCGAGGCTGCTCTCATGGCTGTTCCTCCTGCGTTTCCGGCAAGGGCGGCGGCAACACCGGCCCAGTGGCGAAACGCATCAGCAAGGGAGTCCGGTTCCCGCGCGCCAGCGCCACTTCGACCGCTGCGGGCAGCCGTTGCGCCGTTTCCGAATTCCAGCTTTCCTGCCATGCCCCGCGTGCATCCCGGTACCGGACCGTCACGCCGCGCACCTCACGCGCCAGCGCATCGCCTTCACCCAGCGCGATGCCATCGGTGCGCAGCGCACTCGCGCGCCGCCATTCGCCATTGGTCAGTCGATATTCGACGCGCTGCACTGCTGGCACGCCATCGGCATCGACCGCCGCACGGCCACGATGGACAAAGGCAAAACCCTGCCCATCGCCGCGAAAAGCGGGTAGCATCGTGCCATCGGGTCCGCGCGCAGGGCGCAGCGCGGCTTGCGCGAGATCGTTGGCCATGATCGACCGCAAACGGTTGACCGCGCCCATCGCCCCCAGCCGGTCCTGCACCGCCCCTTGCGTGTTAACTGACGCGCGCAGCAGGCCAACACCGATGCTGGCGATGACCGCAAAAATGCTGAGCGCGACCAGCATTTCGACCAGCGTAAAGCCGCGCTCCTTTGCGTGGGCAGACATCATCGCGCTGGCCGGATGAAGGTGAGCGCCGCCTGTCCAGGCCCCGGTTCGGCGCGGACAATCAGATCGATGCGCAGCAAGTTGGCATCGGCAGTGCGCGCGACACGGCGCTCGATACGGAAGCGCTGGCCGGCATTGTCGGCCGCGCTGACGCTAGTACCAATCGTCGGCGGCGCCGGATCGGTCGACAGCAGCACCGCTTCATTCTGGGCCACCACCTGCGCCAGCGTGCGCGCATCGAGGTCAGCTGCGCTGCGCACCGCAAAGGCATCGAGCCGCACTAGCGTCAGCGCCGCCACACTCATCACCGCCAGCGCGACCAGCATTTCGAGCAGGGTAAAGCCGCGTTCATTCACCGCGCATCACCTCGCCGGTGGTGCTGACGCGTAGCTGCGCGGCCGTGGTGCCATCACCAATTGTCAGCGACGTGCTCGCGCTGATGGTGCCGATGTTGTCGAAGGTGACGCGTAGCGGTGCGCCGTCCGCGGGTTGGGTCAGGCGGATCCCGGTCGGCCAGTCGCGGCGGGCATAGGCGCGCCCGGGCAGGGCGCTCCACCCGTCGGCCCCGTGCCGTTCGAAGGCATAGCCCGAAGGTGACACCACCACGGCCATAGGGCGTCCTTCGACAATGGCAAGGTCGCGCAGGCTGGCGATCCGCACGGCCAACCGGTCGGCCTCTTCGCTTACGCGCGCATTGCTGCCAGGGATGGTCAGCACCACCACGGTCGCCGCGAGCGCCAGCACCGCCAGCACCACCATGAGTTCAACGAGGGTGAAACCCCTTTGGCGCGGTTCAGGGGGCAGAGCTGCGGATGTCCGCATTGTCCTCGGTCCCGCCGGGGGCACCATCGGCACCGAATGACCAGACATCGAACGGCGCGCCGCCGGGTGCCGGCGCTTGATATTGATAGGGACGGCCCCAGGGGTCCTCGGGCAAGCGTTTGACATAGCCGCCACGGCGATAGCGCGCCGGATCAGCCAAGGTCGCCGGCGGACTGACCAATGCGTTCAACCCTTCGCTGGTCGCGGGATAGGCCAGATTGTCGAGCCGATATTGTTCCAGCGCGGTTTCCAGCGTGGCAATATCGGCCTCGGCCTTGGTCACCATGGCGCGGTCCTGGCTGGGCAATACGTTGATGAGCACGACCGTGGCGAGCAGGCCGATAATGAAGATGACGACCATCAGCTCGGTCAGCGTGAAACCCCTTTCGCCGGATTTGCGGCGGAGCGGCTGCGGGCGCGTCATGTCGGTCATCAGGCGGAGCATAAGGCGGAATAAAGTCATCGGAAAGCTATAACCCCGTCAGCGATTGTAGTTGAAGAATTGGCAGCAAGATCGCGAGAATGATAAGCGCGACCAACGTCCCCATTATGACAATTATGACAGGCTCGAGTAACGCCATGGATGCGGCCGTGAATCGATCAAATTCGCGTTCCAGATAGTCAGCGGCGCGCTCCAGCATCACCTCCAGCCGTCCCGCGCTTTCACCGCTCGCGGTCATATAAACGAGCAGCGGCGGAAACACCCCGGCATCGCGCAGCCCCGCCGACAGGCTGCCGCCCGCGCGCACCTGTTCGACCAGCGTTGCGGTCGCCCCCGCCAGCGCCTGATTGCGCACCGTCGGCACGGTCAGCCGCAGTCCTTCGACCAGCGGCAAGCGGCTGCCCACCATCGTCGCCAGGGTGCGGGCAAAGCGCGCGGCGTTAAGGTCGCGCAGCAAGCGCCCCAACAGCGGCAGCCGCAACAGGCGCGCATCAAAGCGGCGGCGAATGTCAGGGTTGCGCAATAACTGCGTCACCAGCGCCGCCAGCGCGGCGATCAGCAGCAGCAGCGCCCACCACCAGCCCGCCAGAAATTCCGACAGGCCAATGACCGCGCGGGTCAGGAAGGGCAGCTGCGCGCCCGTATCGGAAAATTGTTCGACCACGCGCGGCACCACAAAAATCATCAGCGCTGCGACCACGCCGATTGCCACCAACGCCAGCACCAGCGGATAGGCGAGCGCGGCGATCAGCTTACCGCGCACCTCGGCCTGCCGTTCGAGCAACTGCGCTAGTCGCGCCAATATCGGCGCCAGCGCGCCGGTTTGCTCGCCTGCGGCGACCATCGCGCGGTATAGCGGTGGAAAGCTTTTCGCCTCGCGCGCCATGGCTTCGGCCAGCGGGCGGCCTTCGACCAGCCCGCTATGCACCGCGCCAATGATGCGGCGCGCATTTTCGCCCTCCGATTGCCGACCCAACGTGCGCAGGCTTTCCTCCAGCGGCGCAACCTCGCTCAAGGTCGCCAGCTGGCGCGTGAACAGGGCGAGCTCCTTGGCCGACAGCGCCTTGCCACGCCGCCATGCCGCAAGCAGACCCGGCGACGCCGCGTTTCCGGGCGTGAGTGCCAATATGTGCAGTTGGCGCGCCACCAGCGCCTGCCGTGCGGCCGCTTCGTCGGCGGCGGTCAACGCTCCCTTGGTCTCGCGGCCCTTGGCGTCGATGGCGCGCCAGGCAAAATCAGGCATCGATTTCCTCGCGCCGCGCAATGCGGATCGCTTCTTCGGGTGTCGTCAAGCCATCGCGCACCATGGCGCGCGCAGCGCCCGCCAGCGTCGGCGCGCGCAGAAAGGCATGACGCGCAATCATCGCCTCGTCGCCGCCATCATAGATATAGCGGCGGATGGTGTCGTCGATGCGCACCGCCTCGAACACCCCGACGCGACCCTTAAATCCGGTGTGCCCGCAACTGTCGCAGCCCGCCGCGCGCCACACCACCGACCCCGCATCGATGCCCAGCAGCGCCGCGACCTTCTGGTCGGCCTGCACCGGCTCGCGGCAATCGGGGCACAGCCGCCGTACCAGCCGCTGCGCCACCACAGCGCGCAGTGTCGACGCCAAAAGAAACGGCTCGACTTTCAGATCCTTGAGCCGGGTAATCGCACCCACCGCATCATTGGTGTGCACCGTCGATAGCACCAGATGGCCGGTCAGCGAGGCTTGCACCGCAATGTCCGCCGTCTCGCGGTCGCGAATTTCGCCGACCATCACGACGTCGGGATCCTGCCGCAGGATAGCGCGCAGGCCATTGGCGAAGGTCAGCCCGACCTTGGCGTTGACTTGTGTCTGGCCGATGCCCTCGACGGCGAATTCGACCGGGTCTTCGACCGTCAAAATATTGCGTTTGCCATCGTTAAGTTGCTTCAGGCAGCCATAGAGCGTCGTCGTTTTGCCTGACCCCGTCGGCCCGGTAACCAGGATAATCCCGTTGGGCTCGGCCAGCGCATCCTGCATCACCTCGGCTGCGCTACCGGTCAGCCCCAGCACCTCCAGATCAATTCCCGCGGCATCCTTATCCAAGATGCGCATCACCACGCGCTCGCCGGCGCGGCTGGGTAGCGTGGACACACGCACATCGATGGCCTTGCCCCCCAGCGTCAGCCCGATGCGCCCGTCCTGCGGAACGCGCCGTTCAGCAATGTCGAGCCGCGCCATCACCTTGATGCGGCTGACCACGACCGGGGCGACGTGGGGCGGCATGCGCAAATGTTCGCGCAGGACGCCATCGACGCGCATCCGCACCACCAAACCGGTTTCATAGGGCTCGATATGGATGTCGCTGACGCCCTGCCGCACCGCCTCGGCGATCACCGCGTTGATAAGGCGGATCGCGGGCGCATCGTCGCTGCTATCCAGCAAATCCTCCGCCGTTGGCAGGCCGCCGCCCAGCAGATCGCCGGTATCCACCGACCCCGCCATCGCCGCCGCGTCGGCGTCGAGCGCATAATGGTCTGACAGAAGCCGGTCGAATTCCGCTACTGTTACCGACTCCACCGCAATCGGCCGCGCCAGATAGCGCTTCACTTCCACCAGCGCCGCCGGATCCCCCCCTTCGCGGAAAGTGACCGTCCAGCGCTCGTCACTTTCACCAGTCACCACCACGCCGTGCCGGCGGGCAAAGGCATAGGGAATATCGAGCGCGTTGCTGGTCATGGCCGAGGCTCCGGATTTGACGGGGGCACGTCGGTCGGCGTCACCACGCCGCCTTCGGGGCGCAGCGCAGGCATATTGACCGGACCCACGGTGACATCGCCGGGCTGCGGCGGCAGGGGGGCTGGCGGCACTGTGCCCAGATAGTCGCGCACCAGCGCGTCAATCGCGGGTTCGCTATCGGGGTTACGGCGCAATTGTTCGTTGCGGACGATGGCATAGCGCTGCGCCGTCATGGCCGCATTGTCAGCGCGGCTGCGCAGGATGCGTGGGCGGATGAACACCATCAAATTGGTCTTGGTGCGGCTGCGGCTGCGCGATTTGAACAGTTCGCCGATCAGCGGAATATCGCTCAGCAGCGGAATGCGCTCAATCGTACGCCGCTCATCGTCATTAAGCAGCCCTCCGATGGCGAGAATATCGCCGTCGTCGACCGTCAGAACGGTCTCAAAAGTGCGCTTGTTGAGGATCAGGTCGCTGGAGCGTGATGACACCGGCCCTGCGACGCTCGACACTTCCTGTTTCAGGAACATTTTGATCTCGCCCGCGGCATTGACCTGCGGCGTGACCTCCAGCTTGATGCCGACTTCCTGCCGCTGCACGGTGCGGAAGGCATTGTCGAAATTTTCCGACAATTGCTCGCCGGTCGATACAGGCACTTCCTGCCCCACCAGGAATTTCGCCTGCTGATTGTCGAGCGTGACAATATGCGGCGTCGCCAGCAGGTTCGATTCGGTGTCGCTGCGCACCGCGTTGATCACCGTTGCAAAAATGCCGTCGCCGCCCAGCGAGGTGATGATGCCGCCGATGCCGCCAGTCGCCGCACTGATCGAATCGACCGCGGCCTGCTGCAATGCATCTTGCAGGCCGCTGTTGGTCGTCGTGCGCGTCGTGGTGCGCGTGCCGTCCGGGGCCACGACCACCGTCTCGGTGGTACCCAGCTCATTGGCCGCGACCGCGCCCGCCAACGTCAATATGTTGGGCTGCGCGTTCGAATAATTGGTCGCGCCAAAGCCGACGTTGGTGTCGCCAAACAGGAATTGTACGCCAAGCTGCTTGGCGGCAGCATCACCGACTTCGACAATGATCGCCTCGACAAGGACCTGTTCGCGCCGCGTATCGAGCTGGCGGATGAGTTCGCCCAGCATGCGCTGCACCTCGGGGCTGGCCGCCACGATGATGGCATTGGCCCCTTCATAACGGGTGACGGTCACCGGCCCGCGCGCGCCGATGCCGGTCGTGCCATTGGCCCCGGGAACCGAAACCGTCGTCGGGGCAGTTGGGGCGGGAGAGCCATTGCCGCTATTGCCGCCTTCGTTGTCACCGCTGCGCGCCGGTCCGCCTGCCGGCGTAGGCGTCGCCCCGGCGTTGCCGCCGCCGACCAACGACTGCAACGTCGGCAGCAAAGTCTCGGCATTAGCATGTTCCAGCCAATAAACCCGCAGCTCGGTTCCCGCCGCCGCGCGCTGGTCGAGTTCGCCCGCCATCTGGACAAAGCGCGCGACCTGCGTCGCATCACCGCGCAGCGCAATGGCGTTGCTCGAATCGATTGCGACAATAGTGACCGGCGGGCCGACACCCTCGGCCCCGGTGCCGGCCAGCGCCTGCAGCGCGGTGGCAATCTCGCGCGCACCGGCGTTGCGCAGCGTCACAATCTGGCTGCGGCTGTTGTCCTTGTCGATCTGCGCCACCAGCGTGCGGATGCGGCGGATATTGTCGGCGAAATCGGCCACGACCAGGCTGTTGGCGTTGCGGTTGGCCGTGAGCGAACCCTGCGCGCTGACCAGCGGGCGCAGCGTTTCGATCGCTGCCGCCGCATCGATGTGGCGCAGGCGAATGATCTCGGTAACAAATTGGTTCTGGCCCGACTGTGCGCTGCCAATCCGGCCCGGCTGCGTCGCCGCGCCGTCCAGCGGCTGGATGCGGTACGCCCCGCCGCGCACCGGCACCGCGACCAGCCCATTGGCGCGCAGTGTCGACAGGAAAATTTCGAAATATTCGGACCGGCTCAAAGGTCGGTCGGTCACCACCGACACTTTGCCCTGCACGCGGCTGTCGATGATGAAGGTGCGGTCCATCACCCGCGCGGCGTCCTGAATGAAAGCGCGCACATCGGCATCGCGCACGTTCAGCGTATATTGGCCAAGCACCGGGGTCGCGGCGAACAGGGCGGCGGTAACGAGCAGGGCGGTTGAACGCATGCGCATGATAGAGATTACTGCTTTCCAATAAACAGGGGGACGGGGACGACCGCGCTGCCGCGCTCGACCTCGAGGCTCAGCCGCGCACCCGGGGTGATTTGCGCGGCAATGTCGGCGGGGGCCGCGATAGGGCGGCCGTTTACCGTGCGGACAACATCGCCCGGCCGCAGTCCGGCGGCACGAAAGGCCGCCCCGTCGCCGCGCGGCTGGACGGTCAACCCAGTGACGCGGCCATCTTCGCTGCGCGGCGCAAACTCGACGCCGTTTTGCAGGGCTTGTGGCGACAATTCACCGCCGCCGCTGTCGGTGGCAGGTATGGAAGTGGCAGATGCCGCAGGGGTTGCTGGTGCGGTGGGTGCCGCAGGCACGCTTTGGTCGAGGAACAGCGTCTCGCGCGACCCGCCGCGATCGAGCGTCACATGATCAAAGGCTACCGCGGCCAGTTTGACGCCCGGCTGCACTTCATCGCCAATGGCAAAGCTCGATTGCACGCCGTCGGGCCCGGCAATGATCGCCGAACCGGACCCCGCCGCGTCGTTCACATTGACGCCGAACAGCGTAAGGTCGAGCGCGGTCACTGTGGCGCTGCCCGCCGTCACCGGCCCGCTGCGGAAAAAGGGATCGAAGGCAGCAAACAGCGTGCGCCCCTCGGCTGGGGTCAACAGCCGCGCGCCGCCATGCCGCCAGTCGCCGAGCGGACCAGTCGGCACCGCGACCGCCCACAGCAGCCGCACCGCCTGCACCAGTACCAGCGCCGCGAGCAGCGCGACCAGCACATGCGGCCAGCGCAAGTCGATCCCGCGTAACTTCAGCCTGTCTGCGAAACCCGGCACCCGCTGTATTCCCCCGCTCCGTCCACCGCTTGGCGCGACTCGCCTAAGCGGCGGTCGTGACAATCGGCAGACGGTCAGGTTACATTTTTATTTCATTGTCACCAATGGGCGCGCTGAGCCTCAGAATTTGATTGAACCACCAAGCGAGAAGGTCGTGCCCTGATCATAACGGTTCAGGAACACGCGCTGGTCACCCGAACGCTGGACTTCCTGATATTTGGTGCCGGTGATGTTGCGGACTTCGAACTTCAGCTCAAATTCTTTGCCAAACACCGGGAAACCCTGACGCGCGACAAAGTCGAGGCGGAAGCCGGGGCGCTCCTGAATATCGGGCTGGCCCGACGGACCGCGGCTGGTAACGCGCGGGCTGGCATAGCTCAGCAGCAAGGTCTGCTGTGACAGTGCATCCTGATCTTCTAGGCCCAGTTGCAGGTTCACCAGATGATCCGACTGGCCAGTCAGCGGCGAGCCATCGAAGAAAAAGTCCGAAGCCGACAGCGTCTGACCGTTCACGACCGTGGTATCACCCGCACCAACCGAAATATCGGACTTGGTATAGGTATAGTTCGCAATCACCACCGCGCGGCGGCTGGCGAAAAAGGCCTCATCCGACAGCGTGTCGAGCGGGAAATATTTCTGCAGCTCGACCTCGAAGCCATAAAGCGTAGCTTTGGGTGCGTTGGCAAAGCTGCTGTTCGCCACCGAGTCGGTCGAAATGCTGGTGAAGGTTTCGATGGGATTGTCGATCGACTTATAGAAACCTGCCGCGGTCAGGCGTTGGCCGCGGTCGAAATACCATTCGTACCGCACTTCGGCGTTCCACAGCTTACTGTCCTGCAGCGAGGGGTTGCCGCGGAACTGGCGGTTCGAATCGGGGTCGAAATAGACCTGCGCGATCAGCTCGCGGAACTGCGGCCGCGCGATGGTGCGCGACCCGTTGACGCGCAGCTGCATGTCGGGCGCGACTTCCCAGGTCAGCGTGATGGCCGGCAGCCAATAGCTGTTGTTGATGTTGGTCTGAGCAATCGCGCTGCCGCCGGTGTTGAAAATGTCCACCGGAACGACCGTCTGGCTGCCGTCTTCATAGCGCACACCGGCGTTTACGTTGACACCCGAGATGATCTCGGCCTGCACCTGCGCATAGGCGGCGTGGGTGGTTAGCGCCGCTTCAAACGCCGCCGTGCCATCCTGCGCCGATGCTTCGAGCAGCGCGACATCGAACAACTGGATTGTCGTGTCCGATAACAGGAAATCAGGCCGCTGCTGCTGCACAGCAACGGGCAAATTCTGGGCGCGGTAAAAGAAGGCGCGCCGCACCGCCGTCCGTTCGGTGTCCGTAAAGGCATAACCGACCGTTGCGGTAATCGCTGGCGCGACCTCATAGCTGAAGTCGCCGCCCGCCGAGACCAGGTCTTCGTTCAAGTCTGAAAAGGCAATGCTGGCTTCGCCTAGATTACCGCCCAAATCGTTGACGAATTTGTCGCCAACCGGGTCCTGCGTCAGCGGCAGGTTGGTGCGGATATAGGTGAAGCTGCGCTCATAGGGCGCTTCGCGCTGAGAATTGGCATAGGAAGCGCGGAAATCAATCTGCACCTCGTCATAATCAAATTCGGCCACCACCTGCGTGTTGATCAGCTGGCGTTCGAACCAAGCCGTATCCTGCTGCAAGATGTCGCGCGATGCGTTGTTCTGATCGACGCCGAGGCCAAGCCGTGCCTGTTTCAACGTGTCGCGGATATACAGGTTGGTCCACCGGAACTGGTGATCGCCCAGCTCCAGCCCGACGCCCAGTAGGCCGTTCACGACCACCCGGTTATCGGTAATCACGCGTTGGAAGCTAGTCTGCGGCGGACCGGCCAGATCGGGGTCGAGCGAGGTTTGCTGCAGCGTGTCGCGCGTGCGCCATTTATTGTCGATACTCGCCGTGGCAATAATGCCCAGCTCGCCATCGGCAAGCGGCCAACTCTTGCCGCCAGAGAGGCCAAAGGACCAATTGACCGGAATATTGTTATTCTGTTGCAGCAACGTGGTATCGGAATTCACCAGTTCGATGGCAATCTGCTCGATCTGGTCCTGCGTGAAATCGGCACCGACCAGCACCGGGCGCCCGCTGTTTAGCGCCGCCTGCAGACCAGCAGGAATATCGCGCGTGCCGTCGTCGAAACCGGTCCAGTCAGTGTCGCTGCCATAATAGGTGTAACCGAGCTGGTTGGTCGTTTCGCTGTCCCAGCCGATGCTGCTGCTGACTTCGAAAAAACCCTCGCGCGGGGTCGATTTGGTGGTGAGATTGATAACCCCGCCGCCAAATTCGCCAGGGAAGTTCACCGAGAAGCTTTTCTGCACCAGCGTCGAATCGATGATGCTGGTCGGGAACAGATCGAGCGGCACCACGCGCTTCAGCGGCTCGGGGCTTGGCAGCGGCGAACCGTTGAGCAGCGCCAGCGAGTAACGGTCGCCCAGGCCGCGCACATAAACAAAGCCGCCGCCAACGACTGACAGGCCGGTCACGCGCTGGAGCGAACCGGCGATGTCGCCTTCGCCGGTGCGTGCAATGTCGGCCGACGACAGCACCGACACCACTTCGGGGGTGGCGCGAACGATATTGGGGGTGTTGCGCCCCGTCACGACGATTTCGGCATCGCCGCCACCGGGAATGGAAACGTCGGCTTCTTCCTCCGGCACCGCCTCTTCGGCTGGGGCTTCTTCTGCCGGGGCCGATTCTTCCGCTGCTGGTGCGGGCTCGGCAGACGATTGGGCAAAAGCCGACGGCGCAACCAGCGCTGACGTAAGGAGCAGCATGCTGGCGAAAAGCGGCCGCTTGGTCATGATCGAAACCCCTGTCTTTGACTTATGGTAAGCGGGGCGGAGCGCGCCGTGCTGGTGCGCTCCGCCCCGGTTGTTGTGGTGCGGGCGCGTCAGGTCGTCGGGATGTCGGTGCAGTTGCGCGTCGTGCCCGTGAAGGTCGCCGTCGAGCTGTTGCAGGTCCAACCCGAGAAGCGCGTGTCGCTCGCGCCGCTCACCGCACCGATGTAGGCGGTGTTGACGAAGAAGCTGTTCACCGTGCTGGCGTTGAACGGCGTACGCGCCGTTTCGTTCGCACCGTTGATGAACCCGCCCGTCAAAGTCGGCGTAAAGGTCGACGTATTGTTGGTGCCGGTCTCAAAGATGGTTTGCACTTCGGCATTGGTCACACCGCTCGTGCCCGAGAAAGGCGTCGCCGAACACTGCATCGCCACCGAGTCAAAGCGCGGCGGCCCAAGCTCGTCGAGGCCAGCGTTGGCGGCCTGAACCGTTGTCGCCGAGTTGAAGCGCAAACAGGTCAGGCCCGGGCTGGCGACAACCCCGTTCATCATACGGTAGTCAGCACCGCCGCGGATGAACATCAGTGCTGCGTTCGGTGCAGCATTGTTGCGCTGAACGAAGGTGAAGTTCGACAGGTTCACGGCCTGACGCGGAATGGCGTTCTCATTGCCGTTCGAGTCAACTTCGAGCATCGAGTCACCCACCGATCCGCCAGCACGGTGGACGCCGAGCATGAACTGCACATTGCCCTTGTAGCCGACGTCGGTGTCGAGCCCGTCGTCTTCAAAGCCAGTAATGGCCAGGTTGCGCATATTCACGCGGCCGCCGAACACTTCGATGCCGTCGTCCGAGCTGTTGTGGACCTGAATATTTTCGATGGTGGTGCCATTGCCCGCACCCGACGGGGTCAGGCCCTGCAGCTCGCTGTTCGCCGACAGGACGAAGCCCGAATAGCGGATCTGGACAAACTGCAAGCGGCCCGAGTTATCGGCTACCTGCGCGCCGCCATAAAGCGCGTTCGACGTGCCCTCGGTGTCGCGCTCGCACGCCACCGTGCCTTCGGCTGCGCCCGGCGCAAGGCAATCGGTGACCGGCGCGCGGCCGGCGAGCACGATGCCGCCCCAGAGCTGCGAGGTCTGGTCGGTCGCGGTGCCAACCACGTTGCCGCGGCCGGTAAAGACGATCGGCTGCGTCGCCGAGCCGACGGCGTCAATGCGGTTGCCGCGATTGACGACCAGGAACGACACGCCGGTCGCGCCGAACACAGTCACGCCCGGATCGATCGTCAGCGTTACGACATTGTTGGTGCTGGCGGCGCCCTGGTCGGTGCCGACGTCAACGCGGCCGGGCAGAGAATACAGCACACCGGCAACGCGCGGAATGGCGGTCGAAGCGGTGAAACGCGCTGGGAAGCCGCAGTTGCGCCATTCACCCTGCGGGCCCGAAATGGTGCCCAGATTGGTCAACTGGTCCGGACCAGCGATGGTCGGGCAGTTTGCTGCGGGAGTAACGGTCGACGGTGGGGTCGGGGTCGGCGTGGGGGCCGGCGCTGGGGTCGGGGCGGGCAGGACGATCACGCCTTCACCTGGCGATGCTATGCTATCGGCACCGCAAGCCGAGAGGATGGAACAGGCCACGCCCGCGAGCATGACCGAACGAACGCGTGAAAAAGCCGCCATTATGATCTCCGTCCCCGCTGCAAAAGGCAGGCGTGCTGAAATGATTAACCGTGTCGAGCGCGCAGTCTTGCAGCGATTCGCGCCGCATCTGCCCCCCGAACGAGGGGGCAGATAGGGGGAGTAGATGACGCCCCGACGCAGCTTCGATGACACAGTGGTGACGGGTAAAAGTAACTTTGGCGACACTGTCCAAGGGCGGCGCACTGCACCGCTTGCATCGCCGCAGACGCTTTGCTAAGCGCCCGCTCCTGCCAGGCGCCGGTCCCGACCGGCCCTCTTCATGATGTGCGGTCGTGGCGGAACTGGTAGACGCGCAACGTTGAGGTCGTTGTGGCCGAAAGGCCGTGGAAGTTCGAGTCTTCTCGACCGCACCAGAGTTAAGTCATTGATTTAGAACGATTTTATTTTCCCGAGCCACGGGCAAAAACCCCGCGCTTCTGCGCCGTTTTCGCCGTCGAACTTATGCAGTGCAGTCAGGTAAGTCTCTGTTCTCGGTAGATTAATGGGCAAACTGGGCCGGCGTCTCAGGCCCACAAGAGACTGACTGCAGTCGCAGGCCTGACCAACTTTCGTTCGCCACCTCATCAGCGCGGCACTACGCTCCGTTGGTCTTTGTGACACTTGGCACCTAGGCTCGGAGGTGGTCCGAACCGGGCGCGGATGCTGCTCCGAAGTTTCGCCGCGGACTATGTGGTAGGCCACTCGGTCGCCGTGCGGATTTGTCTCTACTTCGCGTTCGCGAAAGCAGCGGACGTAACCCGCGGATAACTCGGAACTAAATTTGGCCAATTTCGGCGCTGTGGTGGCAACACAAAGTTTGTATGAGTCTTCTCGAGAGCACCATACTGTCCGCCTGGGCTAAAAATGTTACCCCAACAGAGTGGCCGCCCCGCAAGGGCGCGCCTTTCTGCGCGCTTTGGCTGACTGCCAATGCGGCCTGCAGTCAGAGACGCAGAAAACCCAACGCCAAAACGCCAAAAATCAGGCCCGGTCTCAGCCGGGCCTTTTGGTGACTGCAGTGGACATTGCAGCTCAGAACCCGAGCGCCACACGCTGCTCTCGCCAGCAGAGCGGCAAGTCGGTCGACGACAGCAGCTTAGCCGTCAGCGTCGCTGGCTGACGACCTTCGACGATGGCTGTCACAATGTCGGGCGCAAGGCACGACAGTCCGACCAGCTTCGCGAGGCGCGTTCGGCAGCGACCATGCTCGGCAGCAATGGTCGCCATGGCCTTTGCTGGATGTTCCATAACCAGCGCTCTGGCGGCATGGGCTTCAGCAACCAGCTGGACCAGTTTGTCGTCGCGCTGTTGCGGCAGGGCTGTTGGTGCTGAGGGCGGCAGAATGAGCCGCAGCGCATGGCCGCGCCTAACTTTCATGACCGGGTTATGTAAGATGATGTCCTTGTCATCGTCCTCTTGGTTCGCCGGTTCAGCAAGCCCGAGCTGCGCCCTCAGTCCCATGGGGTTGATGCGGATGGCGATATCATCCTGCGCAAGGTCGATGCGTAGCACGATGGCCTTGATGATTGTTTGGCAGTCGGCGACGGCATTGGACCGTAGCGCCGCCGCAATGGCCGCTGCCGAGCCTAATGCGTCTTGGACGATGCCAGTATCCCGGCTTTCGACCATGGCGATGATGGCTTGCTGGTCTTCAAGGAAAGTGGCGAGCCGACCGAGCACCAACGGCTCGATATCCGACGCGGTCACCCGCCATGCCATTCCACCCTCGGCATCGGGCCGGGTCTGATAATAGCGATACCGCAACCGCTGCGCTGGTCCAGCTTTGCTGACCGACATTCTTGTCGAGTGACTGGGCGTCATCGGACGGCCCTCACCATCGTAGAGGATTCCAATCAGCAAGCTCGGACTTCGGACGCGTGTGGTTGTCGACCCGCCCTGCGACCGGTGAGCAATCGCCCGTTGGACCTGGTCCCACAGCTCCTGCGACACAATCGCCTCATGCTCGCCGGGATAGGCTTCGCCCTTGTGGACGATGTCACCGCGGTAGATGCGGTTCGACAACAGATGGTAGAGCGTGCCACGCCGATAGATGGAGCCACCCTTGTGCGGTCCGCTGGTGCGGTTCTGCACTTTGGTGCGATAGCCTTCGGCGTTAAGCTCCGCCGCCAATGCTTTTACCGAACCCAGCACCAGATAGCGCTGCATGATATGGCGGACCTGCTGGGCTTCCTTGGGCTCGATGATGAGCTTGCGCTCGCGCACCACATAACCGAGCGGCACTGGGCCTCCCATCCAGATGCCCTTGCGTTTGGACGCCGCTATTTTGTCGCGGATACGCTCACCGGTCACCTCGCGCTCAAACTGTGCGAACGACAGCAGCATGTTCAAGGTGAGCCGACCCATGCTGGTCGTGGTGTTGAACGACTGGGTTATCGACACAAAACTCGCCCCGGCCTTGTCGAGGACATCGACGATGCGCGCAAAGTCCGACAGGCTGCGCGTCAGCCGGTCGATTTTGTAGAGCAGGATAACATCGACCTTCCCTGCTGCCACATCGGCGAGCAGCCGCTTGAGCCCTGGCCGCTCCAAGTTGCCGCCCGAGTAGCCACCGTCATCATAGCGTTCGGCGTTGACCTTCCAGCCTTCATGGCGTTGGCTCACCGCATAGGCGGCGCAGGCCTCATATTGAGCATCAAGACTGTTGAACTCTTGTTCGAGCCCATCTTCGGTCGATTTGCGCGTATAGATGGCGCAGCGGATAGTGCGGTCAGCCACGGCGCGGTCGCATCGCAAAGAAGCGTGGTCCTGACCAATGCGCGCCGGTCACCTCGCGGGCTATCTGGCTTAAGGACCGATAGGTCCGCCCTTCCCACTCATAGCCATCGTCGCGGACCATCACCTCGATGGTCCGGCCGTTCCACTCGCGGATGAGGCGAGTGCCGTCGGACAGGCGGATGGGCAGCATCGGTGGTCGGCTGGAGCCTTCTGCCGATGCCGCAGGCTCGTCGCTGACCCGTACCAGCTCGCGGCGGATGATGGCGGGCAGCGCGCCATAGCGGCGCTCCTGCACCAGCTGTGCCGTCAAGCGCCGCAGCAGCGGGTCGGGGAGCCGCGGCAGCTCCCCTGCCCCGAGCTTGGCCCACTGCGCCTCGACGTCCGCCCGCGGCAGGCTGGTCAGGGCCGCGATGATAGTGTCGACCTTAGCCATCAGCTCAGAACCTGTTCTGCGGTTGCCAGTGCGCGTCCGGTCCAGATAGTGGTGCCGTCGTCGCGGCGAGCGCGTTCGATGGTCCAGCCCTTCTTACGCAAGCCGGTGAGGAAGGCGCGGCAGCTGTGCGACTGCCAGCCGGTCGCGGCAGTGAGCTCGTCGAGCGAGGTGCCGCCATCGCGGGTGAGAAGCTGTTCGAAGGCGGCTGACTTTTTGACGTCGGCGGCAGGCTTAGCGGCCGCTTTGGTCGATGCGGTGGTTTTGCTCATATCGGATCTCCTATGCGGGTCCGGTCCATCCGGTCCCACCGATCCGAGGCCAACTGCGCGCCTACGCATTGGCCTGGCCAGCGCTCCGCTGGCACCAACAGCAATGCTTGGTGTCGCTGCCAAGTCCAGTCGAATATCGTTCAATTGCAGAAAGATGCTTATCGACTTGGGCGGCGGGTTGAGCATGGTCGGCGTATGGCGGATAATGAAGAAATTGAAGGCCGGCGCGACATACCGGCGCTGTTTGCTGAGATTACCGCGCTGCTTGAGGATGCGCATGAAGTTGCGGTGCGGGGGCAGAATTCGACGCTGGAAAGGGCTGGACAACTTGAGACCGTCGATGAGTTGGAGCTGATGCTTGGGCAAATGCGGTCGCTAACGAGGCAAATCCGGCGACCGCTTCGATCATTTCCCCTACGCACCTTAAGGTAGGTGGTCGCGGAAGGCTCGTCGATCGCCTGAAAGCGGACATAATTGCTGGTAAGTTCCAAAGGCGGCGTCTGGGACGAGGCCGTCATTCGCAAACATGGTCGTGAAACACCGCTTGCGGCAAAAGTCGCCACTACCGGCCGCCGGATAAGCCGCGATACGCTGGCGCTGCCGCGGCCTGCGCCAATTGAGTTGCGCCGGTCTGCATTGACGGGCGTTGGCTGCGCTTGCCCAATTGCGCGCAGGCGGGCTAATGTTCTCGCGCCGGGTTCGGCAATAGTCGCACCCTGAGAGGGTTGCGAACGCTTGATGCCAGTGCAAGCTTGATGAAGGGGATACGTTGCAAAGTGGATCTCAAAGATGGCGAGCAATACTGATCCCCTGACTCCGTCGGAGCGCAATCGCTCGAATTTCGTCCGCGCGTTAGTCCAGCGGCGCGACGACGCCTTGAGCACACCCTTTTGCCATGGACGGCCCACGCCAAAGCGGATCGTACAGTTCTGGGATGACCTCGAGCGACTTCCGCAAGACGTCGAGAATTGTATGAAGTCGTGGAAGAGGCTGGAATGTGCTGGCTTCGAGCTGGAGGTATTCGATCGGGACGCTGCTCGATCCTTCATCAGCTCTCGACTTGGAGCACGGCATGTAGCTGCGTTCGATAGGTGCTACCACCCGTCTATGATGTCAGATTACTTTCGCTATTCATACGTACTAGTCGAAGGCGGCTTCTACATTGACGCAGACGACGTCTACTACGACGCACCGATCGACCATTTCTTCGAGGATGGTCGCCTTAAGCTCCAGCCGTTTTGCTATGATATCCCAACGGGCCAGATGGTGGAACCATCTGTATTCACCGAGCCAGGCGCCGACCAACCAGGTTGGATCTTCTATTTCAACACCACCCCTCTCATCGCGGCGCCGCAACACCCGATCGTCGAGAGGGCGCTACTGAACGCAACGGCATCACTGGAAGCGCATCCTTCGAACGGCCTTCCGGAAGTCCAAGCCTCGACCGGGCCTGGAAATCTAACCCAGTCTGTCTTCGAGATTGTCAGTGAAGCAGGAACATCGCAATCATTCTTAGTCGCGCATGACTGGGAAATAATTTCGACCAGCGTGTGGCCGCTAAGCTACCGCAATGACTCACGAAATTGGCGTCTCTCCAACCAGCAAGAGTACCGCGCAGCCTCGTCGCTGGGGGGACTATGAATCCGCTTCGCAACCCTTCAGTGGCCCTTCGCTGGATTTTCAGGATTGCCTATAGTGTTCGCATTCTCCTCCCAAAGCAGATGGTAAAGTGCTTCGGACCTCGTCAGGGTCACGAGGATCGCACGATCGGCAAGGTCTACGTGATTAACCTGGACCGCGAGCCTCAGCGGTGGTCTCGTGTGCGTGATGAACTTAAACGCATCCACGACCGTTTTGGCAACGATCTCCGCAGCCGATCTGAACGATATTCGGCTGTCGACGCGAGGGATTTTTCAAACGGTCCTCCCGAGGATGCCGAGATCGATCCGCACTACACTTTGTCCGACCAGCTCTTCGTCGAACCGCAGCCAAGGACACTTCCGTCGCGGTTCGAGCTGGAAGCTCCCATCGCGATGACAGTAGCAGAAGTTGCTGTCGCAAAATCGCATATCGGGGTTTGGAAGCGGGTTGCCGAAGGGGCGGAGGAGTATGCGCTGATCCTTGAGGATGACGTATGGTTCCATCCAAGGTTTGCGCGAGATCTGGACCAGGCTTGGCAGGACATCTTCGGCGCCCATGACGGAGCAAATGGCATTGACGTAGTCTATGTCTCCTACATGGAAGCGAAGTATGGCGCTCCAAAGGCCTTTCTTTCAAGCAATGTATTCAAGCCAGAACGGGGACTATGGTACCTATCCGGGTACATCCTCTCACGACGCGGGGCACAAAAGCTCATCGACGCTCTGCCTTGCCGTGGTCCGGTTGATCTTTGGATCAATCAACAGTTTAGCAAGCTGAACGTGTTCGCCACGAGGCGGTCGATCGTGGGCCAGCGAAGAGACAGCATATCGACAAATACCTACTCCATTTTACCTGCACTCTCCGGAATTGGCGCCATCAACAGCGAGGGTGCAGCACTTTTCCACATTCGTCCGCCCAGCGCCCCTGTGTTTGGCTTTGGGTTGCCCGGTTCGGGTCAATCATCGCTCGCAATGGCGTTGTCCATGCTTGGCTATTCATGCTGCAGCGACTTACGCCGGTTACCGGCGCTTGAGTGGAATCGGCTCCGCGCCGGAAGCGCCGACCGCGCATTTGGAGCGTATGTCAACGTGGGGTCGCTCGCGACAGAAATCGAGCATCTTCGCCAACTGCATCCACATGCCAAATTCGTCATAACGGCGTGCTCGAGCGACGCGGACAATCCGGTCTTTGGGGCACTTTTAGCCCGGCTTGAGGGCGCTGATGTCGCCTTGCTTGACACAAGCAAGGCCGATGCTTGGCGGGTGCTGTGCGAACATCTCAGATGCGTGCCACCTCAAAGTCCGTTCCCCCGCGTTGATGACCTCGGGCAACGCGACATTGTCGAGGTGCGAAGTGCAAGAGTGCAGCTTCCAGAGCCTGCCAAATCGAAGTGGGATCGCTCGCCGTGGATCGTGGCGCCAAAGTATGATGATTGGGCAGGCATAGAGGTCGCAAATCAGGACTGCGGCGGATGGGTCGATATCGATTGTGGCGAAGGGATCGACCCGCGGCATTGGAATGCACGGTCAGATACCTTCACAGGCAACCTTGCATTATTTCGCCACATAAACGTTGAATATGATAGCGACGGCGGGGCTATGCTTCAGGTCCGACAAGAAGACCTTGGCGTGCGAAAATATAGTGCAGGGGCTATCACGAGCAGCGCCGACCATCTTTTCGGCAGGTTTGAGGCCGTATTCCAAGCATGTGACGTACCCGGGGTCGTCACGGGCTTCTTCCTCCACCGGAATTCGCCCCACCAAGAAATCGACATCGAAATCGCGGGGAATAGGGCGGACCGCTTGCTCGCGAACGTCTTTTTTAATCCGGGCGCAGACGGCACCCTGTTCGATTATGGGTATCGAGGCAGTCCATGCCAGATCGAACTAGGCTTCGACGCTTCGAAGGGTCTTCATCGATATGCGATTGAATGGACTCCTCATGAAATTCGTTGGCTAGTAGACGGCATTCTCGTGCATCGACGCGTGCTTTGGAATCCAACCCCCATTCCTCACCTGCCGATGAAATTGCATCTCAACGCTTGGCCGTCCCGCGCCTCGCAGCTCGCGGGACGGCTCAGAAATCGGCGCCTGCCTGCCACGGCCAGGGTCCACTCGATACAGGTCTTTGGGTACGTGCCACTCTTGCCGGAGTCTCACAGTGGAGCCTGTAGCGGCTCGAATGGATCGCACCTCGAGGTAGTGCCGGCATGAAGATACTTTCCTATAATCCCGGCCATGACGGGGCATTTGCATCTATTGAGGACGGCCGGTTGGTCTTCTCTCTGGAAGCTGAGAAAGGCTCAGGATACCGACATTCTGCCGTCAATGTCACCGACGCCTTTGATGCCCTGGGCGAACTCAGTGACGTTCCCGACGTTTTGTGCAAGGGTGGTTGGTGGCAAGATGATCCAACCCAAGCAGGAGGGGACACGGTTGGCTATCATGGCTTGGAAGCCAGCAAGATCCGCACCGGCCGGAAACGGTTCCTTGGGAAGGATATTGATCTCTTTTTCTCCTCGCATGAAAGGTCACATCTGCTGTGTGCGTTCGGGATGTCAGACCTTCCAAAGGGCACCGCATGCTATGCATTGCTCTGGGAAGGCAACATCGGCGCGTTTTATGAAATTAGCGCCGAACTGCACATCACGAAGTTAGCGAACGTCGTACCGGAGCCAGGACATCGCTACGCAATGCTCTATGCACTAGCAGACCCAACCTTCGACAAACGTGGCGCGGAGTATTCAAGGCTTTCGGATGCCGGGAAGTTGATGGCTCTTGCATCATTCTCAATGCGAACGCAGGCAAACGGCGACGAAGAATTGATCACTGACTTCCTGCTACAGAATTGCGAGCATCTCAAGCCGCGTGACTGCGAGGCTCTCAAAGATCTTATGCATTACAATGTTGGGCTTGATGATCAGGAATTCCGGAATTTTGCTGGTATCTTCAGTGATCGGCTGTTCGATCGATTTTACCAATTTGCAAAACTGAACTTGAAGCGAGGCATGCCCTTGCTGGTCGCGGGCGGATGCGGCCTCAACTGCGATTGGAATTCCAAGTGGCGGGAATCTAGCCTGTTCAGCGAGGTATTCGTTCCTCCAGTTGCCAACGATTCGGGTTCAGCAATTGGCACCGCTATCGATGCCCAGTTTCATTTCACGGGCGACCCGAAAATCTCGTGGGATGTATATTCAGGCCTGTCCTTTGCGCGCGACGAGCCTGTTGATCACGCCAAGTTCGATAAACTCGAATCTAGCGCTGTCACCGTGGCGGCAATGTTGGCATCCGACCTCATCCTGGGATGGGTGAGCGGTAGGTATGAGATAGGTCCGCGCGCACTCGGAAACCGTTCCATATTGGCTGCGCCATTCAAGGATAGCACCCGTGAGCGCTTAAACCTCATCAAGCAGCGTGAGCAGTTTCGCCCGATTGCCCCGGTTTGCTTGGAGGACGATGCCGAAAAATGGTTTGGGTGCAAGCAGGCAAGCCCCTTTATGCTCTACACCTATCGTGCGTCAACGACCGACCTTGCGGCCGTCACCCATGTGAATCGTACCGCTCGCATCCAGACTGTGTCCGAGCTGAGCAATAGGCCGCTATTCGAACTGCTATCTGCGTTTAAGAATTTAACGGGATTTGGCGTGCTGTGTAACACTTCCCTTAACTTCAAGCACAAAGGCTTCATCAATAGCGTATCGGATTTGTCGACTTATACGTTACAGCATCAGCTCGACGGATTTGTGATCGACGGAGAAATCTACATGAGGAAGTCGTCAGACAGGTATCAGGCTTATCTTCGCGGTCGGTCGGAACGGGTTTGTGATCCCTGCGAAAATTGGTGACTCGTTGGTTCGCAGCCTCGTCGCATTCAAGCTCTTGCCCGGGGGCTGTGATGCGCGACACTGATGGAAATGGCTCGCCTCAAGATCGTGCGGAATTGGACTAAATGACTAACAGTTGCGCGCGTAGCGAACTGTCTGCTTTGCTAAATAGGAACTGCGGGTTCCGCTCGAACCTGCCGTTCAAAGCGCCATCGCTAGGCGGCGATTATTGAGGCGTGAGCTGCCGTTACTCGAAATCTGCTCAGACGACAGCATTCCGCCTCGCGGCACTTAGAACCTGCCTTTCAGCAAACGGCCTACTAGGCGCCCTTATTAGCCGGGTGATTGAATGGCCGGTTTTGACAGCCAAGCGAGACGCCGCGAGTGCCGCCCTTGTTAGCGGAATGCGACGGAAATTCCGCGCCCGATTTCGGCGATTTGGGAGCAGCCGATGCAAGCCCGATCTGAATTCTGCTCGGGCGAGCTCGTGTCGCAACCGAGCATTACGTTGCGGCCATATAAGCCCGTACGCCCTCCATCAGCGCGAGAATGCGCAGCTTGTTGGTGTCACCATATTTCAACTGCCGCAGGAGATAGGCATAGGCTGACGCTGCGACTTCGCGCTTTCCGGCGGCTGTCGCTTCGGCCCAATGACGACAGGACCGAATGAATGGCTCAACCGGCGACCCGGCGACATACACGTCAATATTATGCCAGTTGCGGCACCCCGCATCATCAGGCCACGCATCAACCAGCGTGGGATTATCTTGCAGCACCACACTCAGCTCCAGCGAAACAGGATCATAGCTTACTGCGCTGTGCTGGACGTCGCCATAGTCGATCAGCACCGAGCCATTTTCGGGCGAAACCAGGATATTCCCGCCGTGCATATCTCCGTGTACGCAGCGCCAGCGGGCCTGTACTACTCGCGCTTCAAACTCGGCAGCCCAATCCAGCCCATAGTCCGCGTGAAGTGCTGCCGCCTTCTGATCCTCGACCCAGCAGCCCCTAATCTCGGCAATACTATGGCTGGTCTCTACCGTGCCTTGGGTCCACTGACCGACACACTGCGCCACGCCGTCAAGGATCGTCGCAGCTCTCGTCGGATCCGTACCGAGAACATCGAACATCGACTCTGTATAGCCGTCGGCAAGCTGGTAGAAGATGCCAGCGGTCGTCGATGCGCCAAATTCCAGCATCGAAAGTTTGCGAGGTGTGGCCGCGCCATCAAGCAGCACGACATGCTTGTCGTGCCGGGCGGCCTCATCCTGGATTTTGGCGACCGGCCCAAGCTTGGCGAAAGACTGGCGGATCGGCGTGCCATTGCCGTCGAACAGCTGGAGCCTGAGCGGCTTCGCGCCTGACTTGCCCTCTCCGATCGGCGCGACGACGCACCGCCTTGCGCCAAGGTGCTTGGCGAAGATGCGTAGCAGCCGATCCTCCGCGATCTGCAGATTGACCTTATTGAGCGTGAGCTCGATATCATCCAGCGCGAGGACCGCCGCCTTCACCTTCGCGATGAGCTCGGGGGCGTTATCGATATCGATTTTGCGCAAGAATTCCACCGTGCTGACCGGCGCACCCTCCGCCCAGATATCGGCATCGTGCTTCTGTGCCAGCATATCGGCGATGAAGTCGTCAGACGGGGAGCCGGTCAAGACCAGCAATTTGGTACCGGGCGCCACGTTCCGGGCGTGATGAAACACATACTTGCCGTGTTCTGGCTCAGCATCAAGCCCGTCATCCTGCGTTGGGATTTTGAGATCGAGAACGGCAAAGTCGAAAAACTGCCCGTCCAACGCTGCGCAGGCGGCCTCACGACTTCTGACGATTGTTACATGCGCCTGACCCGGCATGTCAGCGATCATGGCGAGCAGCGCGCTCGCAAATTCATCGTCATCCTCGACGATCAGGAAATGCGCGTTCATTTCTGCCAGCGCGCCAAATAGACCGCGCCCCCGTCGCGAGCCGGCTCGAGCGTTAGCACGCCGATCATTGTTTCGACTGCTTGACGCGCGATGGCGAGGCCAAAGCCACTGTGGTCCTTTTTCGTTGAATTGCCGACTTCGAACGCGGTCTCCGTTGGACCGACAATGCCGGTCCCCCGATCCAGCACCGACACCCAGTAATCGACGTCGGTCTCGCTCCAGTTGATCGTCACCGAATGCGGCTGCGGCTCGGTGCCAACAGCTTCAACCGCTTCGACCGCATTGCGCAGCCCGTTTCCAATCACCATCCGGATCAACGCAGGGTCGCCTTTGATCAGGAAGGGCTTCTGGCCGATCGCCGAGATCCACGGCAGAGCTTGGGGTGCTTCGGTCTCGATCAACTCATCGATCATCGCCGCAAGATCGAATTCCTGAGGGCGAGCGACACCCGCCGCGCTTTTGAGCATTTCTATCGCGTCGAAAATCCGGTGAACCGTCTCGAGATGGCGACGTGTGGCCGAGCCTTCCCACTTGTCGCCCAGTTCGAGCTTGCCGCTAAGCCGCGCCAACCCGATAGGGGAGGCGATTTCGTGGAGCAGGAACCCTGTCACCCATTCGACGGCCTGGCCATAGATCTGTTGCCGCACTTCGTTCGGTACAGCTGCGGTCTCGTCACCATTCGCGACCTGAGGTTCGACCCGGCGGGTCAGCCGTTTGATCGTATCCTGAAGCGCGTAATGAACGTAAGCGACCGTTTCAATCTTGAGCGCCTTGCGGATGCGGGCGAGATCGCCTGCCTTGCCAAAATCAGCTAACGCACGCGCCGCCTGTCCGCGACTGTGTGCCGAGGGTGCCGACAGTTTTTCGAGAGCTTCGTCGCGCGTCATCCCTGTGGTCGTGTCCCGTAAAACGTCGCGCGACGCTGGAACGCTTCAGCGCCGCCTTCCATCACTAGGGTGATCGCGTTGACGATCTGGTCTGTCCCAAGCGGCGCAGCGGCGAGCGGGAAGCCGCGTTTGCCGTCGGAGCCAAGCTGCACGACATAGTCGGCGTTACCGAGCACCGGAATATTCGCGTTGTGCGTCGAGAACAGGATCTGACCATCGGTCGCACGCGCCAGGATTGAGCGGATCAGCGTGTCGACGATGAAGGCATTGTCGATGTGATCTTCGGGCTGATCGACAATTAGTAGGCGATCGGTATGCCGCAACACCAGCGGCAGGATGACCGTGCAGCGCTGGCCGGTCGACAAATCAGAGATATCTTTGTGGTCAGACCCGTCGAGAAGCGAAAAGGTGACATAATCTTCGACCGCAACAGTCGCGATCGCTGCAAGGTTCGCCTCTTTCATTGCAATCACGGCCTTGGCCGCGCGATCCGGCGTCGTGTTTCCGCAGGCTGCTACGAGCGGATAATTGTCGCTCTCAACCGCCTCGAGCAACTCTCGCGGACTGATTCGCTGCGCGAGCGCGCCGACGATGTCGGTATATTTGAGGCCACTCCCGCGCAAAGCCTCGGTGATCGCAGCCGCGAAGCCATCGGTTTGGCCGCCACGTACCACATCGATCCGTATGCGCGGTCCGAGCACCTGGTTAAGGTTAGCCGCAATCTGAGCGCGCGCCTGAAACCGTTCCGTGCGGATCGTCTCGAGCTTGTCGAGCGCAACCGAACGCCGCTGGATTGCCTGCGCCATCGTCGCCTGTCGTGATAACAGAACCGCCTGAAGCGATTCAAGCTGCGCCTTACGCTCGCGCAGCAACTGTCCACGGCGGATGATCTCGCCTGCCCCCGACTGGAGCCCGTCGATTTCGCGGCGCAATTGTCTGGCGTTATCCTCGAGCGCGATTTTCTCATGATGATAGCCGCCGGTCAGCCGCGCGCACTCGGCCTCGATCTGGGCAAGCTCGCGGAGCACGTGGTTCACCTGACCATGCGCGATCGCAATCCGGCTGCGGATTTGTCCTAGCGGGTCGCCGCCCGCGGCAGGTGGCCAGGCCTCATCTGGCATGAAGCTGCTCTGCGCCGCTATCAGCGACGCGCGCCACTGCGAGACGCCAGCCTGAAATCGCTGCATGACGGTCGTCGCCACGCTTTTGACCGTGATGGTGCCGGTAAGCACGTTGAGCTGTTCCGTGCGCGCTGCCGCGTCAGCAGATAAGGCGGCGACCTGCTGCTCCTGCGGCGCAAGTTGCGCCAGCTGGTCCTGGATTGAGGCAAGCTCCGCGATCTGGCGGCGGAGCTGCTCGATATCCTGCTGGATCGTGTTGGCTTCTGCCGTCAGCGAGCGAACGGCAGAGATCGCCTCGGTTTCGGCGGACGTCAGTGCACGCTGGTCACCCAGAAAACCGTCGAGTAAGCGCAGGCGACCGCCAGGCTGAAGACCGACCGTCTCAATCTCGGTCTGCGAGAGAACGATTGGTGGCAAATAGGGTCCCGAGGCCCGCGGCGCGGGATCACTAGCGGCACGCGAAACCGTCACGCGTCGTGCGCCATCGACCAATGTCAGCGTGATTTGCCCAGACCCGAGCACCGACAGTGCATGATCGCGGCTACGCCGCGTGGATTCGGGGGTGTAACCCGGCACATCAAGACAAAACCGAATCAGCTCGATGAGTGAAGTCTTGCCGGTGCCACGTGCACCTATCAACACGTTGAGACCCGCACGCAAACACACATCGAATCCGTTCAGGAAGCCTTCTTCGATCTGGATGCGTTCGATATACATACTGTCCCCTTAGACCGACCATCTACGATCGATCCCAGTTCTCTATCCCGGCACTTTCATCGGGCCAAGCTGTCATTGGCGTAGCTCGAAGCCAAGGCTGATCATCGTCCACCGGGCAATTCACGCTTTGCCCCTGGAGGAAAAATCGACCCTGAGATCTTATTCGGGACAAACTCAGATCTGAACGATTTACGGCTTCCATCGAAGCAGGGCTGATGTGAATACGTCAACGACTTTAACTAACTGAGATGCGTTGTGATCGCAGAACAACCGCTTGTCGCTGGAAGCAATCGTCACCGATGGAATATTCAAACCGCCGCTTTCGGGTCGTTCAACTTAACTTCGCAGCGGCTGAGGTGAAAGAAACTCACGAAACCCGCAGGTGAGGAATCCGGAGATACCTCTCGACATCAGCCTGCGCCCCAACGCCCTGCAGGTCGCAAATCGGGCAACCCGCAGTCGGTTCATCAGTGCTAACTACCACCTTCGACTGCCACCCGCGATACTCTTGCAACCGCGTCGGCACCCGCATGCCGGTCACCGCGACCATGAACTCCATTGCCGCAAGGCTGGCAATCACGCCGTTGAGCGGCGAAACGGAAGGTCCTTTCTTAGCAAGGACATCAGTGTGGACACCGTAAATGACGTCTTCAGCGCGTCGCGTCTCAGCACTCTCGAGATATCGCCGCACCGCGCGGCGGTCGAGTATACCTAGGCAACTGAGGCAACCTCGGCCGCCCGCCGAAACGCACACATGACCGCCGTAACATCCATCTTCGGCGACATCGGAGGCGAGGTCGATATAAGGTTTTCCGTAGGCCGCACAAAGCTCGTTGAGGATCGCCCGGGGCCCGTCGTGGTCAAAGCAGCCGAATATCCAGTCACCGGCGCAGACCGCGGAAAACGCACTCTCAGACACGAGGCCGAAGGGGATCGCCTCGACGGTCACCTCGGGATTGATTTCGCTGATGAGCCGGCAAATCAGATCGACCTTTTTGCTGCCAGGGACCGGGTCGTGGGCGCAGGCGCCAATGAAGCGGTTTCGGTTGCTTTCGTCGAGCTCGTCGAAATCGATCGCGCTCACCTTACCTACGCCCAGCAGCGCTAGATGCTGGGCGAGGGGGCTGCCCAGTCCGCCGACCCCCACGATGACGGCGGATGTGGCGCGAAGCCGTTCCTGGCCTTCGGCCCCGAAAAGCAGTGCATTGCGATGGTAGCGTTCAGCGACAATGGTCATTGCATTCGACTCAGCGTGTTTTTGGTCGGGCAAAGTAGCCTACCATCTGCGACGATATGAAGGGGCTCAGGCGCCGCCGGATCAATGATCCAGGCCAGCGCATCGAAACCACCATCGGCAACGACGATTGCGAAGTAGGGGCGATTCTTGAGTCGCCACCACATGTAAGGAACTGTATCTTGAAGGCCTCGCAGGTCAGCATAGGAGAACGCCGCAGGAAACGGGCCAGGATGTGAGTGTAGCTCAACGAGTGAGGCATCGATATCGTGGGCCCGCTTGATTAGTGCGCCGCGGGTAGCATCGTCGAGTTCGAGATAGTTGCTTTGGTGATGGGCAAAGTCGGCTGGCGTCAGCAATTGCGCCTCAATCACTTCGAAGGTGCTGCCGTCGTCTGCAGGTCGCGCAAACAGAAACGCGGCTTCCTCACGAATGCTGCCCTGCGGAAGCAAATGGGCGTTCAGCGATTCGAACAACCCGTCAGGCATCGTCAAAGTCGCGGTCATGCACCTTCCCCTAGTCTGACCGCAAAGCTACCCACCCAAGCCAGTAAATTCGAGCCCTGCTGAATGTCGTCGGTCGGCGTCCATCCATCAGGCGCCCACGAGAATTGCTGCCAGTCACCCGCGAAGGGGCATGGGCAGGCATCCCCGACATTCTGGGGGGCGGTTCCGTGGAAAGTAATTCTGGCAGACGTTGCAAAGCCATATGGCTCCGCCTGCGGATATCCTGCGCCTAGCCGAAACACGATCGCCAGATTGTTTACGGGGGCGCCATTGATTTCCCAGCCCGGCGGACACGGGTAGCGGGGAAGACGAAACCAGTCTTCCCCGCCATTTTCCACGTGCTCGACTTCGGGATATCGATCACGGAGAACCGCGAACTCCTGCGCGATGCGGGGTCGCATTAGCCGCGCTTCCACTTGTGCTTTTTGCTAAACCCTTGCCCTGGCTTGAGTTCGACAGTCTCACCTGGTGCAAGGGTCCGCTCGTTATTGTCCTTATCGATTTCCACGACGCCTTGGCTCAGATCCCAGCCGCCGAGCTCTGCGATCTGCTCGGTGGTGATGTTGCGCTCATCCCATGGAAATTCCCTGCCTTCAATGTCGAGGAAGTACTTCGGGCCGCGATCGGGCTTTGCGTTATGTGCTACACTCATTGGCATTACTCCATAATGGTCCCGAATCGGGAGCGTAGATAAAATTGCACGGATCAAGGTCGTGCGCAAGGTAAAGAGCTCCCAATTCGGGAACATTTTGCTTGCGTCGCTATCCGCGCTATGCGAAGTTCGAATGAAGCTAGTCGGCAGATCAGAACTGCATGCCCTTGCAAGGACCACGGACCGAGACCTTCGCGACGCCGTGCTCGCGCTTTGCGCTGAGCTTGAAGCCACGAATTGGCGCACGATCAATGATATCCGCTCAGCCTTCCCCCATGGCAGGTTGGCCGGTTGTCACCTGACAATTGACCTTGACGAACGCCACTGCTTGATAGTGGCTTTCAACATTAAAGCAGGAATCGCACTCGTGGAATTTGCAGGACCATCGACCAAAGTTAAGCGCAAGCGCTCTGCCATATGACTGCCACCATGAAGATCACGCCCATCCGCACCGAAGCTGACTACCAGAAGGCGAAAGCGCGCATTTCGGCACTTATACCGCGGACCGACAATACTTCGCTCGACGAGCTTGAAATCGTCAGTACATTGGTCGAGCAGTACGAAAAGAGGCTATATGCGCTTGAGGTGCCGACACCCCTTGCGGCAATCCGGTTCCGAATGACGCAGTCGGGATTGAAGCCACGCGACCTCGAACCATTTATTGGCGGCAGATCCCGGGTGTCCGAAGTCCTAACTGGAAAACGACCTCTCTCGCTCGATATGATTCGGGCGTTGCACAAGAACTTAGGCATTCCGGCTCGATCGTTGATTGGTACAGATGTGACGGAAGATGGCCCCCAAGGGCGCGAGCCCTCCGCAGCAGCCCTGCAAATTTTACGCGAACGTCAGTTCCTTCGCCCGAACGAAACGTTCGCCGCCTACCTCGATCGCGCATTTGGCATCGGCGAAGTGGCCACCTATTGGCGCAAGTCACGGACAGAACGGACCAGCGCGAAGACCGACCATTCGGCGCTGTCAGGGTGGCTTGCCGCAGTTCGGATCTTGGCAGATCAAGTAAAGGTTACGAAGGCCCGGCGTCCTCCAGCAGAGGCGTTAGGTCGAAGAATTGCCAAATTGAGCACAAGTCCCGACGGTCCGCAAAGGGCCAAAGAGGAACTGGCCCGCGCGGGGATCGTGCTAATCACTTTGGAGCACCTGCCAGGAACCTACCTCGACGGCGCTGCACTTTGTCGCGCCGACGGAACGCCGGTGATTGCGCTCACATTACGCCACGACCGCATTGACAATTTCTGGTTCACCTTATTACATGAACTGTGTCACGCCCTGAAGCATCTGAGTAAGGGCACAAGCCTCATTCTCGATGACCTCGAAATGAAAGGGTCAGATGAGATCGAAGCCGAGGCTGATCAATTTGCGCAAAATGCGCTTATCCCACCTTCTATCTGGAGATCAGAGACGTCGCCGACGCTAGACAGTGATGACGTGGAACGGATCGCCGCCCTTGCGCAAGTTCATCCGGCAATTGTTGCCGGGCGTTGGCAGCGCGATCATTGCGATTACCGGCGTTTTGCGCGTTCTTTAGGCCGTGGCGAGGTTAGACGTCAGTTTTTCGCTACGTGAGCCGCGAAGATGCGAATAGCTGAATCCTGAGACGTGGCCATAGAATGGGCAATGAAAATATCCAGAAAGATCGTTGCAACGACGAGAACTGCTATTTCTTGCTCTGCTGAAATGCGACGTTTGTCGTATGAATTCTGAACGCAAGCTAGCTTTTCATCGCCTGGGTCTTTTGGCATAATGTCCGACATGAAGGGGCACAACACCTCTCGAAACTCGATGAAAGCCTGAGATGTTTTCACGAGGCCGTAATCGAAGAATAAATTCAAAGGTGTTCTTCACGAAAAACCTACCAAACTTCATGAACGAATTATTCGGTCCGAGAGAGTTGAATCAGCAAACGCTGCGTTGCCCTGAATAGCAATAGAAACATTCGTGTGGCTTCCGCTACCGACTATTCATCTATAGAAAGGCATTATGACTAAACAGCCGAACCAGCCCAACCCATTTCTCGCGATCTATCAATCCTTGCAGGCGCGCGAAATCCTTGTTGCGTTGGAAAAACATGGATGCATGGGCAATGATCAACTCTTTTATCATTGGCTTGGGACACTTGGGCTCGGTCCCTCACATCGTGATCTGGATGATCTGCTAGACAAATTAGAGAAGGAAGGTCTGATTTCTTCCGAAAAAATAGAGAAATTTCGCGTGGTGAGGCTTACTCGGGCCGGAATTGAGATCGCCCAGGGTAGGACCGGCATCGATTGGATCGCTCGCGTTGATCTGGGCTAGTTTGGCAATGGGACCGCGCAAGATGTAATCACGTGTTATCGTCGTGGATGCTGGCGAAAGGCATTAGCGTGGGCCTATTGGGGACGTTGCCGTGGCACATGACGTGTTCTGGCGTGCTCCCTGAAATGTGACCACTTGCCGGTAGAGTTCGACGCCAAGGAGTCGGACGATAATGAAGCGGAACAGGTTAAGCGACTAACCAGCCCCTTACCCGTCGCTTAGAAGAGCTTGAACCCTGGGTTCGATGGACCAGACAGGATACTGCAGTTCCCGTAGGCAATGCGCCCAAGACCGCTGCGCCCCCAGCCGGTGCCGAAGCTGTTCTGGACTTCCCAGCACCCAGCATGGTCGTCGTAGCCGACTAAAAGCACCGCGTGGTTTAGATCAGCGTCGCCTCCGCCGTCGCGATAGATCGAGAAATCAGTCACGCGGGCGAACCGGGCCTCTGCGGCCATGGTGACGACCACAGGCGCGTGCCGGGCTATGGTGCGCTTGGCGTCGTCCGGATCCGCGACGAGCTCGGCGCGAACACAGCGCGAGGGCGAGGGAAGCGCGGACGGGCATGGATCGCCGGGCCTAAAAGACCCCGTATCGAGCGGCGCACCCGCGTCGCGTAGAAGCTTAACATGCGTCACCGGTCGCGGCTGCCCCGCCCGGCAATTGAGCCCTGCCACGCACTGGTGGAACATGTCGGCGTCGAGCGGCTGGGACACCGAGCGGAGATTAAGAAGGGTTTCTTGAAGGCGGCAAAGAGCGTGAGCAAGGCAGGTCGCGAAGGGAAGTTGCTGCGAGACGGCCGCAAGTTCGGGGCGGCCGATCCAGCTCGCGCTGGGGGGTGGCTCGTCGAGGCCGAAGGACTCAAACCGCGGCTCGAATTCAGGCGAGACTGGGGTCAACTCGACCGGGGGCGAGCGCATTATGAAACGCAGGTCGCGCTTCTTGATCCGCGCGTCGAGTGCCAGGCGCGCGGTGCGTCGCACCGCTAGTTTCCCGAACCTGCTTCGGCGAGCTTGTCCTTTGCTTCACGCACGGCAATGTCGGCGTTGACGTTCGCGACCTGTGCCTGCTTCAGCGCGGTGTCGGCCACGAGGGCGGCAATCGCGTCCGCGTTTACGTCATTCCCGGACTCATCGAGCGCCGCCTTTGCGTCAGCGAGCTCTTTCTCGGCCTTTGCAAGCTTTATCTCTTCTTCGAGCAGCTGAAGTTTCGATTTGGAGTTGGCTCGTCCGGCCTCAACGATGGTCGATATCTCGGTGGCGAGTGCGTCGAGTACGCCCGCGACCGCTTCGCCCGCCGCCTTTTTTTGCTCGTAACCGGCGCTGGTAAGAACGCCGCTTTCCGCGAACGTGGCCGAGAGGGCGCCATTGGTGAAAGCCTTGCTTTGGAAAGGAAGGAAGAAGGTCGTGTCGCGGTTGAGCAGCGTCACTGGCAGTGACTTGAATAGTTCGCCTTGCTCGAGGAGAACCTTCGTGCACGGCCCGCCCTTGCACGCCTGCAGCATTGCTGGGACCCCCACGCGGTAGCGAATTCCGGCCTCGGCGCCAGGGTCGCCATCGTCCCAGATTGCTCTGTCACCGGGTTTACCAGAAGCTGCAACCGCCTTCGCCTTCACAGGGTCGATGAGCGTTGTCGTCGACTTGAGTTCAAGCCAAACCGCTGCCTGCGCTGCGAGCCCCTCAACGCGCTGCTTGAACTCCAGGTCAGATTCAATTGGCTTACCAGCTGCGTCGGCTTTGCGCGCCACCCATTTTGCGAGGGTCGCTGCCGGGATTTCGACCCCTTTGGTCGTAACAACAACAGAGCTGGTCTCGGGGAAAAGCCGCGTCGAGGAATGACTGATGAGCTTAGTCTTCTCCTCGAGAAATGCTTTCGCGCTATCGAGATCTATTTGCGCAGCGACGACGTTGGAGATCGCTGTATCGTGCGACTGCCGAAGCGATCGGCTGATCGCGGCACCAGCGCGCGTCACGCGAGCGCTCGAGGCTTCGAGGTCGCGGGTGTGCTTGGAGAGAAGAGCAGTGAGCCGCTCGACCTCCTTTTTCGCGGTCCCAGCGTCCGTGAGCTGCGTTAATAGGCCTGTCGAGCAAAGCGTCTTGTCCGAGCCTGCTGTGACGGCGAGCTTCGCGACCTTGCCGACGGCCGAGATCGTCTTGGTCAATATCTCTGCGGTCCGATCGTCGGCTTCGGCATTGATCGACTTGATCGCGCCGGAGTCGTAGAAGGCTACTTTGACCGAGCTCGTCTTTGTAAATGCCGAGAGTGAGGCATAATCGATAACGTAAAGAGCGGCTGGATCGGGGCCATTCTTCGCGGTAGCCTCGATCTTTGGCGTCAGCGCGAGCTCGCCGGTATCGTCGTCGCAACTTGCCGCCCATGTAACCTTCGTCTCGAACTGGGAAAAGGGCAAGAAATAGGCAATGCCTTTACGCGAGACTGGGTCACTCGTTGCAGGGTTGACCTTCAAAGTTGTGCAGCCGCCCAATGGTGAGCTCGCGATGACCAGAGCCGCGATAGCCAAACGATATCTCGCCATGAACATCCTCCCCGAAAACGACGATTAGCACCCAATAAGTGAAACCGCTGTCAAGTCTGCGATCGAATCGGCTGGCGCCTTAATTGAAGATCAGCCCGACCTCCTAGTCTATTGACCTGCCGTTCCTATTTCCACCAATCCGTCAATGCCTGCGTCCGATCTGAATTTTGAAATAACAGATAGAGCAGTGCATATTTTGTAAAAGCAAATCATCTCTATTCTAGTAAAATAATGCCTGACCTAAGGAGCGAAATACTCAGCTCCTCAGCCGATGGTCAAGTCGACGAAAAGACCGTTTGGATCGATATGAAAGTCCAACAGGGCGCCGCCCTTTTCAATGGGCGCTGGGACCGAGTTCTTCTTTATCCATTCCGCATCGGACTGAAAAAAACGCCCCGATGTAAGCTCACTGATACGTTGCGAAGTCTTCGGGGCGGGGAAATCTTTCCAGCCTACGCGCCCTGCGAGCGCTTCGTCCGTAGGGCTAAACGCCACGAGATTTGCTCGGTCCATTTGCTCTAGAGAGGCACGCAGCGTTGCATTGCGACTTCCATGATGGCCAACCTTGTAGAATACCGTGCGTCGAACAAGGTCTGCCCCTGTCTTGGCTGGACTTTCCTCTGAGGCTGTAAAGGAGACTTGAGGCCAACTCTTCCAGTTTCCGACCTGAGCGTCAGCTGCAAACAGGAGGACCCGGCCGCTCGACACGATTTCTAAGGCAATCACTAAGCTGGTGTTGTTGGTACGTCCGTCTAATTGGAGGGAGAGATCAACGGCACCTGCCATCCAATCGCTGTCGATCCGCCGCCATTCTTGATCCTTTCCATTGCTGTCAGGGCCCAGATAATTGTCCCAAAAGAATGCTGCGACCCCATCCTCAGGCCAATTTCCGGCTATCATCTCAGAGAGCGACGTTCCGATTGTACCATCAAACGGTGCCGCCGGGTCATCATCGACGCGAAGCCCGCCTTCATTGAGGCTTAATGCGTTGGCTAAAGGCGCCACACCCATCGAAGTTCCCCCAAAGGCGTATGTCTCCGAGACAATATCCTCAATCCCAAGCAGTCTTGCATCGCGCGGGGGACCAAGCACATAGGCTCGAACGCCCGGAACATCTGCAAGCGACGGGATCATGCCTGGCTCTAGATGGCGTACGGTTCCGCCACTAGC
Source organism: uncultured Sphingopyxis sp. (assembly GCA_964401155.1). GTDB lineage: Bacteria > Pseudomonadota > Alphaproteobacteria > Sphingomonadales > Sphingomonadaceae > Sphingopyxis. The sequence continues at coordinate 128,575 of CAYNXF010000001.1, forward strand.
GCGCAAGGTTTCGCGCGCAGTCCGGACCTTGTCGCCGTCAGCGCCAAAAACATACCCTAGGAGGGCATCGACGCCCTTCGACACCATGCTGAGCGTTGGCGTCTCGCTCATTCGGATTGCCGCCACGGCCAGCGCTGCGCTCACGTCTCCTTTATACTTGTCGAGCTTGCGCGCGTCGGCGTCTGCTGGATTCTCGGCCCAGCTGAACCAAACTTCACGAACTTCAATCTGGTCGAAAATGTCTTTCGCTTGTTTGAAGCCAGAAAGATGGTCCCAATGCTCGTGTGTTCCAACAACAACGTCGATGACTCCGCCGGTCGTTTGCCGAATGTCCTCAGCAACAACCTTCATGATAGCGCCGCCGCCCTTGGCCGAGCTATGGATGCCGCAATCGAACAGCATCCAGAAGGGCGATCCGTCGGCCTTGGCCAGTTTGACAAGCATGCAGTCGCCCAGACCGTGGCAATAGCAACGGATCTCTATTGTGGTCGTCATATCAGTCCCGATCCGCGTGCATTACCGCAAACGGCTCGCGGGCAAGAAAGCTCTTTTCTCCGCCCGCACCGAAATACATTTTTCGAAGGGCATTTTGCTCATCGCCAGAGCGATAGGCACGTTCTCGAGCTAGTCGGCTGGGACTAACAATAGGCTTCCTAATTGCATAACGGATACGTGGTCCATGCGGTCCAAGTAAATCAATCACAAGCGTTGCGCCGCCACGAAACCAGAAGCTATTGCCCTCTACGGCGGTACTATCGCTCCAGACAGCTTCTGGCCGTCGCTGCCTGACGACGGCAACGAGTTGTGCAGCTAGTTCTCCGTCAGGCCTTACCCGTCGCGCAATACGAACATTATCTACCATGAAGGTGGTGCCGCTCTGATAACCTTTGCTGGCGAGCGAGCTGTAATATTTCAGTCGGTGCTGAAGGCCTAGCAAATCACAATCGGCCTGCGACTTTAGGCCGGCCAGAATATTTTTTCGAAGGATTTCACGCCTTTGCTCGGCAAGGGCAAAGATGTCCTGGCGGTTCAAATGTGCTGTAAGATCAATGTTCAGCTCTGCCATAGCCGACACGAGCCAATTGGGCATAGGTCCATCCCATTCACGCCAGCAAAGCGTGTCGGACGAGACGGTTCGGAGACTTCGCGGTAACAACTGTAACGTTCGAAACGCCTCTAAGAATGCAACACGATAGCCAAGTTTATCAGAGGCATATTCTTCTAGGTCGGCGGTGATGATCGCTCGCAAATACTCGCCGAAAGTGATGTCAACAGGCGGCGTATAGTCAAGTGCACGAATACACATGTTCAAGACATGCCGAGCTGACTTCGTTGTTTCGTCGGTCAATCGGTCAACAAGGTCAGGATGGAGAGCTCCAGCAGGAAGTACGCCTGTGCCGCTTGTCGCCAACCGGACAAGGTCCGCCGTGCGCCGTTCCACGATGGCCAAAAACGCTCTATACACAGCAGCGACCAGAATGGAGCCGCGACGGTGAGTGTCAAAAGTGGCAGCGTAAGATAACTCAGGGTCGATATTTGGGTATTGCCGCAGTGGTCCTGCATGCCCGGTGCCTTCCCCGAACTGCCGTGCAAGGCCGCCAAGGAGTCCAGCTGCTGAGAGGTTGCCGCGATGACGCGCGATTTGCCGGCGCACCAAATCGCGGTAAGTGAACTGCTGAAACAGAGCCGCAATGTCGGCAAAAGCCTCGTGAAACGCACGGACGTCCGGATTGGACGGCTCACTAAATGTCCTCGCTTGACCATCAAGCAGTGCGTGTGTCGTCTCATGCGCGATTATGTCAGCCGACAGACAGCTAAAGACCATTGTGCCTGGCGGAGTGAGGTCTGATACCTGCGAATTGGCAGGGAAGTAACCAAACATCAGCGCCTTATGATCGGGGCTATAGTATGCATTCTCTTGCCTCAGTGCATGAGGGTAAATGCGCAGCCGCTGAACATAATCGTTATCGTCACCACTTCGGCCGGACCAGCGCGACGCCCAAAGCGCCTTTCGTCCGAGCGCCATCTCGAAATTTTCTATCGTGCGCATCGCCACCGCGTAGACCATTTGCTGATGAAAACTTGGATCTCCTTCGGATGGCCGCGCCCCATCTTGTTTGAGCAAGTTCGGGTTCTCTAAATCTATCGGCGGATAAAATCTATTTGATGCCGGATCGACGTCTACGACTTCAATATATTCGCCAATCGGGCCTGGCTTTACATCTTCGTTGCGCACTTCGATGCAAGCAACCTGATCTTCATAAGAATTGAGCGCGCCTCCAAGGCTTGGGTCAAGTGCATAAATCCTCAATCGACGCCGCTCCGGCGGCTTTACCGGGTTGGCCTTTGGCTCGCCGTTGTTAGCCGGTCTTGGTGGCGGCTCCATTTTTCGGGCAGTTGTCCGTCGGCTGAGAGCCGCTGAAGCCGCCGACTTTAAGGACCGGGATGCCATTGGAGAGGCCTCAGCCGCCTCAATAAAACGAGTGCGATGGCTCGGTAAGACGTTTTCCGCATCTAAATCCGGCACTGCTTCCGCGACATTTGGGTCGCGCTGTGCAAGCTGCATCAGTTCGAGCCCAAGCAACCTGTCTGCGGAACTCAGGCCAGCTGCCGCTATTCCGGTGCCGCGGCCGGTTAGCAGCTTTACCCAGGCCCAGCCTGCCGTCGCCGGCGGCTCCGGCACAAGAGTTCCAAGATTTGCCGGCGCGAGCGCCAACATTTGCGCACTACGTACTGCTCCCCAGCCCAGCTTGGGATCAGGCTTGGCTTGATTGCCTAATGTGGCCGACCGAAAAAGAGCTTGACGGACAGCTTCACCGCGCTGCCACGGTATGAATCCTTCCAACTGGTCCCAGTATTTGGCAATCCACAGCGCAGCAGCGGCAGCAAGCTGCGGCGTCGCCGCCGAGGTACCCTGCCCGTCCTCGTCAACAATATCCGGGCATCCTATTTCGGGCCACGGAATGTTTGGCGTAAAGCCCGAGAGAGCTGTCAACATTTTGGAGGGGGGGCCATAGCATCCCTCCATGGTGTCGAACCCGAGGCCGCTATAGGATTTGCCATTAGCCATCACGCCGCACGCCGCAACGACTCTTCGCATCCGGGCCGGGTACACAATTGATCGAACAGGCAGCCCAGAAAAGTTATTGCCTGCCGCTGTGACCATGACCAATCCGGCGGTATATGCTTTGTTGACTGCATCTGCGAGGAGCGCTGATGCAAGGCCGCCCATACTCATCGATAGCACCCGCGCGCCCGCGCTTAGTGCATAGTCGAAACCTTGTGCCATCGTTCCAGTACGGAAGCGGACGACTGAATCTGCTATTCGAATAGGCAAGACTGAGATGTCTGGCGCACCGCCAATTATTGGCCCCGCTAAAATGCCAATCGTCCCTGTGCCGTGACCGCGATTCCTCAATCCGCCTGGCTTGGATACGTCTGAGGCATCGTCCGGCGCGCCCTCACCCCTCACGAAATTTCTTTCGCCCGGCGCAATATTGGCCGGCACGAACCGATGAGCGCGATCATAGCCAGTGTCGAGATGCGCAACCAATACCCGACGCTGTTGGTCAGAATTGACTGCGCCTCTGGCTTTCTCAAGCTCGCTAAATCCATCGCCAAGGTGCCAGAACCGGCCCGGGCCGCTGATCTTTCCCCCGCTCTCGTCTTGCGGTTCTGCAACGCAATCCGTTGCAGGAGGGCCACCAACCCATTGTTGCTCGAACTCAGGCTCAGCCGCAAGCAGGTCACCTGTTCCAACGGCGAAGCCCATGCGCATCATTGCATGCGCCTGATCCCAAGGGTTTTCACTCGCTTCTCTGCGGTACCATATTGCCGACGTTGCATCATCAAATCCGGTGCCATTGTCGGCGGCGCCTACACGTAGAAGCGGCTCTGCTCCCTGCGTTAAGCCTCTGACGGAAGCCGCAAAGCCTCCATCAGAGTTTCGTCTGAGCTTCAGCAACAACCCGGTAGGTATGGGCGATTGCGGCTGCCAAGGACTGGTCATTGCCTAAAACACCGAAAGGTGGACAAGAAAAATTTACGTGGCTGATTCGCAATTACTCGGTTCAAGCACATCACATTGCCACCCCCGCTAAGGCCTGACATTAGGCTCTTTACTTGACTGATTGCCCCCGCGATTCGCGAAAATTATTCTCATATTTGTTCTGTTGTGTCGAGCCAATAAAATTACAATTCATTTTGGATCTATCTGCTTGTGACAATCATCATGACTGTTATACGATATTCTTACTTGTCACATTTCCGTAATATTCTGCCTTTCAGTCTGCTGAAATTCCAGAAACGACTGACGCGGAAAACTTGCTGCTATTTGACCCAGTCATATTTAATGCAAGCAAAGATGCTCCCAGTTCGCATCCCCGGTGTTACGTTAACTTACACGCTCTGGCCTAAAATCGCTGCGGCATCGCGCTCGGAACAAAGCGCTCACATTCACCGATATAGTCGCCGGCCTTTCCAGAAAGCCGGATCAGCCCAGTTCGCCGGTCGATGATCATTTTGGGATTGTTGATGAAATTGACTGCAACCGAGCCGGTGATCTCATCGTCCGTGACGCTCAGATCCTTGATCTTGAACCACCCATCTTCGCCGCCGCGAAGGGGCGGCAGCATCGAGCGCGGCATGCGCAGCCGTCCTTCGTCACCCTCGATCCACAGATTGACCTGATCGGCGAAAGGCACGCTGCGGTTGCCTACCACATTGCCCCATGCCGAATTCCCATAATTGTCGGTGACATAGGCGCTGCTGCTGGTCTGCTTATTGGCAGATCCCTGCCCCAAACAGACGAGATCAAGCCTGCCTTCCATCGTTGCAGCCATTGCAAGCAGCATGCTGATCATATTGAATTCTCCTACTCGCAGCCGATGCCATCATTGTCCCGATCGAGATGCGATGCATAGCCAGGATCACCGCGGCGAACGGGCGCAGCACCGGCGGCGCGGGCGGCCGCACAATTGGGATAATAGACTGAGCCACTGAATGCGCGCTGCGGCCGTTCAGCAGGCGGCGCATTACCGCCAGGTGGACGGTGACAATGACGACCACCATTTTTGCGATCATTGTGGCAGCCATCGGCGGCAAGCCCGCCAGGATGCGCACTAACCATCGCAGACGAGGCTGCGCTCAGCCCAATCACAGCAATGATCCCAAGAACGCGCATCACTTGTCCCGCTTTGGTCTGCCCAACAGCGCTCAGTAAGCCGGAAAAACCCAAATAAAGAGTGCATAGGCCACATTGCCCAGCAGCAATGCGATAAAGACGAAGGAGAGCAGCTCCAGCAGCCGCTCTTTTGCAGAATTGCTCAGTTGCATTGATGCCCCCGCAAGTATCGCTCCCAGACCAGAGCATAGCCATCGCGAACCATGGCGCAAGACAAGTCCCCCGAGCGGGGCGATACGCACCACGCCGCTGTCCGACCGGCGCCCGCGCCGCCGTCCGAGATGCAGCGCATGGTAGGTCCGCGCACCAGCAGATGCCCCTCGTTTGATTGACCGGTAATGGTGCCAATCAGTCCCGCAAGATGATCGCGCGCCTCGATAGCGCCCGCACTTGGACACGGCTGACCAACGTTGCAGGTCCCGTCGATCTCGCGCGCGGCAATGCCCGCGAGGCGAATTCGCGGCCCTTCGGCGCACCAGATCGGACCGTCGCCGTCCCATACGCGCGTTGGCGTGCAGGTGAATTCGGCCCCGGCGGGGACGGTGGTCAAAGTCAGAAGCAGTGCGATCAATGTGGTTGCTCCATATCCATTACGAGTGCTCACTCCGCTGGTTGCTGGTCAAAGCATTTAGCCGTGCTGCGATGCCTTTCCACATGCCAACGCCAGCGGCATCACCCTGAATTGCCAATTCGATCATGTACACTCGCGATCCGCAATCGTGCGACTGGATGCTGGCCATTGAATTCTGGATCTCGACCTTGGTGGTCGGGGGAGCGTTCATCGCAGGGGCGTGGCATGCCATCAGATATTTGCTCTAACGAGGCACTCCGGGGCCGATGTGGAATAGGCGGTCGCTCCTACAGCACAAAGGAAGTTCGCTAGCCTGTGTCGCCCCACGGCGCGTAGCATCGGCGCGTCCTATCACCGTCAGCAGACTTGCTATGGTTTGCACCAATCTTGGTAGCGTGTTCGCGATATTGGCTGTGATCTGACAGGAGCAAAATACCGAAAGTGCGAATCCCAAGATTCTCGCCAAAACGGAGTAAATGACTGATTCATGACATTATTCATGATTGACAGTTGTAGACTGACGCTTCAGCTTCGCTCGGTTGACGGAGTCGCGGTGCTGCCTCGGGCGGGAGAGATGCGGATGTCGAAGTCGGTGCGATTGCTGTGCGCTTTGGCGGTGCTAGGCCTTGCCATTCCAGCCCATGCTACCGAGACCATCACCTATACCTATGATGCCAAGGGTCGCCTCGTGAAGGTCGTGCGCACCGGTACGGTGAACAACAATGTCGAGACAACCTACACCTACGACAAAGCCGATAACCGCAAGACGGTAACGACGACGGGTTCACACAATTAATCAGCTAAAGCTTGGGGGCATATGCGGATGACCGGAGATTTTGCTCGCAGATTTTCGGTTTTCTCCATGGCGCTGCTCGCTCTGGCCTTGGCGCCTGCGGCCCATGCCCAGCAGGTCGCCGTATTGAACGCCCCATCGCCGGAGAAAATCGCGGTAACGCCGGGCGGTGTCGATATACGCACGGGCCGGCTTGGCTATAGCAAAACGGATATCTCCATCGGTGAAGGGCCAGGTGCGATCGCGCTCGAGCGCACGATGATCACGCCGATCCTTGGCCATGCTGAACCGTTCGGCAATCTCTCGCACAATTGGAGCATCACGCTCGTCATCAAGTCGATCCTCAATCAAGAGAATAACAGCTACGACTATATCGCCGAGGTCGGCTACGGCGGGCGCTCGCAGACATTTGAGATGCTCTACGGCCTCGACACGACGTTCCGGCAGAAATCGCAGAATGATTTCACGCGTCTGACCATGTCAGGCTATGTCGGCGGCGCGAATACCACTTACACCTATCGTGCGACCGATGGGACGGTTGCAGTGTTCCAACCCATTGCGGGCGCGGGTTGCGGAACATGGGAATGTCACTTCGTCACCTATGTGGTCGAACCCGACGGCACGCGTTTCGACTTCCAATATGAAACGACTACCGCAGCTGTTCCCAACAAAGTTCGTCTGCGTAGCGTTACCAGTTCGCGAGGCTATGCGCTGCTCCTGGAGTATGGCGGCGGAGGCGGGGGCTGGAACAACGTGTCCAAGGCATGCGTGATCAACCTCGGCACGATCACCAAGCCAGCGAATAATGTTTGTCCGGGCAATGCGCAGGCAACATCGACCTATGCCTATGGCGGCCTCGATAATCGCGTCGTGATGACGAGCGCGACCACGCCGGACACGGCAAATGAGTCGATCAGCTACACCTCGACTTCGCCGAACGTCAGCTTTCAGATGGCGCACACCAAGCCGGGACAGTCATCGCCTTGGATGACCAACAACATGTCATACAGCTTTACGTCCGACGGCGAGCTCGAGCCCTATGTGCTTGCCCAATCTTTCCCTGACGGAAGCGCATACACCTATTATTACGACCTCACCCCGGTGACCGACGATGGGATGGGCGGTGTGCCCTTTTACCAGACGATCTCGGGCGGCGCTTATGTCAACGCACTCAATCAGACCACAGAGGTGCGATACGATTTCCCGCCGATGCCATCGAGTATGACCCCGCCCCGGGTAGTCGGCGGGATGGGTCAGGGCTACGTCCATGTCTATTATGGCGATGTCGTCTACCAAGTGACGCCAGGGCCGGCGCGTATCGTCGATCCTTTGGGGCGGACCACAACCAGCAACTATTGTGATGCGAATGCCGCTGCAAATTTGCCGCCGTATATTTACCAGCGCTGTCTGGTGACGCTGCTGCAGGAGCAAACGAGTCCCGACGGGCAGAAGGTCAAACTCAAATATGGCGTGAACCGCAATCCAATCGAGATCCGCCATGTTGCCAAACCGGGCTCGGGCCTCGCCGACACGGTGGAAAGCGCAACCTACGACGGCACCGCGTGCGCGAGCTACGCGCCCTCGTGCAACAAACCGCTGACCGTCACCGACGCCAAGGGCATCACCACGACCTACACCTGGTCAGCGACGCATGGGCAGATGCTGACCGAGAAGCGCGCAGCGCCAAGTGGGGGTGCGACCCAGCCCGAGAAGCGCTACAGCTATGGGCAGTTCTACGCCTGGTATCGCAACAGTGCGGGCACGGTGGTGCAGTCGCCTTATCCGGTGTGGTTGCTCACGCAAATCAGCGAATGCCGTACCGGCGCGGCTCCGGCGTGCGTCGGCACTGCCGATGAAACCCGCACCACTTTCAATTATGGTGCCGCTGGCACCGCCAACAATCTGCTGCCCGTCAGCAAGACGGTCGCTGCCGGCGATAACAGCGTGTCGGCGACCACCAGCTGGACCTATGATGCGCAGGGCAACAAGCTCACCGAAGATGGCCCGCTCGCCGGCACCGACGACACCACGCGCTGGCGCTATGATGCGATGCGGCGGGTGGTGGGAGTTGTGGCGCCCGACCCCGACGGCGCAGGGCCGCGCAAGCACCGCGCGACGCGCAACAGCTATGATCTGGCCGGACGGCTGGTCAAGGTCGAGCAGGGCACGGTGAACAGCCAGTCGGATGTCGACTGGGCGGCGTTCGTACCGCTCCAGACGATGGAAACCGCTTATGACGCGCTCGATCGCAAGATCCGCGAGTGGAGCTATGGGACGAGCGAAGGCACCCAGGCGCTGACGCAATATAGCTATGATCTGGCGGGCCGCTTGGAATGCACGGCAGTGCGCATGAACCCGGCAGCCTTTGGGTCGCCGCCGGCGAGCGCCTGCACTTTGGGTAGCGAAGGCAGCTTTGGTCCCGACCGCATCACCAAGCTCACTTATGATGCTGCGGGGCAGCTGATCAAAACCATCCTCGCGTTCGGCACGCCGCTGCAAACCGATCAGGAGACCAACAGCTATACGCTCAATGGCAAGCTCGCGACGGTGACCGATGGCGAGAACAATCGGACCACCTTTGAATATGACGGCCACGACCGGCTGGCGAAGACGCGCTACCCGGTGACCACGGTGGGCGCGCTGGCGAGCTCAACCACCGATTATGAGCAGCTGACTTATGATGCCAATGACAATATCACCCAGCGCCGCCTGCGCGATGGGCAGCTGATCAACTACAGCTATGACGCGCTCAACCGGATGACGCTCAAGGATGTGCCGAACAGCGTCGCCGGTGAATATGACATCACCACCAGCTATGACCTGCTCGACCGGCCCACCCTGGTCAACGACAGCGCGGGCAATAGTGTTGGCAGCGGCTTTGATGCGCTGGGCCGCATGGTGTCGCAGTCGAGCCCGGTTGGCACGATCGCGCTCCAATATGACCCGGCGGGCCGCCTCACGCGGGTGACGCATCCCGATGGCAACTACTGGTCCTATTTTTACAACACCGCCGACCTCTCCAGCATCGCCGAAAATGGCAGCTTCACCATTGCGAGCTTCGCGTTCGACGATCTGGGTCGCCGCACGCAGATCGCGCGCGGCAATGGGGCGACCACCAACCTGGTGTTCGATCCGGTAGGCCGCCTGCGCAGCTTTGCGCAGGATCTCGGCGGCAGCACGCATGATCTGACCGTGGCAGGCCCGGCGGCGGGCGGGACGGGGATGAGCTACAATCCGTCGAGCCAGCTCATCGGCCAGACGCGCAGCAACGACGTCTATGCCTGGACAGCGCACTTCAACGTGGTGCGGCCCTATGGCACCAATGGGCTCAACCAGCTGACCAGCGCCGGGGCGAGCGCGCTCGGCTATGATGGCCGCGGCAACATGATCAGCGACGCCACGCTGAGCTATGGCTATACCAGCGAGAACCGCCTGGCGACAGCGAGCAACGGCACGGCGCTGACCTATGACCCGACCGGGCGGCTATCGCGCATTGTCAAAGGCGCGCTCACCACCCGCTTTGAATATCTGGGCCCGCGCCTGATCGCCGAGCGCGATGCCGGCGGCGCGATCCTGCGCCGCTATGTGCACGGTCCCGGCGATGATGAACCGCTGCTGTGGTATGAGGGCAGCGGCCTCTCCGACCGCCGCTGGCTCCACGCCGACGAGCGCGGCAGCGTGATTGCGATAAGCGACGCGAGCGGCAATGCCATCAACCTCAATGCCTATGACGAATATGGCGTGCCCGCACCCACCAACCTCGGGCGGTTCCAATATACCGGGCAGACTTGGCTGAGTGAGTTGAACCTCTACTACTACAAGGCCCGCATCTACTCGCCCACGCTGGGGCGGTTCATGCAGACCGATCCCATCGGCTACAAGGATGGCATCAACTGGTATGCATATGTCGGGAATGATCCGGTCAATAAGGTCGACCCGGATGGGAATCGTCAAGCTACGACGGGCGAAAGAACTATGTTGAGAAGAGTATTCGGGAATGAAATGGAAATCGTTCCGGTGGTTCGCTCTATCACCAACAGATCTATGGCTTCGCCAGCAGGAATAGCGTTCGCTTTTGACTTATATTCGGACGATTTCTCCAGAACACAAAATTTAGCAAGGCGGACTGAGTATTGGCATGAACAGTATCATATATTCGAAATTAGCATCGGTCTTAGAAGCTGGCCTTCTATGGCTAGCGAGCAGGCTCGCGGTGGCTTTGGAAGCGAAATATACAGGTGGAACCCAGAGCTGGGGTTCAACGAACAAACTTTTGAAGCTCGTGCAAACGCATTTTCTACCTGCATGGCCGGTGGCGCCTGTTCGAGAGTAGAGGGCATGTCGATTGGAAACTCACGCACAAACTTGTCTTTTAGAGACGGGCAATTTACGCTATCGCAACAGGTTACGGGGTCACGGCTGCCTCAGAGGACAACGTTTAAGCCTGAGAGACTAAATGATTGAATTTAAAGGAATGATCTGACAAGGAACGCAGTGATGGGAAACTTTTCATTCCTTAGATTTGCTATACTCATACCGTCATTTTTAATCTGTCTTACTCTTGGGTGCTCGTCTAGTATTTCTATCAAAGTAGAAAAAAATGAAAGCAGCGTAGCCTTTGTTATAGGAAAAAAGGGATTTTTATCCTCCGATTTAGACCCTATATGCGTAATTTTGCTTGAGGTTCGTGACAAGACTGGCAATCAGTTAGTTTGGAAGACTCAAAGTAGTAAGAAAAAGTGTCATATTACTAATAAAATAGCTCTCTGGCAGAATATTAATGGATTCTCTCATGTAGGGCCAGAGAGTCCATTATTGAAAGGGCGCCAGTATGAGGTCTCGCTGTTAGCTGAAGAGGGGTCTGCTACATCATCTTTTTCAATGTAGCGTTGTTTGGCCAGAAAAGCGGTAGGGCCAGCCACCGCCCGCCCCGAGGCAGCCTAAGCGCCAGCCAATTCATTGCCCCCACAAATGCCTCACTTCGATATCGCGAAGTGGCGAGATCAAGCCAAAGTCAGTGAGCTCGCCCCTGCCCTTTGCCTAGCAGCGCATGGATACGCCTGATGATCGCATGGAAATTGTCCACGCCGTCAAGGTCGCCATCGGTCAAAAGCTCATCGGCGCGCAGCGCCGCGATGACGGGAGCGTCCTCGCCATGGGTGGACACATAGTGATTAGCGCAGGCCCACAGCTCCCAATCGGTCAGCAGGCGCGGGGGCGATAGCTCAGCCAGCGCGTTTGGCGCTGGGCTGTTGGTGCCAGGCCCCCGCCGCATCACCGCATCAGTCGATCATTTTATGCTTGGTCGCATCAAAATCAGCCGCCTTTTCCGGCTTTACGCCGTCGGCAATTTCCTTCTCAGTGAGGAAACGAATGGCGATGCCCGTTGCGCTGGTGCGGCCCCAGCTGAATGCCGAGATTTTGCTGTCGCCATAGGCGGCCATGACGATGGCATCGGCGCCGGCCTTCTCGCCGCGCTCCCACAGCTCGCCGTAGATCTTCTTCTGCGACGGCTCTTTGCTGAAGATCGTCGCTTTGCGCACACCGGCTTCGACCCCAGCGACGATGACATAGGGCTTGTCCTCAATATCATAGGGGAAGACCGGCACACCCAGATCTTCGTTCATGACCGCGTAGACGCGCTCTTTGTCCTTGGCCGCAAGCGGCGCCGACACCAAAATTGCGGCCGCCATTGCGGCGGCCAAGGCTGTTCCAAATTTCATAGATTCCCCCAATGCTTGCTTCTCCTGTAGCAGGAGCATTGTTGGGGTGATTCGGTCAAGCGGCCGCAAAGATAAATGGGTGGGGGGATAAGTTGACACAGATGATGAGCGCGCTGGCGCTGGTTGCCGTTGCTATGCAGGGGGTGCCTACCGCGCCTGCTGCCCCCGCCCTTGCTGTTGAACAGCAAGCGAGTGATCCGGCCCAGCTGGTGATGACGCCCGCGGCGCCTCCGGTCTCTGCCGCTGCGGCTATCGTCCTGCCGCGCGATACGCCCATTCACTTGATGACGCTGACCGAGGTGACCACCAAGACCGACACCATTGGCCACCGTTTCAAGCTGCGCGTCAATCAGCCGGTCGTCATCGGCGGCGCAACCGTCATCCCCGTCGGGGCACTGGCATGGGGTGAGGTCACTGCCGCTGATTCCAGCGGCAATCTGGGTAAAGCCGGCAGCCTCACCGCACGGCTGCTCTATGTCGAATATGCGGGTCAGAAAATCCCGATCAGCGGCGATACCTCGGCAAAGGGCCGCACCGGTACCGCTGAGACCGTCGTGGGCGTGCTGAGCCTCGGGCTCCTTGGCCTCTTTGCCAAGGGCAATAATGCCAAGATTAAGGCTGGTGAGAAGATTACCGCCTTTGTGACCGACGACTTCACGCTGACTGCACCCACGCCATGACCGCACTGTTGCTGGTCATCGCTGCTATCGCATCTGGCACCCAAGCCGAGCCGGAAGCAGCAGTCGCGCCGCCATCGCCTGCTGTGGCCGAAACTTCCCCAGCGGCTGCGCCCGCATCCGCACGGCCTCAGATCCCCGATGGCACGCTCGTGCTGCTCACCCTCTCTGAGACGCTCTCGTCGAAGCGTCATGTCAAAGGCGATTTGTTCCGGCTCGCGATCAGCGAGGATCTGACCGTGAATGGTGTGGTTGTGCTGCCCAAGGGCACGCCGGTCGTTGGAGAAATCACCCGCGCCGAGACCAAGGCGGCGTTCGGGGTGTCGGGCAAGCTAGAGGCGCGGGCACTTTATGCTGAACTGCCAGATGGAACTTTGCGACTGAGTGGGCGCATCGGCAGCCGCGGCGAAGGCGGCACCACCGAGACCGCGCTAGCGTTTGTGGCGATTGGCACGATCGCCTTTGTGGTCACCGGCAAGAGCGCTGAGATACCAGCGGGGACCGAGCTGGTCGCGCGGATTGGGTCGCGGTAGTTGAGCGATGCTGTGGCTAGTCCGCAGGCGGCCGATGAAACGCTTTCCTACAACAATTCTCACTGCCAAACCTTGACCATGCAGAATCGGGATCCCCAATCGCGCGACTGGGCGCTGGCTATCGAATTTTGGTTTGCGAGCCTATTGGTTGGCGGGGCGTTTGTTGCTGGAGCGTGGCAGGCTATCCATCATATATTTTAGCATCATGCATTCATCTAAAAGCGCAGCCTCGCCGCCGTGTTCGGTTCTTGAATAAGGGATATCTGCCTATCCCAATTAGTGTCGCCGTCACTAAGTTATAAGAATTGCGAGCGCTGCGTCTTTTTTCGTTGTCCGCTTCAATAAACTGCTTCACCTTCCGTTAAATTGTAACATTTCAGACATCTAACGTCGGTTGTTGCACAGGCAATGAAGGGGCGGTTTATGCGAAAGCTTATGGCGGTTCTAATTGCGCTTGTGCTGGCACTGCCCCTTTCGCCTTCTTCGTTGGCGCAGACACCGGTTCTTCAGCCGCCGCCGCCTGAACAGGCCGGCCTTTGGGAAACGCCTACGTGGCAAGGCCCACCTGCCTATGCGGGCAGTGCAGAGATCGCCTGCGACATCCAACGGTCTGAATTTAACCCCAACGCCACGCCATTGCCGACGACATACGTCGACTACAACGATATGGCGTGCAACTGGATTCCCAAACAATTTGGCGGCCCGGAAAATAGCAACACGATCCTTCCTTCCCTCGTTCGGTTAGTTTGTCCATCGGGGTATCTCACTGTCCAGCAACGCTGCGTTTACCCGGCGGAGGAACGACCAGAGTGTAACGGCGAGTGCGGTGCGACGCCGCTGTCATCGCCGCCAACCCCGACGATCGGGAACCCCATCAGTGTCACGAGCGGATACAAGGTCTTGGCCGAGACCGATTATGTGACCGCCGACGGCCTGCTTGGTGTCGATCGCAATTATGTCAGCAAGCCCAATAGCTCTTGGAAAACGCTCCTGCCCGGCTTTCTGGAGATGAAGGGTGATTTCAGCGAGGTTGTGACCTTTCATAGCCAAACCGGTGGGCAGGACGATTTTTGGACTGTCAATCGCGATGCAACCACCTGGACTTGGACCATTCCCAATTTCTTTGGCGATATATTGAGCCCGACGCGGCGCAAGCTGTCGATGGTTACCACACCTACGGTTGATCGCTATGCGTTCTTCAATGACACAGCCGTCACCGCCGCGACCCCTCCCGAAATGCGGCTCGATATGGCCAATGGCGAATATATACTGTTCCGGCGCGCCAATGTCCCCGGCCTGCTTGCGGGGACTCGCCTGTTGGTTCCGGTCGAGCACGGCAAGCCCGGCGGCTACACGCAGTGGTTCGACTATGATGACGACGGCCCAAACCCCTATCGTGTGCGCGACAGCCTGAACCGCGAACTTGTGCTGACCTGGCAGAATGCACCCGGCAATACCACGGTGCAGGATTGGGAACAGCCCATGGTCATCAGCCGTGTTGCCCTGCCCGATGGCACACGGCTCGACTATGTCTACGACAAGGCTGAGTCGTCGTATGTCGCACCGCCGCCGCAATGGGCTGTGGCGCTCAATCTTGATATTCGCGAATATAATTCGGCAACCTCCTCGCAGATCCTGGGTCCGTCAGAGATCGTGCTCAAACGCTCAGGGCGCGATAATCGCCTGCGCTCCGTGACCCGCGCCGATGCAAATGGTGTGCTGCTGTGGAAGCGCAGCTATGATTATGAGCAGTCCGACAATCCAAATGCCATAACCCGCATCCGAGACCAAAATGGGGTAACACTCGCCACCTACAGTTACGCCGCCCATGGCAAGCTCGCCGCCTCGGCGTTGGCGGGCGGGGTCAACGCCTACAGCTTCGAGCATTTGCAGCATTATGTGAATGGCCAGCTCGATATTCGTAATGAGACGCGCAAGGCGACCGGGCCGCTTGGTCGCACTGACGTCTATTCACTGCATCGCCGCGAGAATGCCGGAAAAATCGAGCCATGGGCCATTATGCGGATCGATGGCGAAGCAACGGCCACGACCCCCGCTGACAGCAAGACTTTTCAATATTATGGGCCTTGGGGCATTCGTTTGCTGATGACCCAATCGGTCGATGCCCTCGGCCGGATCACCAACTATGGCGTTGATGTCGCAAATGCCCGGCCCACGTCGGTTGCCGAGGCGGTTAGCACTCCGCAAGCTCGTAGCACCACCATGCAATGGCACCCAACCCTCGACCTTCCGACACGGGTCGAGCGCGACGGCCTACGCGTCGACACCACCTACACCGCCAATGCGATGGTAGCGTCGCAAACGCTCACCGACCTCACCACGCACAGCGCGCCCTATTCCACCAATGGCCAGACGCGCACGACCACATACACTTGGGGCCCCAACGCGCGCCTGCTGTCGGTCAACGGGCCGCGGCCCATTGATGCACAGGGCAAGGACGACACGGTCACCTTTGCCTATGACACGGCAGGCAATGTGACGAGCATGACCAACGGGCTCGGCCATGTGACCAGCTTCGCCGCCTATGACGCCAATGGTCGTCCTGGGTCGATGACCGATCCCAATGGGGTCGTAACCGAGTTTAGCTATGATCTGCTCGGCCGCACCGCGGCGGTCCGCGTCAAGCATCCGACGAACCCAGCCGAGGATGCGGTCACCAGCTTTGCCTATGACATCGAAGGGCGGGTCACCTCGATCACCGCCCCGGCCAGCAGCCCGCTGACCATGGTTTATGACCTTGCCGGGCTTCTCAAATCAGTGGTCGCCGCCAATGGTGAACGCATCGATTATGATCATGATGCGATGGGCAATGTCACCGCGCAGACGGTCAAGCGAACCGACACCTCGACGGCCAGCAGCATCACCCGCACCTTTGACGCGCTGGGGCGGATGCTGACCGAGACCTTGGGACCGGGGCGCACCTGGACCTATGCCTATGACAAGGTCGGCAACATCACCGGCATCGCCTCCCCTCGCAACCAGTCGACCGCGCAAAGTTTTGACGCGCTCGACCGGCTGGTCGCCAGCGCCATGCCCGATGGTGGCGCGCCGACCCTTGCCTATGACAAGCGCGATAATGTGACGCTGCATGGCGATGCCATTGGTGTGCAGACCAGCTTTATCCGCAACTCCTTTGGCGAGGCGATTCGTGAGGTCAGCCCCGATCGCGGCACCAGCATCTATTATTACAACAGCGCAGGCGACATGACCGCCGCGATTGATGGGCGCGGGCAGCGCATCGATTATGCCTATGACATATTGGGCCGCCTCGTCTCGGCCACGCCGCAAGGCCGTCCGGCAAGCGAGACCGTCAGCTATGCGTGGGACGGCGCGGCGCTGGCGGGCAGCTTTGCGGTGGGCCGCCTGTCGCGGGTGGAGGACAGCGGCACCACCGTCGAATATGGCTATGATCACCGCGGCAATGTCGTCACCAAGCGGCAGCGCATCGACGCGGGCGCATGGCTGACGCTCGGCTTTGACTATGATCTGGCCGACCGGCGGACGCAGATCACCTATCCGACGGGCCGGATCGTCAACTACAGCTATGACCTGCTCGGCCGCACGACGCAGGTGCGCACCAAGGCGGCGGCGAGCGACCCCGACTGGACGCTGCTTGCCGATGGCATGAGCTATGAGAGCTTCGGCGCGCTAACACAGGCCAACTATGGCGATGGCCTGCGGATGCTCCAGAGCTGGGGCAATGACGGTCGGCTGGCGAACCGGCGGCTGGAGCGGACGGCGGACAGCACGGCGCTGTCCGCGCTGACCTATGCCTATGACAATAGCGACAATATCACCCAGATCGCCGACACGCTCGACGCGAGCAAGACGCGCAGCTTTGGCTATGATCCGGTCGAGCGGCTGACGCGGATGGATGGTGCGGTGGGCAGCTTTGCGCGCGAGGACTACATCCACGACGACAATGGTAACCGTTTGGCGGTCGAGCGGCGCGCCACCGTTGCCGCTGCCACCCCTGCCGAAACCGACAGCTACAGCATCGCCCCCGGCACCAACCGGCTGACCAGCATCACGACGCCCGCTGGCACCCGCGCCTTCACCCACGACGCGCGCGGGAACCAGACGAGCGAGACCCGCCCTACTGGCGCGCCGGTCACGGTCGCCTATGACGGTCGCGCGCGGCTGACCAGCTACAGCGTCGGCAGCGCGAACCAGACGATGCTCTACAATGGTGCCGACGAGCGTATCCGCGTGGTCACCACGCCAGCCTCCGGCCCAACCGACACACGCGTCTTCCTCTACGACCTCGACCACCGCATCGTCGGCGAATATGGCGCGGGCGGGGCAGCCGACCTCAAGGCCGAATATATCTGGACGTTGAGCGGCGTGGGGGAAACCGGCCCCACCGGCGGCGATGACGGCACCGGCGGCTACACCCCGCTGGCGGTCGCGGTCGGGGTAGCTGGCACCAGCGGCATCACCAGCGAAATCCAATGGGTCCACGCCAGCCACCTCGGCACGCCGATCCTGACCACCAACGCTGCAGGACAAAGCGTTACCCCCTATGGCTACGCCGCAATCGGGTTCCCCGGCCAGTTCGCCAATGCCCTCCTCCTGCCCGGCGCCGAGCATTATTACAACCGCTACCGCGACTATGACCCCACCACAGGGCGCTACATCCAGGCCGATCCGATTGGGCTCGCGGGAGGTAGCAATGTGTGGGTGTATGGTCTCAACAATCCGCTCCGTTTTACTGATCCTACAGGGCAAAGTCCGGTCATTGCCGTGTGTGGGCTAGCCGGACCAGCAGCCCCTGCGTGCGCTGGGATCGGGTTAGTCGGCTCAGGCTTGGTTTTAGCGGTCGGCGCAATCGGTTCATGGTTGACTTATGACGACTGTCCAGATGATGACGGTGATCCACAGTGCCACAAGGCAAGCAAATGGGAATTGAAGCAGGCTGGCATCACTGATGAGCATGAGTATAAAATCGAGCACGGCGCTAGACCGCCGAGTCGATTTGATATCTGTAAATGCAAGGATGGATCATTCCGCATCGCGCCAGTCGGGCAATGCGGGACCACCAGAAGTTTTTGGGACTGACCATGAAAGCAGATATTTTCTTTTGTATTTCTGTAGAATCTAGTGATAAAATAATTATTGAACGTATATTAGCGACCGAAAATTTAAACATGACCTTATCTGTAGATTCGCATGGTAAATTTAACTACTCGTCTCAAAAGATAACAATGGATTTTGATGATTTGGGAGAATCAATACTTATTTTTTGTAAAAAGTTCAAATTGCCAAACATATCGTATGTTTCTCACAATGTGTTAGGATACGTTCAAGTTCTAGTTTATTCAATCAAAAATGATGTTAATTTTTTTATCAGTAATGAACTTGCTTCAATTTTATCAAGAAATGGATTTGGTTTGGACATTCATCACAAATAATAGGTTGCGGTTATACTTTACTTAAAATTCAAAATGTCTCGCCTTTTCTCTTTGACATCGTAACACCAACCGGCTGACCAGCATCGCCACGCCCACGGGCGCGCGTGCCTTCACCCATGGGTTGGGTTACGGGTTTGGGTTACTAGGGTTACGGTGTCACTTTACTTAACCCCCAGATCTCTGAATAATGACAATTAATCTAGGGAATGCTACGAATTCACGCGTCTGTTAGAGGGGTCGAGGCGCCGTTCAAAGCCGTTAGATGTTTAACCGATCACGACACGAGTCAAAGTTCGGTCCATAACCTCACCCCCGATGCCCTCGCGAGACTTGATTGCGATCGCCTTACCGACCAACGCCGTTCGCATGGCAGCCGCAAGCGCCGGCGTGATCGCGCTGACAAACTCCACCTCAAGCACCATCCCCCCAGGCGACAACCGAACTCGCAGGTCAACTGTCCCCCGCGCATTCGGGTAGCGCTTTTTCACCTCAGCAATCGCCATCTGCAATTGCCCCTCATCTATTCCATCCGCCCTAATACTCGCCGGAGGCCGCCATCGCGGGGCAGCCCCGGCATAAGGGTCGTAAGCCCCAACCCCGCCGCTCCCAACGCCGCTGGTGTTTCCACCAACGTCTCTACCACCAACGCCATTGCTCGCAACCGCACCCGAACGGGTTGGCCCCAACCGCGGTACCCGCGCCACGCGCCATTCGGGCGGGGACACCGGCGTGGACGTGCTCGTCTCAATCGGCGATGGCGACACGGGCGCCTGCGCGACCTCCTGCGACGGCGAAGAGGCAGCACCAGCACTCGCAAGAGCGGTCGTTTGCTGCGGCGCAATCAGCTGCAACACCAACGGATAGCGGTCGCCTATCTCCGGCAGTGCTACCTGCGTGATCCCCGCCAGCGCGGCGAGAACAGAAATGGCAACGGCACTCGCCAGCACCAGCCCAACCGGGCGTTCGAGCCGCCAGCGCGCCGACTGCTCCTGCGCTTTCATGAGCCAAGCCGGAGCAGCAAAGCCCAGCACCAACGGTCGATACACAGCGAGCGGCGGCGGCGAGCCGCTCTGCCAATGCTCGATCGGGGCAAAGGCCATGGTTGATGCCTCCATTTCGCGAGGGGGTGGGGCTTTGCCGCTTTCCCTTGGGCCCTCTTTTTGGCAGGGTTTGTCGGTGGATACCAGCATCATCCTTGCTGATTCTGACAGCGTGATGGCGACGCCCGATTGGGCGGCGCGGCTGGTGGAGCGCGGGCTCGTATCGCGCGCCGATCTGGCGCGCGCCGAGGCTGTTGCTGCCGCAAGCGACCGCCGCCCAGCGGCGACCCTGCGCGCGCTGGCGCTGGTGAGCGATGATGATCTGGCGACAGCGCTCGCCGACTGGTCAGGACTGCCACTGGTCGGCCGCGAGCGGCTCGCCGGACCTCCGGGAGCCATCCCCGATCTGAACCTGCGCTATCTCGTGCGGCGCAGCCTTTACCCTGTGGCGCTCGACGACGATCGGCTCATCCTCGCCATGGCCGATCCGGGCGACGAGGATGCGCTGCGCGCGATGCTGTTCGCGAGCGGTGCGCGCGCGGTCGAATGCTGGACTGCGCGCTTTGGCGATATCGATGAAGCGTTGGCGCGGGTTGCGGTTCCCGCTGTAGACATTCCAGCGGCAATGGACGGACCTGCCGCGCTCGCTGAGCTCAGCCGTCTCAACGAAGAAGATAGCGAAGCGCCTGTCATCCGGCTGGTCCACCGGCTGCTCACCAATGCCGTCGATCGTCGCGCTTCGGACGTGCATATCGAGCCGATGGCGCGGTCCTTGCGCGTGCGCTACCGTATCGACGGGCGGCTGATCGATGTCGAGACGCTTGATGAAGCCCTCGCTGGACCCGTTGCGACGCGCATCAAGGTGATGGCCGAGCTTGATATTGCCGAAAGCCGCTTGCCACAGGACGGACGACTGCGCCTCGCAGTGCGCGGACGCGAGGTCGATGTGCGCGTCGCGACCTCGCCGATTGCGCATGGCGAGAGTATCGTGCTGCGCCTGCTCGGCCAGCAAAGCGTACCGCTCGCGATCGACAAGCTCGGCTTGCCCGAGCCGATGCTCAGCGATTTCCGGGGGGCGCTCGCGCGCCCGCACGGGATCATCCTGGTTACCGGACCGACCGGCTCGGGCAAGACGACCACGCTTTATGCTGCGCTCCAGCATTTGAAGCGACCCGACGTCAAAATCCTCTCGGTCGAGGATCCGGTCGAGATTTTGATCGAGGGCGTCAACCAGGTGCAGGTGCGCCCCGATATCGACTTAAGCTTTGCCGCCGCGCTGCGCGCCTTTTTGCGGCAGGACCCCGATATCTTGATGGTCGGCGAGATCCGCGACGGCGAGACCGCCGAGATTGCGATGCGCGCGGCGATGACGGGGCATTTGGTGCTCTCGACGCTCCACACCAACAGCGCGGCAGGAGCGTTCGCGCGGCTGCGCGATTTGGGGGCCGAGCCCTATCTCATTGCCGAAACGCTGATCGCGGCGGTGGCGCAGCGATTGGTGTGCAGCCTGTGCGGCGCGTGCAAAGCGCCGCGCGCGCTGACGGATGAGGAGGCACAATTGTTTTCCGATGTCGAGCTAGACGTGCCAGCATCTGTCCACGAGCCCGTCGGCTGCCCGGCATGCGGCGGCAGCGGCTTTGCCGGGCGCCAGCCGATCGTCGACATGCTTACCATCGACGAAGATCTGCGCGCGCGAATCCGAACTGACGCGCTCGGGCATGACGAGAGTCCCGCGGCATCGGGCTTGCTGCGTCATGGGCTGGCGCTTGTCGCCAGCGGCGCGACCAGCCTCGGCGAAGTGCGCCGCGCGGCCCAAGCCCAATGAGCGAGTGGCGCTGCGAGGTGGTGCGCGCCGACGGCCGCCGCGACTGGCGGCGGGTGATTGCGCCAAGCGCCGATGATGCCGCGGCGCAGCTGATTGCCGATGGCATGGCACCGGTGCGCATCCATGGCGGGACGATGGGGCTCGCCGAGCGGCTCGCGCAGCCTGTCGCGCTCAGCCGTTCCTTGTCGCAAGCTGACCAGGCGCTGGTTCTCGGACAGCTCGCGGTGCTGCTCAATGCGGGCATGCCGATCGACCGCTCGGTCGATCTGCTCGCTGAGCAAATGCCGCGCGCGCGCCAGCGCGACTGGCTGCGCGAGGTGCTGGCAAGGCTGCGCGGCGGCAGCAATCCGAGCGAGGCGCTCGCCTGCCAGGCGCAGCTGCCGCCTTGGGTGTTGGGCGTCATCGGCTCGGCCGAGCGCTCGGGACGGTTGAGTGCTGCGCTGAGCGAGCTTAGCGCGGATATTGGCGCGGCGGCCAAGGCGCGCAGCAGCCTGATCACGCAGCTCACTTATCCTGCCGCCATTGTCGCGGCGACCATGCTCGCGCTGGTCGTGGTGCTCACCCTAGTGGTGCCCCAGTTCGAGAGCATTTTGCGCGGCAACGAGGCGGCGCTGCCGCTGCTCACCCGCTGGGTGCTCGGCCTATCGGCAGCGGTGCGCGACCATGGCAGCGCGATGCTGGCGGTGATGATCGCCGGGCTGGCATTGCTGGTGACCGCGTGGCGCGGCGGCCAGCTCGACGGGTTCGCCGCACGCGCGGGCGGCGCGACCGGGCTGCTCACCTTGCGCGATCGTTTTCTCGCCGCACGCTTTGCGCGATTGCTGTCGGCGCTGCTCGCCAACGGCATTGCGCTGGTCCCGGCGCTCGCGCTCGCGCGTCCGGCGATGGGTAGCCGCCGCTGGAGCCAGATGCTGCGCGGCGTCGAGCAGGATTTGCGCGAAGGGGGGCGCTTTACCGCTGCATTGGGGGCGAGCCCGCTGGTGCCCGCGACTTTGGTGCGGTTGATCGAGGTCGGCGAGCATAGTGGCGCGCTCGCAAGCACATTGGGCGAGGCAGGTAAAATCATCGATGCGGCGGCGCGGGCGCGCGTTGAAAGGCTGATATCGCTCGCCAATCCCATTGCCATCATCCTGCTCGGCGCTATCGTCGCGCTGCTGGTCGCGGGCGTGCTGCTCGGCATTTTTGCGGTGGGGGATTTTGCGGCATGACGCAGCGCAGCACGCGATCGGCCAGCGAGGCAGGGTTTACCCTCATGGAAATGCTCGTCGTGCTGGTGCTGATCGGGCTGATCGCGGCGGTCGCGGTGCCGCAGGTGATGCGCATGTTCGAGGGCGCCAAGACCAAGGCGGTCAAAATCCAGCTCCAAACGGTGGGCCAAGCGCTGTCCTTCTATCAGATCGACAATGGTACCTTTCCCGATAGCCGTCAGGGAATCGGGGCTTTGTGGGAGGCGCCTCAGGGGCTCGATAGCTGGGCGGGCCCCTATGTGCGGCGCGCCGAACAATTGACCGACCCCTGGGGGCGTCCGCTGATCTACACCCCGCTCGGCGGGCGCGAGGGCTATGAGCTCGTCTCGCTCGGCGCCGATGGTCAGGAAGGAGGGCGCGGCGAGGATGCCGACCAGCGCTTCCGCCCTTAAGCGGCCCGAGTTACCGCGCGGGTTCACGCTCATCGAAATGCTCGTGGTGCTGGCGCTGATCGCGCTCGTCGCCGCGCTGGCACTGCCGCGGCTCGGCAGCCCGCCGAGCCGGACGGGCCAGGAACAGCTGCGCAGCGCGCTCGCGATATTGGCCGACGCCCGCAGCGCAGCGCTGGCAAGCGGGCGCGCGCAGGCGCTTGATCCCGCGGCGTTCGGTCCGAACGCGCGCTATGCCTCGTCCATTGGCGATAGCACGCGCATAATTTTCTATCCCGACGGCTGTTCGAGCGGTGGTACAGTGACGCTCGCGCCGGGGCGCAGCATTACGCTGAGCCTCGCCGATGGCCGTGCCGAACCTGGCAATGACTGATCGCGATGCGCGTGTTCGCTAGGGCCGAGCGGGGCTTTACGCTGGTCGAGGTGCTGGTCGCGCTCGTCGTCACCGCGCTGCTGCTCGGGGTCATCGGCAATGCGCTCGCGAACAGCAGCGCGCGCGTGCAGGATGATCGCCAGCGTAGCGCCGCGCTGCTCATTGCCGAGACCGAGCTGAGTGCGCGCAGCGACGCCCCATTTGCCGAGGGAGAGACCATCCGCCGCGAGGGAGCCTGGCGCATCATCACCCGCGAGACGCAGGTCGCACGCGATCCGCGCCAGCTGCTCCTGCTATCGGAGGTCGCGGTCGAGGTGCGCGATGCCGACAATATCCGCTGGGCACGGCTCGTGCGGCGCAGCCTCAAAGCGGCGCCGACGTCATGATGATGGTTCGCAAGCGCGAGCGCGGGTTCACGCTGATCGAATTGCTCGCCGCGATGCTCGCGGGCGCGCTGCTGCTGGTCTGGCTTGGCTGGGCGGTCGGCGGGATCGGCGAGCGCGCGGCGCGGAGCGCCGCCCCGCCCCCGCGCGCGGCTTTGCTTGCTGCCTGGCCCGGCATCTCAGCGCAGATTGAGAGCGCCTATTTTGTGGACGGCGCAAGCCGCAGCAACGAACTCCTCGTCATGCCCCCGCTCAGCCTCGGCCAGCGCGGTCCCGCGGTGCTGCGCTATCGGACCGAACGCCGCGACGATGACAGCATGGCGCTGGTCGCCGAGTATCGCGATCCCGCGACCGGTGCGCCGCTGGCACGCCCAAGCATCCTGATGCGCGGCTTTGCGGCGATCGCCATCGACGCCGTGCCGGGGCGCGAGGGCCAGCGCCCGGCGCTGCGCTTTGCCTTCACCGAGCAAGATGGCACGCGCTTTGCTGTCCAGGCGCGCCCGCAGGTCACCGCCGAGCCCGGCTGCCGCTTCGATCCCATATCGCTGGCATGCCGCCCATGAGCGCGCGGACTGAGCAATGGCGCGTCTTCGGTGCCCAGTTTCTCGTCTGGTGGCGCAGTGAGCTCGCCGCGCAGATCCCGGCGCGCTGGCGCGCGCGCCTTGCGGCAGGGCGCGCGCAGACGCTCATTCGGCTGGGCGAGCAGCATATCGAGGTCGAGCGTCACCACCGGGGCGAGGTGCTGCGCGAGCGCGCCGACCAGTCGCTCGACGAACTCGGCGATGACGACTGGGCCGATCTGGCGCGGCTGTGCAGCGAAGCGCGCGCACTGCTCACCTTGCCGCCCGGCCAGGAGCTCCAGCTCCAGGTCGATCTCCCCCACGCCGCCCTCGCGCGCGTCGATGCGGCGCTTGGCTATCAGCTCGCGCGGCGCGCACCGCTCGAACCTGCGGCGTTGGTGTGGAGCCGCAGCGTCGCGGCGCGCGATGCCAAGACTACCAGCCTCGCCGTCACGCTGGTGCGGCGCAGCGTAGCCGAGACGGTGCAGCACCAATTTGCCGCGCGCGGGCTCGCGCGCCCGGCGATCATCGCCAGCGGCGATACGCCCCTGCAGATTCTGCTCCCAGGCGAGGACGCCAGCATTACCGAGGAAGTGCGCCGCAACCGCCGCGCAAGCCTGATCGCATTGGCGCTCATCGCCTCGATCCCGCTCACCAGTCTGGCGCTGCTGAGCAATCAGCGGAGCCAAGTCGAAGCGCGCCTCAGCTTTCTCTCGAGCGAGGCGAGCAGCGCATCACGCGCGGCGGCGGATTTGCAGGTGGCCAGCGACGCCTCCCGTGCGTTGCAGATACTCGCACGCACCCCCGCAGCGACCGCGCGGCTTGCGCGCCCCGCGGCTGCGCTGCCCGAGGGCGCGGTCGTGACGGGCGCTGCCATACGCCGCGGTGCGAGCGCCTCGCTGCGGCTGACGCTCCCGGCTGGGCTCGACCCCGCCACCACCGGGCTCGCCGTCATCGACGCGCGCCCGCTGCCCGATGGCCGCACCGCGGTCCAGGTCGAGGCGCTGCGATGATCTTCGCGAGCTTCTCGCCGCTCGCGCAGCGGCTCATCGCCGCGATGCTCGCGCTCTTGACGCTGCTGCTCGTGCTCCAGCTGATCATCCTGCCGCTGTGGAATGCGGTCCATACCGAGCGCCAGGCGCTCGCCGACGCGCGCTTTCGCTTGGCGCGGATGGAAGCCATTGTCAGCGGCCCGCCCCCGCCGCGCGCGCCGCCTGAGTTGCTCGCGCAGCTCATCATCGCGCCCGATCGCCAGGCGGCAAGCGCTGCGCTCGCGCGGCGCTTGACCGCGGGCGCGCGTCAGCGCGGGCTGATTGTCCGCACGGCGCCGGTGACGATCAGCGGCACGGCGGCAGGTCGCGCCGTTCTGGTCAATATCGAGGCAAGCGGCCCCGCCGATCTGCTCATCGCCTGGGTCGCCGAGGCTGAAAGCAGCAATCCCATCATCCGCTTCGACAGCCTCGAGCTCGATGCCAGCAGCGGCACCGCGCGCCTCACCGGCACGGCTCGCGCGGTGTGGGGGCGCGGGCGATGAGCTTGCTGCGCGGACGCTGGCTGCTCATGGCCCTCGCGACCGTTCTTGCCCTGTTGGTGCCGTTCCAGATCGCCGACCCGCAAGTGGAGATTGCCGAGCGCCCGCTGCTAATCGCGCCGCGCCAGGTGCGCGTCGCGGCCCCCGCCGATCCAGCGCCGCTGATCGCGCGGCTCGATCTGAGCGGCGGGGCAGTTCCCCCAGGCACTGCACCGCTCCCCGCCGACATGGCCGCCGCCGCGCCCGCCCAGCTGCCGCTGCCGGCGCTCGTGGGAACTGCGATCGCCCCGCGCGGGCGCAGCGTCGCGCTGGTGCGCGGCAGCAACGGCCAAGTGGTCACGCTCACCCCGGGCAGCGAGATCGACGGCTGGCGGCTCGCACGCATCGGCCGCGGCGAGGTCCGCTTCGCGCGCGACGGGGTCACCGAGCGCGTCAGCCTCGATCTTAAGAACCGCGAGCCCTCGGGCGCTGCCCAGCCCAACACCCCCGCTCTTGCCAGTCAGGACAATCTTCCATGAGTGCACGCCCTTTTCGGTCCGGACTGCTCGCCGCCACAGCGCTGGCGCTGCTGCTGCCGACGCCCGCGCCGCCCGCCAATGCCCAGTCGCGCCGTGCGCCCGCGACCGAGGCGGGCTATGACCTTGCCTTCGTCGATGCCGATGTGAAGCGCGTCGTCGATGCCGTGCTCGGCGCGATGCTTGGGGTCGATTATGCGGTCGATCCGGCGGTCACCGGCAATGTCACGCTGCGCACTGCGACTCCCGTGCGCCGCGCCGAGCTCATTCCCTTGCTCGAATCGGCACTGCGCTCGGTCGGCGCGGTGCTGATCATCGACGGCAACCGCTACCGCGTCGTCACCCGCGCCGCCGCGCGCGCCGAGGCGCGGCTCACCAGCCCCGGGCCTGAGGCCAGCGTCGGGGCAATGGACGCGCCGCCCGCCCCCGGCGAAGGTCCCGCCCCCGATATTGGTCCGGTCGCGCCGGGCTTTGCGAGCGAGGTCATCACGCTGCGCGCCGCGAGCGCGCCGCAGATCGCCAAGCTCATCGAACAGTTCGTCGGCGAAGAGGTGGTGACCAGCGTCGAGCCTGCGCTCAACCGGCTGGTGATTGCCGGCAGCGCCTCGGAGCGTACCGCCGCGCGCCAGATCATCGCGCGCTTCGATGTCGACACGCTCGCGGGCATGGAATTTGAGCTTTACCGCCTCGAAAATGTCGATGCCGACACGCTGGTTGACGAGCTTGGCCGCGTGTTCCAGCCGCCATACGATATCTTGGGCTCACGCGTGCGCGTCGTGCCGCTGCCGCGGCTGCGCTCTTTGCTCGTCATCTCAGCCAACCGCGCCGACATCAGCCGCCTTGAGCCGTGGATCCGGCGGCTCGACGCCGGAGTCGCGGGCAAGCGGCGGCTTTACAGCTATGCCGTCCAGCACGGCCGCGCGCGCGATATCGCCGGAGCGCTCCAGCGCGTGGTCGGCGGCGGCACCGAAGAGGTGCCGTTTGAAGACGATGCGCCCGCTCCCTTGCTGCCTGCACCGTCCAGCGGCGGCGGTGCCGCCGATGACAGCATTCCCCCGGCGCCCTCCACCACACGCCGCCCGGGCAGCGATGCGCGCGGCGGCAGCGGCCCGCGCATTGTGCCCAATGAGGCAACCAATGCGCTCCTCATCTACGCCGACGGCGAAGAATATGAGTTTATCCGCGACGCACTCGCCAAGCTTGACCAGCCGGTCGCGCAGGTGCTGATCGAAGCCACGCTCGCCGAGGTCACGCTCGGCGATGATTTTGCCTATGGCATCAACTTTAGCGCACTCACCGGCGATGCGACCATCGTCAATACGAGCAGTAACTCGCTCACCCCCGCAGCGCAGGCACCGGGCTTTTCGGTATCGCTCCTGACCGGCGACATCACCGGCGTCTTGAACGCGCTCCAGTCGAAGACCAATGTCCGCGTGCTATCGGCGCCCAAGCTCATGGTGCTCAACAACCAGACCGCCGAGCTCCAGGTCGGCGACCAAGTGCCGATCGTCACCCAGCAGCAGCAGGGGGTTGCCTCTCCCGGCGCACCGCTGGTCAACACCATTGAGCTGCGCGACACCGGGGTGATCCTCAAGGTGACCCCGCGCGTCAACGACAGCGGCACGGTCACGCTCGACATCAGCCAGGAAGTCAGCGAGGTCGCGCAAACCACCACCTCGGGGCTTGATTCCCCGACGATCCAGCAGCGCCGCCTGTCGAGCACCGTCGCCACCCGCTCGGGCCAGATGATCGCGCTCGGCGGACTCATCCGCGAGCGCTCGTCACGCAGTCGCTCGGGCATCCCGCTGCTCAGCCAAATCCCGATCATCGGCGGCTTGTTCGGGAGGCAGGAGCAGCTTGCCGGGCGCACCGAGCTTATCATCCTCCTCACCCCCACGGTCATCCGCGCGCCCGAAAATGTTGGAGCCGTGGTCGACGAGCTCTTGGGCGCGCTCGATGCCACCCGCCCGCTCGTCGAGCGCGCCCGCGAAACCCAGTTACAGCCGCCCGTTGTCCAGCCGCCGACGCCCTGACGCGCAGCCACCCGCGCGCGAGCGCGGCTATGTGCTGATCAGCGCGCTGTGGCTGTTGCTGCTAGCCGGCGTGCTTACAGCGATGATCCTTGCGCAGACGCGCGAGCGCGCCGAGGATGTGCGCGATGGCGGCGACGCGCTGCGGCTGCGCCACGCGCTCGCGAGCGCTATTGCGACGGTCAATGCCGACCGGCTGTTTGCGGGTCCGGCGAGCCGTTGGTGGAAGCTGCCAGCGCAAGGGACGGTGGAGATTGATGGGGTGGCGGTGACGCTCGCACTGTCGAATGAGGCCGAGCGGATAGACCTGAATCGCGCGAGCCGCGAGGCGATGGTGGCGACGCTCGATCGGTTGGCGCGCGAGCAGCCAGCGGTGATGGCTGGGATCGAGCGCGATGGGCTCGTGCGGGCGATTGAGGCGCGGCGGGCGAGTGGGGTGCCGTTTTATAGCGCACGGGAGGTGGCGGGGTTGGCCGAGGGCGAGGTGGTGCAGTTCGTGCCGAGTGAGGCCAAAGGCAAGGCTGAGGCACAAACTAGCTTTGTTGCCGCGCGACCGCAGATCATGGATTACTTCACGATTGCTAGCGGCCTTGAAGCGCCGCGGATTTCAACAGCAATCGGCTCTTCCGCTGAGCCATCGCAGGGTGATGCGCTTCGGGTTGTGGCTTGTGGCCGTGTTCGGGAGCGGCGCGTTTGTGTTGTGGAGATAGGGAGATTTGCTTTGCGACCATTGCCGGGATGGCAGCTCGTGGATGGGTGGTAAGATATTCGATTAACGCATACTGACATCTGGGAGCTGAAGTTTAGGGGTTAAGTAAAGTGTCACCGCAATTCTCCTAATTCTCCTGTGATTCTCGGATGCGATTCGTGATCAGGCCACAACGCAGAAAAATATCTTACTCCTCTTTTTCGCTATCAAATCTTGAATTTAAGAACAACAGTGTCAAGCATATTGCCAATGCAATCAAGTTTAACGTAAAATAGAAACCACTCGGAATATTGGTTATTCCAGCAGCTTCGCACAAATATTGCGCTGAAATCGAAAACGCAATAAAGCCAATAGATATTTTCCTGAAATTTATCGACAAAATGCAATTTCCCTTGAACGAGCTTCCGCTTGAGCAAACGTAAGTGCACCTGAAAATGGAGCTAATCTGCGTCCAACTTCTTGAATAGATGTCAGGATAGAAAATCCTAGTGTGGCGTCGCCACCAAGATCCCTTACATTCTTCTGAGCCGCTTTGCACATTTCCTCTCTAGTGGCCGTAATGCAATTGCGCGCCTCACCTACCATAAAACAAATTGTTACCTTGTCCCCTTTTCGAGGCTGGGGCTTCGGCGGCGGCTTCCGCGGGTTTGGAAGCACCGGATTGTCGCACTTTAGTGGAACGTAACAGGTAGTGGGGGCCGGCGGAAGTGGATAGCAAGCGTATGGATCTCGCTCGCAAACATCGCCCTCGTCATCCTCCTTTTTCTTTTTCGGCTTTTTGCGCTCAGCTTCGACGATTATTTCACAGCCTTCCGGAGGTGGATTGGCTGTACAATCCTTATTCAACCCCAACGGGTCGACAAAATTCACCGGATCCCCGCCGACATAGTTATACCAATTCATCCCGTCCCCATAACCAATGGGGTCGGTCTGGAGGAACCTGCCGAGCGTGGGGCTGTACATGCGGGCTTTGTAATACCACAGCTTCAGTTCGGGTAGCCAGATTTGTCCGGTATAGCCGAAACGCCCGACATTGCCCGGCGCGGGGATGCCATATTCGTCATAGGCGTTGATGTTGATGATGGCACCGGCGCTGTCGCTGATGCTGACAATGCTGCCGCGCTCGTCGGCCATCAGGAACCGGCGGTCGCTGGTGCTGCTGCCCTCATACCAGACAATGGGATTGTCGATGCCGGGGCCGTGGACATCTGCCTACGCTTAGGGCAGGTTTCGCGAAGCATGAGTTTAGGGGTAAGTAAAGTGTTACCGCAACCCGTAAACCCGTAATCCTACAAATTTGATTTGTACTTCAACTTTGCTGAAAAAAAGCCAATCATAAATGACAGCAAAACAGGCGTAGCTACCCCATCCAAGAATATTAGATAAATAACGAGCGCAATGGAGCAAAATATAACAGCGACTCGTTCATTTTTCATAGAGGCACCTCTCTTACTCAGGGTTTGACGACATCGTAAACCACACTACCGCACGCGTAGCTCGCGATCACCACACCAACGCCTACTTCTGCCGTCGCGAACCCGATGGGACAAAGGGCGGCATCGACGGCGGTTTTGAAATTGTCCGCCGCTTGCCACCCTGGATGAGGTGGGTCAGGCAAATTCCCTTTACCGATTGGCTCGGATTTCGCCCACGCTTGATTGAATAACAGATAAACGGACTTCAATCTGGAGCAGTTCGCTGTATTCCCACGTGCACAACTTGCAATCAGCTTTTTTTGTAGTGCTTTGGTCGCGTCCCAAAGTGCTTTAGTAGCGATCGGTCCCTTGGGCTGAGATTTGTGGCCTTTCGAATTGCCACCCGTATGCGTCAAGGCCATCTGGGCGTCCCGTCCCTCGCATGGACTGTCCTGTTCAACCCAAACCTTGAGCAGCTTAATTGCTTTCCAGCTCCCATCGTCTTGCTGCTCCCATTTAATTAACGCCCACGCTGTAAAGCTACACAATCCAAGAGGGTCCGTCGCATTCACCGGATCCCCGCCCACATAGTCATACCAGTTCATCCCATCGCCATAGCCGATGGGGTCGGTCTGGAGGAACCGGCCGAGCGTCGGGCTGTACATGCGGGCTTTGTAATACCACAGCTTCAGTTCGGGAAGCCAGATTTGTCCGGTATAGCCGAACCGCCCGACATTGCCCGGCGCCGGGATGCCATATTCGTCATAGGCGTTGATGTTGATGATGGCGCCTGCGCTGTCGCTGATGCTGACAATGCTGCCGCGCTCATCGGCCATCAGGAACCGACGGTCGCTGGTGCTGCTGCCCTCATACCAGACAATGGGATTGTCGATGCCGGGGCCGTGGACATAGCGGCGCAACAGGACGCCGTTGATGTCGCGCTCGACGATCAGATCGAGCCCTGAGTATTCAAACCGCACTGGCGAAGGCGTGTTGTAGACCAACGCCAGTCGCCCGGTCGATTCATAGGCAAGATGAGGCACTCCGGTCGGCGTCGTCGCCCATGCCAGCCGATTTTCCGCTGAGTAATTATAGCCATTCACCGCATCGCCTGTGACGTTACCACGCGCGTCATGCGTATAGCTGGCCCCGCCCGCGCTCATGATCCGGTTGAGCCCGTCGGTCACATAGCTGCGATCAACGTTGAAGTGCGCTTGCCAGGCATAGATGTCATTGCTGCGCGTAATATCGGCGATTTGCCCCGCCGGATTATAGTTGAACGACTGGGTGATATCGTGCGCAGTGCCCGACAGATTGTTCGACATGCTGGCGAGCCGCGATGCGGCATCGTAAGTGAAGCTCTGCACCGTTCCGTTGCCGAACGTCACGCTGCTGCGGCGGCCAAGAGTGTCAAACGCATAGCTCGCCAGCACGCCAACGCCCGACGTCGCGCCGTTCTCGCGAATCGCAGTGACGTTGCCGACGACATCATAGTCATAGTTGATGGTGAGGCCGCTGCCCGGATAGGTCATCGCGACCATACGGCCCGCCGCATCATATTGCCGCGTGGTGGTTGACGACAGGAAGCTCAGCCCCTCCGATGTCTGCCGACCCAGCGCGTCATAAGTGAAGTTGACATTATAGTTGTTTGGCTGCGCTGACTGCGTCAGCCGCCCCAAGAGATCATAGCTACTGCTCCGGTCCCACACCTCAGGCGCATTATTCGGTACATCAACCGCAGTGTTGCGCCCCAGATCATCGTAGCTGTAGCCGATAAGCTGGCCGTCGCGCAGCCGCCGCTGGATAACACTGCTGCGGGCATCATAGGTCAGCTGCTCATAATCACTGGCGTTGCTCGCATTGCTGCCCTTGGTGGTCACCGGATAGCGCGTCTGGCTGAGCCGGTCGTGGCCGTCATAGATATAAGTCGTGCGGTTGTTCTCGCCGTCGCGGACATGATCGACCAGGCCATTGGCGGTGTAAGCCGTAATCACTTCGTCGCTAGCCGCTGCGGTTCCCACTGCCGTCTCGACCTTGGTGACGCGGCCTTCATTGTCATATGTGTTGCGGGTGATGCGGTCGGGCCCAGCGCTGCCCGTGGTCGCGAGCGTGCAGGCGCTTCCGGGCAGCGCGCCCCAGGTCGCCGGGTTCATCCTGAGCGCGGTGCAGGTGAGCCGGTTGTCAGCGTCATAGCTATATTGCGCGACGCTCACCGCACCGGCGGTGCCCGAGGCGGTCTCTTTGAGCTTGTTGCCATTGGCATCATAGACGATGTCGAGCGTCTGATAGACGGTCATGGCATTGAGCGCGGCTTCGGTGGCAGCGGTCACCGTGCCGGTCTCGACCTTGGTCACGCGGTTGCCACTGTCGAAGGTCAGCCGTTCAGCAGCGCGCAGCCGCGCGCCGCCGCCATCGGGATCGGGACTAATGGTGCCGCGCCGCCGGTCCATGCTGTCATAAATGAACGTCGTCGTGTCATCGGTCCCGGCGAGCGGGCCATCGATGCTCGCGAGATTGTCGCGCGCGTCATAAGCATAGCTGACCGACGAGCTGAGCGCGCCGTCGCCCGATGCGGTGGTCACTTTGGTCGGGAGCAGGTTGGGCGTGTTATACTCGATGGTGACCTTGGTCTCGTTCGCGGTGCCGGCGCAGGTCGCAGCGGTCGCGCAGGCGGTAATCTGGGTGACCTTCGCCTGCGCCTGGCTTTGCGGGATGAGGTTGCCGCCGGCGTCTTTGATCTGCGCGAACAGGTTCGTATAGACATAGTTGATCTCGGGGCGCGTGCCGGTCTCGGTGCCCGCTGCATCGGCATCAGGCGAGGGCAACTGGACGCGGGTTACCTGGCCGTGTGTGGCATCATAAGTGTAGTCGGTGCGGTTGCCGAGCGCGTCCTGCGTCCAATTGGGGCTGTTGCATTTGGCGGGGTTGCTGCAGGTCGCGTCATAATTGGCGGTGGTAATGATATCGGCGAGCCCGCTGCCGGACTTCGCGACATGGCGCGTCTGCGTCACATTGCCGCGCGCATCGCGGGTATATTCGGTATAGTCACCCTCGGGATTGGTCTCGCGGGTGAGCCGCTGGTTGGCGTCATAGATATAGCTGGTCGTGCCGGTCGTGCCCGCGATTACCGCCGTCGGCTGCGCCGCCGCCGGGGTCGAGGTCACCTGGTTGGTCTCGCCAGCCGAGGTGGTGGCGGTCGAGGTGGTGGTGGCTCCGACCGTCCAGTTGTAGGTGATGCTCGCGCCGTCGTCGGTCACCGACGTCGTGCGACCATTGCCGTCGCGTGTTGCGATGGTGGTATCGCTGCTGGCGCCGGGACGGCGGATGCGCACCTGCGTGCCGGTCTGCTCGACGCGCCATGTGCCGCTCTGGCTGTTGACGATCTGGAGGACGTTCGACGCAGGGGCGGAATAGGTGACCGTCGCCCAGTTGCCGGGTGCGGCGTCGCAGTCATTGGCCGCCGGATCGCAATAGGCTTGGCTGAGGTCAATAAACCGCAAGCTCGAACGCAGGAACCAGCCGCTCGGCGGGGCATTGCCATTGGTGCCGTGCGGCCCAGCGTTCGACTGATATTTGAGCTTCATCGCATAGCCCGCATTGCTGCGCACGTCGGACAGGCGATAATAGACCGAGCAAGTTGGAGGCTCGGGCTCCCCTTCTTCGATTACACCGCCACCAGGATAAAAGCAGCCTTCGGGCGTCGTCCAGGTCAGCGTGTAGCGATGCCCACTTGGGCGCACCACCAGCGTCGGCACCGCGCACAGCAGCGCCCCCTGCACCGTGCATTGCGGCACATTCAGCGCAGCGCCAAACGTCGTCGTGGCGATCGCCAACGGCGTGAAGTAGCTGATCGTCGTCCCATCTGGGGTGCGATAGGTGAACTGCGTGTCGGCAACATTTTCGGTGAGCGTCGCGCCGTTCGCCTTGTCGGCCACCCATACTCCGCCGGTCTTGGTGAACCGGTCCGATATCTTGCCGAACGTCACGGTGGCATATTGGGTCGCGCCCGAGGCGGTGCGCAAGAGCTCGCCCGACCAGTTGTCGCGCGCGCCGCTGGCATAATGGCGCACCATCGTGACGCCGCCATCGCCGCCGATGCTGCCCTCGACCAAGTCGCGTGCAAAGCTGCCGGTAACGCGGTCGACGCCATGCTCGTCGCGGTTGTCGTGCGGCGGCGGGGTCTGCGCCCAAGCGGTCGTTGCGGTCAGCAGGAAGAGCGACGCCAGCAGCAGGCCGAGCCATAGGATGATGGGCTTTACGGCCAGCGTGGCCCCTTGCTTCGTCATCCCCTGCCGCACCGCCATATCGCATTCCCCGTTTGCTTGACCTCGACTCCTGCTGGTGGCTGTGCGCTAGGGTGGCGGGTTAGGCGAGTTGGTCGTCTTCAGACGCGTACGGTTGTTCGCCTTGTCATGCTCATAATCGACCGTGACATTGTTGTTCACTGTGCCGGTGCGCACGACTTTGACGAGGCGGCCTTTGGCGTCATAAGTGTAGGTGATGGTTTCGGCAGCTTGGACTGGAACCGCAAGGCCCAGAGCACCTAGCGCACACAGCAATTTGATCGACTTGGACATCCGCAACTCTCCCGCCCAAGGCAGCACCGCGACTCCGTCTGAGGGTCAAGGCTGCGTCGATGCATTGTGCGTGTCAACGTGACTTTTGTCACAAATCAGCAGCTTGCACCGAAACGAACAGAATTCGGCCAATTTGCATTTGCGGATATTTGCTATTTTCGCGCTGAAGCCCAAAATCGGAGCGCAATATTTGCTCCATATCGGAACAATCAAAGAAATGGCATGCGGCATCGTCAGCTAAAGCCGCCCCTACGGCGTCACCAGCTCCAAATGGCTCACCCCGAACGCCTGCGCCAGCTCATAGATGGTGACGATGGTCGGGTTGCGCTTGCCGCGTTCAAGGTCGCTTAAATATTGCTGCGACAGCCCGGAGCGCTCGGCGAGCTCTTCCTGCGTCCAGCCGCGCGCTTTCCTGATCCGGGCGCAATTGTCGCCAACAAGCTTGCGCATATCCATGCACAAAGCATTGGCGATGCCCGGCGGTTCAGTTTATCATCTTTAATATGTAGGTGATACCGAGGCCGCATGCTCGATTTGACCATAATGCTGGAACAAGCCGGGCTCGACCCGGCCTCCACCTTGGTCGTGCGCCATGCTCCCATTGAAAAGCAGCTCAAGCGCGTGCTGCCCTGGCTCGTCGCCGAGCGGCCCGAGCTGTGGCTCGCCTATCAGCGTATTCAATGGTCGAGCCTCGAGAAGGCCATGACGCGGGCTACGCATATTGTGTCGTTCGTCGGCGAGGAACCAGCGACCGCAACCTTTGCCGGCATCTACCGCATCGGCGGGTGGGAAGAGCTCGACCTTGATGGCTACAACGCCTTTCCGGGCAATGCCGAGCTGACCGCACTCGGCATGGCGGGACGGTCGCCCGACATGGGCAATTGTCTGGCGTTTGAGCTGGAGGCGCTCGATACTTTTACCGACTGGTCGGGACGGCTGATGGTCACCTGGCCCAAGCCCTATCAAAGCTGGTGGCGCAAAGCCGACCGCGCGCGTTTTCCGATCATCGCCATCGAGCGCGAGAGCCGCTTCGTGCGCGCGATGCCCGACTGGCAGGATATCATCCTCACCCATGCCGAGCTCCACAGCCTGCCGCGCGCGTGGCAGGCCGTTTTATCGCAATGGCGCGGCATATATTACATCTACGATAGCAATCGGCGCGCCGGCTATGTCGGCTCGGCTTACGGCACCGACAATATCTTCGGCCGCTGGCAAAGCTATGCCAAGAGCGGCCACGGCGGCAATGCGCGGCCGCGCCGCAGCGATCCCGCGGACCTCAGCTTCAGCATCTTGCAGCGCACCTCGCCCGACCTAGAGGCCGCCGACATCATCCGGCTCGAGGCCAGCTGGAAGGAGCGGCTACACACCCGCGTTCATGGGCTTAATGCCAACTGAGGTGCTTTGGGGGCGTCCGGCGTGGTATCGGGCTCACGCCCCCCAAGCATCAATATAGGCCGCCATCTCCGCATCATAGCTATACCCGTCATCATCGTCATCGGTGAACAGCTCGGGGCCCGCATTAGGGAGCTCGTCCTCGCCATGATAGTCGCGTACCCAGATCAGCAATTGGGTGAGCGCATCGACCTGGTCGGCATGGCGTGCATGCGGGAACCCGAGCAGTTCCTCTTCAAATAGCGCGAGCCATGGGGCCTCGCGCGGGAGGAGCAGCTGTCCGCCGGCGAGCATCCCCGTGGCGCCGGCCACCCGCGATTTCTTGTCGAGCTCGGGCCGGCAGGCAACCGGCAGCGGCAGTCCCCGCGGTTGCTCGGCGCGCAGTGACTGAATGAGCTGCTGCCCCGAGGCGGCATCTTCGATGAGCAGCGTGTGCGCGCCGTGGAGGCGCGCAAGCCGAACGGCGTGCTCCTTAAGCTCGGGGAACTTGAGCTTGCGCCGGAAGACATCGATGATGCGCACATGGGAGCGATAGACGCTGGCGGTGATGCACACCGACCAGTCATTGTTGACCCCGTCCTTGCTCGCCGTATCCCAGGATTGGAAGATGGTGCCCGGCTGGGTGACGAGATCATTCGGCTCATAATAATGCAGCCATTCGCGCTGGATCATATTGCCTTCGGCCGGCACCGGATTTTGCTGATATTGCGCCTCGAACAGGATCGAACCCATCATCTGCCTTTGCCGCTCGAGCGCGGCGCGGTCGTCGCGCGCCGAGTGCAGCACATCGCCGGCCATGCGCACATACTGCTTGCCACGCGGCAGGGTGATGACCTCATCCGCATGGGCGATCGCGGCGAGCCTGAGCTCGCGCCAGCCGGGGGTCTCCCGAAGCATGCCGACCAGATCATGTTGATGGACGCGCTGCATCACCGTGATGATCGCGCCCGTCTTCTTGTCATTGAGCCGCGAGGCCAGCGTCGAGCGATACCAGATGTTGACCGCCTCGCGCACCGTATCCGAATAAGCCTCGTCGGGCTTGATCGGATCGTCGATGATCAGGATATCGCCGCCGCGCCCGGTCAGCGTGCCGGTGATCGAGGTCGCGAGCCGCCCGCCGCCGCGGGTGGTCGCAAAGTCGAGCGCTGCGGCGCGCGCCGAGGTCAGGATGGTGCCGGGGAACAGCGCGCGGTACCAGCTCGACCGCATGATCGCGAGGCAGTCGCGCGCGTGCTTGGCTGCCAAATCGCTCGAATAGCTGACGCACACAATATTGAGCCGCGGGTTGCGCCCGAGCATCCATGCGACCCACGCCACCGAGATGGTGATGGATTTAAGATAGCGCGGCGGCATGGTGACGAGCAGCCGCTGATTGTCGCCGCGCCGGATGCATTCAAGCTCATGCGCAATGGCATCAAGATGCCAGTTCCAGCCAATCGCCTCGCCGCCGCGGATATGCGCAAAAGCCTTGCGCAGGAATGCCCGAAAGTCGCGGCGCATCAGCTCGTGGAGAACCCGCTCCGGATCATCAAATTGGATCATGATCGCCCTCCTCGTCCAAATCGATGCCAGCCTCGCCCAGCTCATCATCGACCGCAGCGATGGGCGGCTGCTCATCATCGATGGCGTCGACCGCCTGCTCTTCCTCTTCGAGCGGCTCGTCATTGCTGAGCCCATAATCGCCGAGCGCCGCAGCGAGGATCGCCTGGTCTTCAGCCGACAGGCTTTTGCGGTTCCCGCCGCGATCCTCGATGCCGAGCACCTGGATGATGAGCGGCAGCAGCGTCTGCGCCGCCTTAAGATCGCCCGCAGCGGCGCGCGCCGCGAGCGTCATGACGACCAACTGCTGGCGCCGCCCGCGCATTGGCTTGCCGTTGATCTTGATGGTTTGCACGGCGTCGAGCTCGGCAGCGAGATCGGTCTTGAGACCCTTCTGCCCTTTGACGCGGCCTTTGGGGTTGCCCGATACGCCAGGCGCCCACCGGCTGTGCTTGGGCGGCTTACCATAGCCCACTTCATAATCAGCCATGACGCACCCCCTCCCCGGCCAGCAAGGCCGCTTCAAGTTCGACGAACCGCGCCCCATCGGCGCGCACCGCATCGAGCCCCGAGGCGGCCATCAACCGGCGCAGCGAAGTGTCGCAATAGAGCGGATCGAGCTCGATCGCCGCGCCGCGGCGCCCTGTCTTGTGCGCGGCGATCAGCGTGGTCCCCGACCCGCTGAACGGGTCGAGGATGAGATCGCCGCGGTGCGAGCAATCGAGGATGGCATCGGCGACCAGCGCGGTCGGCTTGACCGTGGGATGCGCCTCCAAATCGCTGTCGCGCCCCTTGCGGAATACATTGGCGCCGGCATAATCCCAGACATTGGTGCGATAGCGTCCGGTATCGCCCAGCCCGAAATTGTTGACATTTTTGGCGGTTCCCGATTTAAACACGAACAGCAGTTCATGCTTTGAGCGATAGAAGGTCCCCATGCCCGCGTTCGATTTTTTCCAGACGACGAGCTGTTTGAACTTGGGATAGACGCCGTCGGCTGCATCGAGCAGCTCGCGAAGATGCTTCCAGTCCATACAGTGATAATGGATCGCCCCATCGGCGGCGAAACGCACGCAGTTGCGGAACACCGCGCGCAGGAAGGCGGTAAACTCAGGCGGGGTCATCTCGCCTGAGGCCTCGGCGAACTCGCGGTGGCGATGCTTGCCCAGCCCCGATACATGGCCGTCGATCGCGACATTATAGGGCGGATCCGCAAAGACCATCGCCGCCACTTCGCCGCCGAGCAGCGCCTCGTAGCTTTCGGCATGGCGGGCGTTGCCGCAATAAAGCCGGTGCTGGCCGATCTGCCACATATCGCCAAGCTGGCTCACGCTGGGCGCGTCGGGATCGGGCAACTCGACCGCTTCGACCTGCTTCGGCTTTGCGGCATCATCGAGCGAGAAGTCGAGGTCCGCCGTCGTGAACCCTGTGATCTCGAGATCATAGCCGTCGCCGAACAAGATGTTCAGTTCATTGGCGAGGAGGTCCTCATCCCATTCGCTGAGCTCGGCGATGCGGTTCTCCGCCAATGCAAAAGCGCGGCGGTCGGCATCGGTTAAAAAGCGCGCGCGGATCACCGGGACCATTTTGAGGTCCAGCTGCGCCGAGGCCTCCCAGCGGCCATGGCCCGCCGCAATCATATCGGCATCGTCGATGATGATCGGGACCAGAAAGCCGAAGCGCCTGATGCTCGCGGCGATCTGCTTCAGCTGTTTGGCGCTATGTTTACGCGCGTTGGTCGGGTTGGGCCGCAGGCTTGCGTGCGGTACATATTCTATATGCGGGTTGGTAATGGGGTTGGTCATGTTGTGCTCCCGTTTAAAAGGAGCGCACCAGTTATCGCCGTTCCAACCCTACGCTAAGGACAATAAATCGGCTGGATGGGAATGAAGGCGTCAATCTGATAGCCCGGCAGGGCTTTGGGCCCGCCATCCTGCGGGCCAGCATCGAGC
Organism: uncultured Sphingopyxis sp.; assembly: GCA_964401155.1. GTDB lineage: Bacteria > Pseudomonadota > Alphaproteobacteria > Sphingomonadales > Sphingomonadaceae > Sphingopyxis. The sequence continues at coordinate 168,963 of CAYNXF010000001.1, forward strand.
GGGAAGAAATCTTCAAACTGCATTGTCTTTCCGGCATACTGCCGCCGGATGCGGCGGACCATATTCACCAGCGTCGTATCCGCCACCCGTGGCTCCACCCGATCGACAAAAGTTCGAATGATCTGGCCCGATGGCGAATCGAGGTTTGGCGCATAGTCGCTATTTTTGGTTCGCTGCCCGACGACAGGCTTGCCGGTCGCCTCGATATAGGCGGAGATCAGCGCCGCCACACAATATTGCAACAGATAGCCGCTCGGCCGCCCGCGCTTTGCTCGAATGCTCGCGGCGACCTCGACCGCCGCCGCTTCAACATGGGGTTTGTGTTTAGACTCGAGTGGCGCACTCGCGTCCAGCCCTGCCAACGCCCGCGCCTTCAGATTAATCAGCAGCTCAAGCTCCAAATGAAGTCGCGTTTCGGGTGTCTGTTCGACCGGCACATTCTCGCCACGATCGATCCGCGCCAGATGCCGCTTTAGCCGAGCTAGGGATTGATTGAAGGTCGCGCGCTGGGCTGCTGACACTTGGCTAGCCGACCGGTAGCTTCTCTCCAGCAGCTGCATGCGCCGCACAAATTTGGAGCGGATCTCTTCGATCCGCGCCGGGTCGTGAGCCAGGTTCGGCGCTTCAGGTATGCCAAGCGGATTAAGTGTGGGCGGGCGGGTCATCGAAAGATTCTAGGCGATCATTTCGGTCAGGCAAGCGCGCGGGCGTTTCCTGCACGGCCGGGCAATCTCACTGCATTAGCCTTTAGGGAAACGCAGCGGCGCAAGCGCAGGAATCCACCTGTCTTGACGGTCGTTTTCCGCCAATACTGGCACGAAAGGCCCAGTGTCCTTGCAGAGTCCCTGCATAGCAGGGAAACGCACAAAGAGACCCGTGCGCCGCTGACTGCGTGGCGCACCATGATGTTTTGCCGCGTGCCCGCAACGGCGCGTCGCTCCGCGCTAGACCAGCTGCGCGTCCAGCTTGATTTCAGCGTTGATCACTTTCGACAGTGGGCAATTGGCCTTAGCCACGGCAGCTGCCGCCTGGAACGCCGCATCGTCCGCGCCGGGGATAGCCGCACGCAGCGTCAGTTCAACCAGCGGGATATGAAAGCCGCCCTCAACCTGTTCGAGCGTCACGACGGCCTTGGTATCCAGCGCCTCCGCCGTCAGTCCGGCCTGCGACAATACCAGCGTCAGCGCCACGGTGAAACAGGCGGCGTGCGCCGCGCCCAGCAATTCTTCGGGATTGGAACCAGCCACGCCTTCAAAGCGGCTGGCAAAGCCATAGGGATAAGCAGAAAGAGCGCCGCTCGCCGTTGAAATCGCGCCTTTGCCTTCGCGAAGTCCGCCTTCCCAATGCACCGATGCGCTACGCTGGATTTTCATAATGGCCTCCTGTTGCTGCCAATGGAAAATTCATTCGTCCGCTGCGCCTTCGCTGGGCGCCTGGCCGAATATATCCGATGGCATCGAAGAGCATTTGCGCAAAAAGCGACAAAATCGCGGCACGCAGTCAAGGGAAAGAATGATGCCCCGGCCGTGGGGAGCCGGGGCATCTTCATTCAACCGTCCTCTGGGACCAGCATAGTCCGGTTGCGCCAGCGCCCCGCCGATCGAAACCGGCTGCGTGCTAACAAGACGAGGATGCCGTTGTTGTGCTTGCTATCGTGCCAAGACCGGCCTCCGGACTATCCCTTAGGAAGAGTCCTTGATGCGCCCCAGCGCAGCACCCGCTTGCCAGCGAGCACGGCATTGCGCACAATATCTCCCATGACCGACACACCGCCTGCGCAGACGCGCCTTGACCGCCACGAAGGCATTGCCCTCGTCACGCTTGACCGCCCCGACCGGATGAACGCCTTCACCGCGCAAATGGCGATGGAGCTGGTCGCAGCGCTCGACGAATGCGACGCCGACGACAGCATCCGTGCGGTCATCTTCACGGGCGCGGGCGAACGCGCCTATTGCGCCGGCGCCGATTTGTCGGCGGGTGCAGCGACCTTCGACTATGAAAAAAGCGGGCGCAAATCGGTCGTCACCGGCCCGACCGACACCAGCCCGGTGGCCGAGGATGGCAGCATCGACTGGTCACACCCGCTGATCCGCGACACCGGCGGGCGCGTTTCCTTGCGTATCTTTGAAAGCCGCAAACCCGTTATTGGCGCGATCAACGGGGCAGCCGTCGGCATCGGCGCGACCATGACCTTGCCGATGGACGCGCGACTTCTCAGCGACACGGCACGCTACGGCTTTGTCTTTGCCCGCCGCGGGATCGTGCCCGAAGCCGCATCCAGCTGGTTCCTGCCGCGCCTCGTCGGTATCGCGCATGCTGCCGACTGGTGCTATTCGGGCCGCCTGATCGGGGCCGAGGAAGCGCTCAGCGCGGGCCTTGCCCAATCGGTCCATGCGCCCGGCGAGCTGATCGACGCCGCCATCGCCAAGGCGCGGGCGATGACCGCCGACAGCGCACCGGTGTCGGTTGCGCTGACCCGCGCGATGCTATGGCGCATGCTCGGCGCGCCGCACCCGATGGCCGCGCACCGCTGGGACAGCCGCGCGGTGTTCGCGCGCGGCCGCAGCCCCGATGCGCAGGAAGGCGTGATGAGCTTCCTTGAAAAGCGCGCACCCAATTTCACTGCCAGCGTGGCCAATGACTATCCGCGTTTCGACGAATTCGAGGACGGCCCGGATTACGGTTAAGGACACGTGCTACAAATCAGCATTATCGTCGTCCCGGACTTGATCCGGGACAACAAGCTGTCGGGGCCTGTTATCCCGGATCAAGTCCGGGATGACGAAACATCAGGATTTGCCGCGTTGCGCTAAGCCGCCTCAAACTTGCGCGCGCCGCGCTTCACCGTCATGCTGTGACTGCCCTTCAGCGCCAGCGACCTTTCGCGGATTGTATCGACGAAATGCCACTCGCCGGTCACGCTTTCAGGCGTCATCCGCACGCTGACATAGCCGCGCGCTTCGGTGTTGGCCCAGGCGAGCTGCGGCGATGATTTGCGCAGCGCCGCCACCCTCACACTCTCAGCGGCCTGCGTATTGCTCTCGAACCCCGGCGAGGTGACGCTGTGCCCGGCAATCTCGACGCCGACCGGCGCGCTGCCATGGTCGAGGTTATAGGCCCAGCCATTGTGCGTATCGCCCGTCAACACAACGAAATTGCCGTCCGCCTCGGCGACGCTGCGCAGGAGCCGCTCACGCGCCGCCGGATAGCCATCCCACGCGTCCATATTCAACGGCAGCCCGGCCTCGGCAGCCAATTGGGCGGTGGCAACGCGGCGGCGGACAAAGTCGGGCACTTCGGGTGGGAACCAGCCCGAAGCCTCGGGCGGGAAGAAGTTGGACCCCATGACAATCTGCTGCGCGCACAGCTGCCACCGCGTTCCGCTCTTTGCTGACGCCGCGATGCCGCCGGTCAGCCACGCCTCCTGCTCTGCCCCCAGCAGTTGCCGCGCCGGATCGCGCCAGCCGGTTTCGGCGAACAGCTTCAGCGCTGCCGCTGGATTGCTCGCCCCGGCAGCAACCTTATTGAGGTCAAAGGGCTCGGCGCGCCCGCTGGTACGCGTTTCGGGCAGGAAAATGGTCGCCAGATCGCCAATCTGATATTGGCGCCAACGTTTGTCGCTGACCGGCATCCATTCGCGATAGACGCGCTCGGCGACCGCCTTGCGCACGCTCCATTCGCCCTCTTTGTCACTCTGATGGTTCTGCGCGCCGCCCTCCCAAGCGTCATTGGTGAGCTCATGATCATCCCACTGGCTGATCATCGGGAACAGCTGGTGCAGCCGCTGCAAATCGGGGTCGCTGCGATAGGCGGCATAGCGCAGCCGGTAATCGGCGAGCGAGACGATTTCATGATCGGGCTGGATCAGCCGCCCCGGCACCATCTGGCGCACGCTGGGATAATCACCGATGGGATATTCATACAGATAATCGCCAACATGGACGACCAGATCAATATCCCCGCGCGCGGCGGCATGGCCATAGGCATTGAAATGCCCGAACGGCAGGTTCGAACAGGAAAACAGCGCCAGCGTGAAATTGCTGGTCGCACCCGCAGGCAAGGTCCGTGTGCGTCCGACCTGCGACTTGGTCCCGTCGGGCGCGATGAAACGGTAATAATAGGCGCGGCCGGGAGTTAGGCCGGTAGCAGCAAATTTGGCGCAAAAATCGGCCTCGCCGCGCGCAGCAACTTTGCCGCCGCCGGTGACACGGTCAAAATCTGCACTGTCGGACAGTTCAACGGTCAGGTCGCTGTCATTGGCACTGGCATAGCGCGTCCACAGCAGCACCGAAGTGGCGGTCGGCTCGCCGCTCGCAACGCCGTGCGTAAAGCCCTGCGCCATCATCGCCCGCGCCGCGCCGGGAAGCGCTGCCGCTGCTAGTCCGGCCGTGCCCAGCTGGATCAGCAGCCGCCGGTCAATCCGTGCCCAATCATAATGCATCGTCTGTTCCTTCCTGCCGGTCAGCCCATGATTCCCATCGCGAGCAGCAAAAGCAGGAACAATGTGACCGTGAAAATACAGAAGGTGAGTAGAAGTACGGTCCGCACCGCCGCACCAAGGCGCGACGAGCGATAGGCCCCGCGCAGTTGCCGATACATATGAAACGCCACATAGGGGATCCCGATGGCGGTCAGCATGCCAACAATGGGTTCCGGCAAATAGCCCGCCAACCGCAGCGCCACGAACCACAGCAGCATGAACGAGATCGAATAGGTCACAAACACGAAATGGTCGAACATGTGGAACCGGCGGCTGAACGGATAGAGCAGCCAAAGAAACGGCATCGACAGCGGGATTAACGCCCAAGCGAATTTATAGGCGTTGGCCTGCAGCTTATAGAGCAAGAGACCCGGATTATCGTTCGCCTTCTTGATGCCAGCATCGATGAACGGCACGCCGGTGGTGATGTTGGCAATGGTGAAGTTGCGTTTCGCCGTGTCGCTGATTTGTGCCTTGCCATCCTTTTCTTCGACCAGCCCCATCGTCCGCGCCGCGGCGATTAGCGCCGTTCGCTCGCCCTGAATTGGGGCCACTGGTTCGCCGCTCGCCGCTGCTTTGGCCAAGCGTGCGTCAATCTCAGCCAATTCCTCACGCATCGCCGATCGCGCGCCGTTGATATTTTGCTGCGTATTGGCCGCGGCCACCGGGTCAAATTCGCCATCGCCGCCCATGCCTACACTGGCGAGCACGGCGTACGTCAAAAACACCGCAAACAGGAACAGCGCCAGCGGCGAGATAAACGAGGCGCGCTCGCCGTGGATATAACGCCGCGTTAGATCACCCGGCCGCCACACCAGCAGCGGCAAAGTGTTCCAGAATTTGCCATCAAAATGCAGCACCGCGTGCAGCAGGTCATGCCCGATACCGACAAAACTGCGGTGGACGTGGCTTTTCTGTCCGCAATGATGGCAATGGCTGCCGACCAGCACTGTCCCGCAATTCAGGCAGCGCGCCGAATCGGTCCGCGATAAGGCGCCATGCCCCGGCTCGACGGCAGTGCCAGCCAGCCCCGCCGTCACCGCCTCGCCAATGATTTCAACGTCCCCCGGCATGCGCCCTGCTTAGCATCGCGACGCGCGCGCGCAACGGGGCTTCGCGCCGCGCCGCGCACATGATATGCCATGGCAATTATGTCTGTTACCGAACTCGCTCCCGCCGCGACGCGCGATCCCGTCGCCCTGATTGCCGACATGGGCGCGCGCGCGCGCAGCGCCGCTGCTTTACTGGCCGCGACGCCGACGGCCGCCAAGGCCGCCGCGCTCATCGCCGCCGCCGCTGCACTGCGCGATCATGCGAGCGACATCCTCGCCGCCAATGCGCTGGACATGGCCGCCGGCGCCGAACGCGGCCTGTCGTCTGCCATGCTCGACCGGCTGAAACTGAACGAGCAACGCCTGCACGGCGTCGCCGATGCGGTCGCCGCCGTCGCCGCGCTGGCCGATCCGGTTGGCGAAATCATCGACGAGCGCCGTCCGCCCAACGGCCTGCTGCTCAAACGCGTGCGCGTGCCGCTGGGTGTGGTTGGCATCATTTATGAAAGCCGCCCCAATGTCACCGCCGACGCCGCCGCTCTCGGACTGATGGCGGGCAATGCCGTCATCCTGCGCGGCGGGAGCGAGGCGGTGCACTCGAACCGCGCCATCCACGCCGCGATGCTAGCGGGCATCACCGCCAGTGGGCTTCCGGCCGACGCGGTGCAGCTGGTGCCGACGCAGGACCGCGCCGCCGTGGGTGCGATGCTGACCGCCAGCGGGCTTATCGACATCATTATTCCGCGCGGCGGCAAAAGCCTGGTCGCGCGCGTGCAGGACGAGGCACGCGTGCCCGTTCTCTCGCACCTCGACGGCATTTGCCACACCTATATCCACGCCGCGGCCGACGCCGCCATGGCCGGGACGCTGGTGGTCAACGCCAAGATGCGCCGCACCGGCATTTGCGGCGCGACCGAGACGGTGCTGATCGACAAAGGCTTTGCCGACCCCGCGCGCATCGTTCGCGCCTTGCTCGACGCGGGCTGCGAAGTGCGCGGCGATCGGGCTATCGCCGCGCTCGACCCGCGCGTTGAACCCGCCGCCGCCAACGATTGGGACGCCGAATATCTCGACGCCATCGTCTCGGTCGCCATGGTCGCCGACATTGACGCCGCGATGGCGCATATCGCGCGCCACGGCAGCCACCACACCGACGCCATCATCACCGAAGACGCCGCTGCCGCCGCGCGCTTCCTGAACGAAGTCGACAGCGCCATCACCATGTGGAACGCCAGCACCCAATATGCCGACGGCGGCGAGTTTGGGCTCGGCGCAGAGATTGGCATCTCGACCGGCCGCCTACACGCGCGGGGCCCCGTCGCGCTCGAGGGGCTTACCACCTATAAATGGCAGGTGCTCGGCAGCGGACAGGCGCGACCTTGAGTTTCACTTTGCATCATTTGTATACAAGTGATACAATTGTTGCATGAACAAACATGCAGTCATTTCGGCGCGCATTGACCCTGAAACGCTGGCCACCGTCGATCGGATCGCAGCCGAACAAGGTCGCAGCCGCGCATGGTTTGTTGCGAACGCGGTCAAACAGGTCGCTGCACAAGAAAGCCGCTTTGCAGCATTTGTCGAAGCGGGACGGGCCGACATCGCTGCCGGGCGCGTCGTCGACAACAACATAGTCGTGACCATGCTCGACGAGATGATTGCCGCGCATGAGGCCCGATGCCAAGGGTGATCTGGTCAGAATTGGCGGTTGCCGATCTGGTTTCGCTCAATGACTGGCTAACGCACGAACGACCGCCACACGAAGCTGTCGCTGCACTGCGGGCAATCCGCGATCAGGTCGCTCGGCTTGACGACTTCCCCGCCGTTGGCAGTCCTCTGCCCAGCGGGCTACGCAAATTGACCATCAAAGATTATCCGTTTGTAATGCTGTACGAATTGACCAGCGCACAACTGTTGGTCGTACGCCTCGTTCACAACCGGTCCGACTGGCTCAGCCTCGCATGACCCCCACCGGCCTCCTCGGCGGCAGTTTCAATCCGGCGCATGGCGGGCACCGCGCGATCAGCCTGCACGCGATGTCGGCGCTGGGGCTGGATGAGCTGTGGTGGCTGGTCTCTCCCGGCAATCCGCTGAAACCCAAAAAGGGCATGGCCCCGCTTCCCACCCGCCTCGCCTCAGCCCAGCGCGCCGCGCGCCGCAGTCGCATCCGCGCCACCGCAATCGAGGCACAATTGGGCACGCGTTACACCATCGACACGCTGCGCATATTGGTAAGGCGTTATCCGCAGCACCGCTTCATCTGGCTGATGGGCGCCGACAATCTGGGCCAGTTGCCCCAATGGCGCGACTGGCGGAACATTGCGCGGTTGATGCCGATTGCGGTTATCGCGCGGCCGGGCTATAATGGGCGCGCCCGGGCGACACGCGCCATGGGCTGGCTGCGGCGCTTCGTCCGGCCCGCGGACCATAAACGTCTCTGGACGGACTGGAGACCGCCTGCCCTCGTGTTCCTGCGTTTTCCGCCCGATGTGCGATCCGCAACGACGATACGGCAGGCCGACCCCCGCTGGCATGAACGCATCCCCGGCCACGCCCTGCGTGATCCGTTAACGCGCCGCCGTGTCGGCATTAAAGCCAAGAAGGAGCAAACTTGACCCCAGCATCATCGGTCGCCGCCGCGCGCGGCTCCGCCCTCCCCGACGGTCCCGACGCGCTCCACGCGCTCGTGATGCACCAGCTTGACGAAGATCAGGCGCAGGAACCCGTCACCATCCCCCTCGCCGGCAAGAGCAGCATTGCCGACCATATGGTCATCGCCAGCGGCCGTTCAACGCGCCACGTCGCCGCCATGGCCGACAAGCTTGCCCAGCGCATCAAGCAGGAACTCGGCCGCAATGTGCGGATCGAGGGGCTGCCCAATGCCGATTGGGTGCTGATCGACGCAGGCGATGTCGTCGTCCACCTGTTCCGGCCCGAAGTGCGCGGCTTCTATAACCTGGAACGCATGTGGTCGTTCGGCGACGCGCCCCCGGCAGCGGCGGCAAACTAACCGCGCCGCAGCCATGCTGCTGCATATCATTGCGCGCGGGCGCATTGCCCGCTCGCCCGAGGCCGAGCTGGTGGATCGCTATGTGAAGCGGCTGACCTGGCCCGTTAAACTCACCGAACTGCCCGATATTGGCGGCAGAATACCCCCGACCACCCTAACGCCGGCGCGGACCATCCTGCTCGATGAAACCGGCGACCAGCTGACATCGGGTGAATTCGCCGCGCTGCTTGAACGCTGGCGCGACGACGGCGTGCGCGAGGCGCGCTTCTGTCTGGGGGCAGCCGACGGCTTCGCCCCGGACGAACGCGCCGGAGCGGACAAAAGCATCGCCTTTGGCCGCGCCACCTGGCCTCATCTGATGGCGCGCGCGATGCTCGCCGAACAACTCTATCGCGCCACCAGCATCATTGCGGGCCACCCCTATCACCGCGAAGGCAGCCGGTGATGATGCGCGCGCTGTTCCTCGTCCCGCTGTTGGGTATTGCCGCGCTGGCGGCCGCGCAAACCGAAGGCTTTGATCCCGCCGCGCGCGCGGAGGCCGAACGCCGCCAGCTGGTCGCCGCCCAGCGCCAGTCGGCACAGGCGATGGCGCGCAGCCGCGCGCTTGATGTCCAGGCCGCCAGCGCCGCCGATGATGCGGCGGCCCTGCGCAAACGCATCGCGGCGCTCGCCGCGCGCATTCAGGCCGCCGAGGCCGATATCAGCGCCAGCGAAGCGCGCGTCGCGCTCGCGGGTCGCCGCCTCCGGGCGCAGGAACTGCGCTTTGCCGAAGCGCGCGGCCCGCTGCTCACCCTCACCGCCGCGCTGCAACAACTGTCGCGTCAGCCGCCAATTGCCGTGCTGGCCCAGCCCGGCTCGCTATCCGACATTGTTCATGCGCGCGCCGTGCTCGATAGCGCGCTGCCGGTAATCGAAGCCCGCACCGTCGGTGTGCGCCGCGAACTCGCCGTTCTGCGCCGCCTGCAGGGTCAGGCACAGCTCGCCCTCAATGCCCTCACCGCCAGCCGCGCTACCCTAGCGGGGCGTCGTACCGAGCTCAGCCGCCTGGAAAATGAACGCCGCATCCGCGCCCGCGAGTTGCGGGGCAGCGCCCGGCTGGAGGCGGACCGCGCGCTGGGCTTCGGCGAACAGGCGCGCGACCTGTCCGAGCTGATGATCCGGCTGGAGGGCGATGCAGCCACACGCGAACGGCTGGCCACGCTGTCGGGGGCGTTGCCGCGCCCCGCCAATCCGCTGCGCCCCCGCCCCTTGCCCGCGGACACCGCGGCGGCGGTGCGCGGCAGGCCGCCGCCTTACCGCCTCCCCGCCGTCGGTCCGCTGTTGGTGGGATTGGGAGAGCTGGGGTCGAGCGGCGCACGGTCGCGCGGCCTCACCATCGCGGCCCGCCCCGGCGGTCAGATTATCGCGCCGGCCGACGGGCGCGTTGTCTTCGCCGGCGACTATCGCGGCTATGGCAAGATTGTTATCCTTGACCATGGCGACGGCTGGACCTCGCTGGTCACCGGATTGATCGGCCTGTCGACCAGCGTCGGTGAAACAGTAGACGCGGGCAGTCCGCTGGGCCGCGCCGGAGCAAACCGGCCGCGCATCATGGTAGAGCTTCGTCAGGATGGCAGGCCCGTCGATATCGCCGCGCTCGTCGGTTAGGCAATCACCGTAGCCCTGAGCCTGTCGAAGGGCGTCTCGCCGTGACACGCCCTTCGACAAGCTCAGGGCTACGGTTCTGCACAATCCTCCGCCCCATCGACCGCCGTTCACGCTTCATCGAACCCCTGCCCCGTTTCGGGAAGGTTCATGCAAAGCGGTGCAACTTTGTTGGACAGCCGCCGCGTCATGCCTATACTCGGGGGTCCAACGCACCAAGGAAGCACAACCGATGGCCAGTATCCACACCCCCGCCGCCCGCCGCAACCGCCGCTGGGCTTTGTGGCAAGGCGCGGCCGCGATGAGCACCTTGGCCCTCATCCCGCTCGCCAACGGGGCGATGGCCACCGTCGAAGCCTCGACCCAGGACGAGGTACAGCGCTTCCTCGACGTCTTTCTTGAAGTACGCCAGAATTATGTCGAACCGGTCAGCGATGACAAGCTGATCGAAGGCGCCATCACGGGCATGCTGGCCAGCCTGGACCCACACTCGGGCTATCTCGACGCGCGCAATTTCAAACAGCTGCGCACCCAGACCGACGGCGAATATGGCGGGCTCGGCCTGTCGGTCACGCTCGAGGATGGCGTCGTTAAGGTCATCGCGCCGCAGGCCGACACCCCGGCCGACCGCGCGGGCATGAAGGCGGGCGATTATATCACCCACATCAACAACGAACTCATCGTTGGCTTGCCGCTTGACGAGGCGGTTGATCTGATGCGCGGGGCACCCGGCACGACCATCGACCTGCGCGTCGTGCGCGAAGGCCGCGACAAACCCATCGAACTCAAGCTGACGCGCGAGATTATCGACCTTAAACCCGTGAAATGGGAGGTGAAGCAGGGCGTCGGCGTCATCACCGTTAACAGCTTCTCGACCGACGCCACTGCCGATGTGAAGGCCGGCATCCTCGCGGTTGAAAAATCGCTCGGCGGCAAGCCGCGCGGCTATATCCTCGACATGCGCTCGAACCCCGGCGGGCTGCTCGACGAAGCCGTCGGCATCAGCGACCTGTTCCTTGAGCGCGGCGAAATTGTTTCGCAACGCGGTCGCCGCAAGGGCGACATCGAGCGCTATTTCGCCGAACCCGGTGACCTTGCGAAAGGGCTGCCCGTCATCGTCCTGATCGACGCGGGTTCGGCCTCGGCTTCCGAAATTGTTGCCGGCGCGCTCCAGGATCAGCGGCGCGCCGTTGTGCTCGGCGAGCGCAGCTTCGGCAAGGGCAGCGTGCAGACGGTGCTCACCCTCACTGACACCACCGCGCTGCGCCTGACCACGGCGCGCTATTATACGCCGTCGGGCCGCTCGGTGCAGGAAGGCGGGATCGACCCCGACATCCGCGTGCCGCAGCTGACCGACCCCGATTATGCAACGCGCCCCAAATTCCGCGAATCGGACCTGCGTCGCCATCTGGTCAACGAAAAGCGCGTCGACAACACGATCCTCGAAAAGGATGAAAAGCCCGACCCGCGCTTCACCGCGACTCCCGAGGAGCTGAAGGCCAAAGGCATCGAGGATTTCCAGCTGCACTATGCGCTGGAAATGATCGGCCGCATCGGCCCGGCGCAGGCAAAGATGGCCGAAGCCAAGGGCGCGGCGGGCGCACGGCGGAATTGAAACCATTCCAAAACTGTCGTCGTGCTGAACTTGTTTCAGCACAACGCGCCCCTGTGGCATGTTATCCTGAAACAAGTTCAGGATGACGAAGCTGTGGGTTTAGTTCGCCGATTGCTGGGGTATCAAATAGTTCAATGACCGCCCTCCGCCCCGCCCTCATAGCCCTCTTCATCCCGCTCGCCCTCTATGGCGGCGCGCTCATCTCGCAATATGGCTTTGGCCTCTTCCCGTGCGAAATGTGCTATTGGCAGCGCTGGCCGCACCAGGCGGCGATAGTCCTCGCCGCGCTGGCCCTAATGCTGCGCAATAACGCGACTGCCATGCGCACGCTCACCATCCTCGCCGCGCTCGCTATCCTGACCAGCGGCGGCATCGGCGCGTTCCATGCAGGCGTCGAATATGGCTTCTGGCCCGGCCCCGCTTGCAGCGCCGCCAGCACCGGCCCCGTTACCATCGACGACATCATGGCGGGCCCGGTCATCGCCTGCGACAAACCGCAATGGACGCTGGGGGGAATTTCGCTCGCGGGTTTCAACGCGCTCTTTTCCTTTGCGGGCGGCATTGCCATATTGGCCATGCTGTTTCGCAAGAAGGTCACGCCATGAACGCCAGCCCCGCCCGCCGCGCCAAAATCGCCAGCATGATCCGCGTCGACCAGGCGGGCGAATTTGGCGCAACGCGCATTTATGCCGGCCAACTCGCGGTGCTGGGCAATCGCCACCCGATCGCGCGCGATATCGCGCATATGGCGGAGCAAGAGGCGCGCCACCGCGTCTTTTTCGACCGGTTAATTAGCGAACGCCGCGTGCGCCCGACGATCCTCTCGCCCTTCTGGAATGTTGCGGGCTTCGCGCTTGGTGCTGCTACTGCCGCGATGGGGCCGCGGGCCGCCATGGCCTGCACCGCTGCGGTCGAGACCGAAATTGACGCGCATTACCGCGAACAGCTCGACGAATTGGGCGACGACGACCCCGAACTTAGCGCCGCCATCGCGGAATTTCGCGCCGAAGAGCTGGAACATAAGGACGCCGCTATCGCCGCCGGGGCCGAAAGCGCGCCCGCCTATCCCTTGCTGTCGGCGACCATCCGCGCGGGTTGCCGAGCGGCCATCGCGCTAGCGAAACGCATCTAAGCCTTCCGCCCGCGTGTTCATCACGGGGCCATGTAGCCCGATTATCAAGGACTCATTATGACCCGCCTGCTCTTCTCCGCCGCCCTGATCGCTACCACCGCGACCCTGCCCGCTTTGGCCCAGCAAGGCCCTGACAATAGCGGCGAGAAGGTGAGCCAGGCGATCGTTTATGGCGAGGATTCCTGCCCGACCGCGACCGGCGACGAAATCATCGTCTGTGCACGCCTCCCCGAGCGCGAGCGTTACCGCGTCCCCGAAATTTTTCGCGGTGGCGATTTGCTCAGCCCCAAGAATGAAGCCTGGGCCAACAAGGTTGTCGCCCTCGAACGTGTCGGCCGCTTTGGCACCGACAGCTGCTCGCCGGTCGGCCTTGGTGGCTTTACCGGCTGCACGCAAAGTCTGCTCGCCGGGGCCAAGGCCGAACGTGTCGCCACCGACAAGACCAACTGGGAAGCGCTGATCGCCGACGAGCGCGCCAAGCGGATGGCGGGTATTGACGCCGCCGCCGCCGAGGTTGATGCCGCCGTTGCCGCCGAGGAAAAGGCGATGGAAGAACGCCGCCGCCGCGATGCCGAGATTGAGGAGCGCGGCGGCGCCCCGGCCGAGGGGGATCCCGAGAGCGAACCGCTGCCGGAACCGCAGCCTCGCTGATCAATGCCAACGTCATCCCGGACTTGATCCGGGATAACGAACGACATGGGCCTGTTATCCCGGATCAAGTCCGGGATGACGAGACAGTGTTAATGGGGGCTATTTCAACAACGTCTCGCGCCAGAACATTAGCCCGGCCCAGAAGTTGTAATCGGCATTTTCCTTCTTCGCGAAACCATGGCCCTCGTTCATGCCGACGAGGTGCCACGCCGTGCCGCCATTGGCGCGCACCGCCGCGACCAGCTGGTCGGCCTCTGACTTGGGCACGCGCGGGTCGTTGGCCCCCGTCACCACGAACAACGGTTTCCTGATTTCCTTCACGCGCGTCAGCGGCGAGATTTCCATCAGCTTGGCGCGCTGCGCCGGATCGCGCTCGTCGCCATATTCAACGCGGCGCAGATCGCGGCGATAGCTTTCGGTATTTTCCAGAAACGTTACAAAGTTGGAAATCGCCACCACACACAGGTTGGACTTGAGCTTGTCGGCGTACTGGATCGCCGCCGCATAGCACATATAGCCGCCATAGCTGCCGCCGGTCAGGCCGAAGCGGCTGGCATCGAGCGCGGGGTCCTTGGCCAGCACGTCCAGAAACGCGCCCATGTCCTTGACGCTGTCCTCGCGCTTGAACGGGCCATTGTCCAGGCTGACGAAGGTCTTGCCATAGCCCGTCGAGCCGCGGACGTTGGGATAGAAAATCGCCACGCCTTCCTCGTTCAGCAGGAAGTTGTTGCGCCCCTGAAAGCCCGGACGCGACTGCGCTTCGGGGCCGCCGTGAACATTCATGATCATCGGGCGCTTGCCGGGGAATTTCTTGGGGTCCGGGCGATACAGGAAGCCCGATACTTCCAGCCCGTCAAAGCTCTTCACCTTGACGAGTTCGGGCTCGACATTCTGCGTCACGTCCAGCCCGCCGGTTTCGCTCTCGGTCCAGCGGGTCAGTTTCAGCGTCTTGGGATCGACGCTCCACACATCGGCCGCGCTGCGTGCCGAAGTAAAGGTCAGCCCAATCTCGCCCCACGGCGCAATGTCGATGCCGCCGATGATCCTGGCAGGCAGCGTGTCGACGACGCGAACCCGGCCCGACTTTACGTCCATCAGCTTCAGCTTGCTCATGCCCGCTTCGTTGGTGACATAGGCGATGAAGCTGCCATCGTCGCTGATGTCGAAGGTATCGACGTCCCATTGTTCCGCCGGACCCTTGGGCGTGAATTTGCCCGTCGCCGGGTCCATAATGCCCAGCCGCTGAAATTCGCTGCCTTCGTCGCTCGTCACCCAGATGGTGCCGTCGGGGGCGATCTGCGCGCCCTGATAGCTGATCGGCGCAGCGTGATCGCCAATTGGCGTCATGCCGCCACCCGCGAGGTCGAGCTTGAACAAATTGGTCTTGGTCACCGACACATATTGGCCGACCAGCGCCCATGTCTTGTCGGGCGCGAAGGCTGCGACGCCCCAGCCGCCGCCGACGACTTCGGCGACCATCCGGTTCGACGCGGAGTTGCGCGGATCCATCACATAAATGTCGCTGTCGCGTCCGTTGCGGCGGGTGGAGGTGTAAGCGACCAACTCGCCGTCATCGCTCCACGCGTTCAGCCCGTTGCGGCTCTTGCCGTCGGTCAGCAGTTCCAGCTTGCCGTTCTTCAGCGCGAAGATCTGGTAAAATTCGTTGCCGCCAATATCCTTCTGCACCAGCAGCACGTCGCCGCGCTTGGGTGCCCAGCTGCCGCCGCCAACCGGCTCGGCCTCAAAAGTCAGCTGCTTGCGCGCGCCCATCGGCGCGGCGACCCGGTGCAGCTGCGTTGTATTGCCAAAGCGTGTCCCGATCAGAATCGATTTGTCGGTCGGGTGCCAGCCCGAAAAGCCTGCGCCCCGATTTTCCATATAGGGGCGCGTTGCGGCCGCGAGTTCGGCGGGAACTTCGGGCATGCCGTCGGCGACCAGCGCGGCAGGCTTGGGCGCGGCCGGCGCCGCAGCAGGCTTCGCATCCTGCGCCAGCGCCGGCGCGAGCGGCAAGGCAAGGGCAGCAATCAAAGTCAGATAACGCATGGCAGACATCCCCGGTTGATGAATTGATGCGGGGGTTAAACGCTAAGGTGCGCGCGCGCGCAATGCCCCGCTTCGACGAACGGCGGGCAAGGGTCGATCAATCTCCCCTCCCCTTCAGGGCAGGGGCTAAAGTCACTTGCCCCGCTCCCCCGCAATCCAATCCTTAACCTGCACCTCGAGCACATCCAGCGGCACCGCGCCCTGCCCCAGCACGACATCGTGGAACGCCGCGAGGTCGAACTTCGCGCCCAGCTCCTTCTCGCCCAAAGCCCGCAGCTCGCGGATTTTCAGCTCGCCGATTTTGTAGGCCAGCGCCTGCCCCGGCCAGGCGATATAGCGATTGACCTCGGCCTCGATATTCGCCGCCGACAGCGCGCTGTTATCGGTCATAAAGGCGATCGCTTGCTGTTTGGTCCACCCCTTGGCGTGGATGCCGGTGTCGACCACCAGGCGGCACGCGCGCCACATTTCATAGGACAGGCGGCCCATGTCCTTGGCGGGGGTGTCATACAGCCCCATCTCGATCCCCAACCGCTCTGAATAGAGCCCCCAGCCTTCGACAAAGGCGGTGAAGAAAGTGCCGTGCTTGCGGAAATCGTGCAGCGGCAATTCCTGCTGCAGCGCGATCTGGTGGTGATGCCCCGGCACGGCTTCGTGCACGCTCAGCGCGGGCACCTCCCACAAGGGCCGCTGGTCCAGCTTTGATGTGTTGACGAAATAAAAGCCCGCGAGGCCAATATCGGGCGAGCCGGGGTTATAATAGGCCGTCGTCGTCCCCTCGGCGATCTCCGCCGGAATCTCCTTGATGCCATAGGGAAGCCGGGGAAGTTTGTGGAACAGCGACGGCATTTTCCCGTCGATGATCTTGGTCACCCGGGCGACCTCGCGCATCAGCTCCTCGGGGGTCTTCGCATAAAATTGCGGGTCGGTGCGCAGATGCTGGATGAACGCCTCGCGCGTGGGGAAACCCGCTTTCGCGGCAACCGCCTCCATCTCCTTGCGGATACGCGCCACTTCGCTGAGGCCCAGCTGGTGGATCTCCTCCGCGCCCATATTGGTCGTCGTCATCTGGCGGATACGATAGTCATAATAGGCTGCGCCGCCTGGCTGTGCCGAAATGCCAGGGTCGCGCGCGCAGGCGGGCTTGTAGCTTTTGGCGTACCAATCAGCCTGTTTCTTGAGTTCGGGATAGATGACATCGCGGATCGTCGCCGCCGCCGCATCAGCGAGCGCCTGATGCTCGGCCGCGCTCACCGCGTCGGGCCGCTTGGCGGCGTAGGGATTGAAGAAACGCGTCTTGCGCGGATCATCGGCAATCAGCCCGCTGATGCTGCCTTCATAACCGCCCAGCGAATCGCAGGGCAGCGTGTAGCCGCCCTTGATCGCTTCGTTCGCCACCGCGATCGCCTGCGCATTGACGCGCGGGAATTGCGCGAGCCGCGCATTATAGCTTTCAAAGTCCGCCTTGGTCTTGAACGGCAGATTGTCGCCCATCCCGGCGAAATCCTGATGCCAGCCCGACCGGTTGGTGAAATTCATCGTGCGCTGGCCGAACTTGTTGCCCTCCACCGTCTCGACCAGCGTTCGCCGCAAGATGCCGTGATTGACGCGGTCGCTGGCAGACAGCCCGGCGAGCGAAATAGCGTCGAGCCGCTTCAGCATTTCGGCGGCAAAGGCGGCCTGCCGATCCGCCCCAGCGAGCGAATAGTCGCCAACCTCGCGCGCATAGGTGTCGATCCCCAGCGACGAGGCAAACAGCGGCGCTTCTTTCATCACCATCGCCCAATAGTCATCGACCAGCTTGGCGAGCATGGTGTCGGCTATCACCGGCGCAGCAGCAGTATCGCTCGCCCGCGCAGGCGCTGCAGTCAGCTGCGGCACCATCATGGCGCATCCAGCCACAGCGGCCAAAAGGGTCAGTCGATGGCGCATTCTGTCCTCCCTGATTGATTTGATTGCACCATGCAGAAGCGCGCGAGCCGACACAACCGGCTTGGCAATTCCCCACGAATCATCCGCATGAAATGGCGGTTGCACGTCGATCCAGACAAGAAAGTGGCGTTTCCGCTACGAAAAATGCCAATCTGACCGGAAAAATGCATCAATTCGCCGGATATTGTCACTTTTCTTAACCATTTGCATCGCACCCTCCTTGACTCGAGGGCGCGGCGATGAAACTCCAAGGATCATGGGGATCGCACTAGCCCGATAGAGGCTGCTTATGGCTACCAGTTTTTCTTCGCGTGAATGGACGCGCAGCGCCAATTTATTGCCGCGCGCGCGGCGCCTCGGCAATCAAATGTCGCGGCACGCTGCGGTCGCGGTGATAACGTTCGCCGTCATGCAAATCTGGCTGGTCAGCGCCGCAATTGAAGCGGGCGCACCGCGCGCGATCAGCGTTGTCGCCATGCTTGTGCTTCTCGCCGCCGCGCTACCCTATGCCCGCATCATCGAACGGCGCTGGCAACGACTGGGCCAGCAGGCGCTGCCTTCGCCTGCATTGATGGACCGGTTCCGCAGCGACGTGCGCCGCCTGTGGCTGCTCACCGCGATTGTTCCGGCGATGTGGACCGGCGCAGCGCTGTTTTTCCTCTGACTGGCTAAACCCCGCGCGGTGCCGCGGCACGGCGCAGCCGATCGTTGATGGCGGCGCCCAGCCCTTCGTCGGGCACCACCGCTGCCGCAATCTTAGGCTTGGCGCTTGCATCCGCCCGATGCAGCGCGTCGAACAGCCGCGCTGCCGCCTCCACCACATTGCCGCTGGGGCTCAGATTATCGTCGCCGTCCACCGCGCCAAAGCCGATACCCCATTCATCAGCTGCAAAATCCACAGCCTCCAGTCGCAACGGCTTGGTCGGCGAATAGTGGCTGGCGAGCTGGCCCGGCGCGATAACTGGCCCTTCACCCGCTGCGACCACCGTCAAGCCGCTTACCTCGGCAAGCTGCTCCGGCGTCACCGGACCCGGGCGGAGCACCACGATCCGGCCATCCACCACGCGGCCAATCGTCGATTCCAGCCCCGCTGCGCAAGGCCCGTCATCAATCATCAGCGCGACGCGCCCCGCCAGACTGGCCGCAACATGCGCCGCGCGCGTCGGGCTGATCGCGCCGCTGGCATTGGCCGATGGGGCCGCCAAGGGACGCCCGCTCGCCGCAATCAGCGCCTGCATCGCCCGGTGCGCGGGCGCGCGCAGCGCAATCGTATCCAGCCCCGCCGTCGCAAGCGTGGCGACCGGGCAATCGGCACGGCGCGGCACCACCAGAGTCAGCGGCCCCGGCCACAGCGCCGCCGCCAATTTGCGCTCGGCGGCCCCGAACACCCCCAGCGTCTCTGCCATCGCCAGATCGGCAACATGCACAATCAGCGGGTTGAAAGACGGGCGCCCCTTGGCGGCGTAAATCCGCGCCACCGCGTCCGAATCGGTCGCGTCAGCAGCCAAGCCATAGACTGTCTCGGTCGGCACAGCGACCGGCTGTCCTGCCGCAATCAGCGCCGCGCCCGCCGCAACGGCGGCGTCGCCGTAGGGGCGCACTTCGGGCCAGTCCGCGCGGTTTGAAGCGTTGGTCATGCCGCGCTATAGGCGCGCCCAATCCCTTTCCGCCAGCCCCGACGGAGCCGCCGCATGACCTATACCCCGCCCACCGCCGAGCAGCTTTTCGTCCTGCGGCACGTCGCCCGCATCGACGCCATGGCCGCGCACGACCGCTTTGCCGCCGCTACGCCCGATCTGGTCGAGGCGATTGCCAACGGCGTCGGCGAATTTGCCGCCGACATCTATGCGCCCCTCAACCGCGTCGGCGATACCCAGCCGCCACGCTGGGATGATGGCCAGGTCATCATGCCGACGGGCTTCAAAGAGGCGTATCAGGCCTTTGTCGAGGCGGGTTGGGGCAGCATCGACGGCCCGACCGAATATGGCGGCATGGGCCTGCCCTTCACCATGGCGACGCTGGTGACCGAAGCGCTGGGCAGTGCCGACATGGGCTTTGGCCTCATCTCAATCCTCACCCCCGGAGCCATCCACGCGCTGATGGGCCATGGCAGCGAGGAGCAACGGACGCGCTGGCTGCCCAACCTCATCAGCGGCGCGTGGAACGGCACGATGAACCTCACCGAGCCGCAGGCTGGCAGCGATGTCGGCGCGCTGCGTTCGACCGCCGAACCGCTGAACGACGGATCAGGCCTGTTCCGCATCAAGGGGCAGAAAATCTACATCACCTTTGGCGAGCATGACCTCACCGACAATATCGTCCACCTCGTGCTCGCCCGTACGCCGGGCGCGCCACAGGGGACGCGCGGCATTTCGCTCTTCCTCGTCCCCAAATACCGCCTCGATGCCGATGGCCAGCCGACCATCGACAATGGCGTGCGCTGTGTGTCGATCGAGCACAAGCTTGGCATCCACGCCTCGCCGACTTGCGTGATGGCCTATGGCGATGATGGCGATTGTCTGGGCGAGCTGGTCGGCCCCGAAATGGGCGGGATGCGCGCCATGTTCACGATGATGAACAATGCCCGGCTGATGGTCGGCTGCCAGGGCGTGCAGATTGCCGAGCGGGCGTATCAGCAGGCGCGCCGCTACGCCGCCGACCGGGTACAGTCGGCGCTGGCAGGCTCGCCCGATAAGGCAAGCGTGACAATCGACCACCACCCCGATGTGCGCCGCATGCTATGGACGATGCGCGCGCAGACCGAAGCCGCACGCGCGCTGGTCTATTACGCCGCAAGCCAAGTCGATTTCGGCAAATTGGGCGATGATGCGGCCGCTTTGCGCGCCGAAGTATTGACCCCGCTGGCCAAGGCGCACGCCACCGACATCGGCTGCGAGGTCGCCAGCATCGGCATTCAGGTCCATGGCGGGATGGGCTTTGTCGAGGAAACCGGCGCCGCGCAGCATTATCGTGACGCGCGCATTGCCCCGATTTACGAAGGCACCAATGGCATTCAGGCCGCCGACCTCGTCGGGCGCAAATTCGGTATGGCAGGCGGCGACGGTGTGCGTAGCCTGATCGCCGACATCGCGGCGGGTGCAGAGGGCAGCCCCGCCCTCGCCGACCTCGCCGCGCGCCTCGGCGCGCTCACCGACTGGCTGGAGGGCGCGAGCGTGGCCGACCGGCTGGCGGGCAGCTACCCCTATCTCACCATGCTTTCGGTCGCGACCTGCGGCTGGCTGCTCCAAGTGCAGGCGCGCGCCGCCGCCGATCTGCTGGAAAAAGGCGACGGCGACCCAGCCTTCCTCACCGCCAAGCAAGCCACCGCGCGCTTCTACTGTGACCAAATCGTTCCCGCTGCACTGGGGCTTTCCGGGGCCGTGACCGCGGGTGACGCCGCGCTGCCGGCGGTACCGTTGGTGGCCTAAATCACCCCGCCAACCCTTCGCTAACCATTTCCCTGAACCGGCTCTTAGCTAATTCTGCGCGATAGCAACCGTCTTCCTCACCTTGGGAGTCGGAGGGCAGCAATGGCCAGTTCAGCACATGGATCGACCCGCACGGTCAGCTGGCACAGCCGCAGCGCGACCGCGTTGCCCTGCGGCGCCGCACCGCTATTCGCTGCCAATGACATCGGCGAGGCTCCCTACCGCGCGATCCACGATGCGGCGCACCGCTTGTGGCGCGAGCACGGCGTTGATGCGGCGTTCGTTGCTGCCAGCCGCGCGCAGTCGGCTTTTTGGCAAGGGCGGATGGATGCCTGCCGCTGGTGGAACAGCGTCGGCCGCATGCTCGATCGCGCGTTGATCGCCGGCGGCAGCCGCTTGCACCCGATCGCCAACCCGCAAGCTGCGCCGACCAGTCGCCAAGCGCCTGTTAACAGCTGATTCCTCGAAATTCTGCGGCGCCACGGGCCATACCAAGCGCGGCGTTAACCGTTCCTCCAGCCTTTTCTGCCATCGCGGAAAGTGGAAAGGCGACAGGCGACACCCTTGGTCAGGCTTATCAAAAAACGGTTGATCGGGACGCGCGAAGGCGCGGTGATCGATGCCAAGGTGCGGGCAGCGCTCGTCGCCACTCTCTATTCGTCACCTGCCAGCCTGGCACTCGGCGCATTGTGTGGCCTCATTGGCTCGCTCTACATCGCCTGGCGCGATGGCCATGCCATCCTCATTTACGCCGCGATGCTGCTCACCGCCGTGGTCATCGGCCGCATCATTTCAGCCTATGCCTTCCACCGCACCACGCAGGAAAATGAGAGCCAGACGCGAATTTTGGAGCTGGTGTATGAGGCAGGGGCCTGGGCCTATGCTTCGGTGCTCGGCGCGATCGGCGGGCTGACGGTCGCCATAGCCGCCGATGCCGAACTGCATGTGCTCGCCGCCGCCAACGCCATCGGCTACGCCGCCGGTGTGTCGGCGCGCAACGCTGGCCGCCCGCAAATCGCCATCGGCCAGAATCTCCTAGCCTCGGTGCCGCTCGCCATCGGGCTGATGTGGCAGGGGTCAACCGGCTATCTGCTGCTCGCCATATCGCAGATATTGTTCATCGTGGCGGTTATCGGCATCACCATGCGCACCTTCGACATCGTGCATGCCAGCTTTGCCTCGGCGCACCGCAACGCGGTGCTGGCAGCCGAGATGCGCACCTTTGCCACCACCGACCCCGTCACCTCGCTCGCTAACCGCGCTGGTCTCGACGACTGGATGGCCCGCAATTTCAAGGAAGACGAGCCCGCCGATTTCGCGCTGTTCTGGTTCGACCTCGACCGGTTCAAGGAAGTCAACGACACGCTGGGCCACCCTGTGGGGGATAGGGTGCTGGTCGAAGTCGCCAACCGGCTGCGCGCGGTATGCGATCCCGACATGCTGATTTCGCGCTTCGGCGGCGACGAATTTGTGGTCGTCGCACCGCATATGAACCGCGTCGCCGCCGACAGTTTCGGCCGCCTGATCCTGACCGTCATCGGCCAGCCGATCCAGGTCGATGGCCACAATATCGCGATCAGCGCCTCGCTCGGCATCGCACTTTACCCAGAGGATGGTCAGTCCGCCTCGGTCATCATGCAACAGGCCGATATGGCGCTTTACGCATCAAAGGTTGGCGGGCGCGCGCAGCAGAGCTTTTTCGATCCGGCCATGGATCAGGAACTCACCCGTCGCCGCGAGCTGGAAGCCGAACTGCGCAGTGCGATCCGCGGCGGCCAGCTTCAGCTGCATTACCAGCCGATTGTCGATCTCAAGACCGGGCACATTTCGTCTTTCGAGGCGCTGGTGCGCTGGCAGCATCCCGAGCGCGGCATGCTCAGCCCCGACGAATTCATTGCCATTGCTGAAGCCACCGGTCTCATCATCACCATGGGCAACTGGATCGTGCTGGAAGCCTGCCGCACAGCGATGCAGTGGCCTGCCGACATCAAGGTTTCGGTTAATGTCTCGCCGGTCCAGATGCAGGCTCCCGGCGCGGCGCTCGGCTTCCTGAATGCGCTCAAGCTATCGGGCCTCCCGGCCTCGCGGCTCGATCTTGAAATCACCGAAAATGTGTTCGCCGCCAAAACCGAGCATGTTGTCGAATTTGTCCGCCTGATCCGCGATGCGGGCATCGGCCTGACGCTTGATGATTTCGGCACCGGCTATTCCTCGCTTTCCTACATCCGCGAATTCGACTTTTCGAAGATCAAGATCGACCGCAGCTTTGTCAGCGGCCTTACCGACGGTGACCGCGCCAGCGCCATCGTGTCGGCGGTGGCCTACCTTGCCGAACGGCTCGCCATGCCCGTCGTAGCTGAAGGTATCGAAACAGAGATTGAGGCCGCGCGCGTGCGCAAGCTGGGCTGCACCCATGGCCAGGGCTATTTGTTCAGCCGCGGCGTCCCGGCCAGCGAACTCGCCGCCTTGCTCGATCAGCCAGCGGCCAAGCGCCGCGTCGCCTGATCGGTATCGTCGGGCAGCACATATTGCCGCTGCCGGTTGACGATCCAGCGCATCATTTTAAGGTCAGCGTCGGACAGCTTGAGCGCCGTGTCGGCCCATTCGGTCACCACCGCCGCCAGCTCATCCAGCGTAATCGGTTTGGCGATGCGCATGGCGCGGTGCGAACCGACATGCCCGGCCAGCCGTTTGCGCTGCTTGGCGATATAGTCGCGCACGGCCGCCACGCCCTGGCCCGGGTCGGCCAGCACCTGCACCAACCCCAACTCGAACAATTGCTCGGCGGTGTAATCCTCGCCCGAATGGATCATGCGCTCGGCGGCGGCAGCGCCGATCTTGCGCGCCAAAATGGCGTGCGCGCCCATGCCGGGGAACAGGTTGAACTTAATCTCGGGCAAACCGAACTTCACCCCGCGCTCAGCGATCACGACGTTGAACGACATCAGCGCTTCCCAGCCGCCGCCCAGCGCCTCGCCCTGCACCAGCCCGATGGTCACCAACGGCAGGTCGAGGCAGGCCATATTGCGGTGGAGAATTTCGACACAGGCGCGGCCATAGCGGATCAGTCCGGCGCGGTCGCCGGCGCGGATCAGCGATCCGAACAGGTCAAGGTCACCACCGTAGCAGAATACGCCAGGCACCCGCGACCCGAGCACCAGAAAGTCGAGCGGCACGCCGGTCGGGCCAAAGGCCGTCGCGATATCTTCCTGCCACATGGTGAAATCGGCCAGCATCGCCGGGTTGAAACTGGGACGGCCCTTGGGCCGCATAAAAGTCCACAGCGTCGCCGCGCCTTCGTCATACAGGCAATCGAGCTGGCCCAGATTGAACAGCCGCTCGGGCAGAGCCAGCCGTTGCCGCGCGGCATCAATCGCCGCCTGATCCAGTTCCAACCCGGACATTTCACGGTGCGACCCGATGCCCAGATTGATCGGCTGTGCCGTCATTCACTGTCCCCCACGCTGGACATGCTTAATGCCTTGGTAAGGATGACAGACACTTGCCGATTGGCAATCGCTTTTATTGTGATTTTGCGGCGAAATGGGTTCATTTGTCCGCCATAGTGGCGCGTTTACTACAATATGCCCTGAAACCGGACAATTATCAGCCACTTGCGCGCAACGAACCTCAATCGCCGTGGCGCAGCCGCCGGTCAATCAGCCACCAGGCCAAGCCGGCTGCGCCTGCGCCCACCAGCGCCACTGGCCACAGCTGCGGCCATACTGCGTGCGCCGGCATGGCTTTCAGGAACAATCCTTCGACCACCGTCAATATGTGGCTGGCGGGGTCGAACCACGCCATTTGCTGGAGCCAGCCGGGCATATTGTCCACCGGCGCGGCATAGCCCGACAGCAGGATGATCGGGATGGTCGCCAGAAACATGCCCAGAAACGCCTGTTGCTGGTTGCGCGCCTGCAGCGAAATCGCCACCCCCAGCGCCGCTAGCGCGATGAAATAGAGCGCCAGCGCCGCATAAAGCAGCAACAGCGATCCCGTCAAAGGCACCGCATAGACGAGCGGGATGAAGACCACGAAAAAGGTCGCGGTCGCCATCCCGACCAGGAACGCCGGGGTCAGCTTGCCGATCAGCACCTGCCATGCCGACAAAGGCAGCACTACCAGTTGCTCGATGGTGCCGAACTCGCGCTCGCGCGCCACCGACTGGCACGACACCGACATCACCTGCACCGCGCCGATGACCACGATCAGGCTGGGCAAGGTGAACCACAGATAGATCAGATTGGGGTTGAACCAGTGCGTCGTCACCACCGCGACCGGCGCATCGCCCGCTCGCCGCGCGCCCTGTTGCCGCGCAATTTCGTCCAGATAGGCAGCGACGATCTGCGCCGCATTGGCGCGCCGCCCGTCCAGCAGCACCAGCAGCTCAGCTCCCTCTTGGCTCGCCAGCCGGTCGTCGAGCGAATCGCCAACCAGCACCCCGCCCATCACCGCTTGCCCATCGATGGCGTCGCGCAGCGCATCGGCATCGGGATAGCGTTTGACCTCGTCGAACCACGGGCTCGCGTCGATCGCGGCGATCAGCTGCTGCGTGGCTGCGCCATTGTCGCGCGCGACGATGCCGATATCGACGCCGCGCACCTCCAGCGTGGTTGCAAGGCCGAACAGCAGCAATTGTACCACTGGCGAGATGAGCAAAGTCGTGCGCGCCTTTTTGTCGCGCAGCACCACCTGCAATTCCTTGACCATCAGCGCCAGCAGCCGGGTGATCGCTGCCCCGCGCCGGCTCATGAAATGCTCCGCTGCGTGGCGGATATTGCGCGCCAGAAAAAGAAGACCCCGAACGCTATCAGCGCCGCCATGCTTGGCCAGATCAGCCCCCAGATATCGCCCGCGAGAAACAGGGACTCCAAAGGTGGGATCAGATAGCGCGCGGGCACCAACCAGGTTAGCCACTGGATGACAAGCGGCATCGAGCTGATCTCGAACAAAAAGCCCGACAGCAGCAGCGACGGCAGGAACCCCGACAGCAGCGCATATTGCGTCGACACAAATTGGCTCTTCGCCGCCGCCGAAATCAGCAATCCCTGCCCCAATGTCGCAAACAGGAAGGCCGCCGACAGACCGACCAACGCGAACAACGATCCGCGCAGGGGCAGCTCATACCAACCCACCGCAACGATGACGCACAGGCTCATCGAGCCCAACCCGAGCAGGAAATAGGGCGTCACCTTGGCAATGATCATTTCGGTCACGCTGAGCTCGGTGGCGAGCAGCGCCTCCATCGTCGCGCGTTCCCATTCGCGCGCGACCACCAGCGCGGTCAGCATCGACCCGATCATCGCCATCACAATGGCAATCGCGCCCGGCACCAGAAAATAGCGGCTCTTCAGCGTCGCATTATAGACATAGTGCGGCACGATGCGCAGCGCCTGGACGCCTGAGCCCGGCCGCGCCGCACCGCGTTCGTCCGCTTCGGCCGCCGACCATGCCCGCACCAGCGCGCGCGCATGCCCATCGGCAAAGGCTGCTGTATTGGGCACCGACCCATCGGTGATCAGCTGCACCGTCGCCGGCGCCCGGCGCGCTACGGTCCGCGAAAAATCCTGCGGGATCACGATGATCGCCCGCAGCCTGCCTGCCACCAGCTCATCGCGCGCGTCATCGACCGAGGTCATCGGCGCGATACGGAACGACGGGCTTGCCGCGAAAGCGCCCGCCAGCCGCTGCGCTGCGCCGCCATTGTCCCTCACCACCAAAGCAGTGCGCGTCGCCGCCGTGTCGAGCGAAACGGCATAGCCAAACAGGAACAGCAGCAGCAGCGGCAACAGCCCCGCAATACCAAAGGTCGAAGGATCGCGGCGGATCTGCCCCCATTCCTTGCGCATCACCGCGCCCATGCGCTGCAACCGCGCGCTCATGCACCGTGCCCGCGAGCGAAGGGACAGTCCCTTCCTATCGGCCGGATGCGCCCTATCCTCACCCGACCGCTTCCCGAACGGCAGGGACTGTCTCTTTATCTCCCTCCCGCGCCAGCAACGCAAAGAAAGCCGCCTCCAACGTGTCTGCCCCCGCGCTCGCTTTTACCGCATCAGGCGGCCCGCTCGCGATCATCTGTCCGCCGTGTACCAGCGCGATCCGGTCGCAATATTCGGCCTCGTCCATGAAATGGGTGGTCACAAAAATCGTCACGCCGCGCTCGGCCATCGCGTTGATGTGCGACCAGAATTCGCGCCGCGTCAGCGGATCGACCCCCGACGTCGGTTCGTCAAGGAACAGGACGGGTGGCTGGTGCATGATTGCGCAGGCGAGGCTCAAACGCTGACGCAACCCGGGCAGCAGATCGCCCGCGCCCGTGTCGGCAACGCCCTCCAGCCCAAATGTCGCCAGTGCGCCCGCCACCGCCGCGTCGCGTGCCGTACCCTGCAAGCCATAGGCCCCGGCAAAAAAGCGCAAATTCTGCGTCGCCGTCAGCGCGGCATAGAGCGAAAAACGCTGCGCCATATAGCCCAGCTGTTGGTGCGCCGCCGCGCGCTCGCGCGCCATGTCAAACCCCGCCACCCGCGCTGTGCCACCCGACGGGTTGATGAGTCCGCACAGCATGCGAAAACATGTTGTCTTGCCTGCGCCATTGGGCCCCAGCAGCCCGAAAATCTCGCCGCGCGCCACCGACAAGTCGATACCCTGAACCGCCGTGAAGTCACCGAACCGCCGCACCAGCCCCTCGGCCAGGATAACGGGCGCGGTGGCAGGCGGAATATCGCGATAGGCTGTGGTCAACGGGCTGGGGGCCAGACGCGCGCCGCCCAACGCATCGATAAAGGCATCCTCCAGCCGCGGCGGTGCCGTTGACAGCGGCTGGACATTGATCTGCGCCAGCGCGCCTTCGAACGGCGGCTTGGCCTCTGGCGTCACCACGACACGCACCGATGCGCCTTGCACCGTCGCGTCGATGACATCGGGCGCGGCCAGCGCCGCCGCCAGCACGCGCCGCGCGCGCGTGCCCTCCAGCGCCAGCCGCCACACCCGCCCCCTCATCGCGGCGGAAATCTGCGCAGGCGGTCCTTCGGCCAGGACGCGCCCCTCGTGCAACATGACAATGCGGTCGCAGTGGCCGGCCTCGTCCAAATTACTGGTCGCCCAGACGATGCCCGTGCCTTCGCCCGCCAGGTTACGCACCAGCGCCCATAGCTCGGCGCGCGACACCGGATCGACGCCGACACTGGGCTCGTCGAGCAACACCAATTTGGGCTGCGTTACCAGCGCGCAGGCAAGACCCAGCTTCTGCCGCATCCCACCCGACAATTGCCCCGCCAGCCGCCCCGAGAATTGGTTCAGCCCCGCCGCCGCCAACACCTTGGCGCGCGCGTCCGCATCGGCCCCGCCGCGCAAATCGGCGTAGAGCGCCAGATTCTCGGCCACCGACAAATCGTCATACAGCCCGGCCGACTGCGGCATATAGGCGCGCGCCGCCTCTGCCACGGGCGACCATGTGATTGCGCCTACATCGGCGCTGCCGATCCCCGCGAGCAATTTAAGCAGCGTCGATTTGCCCGCGCCATCCGGCCCGACCAGCCCCAGCGTCTCGCCGGGAAAAACCTGAAGGCTAACGCCGTCGAGCGCGATGACCTCGCCATAGCGCTTGGCCAGCGCCTCCACGCTGGCGAGCGGCATGGTCACTTGGTTACAAGGTCCACGGTAATCGGCTGCCCCTGCCGCAACTCGCCTTTGGGATCGTCGACGATGATGCGAATACGATAGACTAGGTCGGCGCGTTGGCTTTCGGTTTCCACCGTGCGCGGGGTAAACTCGGCGGTGGGCGAAATATTGCCGATCCGCCCCGGCCAGCGCTTGCCGCCGCTCGCCACCACCTGCACCATCTGTCCGGGTTTGATCCGGCCCAGCAAAGGTTCAGGCACATAGGCGCGCACCCGCACTGGCTGCGTGATCGCTACCGTCAGCACCGGCTCGCCCGCCGCGACAATCGCGCCCGGCTCGGTCACGCGCGTCTGCACTACCCCGGCCGAGGGCGCGAACAATTGCGTGTCGGCCATGTCGGTGGCGACACGCCGCTGGCGCGCCTGTGCCGCATCGCGGCTCGCCGCGCTTTCGGCGATGGCATCAGCGCGCGTCCCTTCGCGCAGCAGCGACAGCCGCGCGCGCACCTCGTCAATCTCGGCGCGCGCGCTGTCCCTGGCCGCGCGCGCGGCGTCGACCCGCGCCGCCGAGACAAAACCCTTTGCCGCCAGATCATTGACGCGCGCAAATTCCTTGTCGGCGTTGGCTGCCACCGCTTGCGCCGCGCGCAGTGCCGCTTCGGCCTCGGCAATTTCCTGCGGGCGATTGCCGTTGCGTTGGCGCGTCAGCGCGGCATCGGCCACGTCGATTTCGGCGCGCGCGCTCGCCAGCGCATCGGCAAAGGGCGCTTCCTCTAGCCGCGCCACCAACTGCCCCGGCTTCACGGCGTCGCCCTCGTCCACCACGATGGCCGCGATCCGCCCGCCGACGCGAAAGGCAAGGTCGACTTCGCGCACCTCGACATTGCCGTTGATCGTCTGGCGCGCCTCATCGCCGCCAAACCAGCCCGCGCGCCAGCCATAAACGGCAAGCGCTGCCAGCACCGCAAGGATGATCAGACGCACACCGCGCCGCTTCATTGCGCCCCCTCTCTCTGTTTCATCCGGCGGGTATGGCCCCGCTTCTTGCCCTGCTCGCGGCAAGCTAACAGCTTGGTTTTGGCGCGCAACCCCCTCATCGCCCAACGCCCCGCCGCGTGACGCTTTCGTTTCACCGCTGTCACAATGCGATTTTGGCGACGAAGCGAATCAAAATGGCGACGAATTGAGTCGCTTAATTGTCATTTACCGTCTTGCATCGTCGCGCAGTGATGGCACTATGGATGGTGGGTCGCCGGGGGAGGATACCCAAGAGATAGTATCAGGCCGCTTTTGGCGGTTTTCTGCGGCGCGCGGTCAAGCGACTCGCGCTGAGGGGGATTTTCGCGCCGTTTGATCCGGCAAAAAGACGGGCGCGACGGGGTTAAAAATGCTAAACGGGGCGTTCGTCCCGAGTCGAACAAGATGTGAACATCGCCCTTGCAAAGGGGGCGGCAACAGGGGCAAGAAGTGATGGATTTTCGCGATACGGACCGGGTGGAGGCAAATGACGTGGCAACGGTGGAACTGGAAAAGACGGATTCGGCAAAGGGCGTCGAATCAACGCCCAAGGCCAAGCTGAACGCGCGCAGCGAATCGGCTTCCGTCCACGCACCCCGATTCGCCGTCACCACCGATTCGTCGCGCGACGCGCTGCTTACCGCGTTCGGTAAGGAAACGCTGGAGGACCGCTATCTCCTCCCCGGCGAATCCTATCAGGACCTGTTCGCCCGCGTTGCCGCGGCCTATGCCGACGATGCCGAACACGCCCAGCGCATCTACGATTATATCAGCCGCCTGTGGTTCATGCCGGCGACGCCCGTTTTGTCGAACGGCGGCACCGGGCGCGGTCTTCCCATTTCTTGCTATCTCAATTCGGTCGACGACAGCCTGGAGGGTATCGTCAACACCTGGAACGAAAATGTCTGGCTCGCCTCGCGCGGCGGCGGCATCGGCACCTATTGGGGCAGCGTGCGCGGCATCGGCGAGCCCGTTGGTTTGAACGGCAAGACCAGCGGCATCATCCCCTTCGTGCGCGTGATGGACAGCTTGACCCTCGCGATCAGCCAGGGCTCGCTGCGCCGCGGCTCGGCGGCCTGCTACCTCGACATTTCGCACCCCGAAATTGAAGAGTTCCTCGAAATCCGCAAGCCGTCGGGCGATTTCAACCGCAAGGCGCTGAACCTGCACCACGGCGTGCTGCTCAGCGACGAGTTCATGGAGGCCGTGCGCGACGGCGCCGAATTCAACCTCAAGAGCCCCAAGGATGGCAGCATCCGCGGCACGGTCGACGCGCGCAGCCTGTTCCAGAAGGTCGTCGAAACCCGCCTGGCCACGGGCGAGCCGTATATCATCTTCATCGATCAGGTGAACCGGATGATGCCCAAGCATCACCGCGATTTGGGCCTCAAAGTCTCGACCTCGAACCTGTGCAGCGAAATCACCCTGCCCACGGGCCGCGACCATCTGGGCAATGACCGCACGGCGGTGTGCTGCCTCTCGTCACTCAACCTTGAAACCTGGGATGAATGGCAGGGCGACAAGCAATTTATCGAGGATGTCATGCGCTTCCTCGACAATGTGCTCCAGGATTATATCGACCGGGCGCCCGATGAGATGGCGCGCGCCAAATATTCGGCCAGCCGCGAACGCAGCGTCGGCCTTGGCGTCATGGGCTTCCACAGCTTCCTGCAAGCGCGCGGCCTGCCGTTCGAAGGCGCGATGGCCAAATCGTGGAACCTCAAAATCTTCAAGCACATCCGCGCGCAGGTCGATCAGGCCTCGATGCTGCTCGCCAACGAACGGGGCCCTTGCCCCGACGCCGCCGACATGGGGGTGATGGAGCGCTTTTCGTGCAAAATGGCGATCGCGCCGACCGCGTCGATTTCGATCATCTGCGGCGGCACCAGCGCGTGCATCGAGCCCATTCCGGCGAATATCTACACCCACAAGACGCTGTCGGGCAGCTTCATCGTGAAAAACCCGCACCTTGAATCGCTGCTCGTCGACAAGGCGAAGAACAGCGACGCAGTGTGGAATTCGATCCTGGAAAAGGGCGGCAGCGTCCAGCACCTCGACTTCCTGACGCAGGACGAAAAGGATTGCTTCAAAACCAGCTTTGAAATCGACCAGCGCTGGCTGCTCGAGCTCAGCGCCGACCGTACCCCCTATATCGATCAGGCCGCCTCGCTCAATCTGTTCATCCCGGCGGATGTCGAGAAATGGGACCTGCTCATGCTCCACTACCGCGCGTGGGAACTCGGCATCAAATCGCTCTATTATCTGCGCTCGAAATCCATCCAGCGCGCTGGCTTTGCCGGCGGGGTCGAGGCCGACAACACCCCCGACGCGCCCAAGATCGAGCTGTCGGCCGAAACCACCGACTATGACGAGTGCCTGGCGTGTCAGTGATCGGCCAGATTGCTTTCTTTGGCGCGCTGGCGATCATCGCCTTCATCGGGCTCGACCTGTTGGTCCGCCAGCCGGGCCAGCGCGGCGACCGCACCGGCATCCGCGAACCGCTGCCCGAAGGCGTCGATCCGGTTCGCCTGCGCCGCCGCACCCCGCAGGCGCAGCGCCTGACCGGCGCGGTGCTGATCGTCGCCGCGCTCACCATCTTCGGCGTCGTGCGGCGGACGCTGTGATGGGCGATATGGTCCCGGTGCTGGGCATCGTCCTGCTGCTCAACGCCGCCGCGCTGGTCGCGCTGGCGCTTGGTTTGCGGCGCTCGGGTGACACCGACAAGCGGCGCGCCGCGACCGCCGCTGGCGGCGTTGCGGCCGCCGCCATCGCCGTCAGCATCCTGCTACTGCTGTTTTCGCTCCTGTCGTAAAGGACCGTCGGCCCATGCCCTCCGCCCCTGCCAGCCGCCGCAAACAGCTGATTATCCTGGCGGTGGTCGTCGTCCTGACCCTCATTCTCTACCCGCAGCTCAAGGATTTCGGCGCAGAGATTGTCCGCGCCTTCACCTGACCCCATATTTCATCCGGAGACCGTAAATGCCCCTGCTCGAAGCCCGCACCCAGTATAAGCCGTTCGAATATCCCTGGGCCTATGATTTCTGGAAACGCCAGCAGCAGATCCACTGGCTGCCCGAGGAAGTTCCTTTGGGTGAGGATTGCCGCGATTGGGCGCAAAAGATTTCGGAGCATGAACGCAATCTGCTCACGCAAATCTTCCGCTTTTTCACGCAGGCCGATGTCGAGGTGCAGAATTGCTACCACGACAAATATGGCCGCATCTTCAAGCCCACCGAAATCAAGATGATGCTGACCGCGTTCAGCAACATGGAAACGGTGCACATCGCGGCCTACAGCCACCTGCTCGACACCATCGGCATGCCCGAAACTGAATACAGCGCCTTCCTCGACTATCAGGAAATGGCCGATAAGTGCGATTATATGCACCAGTTCAGCGTCGACAATGACGAAGATATTGCGCGCACGCTCGCCATGTTCGGCGGCTTTACCGAGGGCGTCCAGCTGTTCGCGTCGTTCGCCATGCTGATGAACTTCCCGCGCTTCAACAAGATGAAGGGCATGGGCCAGATCGTCAGCTGGTCGGTGCGCGACGAAAGCCTGCACTGCGAAGGCATCACCAAGCTGTTCCACGCCTTTACCAAGGAACGCGACTGCCTGACCAAATCGGTCAAGGAAGACATTATCGATTGCTGTCAAAAGGTCGTGCGGCTGGAGGACGGCTTCATCGACCTCGCCTTCGAAATGGGCCCGGTACCGGGGATGACCGCGAAGGAAATCAAACGCTACATCCGCTACATCGCCGACTGGCGCTTGGGTCAGCTCGGCCTCCAGCCCATCTATATGATCGAGGAACACCCGCTGCCCTGGCTCGCGCCGCTCTTGAACGGGGTGGAGCACGCCAACTTCTTCGAAACCCGCGCGACCGAATATTCCAAGGCCTCGACGCGCGGCAATTGGGGCGAAGTATGGTCCAGCTTCGACAAGCGCAAGCGCGCGAAACCCGGCGAAGCGGTCGCGGTCAACGACAGCGCGGGCGAAGCGGACATGTTCGCGGCAGCAGGGGTAGCGGCGGAGTAATGTCAGACTCTCGAGTGCCTACACCCGATAACGGATTGGACCCAAGAGTAGTCGCGAACTACATTATTGAAAGAACACAGGGAAATATCAGGCACATTGCATTGCAAAAGTTATTGTATTTCTCACATTGTCTGTATTTGATTCGATTCAAGAGGCCCCTCGTTAAGGGATACTTTGAAGCTTGGACGCATGGGCCTGTTCATCCGGCAGTTTACGCAGCATTCAAGAATCATGGCGCGGATCGAATTAAGCAGAAGGCGCTAAGAAAAGACATAAGGACTGGGCTTCATAGTGAGTTGCCCCCGCTGGCCGACGAGGAAGCAAAAAAAGTAGTCAATATCACCTTAGCAGCATATGCTGATATGAGCGATAGACAGCTAGTTGATCTATCACATGCAAAAGGCGGGCCATGGGATATCATTAAAACACGGAGTCAGTCGGAACGAATAATCGGCCTCAAAATTCCGAACGAACTAATCGAGCGAGAATTTCGTAACCATAAAGTATCGATTGATAGGTTAAATCAAGTTGGAGATTTGGATGACCAAAAAGATACGCCTCTTGCCTATAACGGACTTAGCTAGAATTTCAACGATGGAGCCCGCGCTTCGTCGCCAGGAATTGATGCAAGTAAAAAGTGGAGGCGGAAGCGGAAGCTACGCGCCTACGCGCGAAAAGTTACCCGACATTGTGAATCGGCAATCCGGTACCTTTTCTTCCAGCAGGGCGCCTTGGAGTGTAGTTCAGGAAGACATTAAGCGACTGTCGAAGTCCGACAAAGAAGAGGCAATGAACCTCACTGCAGCCAAAGCGATCCATGATCATTGTGTAGTTGAAAACATACATGCTAGAGAGCTGGACGGTTTTCCTTTGACTTTCAGCATGGGGTTACGTTTAGTCTGCTGGTCTCCAGCCTTGTTTATTTATGATGAGCGCATGACGGTTCCCTTTTTTGACATGCGACGGAAATATTTTCTTACACCGGAAGGGGTAAGGTTCATGTTTAGCGTTATGCACATTGCGCTTCGCGAAAACAATCCTGACTATGAGGGTGTTTCATTTGAGATAAAACGTCTGACTGACAGCCCAGCACGGACGATAAGGACAATTGCTGAAAACGGTATGCAGCTGTTCTCCTACGAAGCATTGGAAGAAATGGTCGCTCAAACCCAACAATTATGGCTTGAAGTTCAGCAGGAACGCCAGCAGCAACAAAGACGAGATAATGACGACTGGGACGATGATTCGTTGTTCGGGACAGGGTGAACAGCGGGGTTAAGTTGGCATTTTACTTGGTCCCCAAGTCTCTACGCATTGGTCATCTGGCGTATCTCGACCTTCGAATTAGGGAAGAAAGTGCAGGCGATTATGGCGTCAAGGACATTCAAAACTAGCGCCGCCCAGCCCGTCATTGACATGGCCGAAATGGGCGCAGCCATTGCCGCGCGCAAAGGGCAGCTTGGCATCCCCGACCTCCCCCGCAACAGCGGCGCGCGCCGCACGCCAAGCAAACAGGCACTGCTTAAGGCGATCGACGATGCCGGGGGGAAATGGTGATGACCACCGCCCCCACCACCAACCTGATCCTGTCCGCCCCCCAGCGCAAATGCCTGGAAGGCCTCAGCAACCGCGGCCCGCAACTCCCGAACGACCCCGTCCGCGACGAGCTGGCCGCGCTGGCACTGATCGAGAAAAAAGGCCCCAGATGGGTGCTGACGCCGGCGGGGAAGAAATTGCTGTCGGTGCAGTCCAACAAGCGGAATATGGGCGGGTTTCGGGTTTGAGGGCTCATATAAACCGGAGCAAAACTGATGGCGTCAAAGGCTGGGGAGCCACTGCAGATTAAGACATGTTTCGCGCACGAACAGTTCTTGTAGTCGGTGCTGGTGCCAGCGCCGAGTTTGGCCTGCCGCTTGGTGGAGCTTTGCTGAAGGATATAGCTCAGCGAATTAACATCTCGTACCAGTTTGATCGGATGACTCGCGGTGATCATGTCTTAGCCCAAGCATTGCGTGATGCACTTAACGCACAAAATGATGTTACTTCCTATAATGAGCACTTGCATTCTGCTTGGCAAATTGTGGCATCTAGCCAACAAGGCTTGTCGATAGACAACGTCCTCCATGCGCTAGAAGACGAAAAAGCGGCCCTAGTAGGAAAATTTGGAATTGTCAGCTGCATTCTCGCGGCAGAGGAAGCCTCTCCGTTAAGTAAATGGGTAGATCATTTTCCTGATAAAATCAACCCAAGCTCATTTTCTAATACTTGGCTTGGTCAGCTAACGAAACTTCTTACCGAAGGTCGCACCAAGTCGGATATAGAGTCAATATTCGATAATCTATCTATTATAAATTTTAACTATGATCGTGTTATCGAGCATTATTTGCCGTTCGCTATCTCAAACTATTATGGATTGCAGCCATCTGCTATTCGAGAGATAATGCCGAAGCTGAAAATCCTCCGGCCGTACGGTAAGGCGGGAGACCTTCCTTGGGAGAACGCAGAAAACCTTGTTCCTTTTGGCAATTTTGCCTCGAAGTATGTCAAGATAGCAGCAAGCCAAATTTTGACATTTACCGAGCAGGTTAAAGACGTAGATTTGGTTAGCAATGTTCGTACATTACTAGAAAATGCCGATCGTGTCGTTTTTCTCGGCTTTGGTTTTCATCGCCAGAATCTGGATTTACTGCGATCTCATGCGCAAAAGCACGTAGAGATACACGGCACTTCATTCAACATATCTAATTCCGACACTCAAATGATAAAGCAAGAACTAAGATCGATATTCGGCCTCGAGGGCTATAGCGTATTTCGTGAACATGAATACGCTCGGCTCTATGGGCTCGAGTGCAATAACTTCATTTCAGAAATCTGGAGAACTTTGTCTGGCACTCCTGGCGATGATCCAACTTTTGAGATGCCGACCATGCCGTCACTTGCGATGCCACGATTTCGTTGAGAACCTGCATTACCCGCAAACCCAATCTAGAACGTATCACTTATCGTCTTTAGCTTGGAAGTACGGAATTACACGGAAATGCGGATCTACGGTAACACCTTACTCAACCCCTAACCCCCACCTCCACCCGCAAAAACGCTGCCGGAATTTCCGTCCGCGCCTTATCCCCGCTCGCATTCTGCGCCTCGAACAGCGCCAGCAGTTCGGCGTCCAGTGCCGCCGCGCGCCCGTCCTTCGCCGCCGCTTCGTACGCGTTCATCGTCGGGCCGTACCAATCGCGGAAGATATTCAGAAATTCGCGCGGCGGGCCATCAAAGGCAAAGGTCCACAGCACGCGGCGACAGCTGATCCGCGCGTCCGCCACCCCGGCCGCGGCGAAGCGTTCGCGCACCACCTCTTCCTTCCCCCACAGCACCGGGCTGACAAAACCCTCGGGCGGCGGCGGTGAATAGGACGCGCTGATTTTCAGCACCTGCGCGATCAGCGTCGGGTCGCCGGGGATCCAGTTGCCCATCACGATCCGCCCGCCGGGCCGCGTCACGCGCACCATTTCGCGCGCGACATCGTCGGGGCGCGGCGCGAACATCGCGCCGAAAATGCTGACCACCAGATCGAATTGGTCATTGGCCAGATCGGTCAGCGCCGAAGCGTCGCCCTCCTGAAAGCGGATATTGCTCAGGCCCATCTCCGCCGCGCGCGCATTGCCCGCCGCGACCAGATTGCTGGCGATATCGACGCCCAGCACATTGGCCCCCGCCTGCGCCGCGGGGATCGCGGTGGTGCCATCGCCGCAGCCGAGGTCAAGCACATCTATGCCGGGCGCGACGCCGATGTCGGCGACCAGCGCCGCGCCGCTGGCGCGCATGCACGCCGCGAGTCGGGTGAAATCGCCCTTTTCCCATAAGGCCTTGTTCGCGTTCATCGCATCGCTCCCCCAAATGATGCGGCGGTGTAGCACCCCGGCGGCGCGCGCCCTAATGCGCACCCCCACTTTCCGCTGTCCTACACGCGGCAAATCTGGCTTAACCTCGGCGATGCGCCTGCACTTTGCCTCGCCCCTGCCCGCCCCCGCGATCCGCCCGACCGCCGCCTATCTTCACAAAGGATACAAAGGATACAGTTTCGCGCGCACCGGCGGTGTCTTTTGTATCTGTAACGCCGCCGTCGCCGCACGCGCGGTGGACGATCTCGGCCACCACACCGCCCGCCGCCCCTTGCGCCGCCGTCATGCGCTACCGCGTGAAGTTGCGCAGACTTCAGCCGCTCTCGTCCACCGCCCTGAACGCGCAAACCAGGGAGGACGTAGCGTGAACTTCGTGAACTTAGCGCCCCCGACCGCCCCCAATTTCACCCCCGCCCGCCACCTTGTCCCACCCCGGCACAGCGCGTTCGGGCAGCAACGCTTTGTTCGTCTTTGGCGGCATAATGGTGCGGTCATGATTCCCGAGCATCGCTTCTCCCCCGCGACCCCGCTCGCCGCCGCGCTGCCCGGCATTGATGCCGATGCACCCGCCGCGGCTGCGCCCGGACGCCGTTTCTGGCTGGGGCTGACCGCCGCCGTGGTGATCGGCAGCGCCGCGCTGGTGCTCGGCTCGGGCGCGGGGCAGGCCGCGCCCTATGCGGTGACGGTGCCCATCCGCCTCACCCCCTATGACCCCGCGCAATGGGCGGTGTTCGACGCCGCGAGCTATGAAGCCGCGCTGGCGCTCGATCCCACCCTTCCGCGCCCCGATGCCATCACGCTCGCCGGGGCCGCCGCCACGCCAACGTCGCTGCAATTGCAGGAAGCGGCCTATGTCGGCCCCGCCGCGCGGCCCTATGTGTTCAAGGGCGCAACGCCGCTCGACGCGAGCCGCGCGCAATATTGCCTGACCGCCGCCATCTATTACGAGGCCGCCAGCGAGACCGACAATGGCATGCGCGGCGTCGCGCAGACGGTGCTCAACCGCGTGCGCCACCCCAGCTTTCCCAATACGGTGTGCGGCGTGGTGTTTCAGGGGTCGCAGCGCGCCGGCGTGTGCCAGTTTACCTTTGCCTGCGACGGCGCGATGGCGCGCGCGCCCTCGGCCAGCGGCTGGGCGCGGGCCAGCCGCATCGCGGCCGAGGCGCTGGCGGGCAAGGTCTTCCCCTCGGTCGGCCTCGCCACCCATTATCACACGCAGGCGATCTGGCCGCGCTGGGGCAAGAGCCTCGTCATGACCAACATCGTCGGCGCGCACATCTTCCACCGCTGGCGCGGCCGCTGGGGCACGCCCGACGCCTTCCGCGCGCCCTATGCCGCGCGCGAGCCGGTGCCGGGGCCCTATCTGCCCGTGGCACAGCAAGTGGCGATTTTGGGTAAGGGCGGCGCAGGCGCGCTTGCCGGCGCCGGCGCCGCGCCCATGACCCCGCCGGTCGCTGCGCCCGCACCCGCGCCGGGGTTCAGCCCCGCCGTGCTGCCATCCGCGCTCGCCGCGGAACCGCGCGGCGCTTACACCGACCCGCGCCTCAGCCAATCGGGCCAAGTGCGCGAGGAATACAAAAAAAGCGGCGAGTGGATTAAGTAAGCTTGGGCGACGTCCCAAACCTGTGCGTCGTCATCCCGGACTTGATCCGGGATAACAAGCGACAGGGGCGTGCTATCCCGGATAAGCGAGGCCATCGCCGAGCCGGGATGACGAAAGTTAGGCGGCTGTGATCTAGCGCAGCCGACTCTCGCGTTGTTACCGCCCCTGGCTGCGCCAGCGTTTGACCACACGGTCCAGGATTTCCATCTCGCCGCCGGTTTCCTTCCACAGCTGGCTGAACAGCGGGTCGCTCGATGCCGGCCGCTTCTCTTCTTCCAGCGTGTCGAGGTAGACGCGGATGGGGATCGACACACCTTCGCCGCAGATGATGCATTCGCGGTTGCGCAGCGCGGGGATCGAATCGATGAAGCCGCGCGCGCCTTCGGGCATCGCCGCCTTCACGAAATGCTGGTCGCGCTCGTTGTTCAGGCGCATCGCGATGATGGTGCCGCACTGCGAAAGCACGCCTTCGGCCAAGTCGGACGGGCGCTGCGTAATCAGGCCCAGCGACACGCCATATTTACGGCCTTCCTTGGCGATCCGCTCCAGGATTTTGCGCACCGCTTGGCCCTGGCCGACATCCTTGGACGGGATGTAACGGTGCGCTTCTTCGCACACCAGCAGGATCGGGCGCTGCGCCTCGCCGCGCGACCAGATGGCATAGTCAAAGGTCAGGCGCGCGAGCACGGCGACCACCACCGACGTGATGTCCGATGGCACGCCCGACACGTCGATGATCGAAATCGGCTTGCCCTCGGCGGGCAGGCGGAAAATTTTCGACACAAAGGTCGCCATGGTGTCGGCGACCAACATGCCGGAAAACATGAAGTTATAGCGCGGGTCAGCGCGCATTTCCTCGATCTTGCCCTTGATGCGCATATAAGGCGCGCTGGTTGTCGCCTTGTCGAGCTTGCCCATTTCGGTGGTCAGGATGGCGAGCAGGTCGGACAGAAGATAGGGCACCGGCGAATCGACCGTCAGCTTGGTCATGCCGTCGGCCAGCCGGTTCTTGGCACGCGCGGCGAGCAGGCATTTGGCCAGCACGTCGCAGTCACCCTGCCGCTCCTTGCCTTCGGACGTTATGAACACCTCACAATGCTCGGCAAAGTTCATGACCCAATAGGGCAGCGCGATATTGTCGACGTCGAACAACGCCCCGGTGCCTTTGAACGCCGCCGAATATTCGCCGTGCGGGTCGATCATCACAATATGACCCTCCGGCGCAGCCTCGCAGATGCGGTGCAGGATCAGCGCAGCGCTGGTCGATTTACCCGTACCGGTCGACCCCAACAGCGCGAAATGCTTGCCCAGCATCGGGTCGATATACAGCGACCCGCGAATATCCTTGGTGGGATAGACGGTTCCAATCTCGACGTGCGGCCGTTCATCGGCTGCATAGATTTGCTTTAGGTCGCTGGTCGTGGCGGCATAGACCGGGCTGCCCGGAACGGGAAAGCGCGTCACGCCGCGGCGGAAGTTGAAGATGCGACCGGTCAGCTTCTCTTCATCGCCCTCACCCAGAAAGTCGACCGTGGCGATGATCATGCTGCTGTCGCGCGGGTGTAACTGCTCTTCGCGGATTGAGGCGAGCAGCCACACATTGCCGACGCGAATTTTAACCTGCGCACCGACCTGTCCCGCCATCGCCACCGCCTGATCGCCGGCATCGGCCAGCTTGGTGATCTGCTTGGCGTCGAGCAGCAGCTTGGAGGACGATCCCGAAACTTCGATCACTTCGCCTACCAGCAGGTCGTCGCGCGAATAAGCGACGGCTTCCACCGGCGGAGACGCGGTTCCCAGCTTGATCTGCTGCGCCGGTACGGCGGCAGCACCGCCTGGTTGAAATCCCTGTCCCATATCCACGACTGCTGGTTCCTTCGCGCTGCTATGTGCGCGCTGAAACTAGGCTATGGATGGTAAAGAATTGGCTTACGTTGAACCCTCAGCGCGTTTTGAACAGGCGCGACGCCACATAGCCCAGCCCGACCGACAACAGCACCGCGCATATGCCATAGAGCAGCCCGTTGCGCTGCGCCGCCAGCGCGACAAAGCGTTCGAACCCGGTTTTGCGGATTTGGACCGGGCGCGCCGCCACCGCAATCACCCGACCGCGCGAGATCAGATATGTTTCGGCGCGGTACATGCCTTCGGGCACCCGCGCGGGTACAGGAATGCGCGCGCGATAGAGCACGCCGTCGCTTATCTCGACCGCCCGTCCGTTTTCAAAAAAAAGCCCCATCCGCCGGTACAGATCGATCAAGCCTGCCTCAAATCGCACTAGCCGGTCGGGCGCGGAAAAACCCACCGGCGACATTTGCAAATTGGCAAGGCCCAGCTCGTAAATCGCC
Source organism: uncultured Sphingopyxis sp. (assembly GCA_964401155.1). Lineage (GTDB taxonomy): Bacteria > Pseudomonadota > Alphaproteobacteria > Sphingomonadales > Sphingomonadaceae > Sphingopyxis. Next base: position 210,476 of record CAYNXF010000001.1, read on the forward strand.
GCCGTACGCTCGTCGATCAGCTGTTCGATCGGTGCCGACGACCCGATGGCATAAAAGCCGGGCGCCGAACGCAGCCGCAAACTGTCGGCGTTGACCCAGATACCCGCGACGCGTTGCTTTTCGCGCAGGATGATTGGCCGCACCGGCCCTTTGAGAACGACGACAATGTCGGCGCGGTCGCTTGGTAGCCGCTGGCCGGGATAGAGGATGGCACCGAACAGCAGCAGCTCCTCGCCCGAAAAACTATATTTGATGTCGATGGTGCGGCTCGACACATCGGGCACCAGTCGCGGGTCCTGTGCCAGCGCGGGCCGACCGGCCAGCAACCCCACGATCAACCCAAGAAGCGCCAATGCCCTCATTGCACGGTGTAGATTTCGTCGGGCCGGAACCCCAGTCCCAGCGCCATGCGAAACGCCACCAGCAACACGATGGCCGCCAGCGCCAGCCGCAGCTTTTCGGGCGGCAAAGCCTGAGCAAAGCGCGCACCAAACTGAGCGCCGACCACACCGCCGACCAGCAGTAGGGCGGCAAGGACGATATCGACCGCGCGCGTCGTCACCGAATGCACCAGCGTCGTCGCCATGGTGACGAACAAAATCTGGAACAGCGATGTGCCGACCACCACCTGTGTTCCCATGCCGAGCAGGTAAAGCATCGCCGGCACCATGATGAAGCCGCCACCAACCCCCAGCAACATCGTCAAAATGCCTGTGACCACACCGAGCAACAAGGGTGCCAGCGGCGAGATATACAGGCCCGAGCGGTAAAAGCGCCAACGCAGCGGCAGGTTGGCGACCACCGGATGGTGGCGCCGCTTGCGCGCCGGCGGCGGCAACCCTTGCTTCTGCGCCTGAATTGCGCCCCACGCCTCGCGTGCCATCAACGTGCCAACTGTACCCAGCAAAATGACGTAAAGCAGCGCGATCACCGTATCGATCTGCCCCCAGGCGCTAAGCAACTCGAACAGCCCCGCCCCGATCAGCGATCCGATAAGGCCGCCGGCGATCATCACCCCGCCCATTTGGAGGTCGACACCGCCGCGTTCAAAATGCGCCAGCGCGCCCGACACGCTGGCCCCTGTCACCTGCGTCGCTGCCGAGGCGGCCGCTACCGTCGGCGGAATTCCGTAAAAAATCAGCAGCGGCGTGGTTAGAAAACCGCCGCCCACGCCAAACATGCCTGACAAAAAGCCAACGCCGCCGCCCAGCAGGATAATCACCAGCACATTGACCGACAGATTGGCTACGGGAAGATAGAGGTCCATCGGGTCCGCCAGTTACAGCGGACGAGCGCCCGCTTCGCCCCGACCCTAGACCATTTCGGCGCGCGTTGGAATCGCTTCCATTGCCGTTCAGAAATCCGCCGCCAGCGTCACTGCCAGTCCGCTACCTGGCCGCGCGTTGCCCGCCACACGTTCGCGCCAATCTAGGGCGATTTGCGCCCCTTGACCCACATCGGGCAAGACCAGTGTCGCGCGTGGCCCGGCATCGATACGCCGCGCGTCGGGCTGCACTGCCGCGCCCATCATCGTTCCCAGCGACAGACGCATGCCCCCGCGCGCCGCCACCTCGCGCTGCACCGTCACCGCGCCATCCGCAAATCCCACGACCGTGCCATCGTCGGCCGCCCCGGCCTGGACATAGGCAGAGAGGCGGAAATTCAGCGGCAGCGCCTGATTGTCGACTCCGCCGGCGGCATAGACCAGCGTCGTGTCGCGGCCCGGCCCACTCACAACCGTTCGCCGCTCGGCATGAATGTCTAGCGGAAGAGCCTTGAACGGCCGCACAGCGACACCAACCGCCACGTCCAGTTCATCACGCCGCCCTGGCGTATGGGCCGCACGGACATACGCTCGCAGCAGCAGCGACCGATCAACCAAATAGGTCAAACGCGCTGTCGACTGGCTACCACCTAGTCGCGCCGCGCTATCAGGCCCCACCGCTGGCGTGCCATCATTGCCCCGCCAATAGCTTGTCACCGCCAGCGACCAACGCCGGTCCGCTGTCGCCGCAGGCCAGCGCGGCAGCGGGGCCGGCAGCGCGAGCCCGGGCGCAAAATTGCCGCGGCGCGGCAGCAACGGCAGCGCCCTGACTGCTGCCGCTGGCCTTGTCCCAAAGCGCTGCAACAGCGCCAGGCGCCAGGCATGGCGCTCCTCCCCCATAAAGCCCGACGCTAAGCTCGTCTGAGGCGCCTCCATCCGCGCGACGAGCACGAGCGGCGCCGGCTCGGTCGTGGCCGGCGGCAAAGCTCGCCGCAATGTTGTCACAGCAAGAGGCTGATTGGGCGACAGCATTACTTCCTGACGGACAAGGTCCGGCGAAGGCGCGAATGGCGGAGCCTGCGATGCCGGGCCGATGGCACCGGGGAATTGGCTCGCCAGGCGTATCAATACCCACATCAGCATCAGCAACAGCAAAAAGCGCGGCCCCCGCGCCCGCCATAACGGCGAGGCCAGCACCGGCATCATCGGACTTTCTGCCATTTGTCGCTGTAAATGACCGCGCGATGCTCAGTTTTGTCCCAAACCAACTCGTGTGTCCGCAATTGGCGCAGATACAGGATCAGGGCCCGGCGCGCGGCCAACATATGGATGACATTGGCCAAAAAGGCGCGCGGCATGGCCAGCAATCCCTGCTGCCACCCATAGACAGCGGTGGTGAACACCAGCCGCATTGCCAGCCGCCACAGCATCAGAAATATATTCACGCCCATCAGCGTCATAAGCGTTGGCGGCAATGGCTCGCTGTCCCACCAGCCCATCAGTTCGCCGCTGCGGACCATCCCCGCCAATATCAGGCTCAAATAGCCGGCCAGGATAATGATTGCCACCAGCGGCGCGCGCCGGTCACGCCAAAGCATCCAGCGCGTCATCCAGCGCGGGCCATTTTTAGGCGCGGCATGCCCGCGCGGTCTGCCCGCACTGCCCGACCAATCCAACCGGTCCCACCCAGCCAGCGCAATTCCGGCAATCCAGCGGCCCTTTTGCCGTACGCATGCTTCCAGCGTCGCGGGAAATTCGCTGCGCACGGCAATCCGCGACCCGTCACGGCCGCGCGCCTCGACAAAACGACAGGTTTCGCCGCGCGATGCCAGGATCAAGCCCAGCTCATAATCTTCGGTCAAGCTATCTGCATGAAATGGCCCATCGCCCCGCTCGAGCGCCAGCAGCGCCAGCGCCTGCCGCGCAATGGCACAGCCGACGCCCGCCGCCGGCAGGGCCGCCGCGGCCGCGCTGCGCAGCGGCAATTCCTTGCCATGCGCCTCGGCAAATTCATCGGCATAATGCGCAGCTACTGGTCCGTGTCCGGGCCAAAGCAGCGGCTGAACGGGGATCTGGACCATCGCCGCACCCGGCAATTCGCGCCGGAACAATTCTATTTCCTCGGCGTGCACCCGATCTTCGGCATCGTGCAACACGACCGCTGAAAATCGTCGCCCTTCCGCCTGCTCGTCGGCCTCCATCGCGCGCCAGATCCGGTTCAGATTGTCGGCCTTGCTGGTTGGTCCCGGCTGATCGCCAATCACCAATCGCAACGGCGCATGGCTCGCCACCCGCGCACTCACCGCAAAAATTGTTTCAGCATCGTTCGGATAACAGCCGACATAGATGCGTACATCCTGCCCCGACCAGGCGCCGAGCATGGCATCGAGCGTGCCGGGCAGCACCGCCCATTCGCGCCAGGCCGGAATGAATATGGCAATTGCCCCCTTCAGTGGGGACACCAAAGCTGCGCGTCGGCTGCGCCGGTCGCGACTCAGCCACAACAGATCGAACAACAAATCTTCGAGGCCAAGCAACAATATTCCAACGGCGGCCAGCAGCACGATTTCGTGCTGGACCAATTGCAGGACCAGTGCGACCCATTCGGTCGAGAGCTCCACCAAGTGCCCCCTGTTTGCCCAGCGTCACAGTGCCCGCAACGCGGTCGGACCATGAACGCAATAGCGAACCTAGCGTCGCCTCATGCCAAGTAAAGCCTTTGCGATACGCATTTTTTTCGGGACAGAGACGACAGTTGGTCAAAGCAAAGCGAGCGGCCTATAGCACGTCCCTATGCTCACCGACCGGATATTGTTCATTGATGGCGAGGCTATCGTACTCGACAAACCCGCCGGCTTGCCGGTGGATGCGCCGCGCGATGGTTCCATCAGCCTAGAGAACCATCTGCAGTCGTTGACCTTTGGCTTCAAGCGCTGGCCGGTGGCTGTGCATAGGCTCGATCGCGATACGTCGGGCTGTTTGCTGCTCGCGCGAAATCCCAAGGTCGCGGGACGCTTCACCCGCGCTTTTGAGGAGCGCGGCGTCGCCAAATCCTATTTGGCGATCCTGTCTGGCATTCCCGCCGCGACCGGCGGCACAATCGACTTGGCCCTGCGCAAGATTTCCAGCGCCGAGCAGGGCTGGCGAATGGTCGGCGCTGGAGATGGCACGCGCGGTGCAAAGTCCGCCATCTCGCACTGGGAAATGCTGGCGCGGCATGGCGGGCGCGCACTGGTGCGTTTCCGCCCCGAAACCGGCCGCACGCATCAACTGCGCGTCCATGCGCTGGAGGCGCTGGGCCATGCCATCGTCGGCGACCCCGTTTATGGCGATGGCCGGGGTGCAGCGCGCACATTGTTGCACGCCGAACGCATCGAGCTAGTGCGTGACGGCAAACCGCCGGTGCTGGCCCATGCTCCCTTCCCGGCGGATTTTGCGGCGCTGGGGTTTGCCGCGCCCGAGCCGCCCCATGGCTGATCTGCCCGAACATCTGATTTCCGAACGTTTTCTTGCCGGGTCCGGGCCGGGCGGGCAGAATGTCAACAAGGTGGCAACCGCCTGCCAGCTGCGCATCGACGTTTATGCGCTGGGACTGGAACCCGAAGTGTTCCACCGGCTGAAATCATTGGCGGGGGGCAAGCTGACGGCGGGCGGCGAGCTGCTGATCACCGCACGGCGGTTCCGCACGCAAGAGGCGAACCGCACCGATGCCCGTGCCAGACTCGCCGCTTTGCTCGACGCCGCGCATGTCCGCCCCGAACGCCGCATCAAGACCCGCCCCAGCAAGGCCGCCAAAGCGAAGCGCATCGACAACAAAAAGGCACGCAGCCAGGTGAAGGCGGGTCGCGGGCGGATTCAACCCGAATGATTTCGGGCGGCAGCAAAGCGTTGTTAACCAAAATGGACTAGGCCCTTTTGCGGCATGTTTCTTGTCGCGGAGGGTCGCAGTGACCGATTTGTTCCGTTCCATCTTGATGGGTCTCGGCTGTCTGTCGATCCTCAGTTTTGTCGGCTGTTCCATGCTGGGGGCCGCCTCCATCGTCGCTGCCGATCGCGCCATCGAACGCGCGGAAAAGCTCGAGGCCGAAAACGACCAAAAAGGTCCGTGGGACAAGTAAGCCTGCGCGCTGCTTGACTCCGTCCGCGCGACGGCAATGCTGCGCCGTCCATGTGCAACCTTTATCGCCTCGACGCTCCGGCCGACCAGATTGCCACGCATTTCGGTGCGGAAGCGGGTCATGATCCATGGGCGGGCGGCTATGTTGCGCCGAAGCGTCCCGGTCCTGTCGTTGTCAGCAACGGCCAAAGTGGTGGTGAGCGGCGACTGCTGCCCATGCTTTGGGGTTTTCCGCCCCCGCCGCAGGGCCGCGCCCCGGTCACCAATGTCCGCAACCTCACCAGCCCGTTTTGGATCGGCACGCTGCGCCACGCCGAATTGCGTTGTCTTGTGCCAGTCACCGCCTTTCAGGAATGGTCTGGCGAGAAAGGAGCGAAGCGCCAGCACTGGTTCGGCCTCCCTTCGCAGCCGATTTTCGCTTTTGCCGGGATTTTTCGCCAAACCGACGACTGGCCCTGCTTTGCCTTTCTGACGTGCGAGCCCAACCGACTCGTCGGGGCCTATCATCCCAAGGCCATGCCCTTGATTTTGCATGCCGAGGACTATGAAGACTGGTTAACCGGCGACTGGAATAAAGTGCAGGCGCTGGCCGTTCCCTTTCCATCGCAGCTCATGCAGGTTGCCGACACGCCCGAACTTCTATGCCGTTAACGCTTGATATTTACCCAGAGGAAACCATTGCTGGCGCAGGATAACAGCACGGGTCAACCGGGAGCCATGCGTGCCTGACCAAAAGCACAAGATCGCGATCGCATCCGATACGCGCCGCTCGCAGCGGGTGCGGATCACCGCGCGCGCGCGATTTCGCGAGGTTGGAGCCAATCCTTATGAGGTGGAAATCGACGATCTGTCGGCCACCGGCTTTCGCATGATCAGCTACACGCGCCCACGCGCCGGCACCCGTATCTGGGTGACGCTACCGGGGCTTCAGTCGTTGGAAGCCGTCGTGCGGCGGACGCAGGGCAATAATCATGGCTGTGAATTCACCCAGCCGCTGCACCCCTCGGTCGCCGCGCACATGCAGTCGCTGCTGAAGGCGCGCAAAGCGGATTGATTTTTGCCAGCACCGCGCTTTCCCGCTAGGGCGCGGGACATGCAGCAAATCTTTCTCGTCATGGTTGGCGGTGCCGTGGGGGCCGGGGCGCGATTCGGGCTTGCCCAATGGGTCGCGACCCGATTTGCCCAGAGCTTTCCTGTCGCGACGCTGGCGGTGAACATCGTCGGCTGCTTTATCATGGGCATGCTCGCCGCGTGGCTAGCCCGTAGCGCAGCGGGTGAGGCGCTGCGACTGTTTGTCGGCGTCGGCATGCTCGGCGGCTTCACAACATTTTCAGCCTTCAGCCTCGATTGGTGGATGCTGATGGAACGCGGAGCGACTGGCGCGGCGCTGGCCTATGTCGCCGCCTCGGTCATCGGCGCGCTCGCAGCCTTTGTGCTCGGCATAATGCTGGTAAGAGCTCTGACATGAGCGCGACAGACCCGATCATCATTGCCGACGAAGACGACGGCATCCGCCTCGACCGTTGGTTCAAGCGTCACCGCGAGGGTACCCCGCACGCGCTGCTCGCGCGCTGGGCACGTTCGGGGCTGCTCACCCTCGATGGCAAAAAGGCCGATGTGTCGGACCGGATCGCCGCCGGCCAGGTGCTGGTTGCGCCGCAGCCGCCGGCCCCCGCCGCTCCGCGTCCGCGCGCTTCGCGTGCGCCGCTCAGCGATGCTGATATCGCCTTTGCCGAAACGCTGGTCATCCACCGCGACGCCAGCGCACTGGTGCTCGACAAGCCGCCGGGTCTGGCGACGCAAGGCGGGACCAAGACCAGCGAGCATGTCGATGGTCTGCTCGATGCCTTGAAGGGGGATGCTCCTGTAAGGCCCAAACTGGTTCACCGGCTCGACAAGGACACCTCGGGCGCATTGCTAGTCGCCCGCACCCCGCGCGCGGCAGCCTTCTTCTCAAAGGCCTTTTCCAACCGCAGCGCGCGCAAAACCTATTGGGCCATCGTCGTCGGCGTGCCCTCGGTCGAAGCAGGCGAGATCAACCTGCCGCTCGCCAAACAGCCCGGTACCGGCGGCGAGAAGATGCATGTGAGCGAAGCGGCGGGTCAGCCCGCGCTTACCCGCTACCGCGTGCTCGACCGCGCGGGCAACGAAGCGGCGTGGGTTGAGCTGCATCCGCTCACCGGGCGCACCCATCAGCTGCGCGTCCATATGGCTGCCATTGGCCATCCCATTGTTGGCGACGGCAAATATGGCGGCAAGGCAGCGTTCCTGACGGGAACGATCAGCCGCAAATTGCATCTTCACGCCCGCCGCCTGCGCATCGACCATCCCGATGGCGGCAAGCTCGACATTGCTGCCGAGCTGCCTGACCATTTTGCCGCCAGCATGGCGTCGCTGGGCTTTGACCCGCTGCTCGGCGACACCCCCGATCCGGGCGAGATTGCCGCCGCCGTCGCACCGCGCGCCATCGCCAAGGTGAAGGCCAAGGCGCATGCCAAGCAGGTCCGCAAGGCGCGGCGCGGCGAACGGCGCGGCCGCGCCGAGGTAAAGGCTGCCAAGCCCGGCAAACCGCGCAAGCCGTCACCGAAGAAACCACCCAAAAAGCCCTGACATGCATCCCAACCCCGCTTTCCGCCCCAAAGACGAAGAACTTGCCGCATTGCTGGTGCGCGAGATCGGCTTTGCCGCCGTCTTCCTGACCACACCCGACGGTCCGCGCGTCGCGCATGCGCCGGTGTTGCTCGCACCCGACGACCGCACGCTGCGCTTCCACCTCGCGCGCGGCAATGCGCTGACGAAACATCTGGATGGTGCGACCGCACTCGCTGTTGTGCAAGGCCCTGACGCCTATGTCAGCCCCGCCGACTATGGCGACGATGCCCAAGTGCCGACGTGGAATTATGTCACCGTCGAGATGGAAGGCCGCGCACGCCAGACGAGCCGCGACGCGCTCATCACCCTGCTTGATGATGTCTCGGCGGCGCACGAGGGCCGCATCGCCGCCGACCCGCCATGGACGCGCGCCAAGATGGACCCGCCGCAATTCAGCCGCATGGTCGATGCGATCATCGGCTTTGAAATTGACGTGGCCGCGTGGCGGACCACGCTCAAGCTTTCGCAGAATAAGCCAACCGCAATGGCGGGCCGCGTCCGCGACGCTCTCGCCGCGCGCGGGCATGGCGCGCTGGCGGAGCTGATGCAGCATCTGACCCCGCTGAAGGACCAGCATCCATGACCCCCGACGAACGCGAAGCCCAAGCCAAGACCCGTTTTTTCGTGCTCGGTTCGATCCGCATCGTCGGCGCGCTGATGATGATGGCGGGATTTGTGCTGGTGATGGGCAAATCGGAGCTGGCGGGCCCCGACGCTGACCGCGTCACCGGCATCATCCTGGTTCTGGTGGGTGCCTTTGAATTTGCGCTCGCGCCCATGCTGCTTGCCCGCAGCTGGAAGCGCAACGACCAGCCGTGAAGCGTTTCTGGACGGATGCCACCGTCGCCGCAGACGCGGCGGGCTTTGCCATCCAGCTTGATGGCCGCGCCGTGCGCACGCCCGCGCGCGCGCCGCTGGTCGTGCCGACCCATGCGCTCGCCGCTGCCATCGCCGCCGAATGGCAGGCACAGGGTGAAGAGATCGATCCGCGCGCCATGCCGCTAACCGGCCTTGCCAACGCCGCCATAGATCATGCCGCCGCCAACCCCGCTGCCTTCGCTGCGACGCTGCTGCCCTATGCCGAAACCGACCTGCTCTGCTACCGCGATGATCGCGACGCCGCATTGGCGGCGGAGCAGGCTGCCACTTGGAACCCGCTGCTTGCATGGGCCGAGGCACGGTGGGAGGTCGAATTCACGTTGGCACAAGGCATTATGCATGTCGCCCAGCCCACTGCCACCATCGCCGCGTTGCACACCGCCGTACGCGCGCTCCCGCCCTTCCGCCTAGCCGCGCTATCGCCGCTGGTGACGATCAGCGGCAGCCTCGTCGCCGCGCTTGCGGTCGAGGCAGGCGCGCGCGATGCCGCCGACCTATGGCCCATCGTCTGCCTGGACCAACTTTATCAGGAACGCCGCTGGGGCCATGACGCCCAAGCCGCCGGCCAACGCGCCGCGCACGAGCGTGACTGGCTGAATGCGGCGCGGTTTTTGAGCTTGCTCTAACCAACCCGTCATTGCGAGGAGCGCAGCGACGAAGCAATCCAAGGCGGCTCAGCTCTGCTCTGGATTGCTTCGCTACGGTCGCAATGACGGCGTCTTTTCCCTTAATCCGCAAACAGCGGCGGCCGCTTCTGCATCTCCGCCATCACCGCTTCGATCTGGTTGGGCTTGCGGATGACCTTGATCTGCTCATCGCTCTCGGCCTGTAACAGTTCAGCGTCGCTGGCATCGGCCAGCATGTTGCACAGCCGCTTGGCACCGCGCACCGCGTGCGGATTCTTGTTGGCGATCAACCGCGCCAGCTCCAGCGCATGGGCCAGGGGATCGTCCGACACATGCGTGGCAAAACCCAGCGCCTTGGCCTCGGCCCCTGAAAATTCGCGGTTGGTGTAGATCATCTCGCGCAGGACATCGTCGGCGACCTGCGTGCGCCACAGCGCCATACCCGCGACATCGGGCACCAATCCCCATTTCATTTCCATGATCGCAATGCGCGTGTCTGGGTGGACGATGCGAATGTCGGCGGCCGCCATGATCTGGCTGCCCGCGCCAAACGCCACGCCATGCACCGCCGCGATCACCGGCACAGGCAGCTCGCGCCAGCCCCACGCCGCATATTGCGGATCGTTGGCGATGCCGCGGCTGCGGTCCGCCAGGCTGTGCCCGGTGCTGCTGGTCCCCGGTTCGCGTTCGCCCGCCATGCTGGCCAGGTCGAGCCCCGCGCAAAAGGCGCGGCCTTCACCGGACAGCACGACACAGCGTAAGCCCGCCATCGCGTTCAGTTTATCAATCGCCGCCGGAATCGCGGCCCATTGCTCGGCATCAAGCGCATTCATCTTGTCGGGCCGATTGAAGCGCACATCGGCGATCCCGCCGTCCAGCATGGTGATGGTCACGCGCTCGCACATGCTTTGCTCCTCATCAATGCCGCTTCCACCAGCGGCAATTGGTCGTTGCCAAAATACATATCGCTGCCATCAACAAAAATGGTCGGCGAACCATAGCCGCCGCGTTCAATCAGCTCGTCGGTGTTGACGCGCAGCCGCGCTTTCACCGCGTCGCTCGCGCTCGTGAGCAACAGCGCCGCGCCGTCGAGGCCCACAGCATTGGCCGCCGCTACCAGCATCGCGGGGTCGTCGAGATTTTCCTGCCGGTCGAAATAGGCGGCAAAGGCCTCGCGCGTGAAGGCCGCCAGCGCCGCCTGATCCTCTTCGAGTGCGCAGCAAAAGCGCATCGCCGCCACGCTTTTCGCGGGATGATAGATGGACGGGAAATTCATCGGCACCCCGGCCAGTGCGGCCCAATCCTTTAGCACCTTCCAGCTATGCTGCAGCCGCCGGTTATCGCTGGCCTCGCGCGCGGCATAAACCGCCGGATTGACCGCGTTGAACACCCCGCCCACCAAAATCGGGCGCAGCACCGCGTCGGCCCCCGTGCGTTCCTGCACGCCCGCCAGATTGTGGAACGCCAGACACGTCCACGGGCTCGACAGGTCAAAGAAAAATTCGATGCGCGGACTCGGCATCAGCTTTTGATCCCGAACAAAATCTCGCGCGCCTTCGCCTCATCCTCGGGCGCGCGGTTGCGCCATTCCTTGTGCAGCTCCATCCCCGTCAGCACGGCGGGGCGCTGGCGCAGCTTCTCAAACCAGGTATCGACATGGCCAAATTCGCTGCGGTCAATATCTCGCGCCTTCGTCGTCGCCACCCAGGGGAATATCGCCATGTCGGCAATGCTGTACTCGCCCGCCACACAGTCGCCGGTCTTGGCGAGCTGGCGGTCGAGCACGCCCAGCAGCCGTTTGCATTCCTTGTCATAGCGGTCGATCGCATAGGCAATCTTCTCGGGCGCATAGAGTTTGAAATGCCCGTCCTGACCGAACATCGGCCCCAGCCCGCCCATTTGCCACATCAGCCATTCGGTCACGCGCACGCGCCCGCGCAGATCTGTCGGCATGAACTTTCCGGTCTTTTCGGCCAGATAGAGCAGGATCGCACCAGTTTCAAACACGCTGATCGGCGTACCGCCGGCGGGCGGATCGTCATCGACAATCGCGGGCATACGGTTGTTGGGACTGATTTCGAGGAACGCGGGCTTGAACTGGTCGCCCGCGCCGATGTTCACCGGAACGACGCGATAGGGCAGACCCATTTCCTCAAGTGCAATGCTAATCTTCCAGCCATTGGGCGTCGGCCAATAATAGAGGTCGATCATCAGAATCTATCCAGCTGAACCGGCAAATGCTTATAACCATGCACGAAGCACGCCGGCACCCGTTCGGGTTCGCCCACCGCCTGCACGCGCAGTCGCCGCTTCGCCAATTGCTCGAGCAAGACCACCAGCTGCACTTCGGCGACGCGCGCGCCGACACATCGGTGAATTCCATAGCCAAAGGATAAATGCCGCCGCGCATTGTCGCGCTCGACAATGATGCGGTCGGCATCGTCGAACAGGCTCTCGTCGCGGTTGGCCGAGATGTACCACAGCACGACCTTCTGCCCCTTTTTCATGTGCGCGCCATCGACTTCGGCATCCTCGGTCAACGTGCGGCGCATGTGCGCCAGTGGGGTTTGCCAGCGGATAATCTCGCTCACAGCATTGGGAATGAGCGAGGGGTCTGCCTCCAGCTTTGCCCGCTCATCGGGATATTGCGACAAGCCATAGGCATAGGCCGACATAGTGTTGCGCGTGGTGTCATTGCCGCCAACGATCAGCAGGATCAGATTGCCGATAAACTCGCGCTCGTCCATTTCCTTCATGGCGTCGGACTGCAGCATGATCGAGATCAGGTCTTTGCCGGGCGTCTGTACCCGCTGCTGCCACAGCTGCGCAAAGGCACCGCCCATCTCGGTCATCGCATCGTTGCGCACCTGGATGCCGCCGGGGCGCCGGATCAGTTCGACATCGCCGCCAATGTCCGACCATTCGGTCAGCTTGTGGCGCTGTTCCCACGGAAAATCGAACAGCTTGGCGAGCATGCCGGTGGTCAGCTCAATCGACACGCGCTCGACCCAGTCAAACGTCTCGCCAATGGGCAGCGTTTCGAGCAATGCGGCCGTACGCTCCTCAACTTCGGCCTTCATTGCCGCGACTTCGCTGGGTCCGAATGCCGGTGCAACCGTGCGGCGCTGACCGGTATGGATCGGCGGGTCCTGGGCGATGAACATCGGCAAGCGCATTTCGCCTTCCATCTGCTTGTCGGGGTCAAAGGCCACTGAAATGCCGCCATATTCCCAGCTCGACGAGAAAATCTTGGGCAGCGCCTCAATCTGGACAATCGGCTTATAGGTCGCAACCGACCAATGCGGCCCGAAATAGCTGTCGGCGACAAAATGAATCGGTGCCTCGGCACGGTGGCGACGGAACGGCTCCTGCCAGCGATCTTCGGCATAGAGCGCGGGATCGGTCATATCGAAGGGATCGGAAACGATCCGCTCGGCCAGCAATGCTTCGGTCATCTGCCTCTCCCTCCCGGCTACTCAGCTCGCCACCTTGTCCTTCGCCCAGTATTGATCGCGCAGCAGCCGCTTATAAAGTTTGCCCGTGTCGTGCCGCGGCAGCGCTTCCAGAAAATCGATACGGCGCGGGATTTTCACGCCCGACAGCTTTTCGCGCGCATAGGAAATCAGCTCGGCGCGGAAATCATCGGTCGCATCGGCCATGTCAGCGGGCTGGATCACGGCGATAACTTCCTCGCCCATCTCTTCATGCGGGCCGCCAACCACGGCGACGTCGGCGACTTTGGGATGGGTGACAAGATGGTTCTCGATCTCCTGCGGATAGATATTCACCCCGCCCGAAATGATCATGAAGCTCTTGCGGTCGGTCAGATAGAGGAAGCCTTCATCATCGACCCGCCCGACATCGCCCAGCGTCGACCAACCCTTGCTGTTCCGGCTCGATTTGGTTTTCTCAGGATCATCGTGATATTCGAACGTCTGTTCGCTTTCAAAGAATACCGTGCCTTCTTGCCCGACCGGCACTTCGGTTTCATTATCCTCGCCCATGATATGGACCGTGCCCAAAATGGGTCGTCCCACCGTGCCTTGGTGCGTCAGCCAGTCATGACTGTTCACATAGGTCATGCCGTTGCCCTCGGACCCGGCATAATATTCCAAGAGCACCGGGCCCCACCAGTCGATCATCGCCGCTTTCACCGGCACCGGGCAGGGCGCGGCGGCATGGATCGCCGATTTCATCGACGACACATCATAGCGCGCGCGCACATCATCGGGTAGCTTCAGCATCCGCACGAAATGCGTCGGCACAAACTGGCTGCTGTTGCATTTATACCGCTCGATGGCCGCCAGCGCACCTTCGGGATCAAACTTCTTCATCAGCACCACCGTGCCGCCCAGCCGGTGGATCGTCATCGACCAGCGCAGCGGCGCAGCATGATACAGCGGCGCAGGCGATAGGTAGATGCTCTCGCTGTTGATCCCGAATACCATCGAGGCGAGCGCAACCAATGCATTGGGCGCGTCAATCGCCGGCTCGGCGGGCAAAGGCACCCGCACCCCTTTGGGCCGCCCCGTGGTACCGGACGAATAGAGCATGTCCGTTCCCGCGCGCTCGTCAGCAATGGGAGTCGCTGGCATATCCGCAACCGCATCTTCCCAGCTGACGAACCCTGCGATCACGCCGCCGAGCGAAAAGCATTCAACCTTTGCGGTCAGCGCCAGCGCGGCGTTGCCCAGGCTGGCCGAAACCACCAGCATCTTTGCGCCGCTATTTTCCAGAATATAGTCGGTCTCGTCCTGCGTCAGCCGCGAGGAGATGCACACATAGCGCAGACCCGCACGCTGCGCGCCCCACACCAGCCCGTAATAGTGCGGCGTGTTGTCGAGCATGAAAGCAACGACATCCTCATGGCCCAGCCCGTGCGTGCGGAACAGATGGGCGGCGCGGTTCGACGCCGCGTCCATGGCAGCATAGCTGATGGTTTCACCCGTTTCGGCAACGATGATTGCCGCCTTGTCCGGGTGCGCGCGCGCGTGAACGCTGGGGTGCATGATTCGTCTCTCTCCGCCCTTTTTGTGATTGGGGCAAATGAGTAGCGGACGGAAACCCATCGTCAAGCACGCCCTATCCGCTCCGCGCCGTCGCGGTGAGAGCGCAGGCCATAGCCATGACCCCGCACGGTCATCAGCATGGGCCAGCCAAAGCCGCGGTCCACTTTGGCGCGCAGCCGCGACATGTGCACCTCGATGCGGTTGGTGCCGGGATCAAAATCAATCTTCCACACCGCGCGCCACAGCGCGTCGCGGGGAATGATGCGGTCGGGCATCCGCGCCAACCGCGTCAGCAGGTCAAATTCGCGCAGCGGCAGCACAATGGGCTGACCCGACCGCGTTACCCGCCGGTCGATCAGGTCGATGCGCAGCTCGGCACATTCCAGCCGCCCCGATGCCAGCCGTTGTCGCCGCAGCAAGCCGCCAACACGCGCCAGTAACTCGCGGGCGTCGCCGTTCCATGCGAGCGCGTCATCGGCCCCCGATTGCAAAGCCGCCAACCGCTGTTCAAGCGAATTGCCCTGAGTCAGCGCGATCAACGGACGCACCCCGGCCACGGCCCGCGCCAGTGCGACCAGATGCACCGGCTCCTCCCAACCGCCAAAGGGTGCGATCAGCAGCGCGTCATAGGGCTCGTCAAGCCATGCGCGCATCCCGGTGACCGGCGCAGGCAGCACGCTTGCCCGCCAGCCATGCCGTTCCACCGCCGCGAGCAGTGCTTCGCGCTCGCCAACCGACGGATGAAAGATGGCAAGCTGGGCTTTGCCGGACATGTATTGAAACGTCACACATGGGTCGGACATAATCTTCCCTTTGCGGCTGGAACAACGACAACGGGCCAGCCTATCGCGCGGCAGGGCGCACCGCCATGCTGCACCGTTTCGCCTGCGAAGGTGCGGGCGATTTGCCACGACGGGGCTTGCTGGTTATGCCCACCGCATGACCGATGCTGCTACTTTGCTCGCCAGCGACTTTGCCACTCTGCCCGATCTGGTTCGCGCGCATGCCAGCGAGCGCGGGGCTGCCGCCGCGGTTGCCGATGCGGCGGGGCGGCTAGATTGGGGCGAACTCGACGCGCTGGCCGACCGCATCGCCGCGCGGCTCCAGCGCGACGGCGTCACGATCGGGACGCGGGTCGCCATCGCCGGACTGAACAGCACCGCGCAGGTCGCGGTCATGATCGGCACTTTGCGCGCCGGGGCCTGCGCCGGGCTGATCACCAACAGTGCGACAGGCGAGCAAATGGCGGCGATGGTGCGCGACACCGGCGCTGCGCATCTGTTCCTTGATGCCGCCGCTGCGGCCAGTGTCGACAGCCATGACACCAGCGCGGCCGTGCGCATCGCTATGGACGGCTCTGCGGCAGGCGAAGTGCTCGCCGACTGGATGGCTCCCGCCGGAACCGCGCCCACGCCCATTGCCATCGCCCCCGATGATGAATTCAATATCATCTATTCCTCGGGGACCACCGGCACGCCCAAGGGCATTGTCCACAGTCACGGCATGCGCTGGCAGCATATCATGCGCGGCGTTCCGGCCTATGGCCCGGCGGCGGTAACCATCCTCTCGACCCCGCTTTATTCCAACACCACCATGGCGAGTTTCCTGCCAACGCTCGGATCGGGCGGCAAAGTCGTGCTGATGCCCAAATTCGACGCGCGCGGTTTCCTGGAACTGGCACAGCGCGAGCGCGCGACCAACTGCATGCTCGTGCCCGTGCAATATCGCCGCATCATGGCGCTCGACGATTTCGCCAACTTCGACCTCTCCAGCTTCGTCATGAAATATTGCACCTCGGCGCCTTTCGCGGCGGAGCTCAAGGCCGATGTGCTCGCCCGCTGGCCCGGGGGACTGGTCGAAATTTACGGCATGACCGAAGGCGGCGGCGTGTGCTTGCTCGAGGCGCACAAATATCCTCACAAACTTGCTACTGTCGGCCAGCCCGCACCCGGCCATGACATGCGCGTGATCGACGAGGACGGGAACGAGCTGCCCCCTGGCTCGGTCGGCGAAATTGTCGGGCGCTCGCCCGCGATGATGAAGGGCTATAACAACCGCCCTGACGCCACTAGCGCGATGCACTGGCACGATACCGACGGCAACCTGTTCTACCGCCATGGCGACATTGGCCGCTTTGACGAGGACGGTTTCCTGACGCTGATGGACCGCGCCAAGGATATGATCATCTCGGGCGGGTTCAACATCTTCCCCAGCGACCTTGAAGCCATCCTGCTCGCCGACCCGCGCGTGGTCGAAGCCGCCGTCGTTGGCGTACCGAGCGAAGAATGGGGCGAAACGCCGGTCGCCTTTGTGGTACTGAAAGAAGGTGATGCCGAAGCTGTCCGCGCCGCGTGCAACGCGCAGGTCGGCAAAACGCAGCGCCTGTCAGCCATCCGCCAAGTCGAGGAACTGCCGCGCAGCGCCATCGGCAAGGTGCTAAAACGCGAACTGCGCGATGCCTATACCGCAAACTCCGCCGCCTGAAGCGCCGCCAGCGCGCTGACAACCCGTTCATCGCCATCACCCTCGACCCACGCCCAGCGCAGGCCGCGCCGCTCCAGTTCGGCCACCGCCACATTCATGAACTGCAACCGCGCCAACTGGCTCCCAAACAGCCGCGTCCCGTCATCCTGCCACGGCAAATCCAGCGCGGAAACCAGATAGAAATCGGCGAGCCCATCCCAATCATCAATTTGGGGTAGCCGCTCGCCCAACAGCATAACTGCCCATGCCTGCGTCATCAGCGGGTCGGTATCTGAAATCAGCCATTTGGGCCGCGCGGCCAGCGCATCGCGCGTCGCGGCCAAATGCCCGCGAAAAATCGCCAGCAAATCATCACGTGACAGGTCGACGCCATGCTCCTCGCAATAGGTGCGGCCATATTCTGGCAAATAGGTCCCGCCAAGCCGGGCCGCCAGCTTCGGCCCCAGCGTTGATTTTCCGGTACTTTCGGCCCCGTGCAGGCAGATATGTATCGTCATTGCGCCGCCTGCCGCCACTGCATCAACCCCGCTACCGCCACCACCAGCAGCATCGTGTAAACCCCTGCCGTGATATAGAGCCCGCGCGAAGCGAACAGCGGCACGGCAATGGCATCGACCGCGATCCACAGCCACCAGCTTTCCACCCGTCGCCGTGCGAGCAGCCATTGCGCCGCTACGCTGATGATCGCCACTGCCCCATCGGCGAAGGGGGCAGCGGCATCGGTCCAGCGCGCCATGCCGCTGCTCCATGCAAGCCAGCACAGCAATATCGCCACCGCCCAGACCAACCGATCGCGCGGTGCCATCCAGCCCACCGGCACGCCGCTGTCGTCCTGCGCGCGGCGCCAATTGGCCCAGCCATAGATATTGAGGACAAGGAAAAATCCCTGTAACATCATATCGCTATACAGCTTCTGGCCGGAAAATATGACCGCATAGACGCTCACCGCCGCAATGCCGAACGGGTAATTCCACAGGCTCCGCCGCGCGACCAGCATGACATTGGTCAATACCAGCGCCGCCGCCATCCATTCAAGCAAAGTCATGCAGCGCTGCCTGAACGCGGCCGCGTCCACAGGCTGGCGTCACGCACGCCAAGTGCTTTCCGTGTCGGACCAATTGCCCCGCGCAGTCCCGTCCACACATGCCCCAGCTTTTGCCGCCGCGTCGTAAACACCCGCGCGTCCCACGCATGGCTGCCGCGCGCGCGCACTTCGCGCGCAATGTCACCATAAATCCCTGCCGCCGCCAGCACCGCCCAGCGTGCCCGCCACGGCAAGGCGCGCGCGCCTACCCGCGCGCTCGCCTCGTAAGCCTCGGCCATTTCGGCCAGCCGCTTGCCCGCCTGCGCGAGACGCGGGCGGAACGCCGGATGCATCACTTGCCCCGGCGGAATGTCGAGCTCGGCGAGCCAGTCATCGGGCAAGTAACAGCGCCCTGCCGCCGCATCCTCGCCGACGTCGCGCGCGATATTGGCCAACTGAAACGCCAGCCCGAGATCGCACGCGCGGTCGAGAACATCTTCGTTATCGGGAGCAACGCCCATCACGACTGCCATCATGCACCCCACCGCCCCCGCGACATGGTAGCAATATTGCAGCAGATCCGCCTCGCTGCGCGGATGCCAGTCGTCAGCGTCGAGCGCAAAGCCGGCGATCACGTCATCGGCAAAACGCTGCGGAATGGCGACTTCGGTGAGCAGCTGCCCCAGCCCGTCAAACGCCGCATCGCCGGTCACCTCACCGCCATAGGCCGCCGCCGTATTGCTGCGGATCTCTGCCAGCCTTGCCCCCGGATCTGCCACCACCGCCATCGCGCCGCCATGATCCTGGCCATCGGCCAGATCGTCGCAGGCGCGGCACCAGCCATAGAGCAGCCACACCCGCTCGCGCGTCGTGCGGTCGAACAGCTGCGACGCCAAAGCAAAACTCTTCGACCCGCGCGCGATACTGGCGCGGGCGTGGGCCACCAGCGCAGCCCGATTAAGCCCCTCCCCTTTAGGGGAGGGGTTGGGGTGGGGAGTGTCAGGCGAGCGCAGGGCCGACTGCCCCGACCCCCCGGCCCCCTCCCCTGAAGGGGAGGGGGAGGTCACAAATCATCCGCCTTCATCGCAAAAATGGGCGCGTGCGGTTGATAGGCCGCCATCTTGGCGAGCAACCCATCAAGCGCTTCATCGACGATCATAATCCCCGCATGCGCGCTTCGGATGAAGCCGACATCGATCATATGCCGATTGAACGCGATCAGCTGGTCATAAAAACCCGCCGCGTTGAGCACGCCCACGGGCTTGGCATGATAGCCCAGCTGCGCCCAGCTGATCGCCTCCCACAGCTCGTCCATCGTGCCGACGCCGCCGGGGATGGTGACAAAGCCATCGGACAGGTCCGTAAATAACCGCTTGCGCTCGTGCATGCCCGCGACCACGTGCAGCTCGGTGCAACCGCGGTGCGCAACCTCGCTCCCGACCAGCGCCTCGGGGATCACCCCGATCACCTCGCCGCCCGCCGCGAGCGCGCTGTCGGCGACCGCCCCCATCAGCCCCAGCCGCCCGCCGCCATAGACCACGCCAATCCCGCGCTCTGCGAGGCCCCGGCCGACCGCGCGCGCGGTTTCAATGTAAACAGGATCAGCAGGCGTGGCCGAACCACAATAAACTGCGAGGCGTCTCATAGTCCCCATCCCGCTTGCGGGAGGGGTTAGGGGTGGGCCAGAATCAGGGATGTTCATGCCGGTCTCTTGCCCACCCCCGGCCCCTCCCGCAAGCGGGAGGGGAGGTCAAACCCCCTCCAGCATCAATTTCGCTGTCGCCTTCGCGCTACCCACTACGCCGGGAATCCCTGCGCCCGGATGCGTGCCGGCGCCGACGAAATAGAGATTGTCGATCACATCATCGCGGTTGTGCGCGCGGAAATAGGCCGATTGCCACAGCACCGGTTCCAGGCTGAACGCGCTGCCCAGGTGGGCATTCAAATCGCGCCCGAAATCGGCGGGGGTATAATGGAACCGTGTCGCCATATTGGCGCGCAGCCCCGGGATCATCCGCCGCTCCAGTTCGTCGATGATCGCATCGGCAAACTGCTCGCCAAAGGCACCGTCCCAATCAACCTTGGCTTTGCCCATGTGCGCGACCGGCGCGAGCACATAAAAGGTGGAATAGCCCTCCGGAGCCAGCGACTTATCGGTCGCGCTGGGATGGTGGAGGTAGAGCGAGAAATCATCGGCCACCACGCCATTTTTATAGATATCGTCAAGCAGCCCCTTGTACCGCGGGCCAAAGATGATGCTGTGGTGTGCGACATCGGGATAGTCACCCTTCACCCCCATATGCAACACGAACAGCGACGGCGACCAGCGTTTGCGTGCTAGCCCCTTCGCTGCTTTGGTCCCACGGGGGTGACCTTTCAGCAGCGCGGCATAATTGTGCATCATGTCGCCGTTCGATGCGACCATGTCGGCACGCCCGTGCCAGCCGCTTGCGGTCTTCACCCCTGTCGCCTTGTCGCCGGTCGTCGTAATTTCGGTCACCGGATCGTCGAGCCGGATGGTCCCGCCCAGCCGCTCGAACAACGCCACCATCCCCGCCACCAGCCGGTTGGTCCCGCCGCGCGCGAACCACACGCCTCCGTCTTTTTCGATGGTGTGGATCAGGGCGTAAATGGCACTGGTATTCATCGGATTCCCACCGACAAGCAGCGTGTGGAACGACAGCGCCTCGCGCAACTTTTCATTTCTCACATAGCTCGACACGATCGAATAAACGCTGCGCCACGCCTGATATTTCATTAGCGCGGGCGCGGCCTTCAGCATCGAGGTGAAATCGAGGAACGCCGCCGAGCCGAGCTTGATATAGCCCTCTTCATACACCCCCTTCGAATAATCGAGGAAGCGTTCGTAACCCGCGACATCATCGGGATTGAGTTTGGCGATTTCCTTGGCGAGCGCGGCCTCATCGTTCGAATAATCAAAATTGGTACCGTCAGGCCAGTTGAGCCGATAGAATGGCATCACCGGGTCTAGCGTCACATCGGCGGCCATGTCGCTGCCCGACAGCTCCCACAGCTCTTTCAGGCACGGCGGATCGGTCACCACCGTCGGACCGGCGTCGAAGCGAAAGCCCTGCCGGTCCCAATAATAAGCGCGCCCGCCGGGCTTGTCGCGCGCCTCGACAACCGTCGTGGTAACCCCCGCCGATTGCAGGCGGATGGCCAATGCCAGCCCCCCAAAGCCCGACCCGATCACAATCGCGCTGCGCTTCACAGCCATTCCATACCCCTGACCAAATTGACCGCGCGCCAGAACGGCACCGGAGGTTTGCCGGACAAGATGCGCAACTTGTCGGCCGTTGTAGATTTCCCGGCATAAAATCGCTCGATCAGCCGGGGGCGCAAGCGGTAGAAACGCTGCAAGATGCGATAGCGTTCCGCCGGTTCCCCCGCGCGGAACAACATAGTGTCGAGCATGCGATAGAAACGCTGCCGCCGCCACGCCTCGACCGCAAAGGTGCGCAGCTGCTGGGGCAAGTCCGGCGCGTCGATATTGTCGACAAGAAAGGCAGCAAAGCGCACCGCATCGGGCAGCGAATAACCGGTGGTCGCTTGGAACACGCCCGCACGCACGCCGATGCGGGCAATGCCATCGTCAGCAGGCCACAGCTGTTCGAAATCGCCCCCCATGACGACCGGCAATGCGCCCATTTCCTCGCCATCAATCGAGGTTACTTGCCAACCCTTGGCTGCCGCATAATCGGCAATGCGCTGGCGCAGCAGCGGCGGGTCTAAATCGCGCGTGTCGGCGTAATAAGTGTCCTCGACAAACACCGTCTCTGCATCAAAGGGCAGGCAATAGACAAAACGATAGCCGTCCAGCTGCTCCACCGTCGCATCCATCACGATCGGTCGCGCCAGCCCGTGCCCGCCGGCAACTGTCAATCGCTGGCCCAGAAATTTCTGCCAGCCGCAGTCCAGCATCGAAAAATCGCCGCTACCGCGCGCATCAAGCACGTGCCGCGCCGCGATGCTGCGCTGGTCGGCCAGCACCAGCCGGTCAGGCTCCAGCACCACCGCTTTCGCCCCGACAATGCGCTGCTCAGCCAGCGCCGCGCGCACGGCGGCATTCAGCGCGGTGCCACTGGTGCTGTTATAGCCAGTTTTCAGCGTGCGCCGGTGCGCTGGAAAGATGATGTCATAATCATCCCAATGATGGGCCGCGAGCGGCTCCAAAATCGAGCGATGCTGGGGCGCGATATCGCTGTCGAACCACGACCACACATGGTTGCCGCCAATCGCGCCACCCTCGACCAGCCGCACGTCCAGATCGGGCCGCCGCTTCGCCAGCGCCAGCGCCGCGAGCCCCCCCGCCAGCCCGCCGCCGACGATGGCAATGTCACAGGCGATATCGGCGGGCGCGCTCATCGCCTCGCGCCCTACGCGCTTGCTGGCCTCAGGGAAAGCGGATTGCGCGCCCTTCCACCTTATCGTCGTCCCGGACTTGATCCGGGACAACAAGCGGCAGGGGCTTGTTATGCTGAAACAAGTTCAGCATGACGAAATATGTGATTATCCGCCTTGCCACCCCTGCTGATGCCCAAGCCATCGCCGCCATCTACGCGCACCATGTCGCGCATGGCACCGGCAGTTACGATACTGAGCCGCGCAGCCCAGAGACTACAGCGGCGCTAATTGCGGACCATCATGAGCAGGGGTGGCCATTTCTGGTGGCAGAAGTCGACAGCCACGTGGCGGGCTATGCCTATGCCTTCCAATTCAAACCTCGCGCCGGATACAGCTGGACCTGCGAGGACAGCATCTACGTCGACCCCCAGCATCAGGGTGCGGGGGTGGGTCGCGCGCTGCTGACCGCGCTGGTGAATTCTGCCGATGCCGCGGGTTTCCGCACCATGGTCGCCGTCATCGGCGGGGCCGAGCCCGCCTCGGTCGCGCTGCACGCCGGCTGCGGTTTCACCCATGTCGGGAGGCTTGCCGGCATGGGCTGGAAGCACGGGCGCTGGCTCGACACCATCTATATGCAACGCACGTTGGGAGAGGGAACCTCCACCCCGCCGCGTGATGTTCCTTGGCAGCGGTGAAGCATTGGCGGTAAGGATGATGCCGATGGACAGCCTGCTCCTCTCCGCCCTCGCGATGACGCTGATTGTCGGCGTGCGCTACCTCGTCACCAGCGGGGCCTTTGCCTGGGCAACGGCGCGGCTGCGCCCTGGTCTCTACGCAGGCATGGAAAAACAAATCCGCCGCGAAATCGGCTGGAGCCTCGCCAGCGCCGCCATCTACGGCATTCCCGCCGGCATCGTCGCGTGGGGCTGGCAGCAGCAGGGCTGGACGCGCGTCTACACCGATATCGCCGATTATCCTTTGTGGTGGCTGCCCGTCAGTCTGCTCGTCTATCTCTTTCTGCACGACACTTGGTTCTATTGGACGCACCGCTGGATGCACCAGCCGCGCTGGTTCAAACTGGCGCATGCCGTGCATCATGAAAGCCGCCCGCCGACCGCCTGGGCGGCAATGAGCTTTCACCCCATTGAGGCGATTACGGGCGCGGTCGTCATCCCGGGCTTGGTCTTTCTTGTCCCTATCCACGCCGCCATGCTGGCGCTGGTCTTGACGATCATGACGGTGATGGGCATCGCCAATCACATGGGGTGGGAAATGTTTCCCAAATGGCTGGTTAACGGGCCGTTAGGGAATTGGTTGATAACCGCGACGCATCATGAAAAACATCATTCGGCCTATCGGGGGAATTATGGGCTATATTTCAGGGTTTGGGACAAAATCTGTGGCACGGATATCGGCCTTGGCAGCTTTGCCGCTGGTGCTGGGCGGCGCGGGCCTGCCACCCGCGTCGGTTGACGTCAGCTTGACCAATTTGCGCAGCACCAAAGGGCAGATACTCGTCTGCCTGACTGCCAACCCCAAGCAATTTCCCGACTGCACCGGCGACAAGAACGCGGTGCGCATGGCGGTCGATGCCGACCATGCCGCGCATTTCAGCATCGCCGCCCCCGGTCCCGGCACCTATGCCATTGCGCTCGTCCACGACGAAAATGCCAACAACAAGATGGACATGCGCCTGTTCCTGCCGCGCGAAGGCTTCGGCTTTTCGCGCAACCCCGCCATCGGCATAGGCGCGCCCAAGTTCAATTCCGCCAGCTTCAAGGTCAGCGGCGAGACCGCACAGACCATCAAGATGAAATATATGCTCTGACCTGACCTTTAGGTCGCAAACAACATTGCATCATCGGCAAACGCTTTGAACTCCAGCGCATTGCCCGCCGGATCGCGGACAAACATCGTCTTCTGTTCGCCCGCCTCGCCGCCGAATCGCGTGTAAGGCGCAATCCCGAATTCGACGCCCGCATCTTCGAGGCGCGCCGCCAGCGTATCGAAATCCGCCATCGTCAGCACCAGCCCGAAATGCGGCACCGGCACATTATGGCCATCGACGGGATTGCTTCCGGCATCGCCGCTACGCGCGACCAGATGCGTGACGATCTGGTGCCCGAAGAAATCGAAATCGACCCAGCGTTCCGACGACCGCCCCTCGGCGCACCCGATGATCCGTCCGTAAAAATCGCGCGCGGCGGAAAGGTCATCGACGGGGAAAGCGAGGTGGAAGGGGCGGAGGGGCATGTCACGGCATTTATCTCGTCCCTCCCCCTTCGTCTATCACTCTCCCTCTCGTCGTCCCGGACTTGATCCGGGACAACACGCCACCGTCGCCCGTTGTCCTGGATCAAGTCCGGGACGACGAAATATACGGGCTTGGGCTTGCCCTCCGACCCCGCTATGCCCGCGCCCGTGAAACAGCGCCTCTCCCGCATCGCCCACCAAACCGCCGCGCTTGCCCGGGCGTGGCCCAAAGCCACCGCGCTCCTCCTCGGCCTCGCCTCGGCGACCGGCTTCGCCCCGCTGGGCCTGTGGCCCGTCACGCTGATCGCGCTCGCCCTCTTAATCCTGCAAATCGCCGAAGCCCACACACAGCGCCGCGCTTTCGGCCTCGGCTGGGCGTTCGGCGTCGGCCATTTCACCCTCGGCCTCAACTGGATCGCGACTGCCTTCACCTATCAGGCGGCGATGCCCGCCTGGCTGGGATGGATCGCGGTGCTGCTGCTGGCGCTGTACCTGGCGGTCTATCCAGCGCTGGCGACATGGGGGGCGTGGACCGTCAGCAAATTCGTCGCCCCTGCGAAGGCAGGGGCCGTTGGCAGCCAAGCGCAGTCGCCGCAACCGGCCCCTGCCTTCGCAGGGGCGACGCTGCCCCTCACCCTCGCCTTCGCCGCGACATGGATTATCACCGAATGGCTGCGCAGCTGGGTCTTCACAGGCTTTGCGTGGAATCCGTTGGGGGCAATCACTGTGACATCGCCAAAATACTTGGCATTTTTAGCCCCATTGATCGGCACCTACGGCTTGGCCGGTCTTGTGATAGTCGCTTCGGGACAAATTTCGCATCTTATAGATTGGACGAAATGGGTTCTGGCTCTGCCGTCCGAAGCCTCGGCCACTGAGCGAAACAAATTGAATCAAGCATATTTCCTTCTGGCTCTACTGACAGCGTTCTTCTTGCCACTGGCGCTATTTGGCAATGCAGCGCCACAAAACCATTATGAGCACCCCAACCACCCCCCCATAACCATCGTCCAACCCAATGTCGGCCAACAGGACAAATGGGTCGGCGAGAAGGCCGACACCAATTTCGCCAAACTCGCCCGCCTGACCACACCGCGTACCGACGAACCGCGCCTCATCCTGTGGCCCGAGGCGGCGATTCCCGACTATCTCGAAGCCGGCTATCCCTTTGTCTATTACGACCGCAGCCCGGCAGAGGCCCGCGCGCGCCTCACCGACCTCATGAACCCGCAGGACGTCATGCTGCTCGGCGCGCTCAAGCTGGAACTCGACAAAAGGGGCGAGGTTGTCGGCGCGCGCAATGCGGTGATGACCATCGACGCCGCCGGCCGCCTCGGCCCGCGCTATGACAAGGCGCACCTTGTCCCGTACGGCGAATATCTACCGATGCGCCCCTTCCTGTCGGCCATCGGCCTCTCCCGCCTTGCCCCCGGCGACATTGATTTCTGGCCCGGTCCGGGCCCGCGCAGCATCGATCTCGGCCGCTTTGGCAAGGTCGGCGTGCAAATCTGCTACGAAATCATCTTCTCAGGGCAAGTCGTCGACCGCGCCAACCGTCCCCAGTTCATCTTCAACCCGTCAAACGACGCCTGGTTTGGCAGCTGGGGCCCGCCGCAGCATCTCGCCCAAGCACGGCTGCGCGCCATTGAAGAAGGCCTGCCCGTCATCCGCGCCACCCCCACCGGCATCAGCGCGGTCATCGACGCCCAAGGCCGAGTCCGCGAATCGCTGCCGATGGGCGCAGCAGGGCGCATCGACACGCGCCTGCCGCCGCCGCACGGACCCACGCTCTTCGCCCGCTTTGGCAATATTTTGCCGCTGCTGTTCGCGGGCCTACTGATTGTCTTGGCCATTGCGTCGGCCCGCGCGCGGCGCTAACGGGACCCGGACATAAACATATCTTTATATCCCTTTCCGCTAGAGACCCGACCCATGCGCAACAGCTTCCTCTTCACGTCCGAATCCGTGTCCGAAGGCCATCCCGACAAGGTCGCCGACCAGATTTCGGACAGCATCGTCGATCTGTTTCTGTCCAAAGATCCCGAAGCGCGGGTCGCGTGCGAAACGCTGACCACGACACAGCTGGTGGTGCTCGCCGGAGAAATTCGCGGCAAGGGCATTATGGACGAGGATGGCAATTGGGCCCCCGGCGTCCCCGAAGAGGTCGAAGCCACCGTCCGTCGCACCGTGCGCGAAATTGGCTATGAACAGGACGGCTTCCACTGGGAAAGCTTCCGCTTCGAAAACAACCTCCACCCGCAATCGGCGCATATCGCGCAGGGCGTCGACGCCAGCGAGACCAAGGACGAGGGCGCGGGCGATCAGGGCATCATGTTCGGCTATGCGTCGGACGAAACCCCCGACCTGATGCCGGCGACGCTCGATTACAGCCACAAGATCCTCGAGCGCATGGCGCGCGACCGCAAATCGGGCGCGGCCCCGTTCCTTGAGCCCGACGCCAAGAGCCAGGTCACGCTGCGCTACGCCAACGAACGCCCGGTTGAGGCGACCGCGATTGTTGTCTCCACCCAGCACGCCAAGGATTATTATTGGCACAATGGCGCGGGCGACGAGGCGAAATATGCCCAGCTGCGCGACTATGTGAAGGGTGTCATCGCCGACGTCCTGCCCGCCGAATTGCTCACCGACAACACCGTCTATCACATCAACCCAACGGGCTGCTTCGAAATCGGCGGCCCTGATGGCGACGCGGGCCTCACCGGGCGCAAGATTATTGTCGATACCTATGGCGGCGCATCGCCCCACGGCGGCGGCGCGTTCAGCGGCAAAGACCCGACCAAGGTTGACCGCTCGGCGGCCTATATCACCCGCTACCTGGCGAAGAACATCGTTGCTGCTGGCCTCGCGCGCCGCTGCACCATCCAATTGAGCTACGCGATTGGTGTGGCCGAGCCGCTGTCGGTCTATGTCGACCTGCATGGCACCGGCACGGTCGACGAGGGCGCGGTCGAAGCCGTGCTGCCGACGCTCGTCCGCCTCACCCCGCGCGGCATCCGTACCCACCTCGGCCTCAACAAGCCCATCTACCGCCAGACCGCCGCCTATGGCCATTTCGGGCGGCAAGCGTCGGGCGACGCCTTCCCGTGGGAACGCACCGATTTGGTCGAGCGGTTGAAGGCGGCGCTGGGGCGCTGAACTTGCTTCCACCCCTGCTCTCTGCCACCGTCGCTATCGACGAGCGGACCAGGAGGGGCGCAATGATCCGGCGAATCAAGCATCTGTCCGCACTCGCCGCGCTGGCGCTGGCAACGCCGGCCCAGGCGCAGCAAAATTTGGCACTTCCCGCGGGTGAGGAGTGGACGCACCGCCAGAGTGGCATCGCCGTTCCCATCAGCGTCGGCGGCATCGCACGCACCCGCGCACAAGAATTTGCGCCCGGCGAACAAGACATTGCCGTGCAATTCAGCGACCGCGACGGGCAAGAGGCCATCTCCTTCTACATTTTCCGCAACACCAACGGCAATGCCGCGCTGTGGTTTGCCCAGGCACAGGGCGCGATCGAGGCGCGCCCCGATTTCGCCACGCCGACGCTGTATCAAGCGGTGCGCGCCTTTTCCCCGCCGGGTCAATCGACCAGCAGCGGATTGGTCGCAGTCTATAGCCCCGGTTCCAGTTCGACGTTTCGCGGAACCGGAGTCGCCCTCCTGCCGGTCGGCGATTGGTATGTAAAAGTACGCGCCTCTTCAAAGCGGCGCTCAGCCGCTGAAGTCGCCGGGTGGATCGATGCGGTGCTCGCGGATATTCGTTGGCCCGCCGCGATCGTTGCCGCCCCGGCTGCCGAGCCCATTACCGACTGTCCGAATCCGTTGGTCTATGCCGGGACGGCCAAGGCTGTTGCCGAAGGGTCAGACAGGTTGGCTGCCAATATGGCCGCGGCTGTGATGGCGACCGGCAACGGTGAGCGCGCCGCGCGCTGGTGCCGCGATGTCCGCCTGACCCCGACGCAGGTGGTGTACCGGCCCGATGGCGATACGCAGCGCTACCAGCTGGCGTTCGGTGACAATGGCAATGCGATCATTGTCGGCCCGGCACTAGACCTCAAAAATGCGCCAATCTTCGATGACGGCACGGTCAAGTCCGGCCCGTTCAGCATCGCCCTTTTCCAGGCTCACCAAACCTTGGCCTTCGCCAATCACGACAGCATGCCCTCTCCGCAACAGGCCGTCGCGTTGCTCCGTGCCAAGCCTGTCGCGGCGGTGACCCGCGACGGCAATAATGTGAAAATTCAGGTCGAACCCTGAACCATAGTCTCATGACCGCACATAAACCCGGCGACCCGACCACCATCAACCGGCTTTATGGCCGCTCGAAAGGCAAGCCGCTGCGCGCCGGGCAGGCCGATCTGATCGAGCGCTTGCTGCCGCAAATCGCGGTGCCAACCGATGGCCCGGTCACCGCCGAGGCCCTGTTCGGCTTTGACCGCCCCTTGCATTTCGAAATCGGCTTTGGCGGCGGCGAACATATGGCGGCGCGCGCCGACATGCTGCCTGACCATGGCTTTATCGGCGCCGAGCCCTTCATCAACGGCGTCGCGCAAGCGCTAGTGCATGTGTCCGGGGACCATGGTGCGCGGCCCCCGCTCGCCAACGTCCGCATCTACCACGGCGACGCGCTCGAGGTGCTGCGGCGCATCCCGGACGGGACATTGAGCTTCGTCTATCTGCTCCACCCCGACCCGTGGCCCAAGGCGCGCCATGCCAAACGGCGAATGATGAACCCCGGCCCGGTGCGGCTGATCGCCGACAAATTGAAACCCGGCGGCGAGTTTCGCTTTGGCACCGACCATCCCATTTATGTCGCCCATGCGCTGATGGTGATGCGCGGCTTTCGCCGGGAATTCGAATGGCTCTGCGAAGCTCCGGCGGATTTCCTGAAACGCCCCGGCGGCTGGCCCGAAACACGCTATGAGGCCAAAGCGCGCAAGGTGTACGGGCATGAGGTCTGGTATTTTCGCTATAGAAAGCGATGACCCCATGAAAAAGGGGCGAAACTCTTGCGAGTTTCGCCCCAGATCATCAGCCGGGAGTGGCTGGGATGGATGGCTTAGCGCTGGGCCAGCATTGCGTCTGTCTGTTCAGCGACGCCGGTGATCTTCAGCGCAGCGCGGAACTGCTTGGCGGCAGCGCGCTCGTTGCCGGCTTCGCACAGCTTGACACCGGTGGTGATCAAGCGGTTGGCGTTGCCCTGCTTCTTCGCATCGGCGCCGGCGGCGGCGGTGCGGGCCTGTTCAACCAGGCCGGTGCAGCGGTAATCGGTCGAGCTCTGTGCCTGCGCCGGGCTGGCGGTTGCCATCAGGCCAGCGAAGGAGAGGGTTGCCGCGGCGACGAGAGCGAAAGCCGACGACAGGTGAGCGGCGGGGGAGAGGGGAGAGCGGTTCATTTTATGTCCTTCCATTTCGTTGCCACAGAATTCAGTTGCTGTGTGCAACTCATATAGGCAGACTTGTGCGCCGCAACAATAGTGTATAATCTGAACAGGCCATGAAGCAGGATTTAACAATCCCCCAGGGAACCCTCGACGGGATCGAAGCGTTCCTGCGCGTGGCGGCGCGTAAAAGCTTTTCCGCTGCCGCCGCCGATCTCGGCGTTTCCCCCTCTGCCATTAGCCAGACGATCAAGGCGCTCGAGGCGCGGGTGGGCGCGCCGCTGTTCATGCGTACCACGCGCAGCGTCAGCCTGACGCAGGCGGGTGAGATGTTTCACGCGCGCGCCGCACCCGCCTATGCCGGGCTGACCGATGCGTATGAAGCCGCACGCAATCTGGGCGGCCGCGCGGCGGGGCGGCTGCGTATCAACCTGATGCGCGGCGCGATCCAGCCGCTGTTTGCACCGATCCTGGCAGGCTTCATCGATGAATATCCCGATATCGAGCTAGAAATCTTTGCCGATGACGCTCTGTCGGATTTGACTGCCGGCGGGTTCGACGCCGGCGTGCGTATGGGCGAAATGCTGGAAGCCGACATGATCGCGGTGCGCCTGTCAGGCCCGTTCCGTTTCGTGATTGCGGGCACGCCTGACTATTTCGCCCGCTTCGGCAAGCCGCAGACCATTGCCGACTTGGCGCAGCATCGCTGCATCCGCCTGCGCCTTGCTAGCAGCGGCATAATGCCCTGGACCTTTCAGGTCGGGAACCGCGAAGAGGAAATCCAGATCAGCGGGCCGGTGATCGTCAATGACTTTGCGGCCATGATGATGGCGATGCGCACCGGCGCAGCGCTGGGCATGATCGCCGAGCCAATCATTAAACACGAGTTGGCCGAAGGCGCGCTCGAGCTTGCCCTTGATGATTTTGCCGCCAGCAGTGCGGGCTTGTTCCTTTATTACCCCAGCCGCAAACAGGTCATGCCCAAGCTTCGCGCGCTGATCGACTATGCCCGCGACCATCTTCCCCCGGATCTGCGCAGCTAAGCTCAATTCGCCGGTTTGGTCGCGTCGATCTTTTCCACCCATTCGGGATAGAAGTTGGGTTCGCGCGATGACCAGCCGGGTGCCGTCGCCGCCGCCTCGCTGATCGACTGCAACAATCCGCGACGGCGCTCGGGATGCAGATGCGGCAACGCTGCCGCCGCACAAAAGGCTCCCGGCAACCATGGACGTGCCGCTGCACCCAGCAGCCGTTCATAGAGGAAGCGATAAGCATTGAAACTGGTCAGCCGATCCTGCCCCAGATCGAAAGCCGAGACGGACACCAACGGCGCCATGAACGCCTCCAGCGCGTCGAGCCCGCTATCGTCGGGGATGGTGGCGCGAAGGTCGGGCAACCGGGCATAGATGCGCGCCTGCACGCGGATTGCGGTTTCTTCGACCATGTCGCGCGACCAGCGCGCGATCGCATCGTCGCGTTCCAGCCCGATGTCGAGCGAGCGGCGGATATAGCGCTGCGTCGCCGCCGGAAAGCTGGCGAATTCCTTCATCTCGGCGATGGCCAAGTCGCCCGTCTGTGGCCCGGACCGCGATGCCATGCACGTGGCTCCCGCTGGCAGCCCCGCATGGACAATCCCTGCGAATGCATGCCTTTGTTCGCTTGTTGCCACCATCGTGGTTACAGCCAGGTTAACCCTCGCGGCAGCCAGCGTTCAGCATTGCGTCACCTGCGCCACACACCTAAACAGCCCGCCAAACAAACCGACCGTCGCAGGACCAACATGACTATCACCCACCAGCCGGTCATTTCGGCCACCGGCCTGTTCACGCCGCCCGACATCATCACCAACGATGAACTGGTGGCCAGCTTCAACGCCTATGTCGACCGCTACAATGCCGCGCATCCGGATGCCGATCCGCTGACCCACAGCTCGGTCGAGTTCATTGAAAAGGCGAGCGGGATTAAGGCGCGGCACGTCATCGACAAGCGCGCCATTGTTGATCCTGCGATTATGGAGCCACGCTATCCCGCGCGCGGCGACGACCAGATTTCGCTGATGGCCGAAATCGGCGTCGCCGCTTGCCGCGACGCGCTCGACCGTGCGGGCCGCGCCATCACCGATGTCGATGCCGTGCTGTGCGCGGCATCGAACATGCAGCGCGCCTATCCCGCCATGGCGGTCGAGATCCAGCATGAGCTGGGCATGGAGCAGGGCTTTGCTTTTGACATGAACGTGGCCTGTTCGTCGGCCACCTTCGCTATCCAGACGGCGGCCGACTATATCCGCGCCGGCAATGCGCGTAGCGTGCTGGTGGTAAACCCTGAAATCACCTCGGGCCACCTTAACTGGCGTGACCGCGACAGCCATTTCATCTTCGGCGACGTCGCAACCGCGATTTTGGTCGAAGCCAAAGACATCGCCCCCGCCAGCCACTGGGACATTTTGGGCACGCGCCTCAAAACCCAGTATAGCAACAATATCCGCAACAATTTCGGTTTCCTCAACCGCGCCGAAGGCAAAGGCCCTGTCGACCAGAGCGGTCCCAAAACCGACAAATTGTTCGTCCAGGAAGGGCGCAAAGTGTTCAAGGAAGTGGTTCCGATGGTCGCGGAGATGATCATTGATCACGCCTCTGCCCTCGACCTCGATCCTGCGGCGCTGCGCCGGTTGTGGCTGCATCAGGCCAATCAAGGCATGAACCGCCTGATCGCGCAGCGTGTGCTGGGCCATGAAGCCAATGAAGATGAAAGTCCGACCGTGCTCGACACCTATGGCAACACCTCGAGCGCGGGATCGATCATCGCCTTCCACAAGCACAGCGCCGACCTCAAATCCGGCGACACCGGCCTCATCTGCTCCTTCGGCGCAGGCTATAGCGCGGGCAGCGTGTTTGTGCGGAAGGTTTAGCGCCAAGCCCCGACTTCTCGTCGTCCTGGACTTGCTTCAGGACAACAAGCCAACCGTCGTCCGTTGTCCTGAAACAAGTTCAGGACGACGAAGGCGGAGGTGAGCGCCCCTCGATCCTAAGGCACGAAGGTCGTAAACAGATAAATCGCAAACAGCATCAGGTGAATGACGCCCTGCAACACCGTAGTTCGCCCGTTTGCCAGCGTCTGCGACGCGACGATCAGCGACAGGAACAACAGCACCGACGATTTGGGGTCCAGCCCCAACGCAATCGGCATGCCCTTAATGACCGACAGCACCGCCACCGCCGGGATAGTCAGGCCAATGCTCGCCAGCGCCGACCCCAGCGCCAGATTCAGGCTGGTCTGCAACCGGTTGGCCCGCGCCGCACGCACTGCCGCTAGGCTTTCGGGGGCCAAAATCAGCGCCGCGATGATGATCCCCAGCACCGCTGCTGGCGCGCCGGCTGCTTCCAGCGCGTCGCCAATAACGGGAGACAGCGTCTTGGCGAGCAGCACCACCGCAACCAGACAGGCCACCAGCAACCCCAGCGACAGCCAGCTGCGCTGCGCTGTTGGCGGGTCAGCGTGCACTTCCTCGGCGTCGATCTCGTCGCCATCGGGCAGAAAATAGTCGCGGTGGCGCACCGTCTGCACCAAGGCAAAAGTGGCATAGAGGATCAGCGAAACCCCGCCGACAAAGGCGAGCTGGGTGTCCGAGTAGCGCGGGCCCGGCACGCTCGACGTGAAATTGGGCAGCACCAAAGTCACCACCGTCAGCACGGTCAGCGTCGCTAGCGCCGCGCCGATCCCCGTGCGCTGAAAGCGCTGCTCGTGGTGGCGGATCGCGCCGACCAGCAAGCACAGCCCCATCAGCAGGTTGATAATCACCATGACGGCGGCAAACACCGTATCGCGCGCCAGCGTCTCAGTATCCTGGGGGTCCGCCTGCATCAGCGCCAGGATCAGCCCGACCTCGATGATAGTCACCGCCAGCGCCAGGATCAGCGTGCCGAAGGGCTCACCCACCCGGTGCGCGACAACTTCGGCGTGATGCACCGCGCCCAGCACCATGACGATCAACGCGGCGGCGGCGAGCAGCGCGGGCAGCCCCGCTGACAATGCCAGCAGCGCCAGCACCAACCCGACGATCGGCGCAATATCAGAGGCACGGGCGCGCAAAATCTGCATGAACCGCAGCCTATCGCACCTGCCGCTTGCCTTAGCTAGTGCGAACGCACCGCCAGTCCTGCTGCGGCCAGCGCCACATGCGCGTCGGCAACCGTCGCCTCCCCAAAATGAAAGATGCTGGCGGCCAGCACCGCGCTTGCCCCGCCGCGCGTCACGCCGTCGACCAAATGACCAAGATTGCCTACCCCGCCGCTGGCAATCACTGGCACCGTCACCGCATCAGCAATCGCGCGGATCAGCGCCAGATCATAGCCGTCCTTCGTCCCGTCACGGTCCATGCTGGTGGCCAGCAGCTCGCCGGCGCCCAATTCGGCCAAACGGACGGCATGGGCGAGCGCATCGACGCCCGTCGCTTGCCGCCCGCCATGCGTGAAAATCTCCCACCGCCCCGGGGCAACGGCGCGGGCGTCGATGCTGCCCACTGCGCACTGGCTTCCGAAGCGGTCGGCGATGTCAGCAACCAGCTCGGGCCGTGCCACCGCCGCCGAATTGACCGCGACCTTGTCGGCCCCGGCGAGCAGCAGCGCGCGCGCGTCATCGGCACTGCGCACGCCGCCGCCGACGGTCAGCGGCATGAAGCACACCTCCGCCGTGCGCGCGACCATATCCAGCAAGGTCCCGCGCCCTTCATGGCTCGCCGAAATGTCGAGGAAGCACAGCTCGTCGGCCCCCGCGGCGTCATAGGCGCGCGCGGCCTCGACCGGATCGCCGGCGTCGCGCAAATTGACGAAGTTAACGCCCTTCACCACGCGCCCATCGGCGACGTCGAGGCAGGGTATGACGCGAACGCGGACGGTCATGCCTCCCCTCCCGCTTGCGGGAGGGGCCGGGGGTGGGCCAGTGCAGACCACAAGCTCGCTACGCTCGCGCCCACCCCTAACCCCTCCCGCGCGCGGGAGGGGAATTTCCCGCCGCAATCGCCTCGGCCAGATCCAGCCGCCCGTCATAAAGCGCGCGGCCGGTGATTACGCCTGCAATGCCGTCGGCCACATGCGGCCGCAACGCGTGAACGTCACCTATGTCGGCCACGCCGCCGCTGGCAATCACCGGAATATCGACTGCGCGGGCCAGCGCGACCGTGGCAGCAACATTGCACCCTTTCAGCAGCCCGTCGCGCCCGACGTCGGTGAACAGCAGCGCCGCCACTCCCGCGTCCTCGAATCGCCGCGCCAGATCTTCGACGCGCACATCGGACACATCGGCCCAGCCCTCGGTCGCCACCATCCCATCGCGCGCGTCGACGCCGACGATAATCCGGCCAGGAAGTTCACGCGCAGCTGCGCGAACGAACTCGGGGTCCTTCAGCGCCGCGGTGCCGATAATCACCCGCTCGACGCCCAGCCCGAGCCAGTGGTCGACTTGCGCGCGCCTTCTGATGCCGCCACCGACTTGCACCTTGCCCGGAAAAGCGGCGATTATGCTTTCCACTGCACCGCCATTCACGCTCTCGCCCGCGAACGCGCCGTCCAGATCGACGACGTGCAGCCACTCCGCTCCGGCAGCGGCAAAGACGCGCGCCTGGGCGGCAGGATCGTCACCATAGATGGTCGCGCGGTCCATATCGCCCTCGGCCAGTCGTACGACTTGGCCGGCCTTGAGGTCGATGGCCGGGAAAATCGTCAGGGCCGCCATGCAAGAAACCTTTCGAGCATTGCGATGCCATAGCGCTGGCTTTTTTCGGGGTGAAATTGCACGCCCAGGATATTGTCCCGCGCAACCGCCGCCACCACCGGCCCGCCATGATGTGTCCCCGCCGCGATATCCGTCGGATCGCTGGCACGAAAGTGATAGCCGTGCAGGAAATAGGCCTCGCCTTGCTCCAGCACCGGGTGCTCGCCCATCGGCACCACATCGTTCCAGCCCATGTGCGGCACGCGCAGGCCGGGGGCCGGTGCAATCGCTTCGACCCAGCCGCCGATCCAGCCAAGCCCCGGTGTCACGCCATGCTCGCGGCCCTCGTCCGCCAGCAATTGCATGCCGACGCAAATTCCAAGGAAAGGCGCGCCATCACCGCGCACCCGCGCCTCCAGCGCCGCCACCATCCCGTCGATGGCGGTCAGCCCCGCCATGCACGCGGCAAAGGCCCCGACGCCGGGCAGCACAATCCGATCGGCACGCGCCACCGCATCGGGGTCAGCCGTCACCGCCACATTGCCCGCCCCCGCCGCCTTCAGCGCATTGGCGACCGAGCGCAGATTGCCCGCGCCATAATCGATCAGCGCCAGCGTCATGGCCGCTTACAGCACCCCCTTGGTGCTGGGGATGGCATCGCCCTTGCGTGGGTCAATCGCGACCGCCTGCCGCAAAGCCCGCGCCAGCGCCTTGAACCCGCTTTCGGCGATATGATGGTTATTCTCGCCATAGAGCGTCTCGAGGTGCAGCGTGATGCCCGCCGTCTGCGCGAAACTGGCATACCAGTGCGAGAACAACTCGGTGTCCATTTCGCCCAGGCGCGGCTGTGAAAAGCCCGATTTCCACACGCAATAGGGCCGCCCCGAAATATCGAGCGCGACGCGCGTTAGCGTTTCGTCCATCGGTGCATGCGCCTCGCCATAGCGGGCGATGCCGCGCTTATCGCCCAGCGCCTTGGCCAGTGCCTCACCCAGCGCCAGCGCGCTGTCCTCCACCGTATGGTGCTGGTCGACGTGCAGGTCGCCCTTCACGGTTAGCGATATGTCGATCAGCGAGTGGCGCGACAATTGTTCGATCATATGGTCGAGGAAACCGATGCCCGTCGACACGGCATATTCGCCGGTGCCGTCCAGATTGACGGTGACGGCAATGGCCGTTTCCTTGGTATCGCGGCTGATGGTGGCGGTGCGCATGCGCGCCTTTATGCGCCGCACCCGCCGCTAGGCAAGGGGCTTGACCCGCCACCGCCGCCCGTTAATCCAAGAGCCATGGCCGAAGATGTTCAAGACAGCCTGATTCCCTATGACGAGATCGTGCAGGAAGCGCTGCGCGCCGTCGTCGGGCGCGTGCTGTTGCAGGTCGAGGATGGCGGCCTGCCCGGCGGGCATCATTTCTATATCACCTTCAAAACGCAGGCGCCCGGCGTCACCATCCCGGCGCATCTGATTGAAAAATTTCCCGACGAAATGACTATTGTGCTCCAGAACCGTTTCTGGGACCTGGTCGTCGGCGACGATGGCTTTTCGGTGAAGCTGTCGTTCAACCAAGTCGCCTCGCAGCTCGACATTCCCTATGCGGCGATCACCGCCTTCGTCGATCCTTCAGTCGATTTCGGGCTGCAATTCCACGTCGCCGACACGGGCTTCGCCCCCGAACCGCACGAAGCTGCGGAAAATGACACCCCGCCAGTGGGCGCGGATGATGGTTCCAACGTGGTCACGGTGGATTTCGGCAAGAAACGGTGAGATTCTTTCACCCCCGTTTTCGTCATGCTGAACTTGTTTCAGCATAACACGCCCCAGCCGCTTGTTGTCCTGAAACAAGTTCAGGACGACGGAAGTTTGAATTATCGTTAACCTGAACTTGTTTCAGGACAACAAGCCACAGTCCGCCCGTTGTCCTGAAACAAGTTCAGGACGACGAAAGTAAGGTTGTAGATGACCACCACCCGCACCGAGACCGACAGCTTCGGCCCCATCGAAGTTCCCGCCGCCGCCTATTGGGGCGCGCAGACACAGCGGAGCATCGAAAATTTCCCCTTTCCGCCGCACGAGCGCATGCCCATCCGGATCATTCACGCGCTGGCGATGGTAAAGCTGGCGGCGGCGCGGGTGAACCGCAAGCATGGGTTGGACAGCGCAATCGCCGACGCCATCGAGGCGGCGGCGCAGGAAATCATCGACGGCGAGCACGACGACCAATTCCCGCTGACCATCTGGCAAACGGGCAGCGGCACCCAGAGCAATATGAACGTCAACGAGGTCATCGCGGGCCGCGCCAATGAAATGCTGACCGGCGCGCGCGGGGGCAAAGCGCCGGTGCACCCCAATGACCATGTGAACATGTCGCAGTCGTCGAACGACAGCTTTCCGACGGCGATGCATGTGGCGGTGGCGCTCGCCGCCAAACACCAACTGCGCCCGGCTATCGGACGCTTGCATGCCGAGTTGCTCGACAAGGAAGAGATCTGGAAAGACATTGTGAAAATCGGTCGAACCCACCTGCAGGATGCGACGCCGATGACACTGGGCCAAGAATTTTCGGCCTTTGCACATGTGTTGGCGCTTTCGGATGTCCGCCTGACCATCAACCTCACCGAAGTATATCAACTGGCACAAGGCGGCACTGCGGTCGGAACGGGCCTGAATGCACCGCCTGATTTTGCAAAAGAATTTGCGTCCGAAATCAGTGCATTGACCAAGTTCGATTTTGATACGGCTCCTAACAAGTTCGAGGCTCTATCGACGCATGACGCGCTCGTTGATTTCTCGGGTCATCTCAACACCCTCGCCGTCGCGCTCACCAAAATCGCCAACGACATCCGCCTGCTCGGCTCGGGCCCGCGCGCGGGCCTCGGCGAGCTGATCCTGCCCGAAAATGAACCCGGCAGCTCGATCATGCCGGGCAAGGTCAACCCCACCCAGTGCGAAATGCTGACGATGGTCGCCGCGCAGGTGATGGGCAATCACACCGCGATCACCATCGGCGGCCTTCAAGGCCACCTCCAGCTCAACGTCTTCAAGCCGCTGATCGGGGCCAATTTGCTGCGCTCGATCGAATTGCTGAGCATCGGTATGGAGACATTCGCGCAAAACTGCGTCGCAGGCCTCGAACCCAACCGCGCCCGCATCGCCGAGTTGGTCGATCGCTCGCTGATGCTCGTCACTGCGCTCGCGCCCGTCATCGGCTATGACAATGCCGCCAAAATCGCCAAATCGGCGCACGCCGATGGAACAACGCTGCGCGAAGCGGCTTTGGCATCGGGGTTGGTTGACGCAGCGACCTTCGACGCCCACGTTAGGCCAGAGAGGATGATCTGATGCGCAAGGTGATCACCAAAATCATTCCGGCGGCGGTCGGCAGCGCGGCGGGCAAGGGCTCGCTGGGCAAGGGCCTCATCGGTGCCGGACTCGGTCTGGTTGCGGCGCGCATTGCGCGGCGCTCGCTGCCCGGCGCGGTGTTTGTCGGCGGCGCGATGGTCGCCAAATGGCTCTATGACAAAAAGCAGGAAGAAAAGGCCGCCGAGGCCGCTGCCGCCGCCATGGGCGCGCCGGTGGACCCGCCACCCGACGCGCCAGTGGCTCCAGACGTACCGCCACAGTCCTGATAAACCCCATTTTCGTCGTCCTGAACTTGTTTCAGGACAACGCACCGCCGTTCGCATGTTGTCCTGAAACAAGTTCAGGATGACGATGCAGCGGTGTTGTCCGCCTGCCAATCCTTGATCGCTTCGACCGGCGACACCAGCATCAGCACATTCAGCGCCAGATTGTCGCGGATCGTCCACAGGGTGAACAATTCGAACGCAATGGCTAACGTCACTGTCTGCCACCACTTCATCGCCCGCGCGCCCAGCCAGCCGATCACCATCCACGCCGTATCGGCGATGCTGTTGATCGCGCTGTCGCCGGCATAGCCGAAGGCCATCGTCGCCTCGCGATAACGGTTGATCACCATCGGCATGTTCTCGGCTATCTCCCATGCGGCCTCGACAAAAATCGCCGCCGCCAGCGCGATCCACGCCGGCTTGCCGGGAATCAGCCAGCGCGCGAGCCCATAGAATATGAAGCCATGGATGACGTGGCTGAAACTATACCAGTCGGCCAGATGCTGGCTGTTTTCCGACGATTGCACCACGCCATGCCAGAATTTCACCGTCCCGCATTCGCAAATCGGCGGCCGCCCCATCGCCAGCAGGATGATGGCGAGCAGCACAAACAATGCCGCTGCAACCAGCCAGCCCTTGCGTCCCACCGCATAGTCCATCGCGCGCTCCCCACAACAGCGCGCTTGACCAAGCCGCTCGCTCAAGCGAATAGCGCCCATGTCTTCGAGCGTCCAGTTGGCCCGTCGCGGCGTCCTTTTTGTCCTGTCCTCGCCATCGGGCGCGGGTAAAACCACCATTTCGCGCATGCTGCTGGCCGACGATCCCAGCCTGGCGTTGTCCGTTTCCGCCACCACGCGCCCGATGCGGCCGGGCGAGGTCGACGGGGTCGACTATCATTTCGTCAACACCCCGCGCTTTAAAGAAATGGTCGCGGCGGGCGAATTCCTCGAATGGGCGCACGTCTTCGGCCACCGCTATGGCACCCCGCGCGCACCGGTGGACGCCGTGCTCGCCGAGGGGCGCGATGTGCTGTTCGACATCGACTGGCAGGGCGCGCAGCAGCTGTATCAGGAGGCCGGGCCCGATGTTGTGCGCGTCTTCATCCTGCCGCCGACCATGGCCGAGCTTGAACGCCGCCTGCGCGCGCGCCAGACCGACAGCGACGACGTGATCGCCGCGCGGATGGAGCGCGCCGCCAACGAAATCAGCCACTGGGACGGCTATGACTATGTCCTCATCAACGAAAGCGTCGATGCCTGCTTCGACGAGGTGAAGGCGATATTGCGCGCCGAGCGGCTGAAGCGCCGCCGCCAGGTCGGCCTGATCGGTTTCGCGCGCGATCTGATCCGCAGTGTGGGGGAGCCCTAACCCCCTCTAGCGTCGTCCCGGACTTGATCCGGGACAACAAGCGGACATTGGCGTGTTGTCCCGGGTCAAGCCCGGGACGACGAAAGGTTAGTTTTTGAACCGATACCCTTCCAGCTCGCTGCGAAATTCATCGCTGATCGTCAACGACCCGTTCGCATCGGTGCTGACAATCGTCGTATCGCACAGCCCGATGCAGCGGTCATTCTGGTACGCCGCCGACACAATATCCCAGCTGGACGTGCCGATCCGCCCGATGCCGCTCGCCACGGTAATCGGGTCGGGAAAATGCCCCTCGGCGATATAGTTGATTTCAACCCGCGCGATCAGCCAGCGCTGGCCCTTCACCCGCCGTTTGCGTTCGACCAGCAATTCGCGGTTGAACCGCACCCGGCCATTTTCGAACAAGGCCGCCATCGCGACATTGTTGATATGGCCCAGCGGGTCGAGGTCCTGAAAGCGCGTTTCGACACTGGTGGCATAGGGATAGTTGGCGGGGTCAAGCCGGGCGGGGTCGAAACGGGGCATATTCTTCTCCCCCCTCCCGCTTGCGGGAGGGGCAGTGAGACCAGGCAGCTCGCTGGCCGGTCGCAGCGGGGTGGGCATTTGGCACTGGCCCACCCCCGACCCCTCCCGCAAGCGGGAGGGGAGCGAAACGTCAGCGCGGCGCCATGCGGATGGCGCCATCCAAACGGACATCCTCGCCGTTGAAATAGCTGTTCTCGATCATCGTCAGCGCCAAGTGCGCATATTCATTGGGGTTGCCCAGCCGCTTGGGGAAGGGCACCGATGCGGCCAGCGCATCCTTCACATTCTGCGGCGCGCCTAGCATCAGCGGGGTTTCGAAAATGCCCGGCAAAATGGTGTTCACGCGAATGCCCTCGCCCGACAGGTCGCGCGCGATGGGCAGCGTCATGCCGACCACGCCCGCCTTCGATGCCGAATAGGCGACCTGACCCATCTGGCCATCCTCGGCCGCAACGCTGGCGGTGTTGACGATAGCGCCGCGCTCGCCATCCTCCATGGGGTCGAGCGTCAGCATCCCTGCCGCCGATTTGGCAATGCAGCGGAAGGTGCCAACCAGATTGATCTGGATCAGCCAGTTGAACGCGTCGAGCGGGTAATGCTTGATCGTGCCGTCGGTCTTGCTCCGGCTGGCGGTCTTCATCGCGCTGCCGGTGCCCGCGCAGTTGACCAGAATGCGTTCCTGCCCGTGCGCGGCGCGCGCCTTTTCAAAACCGGCATCGACGCTTTCGTCGCTGGTGACGTTCACTTCGCAAAA
The DNA here is from genome assembly GCA_964401155.1 of uncultured Sphingopyxis sp. Classification (GTDB taxonomy): domain Bacteria; phylum Pseudomonadota; class Alphaproteobacteria; order Sphingomonadales; family Sphingomonadaceae; genus Sphingopyxis. The sequence continues at coordinate 252,518 of CAYNXF010000001.1, forward strand.
CACCCCGCCAATTTCAGCGGCAACAGCCTCGCCCTTTTCGGTCTGCAGGTCAAAAATGGCGACCTTGACGCCCTTCGCCGCCAATGCGCGCGCGGTGGCGGCGCCAAGGCCCGATGCACCGCCGGTGATGACGGCCGCTACGCTGGAATCGAGTTTCATATCTTCTCTCCTATCAATTTCCCCTCCCGCTTGCGGGAGGGGTTAGGGGTGGGTGCGAGCGCAGCAAGCATATTGCTCAACTGGCCCACCCCCGGCCCCTCCCGCAAGCGGGAGGGGAGTCATTTAAAGTCGCTCAACAATCGTGACGTTGGCAACGCCGCCGCCTTCGCACATCGTCTGCAAACCATATTTGCCGCCCTTGGCCTTCAGCACGCCCAGCAGCGTCGCCATCAGCTTCGTGCCCGATGCCCCCAAAGGATGCCCCAGCGCAATCGCGCCGCCATGCTGGTTGAGCTTTGCGGGGTCGGCGCCGGTGTGCTTGAGCCACGCCAGCGGCACCGGCGCAAAAGCCTCATTGACCTCAAAGGCATCAATGTCGCCAATCTTCATGCCCGCACGTTGCAAGGCGCGGTCCGTTGCGAACAGCGGCTCTTCCAGCATGATCACGGGATCGCCCGCCGTCACGGTCAGATTGTGGATGCGCGCCAACGGCGTCAGCCCATGGTCCTTCAGCGCCTGTTCGCTGACGATCAGCACCGCCGAAGCGCCATCGCAAATCTGCGACGAGGACGCGGCCGTGATGGTGCCGCCTTCCTGCAACAATTTGACCCCGGCAATCCCCTCCAGCGTCGCGTCAAAGCGGATGCCTTCATCCACGCCGTGCAGCGCCTTGCCGTCGGGCGTGTCGATTTCCAGCGCCAAAATCTCGCCGGTGAACGCGCCTGCTTCGGTCGCCGCCTTGGCCTTCTGGTGGCTTTCAAAACTAAACTGGTCGAGCTGTTCCTTGGTGAAGCCATGTTTCTTCACGATCATCTCGGCGCCCATGAATTGCGACCACATGATGCCCGGATAACGCTCCTCCAGCCCTGGCGATTTATAGCCGCCCAGCCCTTCCTTCATATGGAACATTACGGTCGAACCCATCGGCACGCGCGTCATCGATTCGACGCCTGCGGCGATCACCATGTCCTGCGTTCCCGACATCACCGCCTGCGCCGCAAACTGCATCGCCTGCTGCGAAGATCCGCATTGGCGGTCGATGGTGACCGCAGGCACGCTTTCACCCAGATGCTTGGTCGCGAGCACCGCGTTGCGCCCGACCTGCAACCCCTGTTGCCCGCCCTGCATGACGCAGCCCATCACGACATCGTCAACTTTCTTGCCGTCAAAACCGTTGCGCTCGACAATGGCGTCCAGCGTCGCGGCGGCCATATCAACGGGGTGCCAGCCGGCGAGCTTCCCGCCGCGCTTGCCCCCGGCGGTGCGGACGGCGTCAACAATATAGGCAGTGGGCATGGGGTAGGTCCTTCTTTGGTTCCCCTCCCGCTTGCGGGAGGGGTTAGGGGTGGGCGCGAGCGAAGCGAGCATGGACACGACAGGCCCACCCCCGACCCCTCCCGCAAGCGGGAGGGGAGTTACAATTTCCGCCCGATCAATTCCTTCATAATCTCGTTCGTGCCGCCAAAGATGCGCGTCACGCGCGCGCCGCGCCACGCGCGGGCGATGGGATATTCGTTCATATAGCCTGCACCGCCATGCAGTTGCAGGCATTTGTCCATGATTTCCCACTGCAATTCGGTGTGCCACAGCTTGGCCGCCGCACCCTCTTCGGGGGTGAGCTCCTTTTTCAAATGCCGCGCCAGCGCCCAATCGAGATGCGCCCAGCCGACCTGCAGCTTGGCCTTCAGGTCCGCCAGCACAAAGCGGGTGTTCTGGAAATCCAGCACCGGCTTGCCGAACGCCTTGCGGTCGCGGCAAAAGGCGACCGTGTCGTCGAAGGCGCGCTGCGACGCGGCCTGCGCGCTGACGGCAATCGACAGGCGCTCCTGCGGCAGCTCACTCATCAGATAGATGAAGCCCTTGCCCTCTTCGCCCAGGCAATTGGTGATGGGCACGCGGACATCGTTGAAGAACAGCTCCGACGTGTCGGCCTCATCCTGCCCGATTTTGTCGAGGTTGCGCCCGCGTTCAAAACCTTCGCGGTCGGCCTCGACCAGGATGATCGACACACCCTTCCACGCCGGTTGCACTTCCGTGTCGGTTTTCACGCACACCAGCACCAGATCGGCGGTCTGGCCGTTGGTGATATAGGTTTTCGACCCGTTGATGACGTAGTGGTTGCCGTCCTTTTTGGCGGTGGTGCGAATGCCCTGCAAATCGCTGCCCGTCCCCGGCTCGGTCATCGCGATGGCGGTGACCACTTCGCCCGACACCAGCTTGGGCAGCCACTGCTGCTTCTGTTCCTCGCTGCCATAGGTGACGAGATAATTGACGACGATGTCCGACTGCAGCGAGAAACCCGTCGCGGCGCGGCCATAATAGGCTGCTTCCTCGTCAACGATAGCGTTATAACCGAAATCGAGCCCCAGCCCGCCATATTCCTCGGGCACCGTCGGGCACAGCAGGCCCAGCTCGCCCGCCTTGGGCCAAATCGCCTTATCAACAATCCCATCCTCGGCCCATTTGGCCGCGTTGGGCGCGATTTCGGTTTCCATAAACTGGCGCACCGTACGCCGAAACGCTTCGTGGTCCTCGGTGTAAGCGGTGCGGGGAATGACATCGAGCGACATGGGAACCCTCTCCAGAGTCGTTTTGCGGTGCAGCGGCGGCAAGTTTGTGACCTTACGTTTACGTGCACGTCAAGTCAAAAGTGGGGCGGTCGACATCATCATCCCCCCCCACCCGCGTCGTCCCGGACTTGATCCGGGACAACGCGCGAGCTTGGGCTTGTTGTCCCGGATCAAGTCCGGGACGACGACAGGGGGGGGGGAGGGAAGAGGCGCGCCTGACCCTTCCCTCGCAATGCATCCTCCCCTATCCCCAACCCATGCCCACTCTCCTCCTCGATGCCCGCGCCGACCTCGGCGAATCGCCGCGCTGGTCCGTGCGCGATGCCTGCCTCTATTGGGTCGATATCGCCGCGCAGCGCCTGCACCGCTTTGACCCCGCCACCGGCACCAACTCCGCGCGCCAGTTCGAGCAGCCCGTCGCCTGCATCGCCCCGCGCGCCTGCGGCGGCCTCGTGCTCGGCCTGCGCGATGGCATTGGCACGATCGACGATTGGGACGCCCCACTACGCCCCCTCGGCGCGCCTTTCCTCGCCGACCAACCCGACTATCGCTGCAACGACGCCTGCGTCGATGCGGCAGGCAATTGGTGGCTGGGCAGCGTGGACGAGGCCAAGACCACCCACGACGCCGCGCTCTATCGCATCGCGCCGGACGGCAGCGCGGCGCGCGTCATCGGCGGCATGACCACCTGCAACGGCGCGGCGTTCAGCCCCGATGGCCGCACCTTCTATCACGCCGACACGCCCACCCACGCGATCCGCACTTTCGACCATGACCCCGCCACTGGCACGCTGGCAAACGCGCGCCTGTTCCACCAGTTCGAACATGGCACGGGCCGCCCCGACGGCGCGGCGGTCGATGCCGAAGGGTGCCTGTGGTCGGCGCTGTTCGACGGCGGCCGCGTCGTGCGCCTGTCGCCCAGCGGCGAGTTGCTCGCCACCATCGACTTGCCGGTCAGCCGCCCGACCATGATCGGCTTTGGCGGCGGCGACGGCCGCACCGCCTTCATCACCAGCGCGCGCAAGGGGATGAGCGACGACCAACTGGCGCGCGAGCCGCATGCAGGCGGCCTCTTCACCTTCCGCGTCGACGTGCCAGGGTTGATCGCACCGCCCTTCGCCGGATGAAGCGCGCGGGCACCATCATCCTGCTGCTGCTATTGATCGGCGGCGCATGGTTCGGCTGGCGCTGGCTCGAACGCCACCCGCAGCATAACCCCTATGCGCCGCTGAGCCTGGCGCACCCCATCGGCTGGGCCACGACCGACAAGCTGACCGCGCTGGTCGACACCCCCTTCGCCTGCCGCGCGATCCTGACCGAAGGCGGCGTCCGCTTCGCCACCGAGCCAGCCATCGGCACCGGCGAATGCCGCCTGAATGACCGCACCCGCCTCGACGTGTTGGCGATGCGGTTGCGCCCCGAACAGCCCAATTCGACCTGCGCCGTCGCCGCTGGCCTGATCCTGTGGCAGCGCCAGGTCGTCGCCCCCGCCGCGCAGCGCCATTTCGGCCAGCGCGTCATCAGCTTCGAACATCTCGGCACCACCAACTGCCGCCGCATCGCCGGGGGCAGCCGGATGAGCGAGCACGCCAGCGGCAACGCTTACGACATATCCGCCTTCCGCCTGTCCGGTGGGCGACGCATCAGCCTGGTGGGCGGCTGGACCGGCAAGCCCGACGAGCAAGCCTTCCTGCGCGAAGTCCGCGACGGCGCGTGCGCCATTTTCGCCACCACCCTGTCGCCCGATTTCAACGCCGCGCACCGCGACCATTTCCATTTCGACATGGCAGCGCGCGAGTTTGGCAGCGTGTGCCGGTAAACCTTGCGCTCCCCGGCGAAAGCCGGTGTCCATGCGGGTTAGCGCCGCGCCAGCTGGGCCCCGGCTTTCGCCGGGGAGCGGCCAGTTGTCGGGGCGGGAGGGGTGCCCCTTGCACCCCCGCGACATTTCCGGTTAATCCCGCACCACATAGTTGCAACAGCAACGACCCCCACGGAGACATATGCCATGCGCTTGCCGCTGACCGCCCTGCTTGCTTCCACCACCCTGCTCACCGGATGTGCGACCATGTCTGACACCGCCACCACCGAAACTGCGCCGCCCGCCGCCGAGGCACCCAAGCCCGCGGGCAATGCGCTGACCGCAGTATGGACCGGCCCCTATGGCGGGGTGCCGCCGTGGGACAAGATGCAGCCCGACCTGTTCCCCGCCGCGTTCGAAGCCGGGATGGCCGAAGTGAAGGCCGATGTGGACGCCATCATCAACAACCCCGCGCCGCCGACGTTTGAAAACACCCATGTCCCGATGATGTTGGCAGGTGCGACGATGGACCGCGTCTTTTCGCTGTGGGGCGTGCAATCGTCGAACGTGTCGAACAAGCGCGTTGAAGAAATCGACGCCGAATGGAGCCCCAAAATCTCGACCTTCTATACCGAACTGATGCTCCAGCCCAAATTGGTCGCGCGGTACAAGGCGGTCTATGACGCGCGCAAAACCAGCGGCCTCGACGCGCAGCAACAGCGCATCGTCGAGCGCGAATATGAAGAAATGGTGCGCAACGGCGCCAATCTGTCAGAGGAAGATCGCGCCGTCCTGGTGTCTATCAATGCGAAGCTCGAGGGGCTGTTTTCGCAATTCTCGTCCAAGCTGCTGGCCGACGAGAAACTCTATACTTTCGCCAGTGCCAGCGAACTGGATGGCCTCGAACCCGCGCTGATCGCCTCGTTCAAGGCGGCGGCCGAAGCCAACGGCAAGCCCGGCCAATATGCCATCAAAAACACCCGTTCGGCGGCGCAGCCGGTGCTGCAATATGCCACCAACCGGGGCCTTCGCGAGCGCGTTTACAGGGCGTTTGTGGGGCGCGGCGACAATGGCGATGCCAATGACACCAACGCGCTGATTGCCGACATATTGAAGCTGCGCCAGCAGCGCGCCGAGCTGCTCGGCTTTTCCACCCACGCGCATTACCGCATGGCCGACACCATGGCCAAATCGCCCGACAAGGCGATGGAGCTGATGATGAAGGTCTGGCCCGCCGCCGTCGCGCGCGTGAAGGAGGAGGTCGCCGACATGCAGGCGATCGCCGATGCCGAGGCAAAGGCGGGCAAGGGCCCCAAGCTGATCATCGAACCGTGGGATTACCGCTATTACGCCGAAAAGGTGCGCAAGGCGAAATATGACCTCGATGAAAGCGAGATCAAACCTTACCTGCAACTGGACAAGCTGGTCGACGGCATGTTCTGGATGGCGGGCCAGCTTTATGACATGGGTTTTCGCGAAAACACCGGCACCATCCCGGTGTTCGACCCCAAGGTGCGGACGTTCGAGGTTTATAACCTTAAAACCAACGCGAATATCGGCGTATTCTACCTCGACAATTTCGCGCGCGACGGCAAACGCTCGGGCGCGTGGATGACCACGTACCGCAGCTACCGCGAGCTGGGCGGCAAGCGCAATGTGCTGGCGTCAAACAACAACAACTTCACCGCCAGCGCGGACGGCGGGCCGACGCTGATCAGCCTCGACGATGCAACCACGCTGTTCCACGAATTCGGCCACGGGATCCATTTCCTGCTCTACAAGGTCAAATATCCCGCGCTTGGCGGCGTACCGCGCGACTTTGTCGAATATCCCAGCCAGGTGCACGAAAATTGGCTGCTGACGCCCGAAATCCTGTCGCGCTTTGCGCTGCATTATCAGACGGGCAAGCCCATCCCGCAGGCGCTGGTCGACAAGATCCGCGCCAGCGACAAGTTCAACCAAGGCTTTGCCACGGTCGAATATCTGTCGAGCGCCATCGTCGACATGAAGCTGCACAACCGCACGACGCCGGTGACCGACATCGACGCGTTCGAACGCGACACGCTGACCGCCATGGGCATGCCGCGCGAAATTGTGATGCGCCACCGCTTGCCGCAGTTCGGCCATCTGTTCAGCTCGGATGCCTATTCGGCGGGCTATTACAGCTATCTCTGGTCCGAAACGATGGACGCCGACACCTGGGCCGCGTTCGAAGAGGCAGGCGGCCCGTGGGACCGCAAGGTCGCCGACCGCTTCCGCACCATATTGCTGGAGACCGGCAACGAAACCGACCGGATCGAGGCCTATCGCGCCTTCCGCGGCCGCGACCCTGATGTGACCGCGCTCCTCAAGAAGCGGGGTTTCCCGACCGGGAAATGACCGGCATCATCGGGGCCGAATCAACCATGGAAAGGTACGGCCCCGATGACCATCACCGCCCTACGCACCCCTGACGCAGCCTTCGCCAACGTCCCCGACTTTGACTATCCGGTGTATTACACCGATGACCTGCCGGGCTACGAAGGGCTGCGGATGGCGCGGGTGGAGGCGGGGCCAGCGGATGCCGACCGCACCTTCCTCTGCCTGCACGGCGAACCCAGCTGGTCCTTCCTCTATCGCCGCATGATCCCGGTGTTTCTGGCCAGCGGGGCGCGCGTCGTCGCGCCCGACCTGTTCGGTTTCGGCCGCAGCGACAAGCCGGTCAATCAGTCGGACTACAGCTTCCATTTTCACCGCAATTCGCTGCTGGCGTTAGTTGAGCGGCTGGACCTTTCGAATATCACGTTGGTGGTGCAGGACTGGGGCGGCCTGCTAGGCCTGACGCTTCCGGTCGATCCGGCATTTCGCACGCGGCTGTCGCGGCTGATTGTTATGAACACCGGGCTGGGACTGGGGCGCGGAATGACCGACGGGTTTAAGGCGTGGAAGGCCTACGCCCTATCCACGCCCGACCTACCCATTGGTGCCCTGATCGCGCGCGGCACACCGCATCTGACCCCGGCCGAGATCGCGGCATATGACGCGCCTTATCCGGGGCCGGAATATAAGGCTGGCGCACAAGTGTTTCCCGCTCTCGTGCCGGTCGAGCCTGATATGGAGGGCGTCGACGTCAGCCAGGCGGCAGCGAAATTCTGGTCGGAGGACTGGAGCGGCCCAAGCTTCATGGCGATCGGCATGGCCGACCCAGTGCTCGGTCCGCCCGCAATGATGAGCCTGCACAAGCTGATCCGCGGCTGCCCGTCGCCGATGGAAATCGAAGGCGGTGGCCATTTTGTACAGGAATGGGGCGAGCCCATCGCGCGCGCCGCTCTGAAACATTTTGGCGATCCATTGCCGGCCTGACGACCATAGTTGACGGTCGCCCGTTTTGATATAAATATGATATCATAATTATATCGAATCGGAGGCTCGTCATGTCCATGGATACCCCCGCCCTCAACCGCAGCCGCGAAACCCGTGCCGCGACACAAAGCGGCTATTTTATGTTGCTGATCTGGTTCGTGCTGCTTGGCCTCGCGCTGTGGGCGGGCATCAGCAATGTGAGCGGCGACGAGGTCGGCTGGAAATGGGGCGTGGTTATCCTCAGCGCCATTTTCGGTACGCTCATCCTCTCTGGGTTTTATCTCATCAACCCCAACGAGGCCGCAGCGATCCAGCTGTTTGGCGCCTATAAGGGCACCGACCGGGAAGAGGGGCTGCGCTGGGTGCTGCCCTGGCTGAGCCGCAAGAAAATCGCGGTACGCGCCAACAATGTGATCAGCGAGAAGATCAAGGTCAACGACGCGCGCGGCAACCCGATTGAAATGGCAGCGCAGGTCGTTTGGCGCGTCACTGACACGGCGCAAGCGCTGTTCGACGTCGATGACTATAAAGAATTTGTCGATGCGCAGATTGAGGCAGCGGTGCGCTCCATCGGCTCGCGCTATCCCTATGACGATATCGAGCATCAGGAAGTGACGCTGCGCGGCAACCATGAAGAGGTCGGAGCCGAATTGCGCATTGCACTGATTGAACGCCTGTCGGTGGCGGGGATCACGGTCGATGAATGCGGCCTCACCCACCTTGCCTATGCTCCCGAAATCGCCGGTGCGATGCTGCGCCGCCAGCAGGCCGAAGCTGTCATCAGCGCGCGCAAGAAGCTGGTCGAAGGCGCCGTGACGATGGTCGACATGGCGCTGACCCAGCTGAGCGAAAAGAACGTGGTCGAGCTGGATGACGAGCGCAAGGCGGCGATGGTGTCGAACCTGATGGTTGTGCTGTGCGGCGAACGCGACACGCAGCCGGTGGTCAATGCAGGCAGCCTCTATTGACCAATTATCCTTTCCCGTTCGTGTCGAGCTTAGTTGAGACATCGTTCGATCCAGAACGGCCTCTCGCCTTCGCTCGAGGCGAACGGACTGAAATGTAAATTATGAGTTCGAAGAAAGCCTTTCCCCTGCGCCTCGATCCCGCGCTTTACGCGGCCATCGAACGCGCCGCAGCGGATGAACTGCGCAGCGCCAATGCGCAGATCGAAGTGCTGCTGCGCGAGGCGCTGGCACGGCGCGGGGTGAAGCTGGCGATGCAACAAGGACCCAAGCGCGGACGGCCTCCGCTGCGCGAAGGGTCGGGCTATGAATGAGGCGAGACCGTAAGGAGTGATCTGATGCTGCACCTGTTTCTGGGAAAAGGACCCTGGTTTCGCGCCAAATCGCATGGGTTCGGCGCGGGCTTGCCCATGAAATGGCAGGGCTGGGTGATGCTCGGCGCACATGTGGCGGCAATAGGCGGCCTGACGCTGCTCCTGCAGGATCGCCCGCTGGTGTTGATGCCCTTGATTATCCTTATCGCAGTGGCACCATTCCCGCTCTATGCGGCACGCACCGAGGGTGGGTGGCGCTGGCGTTGGGGTAATTCAACCAAAGAGGATAAGCCCAAACGCGGTCGATAAGGCGCGGATGTTCACCGCGCTTGCCCCTGTCCCCCGACATAGTTAAGGGCTTGTCATGTCACCGACAGCCCTTTCCCCTGTCCGCATTGCGCCCTCGATCCTGTCCGCCGATTTCGCGCGGCTGGGCGAGGAAGTGGCAGCCATCGAGGCGGCAGGGGCCGACTGGGTCCATATCGATGTGATGGACGGGCATTTTGTGCCCAATATCACCATAGGCCCAGCGGTGGTGAAGGCGTTGCGGCCACACAGCAGCCTGCCATTCGACGTGCATTTGATGATTTCCCCCGTCGATGACTTCCTCGACGCCTTTGCTGAAGCCGGCGCAGATATCATTACCGTGCATCCCGAAGCCGGGCCGCACGTCCATCGCACCGTCCAACGCATCAAGGCGCTGGGCAAGCTTGCCGGCATCTCGCTCAACCCAGCGACGCCCGCAAAAATGCTCGATTACCTCATCGACGATATCGATCTGGTGCTGGTCATGAGCGTCAATCCCGGTTTCGGCGGTCAAAGTTTCATCACCAGCCAGCTGCGCAAAATCGAGGCGATGCGCAAGATGATCGATAAATCAGGTCGCGACATCCGGCTTGAGGTTGATGGCGGCATCGACGCCAAAACTGCGCCGCTTGCCATCGCCGCCGGGGCCGATGTGCTGGTGGCGGGGACCGCAACCTTCCGTGGAGGTCCGTCGGCCTATGCCGCCAATATCTCCGGTTTGCGGGGGGGCTGAACCGGTGGAACTGGGCACCGCGGCAAAGACGGCCGACGCGGGCAATGGCCCCGCGCCTGCGCCGGTTGCGGCCGAACCATCGGACGCCATCGACACCATCGAGCCCGGCAAACGGCTAATCCGCCTGCCCAGCGAGCGCGGCCTTTCGCTGGGCGAACGGTTGGTGAACCAGATTACGCGCCTGACTTGGCGCACCCCCTTGCACCATTTTCGCCTCAAGGGCCGCTTCCCGTTGAAGCTGCTCGGAGTGCCCGAGGATCCCGTTGCGGGCGACACGCGCGCGGGCACGGCGATCCGCGCCGGGCATTTCCTGCACCGCGGGCTAAAACAGCCGCTGGCCGATCTCGACTTTCGCAATCTGGCGGTGGCGGCGCCCTTTGCCGACTATCTGCACAGCTTTGCCTGGCTGCGCGATCTTGGTGCCAGCGCGACGCGGGCCGATGGCGCGCCGATTGCCGAGCGCGTGGTTGCCGACTGGCTTGCCGCGCAAGGCGAACTGGTCAGCGAACCGGCATGGCGGCCCGACAATTGCGGCTGGCGCATCCTGTTCTGGGCGGCGCATGCACCGCTGATCCTGTCGTCAAGCGATCTGGTTTATCGGTCCGCCGTGCTCAACCATATCGCGCGCGCAGCGCGCCACCTCGACCAGACCGCCGACCGCATGCGCCCCGGCCTGCCGCAGCTGGTGGCGTGGATCGGCATTGTTGCGGCGTCGCTGCTGCTGCCCGGCGGCGAGCCGCGCCGTATCTTTGGCGAGGCTGGGCTGAAAAAGGCGCTTGAGGCGGTTATCTATGCCGATGGCGGCAATATCTCGCGCTCGCCATTGGTCCAGCTTGACGCAATTATGGCCATCGCCATGCTCCAGCGCATCTATGCGATGCGCTCGGTCACCCCGCCGCAGTATCTGCATGAGGTTCAGACCCGCGCTGTCCCGGCCGTGCTGGGGGTAACGCACGGCGACGGCGGGCTTGGCTGCTGGCAAGGCAGCGGCGCGGCTTCGGCCGAGCAAGTTCGCGCCATTACTGATGCCAGCGGGGTACGAACCCGCCCGCTCAAACAGGCCCGCGACTGGGGCTATCAGCGGTTGACGGCTGGCAAGCTCATCCTGCTCGCCGATGCAGCGCCGCCGCCGGTAGCGCGCGTCACCGACGCGGGCTGTGCCTCGACACTGGCCTTTGAGCTGTCGGACGGACCGACGCGGATCATCGTCAATTGCGGCGGGGCAGGGCTCGCCGGGGCGACTATCCCGGTCGCGCTCGCACGGGGGCTGCGCACCACCGCCGCCCATTCAACGCTTGTGCTCGCCGACACCAATTCGACCGCTATCCTGCCCAACGGCACGCTTGGCAAGGGCGTGACCGAGGTCGAGATTGACCGGCGCGAAAATGAGGCGGGCAGCCGCCTGGAAATGAGCCACGACGGCTATGCGCGGCGGCACGGCTTGATCCATCGCCGCAGCCTGATCCTGCTACCGTCAGGTCGCGAGCTGCGCGGCGAGGATGTGCTGCTCCCCGCCCCGCGCGCACGGCGGCGCGGCAGCATCGGCTTTGCGCTGCGCTTTCACTTGGGTCTGGGCATCAGTGCCAGCCTGACGGCGGACAAGCAGGGCGCTCTGCTCCGCATTGCCGGGGGACCACTGTGGCAATTCCGCTGTTCCGACGGCGAAGTTGCGATCGAAGACAGCCTGTGGGTCGATGGCGACGGGCGCCCGCACCCGATCGAACAACTAGTTGTCTCGGGCACCAGTCCAGCTGGCGGAGCGAGCATTGGCTGGATCTTGAAACATATCGGTTGACGCGCTTGCCCTTTGGGCAGGGTCAACCTAGAGCGCGCGGCAACAATCCCACAGCGCGAGAATCCCTTTCATGATCGACCTGATTCCTGTCCGCCGCGCGCTATTGTCGGTCAGCGACAAATCGGGGCTTGCCGAACTGGCCGCCGCGCTGGTTCGTCACGGAGTGGAATTGGTGTCGACCGGCGGGACTGCACGCGCGCTTCGCGATACCGGGCATGAGGTGCGCGATGTCGCCGACCTCACTGGCTTTCCCGAAATGATGGATGGCCGGGTGAAGACGCTGCATCCTGCGGTGCATGGGGGCATATTGGCGGTGCGCGACGACGCTGCACATGCCGAAGCAATGGCCACGCACGGCATCGGCGCCATCGATCTGGTCGTGGTCAATCTCTATCCCTTTGCCCAGACCGTGGCGGCCGGCGCAGCGCGCGACGACATTATTGAAAATATCGACATCGGTGGCCCCGCGATGGTGCGCTCGGCGGCAAAGAACCACGGCTTTGTGGCGATTGTGACCGAGCCGGAGGACTATGCCGCGCTGATCGCCGAGCTCGATGCCCACGGCGCCGCGACGACGCTTGCGCTGCGCAAGCGGCTAGCGGCGACGGCCTTTGCCCACACCGCCGCCTATGACAGCATGATTGCACAGTGGTTCGCCTTTGCCGACCAGGGTCAGTTTTTCCCGGCCACCCTGCCCGTCACCACCAAGCTGGCGAGCGAGCTGCGCTATGGTGAAAACCCGCACCAGCGCGCCGCGCTTTATCTGCCGGTCGGCCCCGCCGCGCGCGGCATTGCGCACGCACGCCAAGTCCAGGGCAAGGAGCTCTCTTACAACAATATCAACGACGCCGATGCGGCATTGGAACTGGTCGCCGAATTTCGCGATGCCGACCCCAGCTGCGTCATCGTCAAACACGCCAACCCCTGCGGCGTCGCCTGCGCTGCGACCATCGCTGCGGCCTATGATGCCGCGTTGAAGTGCGACGATGTGTCGGCATTCGGCGGCATCATCGCGGTCAACCGTGCGCTTGATGGCGCAACGGCGGAAGCAATCAGCGGCATCTTTACCGAAGTGGTGGTCGCGCCCGACGCCGACGCCGATGCGCTGGCGGTGTTTGCCAAAAAGAAGAACCTGCGGCTGCTGCTGACTGGCGACCTGCCCGATCCGGCGCGCGGCGGTATCATGATGAAGACCATCGCCGGCGGATGGCTCGCGCAGAGCCGCGACAATGGCCGCCTCAACCCGGCCGACCTCGAACGCGTAACCGCCCGCGCCCCTACCGAAAGCGAGCTCGCCGACGCCTTGTTCGCCTGGACCGTCGCCAAGCATGTCAAATCCAACGCCATCGTCTATGCCAAGGACGGCGCAACGGCAGGCATAGGCGCGGGCCAGATGAACCGTCGCGACAGCGCGCGCATTGCCGCCGTCAAGGCGCGCGAGGCAGCCGAACGTCACGGCTGGGCGACCCCTCGCACCGTCGGCAGCGCGGTTGCCAGTGATGCCTTCTTCCCCTTCGCCGACGGATTGCTGGCTGCTATCGAGGCGGGGGCGACCTGCGTCATCCAGCCGGGCGGGTCGATCCGCGATGATGAAGTCATTGCCGCTGCCGATGCAGCAGGCATTGCGATGCTTTTCACCGGCATGCGCCACTTCCGTCACTAGAAGCTGTTCTGAGCCGCGTTAACCTTTTGAAACTGCCCTGCTCCGTAACGGGACATGCCCCCGGGATTTAGGGAGTTGGTAACCTTTGCCGCGCTATCCCCGCCATCATTTCATCCGCAATGCCGCCTTGTGTGCGGCAGGGGAGCAGACCGGTGGCGAACAAAATCAATGTTAAGCGGCGCTTGCGTGACGCGATAACGCGCTTTGTCCGCGACGAACGCGGCAACACCTATTTCCTAGTTGCAGCGGCGACTCTGCCAATGATTGGCATTGTTGGCTCGGGTGTTGATATCGGCCGCGCCTATATGGCCGACCTGCGTTTGCAGCAGGCCTGCGATGCCGGTGCCTTGGCCGGTCGCCGGTCGATGGTGGGTTCGACCTACACGACGGCGAATAAGGCCGAAGCCACCAAGATGTTCAACATCAACTATGACACTGGCCTTTATGGTTCGACCGACATTGCCTTCAACTCGGTTCAGGATGGTCCATCGAATGTGAAGGGCACGGCCAGCGCCAAGCTGCCGACCTCGCTGATGAAGGTGTTCGGGCAGAATGAATTCAACCTGTCGGTCGAATGCACGGCAAAGCTGGAAGTGTCGAACGTCGACGTGATGTTGGTGCTCGACGTCACGGGATCGATGGCGAGTGTCAACAGCGGCGATTCCATCTCGCGCCTGCAAGCGCTGAAAAATGCGACGATGAATTTCTTCGATACGCTGACCAGCGCCGCAGTCGGCGACGGACGCATACGTTTTGGCGTCGTGCCCTATAACCTGAATGTCAACATGGGCAGCGTACTGACCGCAGCCAACACCGCTTGGCTGGCTGATGAAGTGACGCTTCCTTCACGTACCCCTGTCTATACCACCACCTGGGGCACCGGGGTGACAACCTATGGGACGCCGTTTGACGGGCCGGTAACATGGGGCAGTTGGTCGAACAACAGCCCGCACCCCAGCGGCAAAAACAGCACGACCTGCCCGCAAACCCCAAATCCTGCCGACACGCCGCCTACAGCGTCGGGCGGCGTGACGCGAACGCAGACCGGCCAATATATCGACGCTGACGGCAACCGCGTTACCACCTATGAAGACCGGCAGAATTTTCAGTTTTTTAACTATCAGCACGTCTGGACTGGCAGCCAATGCCGTCGCCAGCGCCGCACGGGCACCTTCACCCGGACGACGCCTTCGACCGTCACGCAGCCCCCGGTCCCGGTCTTTTCGCGTTATCGCTATGAGGACCGCGTGTTCGAAGTTGCCGCCGCCAAGGCCGGCGGTACCGTGACCTATGACGTTGGCGACCAAGGCACCGATCTCGATGCCACCTGGAGCGGTTGCATCATCGAGCGCAAGACCGAGCCGTTTGCCAGCAACGCGGCGGCACCTTCGGATGCCTATGACATGGACATCGATCTGGTGCCCACCGCCGACGCAGATACGCAATGGCGCCTGCAGATGGGCTTTCTTGCCTTTACACGCAGCGGCACCGCCAGCGAACTGACGACGTCGGACCGCAACAGCTGGGGCTTGAACAACTGCCCGGTCGCGGCGACCAAGCTTGAGACCATGACGTCTGCAGACCGCTCGACGTTCAACAGCTATATCCAGTCGCTCACCGCCAACGGCAACACCTATCACGATGCCGGCATGACCTGGGGTGCGCGACTGATCTCGCCCGACGGCATTTTTGGCGGTGAAAACCAGACCGCCCCCAACGGGCGGACCATTCAACGCCACCTGATTTTCATGACCGACGGGGAAATCGTCACCGGGCGTAGCAACTTAAGCTTTCAGGGGCATGAAAACACCATGCAGCGCATCGGTTCGACCAGCGACAGCGACGGCAATGCGCGTCATACTAACCGGTTCCTGCAAATCTGTGCCGCGACCAAGGCCAAGGGCATCACCGTCTGGACGATCGACTTTGACTCGACCCAGACCCCAGCGCTGGTGACCTGCGCCAGCGGTGCGGACAAGGCATTCACGGCGGCCAACGCAGCAGCGCTGAACACCCAGTTCCAAGCCATTGCGCGGCAGATTTCGAAGCTGCGGATTTCGCAATGATCCGCCGCCTGCGCCCTTTGTTGACCCGCATGTTCGGTGAAGACCGGGCCACGGCGGCGATTGAATTTGCGCTGACCGCGCCGGTGTTCTTGCTGGTGCTAATGGGCATTTTCGATTTCGGCATGCAGCTTTATGCCAAATCGGTGCTGTCGGGCGCCGTCAACCGCGCTGCCCGCGACGCGGCACTCGAAGGCAATAACGCCTCTCAGGTCGCCATTGACGGGGCGGTTACGACCAATGTCCGCACGGTATTTCAAGACGCAACGCTAACCTATACCCGTCGCTCCTACGATGATTTTTCCGGGGTCAGCAAGCCCGAGCCGCTGACAGATGCGAACAGCAACGGCACACGCGATCCGGGCGAATGCTTTACTGACGTCAACGGCAATGGCAGCTGGGATACCGATCGCGGCAATGATGGCCAGGGCGGCGGCGACGAGGTCGTGCTCTACACCGCGCAGATGCAGTTCGCCCGGCTGTTTCCTGCATGGAAGATGCTAGGCCAGCCGCAGGTGGCGACTATCCGCGCCACCACTGTCCTGCGCAACCAGCCGTTCAACACCAATTCGGTCAATAGCACGGTAATCTGCGCATGACGTTGCACCTGCCAAACTCGCTCCGCCGGTTGTTTGGCCGCGCTTCCGACGAACGGGGCGTGGTGATTATCGAGCTTGCCTATACGCTGCCCTTTCTGCTGCTGCTCGGCTTTGGCGGAATGGAGATTGCGAATCTGACGCTCGCCAACACGCGCATCAGCCAGATTACCCTGAGCGCCGCCGACAATGCATCGCGCATCGCCTCGGGCAGCAACCTCGCCGTGCCCCAGGTGCGCGAAGTGGACATCAACGAAGTGTTCACCGCCGCGCAGGTGCAAAGTGGCGAGCTGAATTTTCAGGCCAATGGCCGCATGATACTGTCAAGCCTCGAAACCAATGCCGAAGGCGGCCAATGGATCCGCTGGCAGCGCTGCTACGGCAACCGCCCTTCCAGCCCGTCAACCTATGGCGTCGCTGGCAACGGGGCGACCGGCACAGCCTTTCCCGGCATGGGCCCGGCAGGCCGCCAGGTGAAGGCCGCAGCGGGCAGCGCCGTGATGTTCGTCGAAGTCTATTATACCTATCAACCGCTGCTGTTTGGGTCATGGCTTGGCTCACAAACCATTCGCTCGACCGCTGCCTTTACGGTGCGTGAATCGCGTGACCTCAGCCAAATCTATAACCCGTCGCCCGCCGCACCAGTGCGGACCTGCACCTGAACATTTAACGCTTGCAAAGTCAGGGCGTGCAGTGCCAGCGGCAGTGTATGACCGCTGCCGCCGCCCCACCGCCTGACAGCCAGCATCGCGGGCTCGTCGCACTGCTGCCCGATGCGGTGCGGCCCTATGCGCTCCTGGCGCGTTTTGACCGGCCGATTGGCTGGTGGCTTTTGTTCTGGCCATGCTGCTTTGGTCTGGCGCTGGCAGGCGGGTTACCGCAGCGCTGGGATTTGCTCGCTTGGATGTTGCTGGGCGCCATCGCCATGCGCGGCGCAGGGTGCGTTTATAATGATATCATCGATCGCGACCTTGACGCGCGGGTAGCGCGGACAGCGATGCGGCCCATCGCCAGCGGCGCGGTATCGCGCCGCGCTGCAGCGCTGTGGATGGCGGCGTTGTGCTCGATTGGGCTCATCGTGCTTCTGCAATTGCCGCTTGCCGCGCAAATGGTCGCGCTGGGCAGCCTGTTGCCGGTGGCCGCCTATCCCTTCATGAAGCGCATCACCTGGTGGCCGCAGCTGTGGCTGGGGCTCGTTTTCAGCTGGGGCGCGCTGGTCGGCTGGGTGGCGATAGCGGAAGGCGGCACGGTACCGCTTTTGTGGCTCTATCTGGGCACCATTGCCTGGGTGGTTGGCTATGACACCATTTATGCGCTGCAAGACGTCGAGGATGACGCGTTGGTCGGTATCCGGTCCAGCGCACGCGCGTTGGGTCGCGCCGTGCGCGGCGGGATCGCGCTTTGCTATGCGGCAGCACTTGGGGGCTGGGGGCTCGCGCTGTGGCAGCTACGCCCCGATCCACTGGTGCTAGTCGCGCTGCTTCCCACCGCCATCCACTTCGCTGGCCAAGTGGTGACGCTGGACCCGGCCGATGGCCATGATGCCCTGGCCAAATTCCGCAGCAACCGTTTTGCCGGCTTGCTGGTGTTTGCAGCGATGCTGGTGGTCGGCAGCTCGGCCTGACTATTCCGCCGCGAGCAATTCTTCAGCGCCGCCCAGATCAACCGACACCAGCCGCGACACCCCCTGTTCGACCATCGTCACGCCGAACAGGCGGTGCATGCGCGCCATGGTCACGGCATTGTGCGTGACGATCAGGTAACGGGTGTCGGTTTCGCGCACCATGCGGTCAAGCAGGTCGCAAAAGCGCTCGATATTGGCGTCATCGAGCGGCGCATCGACCTCGTCGAGCACGCAAATCGGCGCGGGGTTGGTCAGGAACAGCGCGAAGATTAGCGCAACGGCGGTCAGCGCCTGTTCGCCACCCGACAGCAGAGTCAGGGTGCCGAGCCGCTTGCCCGGAGGCTGCGCCATAATCTCCAGCCCCGCCTCCAGCGGATCATCGGCATCGACCAATTCCAGATGCGCCTGCCCGCCACCGAACAAGGTGCCGAACAATCGCTCGAAGTGGCCGTTAACCGCTTCGAACGCGCTGAGCAGCCGGACCCTGCCTTCGCGATTGAGATTGCCTATGGACCCCCGCAACCGGTTAACGGCTTGACTCAATTCCTCGATTTCAGCCGCGCTGCGCGCCTGTTCGGCCTCAAGCTGGGCGAGTTCATCGGCGGCGACTAGATTGACCGGACCCAGCCGCTCGCGATCGGCGATCAACCGGTCGTGCTGCGCCGATTCATCCGCAGCGCTGCGGACCATAGCACCGTCAAAACCCGCGCGTTCGGGCAGGACGGGCGGCGGACATTCAAAACGCTCGCCGGATAGCCGCCCCATTTCCATACGGCGCAGCTCAGCGTTCTCGGCGCGGGCCGCCGCACCGGCACGATTCTCGCGCGCCGATGCCAGCGCCTCGCGGTGAACAGCTAGGGCAGCATCAGCAGCCTCGACGGCTCGCGTGGCCTCGCCTTCGGCCGATTCCGCTGCCAGAGTAGCCGCCTGTTGATCCGCACGGCGCGCTTCCAAAGCGTCGCGCTGGGCGGCCAACTGACCGGGCGCGTCCGTCAGCAGGTCGATTTCCCTGCCGAGCGCAGCCGCCCGTTTGTCCATGTCGCTCACACGGCGCGCCGCCTCGCCCGCGCGGTCTTTCCAGCTTTTGATCTCGCTGGCGGCAACCGCCTGCCGTTCCTTCAGAGTGGCCATTTTGCTGTCATGCTCAGCGATAGCGGACCGTGCCGTCGACGCATCGGCGCGGGCGCGATCGGCCCGATCCTCGGCAACGCGTTGAGCCTCGTCGGCAACTGACTGGGCAGGAAGCATTCCCAGACGCCCTTCGGCTTCGGCAAGCGCTTCGCTCGCGGCGCGAAACACGTCGGCCAATTCAGTCCGGCGCCGCAAATGTAGCGCGCTGGCGGCGGCATGACGTTCGACCGCACCGCGCGCGGTATCCAAAGTTCGCAGCGCACTGCGGCGGCCGTCATCAGCGGCGGCCAGCGCGGCGCGGGCGGTGGCGATCGCCTCGCGAGCGGCGGCTGACTGACGTGCCACGCGCTCGCGGTCCACACTGAGCCGCTGCAATTCACCTTCGACATTGGGGCGCTGCGCCGCCAATTCGTCAAGCCGGTTCTGGCGCGCCAATCGCTCGGCGGCCACGGCACCGTCACCGCTCGACACAAAGCCGTCCCAGCGCCGCAACGCTCCTGTGCGCGTGACGAGTCGCTGGCCGACGCCGAGCGGCTGGCCGGAGTCGCTATCGGCCACCAATATTTGCTTCAATCGCCGCAACAGCGCCGGTGGTGCGGTGACATGATCGGCAAGCGCGCTGGTACCAGCTGGCGGGGCCGGATCCCCTGCCCCTGCCAGACTTCCGCGCCAGCCACGCGTCACCGCCGTGCCAATTTCTGCATCGAGATCATCACCCAAGGCAGCGGCGAGCGCGACCTCAAAGCCCGGTGCAGCGCGCATTTGATCGAGCGCACGGGCGCCGCCGCCATTGCTGGACGATAGGGCGCGGGTCAGGCTTGCCACTTCGCCGTCAAGGGCGGCCAGCGCCGCCCGCGCCTCCGCAAGGCCTATATCGGCGGTGGCAAGCGCCGTTTCGGCGGCAGCGCGTGCAGCATCGGCATCGGCGAGCGCCGCTTCGGCTGCGGCAATATGCTGTTCCTGCTCGCGAACCTGGGCATCGGCCGCTGCGACCTCCCTTTCCAGCTCAGCAATGTCACCCAGCGCGGCCAAATCGGCTGCGACGCGTACGCCTTCGGCTTCGGCGCGCGCCTTGGCGGCGGCGGCACTGTCACGCGCCGATTGCGCGACGCGGCGCTCGGCAGCTTCGCTGGCAGCGGCGGCGCGCGTTTGCGCTAGCGCCACTTCAGCATCGCGAAACGCCACCTGCGCGTCCAGATCGGCAACTTCGAGCGCTGCACGCCCCGCTTGATGGGCCACAAGCTCTGCCGCCAGCGTCTTGCTATCTGCGTCAAGCCGCGTCAGCGCGGCATGCGCGTCACGCGCCAGCTCTCCCTCGCGCGCCCGGTCATCGGCCAGCCGCTGCGCCTGCGCTTGCAAATCAGTCAGCCGCTGGCGCGCGGCCTGTTCTTCGCCGGTTTTGCGCGCAAGTTCGGTGGCAAGTGCCCCGAGCGCCTCGCGTTCCGCCTGCGCTGCGGCACGCGCCTCGGCCAGTGCTGCGGCGGCGCTGCGCTGCGCGGCCTCGCCGGCTTCGGCGGCAAGCTGCGCGTCACGCACGGCCGCCTCGGCCGCCACTGCCTCGGCTCGCGCTATATCTGCTGCAGCCGCAGCATCGCGCCAGCGGGCAAAGATCAGCCGCGCTTCGGCAGTGCGGATATCATCGGACAATTTGCGATAACGCTCGGCAGCGCGCGCCTGCCGACGCAACGCCCCGGCGCGCAGTTCCATGTCGGCGGCAATTTCGGACAGGCGCGTCAGATTGGCCTCGGTCGCCCGCAGTTTTTGCTCGGCGTCCTTGCGGCGGACATGCAGCCCGGCGATGCCCGCTGCCTCCTCCAGCATCGCGCGGCGCTCGGCGGGCTTGGCGGCGATCACCGACGCGATCTTGCCCTGGCTCACCAGCGCCGGGCTGTGAGCGCCGGTGGCAGCGTCGGCAAAGATCAGCGCGACATCTTTGGCGCGCACATCACGGCTATTGGCGCGATAGGCCGACCCCGCCCCGCGCTCGATGCGGCGCACCACTTCGAGCTCGCCGCCGCGTTCGCCGCCCAGCACTGTCGCAAGTTGTTCACCCGCCACCTCCGCCACCAGCGCGACTTCGGCAAAGTCGCGCGGCGGGCGCGACGCGGTGCCCGCAAAAATCACATCTTCCATGCCGCCGCCGCGCATCGATTTGGGTGAACTTTCGCCCATCACCCAGCGAATGGCTTCGAGCAGGTTGGATTTGCCGCAGCCGTTGGGGCCGACAACGCCGGTCAGCCCAGGCTCAATGCGCAATTCGGTGGGTTCGACGAAGCTTTTGAAACCAGTAAGGCGCAGGCGCTTTATCTGCACGGCATAACCCCGCCGCGCGCCGTGCCTGTCACAGAAGAATCACATTGCGCCAAAGCAAACCCCTTGGCTCGTCATGCCGCGCAGCAATCGGCGGCACAAGGGGGTGCGGCGCGCCTTAGCGCGCACCCATGGCGCGCAGCCGGTCGCGCAACGCCGGCCAACCAACGACACCGTCAGCAACTTGACCATTGATAACAAAGGTGGGCGTACCGCTGATCTGGAACGCCTCGTTCCACTTGTTGTTGTCCGCGACCAGCTTTTCAGGGTTGGTGGGGGTAGCGAGGCAGGCCTGAACCTGGGCAGCGGCCATACCGCGCGATTGGAACATAGCGCTGATACCCAACGCTTCCGACGCTTTGGCAAAGCGAGCCGGATCGGCTTCGTTGGCCATGGCCGTCTGTGCCGCCTGACCGCCAGCCTCAGCGCCTGCAAACAGTTCTGACTGGGTCGCTAAAACATTGGCCGAAAGTGCATATTGGCGGTCTACCGGCGCACACTGGATGATTGAGGCGGCAAGCAGGTCAATAGGATTGCGCAGGAAATGGCGCAGCTCGAACGAAACCCGTCCGCTGTCGATAAATTCCTTTTTCAACTCCTCACCCGAATCGGCTGAAAACTGGGCGCAGGCCCCACAGGTCAGCGAGGCAAACTCAATGATCTTGATCGGTGCATCGGCATTGCCGATCAACAGACCACCATCGGCGGTGCGCACCGCCACATCCGACCAGACCTTACCCGCCGGGGCCGCAACCTTAGCCGCGACCGGTTGTTCGGCCGTGGCGTCACCGGCGCCGCCACCACTGCATGCAGCAAGGGCAAGTACCGTAAACGAAGTCAGGGCGAAGTTGCGAGCCAAGCGAAATGCCATTGCTAAGGTTCCTTTGTGCGGATTAGTCGGTGTTGGCCGCTCTTTAGGCGGGACGCAGCGCCTGGTCGAGCCGCGATTTCAGCGCTGCCCAGTCGTGCACATGGTCGAGCGGCTTGCCCTGCAGTACAAATCCGGGGGTGGAATGGATGCGGTCGGCACCGTGCGCCAAATTGGTCATGGCGGTGACCGCGGCTTGGGCAACCTCGCTGTTGAGCGCCGCTTCAATCTGAACGGCGGTCAACCCGCGCGCGCGCATCAATGCCCCCAGCCCGCTGTCGCGGGCAATGCGGGCGGCGCGTTCGGCCACGCTGCCTTCGAACCATTTCTGGCGAACCGTTTCCGGCAGCTTCGTCGCCCCCAACAGCCATTGCGACTGCCCCGCCATGATCGCCCGATAATGTCCGGGGAATCCAGCCGGACCGCTCGCCCGCGCCAGCAGAGCGGCCGTCATATCGAGCGGATCGCGTACCAGATTGCGATATTCGAACGCCACCAGACCCTTGTCGATATAGCCGGCCTTTAGCGGCGCATCGCCAGCAGCCGCGAAGGCCCCGCAAGCGCCGCAGGTAAAGCTGAAATATTGCACCAGCCGCAGCTTTGCTTCGGGGTTGCCCGCGACATAAGCACCAATGCCCGTCTCGCTAACTTTGGCAGACAGGCGCGGTGCCGCCTTCGTCGCTGCAACCAGCGGTACGGCAGCGAGCGCGGCGAGCAAGGTACGGCGGGCGGGGTTGTGGGTCATGGTTAGTCTCAACTGATTTTGGGCAGGCGCGGCCGGCCATCATTGTCTTTTTGGCCAAGTCCTGCCGCCATGCGTTCGAGCACGGTACGCAGTTCGGGGTCTGTCACGGCGCGCAGTGAATCGCCCAGTTCGGCGGGTACTGCACGCGATATGGCTGCGGGCTGAACTGGGCGCGGCGCGGGCGACACCTGCCCCTGCGTCATCTTCACCCGGGAAATGGCGGCATAGCCAAAGAAGCGGTTGACGCCGGCAATCAGGTCGGGCTCGACATGTTGCAGCATGGGCGCATGCGCTCCCGAAATAGTGAGGTGCAGCGTCCCGCCGGCCTTTTGCCCGACAGGGAAACGAATCATCGCCGGTTCGGTGATATCGGCCAGCCGGTCGCCAACAATGTCGCGCCAGCGCGTCACCAGCGATGCCTGGATGAACCCAAATTTGCGGAACGCAGCGCCTCCAATTGCAGGGATCAGGTCGGCGATCGCGCGCGCCGGGCCGCCCCGTTCGCGTTCCACGGGCGCCGTCTTTCGGCCGTCAGCCGGTCGCTTGTCGCCGCCCATGTTAGCTGCTTTCGCCATAACCCTCGCCATGCCATAGCGCGGGGGTGAGCGTCCAGAGGATCAATAATTTTGCCGCCCGCTTGCTGCGTTGGTACGACGCCGATGCACGCGCGCTGCCTTGGCGGCTGCCACCAGGCAGTGCAGCAGTGCCCGACCCCTATCGCATCTGGCTGGCCGAAGTAATGCTGCAACAGACCACAGTCGCGGCGGTGGCGGGCTATTGGCAGCGCTTCACGGCGCGCTGGCCCACGGTTGCCGACTTGGCCGCCGCCGATGATGCAGAGGTTATGGCGGCGTGGGCGGGGCTGGGCTATTATGCTCGCGCCCGCAATCTGCTGTCCTGTGCGCGCGCTGTGGTGGAACGGCATGGTGGGCGCTTTCCCGATGATGAGGCCGCCTTGCGCGCGCTACCCGGGATTGGCGATTACACCGCCGCCGCTGTGGCCGCGATTGCCTTTGGCCGTGTTGCCGTGGTGGTCGACGCCAATATCGAACGCGTGCTGGCGCGCCACGCGGCGATTGCACAGCCTTTGCCGCAGGCGAAAGCGGCGATACGCGGGGCGCTCGCCCCGCTGGTTCCGGCGGCGCGGCCTGGCGATTTCGCGCAGGCACTGATGGATCTGGGGGCAACTGTCTGCACAGTGCGCGCGCCCCGCTGCGATGTCTGTCCTTTGTCTGCCGATTGCGCAGCTCGGGCAGCAGGGAACGCCGAATCACTGCCGGTCAAAGTCGCAAAAAAAGACAAACCGCGGCGCAATGGAACCGCATGGTGGATTGAAGCAGATGGAGCCATCTGGTTGGAGCGCCGCGCTGGCAAAGGTATGCTTGGTGGAATGCGCGGCCTGCCTGGCGATGACTGGCGTGCCGCGCGTGTGGCTGATGACGCTGCGGCAACGGTTCGGCACAGCTTTACCCACTTCGATCTGCAGCTTGCGATTGTGCGACGAACCGCGCCTCCACCCGATGCCAAAGGGGAATGGTGGCCATTGAAAGAAGTTGACGCAGCGGGGCTGCCAACGCTCTATCGCAAAGCGGTGGATGCGATGTGGAAGGAAGAAAAATGAACATGATGGTTTCGCGCCGGGCAATGCTTGGTGGACTAGCACTGGCGGGCGGCGTTGCAGCGACAATGCGCCCGGCGCTGGCGCTGGTCGACAGTGGTCCTGTTTTTCCTGCGACGCAGGCCTTTATCAGCGGCTTTGTCGAGCGCAAGCAGCTGGCGGGAACCTTGGCCAGCATCGGGCGCGGGCTGACCGCGCCGCATTATGTTGCGGCCGGCGCGACTGCGCTGGGCGGGCCGGTACCGGTCGATCCCGACAGCCTGTGGCGCATTTATTCCATGACCAAGCCGGTCACCGGCATCGCGGCGATGATGCTTATCGACCGGGGCAAACTGGGCCTCGACCAGCCGATTGCCGACCTGCTGCCCGCCTTTGCAAAAATGCAGGTCCAGGTGACGCCCGACGGCTCGCTGACCGACGTGCGGCCTGCGAAAACAGCTATCACGGTGCGTCATTTGCTGACCCACACCGCCGGGCTTGGCTATTCGATCATCCAGAAGGGACCGATCAAGGACGCCTATACCAAAAATGGTCTGCTTCCTGGCAAGGTGACGCGCTTGCCCCTGCCCGGCGTAGACAATGCCCCTGTCGCCCCCAGCTTGGCCGAATTTGCCGATCGGCTGGCAAAATTGCCGCTCGTTTATGAACCCGGCACGCGGTGGAGCTATTCGGTTTCGCTCGATCTGCTCGGGCGCGTTATCGAAGTGGCAAGCGGTCGGCCGTTCGATGCCTTTTTGGCTGAAGAGATGTTTGGCCCGCTGGGCATGACCAGCACCTTCTTCCAGGTTCCAGCCAGCGAAGTCGGGCGGCTAACCACCAACTATTCACCCTTTGGCGGGGCGCTGGTGCCCATCGATCCCGCGGCGAGCAGCATTTATCTCGACAAGCCCGAATTTCCCTTTGGCGGGGCGGGGCTGGTGTCGAGCGCGCGCGATTTCGACCGCTTTCTGCTGATGCTCGCAGGCAAGGGCGCCATCGGGTCGACGCGGCTGATGAGCGAAAAGACCGCGATGCTCGCCATGTCCAACCTGATCGACGACAGCGTCGAACGGAAGGGCACTTTCGTCGATGGACAGGGTTTTGGCGCGGGCGGGCGCGTCTCGCTGCCGGGCAATCCCGGCGGTCCCGGCATTTTCGGCTGGGGTGGAGCCGCCGGGACGCTGGCGTTCGTCAACCCGCTGCGCGGTGTGCGCGGCGCCGGTTATGCCCAATATATCCCGTCGGATACATTGGATTTCCAGCGGCGGATTGGTGAAGTTATCCTGCAAGACCTTGGCGCGGCGTGAGACCGCTGGGCTTTACCGGCGGGGTACTGGACCGCGCGGACCAGCTGCGCACCGACCCCGACCGGCTGGTCGCAGCACGCCGCGATCCGCGCGCGCGCGCGCTGGTGCTTGACGGAATTGATTTCGTTCCGGGCGACAACGGTGGGTTAGCGTGGGAGGCTGCCAGACTTACCGAACCCGAACGGCTGATGTTGCTGGGTATCGATACGGCGGGCGTCCCCTATTTCGTTGCCGAACCCATGGCGGGTGCAAAAATTGATGCACGCTCGCGCACCGTAATGCGCCTTTTGCCGCTGCTGGGACGCGACGAGGCGGCGCTTTATGGTGCAGCACGCAGTCTGGTCGACTGGCATGCGCGGCACCGTCACTGCGCGCAATGCGGTGCACCAACGGCGCAGTTTCGCGGCGGCTGGGGGCGCAAATGCAGCAGTTGCGGTGCCGAACATTTCCCGCGCGTCGACCCCGTCGTCATCATGCTCGCGCTGTGTGGTGACCGCGCCCTGGTCGCCCGCCAACCACAATTCCCGCCGCGCTTCTTTTCCGCGCTTGCCGGCTTTGTGGAACCGGGTGAGTCGCTTGAAGAGGCGGTCATGCGCGAGCTGTGGGAAGAAGCGGGCGTGCGCGCGCACAACGTGACTTATACCGCCAGCCAGCCTTGGCCCTTTCCTTCGTCGCTGATGATTGGCTGTACGGCGCAGGTCGAAGATCCCGCGCTAACACTTGATACGACCGAGCTTGAAGTAGCGATGTGGGTAACGCGCGATGACGTGGCGGCTGCGCTGGCGGGCGCGCCCGACGCGCCCTTCATGGCTCCGCCATCGCTGGCGATTGCGCGCTTCCTGCTTGAAAGCTGGGCGGGCTAGAAGCGCCGCCCGGTAATGCGGGCGATTTCCTTGGCCACCATGGCTTCAACCAGCGGCGGCAAATTGGCATCGAGCCATTGTTTGAGCAGGGGACGCAGTGCCTCTGTCACCACATCGTCCAGCGTGCGGCTGCCGCCAGCGGCTGGAGCCGACACGACGGCAGGCGCTTCAACCGGCTGCACAACGGCGCTCAACGCGTCGAGCGAGCGGCGCGCCGCATCGGCGGCAGAAGCGGCAACCAGCTCAGCGCCAGCGGCCACCATATCGGGTGCGTCATCCGATTCATCGCTCAGCTCGAGCACATCGGGATCGTCATCGTCGTGCTGGCCGTTGCTGCCATTGACCATGCGCGGCGGCGTATCGTCGCGCGCAATCACTTTGCGGATCGAGGACAAGATATCTTCCATCGACGGTTCGCGCGACATATCACCCACAGCGGGTCCCCTTCTACCCCGGCCCTTGCCGGAGACGGCCTTCTATCGCCGCAAAGCGGAAGTTGCCAAGCCTTATTGTCCCGGCGCGGGACGGGTCGCCGAAAGTCGGGGCCCTAGGGTGCGTCGGCGTTGGCAGCAGCCACACCGCGCGTGTCAGTGGCCACCTGCTTGGGCGCAGGATCGTCATTCCAATCGAAAATTTGCCCGCGCACCCGGCGATAGTTGACCTCTGGGTCATAAAGCGTGCCGCCGCCCAGACCCAGGTCGCGCGCCTCGGCCTTGCCCATGGCGGCCAGCAAGCTGAAGGCCGCAACATAGGCGTTACGCTGCGCACTGACGAGTTGGACCTGCGTCGACAAGAGTTCCTGTTCTGCGTTCAAAATGTCGAGGATAGAGCGTGTGCCTACACTATTTTCCGCGCGGACCCCTTCCAACGACAGCGCGTTGGCGCTGACCGCCTGCTCGGTTGCAGCAATAATCTGCTGGTTCGCCTGCCACGCGGCAAAGGCACCGCGCGTTTGTGCAATCACGCCGCGCTCAACCTCGACGTAATTTTCGATCGCCTGGCTCGTGCGCGACTGCGCCTGGCGTACCTGTGCCGCCGGGCGTCCGCCCTGAAACAGCGGAATGGTCAGCGTGACACCCGCCGTCACGCTCGTCGTAACATTGTCTGACGTGGTGTTCGCCGCCGGGATCGAATTGAGGTTATTGTTATAGCCGCCCTGCGTCGTCGCTTCGAGCGAAGGCAGCCGACTGGCGCGCGCCACGCCAATGTCGGCGCGGCTGGCATTCACCAGCTGGTTCGCAGCCTCGATATCGGGGTTGGTCGCGAGCGCAATAGCCACGGCGTCTTCAGGCGACGCCGGCAAGCCCGGCAGCGGCGGCGGCGCTTCAAGATCCACGGGTGCTTCGCCGACCAGCCGCGCATAGGCCTCGCGACTGGCGATCAGATTGGCCTCGACACCGCGCAGGTCGCCTTCGGCGAGCGCCAGCCGGGCTTCCGACTGGGCCACGTCCGTCCGCGTCAGGTCACCGATCTCGAAACGGTCGCGCGCCGCCTGCAAATTGGTACGCAACACCGCCACATTTTTCTGGTTGAGCTTGACGATCGCCTGGTCGCGGATCACGTCCATATAAGCGCCGACAACTTGCGAAAAAACGCTCGCCTCGGTAGCGCGCAGGTCCGCCTGGCCTGCTTCAACGCGTGCCTTGGCCGCCTTCACGGCATTGCGAACCGCGCCGCCCTGATAAATCGGCACCGCAACGCGGCCGCCGACCTGCACTGAGCGCTTGGCGACGAAAAAGCTGTTGCCGGGGATCACCAGATTTTCGTTGAAGTCGACACTGGCACCCGCACTGGGCAATCCAGCAGCCTTTTGGATCGGCACGTTCTCATCATTGGCCCGTTGCCCGGCGCGCGCCGCGGTCAGCGTCGGATTATTCTCATAGGCTTTGGTGAGCGCGCCCTGCAGCGTTTCGGCGGCGGCGGGGGTTGCGACCAGCGCGGCCAGCGCGGTGCCGGCAAACCATCCAGTCAGGCGCAGGGCAGGTCGAGAAGAATTGATATGCGACATAGAGGAAGAGCCTGTGGCAAAGGAAAAAAGGAAGAATAGGCCGGTCAGAAGGTAAAGCCCTTCTCCCGCAAAAAACCGGGAAGCGTGGCGGCGTCCATGTCGGCAAAGGGGCGCAGCGTCAGCGTGCCCGCCACCTTCACGCCGCGGGCTAGCCGCGTCACCGCGCCTTCGCGCAAGGCACAGACCAGCACACCGCCTTCCGCAAGCTGCGCAGCTAGCGCATCGGGAAGCTGTTCAATCGCGCCGTCGAGGACAATACGATCAAAGGGGGCATCGCCCGGGACGCCGTCTGCCAGTGGGCCGGTGGTCACTGTCACGCCCTCGTCGCCCAAGGCCGTGCGCGCGGCCGCTGCCAGCGCGGCATCGCTCTCCAGAGCAATAACCTCGGCCCCCAAATCCTGTAGAATGGCGGCGGCGTAACCCGTGGCCGCACCAATCAGCAGCACGCGGTGGCCCGGCGCAATTTCGGCAGCCACCAACAGCCGCGCGGTGACCAAGGGCGGATTCATGCGCCGCGTCCCGTCCAGCGTGATCGGCCGATCAATATAGGCCACGCTCGCGAGCGCTTCGGGTACAAATTTTTCGCGGGGTACGCGGCCCATGGCCGCAATCAGCGCAGGATCGATCACATCGTTGGTGCGCAGCTGGCAATCGACCATCGCAGCGCGCATGTCGGCATAACTGGCTTCGCGAAGCTGGGTGGCCATGAAAACGTCCGGTCTCTTCCAATTGTCAGCGGCTTGCAGCGCTATCTAACGCAATCCAAGCTGTATTGCAATAGTAATACAGCTTGGATTGCGTTTGGACATGCGACAGTCCGATGCCCCGCGCATAGCCGTGCCATCCGCTGCCGCCAAGGGGCAGCGCGCTGTGCATCGACGAAAGGCCGATGCGTATCGCTTGACAACAGCCAGCGTTCGCCGCACTAGCCCGCCCCTGACCCCTGTCGGCGGTCCGCGTTGGCGCGGTCCAGTCCGGTTACAGCCTCGGTGGCCCGATGGCGGAGTGGTGACGCAGAGGACTGCAAATCCTTGCACGCCGGTTCGATTCCGGCTCGGGCCTCCA
>CAYNXF010000002.1:0-282221 GCA_964401155.1 uncultured Sphingopyxis sp.
GCGCGCCGTTTCCGCCAGCTTGGCTGCGCCGGCAAATCAGCAGGCAAGTCAGGGGCGTCGCTGGCCATATCTCCCGTCTATGGGCGTTGTCGGGCCGTCACAAGCGCGTTATCGCCATTCCTGCGATGAACGACGCCCCTGCCCCGCCCGATCACCGCGGCCACCGCGCCCGCCTGCGTGCCCGGCTGCTCGATGCCGGTGGAGAGGCGCTCAGCGATTATGAGCTGGTCGAATATCTGCTGACACTTGCTATCCCACGGCGCGACACCAAGCCACTGGCAAAGGCTCTGCTCAAGGAATTTGGCAGCCTCGCCGAATTGGTCAGCGCCGATCCGGCATCGTTGCTCCGCGTCACGGGCATGGGGGAAACCAGCGTTGCTGCGCTGAAAATTGTTCAGGCGGCCAGCTTGCGCCTGCTTAAAGGCCGGGTGACCGAGCGCCCGGTGCTGGCCAGCTGGTCGGCCCTGCTCGACTGGCTGCGCGCCGATATGGGGCCAATCGCGCATGAACGGGTGCGCGTCCTCCACCTCGACACGCGTAACCAGTTGCTGCGCGACGAGGTGATGAGCGAAGGCACGGTTGACCAGTCCGCCATCTATGTGCGCGAAGTGGCAAAGCGCGCGCTGGAACTGGCGTCATCGGCCGTCATCCTGGTCCATAACCACCCTAGCGGGGTCGCCGAACCCAGCCGCCAGGACATCCACATGACGCGCGAAGTCGCTGCCGCCTTGGATAAGCTCGGCATTGCCCTGCATGATCACATCATCATCGGCGGTGACAGTGCCTATAGTTTCCGCAATACGGGTTTGCTCTAGATTCGACCGCGTGCTTCGCCGCTGCTAACGGGCCTCATCGCCGATTCCTGACGAGAAAGCCCCGCCATGGTCCCCCGTTACGCCCGCCCCGCGATGACCGCGATTTGGGAACCCGAAGCGCGCTTCCGCATCTGGTTTGAAATTGAGGCACATGCCACTGATGCCCTCGCCGCGCTGGGCGTGGTGCCCAAGGACGCGGCCCAGGCGCTGTGGGACTGGTGGGCGACCAATCCAGCCATCGACGTTCCCGCTATCGATGCCATCGAAGCCGTGACGAAGCATGACGTCATCGCGTTCCTGACCTGGGTGGCGGAAAATGTAGGCGACCAAGCGCGCTTCATGCACCAGGGCATGACGTCATCGGACGTGCTCGACACCTGCCTCGCGGTCCAGCTTGCCCGCGCCAGCGACATTTTGCTCGAGGATCTCGACGCGCTGCTCGCCGCGCTCAAGCGCCGCGCCTTTGAGCATAAACGAACCCCTTGCATCGGGCGCAGCCACGGCATCCACGCCGAACCCGTGACCTTCGGCCTGAAAATGGCCGAGGCCTACGCCGAATTTAATCGCTGTCGCACGCGGCTAATCGCGGCGCGTGCCGATGTCGCGACCTGCGCCATTTCGGGCGCGGTCGGCACCTTTGCCAATATCGATCCTGCGGTCGAGGCGCATGTCGCCGCCAAATTGGGCCTGTCCATCGAACCCGTATCGACCCAGGTCATCCCGCGCGATCGCCACGCCATGTTTTTCGCCACACTCGGCGTCATCGCGTCGTCAATAGAACGCCTCGCCACCGAAATCCGCCATCTCCAGCGCACCGAAGTGCTGGAGGCCGAAGAATATTTCAGCCCAGGGCAAAAGGGATCGTCGGCAATGCCGCACAAGCGTAACCCGGTGCTGACCGAGAATCTCACTGGACTTGCGCGGATGGTGCGCGGCTATGTCACGCCCGCGCTCGAAAATGTCGCGCTGTGGCACGAGCGCGACATCAGCCATTCGTCAGTCGAACGCTTTATCGGGCCTGACGCCACCATCACGCTCGACTTTGCCCTTGCCCGACTGACTGGCGTCATCGACAAACTGGTTGTCTATCCAGCCCGGATGCAGAAGAATTTGGACCGCATGGGCGGTCTCGTCCATTCACAGCGCGTCTTGCTGGCGCTGACTCAGGCCGGGGCCAGCCGCGAACAAAGCTATGCGTTGGTGCAGCGCAATGCGATGAAGGTGTGGGAATCCGACGGCACATTGTCGCTGCTCGAACTGTTGTCGAACGATGCTGACGTCACGGCGCTATTGCCGCCAGACCAGCTCGTCGCGCACTTTGACCTCGATTATCACCTCAAGCACGTCGACACGATTTTTGCACGGGTGTTTGCAGACTAGGGTCCTAACCCTGGCAGGACTGGAAATGCCGTGAGCAATGGCCTAGCCTGACATCAAATCCACCGCACAAAGGGGTGCCGATGCAAGCGTTACGGACAATTGGCTGGGTGCTGGGCACCATCGTGCTGGTATCGTTCATCGCGATCAACTGGAACCATGTCCGGGTCAACGTGTGGCCCGAAGCCGACGGCTTCAAATATTTCGAATGGCCGGTGGGTTTTGTCGCCATGGCCTTTTTCCTGATCGGTTTCTTGCCTCCCTGGCTAATGGGCCGCGCGTCGCGCTGGTCGCTCAAACGGCGGCTGGAGAATAGCGAGCGCCAGCTGGCGGATATGCGCGCCTTGGCGAGTAAGCCTACTGAACCTGCCGCCGCGCTTTTGCCTGAAACCCCGCCGCCCGCACCCGGAACATTGCTATGACGTCACCGCTCTTCCTCGCCATCGACACGCCGCACCTTGATGCGGCGCAAACGCTGGCCAACAAAGTGCGCCGTCATGTCGGCGGCTTCAAACTCGGCCTCGAATTTTTCTGCGCCAATGGGCACCACGGGGTGCATGAAATTGCGAAGATCGGCCTGCCCATCTTCCTCGACCTGAAACTGCACGACATTCCCAATACGGTGGCCAAGGCCGTGCAGGCGCTGCGCCCGCTTGAGCCCGCGATAATCACCGTCCACGCCGCCGGGGGGCGTGCGATGCTGGAGGAGGCAAAGGCTGCGGCCGGCAACCATACCAAAGTTGTCGCCGTTACGGTGCTCACCAGCCTCGATGATCAGGATTTGGCCGACATTGGCGTTAATGGCACACCGCATGACCAGGTGGTGCGCCTCGCCGCGTTGGCGCAAGGTGCCGGTCTCGACGGCATCGTCTGTTCGGGTCAGGAAGTGCGCGTCGCACGCAGGGCTTGGTCCGGGGGCTTCTTCGTCGTCCCCGGGGTGCGCCCCGCCGACGGTAAGAGCGCCGACCAGAAACGCATCGTCACCCCGCAACAGGCGATGAACGATGGCGCTTCGATACTGGTTGTTGGCCGCCCGATCAGCCAGGCCGCCGACCCCGACCTTGCCGCGCGGGCAATAGAGGCGACGCTGTGAAGTCGGGCGGCGATTTCGCTACCCCAAACCTTCCTGCTCGCGATTTTGACGTCACCGAAAAATTCTATCGCGCAGTGGGATTTGCGACCGACTATCGCGCCGATGGATGGATGATCCTGTCGCGTGGCGGCATACAGCTTGAATTCTTCCCCTATCCCGACCTTGACCCGAGCACGAGCAGCTTCGGGGCGTGCCTGCGCTTGGCTGACGTTGACGCTTTCATCGACAGCTGTACCGCCGCCGGCATCCCGCACGTGCGCGTCGGCTGGCCCCGCCTGCATCTGCCGACGGTTGATATCAGCGGCCTGCGGATCGGATATCTCGTCGATCCCGATGGCAGCTTGCTCCGGTTGGTTGAACAGTCCAAAGCGACCCCATGACGTCACCTCAAATCAAGATTTGCGGGCTGAAAACGCCCGAAACGCTGGCTGCCGCCATCGATGCTGGTGCCACGCACATTGGTCTCAATCTTTATCCGCCCAGCCCGCGCTATGTTGAATTGCAGCAGGCGCGTGCGCTGCGCGATCAGGCACACGGGCGCGTGGAAGTGGTGTTGCTGCTCGTCAACGCGGACCCGCCCGAAACCATAAAGGCCATTACCGCTGTTGAGCCTGACATCGTCCAGTTCCACGGCAAGGAATCGCCGGAATGGCTGTCTGCGGTCCGCGCGCACAGCCCGGTTGGTGTCTGGAAGGCGCTTGGCATAAAAGATGCCGAAACGCTGACCAAGAGTGCACGCTTTGTCGGCAGCGCTGATCTCCTGCTGTTCGACTCGCCCGCGCAGGCGTTGCCGGGGGGCACGGGGACGCGCTTTGACTGGTCATTGCTCAAGGGTCACCGCCACGCTCTGCCCTGGGGCCTCGCCGGCGGCCTCAACCCCGCCAATGTCGTCGAGGCCATCGCTGCAACCGGCGCGCCGCTCGTCGATGTTTCCTCGGGCGTCGAAAGCGCGCCGGGCGTGAAGGATGTGGACAAGATGGCGGCATTCATTAAGGCGGTGCGCTCCCTTACCTAACCCGTTCGTGTCGAGCGAAGTCGAGACACCCCGCAGCATGGGGCTATGCCGATGGCCTCTCGACTTCGCTCGAGGCGAACGGCAATTGAGTTTCAGATGAACAAGCAAACGAACAGTTTCCGCACCCAACCCGACGAACGCGGCCATTTTGGCCAATTCGGCGGGCGCTTCGTCGCCGAAACGCTGATGCCGCTCGTTCTCGATCTTGAACGCGAATATCGCAGCGCGCAGGCCGATCCCGCTTTCGCCGCCGAATTTGACGATCTGCTGACCCATTATGTCGGTCGCCCCAGCCCGCTTTATTTCGCCGAACGACTGACCGCCGATATCCGCACCCGTGCGGCACCGGGCAAGGGCGCGCAAATCTGGTTCAAGCGCGACGAGCTCAACCACACTGGCGCGCACAAGATCAACAATTGCATCGGCCAGATCCTGCTCGCGCGCCGCATGGGCAAGACGCGGATTATCGCCGAAACCGGCGCGGGTCAGCACGGCGTCGCCACCGCTACGGTCTGCGCGCGTTTCGGCCTGCCCTGCGTCATTTATATGGGTGCGCGCGACATGGAGCGGCAGCAGCCCAATGTGTTCCGCATGAAATTGCTCGGCGCCGAGGTGATCGGCGTCGAATCGGGCGCGCGCACACTGAAAGATGCGATGAACGAGGCGCTGCGCGACTGGGTCGCCAACGTCCACGACACCTTTTATATCATCGGCACCGCCGCGGGCCCGCACCCCTACCCCGAACTCGTCCGTGATTTTCAGAGCGTCATCGGGCGCGAGGCGCGCGCGCAAATGCTCGAACGCACGGGCCGCCTGCCCGACCTGCTCGTGGCCGCGATCGGCGGCGGATCGAACGCCATCGGCCTGTTCCACCCGTTTCTGGACGATAGCGACGTCAAAATGCTGGGCGTGGAGGCGGCAGGCGAAGGCCTGAACCTGCGCCACGCCGCCTCGCTCTCGGGGGGGCGACCTGGTATCTTGCACGGCAACAAGACCTATCTGTTACAAGACGCCGATGGCCAGATCGACGAAGCGCACTCGATCAGCGCCGGTCTCGACTATCCCGGCATCGGCCCCGAACATGCCTGGTTGCGCGACATCGGCCGCGTCGAATATACTAGCGTCACCGACGACGAGGCGCTGGCTGCGTTCCAGCAATTGTGCCGCACCGAAGGCATCATCCCGGCGCTTGAACCTTCGCATGCAATCGCCGCTGTGGACCGTATCGCACTGGAAATGGATGAAAATCAGATCATCCTCGCCAACCTGTGCGGGCGCGGCGACAAGGATATATTTACGGTGGCCGAAGCGCTGGGGACGGCGATATGAAACTGATTTCCTTCATGGCGAAAGCCGTGTTTTGTTCGGCGTACTTAATGATAATCGGAATCGTGGCGTATCATGTTGGTAATAACTATACTGTGTCAATCGCGATACAAGGCATTCCGCCAAGCAGCTTCGCTCGAATTGTGAGCATGAGCCTGTTTTTCTCTGTTCTCCTCGCCTTGTGGCAACATTTTTTGACGGCAAAATCGGCGCGATGATTCTTCTTTCATCTGTCTTCGCCAAACCCCACCCCGCGCTCGTCACCTTCATCACTGCAGGTGACGGTGACACCGCTGCCAATCTCGACGCGCTCGTCGCGGGCGGGGCTGATGTCATTGAACTCGGCATGCCCTTCACCGACCCGATGGCCGATGGTCCGGCGATCCAGCTGGCCAATATCCGCAGCCTGAATGCGGGCACTACCACCGCCGATATCCTGCAAATCGCCAAGGATTTCCGCGCGCGCCACCCCGCCGTCCCCCTCGTCCTGATGGGCTATGCCAACCCGATGACCATAAGAGGGGCCGACTGGTTCGCCGCCGCCTGCGCCGATGCAGGCGTCGATGGCGTCATCTGTGTCGATATTCCGCCCGAGGAGGACGACAGCCTGGGTCCCGCGCTGCGCGATGCGGGCATCGCCCTCATCCGCCTCGCCACCCCGACCAGCGATGTCGCGCGTCTGCCGCAAATCCTGAGCGGCGCCAGCGGCTTCCTCTATTATGTCTCGGTCGCGGGCATCACCGGCAAACAACAGGCCGCGCAGGCGAGCATCGAGGAAGCCGTCACCCGCCTCAAAGCCGCCACCGCCCTGCCCGTCGCGGTTGGTTTCGGCGTGCGCACCCCGGAACAGGCCGCCGCCATCGCGCGCGTCGCCGATGGGGTCGTTGTGGGGTCGGCGCTGGTTGAACTCGTCGCGGAACATGGTGCCAACGCCTCTGCCCATCTAACCGACTTCACCCGCACGCTTGCCGATGCTATCGCCACCGCAAGGGAGAAGGTCGAATGAGCTGGCTAACCCGTGTCCGCAACGCGCTGCCCTTTGGCGAGAAGCGCGATACGCCCGACAATCTGTGGCACAAATGCCGCGCTTGCACGCAAATGGTGTTCGTCAAGGAATGGCAGGACAATCTGTGCGTTTGCCCGCGCTGCGGTCATCATGACCGCATCGGCGCGAAAGAACGCTTCGACCAATTGTTCGATGACGCCATGTACAAGCGCATCGACAGCCCTGCTGTCGCTGACGATCCGCTCAAATTCCGCGACAGCAAAAAATATATCGACCGGCTGAAAGCCGCGCGCACCGCCACTGGCGACCGCGATGCCTTTGCCAACGCCTATGGCCGCATCGGCGGGCGCGAGGCGGTGATTGGTGTCCAGGACTTTGCCTTCATGGGCGGGTCAATGGGCGTCGCGGTGGGCGAGGCCTTTGTTACCGGAGTCGAGGCCGCGATCAAGCGCGGCGCACCCTACATCGCCATCACGGCGGCGGGCGGCGCGCGGATGCAGGAGGGCATCCTTTCGCTGATGCAAATGCCGCGCGCCACTGTTGCGCTGCAACGCCTCCGCCGCGCGGGCCTGCCCTATATCGTCGTGCTGACCGACCCCACCACCGGCGGGGTTACCGCCAGCTACGCCATGCTGGGCGACGTCCACATTGCCGAGCCCAAGGCGCTGATCGGTTTTGCGGGCCAGCGCGTGATTGAAAACACCATCCGCGAGAAACTGCCCGAAGGCTTCCAGCGCGCCGAATATCTGCTCGACCACGGGATGATCGATATGGTTGTCCCGCGCAGGGAGCTGGCCAGCACGCTAGCTCGGTTGATCGAATATCTGGCGCCCGCGAAGGCAGCTTAACTCCGCGTTGGCAATTTGCGCGTTAGGACAAGCACATGGCCGACCGTGCAAGCAGTACCGACCCCGCCGTCCAGGCGCAGCTCGACCGGCTGAGCTATCTCTCGCCCGGGCGCGATGTGCTGGGGCTCGACCGCATCACCGCGCTACTGGAGCGCCTCGGCAATCCGCATTGGGCGCTGCCGCCGGTGTTCCATGTCGCGGGGACCAACGGCAAGGGGTCGACTGCCGCCTTCCTGCGTGCCGCGCTCGAGGCGGCGGGGCTTAGCGTCCATGCCTATACCAGTCCGCATCTGGTGCGCTTCAATGAACGCATTCGCATTGCCGGCAAGCTGATCGATGACGCGACCCTTGCGCCATTGCTCGCCGAAGTGCTCGATGCCGCGGGTGACATCGCACCCAGCTTTTTTGAGGCGACCACCGCCGCCGCTTTTCAGGCTTTTGCGCGCACCCCGGCCGACGCCGCGATCATCGAAGTTGGTCTGGGTGGCCGCCTTGACGCCACCAACGTCATCGGCCAGCCGCTCGTGACCGGTATCGCGAGCCTCGGGATCGACCACCGCGAATTTCTGCTCGCGCCCGAAGCGGGCACCCCGACCGAACCGCTCGCGCGCATTGCTTTTGAAAAGGCGGGGATCGCCAAAAAGGGCGTCCCGCTCGTCACGCTGGCGCACGGCGCTGCTGCCGCCGTCACCATTGCCGAACGGGCCAAACAAATTGGCGCAACGCTGCTGGTGCAGGGTCGCGACTGGGAAATCGGCCCTGCCGCTGACCATCATGTGTTCCGCGACCAAAGGGGCAGTGTCTTCCTGCCCCAGCCCGCGCTGGCCGGTGCGCACCAGCTCGCCAACGCGGGGCTGGCGGTCGCCATGCTGCGCGCCCAGACCAAATTGGACGTCGATCCTGCCGCTTTGTCCGCCGCCATGCTCAACGTGCGCTGGCCCGCCCGGCTGCAACGGCTTGGCCCCGGTCCGCTGACCGCGCAGGCTCCGCTCGGCGAACTGTGGCTCGACGGCGGGCATAATGTTGATGCGGCACAGCGTATCGCCGATTTCTTCGCGCGCGATATCGCCGATCGCGGCCCGGTTGACCTGATCGTTGGCATGCTGGTGAACAAGGATCTGGATGGCTTCCTCAAAGCCATGGCCCCGGTCACCCGCGCGCTGGTCGCGGTGCCCGTCCCCGATCATGCCCACCATGCGCCCGAAGCCGTCACCGCGCTCGCCAAAACGCACGGGCTTAAACATCTGGGTCAGGCGACCGACGTCCCCGCCGCACTCGGCATCATCGCGACTTTGGCCCGCAAAGAGCGCCGTGCACGTGGCGTGGCCATTATGGGATCGCTCTATCTGGCGGGCGAAGTGCTGCGGCTGAACGACGAAGTGCCTGACTAGCGCGAGGTGAGTTTAGGAAGAGTCGTCACCCTGAACTTGTTTCAAGGTTCGCGGTACAATCGCTCGGCCCGGCACCAGGATGCTGAAACAAGCTCAGCATGACGGAAAAACGAAAGCATCGCGGCGCTTACCGTGCGGCGGACCCCGCTGACCCTAGCGAATCGTCCGCCAATCCCGACCTGATCATCCACCAGAACAACAAGATGCCGGGCACTGCAGCCGCCGTCGTTAGCAGATAGAAGCCGACATTGCCCATTCCTTCCATCAGTGAGCCGGCCGTCGTCCCGGTCAGGAACCGCCCGACGATGCTGGACGCCGAGCTGATCAGTGCGAAATGGGCAGCGGTAAACCGCAGATCACACAGTGCCGAAAAATAGGCGGTGACCACCACGCCGCCGATCCCGCTCGCGACAGTTTCGAACGCCATCGTCGCGGCCAGCCCGATATTGCTGTGGCCGGATGCTGCCAGCGCCGCAAAGCTCAGGTTGGAAATTCCCATCAGGAACAAGCTGATCAGGACCGATCGTTTCATCCCGATTTTCGCGTAAAGCACGCCGCCGATGAAGATGCCGATCAGATAGCCCCAGAAACCGGTGGCAACATCGTAAATGGCAATCTCGTCATTGGTGAAGCCAAGGTCATCCAGCAACAAACGCAGCGTCAGATTTGCCAGCGTGTCCCCGATCTTGTGGACCAGAATGAACAACAAGACGAGCCAGGCCCCATTGCGGCTGAAAAATTCGACAAATGGCCCTGCAATGCCTTGCCAAACGGCACCCGCGCCCTTGCGTTCGATGGCGTCACGGTGTCTGGCGGGCTCACCCGTCCACAACACGGCAATCACCGCTGGCAAGGCCAGCGCGGCGCAGCTGATATATGCTGCTTCCCAGCCGCTGCGGGCCGCAATGAATAGAGCCATTGCCGCGGCTCCCGCTGACCCGATGCGCCAGCCATATTGTGACATTCCCGACCCGATACCCAGCTCCTCGGGCTTCAGTATTTCGATGCGTACGGCATCAATAACAATGTCAAAGGTGGCGCCGGCAAAGCCCACCAGCACTGCCCCCACCGCCATTTCGAACAGCGCTGCCAGTTCTCCCTCGTGCGCCATCCCCAGCCAGATCATCAATTGGCCAACCGGCGACTGGCCAATGGCCTTGGGATCGACCATCCCCAGGTTGACCACCGCTGCGACCACCAATGCAGCCGCTACCAGCATCCACGAACGGCGCTGGCCAAAGCGGTGCAGCACCGGAATCTTTACGGCATCGACCACCCAGGCCCACAAGGGTTTGAAGTTATAGACAAGGAAGGCGAGCGAAAAAGCGGTGATGGATTTCTTGTCGAAACCATCCTGCGACAGCCGGGTCGTGAGCGTCGCGGCAATCATCGCATAAGGAAAGCCCGACGATATGCCCAGCAGCAGCGCCGCCAGCGGACCTTTACGAAAATAGGGCAGGAATGCATCCACCCATGATTTCTGGGTCCCGGCGGCCGTCGTCATATTGTCATTCTCCCCTTCGCAGACCGGCGTAACGCCGCCTGCGCAAGGTGCAAGCCGTTATCTGAACGGCGGAGGAATGACGCAGTTTACCCCAATGGCAGCCAGCGCGCCGCGCGCACCTTGCCGGCACCCGCATCTTGCCAAACCACCGCGACCTTATTGCCGCCCGCGCGCTTGGCAAAATCGGCAGGTATCGTGGCGCTGCAACCCGAAGCGGTGCAGCGCACCACCATTTCGTCGCGCACGACATTGGTATAACCCAATCTGGTCCCGGCAAGCTCACCATTGCCGATCGCGACCATGCGTTCCGATGCGATCGCCAGCACACGCAATTCGGTGCCCGCCGCGCCAGTCACGCTGGCGCGGCCATCGGCAAAAGCGATGGTGGCGGCGGGCTTGCGCCCGGCTTCGGCAATCATGCCGCGCACTTTTGTGCGGTGCGAACCGATGGCGGCGCTGCTGCCATCGACCACGATTTCTGGCGTGTAAACGCCCGAACCCGGAATGGCGCGCGCGGCGTAGCGGCGCTGGATGCTGTCATTTTCGGGTCGCGCCAGCGTGTCTTTCCACCCCAATCGGTCCCAATAGGTGACCGGACGGCTGATCGCGATGACATTTTTCTCACGCACTAGCTCGCGAACAAAGGCATCGGCGGGCGGGCAGGATGAACAGCCCTGGCTGGTGAACAGTTCGACCAAGACCGGTTGGGCCGGGGCGGCAGCCGGTACCGCCGCCACCGCGGTGCCTGCTGCGGCAACCGGGGCTTCGCCCCACGTCCCACCCGCCCCGGCGAGCAGTGCCACGCCAGAAACACCAGCCAGACCAACGCCCAACAGGGCCAACAGCTTCATCTGCATTGCATTACACCTTGCCCATTTTGCCCGCGCCATCGCGGGCCGCCTGCTCCCTGTTCGGCGGTGGGTGCGATTTGGCTACAATGGGTTTGGCGAGGGCGCAAAAATAGTAAGGCCATGCACCTTGCGCGGCGCCTCGCCCTTGCACAGCTGGCTTTCCATAGCCCGCAGCGCGCCTACCAGCGCTCCGTGCGGTAGCGGCTTCACCAGATGACCATAGGCGTGGCTGCTGACCGGACCCGGCGCGTCCCCGCTGACCAGCAGCACGGCGATGCCGCGATCGAAGGCCATACGGGCAACATCCTCGCCGCTGATGCTGCCTTCGATATGCAGGTCCAGCACCACCGCGTCCACGCTGTCTTCGGCCAGCACCGCCACTGCCGCTTCGCCGCTGTTGACCGTTGCGACCAGCGTATAGCCGGCACCCTTGAGGTCCAGTTCGTGGTCAAAGGCGACCAGCGGATCATCTTCGACCACCAGCAACCGCGCGATGCAGCTACGTTTGACGGCATTGGAGCGGCGGGAGAAGAACATTGCCATCACCTCTTTTCCGCGCCATGAGCGCGCGCGCGGCGACAATCAAGCGGCCTTATGCTACGCGGCGGTGAAGCGTTGCTTTATTGGGCGGTAATCGTTGCGTAATGGCCGCATATCCCATTGATTGAAAGAGCTTCTGTGCCGCGTGATCGCAATCTACCTCCGTCCCGAACACGCCGTGCCGATGCTCCGGCGCGGCCAGCCCGGCGCGGTGCCGGGCGGACGTTGCCCGCGCAGGCAAAATCTGTGGGCGAGAATGAGGACCGTGATGGACCGCAACGCATTGCTAAATTGCTCGCGCGTGCCGGGGTTGGCTCGCGCCGCGACATCGAACGGATGATCGAAGAAGGGCGGATTGCCCTGAACGGCACCGTCATCACCCAGCCGGCCCCGCTGCTGGCGACGCTCGAAGGGCTGACCGTCGATGGCAATCCGGTCGCCAAGCCCGTTTCGACGCGACTCTATCGTTTTTACAAACCCGTCGGCTGCCTGACGGCTGC
This sequence comes from uncultured Sphingopyxis sp., assembly GCA_964401155.1. Classification (GTDB taxonomy): domain Bacteria; phylum Pseudomonadota; class Alphaproteobacteria; order Sphingomonadales; family Sphingomonadaceae; genus Sphingopyxis. The sequence continues at coordinate 12,267 of CAYNXF010000002.1, forward strand.
GCGCGACCCGAAGGGGCGCAAGACGATTTACGATGTCCTGCCCAAGGATCTGCCGCGCCTGATGCCGGTCGGGCGGCTCGACTTTAATACCGAAGGTTTGCTGCTCCTGACCAACGACGGCGAATTCAAGCGTCAGTTGGAATTGCCCGCCAGCGGGGTCGAGCGCACCTATCGCGCGCGCGCCTTTGGAGACATCAGTCAGGCACAGCTGGAAGAACTGGTCGAGGGCATCACCATCGACGGTGTGCGCTATGGCAAGATCGACGCCAATCTCGAACGCCGCACCGGGCGCAACCAATGGGTCGAAATGACGCTAACCGAGGGCAAGAATCGCGAAGTGCGCAAGGTGCTCAAACATTTCGGGTTGCAGGTCAGCCGTCTGATCCGCACCCGCTATGGCCCCTTCGACCTTGCTGACTTGCCGCTGGGCGCGGTCGATCTGGTCCCGCGCGACAATTTGTTCCAGTTCCGGCGGCAGCAAAGCTGATGCGCGTCATTGCCGGCGAATGGCGCGGCCGCAAGCTGAATGCGCCCAAGGGTGACGCGACGCGGCCCACGGCCGACCGCACCCGCGAAACACTCTTCTCGATGCTGGTCAGCCGTCTCGGCAGCTTTGACGGGCTGCATGTCGCCGACCTGTTCGCCGGTTCGGGTGCACTGGGCATTGAAGCCTTGTCGCGCGGGGCCGCGCATTGCTTGTTCGCCGAACAGGATCGCGCCGCGCTCGACGTGCTGCGCGCCAATCTGGCGGCGCTGGGTGCGACCGATCGGGCCGAAGTGCGGGCTGCGTCGGTGCTCAGCCTTGGCACCGCGCCGCAACCCTATGACGTCATTTTGATGGACCCGCCCTATGGCACCGGCGCTGGCGCCGTTGCGCTCGACAAACTGGCGCGGCTGGGCTGGACCGATGCGGCCAGCTGGATCTGCGTCGAAACCGGCGTCAGCGAGAGCGTGGTGGTGGACGGTTTCACCATCGATGCCGAACGCAAGGTCGGCAAGGCCAAGCTGACCCTGCTGCGCGCCGCCTCATGACCGCCCCGCTCCGCATCGATCGGACGAGCTGGCTGCTGATCGGCATTTTGTCGGTGCTGTGGGGCGGCGCCTTTTTCCTCATCGAAGTGGGCCTGCGCGGCTATCCGCCGATCACGCTGGTCTTCATCCGCATGGCGCTCGCGGTGCCGCCGATGTGGCTGGCGATGCGCCTGATGGGCGAACGATTGCCGCGCGGTTGGCGCATCTGGCGATTGCTCGCGGTGGTCGGCGCACTCAACTGCGCCTTGCCCTTTGTGCTGTTCTTTTGGGGCCAGCAATATCTCGACAGCAGCTATGCCTCCATCCTCAACGCCACGACGCCGCTGTGGGCCGTGGTCACCGCGCATTGGTTGACGCAGGATGAAAAGGCGACACCCGCGCGCATCGGCGGCGTGGGCTTGGGCCTGGCCGGCATTATTGTCATGGTCGGTCCATCAGCGATGCAGGGGTTGTCGGGCAACGTGCTGGCGCAGCTGGCCTGCCTGATATCGACACTCTTCTACAGCTTTGCCGCAATTTTCGGTCGCCGCCTGTCGCAGACCGAATTAACGCCCATGGCTGTCGCGACGGGCCAGACGATCGCGGCGGCGGTGATGCTGTTGCCTCTCACCTTGATCATCGACGTCTCCAGGTCCCTGCCCGCGCCGCCGCTCGACGCCACGCTCGCCGCCGTCACGCTTGGCCTTTTTTCCACTGCTCTGGCCTATGCCCTTTATTTCCGCCTGATCGATCGCGCCGGCGCGGCCAATGCCCAAATGGTGGCGTTTCTGATGCCGGTGCTCGCCGTCATTTTGGGAACGCTGTTCCTCGACGAACGTTTGACCAGCGGCCAGGTGGCGGGCGCAGTGCTGATCGGCCTTGGTTTGCTGGTCATCGACGGCAGATTGCTTGCGCGCCGCCGCAACGTTCCCTAATCGTTCACGCGTGAATCACGCCTCCGCCACCACCGCCGACCCGCCCTATCTCGCGGGTCTCAACCCGCCGCAGCGCCAGGCGGTGCTGACCACCGATGGCCCGGTGCTGGTGCTTGCGGGCGCGGGCACGGGAAAGACCGCGGCCCTCACCGCCCGCCTCGCGCATCTCATCGCCACGCGCCGCGCCTGGCCGTCCGAAATCCTCGCCGTCACCTTCACCAACAAGGCGGCGCGCGAGATGAAGCACCGCATCGGCCAGATGATCGGCGACGCGGTCGAAGGGATGCCGTGGCTCGGCACCTTTCACAGCATCGCCGCCAAAATGCTCCGCCGCCATGCCGAACTCGTCGGGCTGCACAGCAATTTCACCATCCTCGACACCGATGACCAGCTCCGCGTCATCAAGCAGTTGATGCAGGCCGAAGGGCTCGACGACAAACGCTGGCCGCCAAAATTGCTCGCCAGCCTGATCGACCGCTGGAAAAACCGCGGCCTCACCCCCAGCGATCTCGACGCGGGAGAAAATGAGGCCTGGGCCGACGGCAAGGGCAAGCATTTCTATGCCCTCTATCAGGCGCGGCTCAAGACATTGAACGCCTGCGATTTCGGCGACCTCCTCCTCCACATGCTCGTCATATTGAAAACGCACCGCGACGTGCTCGAACACTATCAGACGCGCTTCAAATATATCCTCGTCGACGAATATCAGGACACCAACGCCAGCCAATATCTGTGGCTCCGCCTGCTCGCCCAGCAGCGCAAGAACATATGTTGCGTCGGCGATGACGACCAAAGCATCTACAGCTGGCGCGGAGCGGAAGTCGCCAATATCCTGCGTTTCGAGCGTGATTTTCCCGGCGCGACCGTCATCCGGCTCGAGCAGAATTATCGCTCGACCCCGCACATCCTTGCCGCCGCTTCGGGGCTGATTGACAAGAACTCCGACCGGCTCGGCAAGACGCTGTGGACCGAGCTCGACAGCGGCGACATGGTGCAGGTCAAAGGCGTGTGGGACGGCCCCGAAGAAGCGCGCCGCATCGGCGATGCGCTCGAAAGCCTGCAAATCAGGGGCGAAAGCCTGAATGACGCCGCCATCCTCGTGCGCGCGCAGTTCCAGACGCGCGAGCTTGAAGACCGCTTCATTTCTATCGGCATGCCCTATCGCATTATCGGTGGTTTCCGCTTTTATGAGCGCGCCGAAATCCGCGATGCACTGGCCTATCTGCGCCTCGTCAATTCGCCCGCCGACGACCTGGCGTTCGAACGCATCGTCAACACCCCCAAGCGCGGGTTGGGCGACAAGGCTATCCAGCGCATCCATATGCTCGCGCGCGCGGAACGGCTCCCCCTCGCCCGCGCCGCCGCACGGATTATCGAGACCGACGAGCTCACCCCGCAAGCGCGCCGCGCGCTGGCCACCTTCGTCGGCCAGCTACGCCACTGGCAGGAACAGGCGCAGATCCTGCCCCACGCCGAACTCGCGCAGCTGATCCTCGACGATTCGGGCTACACCGCAATGCTCCAGGCCGACAAAAGCGCCGAAGCCGCGGGCCGCCTCGAAAACCTGTCCGAACTCGTCCGCGCGATGGAGGAATATGACAGCCTCGACGCCTTCCTTGAGCATGTCAGCCTGGTCATGGACCGCGACGACAACGTCGATGCCGAACAGGTGACGATCATGACCATCCACGCCGCCAAGGGCCTCGAATTTCGCCACGTCCACCTTGCGGGGTGGGAAGACGGCGTCTTCCCGTCGCAGCGCGCGCTCGACGAAGGCGGCACTGCCAGCCTGGAGGAGGAACGCCGCCTTGCCTATGTCGCCATCACCCGCGCGCGCGAAACCGCGACCATCTGGCACGCCGCCAACCGCCGCATCTATGGCCAGTGGATGAGCAGCATCCCCAGCCGCTTCATCGCCGAATTGCCTCCCGAACATATCGAAGCCGAAGACAGCCTGGGCGGCGGCGCCAGCCTGTGGCGCGCCAATTTCAGCGCGCAGGCCGACCCCTTCGCGCATCTGGCCGCCGCGCAAAGCACTCGTGCCGCCACGCGCGGCCCGGCCTGGCAACGCGCCGCCGCGCAATCGGGTGTGACGCGTGCGCCATCGTCGAGTTCTTTGGCCCCCAGCGAACGCGCCCCCGCCGCCGCCATCGGCGCCAAACCTCGCGCCGACCTCGCCATCGGCATGCGCGTGTTCCACGAGAAATTCGGCTATGGCGAGATCGCGGATATCGACGGGAACAAGCTGGAGGTCGCGTTCGAGGCCGCGGGGACGAAACGGGTGCTGGATGGTTTTATTCGGATTGGGTGAGAGAGATAATTCTCCCCTTCGCTGCGCAGCAGGCATGGGGAGGCGGCTCGGCCAAGCTCTCCGCTCACCCACGCCATCTTCCTCCCGGACTTGATCCGGGATGACGAAATGTTGGTCGGCCAGACACTGTGCCGCCTCTCCGACCCCTTTGCGGCCTGCTGGCCCGCAAGCGGGCCGTCTGCGACTCCCCCATGGCTGCGCGACAGGGAGGGTTGGAGAAACATATCTTCTTGCTCCCCGGCGCAAGCCGGGGTCCAGGGGCGTGTAGCACTGCAACGACTGGACCCCGGCCTACGCCGGGGAGCAATAGAATATCTATTGTCAACTAAATCGATTGTGATACCGCTACCCCTGCGGCCATCGAGTCGCTTTGGGAGAATATCACATGAAAATGATGCTCTTAGCGGGCGCGATGGCGCTCGCCCTGATCGGCTGTTCGGAACAAAATACCGAGCAAGCTGCGTCAGCTGACGCCGCCCCCGCCGCCGAAGTCGCCGCTGAAGCCGCATCCGAACGCACCGCCGACGCCGCCACCCCCGGCATTTCCCCCACCGTCGCCCCCGGCGTCGCCTTTGACTATGCTTACGCCTTCCGCCTCGACGACGATCGCATCTCGTCGGTGCAGCAGGACCATGCCGAGGCGTGCGAACTGCTGGGCGTCCAGCGCTGCCGGATTGTCGATGTCCGCTATGGCCTTAACGACCAGAAGAATGTCGAGGCGCAGACCCAGTTCAAGCTCGACCCCGGCATCGCCCGCCGCTTTGGCGCCGATGCCATCGCCAGCGTCGAAAAGGCCGAAGGCGTGCTTGCCGAAGCCTCGGTCAAGGGCGAGGATGTCGGCATCGAGATTATCGCCTCGCAGCAACGCAGCGCGGGCAACGAAGCCGAAATCGCCCGCCTCGAGGCCCGCCTCAAAGCGGGAGGCCTCGGCAAGACCGAACGCGCCGAGCTGCTCCGCCAGATATCCAACCTGCGCGGCGAACAACGCGGCGAAGAAAGCAGCCGCCGCGCGGGCGAGGCGCGCATCGCCTCGACCACGGTCGTGTTCAATTATCTGGGCAACGGCGGCCTGCCCGGCATCGGCCATAACAATCCATTCAGCAGCGCGGGCGAAACCTTCATGCGCAGCGGCGGCACCGCGCTGACCTTCGTGCTGACGGCGGGCGCAGCGATCCTGCCGTGGGGCCTGCTGCTTGGCCTGCTCGTGCTGGTGTGGCGCAGCAACGCAGTGCGCGACATCCGCGCGCGGCTTGCCGGCAAGCAGGGCGTACAAGCAGAATCGCCCCCTGTAAGTTAGCCCCCCTTCTCGTCGTCCCGGGCTTGACCCGGGACAACAATCTACCGCCAGCCTGCCGTCCCGGACTTGATCCGGGACGACAAACCATCGCAACGCACCCGACCAGTTTCGCTGTCACACGCAAAAAACCTTTCCTCCTGCGCGGCTTTGTGGCTTCGTGGCCGCGATGACAGGGCACGCACCACCACCTTCAACCGCGGCGAGCAACTGGCTGGCCGAAGCGCGCGATGCCAACCGGCGCGGCGATAGCGCGGGAGAGGCTGCTGCGCTCGACGCGGCGATCCGTGCCGACCGCAGCAATATCGCCGCGCAGCTCGCCATGGCCGAACTCCAGCGCCGCCTTGGTGATGATCGCGCGGCGCTCAGTTTCTACAAGCTTGCACTCGGTACGGCGGCAAATGTCCCCGGCGTCCCTGCGCAATTGCACGTCGGGCTCCAGCGCGCCGAGGCCTTCGCCGAAGCGACCGAACGCCGCTTCGCCGCCCATCTTTCCGACCAATTGGCAGCAGCAGGCGTAACGGCGCACGGCGCGCCGCCCCGCGTGGCCGAAGCGCTAGCGCTGCTCGCGGGCGATCAGCAGCTGTACCTCCAGCAACCCAGCATGTTCTATTTCCCCGGCCTCGCGCAGCGCGCCTGGTGGGACGCAGCCGAATTTGCCTGGGCGGCGGAAGTGGAGGCTGCGACCGACGCCATCACCGCCGAACTCGAAGCGCTGCTCGCCAGCGCCGACGCCTTCGCCCCCTATGTGCAGGCCAGCCCGGACCGCCCACCGCCCAACAACCCGTTGCTCGACAAGCCCGATTGGGGCGCGGCATGGCTGCTCAAGGACGGCGAGGTCGCTGCGGGCATGGCCGCCGCCTGCCCCGCCGCCCTCGCCGCGCTTGCCCGCGCGCCGCAGCCGGTCATCCCTAAGCGCGCCCCACTCGCGCTTTTCTCGCGCCTCAAACCCGGCACCCACATCCTGCCGCACCACGGCATGCTCAATACCCGCCTCATCTGCCACCTGCCGCTGATCGTGCCCGATGGCTGCGCCCTGCGGGTGGGGGCGGAAACGCGCGCATGGCAGCGCGGTAAGCTCACCATTTTCGACGACAGTTTCGAACATGAGGCATGGAATCGCGGGCAAAGCGACCGCACCGTGCTGTTGTTCGAAATCTGGCGGCCTGATTTGACTGGTGAAGAGCGCGATCAACTGACGCGCATCTTCGCGGCGATTGACAGCTATGATGTGAATTGAGGGGGATGGAATGAGCAACCCGGGCATGGATGCCGATGTTTTCGACGCCTTCATGGAGCAGCTCCACCGCTACGTCCGCGAACGGCTGATCCCGGCAGAGGATCAGCTTGAGGAATTGGGCCGCGTTCCCGACGACATTCTGGCCGAAATGAAGGACATGGGCCTGTTCGGCGTCACCATGCCCGAGGAATATGGCGGCGCGGGGATGAACATCAGCCAATATATCCGCTTTGTTCAGGCTATTGGCTATGCCGCCCCCGCCTATCGCTCGATCATCTCGATCAACATCGGCATGGTATGCAAGGCTATCGTCGGCAGCGGGACCGAGGCACAAAAGGCGCACTGGTTGCCCAAGCTCGCGGGCGGAGCCATCGCGGCTTTCGGCCTTACCGAACCCGACAGCGGGTCGGACAGCGCCGCCATGAAAACGCGCGCGGTGCGCGATGGCAATGGCTATGTGCTGAACGGCACCAAACGCTATATCACCAACGCGCCGTTCGCCGATGTCATCCTCGTGATGGCGCGCACCAATGCCGAGGCTTTGCCCAAAAATGGCCATGTGAGCGCATTTCTGGTCCCGCGCGATACGCCGGGGGTCAGCATCGGCTCGCCCGACGCGAAGATGGGTCAAGCGGGCTCGCAAATTGCCGATGTCATTTTGGAAGACGTCCATGTCGACGGCGACGCCCTGCTCGGTGGGGAGGAAGGCATCGGCTTCCGCGCTGCGATGCAAAGTCTTGATAACGGACGATTGTCGGTCGCCGGTGCCAGCGTCGGTTATGCCCAGCGCATGCTCGATTGCGGCCTCCAATATGCGCTCGAACGCAAAGCGTTCGGCGAGCCCATCGCCAATTTCCAGCTGATCCAGGCCATGCTCGCCGACAGCAAGGCCGAAATATATGCCGCCGAATGCATGCTCCGCGATGCCTGCGCCCGCGCCGATCGCGGCGAAAAGATCATCATTGAGGCCGCCGCGACCAAAATGTTCGCATCCGAAATGTGCGGACGTGTCGCGGACCGCGTCGTGCAAATCCACGGCGGCGCCGGATATCTGAAAGAATATCTCGCCGAACGCTTCTACCGCGATTGCCGCATTTACCGCATCTACGAAGGGACAACGCAAATTCAGCAGCTGGTTATTGCCAAAAATATGCTGCGGGAAGCCATGGGTTAGGGTCGCTGGTGGAGCCGAGGGGAATCGAACCCCTGACCTCTGCAGTGCGATTGCAGCGCTCTCCCATCTGAGCTACGGCCCCGCGACCGCGCGCTGATAACCAAGGCCGCATTGTCGCGCAACGGCTTTTCAATAACGGGCAGATTTCAACCAAGGGGTAAACAAGCATGGCAAAGGCGTGGCATCTGGTGAGCCGTCCGGCGGGGCTTCCCAATCCCAGCAATTTCGCCCTGCGCGACCTTCCCGATGGTCCGCTCAGCGATGGGCAGCTGCGCGTTCGCAACCATTGGCTGTCGATGGATCCCTATATGCGCGGCCGGATGAACGATGCCAAAAGCTATGCTGCCTCGTTCCAGATCGATGAACCCATGACCGGCGGAGCAATTGGCGAGGTGCTTGAAAGCCGCCTCGACGGTTTTGCGCCAGGGGACCTGATCCAGCATATGGGCGGCTGGCGCGACAGCGGGGTTATCGGCCTCGACATGATGCCAAATAAATTGCCCAAACAACTGCTAGATCTCGGGATTTCTCCGCAAAGCTTTTTGCATAACCTTGGACTGACGGGGGGGACGGCGTGGATCGGCCTTCACCGTGTAGCGCAAGCAAAGCAGGGTGAAACGGTGTTTGTTTCAGCCGCAGGCGGCGCGGTTGGTGCTGCTGTGGTTCAGTTGGCCAAGGCGCGCGAGATGACGGTCATTGGTTCGGCTGGCGGCAAAGACAAATGCGCCTGGGTTGAAGAATTGGGCGCGGACGCAACCATCGACTATAAGGCTGGGCCAGTGCTGCCTCAGCTTGCCGCAGCGCTGAAATCGCTCGGTAAACCCGGTATCGATGTTTATTTCGACAATGTTGGTGGCGAACATCTGGACGCCGCCTTTGCAACCGCCAATGATTTTGCGCGCTTTGCCATTTGCGGGCAGATTGACGTCTATAACGATGGCAAGGCACAGGAAATGAAATTTCTGATCCGCACTATCCCCGCGCGCATCCGCATGGAAGGGTTCATCTACACCGACCAGTTTTTCGCCTGCATGGATGAATTTTACGCCGATATGGCGGGCCTGATCACCAGCGGCGCGGTGGAGATGCGCGAAACGGTGCATCAGGGCATCGAAAGCGCCCCCGATGCCTTCTTGGGTCTGTTTTCGGGGGCCAACACCGGCAAGATGCTGGTGAAGGTCTAAAAATTCTCTCGCCGTTCTGAACTTGTTTCAGGACAACATGCCAATCTCGCCCCGTTATGCTGAAACAAGTTCATCATGACGATATGGGGAGAACGGTGGTTGGCTAACGCCCAAGCTTGACACCCAGAAAATCGGGCAACGGCCCGTTCCAGCCATCGTCAGGGCCGTCATCCTCGGCCACCGCGTTGCGGCGCACGTACCGCCGGTCATCGTCGCGAGGCGGCTTTCGCTCGGCTCTCTCTTGACGGGGGCGTTCTCCATCGCGCGGGGCGCGCTCGCGCCGCGGCTTGGGTGACTCGTCACCTCCGCCCAGCGCTTCAGGGTCGACGCTAAAGGACGGAATATTCTGTCCGGTCAGCTTCTGGATGCTATCCACGGCTTCCGCGTCAGCCGGGGTGACCAGCGTAAACGCGCGCCCTTTTGCCCCTGCCCGTCCGGTCCGACCGATGCGGTGGACATAATCGTCTGGGTGCCACGGCGCGTCAAAATTGAACACATGGCTCACGCCCTTTACGTCGAGGCCGCGGGCCGCAACATCAGACGCCACCAATATGTTAACGTCGCCCGCCTTGAACCGGTCGAGCTCGGCGATGCGCGAGCTTTGGTCCATGTCGCCATGGATTTCACCCGCACGATAACCGCGGCCCTTAAGGTCTTTGGCAAGGTCGCGCACCGTCGTCTTGCGGTTGCAAAAGATGATCGCGGTGTGGATGCGCTCGGCGTCGATCAGGCGGCGCAATACTTCGCGTTTGGAACGCTCGCTCGTCTTGATCAAATGCTGGGCGATATTTTCGTTGGTGGATGCCGGCCGCGCGACTTCGATCATCTTGGGGTTGTTCAAAAACTTATCGGCCAGCTTCTTGATCGGCGGCGGCATCGTCGCCGAAAACAGCAACGTCTGGCGCTGCGCCGGCAGCTTGGTGCAAATGGTTTCGATATCGGGGATAAACCCCATGTCCAGCATGCGGTCTGCCTCGTCAATGACCAGAAGGCTACAGCCGTTGAGCATGATCTTCCCGCGCTCGAACAAGTCCATCAATCGGCCAGGCGTCGCAATCAGCACATCGACGCCCTTTTCCAGCGCCTTCACCTGATCGCCCATTTGCACGCCGCCAATCAGCAGCGCCATCGACAGCTTGTGATACTTGCCATACTTCTCAAAATTTTCAGCAACCTGGGCGGCAAGTTCGCGCGTCGGCTCCAGGATGAGCGAGCGCGGCATGCGCGCTCTGGCCCGGCCATGCGCCAATATGTCGATCATCGGCAACACGAACGAGGCCGTTTTGCCGGTTCCCGTCTGGGCAATGCCGATCATGTCGCGCATCATCAGCACGGGTGGAATCGCCCCCGCTTGGATGGGCGTGGGTTCGGTGTAACCCGACTCCGCAATCGCCTTTAACAATTCGTCCGAAAGGCCGAGATCGGCAAAATTCATGGTGCTTGCTGTCCGGAAACGTCGGTCCCACACAAAAACCGACAGAAAAAGGCACCCCGCAGAGCGCTGCGGCGGGCTTTGCCGCGTATCGGTCAAAAGTCAAGGAAATGCGCGGGGCGCGTCAACTTTCAACGCGAACGGGAACCATCAGGCGGAATCGTTCGACCTCGCACTCTTCGCCAGAGCGGGCATGCAGGGCGTCGCGCTCGGCGCACAACCGCCCATCCTTTGATGCCTTCATGTAAAAGCCGGAATAGAAATCAAGCGCGCGGCAGCCGCGGTTGAGCCTGGCACGCAGTCGCTGGTTTTCGCGGGTGACAAGGTCGATGCTATCGCGTTGCACCGTCTGAATGCCCACCAGCGACCGCATGGCAACACAGCGGGGCGCTTTGGTTTCGCGCCAGACAATGGGTTCGGATCGCGCCCGCGAGGCCGCAGCATCGGCGGCAGAAAAGTTGGTAAGCGATGTCGGTCGCGCCGGAATGCGGATAATCAACTGGCGCTCGACGACAATCTGATAGTAGCCCGAAGCGTCTGGCCCGATGCCCGGCATATCCACCATGGCCGCGATATTGGGATCAGCGCCCGGCGGAACGGCATCGGTCACGACCGTGCCGGGGAACAGCAACGCCAGCCCCACCGCCAAAGTTTCGCCGATCACCTGAATCTCACTCCCGTCACGTCCGACGCGCCGAACCCCGTCTTGCCCCAAGCGGCGGGCTAGGGCAAATGGCTTGAACCCATGATGAACCCCGATGGCCCCAAATTGCAACCACCATCGCCCGCCCTGCTGGCGGCGCTGCTTGATGTGCTGGGACCAAAAGGGTTCACCACCGATCACGACATCATGCAGCCGTGGCTTACCGATTGGCGCGGCAAATATCATGGCCGCGCTGCCGCCATGCTATCGCCTGCAACAACCGAAGAGGTTGCGGCCGTAGTCAAACTGGCCGGGGACGCGGGTGTTGCTGTAGTACCGCAGGGCGGCAACAGCGGTATGGTCGGGGGCGCGACCCCCGATGCGAGCGGCGCGCAGCTCCTTTTGTCGTTGCGCCGGATGAACGCCATCCGTCGGATCGACCATGACGCGCAATCGGTGGTCGTCGAGGCCGGGGTCGTCTTGCAAGTGCTCCACGAACAGGTCGAGGCACAAGGGCTGCGCTTCCCGTTGACGCTGGGTGGCAAGGGATCGGCAACGGTCGGCGGGCTGGTTTCGACCAACGCTGGCGGCACCCAGGTGTTGCGCCACGGGACGATGCGCGCCCTGGTTGAAGGCGTTGAGGCCGTACTGCCCGATGGCGCGATTTTTGACGGATTGGCCGCGCTGAAAAAAGACAATCGCGGTTATGACCTTAAACATCTGCTGTGCGGCGCAGAAGGCACGTTGGGAATCATCACTGCCGCGCGGTTGCGGCTGGTGCCGGCCATCACCGCACGCATCACCGGTTGGTTTGGTGTGGCGAGCCCCGATGCCGCACTCGCCCTGCTCCGCCGTCTCGACGCCGCCTTGGGCCCTGAACTGGAAGGCTTTGAAATCATCCCGCAAAGCTGCGTTGATGCGGTACTTGCCCATATCCCCGGCACGCGAGCGCCCTTGCCCGCCCATCGCGGCTGGCACGCGCTGGTTGAACTGGCGGCCGTCAGCGCGGATCGAACCGATGACCTCATCAATCTGGCCGTGGCTGCACAGCGCGACGGGCTGGTCGCCGATATGGTGCTCGCCAAATCGGATGCCGAAAGCAACGCCTGGTGGCGCATCCGCGACAGCATTTCAGAGGCTGAGCGGGCTTGCGGCCCTGCGATCCAGCATGATGTCAGCGTTCCCGTTGACGCAATGCCCCATTTCATCGCCAGCAATCCCGCCCGGCTCGGTGCCGCCTTTCCCGGTGCGCGCGCGATCTGTTTCGGACATTTGGGGGACGGCAATATCCACCATCATATCCAGCCGCCGCTGGGGGTCGATGGGGCGGCATGGATTGCCGAACATGGCGATGCTGTCAGTGAACTGGTCTATCGCCATGTTATCGAACTCGGCGGGTCGCTCTCGGCCGAACATGGAATCGGCCAAATGAAGCGTGACTTGCTGTATCGCCTGTCGGATCCCGCCCGCATCGCGATGCTGCGCGGTGTAAAGGCGGGACTCGATCCGGCAGGGATTATGAACCCAGGCAAGCTGGTGCCCTAGCGTCTCGCGCCCCCGGGCGCAGCGGGGCGTAACCCCCTTGCCTTCGCCCTGCCCCGCGCATATGGCGCGCAATCGCCAATTTTCGGGTGTCCGGCTGGACCGGAGGCCCATTTTCCGGAGCTTCAAATCATGGCCAGCGCGCCGACTAACGCCAATCTTCCGCTTTTTTATCAGGACCTCGTGCCGCTTTCCAGCCAGGATCACGCCACGTGGCGGGCCCGCGCGCTTGACAAGGCCCCCTTCCTGATTGGTCAGCATGCCGTGCCGCTGACCAGCGACGAGTTTATTTCGGCCTCACGCCACTACCCCATCGTTTTTTCGGCCGGTGACAATTCGGTTCCGCTGGCGCTGATGGGTTTGAATGAGGGCGTCAACGTATTCGTCGATGCCGAAGGCAAGCTGATCAATCCCGTCTATGTGCCGGCTTATATCCGCCGCTATCCGTTCCTGTTGGCCAAGCTGCGCCGCGACAGCGATGAAATGTCGCTGTGCTTCGACCCCAAATCCGAAGCGGTGGGCGAATATGCCGATGGCGACCCGCTGTTCGTTGACGGACAGCCTTCAGAGCACACGACTGCCATTCTCGGCTTCTGCGAACAATTTGAACAGGCTGGACAGCGCACCGGGCAATTCATGGAAGAATTGAACAAATCGGGCTTGCTGATGGATGGCGAGGTTTCGATCGAGGTTCAGAACGCGGCGCAACCGTTCGTTTATCGCGGCTTCAAGATGGTCGACGAGGCAAAATTGCGCGAACTACGCGGCGACGTGCTGCGCAAAATGACGCAGAACGGCATGCTCGCGCTGATCTTTGCTCACCTCTTCTCGCTGCAACTGATGCGCGAAATTTTTGCGACGCAGGTCAATCAGGGCAAAATGCCGCAGGTCGCCGAATTGCCGGCTGTCGGCTGATAAGTTGAGGGCTGGCTGGCGATCAAAAATCGATCGCCAGCCCCTTATATTCCCAGTCACCATAGCGCACCGGATCGCGCCCACCGGGCTGATTTTCGGCCGGCTCAATGGCGGGCGGTGCAGGCGCAGGCACTGGCGTTGGCCGCCAATGCGGGGGCGCCGTGACCCCCGCTGGCCTTTGCGTTGCGCGGTGGGAACCAGCAGCACCGTTCGCGGATTGATTCATTGATGCACCTTGCTGTCAGCTTTCGTCTATCCATATAGACGCAAACAGGCGGCAAAGGATGCAGCCTTTTGAGGTCGATGGCAATGAACGGGCTGAAAACTACGATGTTGCTGGCAGCGCTGACCGCGCTGTTTATGGCATTGGGTTTGACGATTGGCGGGCGCAGCGGGATGCTTATCGCGCTGCTGGTCGCGGTCGGCATGAACATTTTCACTTATTGGAACGCCGACAAAATTGTGCTGCGCATGCACAATGCGCAGGAGGTCGACGCCCGTAGCCACCCGCAGTTTTACGGCATGGTGGCCCGGCTGGCACAGCGCGCGGGGCTGCCGATGCCGCGCGTCTATATCGTCGAAGATGCCAATCCCAACGCCTTTGCAACTGGCCGTAATCCGGAAAACGCGGCGGTAGCCGCCACCACTGGCCTGCTCGCTATGCTCAGCCATGACGAGATTGAAGGCGTGATGGCGCACGAGTTGGCGCATGTGAAAAACCGTGACACGCTGGTGATGACGATGGTTGCCACCATTGCTGGTGCGATTTCGATGCTCGCCAATTTTGGCATGATCTTTCGCGGCGACAGCCGCAGCGCAGGCATCGCGGGCTTGCTGGCGGTGCTGGTTGCGCCATTCGCTGCCATGCTCGTGCAAATGGCGATCAGCCGCAGCCGTGAATTTGGCGCCGATGCGGTCGGCGCGCAGATTGCTGGCAATACGCGCGGTCTTGCCTCGGCGCTGGCCAAAATCGCCGGGCCTGCCGCACGGATCCCGAACCGTGCTGCCCAGCGTAACCCGGCGGCGGCCCAGCTTTACATTGCCCCACTATCGCTTGGCGGGCTGTTTTCGACCCATCCGCCCACCGAGGCGCGCATTGCGGCCCTGAACGAACTTGGACACGACATGGGCGACCGGCAATCCCCTGTGGCTCCACCGAGCGCCCGGAACCGCCCCAGCGCGTTGGATCCCATGCGTGGCGACTAGGCCGCGGCGACCAGCACGGCAGCGTCCGACGGGGGATCAGGTCGAAGGATTGGCAGCTAGGCGCGCGTCGCTAGCATTGCTTGATGCCGTGCTGCGGCGCGGCGAACCGATGGACCGCGCGGTGCATGCCGCGTGCCAGCGTTTGCCAAGCGATGATCGTGCGCTGGCGATTGCCATCGCCGGGGACACGCTGCGGTGGCTCGGACCGCTTGACGCGCTGATCGACAGCGCCACCGAGATCCAGTTGCCTGATGATAGCAAGGTCCGCGCGGTGCTGCGCACGGCGCTGGTGCAATTGCTGCACATGGGCGTGGCACCGCATGCGGTGATAGCGACCAGCCTTGGCGCCTTGGTGGGTGGGCCGCGCCGCCTCGCTCATGCGATCCTGTCGCGCGCGCAGCGCGATGGTTGGTCCCTGCCGCTCCCGCCCCCGCTGCCTGCGTCGGTCGCCGCGCGCTGGGGCGCGGCTTGGGGCGAAAGCGTCGTGGCCGCCGCTGAGGAAGCCTGGGCTGAACCGCCGCCGCTCGACTTGCGCTTCAAGACCGAACAGGCCGCAAGCGCCGTTGTCGATGGCGGGCGTTTCGCCCCTTGCCATCGCCGTCTTGCGCGCGCGGGCCGGATCGAAATGCTTGCTGGCTACGCCGAAGGCAATTGGTGGGTGCAGGATTTGGCCGCCGGTATCGCCGCCGACCTGCTAGGGCCGGGCAAAGGCCGCACAGTGCTCGACCTATGCGCCGCGCCCGGCGGCAAAACGATGCAGCTGGCGGCAGCTGGCTGGCAGGTCACCGCGATCGATAGCAGTTCCAAACGGGTTGAGCGGCTGCGCGAAAATTTGGCGCGCACGCGGCTGGATGCCCAGCTGGCCACCGCCGATCTCCGCGATTACACGCCCAGCCAAGCGGTCGATGCCATCCTGCTGGATGCCCCATGCAGCGCCACAGGCACTTTTCGTCGCCATCCCGATGTGCTGCACCGCATCACCGACGCCGACATTGCCAGCCTCGCACAGCTCCAGGTCGACCTGCTCGCGCGCGCCGCAGCGTGGGTCAAACCCGGCGGGTTGTTAGTCTATGCCACCTGCTCGCTTGAACCTGCGGAGGGGGAGGAAGTTATTCGCGCTTTCCTGGCGAGCAATCTGGATTGGCGCATCAGCCCCGCCGGATCCGGCGAAGTGCCCGAAGGTGTCGCTATCGCCCCAGAAGGATGGGTTCGCACACTTCCCGATTCGCGGCCTGCCCTTGACGGCTTTTTTATCGCGCGCCTGATTGCGCCCTAGCCCTGCGGGCGAAACCAGATCGGCGATGTGTAGGCGCGTTCCTGCGCAACCAGCTCTGCATCTTTGGGCAGCTTGGCGCCATAGCGTAGCGCGTCGAACAGCACCCAGCGCGGCGTCGGAATCTCGATGACGCGCAAATAGTAAAAGGCGCGAAGTTCAGGATCGAAGTCGGGATCGGTCCACACCGTCTGCAATTCGGGCGCCCCGATGCTGTTGGTGTAACTGGCTTTGGCGATATTGACGGTATTGCCAACGGCCGGAATCTTGCCGCCAGCGCCTGCTTTGCGCTTGTCGGCGTCGGACCAGACCACGTCATAAATCCGTTCGTTCAACTTGCCATCGCGGCCATACCAACCCTTGACCACTTGAACCCGGTCCAGGTTCGCGCCCATTGGGTCTTTCAGCGCCGACACGATGAACCGCGGCGCTCCGGACCCGGCCTTCAATTCGCCGCCCATTGGTACGCCGCGTTTATAGCCTGCGGACACCCAATCTTTGGCCAGATCTGCGGCGTCGAAATCCCATCCGCCGAAAAACCGCACCGTCATCCGTGGCCCGGTCGTCGCGTAAACCTCGCGCCGCAGCATCGCATCGAAAATGGCGCTGCGGGTGTTAGCGGTCGCCCAGACCGCAGCATAGCCCCCGGCGAGATAATGCCAGCCGAACCGGCCGACGCGTGTCCCCAAATTCTGGGCTTGGGCTGCGCGCACCGCATTGGGTTCACCGCCCGTGTGCTTGCCAAAGAAATTGTCCTCGTCGCCGGTCGCCAGTGCGGTGTGGCTGTCGGTCGACCCGATCAACCCGAACTTATAGGGGTTAACGCCGGTTCGCGCCTCAATCTCCAGGCCTCGCTTTAACGCCTCGCGAATATATTCGCCGGCAAACATGGCGTTGGTCTTGGCCTCGGACATTGGCAAATTGCCAAGCTCCCACCCTTTTACACCAAATCCCGCAAACTCGTCGTTGGGCGAAAGAAATGGGTGCGCCTCGCTGTCGCCCTTGATCTGGGTAATTTCCGCCACCGGCTCACGCGCCGCGCGGCGGCGGGCATAGGCAGCGGTCATCGGCCCGCCGTCCGGGCCGGTCAGTTCGAACATCAGACCGTTGGACAGGTTGCTGTTGTGCGGGACGGCAAGCACCTTGCCGCCCGTGACCTTTTCATACCGGTCCATATAGTCGTAGAGCTTGTCGACCTTGTCCAGCGGCGGCTGGCTGCCGAATGGCAGCGTCTTGATCGCCTCGGCATAGCCATCACGGAACATGACAACGCGGTGCAAATTGTTGCCGCCGGGCATCGACGTCCATTCAAAACCGTGAAAAGCGGTGAATTTTCCGGGCTGATTGTAACGCTCGACAACTTCGGCGCTGCTTTTCCACACGGTGCGCGTGCCGTCCTCGCTGGCTTCGGGATCGCGCATCGCTTCGGGCAGGTCGTTGCGTGCGGCGCGGTCGATCAGTTCAGCCATGGCGCGCTGCGATCCTTCGGGCCCTTCGTGCATCATGTCATGCCAACGCCGCAGTTCGGGGTCGCGGATCAGGAAGCGCGGGGCATCATACAGCCGCCGCGTCGCCCCCAGTCCATCGCTGTGATCGGCGATGACAAGGAAATCGAGCGGGCGTTCCAGCTTGGCGGCGATACCCATGGTCGAGGTCACTTCTTCACCGCTCGCAAAGCGCAGCGCCGCTTCAGGGTCGAGCCGCACGCCAAAGCCAAAGGCATCGATACTGTTGCTGGTGTGCAGATGCGTGTCGCCCCACAGAACCCTCTCAGGGTAAGCAGTTTCGGCGATCGCCTTGTCGGCCTTTGCCGACGTGCCTGGCACCTCGGATGGTCCGCCACAACCAGCCAGCGCGATGAAGGCGACAGATAAAGCAAAGCTTTTGCTTGTCCGCATTTTTTCCTCTCCCCAATCCGGTTGCTTTCTGCCACGCAAAATTCAGCTTGTCATCGGCAAGCGTCAATCGGAAGGGACAGACGTGGCCAGCGCAGCGACAGTCGAACCCAGCTCGCCGCTTCAGATCCCCGATTTTCGGCTGTACTGGCTTGCCCGCTTCGCCGCAGTGATGGCTACCATGGCGATGGTCGTCATCATCGGCTATCAGGTCTATGCAGTCGCCCGGGACGACTATGGTATGTCGGTTCGGGATGCCTCGTTCCAGCTCGGCCTGTTGGGACTGGTGCAATTTGTTCCGCTTGCAGTGCTGACGCCGTTGGCGGGATGGGTTGCCGACCGATTCGAGCGGCGGCTGGTTGCGGGTTTTGCCAACAGCATTGACATGCTCGTCGCGCTGGCCCTTGGTTGGTTCACTTACAGCGAAGCCCTTACATTGCCGGTCCTGTTCCTGCTCGCTGCATTGCACGGCATTGCGCGCGTGTTCGTCGGTCCGTCGATGAGCGCAATCGCCCCCAATATCGTTCCGCCCGCCCTGCTCCCACGTGCCATCGCGATGAGTTCGATCGCTTGGCAATCAGCCTCGGTGATTGGGCCGGCAATTGGCGGCTTTCTGTTCGCTGCCAACGGCGCGCTTCCCTATTGGACCAGCGCTGCGCTGCTGTTGTTCGCCAGCGTTACACTCAGCTTCGTGCGACCGGTCCATCCGCCGCCAGCGGAGGCGCGTCGCCATCCCTTACGCGAAATGGCTGATGGCTTGTCCTACACTTGGCGCGAACGCTTTCTGCTCGGCGCTATCACGCTCGATCTGTTCGCGGTGCTGCTGGCCGGTGCAACGGCAATGCTACCGGTATTCGCCCGCGACATTCTGATGGTTGGCGCAGAAGGGCTGGGCATTTTGCGTGCAGCCCCGGCAGTTGGTGCGGCGACAGTTGCGTTATGGCTCGCGTGGCGCCCGCTCAAAACCAACGTCGGGATCAAGATGCTCTGGGCAGTGGTGGTGTTTGGCTTCGCGACCATCGGTTTCGGCCTGTCGACCAGCTTCCCGCTCTCGCTGGCGCTGCTCGTGTTGCTGGGCGCCTCAGACATGTTGTCGGTGTTCGTGCGCAGTTCGCTGGTACAGCTCAATACGCCAGATGCCATGCGAGGGCGCGTCAGCGCGGTTTCGGGCCTAGCTATCTCCGCCTCGAACGAGCTAGGCGAGTTGCAATCGGGCGTTGCTGCCGCTTTGTTGGGCCCGGTCGGCGCAGTCGTGTTTGGCGGAGCAGGGGCGATCGGCATCACTGCGCTTTGGGCTTTCCTATTCCCGGAATTGCGCCGCGCGCGCACGTTCGAACCCATGTTTCGTACCAAAGCAACATTCGAATAAGTGGCATTCCAATCGCCGCACGACCGCATCCGTTGGTCGCTGATCTATTGTCAATCGAGTTACTTGATATATTGAGATCGTACCCGTCACCGCGGCCCTTCCCATCAATTAGCGAAGGAGCAAATCCCGTGACCACTTCTCCCATAGGCCATCCCATCCTGTTGATGCCGGGTCTTGACGACAGCGGCCCCGACCATTGGCAAAGCCGCTGGCAAGATCAGTTTCTGGATGCCCACCGCGTCCAGCTCGATTGCTGGGACCGGCCCAACCGCGATACATGGGTCGACGCTATCGACCGCGCGCTCAACGACATCGGCGCTCCGACCATCATCGTCGCCCACAGCCTTGGTTGCCACGCTGTCGCGCACTGGCTCGCCGATACTGGCCGCAGCGCGCAGGGACGCGTAGCAGGCGCATTGCTCGTTGCCCCGCCTGATCTTTGGCGCACCGACCTTGATCCACGCCTCGCACCCTTCGCGCCAGTTCCGGGTCTGTGGTCAACCAGCCCGCTGGTCGTCGTTGGCAGTGACAACGACCCCTATTGCGATCTCGGAACTGCGCGCAAGCTGGCGAACCGATGGACAGCACGTTTCGTCAACGCGGGACCCTTCGGTCACATCAACGCGGAATCGCGCATCGGCGACTGGCCTTATGGACAGTATTTGCTCGCCTCGTTACACTTGGAGGCCATGGCGATTGCACCCTTCACCGAAGCCGACGGCGTCGCCATCCCGCCCTTCGCCAACGCGACACGATTTCGCTTCGACCAATATCAGCACAGCCGAGGAAGACCCCTGCAATGAAAGCCAATTCGATCCTCGAAACCATCGGCGCGACGCCGCACATCCGCATGAACCGGCTGTTCCCGGATGCCGAAGTGTGGGTGAAGTCGGAACGAAGCAACCCCGGTGGGTCGATCAAGGACCGGATTGGCCTCGCCATGATCGAGGCGGCGGAGGCCGACGGCAGTCTCCGCCCCGGTGGCGTCATTGTTGAACCGACGTCGGGCAACACCGGTATTGGCCTTGCCATGGCGGCGGCCGTAAAGGGTTATAAGCTCGTTCTCGTCATGCCTGAAAGCATGAGCCTTGAACGCCGCCGCCTGATGCTCGCCTATGGCGCGACATTCGATCTCACCCCGCGCGAAAAGGGCATGAAGGGGGCGATCGAACGCGCGATCCAGCTAGTCGAAACCACGCCCGGCGCGTGGATGCCACAGCAGTTTGAAAACCCTGCGAATATTGATGTCCACGTCCGTACCACCGGCCCCGAAATTCTTGCCGATTTTGCCGATACACCCATCGATGCCATCGTCACCGGCGTCGGCACCGGCGGGCACATCACGGGCTGCGCGCAATTCCTCAAGGGGCACTGGCCGGACCTCAAGGTCTTTGCTGTCGAACCCACTTTGTCCCCAGTTATTTCCGGCGGCCAGCCCGCGCCGCACCCCATTCAGGGGATTGGCGCGGGGTTCGTGCCAGCCAACCTGCATACCGACCAGCTCGATGGCGTCATTCAGGTCGACCCGGCGGACGCCAAGGAATGGGCCCGGCGCGCTGCGCGCGAAGAGGGCATGCTGGTGGGCATCTCTTCGGGTGCAACGCTTGCCGCCATCGCGCAGAAACTGGCTGAACTGCCCGCCGGTTCGCGCGTGCTCGGCTTCAATTACGATACCGGCGAGCGCTACTTGTCGGTTCCCGATTTCCTGCCGGAGGTGTAAGGGCGCTGGCCCATGCAACTGAACCTGCCCAGCAAGTACCGGATTGAAAATGTGACGGGATGGCTGTTTTCCATCCTTGCGGTGCTCGCCATCGCTGCGGTCCTGTGGGCCAGCGACGGGCGCGCGCCAACCAAGCCCGTAAACGCCGTCCGTCCCGTCGCACCGCCGCCCGATGTCGTTCCGGTCGTCGCCCCGGTCAAACTAGCCCCGATCACGCTGGATGACGCCCGCGCTGCCAACGCGCGCATTCCCTTTGTCACCCGCAACATGGTTGCCGCTACGCCCTTTCGCTTTGTTGGCAGCGCCGAGGATTTCCAGCGCGCCCGCGACTGCCTGGCTGCCGCTGTCCTTTACGAGGCGGGCGATGATGACAAGGGGCAGCGCGCCGTGGCCCAGGTTGTGCTGAACCGGGCGCGCCATCCGGCCTTTCCCAAAAGCGTCTGCGGCGTCGTCTTTCAAGGGGCTGAACGCGCCACCGGCTGTCAATTCACCTTCACCTGCGACGGCGCGTTAGCGCGGCGGTACAGCGATCTTGCCTGGCTACGCGCGCAATCGGTGGCGCTGGCGGCGCTGAACGGATCGGTGGATCCTTCCGTCGGCCTTGCCACGCATTATCATACCGATTGGGTGCGCCCATATTGGTCCGACAGTCTGGAGAAGATCGCGGCGGTGGACACGCATCTCTTTTTCCGCTGGCCGGGCTTTTGGGGCACGCCAGCGGCCTTTCGCGGTGGGCTGGCGGGCGAGCCGACCATCACCAAACTTGCCGGATTGTCGGCGGCGCACGGTCTCACTACGGTGATTCCCGGCGAGGCGATGGCCAACGCCAATCCCGCCATTGGCGACGTGCAAATCAAACGCGAACCCGTTGCGGCGACCGGCAACACGCGTGACACGCTGTTGGTGGTGCTAGACCGCCGCGCTACCGCCGACGCGTTTGTTGCCTATGCCCTGCGCGTTTGCGGCACCCGCGACTATTGCAAGCTCTTCGGCTGGACCAACCCGGTGCTCAAACCCGGCAGCGAAGCGATGACCGATATGCAGCGCACGGCGATGAGCTTTTCCTACTTGCGCGATGAAGGCGCCGGGTTCGAAAAAGCGCTGTGGAACTGCACCGAATATCCGCGTGATGACGCGCGCCAGTGTATGAAGCGCTAAAGGCTCTGCCCATCATCCACGGTTATCACCGTGCCCGTAATCCCCGCCGAAGCATCCGACGCCAGCCACAGCAAAGGCGCATTTAAATCGGTCATGTCGCGCAGACGGCGGCGCGGAAAGCTTGCGACCAGTTTCTCGCCGATCGGCGAATCCATCATCGCAGCGGTCATTTCCGAGCGGAAATAGCCCGGCTGGATCACATTGACATTGACGCCCTTGCGCGCCCATTCGCGCGCCACGCTGCGCCCCAAGTGGCGCACCGCCGCTTTGGTTGCCGCGTAAACCGCCGCGCCCGGGAAAATCTTATCGGCGGTGATGGACCCGATGATGATGATGCGTCCGTCTTCCTTGTCTGCGCTACCTGCCGCGACCATGCGCCGCGCCGCTTCCTGAACGCTCAGCACCACCCCGCGCAGGTTGACGGACAGGACCGCATCAATCTCGCTGACAGGCTGTTCCAGCGTCATGCTCTCGCTAGCAACCCCGGCATTAGCGACAAAGACGTTGATCGGCCCGACCGCCGCTTCGGCTTCGGCAAAGCCTGCCCGGATCGAACGTTCATCCGCAACATCCATCGCCACGGCATGCGCTTTGCCGCCCGCCGCCGCTATCGCTTCGACCAGTGCCACCAGTCGATCCACGCGCCGCGCCGCGACAACGACTGTCGCCCCCGCCGCAGCCAGCGCCCGGGCGAAATTCGCGCCCAGCCCTGACGATGCACCCGTCACCAGCGCGGTCCGTCCGGTCAGGTCGAAATGATAATGCATGGCGCTACTTCCCCGTCCAATTGGGCGCACGCTTCTCGATAAAGGCCGTCGCCCCTTCAATGGCATCGGCCGAACTCATGACCACTGCTGCATGTTTGCGGTTCAAGTCCCATAATCCAGCCTCGTCCAGATCATAGGTTTTGCGCGCGAGATCCAGGCTAGCCGCAACGGCCAGCGGTGCCGATTCCGTCACCTTCGTTGCCAGTGCCACGGCGGTATCGAGCACCGCTTCTGCGGCGACCACGCGATTCACCACCCCCAGCGCCAGCGCGCGCGCGGCATCCAGCCGCAGGCCGGTGGTCAGGACTTCATTGGCAATCGGGCGCGGGATCAACCGTGCCAACCGAAAGGCCCCGCTCGCTGCCGCGAACAACCCGCGCTGCGTTTCGGGCAACCCAAACTGCGCGCCCTCGCCCGCCACAATCATGTCGCAGCTCATCGCCAGTTCAAACCCGCCGCCCATGGCATAGCCATTGACCGCAGCGATCCACGGCTTGGTACGCGGGAAATTCACGAAGCCGCCAAAACCATAGTCGGGATGCGAGATGCTATTGCGGTTGCCGCGCGCAACTTCGGCGAGGTCGGCTCCGGCACAAAATGCGCGCGCGCTGCTGCTCGCCAGCACCGCCACCCTTATACCGGCATCGGCCTCAACGCGTTCGGCAATGGCCCCCAGCGCCGATGAAACCGCACCATTAACGGCATTCAGTGCCTCGGGCCGGTTGAGCGTGGCAATGGCAACGCCGCCCCGCTGCTCGAACAGGACTACATCGTCGGCCATCGCTCACTCCCCCTCAAGCATAGGCAAATTGCGCCGGATCCAACGCCATCATCGCCTCGGACCCCGCCTCGATCTTGCGGCGCAGCGCGCCGGTATCAGGAAGCATCCGCTCGGCGTAGTAACGCGCGGTGACCAGCTTGGCCTCATAAAATGCCTTGTTGCCGGTGCCGGCAACAAGCGCCTTGTGCGCTGCGCCCGCCATCATCAGCCACATTGAGCCTACCGCGACCAAGCCCATAATGTGCATATAGTGGTGTGCACCCGCGCCAATATTGTTGGGGTTGGTCAGGCCGTTATTCATGAACCAAATGGTTGCGGCCTTCAGCTCGCCATTGGCTTTTTCCAGCCGCTCGGCGACATCGGTCAGCGCTGGGTTGGCCTTGGCCGTGGCACATTCCGCATCGATGGTGGCGAACAGCGCCTGTACCGCACGCCCGCCATTTTGCGCCAGCTTGCGTCCGACGAGGTCCATCGCCTGCACGCCGTTGGCGCCTTCGTAAATCATCGCAATGCGGGCATCGCGCACAAACTGGCTCATCCCCCATTCCTCGATATAGCCGTGCCCGCCGAACACCTGCTGCGCGTTGGTGGCGATTTCATAGCCCTTGTCGGTACCAAAGCCTTTGATCACGGGGGTCAGCAGGCTGACCAAATCGTCGGCGGCCTGCCGTTCTTCCTCGCTCGGCGCCGAATGCGACAGGTCAATCTGGATGCCGCCCCAGATGCACAGCGCGCGCAGCCCCTCGGTCATCGCCTTGGCATCCATCAACATGCGCCGCACATCGGGGTGAACGAACAGCGGGTCGGCCTTGGCTTGCGGGTCTGCCGGGCCAGTGAGTGCCCGACCCTGCCGCCGGTCTTGGGCATAAGCGATGGCGTTCTGATACGCCGCGTCGGCCACCGCCACGCCTTGGATACCAACGCCCAGCCGCGCGGCGTTCATCATGATGAACATGGCGGCAAGGCCCTTATTCTCCTCACCCACCAGATATCCGGTCGCGCCGTCATAATTCATCACGCAGGTCGAATTGCCGTGGATGCCCATCTTGTGCTCGATCGACCCGCAACTGACCGCGTTGCGCGCGCCCAGCGAGCCATCGGCATTGACCAGGAACTTGGGCACGATGAACAGGCTGATGCCCTTCACACTGTCAGGCGCATCGGGGGTCTTGGCCAGCACCAGATGGATGATGTTTTCGGTCAGGTCATGCTCGCCCGACGAAATGAAAATCTTCGTGCCGGTGATGGCATAGCTACCATCACCCTGCGGTTCCGCCTTGGTGCGAATGAGGCCAAGGTCGGTGCCGCAATGCGGTTCGGTCAGGTTCATGGTACCGCCCCAGCGGCATGCCAGCATATTGGGCAGATAGGTTGCCTGCTGTTCGGGCGATCCCTTGACCAAGAGCGCCGCCGAAGCACCGCGCGTCAGCCCCGGATACATGGCGAACGCCTGGTTTGCGCCATTTTCAAATTCTTCCATCACCATGCCGAGCACATGGGGCATTCCCTGTCCGCCAAAGGCCTCGGGCGCTGTCAGCAGCGGCCAGCCGGCTTCGACGAACTGGTCAAAGGCCTCCTTGAAGCCCGTCGGGGTGGTCACACTGCCATCGGGATGGCGCGTGCAGCCCTCCTCGTCGCCGACCCGGTTGAGCGGGGCCAGCACTTCGGAACAAAAACGCCCGGCCTCGGTCAGCACCGCCTCGATGGTGTCGGGCGTCGCATTTTCAAAACCCGGCAGATTGGCATAACGGTCAATGCCAATGACTTCGTTCAGCACGAACAGGGCGTCTTTCACCGGGGCGCGGTAAACGGGCATGGGAGAATCCTTCGTCTCGATTTTTCAACTGGCGGCGATAACCGGCGCCGTGGCGTCAGGCAGGATGTTTCCCGGCCTCGGCCATGGCGACCGTATCGATAAAGCGCGTTAATTCGGCAATTGCACTATCGATATCATCGCGTTGCTGCGTCAAAAGTGCAATCCGGTCACGGCATTTTTCGATAGTGACCTGCCGCTGCTTCCTGCGGTCATCACCAATGTCGTACAGGTCAATCATCTCGCGGATGTCAGCCAGGCTGAAACCAACGCGTTTCGCGCGCAATATCCACGCCAGGCGGGCGCGATCGCGCTTTGAATAAATGCGCGCTAATCCGCGCCGCGACGGGCTGATCAGCCCCTCGTCCTCGTAAAAGCGCAGCGCCCGCGCCGTCACGCCAAATTCGGAAGAAAGATCGGTAATGCTGAACTGATCGCGGCCCAGATGGTCGGGCGTGTCGATATGCGAATGGCCATATTCTGTCGTCATTGGACCAAGCTATTTGACGTTGACGTGAACGTCAAGCACTGTCGCTGCCGCTACGACCCGCGTCCTTCACCAGCGTGTCCGGGTCGGTGACGCGACGATAGAAACAGCTGGGCGCACCGGTGTGACAGGCCGGGCCAGCGGGCCGCGCGATGACCCACAGCGCGTCCTGGTCGCAATCGACCCGCATTTCAACAAACGTCAGGAAGTGTCCTGACGTTTCGCCCTTCAGCCACAATCGCTGGCGCGAACGCGACCAGAAATGCACCTGCCCCGTTTGCAGCGTGCGGTCGATCGCCTCGCGGTTCATATGCGCGACCATCAGCACGTCGCCGCTATCGGCATCTGTGACCACGGCGGTTACCAACCCGGCCGCGTCAAAATGCGGCCTAAAATGCGTCCCCGCTTCAATTGCCTGTTTCATAAGCCGCAGCCATACCCATTGCAGGCAAGCTGTTCCACCAACAAAACGCTTTCCTACATGAGGGAAATATCTCTTTTGATAACCAGTGTCTGGCCGCGGTCCTTGCGCCGTCACCTCTCTCCTGCCATCTGGAATTCGCACCGCCGGGGGATAGGGGGTGGTTTATACTTTCATAGAATTCTGGGCTTTTTTGGCCGTCGGGGAAGCGACGGGCCTCCTGCTACCCGAACAAGACGAAGCGATGACATTAAGGGGGCGACAAATCCCGCCCCCAGCCCTATATGCGCGCCAGCCACGTCGCCCGTGCAGGATTGCCGATGCTCACCACCCATCCATTTGACGACGACAAACTGCGCGAGGAATGCGGCGTATTCGGTATCCACGGCGCCGATAGCGCTGCTGCGGTCGTCGCGCTGGGCCTCCATGCGCTCCAACATCGCGGGCAAGAGGCGGCGGGCATTACCAGCTTTTCGGGGCGCGATTTCCACACGCACCGCGCGATGGGCCATGTCGCGGGCAATTTTGACCGCGACGACATCATCCGCCAGCTCGAAGGCCAAGCCGCCATCGGCCATGTGCGCTATTCGACCACTGGCGAAACCGCGCTGCGCAATGTGCAGCCGCTGTTTGCTGAATTGTCGACCGGTGGTTTTGCCGTCGCACACAACGGCAATATTTCCAACGCGCTAACGCTGCGCAAGGGGCTGGTGCGGCGCGGCGCAATCTTTCAATCCACCAGCGATACCGAGGTGATTATCCACCTTGTCGCCAATTCAAGCTACCGGACGCTGCTCGATCGATTCATTGACGCGCTGAAGCAGGTTGAAGGTGCCTACTCCCTAATCTGCATGACCGCGGAAGGGCTGATCGGCTGCCGCGATCCGTTGGGTGTGCGACCGCTGGTCATCGGCCGGTTAAACGAAGCGATTATTTTCGCTTCGGAAACGGTCGCGCTTGACGTTGTCGGCGCAGAGTTCATCCGCTCCGTCGATCCGGGTGAGATGGTGATTGTGCGTGACGGAGAGATGACCTCGATCCGGCCATTTGCCGAGCAGAATCCGCGGCCTTGCATCTTTGAATATGTCTATTTCTCTCGCCCAGACTCGATTGTCGAAGGCACCAGCGTCTATTCGGTGCGCAAAGCCATCGGTGCCGAACTTGCCGTCGAAAATCCGGTCGACGCAGATATCGTCATTCCCGTGCCCGACAGCGGCACCCCCGCCGCCATCGGTTATGCGCAGGCATCAGGCATCCCGTTCGAGCTCGGCATCATCCGTTCGCATTATGTCGGGCGCACCTTCATCCAGCCGGGCGACAAGGTTCGCCACTTGGGTGTCAAGCTCAAGCATAATGCCAACCGCATGCTGATTGAGGGAAAGCGTGTCGTGTTGATCGACGACAGCATCGTGCGCGGCACCACCAGCATGAAAATCGTCCAGATGATGCGCGATGCCGGCGCGCGCGAGGTGCATATGCGCATCGCCAGTCCGCCAACGGCGCACAGCTGCTTTTACGGCGTCGATACGCCCGAGCGCGGCAAGCTGCTCGCCGCGCAGATGACGGTTGGGCAAATGGCGAATTTCATTAATGCTGACAGTCTGGCCTTCCTGTCCATTGATGGCATGTACCGAGCGCTGGGCGCCGACAGCCGCCACAATGACCGGCCACAATATTGCGATGCCTGCTTCACCGGCGACTATCCAACCACGCTTACCGACCATGATGATGTCGCGGCAGAAGATCAGTTTGCCTTGCTGGCCGAACGGGTAGTTTGAGCATGACAGATGAAACGGCAAAGCCGCTCGACGGCCAGATCGCGCTTGTCACCGGCGCGAGCCGCGGGATCGGCGCAGCGACCGCCGCCGTGCTGGCAAGCGCTGGCGCGCATGTCATCATTACCGCGCGCACCGCAGCGGGACTCGAAGAGTTGGAAGACAAAATTCATGAGGCTGGCGGCAGCGCGACTATTGCGCCACTTGATCTCGTCGATGGGGATGCGATTGCGCGCCTCGCCAGCGCTATAGCCGAACGCTGGCAGCGCCTAGATATATTGGTGATGAACGCCGCCACGCTTGGAACGCTTACTCCGGTTGCGGCCATCGATGGCAAGGAATTCAATCGCGTCTTGACGCTCAACCTGATTGCGCAGCAGGCCCTGATTGCCAACTTTGACCCGCTCTTACGCCGTTCTGCAGCAGGCAAGCTGATTGCCCTCACTTCATCGGTCGGCCGCGCGCCGCGCGCCTATTGGGGGGCCTATGGGGCGTCCAAGGCCGCGCTCGAAGTGCTGGTGACGAGCTATGGTGCCGAAATGGCCAATATGTCGACGGTTCGCACTGCAATTGTCGATCCCGGCGCTACCCGCACCCAAATGCGCGCGCGCGCATTTCCGGGCGAAGATGCCGCATCGGTCAAAGACCCTGTCGTCGTCGGTGAAGCCATTGCGGCGCTCTGCATTGCCGGCTTTGATAGCACCGCTTATCAGGCATTGGGCAAGAACGTGGCCTAAGAAGGGGCTCTATGCGGACCATCATCAGCACCATTGTCGGCATCATGTTGGCTTTCGGCCTCATTTATCTCGCGTTGCAATTTGGGGGAAAGCTGTCGCCGGTCGTTTATGATCCGGCCACCGAAGAGGTCCAAATCCCGCTTGGCAACACTTTGTCGCTGTTCATCGGGTGGTTTGTCGGCAGCTTTGCCGGATCATGGTTGGCAATGCGCGCGTCGGCACAAGCAGGGCCTGGCTGGATTGTCGCCGGGGCCGTCGCTGGGGCCGCCATTTATCGTGCGCTGACGCTCGGTGATGCCGTCTGGGTGACAGCAGCCGGATTCATCATCCCGCTAGTGGCCACATGGCTTGCCAGCCGTGTAGTGCGCACTGCCATTTGATCTGTTATTCAGCGTCAACCGCCGCCTGAACCGCTTTGTAAAACCGTTCGCGCTCGGCCCCTACCCCGTCGGGGTCCGTTGCGGTTGGCCAATTGCCATTGGTAGCAATCACCAATTTGCGCTTGGGATCGATAAATATGCCTTGGCCGAAAATGCCCTGCGCGGCATAGCTGCCATCGTCATTGGTCCACCACTGATACCCATACCCTCGGCCTGGTACGCCGATGTCCGCCTGCTTTGTGGTCCCAGCGGCAATCCACCCGTCGGGCAAAACCGCCTTTCCCCCGGCGACACCGCCGTTCATGATGAACAGTCCGAACCTTGCATAATCGCGCAGGCTAGCCGAAATGCAGCAGCCACTGATTTCATGTCCCGTCGGCCCCAGCATCCACACCGCGTCCTGTTCCATGCCGAACGGCCCCCAGATCTTTTCCTGTAGATAGGCTGACACCGTCTTACCCGTCGCGCTCGACACCAACACACCAATCAAATTGGTTTCGCCTGTCTTATAGACCCACTTTGACCCCGCCGGCGCCTCGCGTGGCAATGTCTTCATATAGCTGACGGTAATGTCCTCACCGGACGCTGGCTTGTGCAGGTTGAACAATGCGACGTCGCTGTTGGGATCGGTGTAATCCTCGTTCCATTTGACGCCTGACGTCATGGTCAGCAACTGACGAACGGTGACATCGTCGTAGACTGATCCTTTCAGACCAGGGATATAGGCGGCGACCTTGTCATCAAGGCTCTTGATATAGCCATCCTTAACCGCCGCCCCGACGAGAGTGGACGTTAGCGACTTGGCCACCGAAAAGCTGGTCCAGCGACCCGACGCGTCAAAGCCCAGCGCATAGCGTTCAAAACGGACTTTGCCGTCCTGAATGATGATCAACCCGGCGTTGCGCTGGCGCTCCATATATTGCGCCAAATCGAAACCCGGAACGGTCAGCGGCGTCCCCTCAGGCAGAGGAAGCACCTTGGATCCAACGGCAATATTATTGGTCGGTGCCAGCTTTTCCATCTGACGAAATGCAGCGTCGCGTTGGTCGAGTTTCCAGAAGAGCACATTTTGATCCTTTGGCAGGTCCTGGGCAATGACTGGAGCAGAACCGCCCCCCGTCATCATCAAAGCGAGCGCCGCATATGCGCTCCTTCGCCGTTTCCATCCGATCATGTTGTTATTCTCCCCACCCTCAGACCTTAATCAACGTCACCTGTGCCACATTGATCCCGCCGCCGCGAAATCCGCCCTCGCAATATTGCAGGTAATAGCGCCAAAGCCGCACGAACCGATCATCAAAACCCGCGGGCAGTCGCTGTTCAGCGACCGCCGCGTCAAAACGCAACCGCCATTGATTCAGCGTTTCGGCATAATCATTCCCGAAATGCACCCTATCCTGCCACTGGAGCCTGTGTGCATCGGCCAGCGCACGAAACTCGCCCTCGTCCAGCAGGCACCCGCCTGGAAACACAAAGGTCTGGATGAAATCGCGGCTGCGAGCATAGGCTGGGAACAGTTCGTCTCGGATGGAAATATACTGGATTGCCGCTCGCCCGCCGGGACGTAGTCGACCGGCAATGACATCTAGAAACGCAGGCCAATAGCCTCGTCCAACCGCCTCAACCATTTCGACGCTAGCGATGGCGTCATATTGGCCGGCTACATCGCGATAATCGGTCAACGTAACACGGGATTTGCCGCCCGGATCAAGCTCCATCAACCGTGCCTGCGCCACCTGCGCCTGTTCGGGGCTGAGCGTGATCGCATGGACAATTGCATCGTGCCGTTCCACCGCGCGCGCGCTAAGGCTGCCCCAGCCACAGCCGATTTCCAGCAATTTGCTGCCTGAATGCAGCCGCAGCCGGTCGAGCAATGTGTCGATCTTGTGCTGCTGTGCCTCGGCCAGCGGCTGGTCAGGATCGGCAAACAGCGCGCTCGAATAGGTCAGCGTCTCATCAAGCCACGCGGCATAGAAATCATTGCCCAGATCATAATGCGCCAAAATGTTGCGCCGGGCACCCGACCGGTGATTACGCCGCAGCCAGTGCAGCACGCTATTCACCCAGCGCCACGGCCCCTTTGCCCGCGCCGCTCGGCCCAGTCCGTCCGCATTGCGCATGAACAGGTCGAACAGCGGCACCGGGTCCGCGCTCCACCATTCGCCGCGTTCCCACGCGACATACCAACCTGCCGAACCGGACAGCGCCAGCCGTACCAGCGCGGCCCAGCTGCGCAGTTCGACGACCGCCAGCGGACCATCCCCTCGCCCGCCCAATATGCGCACGCTGCCGTCAGGCAGATGCCCCTCTAGTGCGCCATGGTCGAGACCAACATCAATCCGGTCGAGCTGGCGGTGGAACCATGCGGCGGGCAGCCGTGCCAACAGTCGCGCTAGCGCCCCGCCCGTCGCGAAACCAGCCTCGGCCTTCACCAGATGCTGTCCGCGCTTGCTCCGGGGCTGGATGGTCATGCTTTCTCCATGTCGCAAAGCCGCCCCGCGCGCAATCAGCTTTGCGCCTTCATGACGTCGTGCGCGGCCAGAGCGCGTTCGCGCGCCTCGCGGTGGCCGACAAGCTTGGGCGGATAGCCCTTGGGCCGCACGCCATGTTCATAGGGGTCATGGACACACGGGTCCGAAACATCCGCCAGTTCGGGCACCCAGCGGCGGATATAGTCGCCCGCATTAAACTTCTCTGACTGGGTCAGTGGGGCCATGATGCGGACGAACATGTTGCTGTCGACCCCGCTGCCCGCCGTCCACTGCCAATTGGTCGCGTTCGAGCCGTAATCGGCATCGACAAGCGTATCCCAAAACCATTGCTCACCGACGCGCCAGTCGATCAGCAGATGCTTGATGAGGAAGGATGCAGCAATCATCCGCACGCGGTTGTGCATCCACCCTGTGGCCCATAGCTCGCGCATCCCAGCATCGACAATCGGATATCCTGTACGGCCTTGCTGCCATGCCTTGAGCTCTGCCGCTACTGTGGGATCGTCCACGCCGCGCCATGGAAAGCGGTCAAAGGCCTCACGTGCATTGCGGCTGCCGTAATCGGGATATTGATGAACCAAGTTCGCGCCATAGTCGCGCCAGACCAGCTCTTTCAGAAATGTTTCGACCGATCCGCCCTGCCCCATGGTTGCGTGCCAACATTGGGCGGGCGAAATCTCGCCGAAATGCAGGTGCGGCGACAGGAAACTGGTGCCGGTGTCCGACGGGAAATTGCGGCGCTCATCGTAGCGGCTGGCGCGCGCGATGAAGTCGTCGAGCCGCGCCTGGGCGCCCGCTGCGCCCGGCGTCCACATGGCGCGCATCCCTCCCGCCCAATCGGGTCGCGTCGGCAGCAATCGCCAATCATCCAGCTGGTCACTTGCAGGCCAGCTGGCTGGTGCGTCCAGCTTTTGCGGCGCAGGCTGCGGCGCTGGCGGCGGCATAGTGTCGGCCAGCGCGCGCCAGAAAGGCGTGTAAATCTTGAACGGCGTCCCTCCCCCCGTTAGGGTGGTGCCAGGTCGCGCCAGATATTGCCCGTCGTGCCGCACCAGCGCGCAGTGATCAGGCAGCGCCGCCTTCAGCGACCGCTCGGCATTGCGCCACCACGGCTCAACATGGCGCAGCGCGTGGATGGCAGAAGCGCCCGTCTCGCGGGCCAGTTCGGTCAATATCCGGTCTGCCCTGCCCCGCAGTAACACTAGCCGGGACCCGCATAGCTCCAAATCAGCGGCCAGAGCGCTCAGACTGTGATGCAGCCACCAGCGCGATGCACCGCCCATCTTGCGATGCGCAGGCGTTTCATCATCAAGCACATAGACAGGAACAACCGGCCCAGTTGCTGCTGCCGCAGCAAAAGCAGGCTGGTCAGCCAGCCGCAAATCCTGCCGCAACCAAACGATCTGCGGGGCGGTCATTCGTTGGCCGCCAAGGGTTTGGCTATGACCTTGAAGCGATCAACCGCCAAAGGATGGCTATACCGCTGATCCGTCAAAGTCAGCGTCCCGTCAGGACCGAATCTCGCAATCGGCATCCGCGCCCAGAAGAGAAAGGCGCGCACTTCGCTGTTGCTGGCCGCAAAGGCAGCAAGGCGGGGGTCATCGGCATTGTGCGGATTCGCTACTGGGTCTGTGTCACCCGAAAAAGTAGGGGAAAACTGTATCTGGCCGTAGTTCGTATCGTCGCGCCAAAATACATCGCGTTCCCAAAAAGCCAGAGGGGGCGGGCTCGCCACGACAAGGGGACTTTCGATGCCTTGTGAACGAAGCGCCGCTACCGCGCTCCGTTCGGCGAGTCCGGTAATGACGCCGTTGGCGAAAATATAGGCCGATGCCCCGATAATCGCGAAGCCAGCGGGCCGGGACCAATAGTTCTTGCCCTGTCGTTCCGCGCGGAGCGAGGTCCAAAGCGCGGCGCTCAGACCGATCCAAAGCCACGCATCGATGATGAAGATACTGTCACCGTAAGACCAATGGCTACTGAATGGTTCAAGCAGACGGACGCCATATGTATTCAGCCAATCCATCGCCGGATGGCTAACGGTCCCAATAAAGGCCAGCGCCAGCAGCCAGCCCTTATGCACTACCGGACGATCAGCATTGATCCGCCGCCACCAGCTATCCCACCCCAGCATCGCCGCCCACAGCATCACTGGTAGTGCTAGCATGGCCAAAGGCCCATGCGTAATCCCGCGGCGAAACGCCAAATGTCCGGCGCCCTCGAGCCAGAACAGGCATGCTGCGTCGATATCGGGAATATTTGCCGCAATGATCAGCGTCGGCATCGCCAGCGCTGTCTTGCGCTTGAGCCCCGCCTGCCCCAGCAGAGCCCCCACCAAACTGTGCGTCAGATTGTCCATGGTCTTGCGTCATATGGATGAAGCGGATTGAATGTTAGCTGTTTTTTCAGCGAAACAGGCTGAAAAAGGGCTCAAGATGATTTCGGCGCAAAGAGGACGACGACCATGATGAGGCGCAGCATAGTGGCTGGATTGGCATGGCTCGCGCTGGCCAGCCATGGCTGGGCGCAGGACCGCGATGCCGAGCTTGAAGCCGAAGCCGCCGCTTTTTCCCGGGAAATGGCCGACAATGGCCAAGTGACCGAAAATGGGCGCAGTCCGGCATGGGAACTAGCCGACCATCGCAAGCTGGCTGCCGCGCTCGGCGGGTTGGCACCGCAGCGCCCCGGTGTCGTTGATGCCTATGTCGTTGTGGTCGGGCTGGATTCAGACGGCGTGTTTGGCCGCGAGGCGACCGAGGCGGCGCGCGTGCTGGCACATCGCTATGATGCGGCAGGGCGCTCCATATTGCTGGCGGCGGGCGAGGGCCTGACAGCGCCCAACGGTTCGCCCCGCAATCTTGCTACCGCCATCGGGGCGGTCGCGGCGACGATGGACCGGAACGAAGACGTGCTCATTCTTTACACCACGAGCCATGGCAATGCCGAAAGCGGGCTCGCCTATCGCGATGGCGAGCTTGGCAATGGCGTGATCGGGCCGGGCCGCCTGAAAGCCATGCTGGACGAAAGCAGAATAGAGCGCCGTCTCGTGATGATATCGGCCTGCTTTTCGGGCATCTTCGTGCCCGCGCTGCAAAGCGAAACCAGCATTGTCATCACGGCGGCGTCGGCCAAGACGACTTCCTTCGGTTGCGCCGCCGACAATGACTGGACCTTTTTTGGCGATGCGCTGCTCAACAACGCCATGCGCACCAATGACCCGCTACCGGTCGCGGCGCGCAAGGCGTTTAGCCTGATCACCGCATGGGAGAAAAAAGTGCCGATCGGCGCATCAAAGCCGCAGTTGTTCATTGGTAAAAACGCCAAGCTCTGGCTTGCACCGCTCGAAGCCCGCATACCCAAAGCGCCCACCGCGAAGGTCGGCCGCCCGGCGCTGCAAACGATACGCTAAATCAGAGCTCTGGTCCCACCTCGTCGCCGACAATCCAGGTCTGGCCCTTGCCCAGCAGTTTGTTGAGGTCGGCCGCTTTGCCCGCCGACGTCGCGGCATTTTGCGCCCACACTTCGGCCTCGAAGGTCGGGCGCGGGTCGTCGTAGAGGACGCCCAGCGCCATCGGGAACTCGCCGAAGCGCATTTCGACGAGCATATGCGCGACGCTACGGTTAGTGACATCATGCACAATCACCCCGGCGGCTTTCCAGTCGCTATCGGTTACA
The DNA here is from genome assembly GCA_964401155.1 of uncultured Sphingopyxis sp. Classification (GTDB taxonomy): domain Bacteria; phylum Pseudomonadota; class Alphaproteobacteria; order Sphingomonadales; family Sphingomonadaceae; genus Sphingopyxis. Next base: position 47,894 of record CAYNXF010000002.1, read on the forward strand.
TCGACAACCTTTAGCGTCAGCGTTTCATGGTCGAGCGTGATGCCCTTCGTGCCCTTGGCGAACAGCATGGGCTCGCCATTGGTCAACCAGAGCTGGCGGTCTTCGGCCCCTTTGGGTGCGGCGAAATCCTCGAACACGTCTTTATTATAGACGATACAATTCTGGAAAATCTCGATAAAGGCCGCGCCCTTGTGTGCATGCGCGGCCTTCAGCACCTCAGGCAGATTCTTGGAAACATCGAACCCGCGCGCGACGAACCGCGCACCTGATCCCAGCGCAAAGGCGCACGGCATTGCGGGGCGATCGACCGAGCCATAGGGGGTCGACGGTCCATTGGTTCCAACCCGGCTGGTGGGCGAATATTGCCCCTTGGTCAGCCCATAAATCTCGTTGTTGAACAGCATGATCTGGCAATTGAGGTTGCGGCGAAGCAGGTGCATTGTGTGGTTGCCGCCAATCGACAAAGCGTCACCATCGCCGGTGATGATCCACACATCGAGCTCTGGATTGGCGAGCTTCAGCCCTGTCGCGACTGCGGGAGCGCGGCCGTGGATGGTGTGGAAGCCGTAACTTTCCATATAATATGGAAAGCGCGACGAGCAGCCGATTCCGCTAACGAAAACAGTCTTTTCGGGCACCGCGCCGATTTCGGGCATGGTGCGCTGCATCGCCTTCAATATCGCATAATCGCCGCAACCGGGGCACCAGCGCACTTCTTGGTCGGTTTCCCAATCTTTCATGGTCGTTGCGCGGGCAATGGGGGTCATGTCGTTCATGAAAGGGCTCCCGCAATTGCGGCTTCGATTTCGGCGATGGTGAAGGGCTGCCCCGACACCTTGTTAAGCGGCTTGGCGTCGACCAGAAACTGGTCGCGCAGCAGCGTTTTTAGCTGCCCGGTGTTCATTTCGGGCACGATCACATGGTCAAAGCTCTTGAGCAGCTCGCCCAGATTCTTTGGCGTCGGCCAGATATGGCGGATGTGGATGTGGCTGACATCCTGCCCGCGTATCCGCGCCTTCGTCACCGCCTGATGGATCGGACCATAGGTTGATCCCCAGCCGACGATGGCCAGTTTGCCGCCCGCTGCACCGACTTCGCACGTTTGGTCGGGAATGCTGTCGGCGACGCCATTGACCTTCGCCTGGCGCAGGTCGGTCATCGCCTGGTGGTTGGCGGGGGTATAGTTGATATGGCCGGTATCGACCTCTTTCTCGATCCCACCGATGCGGTGGAGCAGGTCGGGCGTGCCGGGTTTCACCCACGGCCGCGCCAATTTCTCGTTGCGCGCATAAGGCTTGAACCCGCCCTCGGGCACATGGTCGAGGAAGGTCACCGGGAACGGCTCGATATCCTCAATCTCTGGCACCGCCCATGGTTCGGCGGCGTTGGCAATATAGCCATCGGTCAGCAGCATCACCGGTGTCATATATTGCACTGCGACCCGCACCGCCTCGATCGCACAGTCGAACGCATCGCCTGGCGAACGCGCGGCGATGACCGGCATCGGCGCGTCGCCGTTGCGGCCATAGACCGCCTGGTAAAGGTCTGACTGCTCGGTCTTTGTGGGCAAGCCCGTCGAAGGGCCGCCGCGCTGCGAATTAACGATGACCAGCGGCAACTCGGTCATGATGGCAAGGCCCATCGCCTCGCCCTTCAACGCAATGCCGGGCCCGGATGAGGATGTAACGCCAAGCGCACCGCCATAGCTCGCGCCGATCGCCGAGCAGATGGCCGCGATCTCGTCTTCCGCCTGAAAGGTGGTGACCCCGAACTCTTTCAGCCGCGACAGATGGTGCAAAATCGCCGATGCCGGCGTGATCGGATAACCGCCAAAGAAGATCGGCAAGCCGGCGAGCCGTGCGCCTGCCACGAGACCCAACGCAATGCCCTCGGCTCCGGTCAGCGCGCGGTAGAGACCCGGCTGAGCCGGTGCTGGGTCGAGGTGATATTGTTTTAGCGGCCCCGACAGCTCGGCCGTCTCGCCCCAGGCATGGCCCGCGTTAAGCGCCGCGACATTGGCTTCGGCCAGCCCGTCGTTGCGGGCAAATTTGGTGCGGATCCAGTCGATCAGCGGCTGGCGATCGCGATCGAACATCCATAGCGCGAGGCCCAGCGTCCACATATTCTTGCAGCGCAGCGCTTCCTTGTTGCCAAGGCCATAGGGCTTGACGGCATCGAGCGTCGCCTGACTGATATTGAGCTTGAGCAGCTGCCAGGGCGCGAGGCTGTCATCCTCTAGCGGGTTGCTGGTATATTTCGCCTTTTCCAAATTGCGCGGCGTAAATTCGCCCTCGTCGGCGATGATCAGCCCGCCGGGCTTCAATGCGCCGACATTGGTTTTCAGCGCCGCCGGGTTCATCGCCACCAGCACGTCGGGCGCGTCGCCCGCGGTGTCGATGCTGGTCGACCCGAAATTGATCTGGAACGCCGACACACCGAACAGCGTGCCCTGCGGCGCACGGATTTCGGCGGGAAAGTCGGGGAAGGTCGCAAAGTCATTGCCCGCGAGCGCCGACGACAGGGTAAATTGCCCCCCGGTCAGCTGCATCCCGTCGCCGCTGTCCCCCGCAAAGCGCACGACCACTGCTTCGGAGGGCTGCGCCGCAGCCGCACCGGTCGGCTCTTGTGCCAAAGTCGCCATTGTTCGTCCTTGTTTCCTGCGTCGCCGGTCGGCTTCGGTGCCGCCTTGTCTACCAATTGAATAGGACTTGCCGCGCCGCGCCGCAATTCAGAAAAATTATCGCCGTGCCAAGCATAATGTGACAAGGGCGCGGGCATGAGTGATGATTTCTCCCACCTGCCCTATCGTCCCTGCGCCGGGGTGATGCTCGTCAATCGTTCCAATCTGGTGTTTGTCGGCCAACGCTTGGATAGCAGCAGTGAGGCGTGGCAAATGCCGCAAGGCGGGATAGACCAGGGTGAAAGCCCGCGCGATGCGGCGCTGCGCGAGCTGGGCGAGGAGGCAGGGATTGCGCCTGACCTTGCCGAAATCATCGCGACCAGCGCGACCGAGCATTATTATGACCTGCCGCCGCAGCTGATGGGAAAAATGTGGGGCGGGCGCTATCGCGGCCAGCGCCAGCACTGGTTCCTCGCGCGCTTTCGGGGCGATGATTGCGACATCAATATCGCGGCCGACCATCCCGAATTTCGCGCCTGGCGCTGGACCGAGCTGGAGTCGCTCCCCGACCTGATCGTCCCGTTCAAACGGGATCTTTACAGTGCGCTTGTCGCCGAATTCGGCCCGCTGCTGGCGCGCGCATGACTGGGGCCATATCCTACCTCTACGCCGTCGGCCTTGGCAGCAACCGCGCCGGGCGCGGCGGGCGCACTCCGGCGGCGATGGTTGCCGCCGCACTGGCAGCGCTGGACGATGCGCCGCTGACCTTGCTCGACGCCAGCCCGATCAGCAGCAGCGCACCGCTCGGCCCCAGCCGCCGCCGCTACGCCAATTGCGTTGCGCTGGTAGCCAGCACGCTGCTGCCCGACGAATTGCTCGAAGAACTCCACGCCATCGAGGATGCTTTCGGTCGCAAGCGCGCGCGCGACTGGGGCGAACGCACGCTCGACCTCGACCTGATCCTGTGGTCCGAGGGCAGCTTTGTCAGCGGCGGCGCAGTCGTGCCGCACCCGGCGTTCCGGTCCCGCGCTTTCGTCCTCGCCCCCCTCGCCCGCATCGCACCCGACTGGCATGACCCGCTGACCGGCCTGTCCGTCCGCCATCTGCTCGCGCGCCACGCCCGCGCAAAGCCGGTTGACCGTTCCGGCGCGCGGCATTAGGGGCACCGCTTCCGCAATGTTCGCATTGTGCGGGCCCTTAGCTCAGTCGGTAGAGCAACTGACTTTTAATCAGTAGGTCGCTGGTTCGAACCCAGCAGGGCTCACCACTTCAATCCAGTACCTACCCCAGTCGATTGGCAAGCCTCAGCATCAAATTCATGCGCTCGTGGAAAATTGCGACGATCAGCGTTGGGGCATCGTCACGCGGTAGGTAAAATACATAATGATGCTCGCAGCGGCCCATTCTGAGCGCCGGGTAGAGGTCGCTCACGTCTTTAGTGCTGCTTACGCCCGTCACGCTGCGTTCGATGCAGCGCGTCAATTTGGCGATATAGGCGCGCGCTTGCGCGTCGCCCCACTGGCTGCGCGTGTAGCGCATAATGCCGCGCAGATCGGCTTCTGCCGCAGCTGTCAATCCGTAGGATGCGGTCAATCGCCTATGCTTTTGCCGAACTCCTCATCGACAATGTCGGCAATATTCTTGCCTGACACTTGCACCGCCAGTCCTTCCTCGACGCGCTGGGTCAACAGCAGCTTCAATTCCTGCCAAGCCAACGCATCTCCGCCCGCACCGGGGAACAGCCGTTCGATCGCATATTGCTTGATGGTTTTGCCTTGCAAGGCTGCAAGCGCTTTCAGGCTTTGATGCTGCTGATCAGTAATGTCTATGGTTAAACGGCTCATGATCACCTCTATTCATTTTCCACAATACCACAAATGTGGGTTTGTGCATAGCTCCTCTTGTTCAGCGCGTGGATCATCCCATATGGCACGCCATGACCAATCCCCACGCTGCATCGTCCGCGCCCTGGCACGGCACCACCATCCTCTCCGTCCGAACCCCTGACCAAGTCGTCATCATTGGCGATGGGCAGGTGTCGATGGGCAATACCGTCATGAAGCCCAATGCGCGCAAGGTGCGGCGGCTGCATGATGGGTCGGTAATCTCGGGCTTTGCCGGCGCAACCGCCGATGCTTTCACCCTGTTCGAACGGCTGGAGGGCAAGCTGGAGCGGCACAATGGCCAGCTGTTGCGCGCCGCGGTCGAGCTGGCCAAGGATTGGCGCACCGACAAATTTCTGCGCAATCTGGAGGCGATGATGATCGTCGCTGACAAGGATGTGACGCTGGTGATCACGGGCAACGGCGATGTGCTGGAGCCCGAGGGCGGCGTCACCGCCATCGGCTCGGGCGGCAATTTTGCGCTGGCGGCGGCGCAGGCGCTGGTCGGATATGAGGCCGATGCCGAGAAGCTGGCGCGGCGCGCGATGGAGGTGGCGGCCAACATCTGCGTGTTCACTAACGACCGCTTCACCATCGAATCCATCCCAGCGAAAAGCGCCTGATTTTCATGCAAAACAGTTTGACCCCGAAGGCCATCGTGGCCGCGCTCGACGCGCATATTGTTGGCCAGAACGACGCTAAGCGCGCCGTTGCGGTGGCGCTGCGCAATCGCTGGCGGCGGCAGCAGCTGCCAGCCGATTTGCGCAATGAGGTGACGCCCAAGAACATATTGATGATCGGCCCCACGGGGTGCGGCAAAACCGAGATTTCGCGCCGGCTAGCTAAGCTCGCCGATGCGCCCTTCATCAAGGTCGAGGCGACAAAATTCACCGAGGTTGGCTATGTCGGCCGCGATGTCGAGCAAATCGCCCGCGATCTGGTCGAGGAAGCGGTGCGGCTGGAAAAGGAACGCCGCCGCGAGGCTGTGCGCGCCGCTGCCGAAGAGGCGGCAATGGAGCGATTGCTTGACGCGCTGACTGGCAAGGGGGCGAGCGAGGCGACCCGCGCCAGTTTTCGCCAGCGCATCCGCGACGGCCACCTTGATGATAATGAAGTCGAAATCGAAGTCAGCGAGGCCCCGGCCCTTCCCTTCGAACTGCCCGGCCAGCCGGGGCAAATGATCAACATCACCGAAATGCTGGGCAAAGCGATGGGCGGCGCGCCCAAGAAGCGCCGCAAGCTGAAGGTCATCGATGCCGCCACCCGGCTGATCGAGGAAGAGCAGGACAAGCGGCTTGACCAGGATGATGTCGCGCGCGTCGCGCTGGCCGATGCCGAAGCCAACGGCATCGTGTTCCTCGACGAGATCGACAAAATTGCTGTCAGCGATGTGCGCGGCGGATCGGTGAGCCGCGAAGGCGTGCAACGCGATTTGCTGCCGCTGATCGAGGGGACAACGGTGGCGACCAAATATGGGCCGTTGAAGACTGATCACATCCTGTTCATCGCCAGCGGTGCCTTTCATGTTGCGAAGCCGAGCGACCTGCTCCCCGAATTGCAGGGCCGCCTACCCATCCGCGTGGAATTGTCGGCGCTGACCGAAGCCGATTTTGTCCGCATCCTGGCCGACACGCGCGCCGCTCTGCCGGAACAATATGCTGCGCTGTTGGCGACCGAGGGCGTAACGATTAATTTTGCCGACGACGGGATTGCCCGGATTGCCGCTATTGCCGCCGATGTGAACGAGCGCGTGGAGAATATCGGTGCCCGGCGGCTCCAGACCATCATGGAAAAATTGCTCGAGGAAATCAGCTTTGGCGCCGAGGCGATGCAGGGCGTGGCGGTGACGATCGACCGAGCCTATGTCGACAGCCAGTTGAGCGCGATTGCGGGCGATACCGACCTGTCCAAATATATATTGTAACTGGTCGCCCGAAAGGCACGGGTTGACGGCTGCATTCGCCGAACATGGTTTGACTTTGCCGCGATATCGGTGCGATGACTCCGCTGTTCGTCGGCAATCGGGTCGCACCCCGGCGAAGGGAGATTGTAATGGCCGAGGGTCAGCCGCCGGTTCAGGGTGAATTGGGCATTTTGCGCGTGGGCGACAAGCTGCGCATGGCGCGCGAGAGCGCTGGACTTTCGATCGCCGACATTGCCAACCGGACGCGCATTTCGCAGCGGCATCTCGACGCGATCGAGCGGTCGGATTTCGATACGCTCCCCAGCCGCACCTATGTCACCGGTTTTGCCCGCGCCTATGCCCGTGCGGTCGGCGTTTCGGAGGTCGAAATTGGCCGCGAGGTGCGCGCCGAGCTTGCAGGCGGGGCCATGAGCCCGCGCGAGATTTATGAGGCTTATGAACCCGCCGATCCTGCGCGCGTACCGTCACGGATGTTGGCATGGAGTCTGGTCGCGCTGGTCGTGCTGCTTCTCGGCGGCTATGCCATCTGGCGCACACTGGCGCTTGACAATGTGCCCGTGGCGTCGACCAAGGTTGCGCCGGTCAAGAAAGCGGAGGCGGCCAAGGCTGCTGCCACTGCACCCTCCGTTCCGCAGGTTGCCGACAATGCGCCGGTTGTATTGACCGGCATTCAGGAGGTGTGGATCGGCTTCGACGATGCCACTGGCAAGACCGAAAATTGGCGCACACTGGACGCGGGCGAAACTCTGACGGTCCCCGCCGATTACCTTGACAAATTTACGCTGCGGACCGCCAAGCCGCAAATGCTGAAAGTAACTATAGGGGGCCTGGACGTTGGGCCAATTGGGCCGGCAGACACGCTAGTGAAGAATTTTTCGCTCAAGCGTGCTGACCTTAGCGCCCGCGCCGCTAACGCACAGCCGACCGCAAGCAGTGTGCCAGCGCGCTAAGGTGGCGTTCAGCCGCACCGCGCTTTACCAATGAAACCAAAGTGAAGTTTCGGATGACAAGCATGACCAATTCCCATTTTCGCGCGTTGTGGCTGACCGGTATCGCCGGAGCAGCGGTTCTCGCCGCGCTACCCGCGACCGCGCAAGAAACCAACGTCACCAAGCGGGTCGAAAAGCTGGAAAAGGAAATGCGCGCGGTGCAGCGGCAGGTGTTTCCCGGCGGGGCGCCAGCGTTTTTTGAGGGCGAGATTGGCAGCGAACCCGTGTCAGGCGAGCGCCCGGCTGGTTCTGTTTCGACCCCCGTCGCCGACCTGACGGCGCGCGTTGATGCGCTCGAAAGCCAGCTGCGCGCCGTGACCGAGCAAAGCGAGCAAAATGGCTTCAAGCTGCGCGAGCTAGAGCAGCAATTCACGGCCTATAAGGCCGCAGTCGACAAGCGCCTGGCCGCGCTGGAGCCCGCGGTTGAAGCGCCCGATGGTGCCGCAACGCCAGGCCCTTCTGCTACTGCCACTCCGGCAGAGCTGGCTCCGCTTCCGGCCTCTACCACGTCGACTCCGGCAGCCATCACGCCGCGCCCTGCAACCGTTGCGCCAACCGCTGTCGCGGCGCCGCTCCGACCTGCCGCCGACCGGGTGGCGCGGGTTAAGGCGGTCGAAGTTCCCGCAACGGGCAATGCCGTCGATGACGGCTATACCTATGGCTATCGCCTTTGGGATGCGAAACTCTATCCAGAAGCGCAGGCGCAGCTCAAACAGGTGGTTGAACGCAATCCGAAGCACCGGCTTGCCAGCTATGCGCAGAATTTACTCGGCCGCGCCTATTTGGACGAAGGCAAACCTAGTCTGGCCGCCGTCGCTTTTTATAACAATTACAAGGATCGCCCCGATGGAGAGCGTGCGCCGCACAGCCTGATGTATATGGGCGTCGCCCTCGACCGGCTGGGGCGCAAAGCCGACGCGTGCAAGGCTTTCCGTGAGCTAGAAGAGGTCTATGGCGAGCGCGCACCCCGGGATGTTCGCAGCGATGCCGCCGCAGCCAAAGCCAAGGCCGGTTGCTGAACCCGAACAGCTCGCCGCGCTGAAGGACGCGCTGGCACGGCTTGCGGGCGCTGATCCCGCATCGTTGAAGTTCGGCGTTGCCGTGTCTGGCGGGCCCGACAGCATAGGCCTGCTGCTGTTGATGCACGCTATTGCGCTCGGCGGGCTGGAAGCTGCGACGGTTGACCATGGTTTGCGTCCCGAATCCGCGGCAGAGGCAGACGAAGTTGCCCGTCTGTGCCGTAAATTGGGGCTTCGCCACGACACACTCCGGGGCGATTCACCGCTAACTGGCTCGATTCAGGCCAAGGCGCGTGCGCTTCGCTACCGGTTGCTGGAGAAATGGCGGGCGTCACGCGGGTTGGACTATGTTCTCACAGCGCATCATGCCGATGATCAGGCCGAAACGCTGTTGATGCGCTTGAACCGTGCCAGTGGAGTCGCAGGCCTTTCGGCCATTCGCGCGCGAAACGGGCAAATTTTGAGGCCGCTGCTCGGTTGGCGGCGCGAAGCGTTATCGAATATTTGCCAGGCCGCAGGCGTTTTGGTCGCTGACGATCCGTCAAATCATGACCATCGTTTCGATCGCGCCCGCATGCGCCATCAAATTGCTGATACCAGCTGGATTGATCCCGCCGCGCTGGCGCGTTCGGCGGACTTGCTCGCCGGCGCGGACGAAGCATTGGACTGGGCGGCAGAGCAAACTGAGCAAGCAGACGATCTTGCCAACATCATCGACGGCAATTGGCCGGACGAAATCGCCTGGCGGGTCATGCGCAACCATCTGTTTCGCTTCGCGGGCCAAGGCATTGGCGACCAGCGGCAACTATTGGACGCAGTAGCCGCACTGCGCGCAGGACGCAAAGTGTCGCTGGGCCCGCTGATCATCACCCCTGACCCCAAAGTCGGCACATGCTGGCGCATTATGCGGGCGCCGCCGCGACGTGGATAAAGCAGTTATTGTCAAATTGCCGCTACGCCCTATCTTAGCGAGCGACATGGGCGCACAAGCGCGCCACTAGGAAAGAACGAAAATGCAGGACGACAAGGACCCACCGAGCAATCCTTGGATGAAGAGTGCGATGATCTGGGTGGGCATTTTGCTCGCTATGCTGGTGGTCGCCTCGCTTTTTGGGACTAGCAGTGCGCCTGCAGGCGAAGCCATAAAATACTCGGAATTCATACAAAAGGTTGAGGACGGTAGCGTCAAAGAAGTTGTCCTGAGTGATGATCGCATCACCGGCACGCTGACCAACGGCGACAATTTTTCGACCAACATGATCCGCGATTCTGAACTGATCTCGACCCTCAAAGCCAATAATGTCGACTACGACGGCAAGCCGGCGGAGACCCGCAACTTCTGGATGTACATGCTCATTCAGTCGCTGCCCTTCGTTCTGATCCTTGGCATCGCCTATCTGGTGTTCCGCCAGGTGCAGAAGAACAATGGCAACGGCGCAATGGGTTTCGGCAAATCGCGCGCCAAGCTGCTGACCGAAAAGCAGGGACGGGTTACCTTTGACGATGTCGCGGGTATCGACGAGGCCCGCGAGGAATTGCAGGAAATCGTCGAATTCTTGAAGGACCCAGGCAAGTTTTCCAAGCTTGGTGGCCAAATCCCCAAGGGCGCTTTGCTGGTCGGATCACCGGGCACGGGCAAAACATTGCTCGCGCGCGCCATCGCGGGCGAAGCAGGTGTGCCCTTTTTCACCATTTCCGGCTCGGATTTCGTGGAAATGTTTGTTGGCGTCGGCGCGAGCCGTGTGCGCGACATGTTTGAACAGGCCAAGCGCAATGCGCCGTGCATCGTGTTCATCGACGAAATCGATGCGGTCGGTCGCCACCGTGGTGCCGGGCTTGGCAATGGCAATGACGAGCGCGAGCAGACATTGAACCAGTTGCTGGTCGAAATGGACGGCTTTGAGGCCAATGAAGGCATCATCATCGTTGCCGCGACCAACCGCCCCGATGTGCTTGACCCAGCGCTGCTGCGCCCTGGACGCTTCGACCGTCAGGTCGTTGTCCCGCGCCCTGATATCGATGGGCGTGAAAAAATCTTGAGCGTGCACACCAAGAAGAAGCCGCTCGCTCCTGACGTCGACCTGCGCAAGATTGCACGTGGAACGCCGGGCTTTTCGGGCGCAGACCTTGCCAACCTTGCCAATGAAGCCGCACTTCTTGCGGCTCGCAAGGGCAAGCGACTGATTGCTGCCGATGAATTTGAAGAGGCCAAGGACAAGGTCATGATGGGGGCTGAACGGCGCTCGATGGTCATGACCGAGGAAGAGAAAAAGGCGACCGCTTATCATGAGGCTGGGCACGCGCTCGTGTCGCTGCACGTTGATGGCTGCGACCCACTGCACAAGGTGACAATTATTCCGCGTGGACGCGCGCTGGGGGTCACGTGGAACCTCCCCGAGCGCGACCGCTATTCGATGAACATGAAGCAGATGAAAGCGCGCCTCGCGCTATGCTTTGGCGGGCGCATCGCCGAACAGCTTATCTATGGCAAAGACGAGCTCAACACTGGCGCTGCCAATGACATCCAGCAGGCGACCGACATGGCGCGGTCAATGGTGATGGAATATGGCATGTCGGAAAAGCTCGGCTGGCTGCGCTACCGCGACAATCAGGAAGAGGTGTTCCTGGGCCACAGCGTAGCCCGTACCCAGAGCATTTCAGGCGACACGGCGCGATTGATTGACGAGGAAGTCCGCCGCTTTGTTGAGGAAGGCGAAACGACTGCGCGCAAAGTTTTGACCGACAATATCGATGAACTGCACCGCCTCGCCGCTGCGCTGCTTGAATATGAGTCGTTGTCGGGTGACGAAGCCAAGCGCGCCGTTGCCGGTGAGCCTGTTGGTCGCGACGACGATCGGGATAGCGGTGTCGCCGCGATCAGCGGCCACGCCGGCTCGCTGCCGCAGGTCAAGCGCCGGCCCAAGCCATTTGGTGATGCCTCGACGCAGGGGGCGTAAGTTAGCTTGGTGACTGTTTTTCAACGCCTCACCCTCGCGATCACCCCTGCCCTACTGCTCACTTCGCCCGCGCTCGGGCAGGCGCAGGACGGTAGCATTCTGGCACTCGATAGCATTGTCGAGCTAGTGAAGACGGAAAGCGATGCCAATGGCACGATGACAACACGCTATGCCAAGCCCGATGTTGTGGTGCCGGGCGATCGTGTGCGGATCACGCTACGCTTTCACAACCGCTCGCGCGATGCCATCCAGAATTTGAAATTGCGCAATCCCATCCCCGATGGGCTTCAATTCGATGGCACCGATGATTTGGCAGGATTCACCCTGTCGGTTGACGGTGGCACCAACTGGGGACAGCTGGCCGCATTGACGGTGACTCCAGCAACAGGGGTCGCACGCCCAGCCACATTGGCCGATGTCACGCATGTCATGTGGATTTTGCCCGAGGCAGTAGCGCCAGGTTCGCGCGGTTCAGTCAGTTTCTTTACGCGTGTGCGATAGCGCGCGATGGCCCTTTACTGCGACGAATCGGGCGGCCTGTCAGCAGGCGCCATGGCATTCGCTGCCGTGGCGATCGCTCCGTTAGCCGCCGATGCGGTCTTGGGCCGCTACCGCGCCATCACCGGCCTGCGCGGTGAACTCAAGGGCAGCCGGATCACCCCGGTCGAGCGAGGTTTATTGTTCGAAATACTTGCCCAGCATGACGCCCGCGCCTGGGTCGCGGTCGCAGACGGGGCGATGTTGGCAAAGGTTCAGCAGGAAGCGCTGAGCGACAAGCAACTTTACTCACGACTGCTCGATACCGCCGTAGCGGCATGGCTGCCAACCACCGGCGGCGAATGCGCCGATATTGTCATTGATGCAGGGCGCTATGACCCGCGCATTCTTGATGGCGTACGCAGCGATATTCAGGCCCTGCTCGGCCAATGGGGCAAAGCATCAGTGGCCGACAGCCGGCGCTGCGCCGGGATCCAAATTGCCGATGTCATCGCCAACAGCCTGTTCAACCTGACCATCGGGTCCGTCCGCGCCCGACGGATCGGCGCGATTGTCAAGCCGTGGGTCGATAGCCGACGCTTGCGCATGATCGCGCTCGACCAATAAGAAAAGGGGCGACAGCCAAGCTGCGCCCCCCTTCCCTTTTCGAACCCTGCGTGTTCGCCGGATCAGTCGAAGTCGGCACCGCCGCCGGCAGGCGCGCGCGGCGGCGCAGCTGCCGTCAGGCGCAGCGCTTCTGCCGAGCGCGAGATCGAGCTAATCTCGTCGGGCGTATCATCGTCATCGAGCACAACTTTTTGCAGCGAGCCGACGAGCGTTTCGCCCAAATCGTCCGGACGAACCGTCTGTTCGGCGATTTCGCGCAACGCAACGACCGGGTTCTTGTCGCGATCGCGGTCGATGGTCAGTTCGCTTCCGCCCGAAATTTCGCGCGCGCGATGCGCCGCAAGCAGCACCAGATCGAAGCGGTTGGGAACCTTGTCGACGCAATCCTCAACGGTAACGCGGGCCATGTGTCATCCTTGCAATGTGGAAAATCGGCGCAGCCACGCCGCATATCAGCGGGGGCGGCTAGCAGCATGCGCACCTCGAGTCAATCAAACCGCCTTGCTACCCAATGCCGCAGTCGCGATATGGGGGCGATGACTGGCGAGAGCAAGACCGTAACGCTGCCGGACAGCGCAACGCTGGAAATTGACGGGCACCAAGCGCAGATACTGGCCGACGCCAACAGCCGGCTTGAACGTTACATCAGCCTGATTGACGACGCCAGCCATTCGGTTGAGATCGTCATTTATATCCTTGACGATGATGTAGTCGGGCGACGGGTCCGCGATGCTCTGGTTCGCGCGGCCGATCGCGGTGTTGTGGTGAGGATCATTGTCGACAGTTTCGGGTCCGGTGACACCGGGACAGACTTTTTTGCGCCGCTGCGCCTTGCCGGCGGCGACGTTGCTTTCTTTTCCAGGCGCTGGCGGTCGTCATATCTTATCCGCAATCACCAGAAAATGTTGGTGGTGGACGGTCGAACGGTGTTTTTGGGCGGGTTCAACCTGGCTGACGGCTATTTCGACAACGTCTCTGCTACCGGATGGAGCGATCTTGGTATCGTGGTCGCCGGGCCGCAAGTGGCGGCGATGGCAGACTGGTTCGACCAGTTGTTCGCCTTCACACGCAATAGCGACGGCAAATGGCTCACCTTCCGCCGCTTGCTGCGGCGTTGGCATGACATGCACCGCCCCGTCGGGACGCTGCAATGGCTGGTCGGCGGACCGACCGAACGCCTGTCGCCCTGGGCCCGCTCAATCCGCACCGACCTGGCGGTCGGTCGCCGCATCGACATGGTCATGGCTTATTTCTCACCCGGGCAAGGCATGTTGCGGCGCATGGGTCGCGCGGCACGGCGCGGGCCAGTGCGGCTCATTACCGCCGCCAAATCCGACAACGGCGCGACAATTGGCGCGGCGCGCCTGCTCTATAGCTATCTGTTACGCAAGCGTGTGACCATTTTGGAGTATCAACCGCAACGTTTGCACATGAAGCTGATAGTGGTCGACGACGTCGTCTACATCGGCTCGGCCAACTTCGACATGCGCAGTTTGTTCGTCAATCTCGAGCTGATGCTGCGGATCGAGCATAGCCAGCTCGCCGCACAAGCGCGCCGGCTGATCGATGCCATTGCGAACGAAAGCGAGCTGGTTACGCGCGACTGGATTAAGGCGCGAGGGGGCTGGCTAACCCGACTGCGCTGGGTGCTGTCCTGGTTCGTGGTCAGCACATTGGACTATAGCGTGGCCCGGCGACTAAACTTCGGCCTAGAGATTGATCAGAGCTAGCGGTTAGCTGTCTTTCCAGCCCCAAAACAGGAAGCAGGGCGGGACATTCCACCATTCGAAACCCTTGTCGATATGCGCGAAATGCACCGCCAAAAAATCACGCGCGCGGGCGCGGAACTGATAGACTAGAAAACCACCGTCCTTGCGCAGCACGCGGTACGTGGCTGCAGCAATGGCCGGACCCACCCCGGCTGGGAGCGTCGAAAACGGCAGGCCCGACAACACATAGTCGGCCTGTTCAAAGCCGTGCGCACGAATGATCGCCTCGACATCCGCCGCTGATCCTAGGACCGGTACAAAACGGCTGTCACGAATATCGTCTTTCAGATAGTCGACAAAATCGGGGTTGGTGTCGATAGCGATCAGCGTCGCATCACCCGGCAAATGCTCGAGCACCGGGCGGCAAAAGGTGCCTACCCCTGGGCCATATTCGACAAACAGCTTTACCTTTGACCATTCCACCGGGCCGAGCATCTTGGCGATCAGCGACGGCGATGAAGGAATGATCGACCCAACCATCACCGGATGCTTGGCAAAGCCCTTCAGAAACATGCCCCAGGGACCAAGTTTGCGAATCAGACGGTCGGTCAGGCGTTGGGCGATGCGCGGCTTGGCGCGGCTTTGCGTCATGAGGGGTTCCGGACTGCCATAGGGAGATAAGGCAGTCGCAAAAATGCCATGGGGATGCAAGCAGATTAGCGCCGAACCGTCATGCTACGGAGACGAAGCACCCTAGAGGCTGGACAGTGCCCAGCGCCTGTGAAAAGGCACAGTCATGGTTCTCTGTTGCCCCCCCGCTGGTGCCGTGGTCGTGGTGTTCGTGTCGCAGCGGCGCAGCGACGGCGATCACGGCTATGGTGAAGCGGCTGAGGCGATGGAGGCACTGGCGGCGCAGCAACCCGGCTATCTTGGTTTTGTCGCCGCACGCGGCACCGACGGAGTGGGCATCGCGGTCAGCTATTGGGCCGATGATGCGGCCGCGCAGGCGTGGCGCGACGAACCGGAGCATGCCCGCATCCGCGAAATGGGACGCACCCGTTGGTATGACAGCTATGCGCTTGCGGTTACCGCCGTCGAGCGCAGTTATGATTGGCAGCGCGAGCCAGCATGAGCGCGGTCGCGAAATCCATCCCCAATGACCGGATGGCGGTGCTTTTCTGTGTGATGCTGGTGGCGGCGGCAGGCAACACCGCGATGCAGTCGATCCTGCCCGCGATCGGCGCGAAATTGCATATCCCCGATGTGTGGGTCAGCCTGGCGTTCAGCTGGTCGGCGCTGTTGTGGGTGATCACCGCACCGCGCTGGGCGCGCCAGTCGGACCGTCGCGGTCGCAAGGCGTTGATGGCGCTGGGGGTCATCGGATTTGCGCTGTCTATGGCGCTTTGCGGCCTTACCATTTGGGCAGGGCTGTCGGGTTGGCTGACTGCCGGGGTGACGTTCATCCTCTTTGCCGCCTGCCGCAGCCTGTATGGTGGGTTCGGATCTGCTGCGCCGCCGGCGGTACAGGCTTATGTCGCCGCGCGTACCGAGCCGGGCGAACGCACCCAGGCCTTGTCGCTGGTTTCGTCTTCCTTTGGGCTGGGGACGGTGATTGGCCCGGCGATTGCGCCGCTGTTTATTCTTCCCTTTTTTGGTCTGGCCGCGCCGATGCTTGTGTTTGCGCTGATTGGCGTCGCGGTACTGATCGCGCTGCGCTGGCTGTTGCCCGACGATCTGCCGCGCTTTGAAGCGCGTGGGGTCGTGGCAACCTATCCTACGTCGGCCAGCGTAGCTTCCTTGGCCGATGATGAAGAGACACAAACTGACGCGGCCCCGCGTGTGCGGTTGGCCTGGAATGACCCGCGCACCAAGCCGTGGATGCTGGCGGGATTTATCGGCGGCCAAGCACAGGCGATGATTTTGGGCGTGGTCGGTTTTTTGATTCTTGACCGGTTGGGGTTGCGCCTGCGTCCCGACGAGGCCGCTGATCCCACCGGCGTGGTGTTGATGGCAGGTGCCTTTGCCTCGTTACTGGCGCAGTGGGGGCTGATCCCGATTCTGAAGCCCGGACCACGCTTTGCCGTTCTTGGCGGTTCCACCTTGGCAGCGGTCGGCGCGGTAATGGTGGGGCTGGCGGGCGACCTGCACGCCATCGTGATTGGTTTCGCCCTGGCATCGCTGGGTTTCGGGCTGTTTCGTCCGGGCTTTACGGCAGGGGCCTCGCTCGCGGTGCCGCGCCGTGATCAGGGTAGCGTCGCGGGGATGACCGCCTCGATCAACGGTTCCGCCTATATCGTATCGCCGGCCATTGGCGTGCTGATCTATGGCTGGAATCCGCTCGCGGCCTTCGGCGTGATGGCGCTGCTTTGCGCCTATCTGCTGCTTTGGGGGTGGAAGGCGCTCAAAGACCCCCTCGCAGCTTAGCGCCGTGCCCGTTCGGCAGGGTCGTGCTTGCTGTCTCGCACCGGTTTAAGCTGGCCTGGCGCAAAGAAACCCATTGGCTCCAGCTTCAGCGCATTTTGCTTAATCGCGCCCTGAACCTTTTCATATTCCTTCTCCATGGTTTCGGTCACCGAGGGATGGGTATCGGCCAGCGCGGCTTCGAAGTCGGCCATGGAAATCGTTTTGGCAGAACTGGATTGCAGGACGGCGCGCAATCCAGCGCGGCGGATCAGATCGTCGAGATCGGCGGCGGTGAAGCGATGCGTTTGCGCCGCCAGCACTGTCAAATCGACATTCTTCGCCAGTTTCACCCCAGCGGTCTGGATCGCCAAAATCGCGGCGCGCCCCGGCGTATCCGGCACAGGCACATAGATGAGCTCGTCGAACCGTCCGGGACGCAGCAGCGCCGGATCGATGCTGTTTGGGCGGCTGGTTGACCCCACAAGCACAACATTTTCACTGTGCCACAGCCGGTCGAGCTCAACCAGCAGCGTGTTGACCAGCGTCTCGCTGCGTTGCGGTTCAGCGCTGTTCGGGACGCGCGCCGGGGCGAGCAACTCCAGCTCGTCAACAAACAGGACCGCGGGGGCAATCGAGCGCACCGCGGCAAAGGCAGTGCGCAGCGCGTCGCTGCTTCCCTCTTCCCCTGCCGCCAGCACTTCAGGCGCGCTGTGCTGGACAAGTGCAGCCCCCGCGGCCTCTGCCGCAGTACGCAGCAACAGCGCCTTGCCAACCCCTGGTGGACCATAAAGCAATATCCCGCGTGCCGGGCGGACACCCAATTTGGCGAGTGCAAGGCCGTGGCGCAGCGGCGTCACCAAGGTTTCAATCAGCTTGTCGCGCGCGGCATCAACGCCGCCCACCTTTGCCCAAATGTCCGTATGAGGGTGAGGATTGCTATTCATCCCGCCAAGCTAGAGCCTCGCCATGGCATTGCAACCGCCTTGGTTGGGGCGCTTTGGGCAGTCCCGACGGTAAAAAATGCCGCACTGCACAATAAACTTGGCAACGTTGCCCCGGTCATGTCATGTTGACGTTCACAAACGGGAGAAGACATGGGCCGCCTACCGCCGCTCAGCAGCATGGAAGCCTTTATGGAAGTCGCACGGCTTGGCACAGTCAAGGCGGCGGCGACCGAGCTTGGCCTGTCGATGCCCGCGCTGTCGCGGCGCATCCAGACACTGGAACATCGCGTTGGCCGCCCACTGTTCGACCGCCATCATCAGGGGCTGCGCTTGACCGAGGCGGGACGGCGTCTGCATGAAGAATTGACGCCGGTACTGGAGGAATTGCGCGCTATCCTCCGCAACACTGCCGCACCCGACGCGACGCTGAGACTGCACCTAAACGTTTTGCCTCTGTTTGCACAGCAACGCTTGTTCCCGCGGCTTCCCGAACTTCGCCGGCTGCACCCGCAGTTGCACATTGACATTGAAACCCTGTCCCACGGCGAAGCGCGCTTGTCCGAGGGGATCGACGCCGCGATTGCCCTAGCGCGCGCCATCGATCCCGCGCTCTACGCGGTGCGCCTTGATCAGGATCAGGTATTCCCAATCGCGTCCCGCAGCCTGATCGAGGGCAACGAAAAAATCACCGTGCCCGAACATTTGCAGCGGGCAACCGTGCTGCTGCACCGCGAAATGCCAGAGACGTTCAATGAGTGGAAAAACGCCATCGGCATGCCCTACCTCGAACCACTCGCCATCGATTACTTTGACAGCGGGCCATTGATGCTAGAAGCGGCGGCGCAGGGTGTGGGCGTCGCCTTCATGCACGGCCATCATTTCGATGATGCCAACGACGAGCGGTTGGTGCGGCTATTCGATTTCAATGTCGACAGCCCCTACAGCTATTGGTTCGTGTGCCGCCCGCGCGCGATGCGGCAACCGGCGGTGAAGCTGTTCCACGATTGGCTGGTGGAAGCGAAAATCTGAGGGGGAAATGGTGCTGCTGGACAGGATTGAACTGTCGACCTCGTCATTACCAATGACGCGCTCTACCACTGAGCTACAGCAGCGTACCCATGACCCAGCCAACCAAGCGGCGTGGGCAGGCGCGGCCTATGGCGTTGAGGCCAGCCGCTGTCAAGCCATGCAGGCTTGACGAAGCCGGCTATAGCGCGCCATTCGCCGGATATGGCCCAACCCCCTGCCCCATCCGACAAGGAACGCGAAGAGCGACTGGCGCAGGCGCTGCGCGAAAATCTGCGCAAACGCAAGGAACAGGCGCGCGCCAAGCCGGATCCTAAAGCAGGTCAACTGTAACGGTCACCGCGTCGCCCGCGACCAGCCCCTCGGCTTTGCGGACCGCCGCCTTGACCGGCAGGAACCAGGCACCGCTGGCCTTGTCAGGAAAAATCGACGTGTCCCATTGGGTGTCGCCAATGGCCGCGCGCACCTTCAGCGATCCCCAGCCGCGCTTCGGCCCGCCCTCCATCCGCCGCATCAGCGCGGTGGCGTGGATGTCATCGGCGGCTTGGCCGTTGATAGTCAGGAAATGCCACGACGACGCACCCTTGTCGCTGTTCCAGATCCAAATGGTGGCGGCGACGGTGTAGGATTCGGTCATCATTCCTCCCCCATCCTCTCCCTTCAGGGGAGAGGATATGAAGACTTAGTGCGAAGCACTTAGTCGAAGTTGGAGAGGGGCCGACGGGTCGCTCCCTCTCCCTGCTCGCTTTGCGAGCTGTCCCTCTCCCCTGCAGGGAGAGGGATTAGGACTGCCGCCGCACCGGCACAGGAATATTGCAAATATCCGCCCCCCCGGCGGGCACATTGAAAAAGGGATCGCGCCGGTTGGCGCGTGCGTCGGCATATTGGGCGAAGGCCGCGCTTTCGGTGGAGAGATATTCGAAGGTGGGCAAGTCGGCGATTTCGGTCCCAATGCGCACCGAGAGGATCGGCACGCGCTCTTCCTCTTTCTCGTAAAATCCCAGCGCCCCGGTGCCGCGCGGCAGGCTGGACAGATGCTCAATCCCCTCAATCACCCGCCCAACGAGGGCGATATTGCGGTCAAGGTGGCGCGGCGCGTGGCCGATCACGGTGTAAAGCTCCGCTCCGCTGCCCGTGTCAGGCGACAGATTTCGGCCGACGCCGACCATGCCGTAGCAGTGGACGGGCCAAGAAAACTGATTGGCTCCGCGCGGAGAGAAGATTTCATTTCCGGCAGATGAAAATGAATTTCGAATCCCAAGTGTGATCGGCCAGCCCTTGTGAAAGCCAGTGTAATTTGAATAGGGGTCGCGCCTCACGATTGGCCCCTTCGCAAAGAGAGCGGATTGAGGCGCGCTTTCAGTGGTCACATAAATGTCCATGGCGTCCGGTGATTTGCCGCGGAGCTCGACACTCGAAATCTGCATGCCATATTGTTGCTCAGGAACAGTGGCCAACCCGTCCGGCAAAGCCTTCTTCTCGGTCGCATCGCCCCATTGGACGACATAATTGTCCTGCACGCGGTTGACGCTGGTGCCGTACCACCACTTCGCTGCCGCCAGCTTGCGGATGTTGCCGATCCACCCCTGGCTGAACGGCGCGGGCATCAGCTGGATGACCACGCGGCGCGCCCCGCGCGGCCCTGGCACGAGGTCCATCACCAGCAGGTCCGACGCCGCAATCGCGGTCCAGTCGCTGGCCGGAGCAGCTGCGACGATTTCGCCCGGCGATGGCGCGGGCTTCGCCTCCTCGGCAGCAACAGGAACCATCAGGGTGAAGGCGGCAACCGCCGCGAGCAGATGCATTTTCATGAGCCCCAAGCTGCCACAGCAACGCGCCTTGCGAAAGCCCCGCCAAGCGATTAGGGCGCACCGTTCCAAGCAACGCGGAGCGGTGGCCGAGTGGTCGAAGGCGCTCGCCTGGAAAGTGAGTATGGGTCAAAAGCCCATCGAGGGTTCG
Organism: uncultured Sphingopyxis sp.; assembly: GCA_964401155.1. Taxonomy (GTDB): domain Bacteria; phylum Pseudomonadota; class Alphaproteobacteria; order Sphingomonadales; family Sphingomonadaceae; genus Sphingopyxis. Next base: position 68,431 of record CAYNXF010000002.1, read on the forward strand.
AATCCCTCCCGCTCCGCCATCCCGCCAGCGCAAGGACTCCCATGACATTCGACGAAGTCATCCTCGGCCGCCGCAGTATCCGGGGCTACAAGCCCGATCCCGTGCCGCGCGAATTGATCGAGGAAATCCTGGCCCTCGCCATGCGCGCGCCCTCGTCGATGAACACCCAGCCGTATAATTTCTACGTCATCACAGGCGAGCCGCTCGACCGCATTCGCGCCGGCAATACCGAACGGATGGTCGCCGGCGTGCCGCAAAGCCGGGAGTTTCGGCAGGGTCAACCCTTCACCGGGGTGCACCGTGAGCGGCAGATTTTCGTCGCCAAACAGCTGTTCGCGGAAATGGGCATCGCCCGCGACGACGCGGCGGCGCGGCAGGACTGGGTGCTGCGCGGCTTCCGCCAGTTCGACGCGCCGGTGTGCATCATCATCACCTATGACAAGGTCTGCGATGGCAGCGACGATACGCCATTCGATTGCGGCGCGGTCGCGACCGCGCTGGTCAACGCCGCCTGGTCACGCGGGCTGGGCACCGTTATCAACAGCCAGGGCATCATGCAGTCGCCGGTGGTGCGTGAACATGCCGGAATCGCCGAGGATCAGGTGATTATGAAGAGCATCGCTCTCGGCTGGCCGGATTTCAGCTTCCCCGCCAATGCTGTTGTATCGGAGCGCAAGTCCGTCACGGAAGCAGCAACTTTCGTCGGCTTCTAGTCACATTGCTGTCACCCCTGCCCTGTCCTAACGTTGACAGGGAATCGGAAGGGACACGTATGATCGACGCCAGCGAGAATTTTACCAGCAACCCGCGCATCGCCGAGGGCGCGGTGACGCTGAACGAGATTATCGACGCGCGGCTGTCGCGTCGTGCAGCCATTGGCGGGCTGGGCGCGTTGGCGCTGACCGGCTGCGCAAGCGGCGAAACGAACACTGTCGCCGTCACGAAAAATGCCCCGCCGCCACCCTTCAACTTTGCCGAGATCGCGCGCGGGATGGATGAAACGCACCATGTCGCCGCGGGCTATCGCGCCGATGTGTTGATCCGCTGGGGCGACCCGCTGTTTGCTGACAGCCCGGCGTTTGATCCGCTGACCCAATCAGCGGCAGCGCAGCGGCGGCAATTTGGCTATAACAATGACTTCATCGGTTATACTCCGCTGGGAAAGGGCGATGCCGACGAACGCGGTCTGCTGTGCGTGAATCATGAATATAGCTCCACGACACTGATGCTGCCTGGCGTCGCAGCGGATTATCCCAAATCGATGACGCGTGAGCTGTGCGCCGTCGAAATGGCCGCGCATGGCGGCAGCGTAGTCGAGGTGGCACGCAAGGGCGAGAAATGGACCGTGGTGCGCGGGTCCAAGTACAACCGCCGCGTCACCGCCGACACCACGCCGATGACGATCAGCGGTCCTGCTGCGGGCCATCCCCGCATGCGCACCCGCGCCGATCCGGCAGGGACCACCGTATCGGGCATGATGAACAATTGCGCCGGCGGGATGACGCCATGGGGTACCTGGCTGTCGGCCGAGGAAAATATCAACGGCAATTTTCTGGGCGACCTGCCGGCTGGCCATCCCGAAGCCGCGAACCACAAGCGTATGGGGCTGCCCGGAAATTGGTATCAATGGGGGCGGTTCGAGGATCGCTATAATCTGGCGAAGGAACCCAATGAGCCCAACCGCTTTGGCTGGATTGTCGAGATTGATCCGCTTGATCCGACTGCGAAGCCCAAGAAACGCACCGCACTTGGCCGATTCAAGCATGAAGGCTGCGAAACCGTGGTCGCCCCCGATGGCCGCGTCGTCATCTATATGGGTGACGACCAGCGCTTTGATTATGTCTATAAATTCGTGACCAAGGGCCGCTTTGACGCACGCAATCGCGCGGCCAACCGCGATTTGCTTGACGACGGCACGCTCTACGTTGCGCGCTTTGATGCCGACGGGACGGTGGCGTGGTTGCCGCTCGTGCATGGCTTTGGCCCGCTGACCCCGTCCAACGGCTTTGCCAGCCAAGCCGACGTGGTCATCGAGGCGCGGCGCGCGGGCGATTTGCTCGGCGCGACGCCGATGGACAGGCCCGAGGATGTTGAACCGGACCCGCGCACTGGGCGCGTTTGGGTGATGCTGACCAACAACAGCCGCCGCACAGCCGCGCAGGTCAATGCCGCCAACCCACGTGCCGACAATAAGTTTGGCCATATCATCGAAATCCGCGAGCCCGACGGTGATTTCACTGCGACCAGCTCGCGTTGGGAAATCCTTGTACGCTGCGGCGACCCTGCCGACCCGGCGGTGGGCGCGACGTGGAAAGGCAGCACCTCGCCCGACGGCTGGCTCGGCAGCCCCGACAATTGCGCGCTCGATGCCAAGGGACGGCTCTGGGTATCGACCGATGGCAACGATGCGACGGGAGCGGCGGATGGGCTGTGGGCGATCGGCACCGACGGCGGCGACCGTGCGACGGGGCGGCATTTCTTCCGCTGCCCGGTGGGGGCAGAGCTTTGCGGTCCGCGCTTTACCCCGGGCGGCGATACTTTGTTCGTCGCAGTCCAGCATCCCGGTGATGGCGACGACGATAATCCCGCGACGTTCGAAAAGCCCACGACCCGCTGGCCCGATTTCAAAGCCGACATGCCCCCACGTCCCAGCGTGGTCGCCATCCGGCGCGAGGATGGCGGGCCGATTGGCGGCTGAGCGCGTCATGCAGGCGTTGCAAGTCAGCGCGCTGCTGCCCGATTTTGGCGGCTGCGCGGTGGCGAGCCTGCCTGTTCCCGAACCAGCCCCCGGTGAGGTACGCATTGCGGTGCGCGCCGCCGCAATAAACTTCCCCGACCTGTTGATGACGCGCGGCGAATATCAGTTCAAACCCGACCTGCCCTTTGTGGCCGGGATCGAATGTTCGGGTGTGATCGATGCTGTCGGTACCGGCGTCGATCCGGCGCGGGTCGGCGAAGCCGTGGTCGCGGGTAACCGGTCGGGCTGTATGGCGGACTATGTTTGCATGCCTGCCAGTACGGCAAGACCTAAACCCCCGGCGCTCGATTGGGCACAAGGCGCAGCTTTTGGCGCGGCTTACCTGACGGCATGGGTTGCGCTTGTTCGGCGGGCGCAGGTGCAGCCCGGCGAATGGGTGCTGGTGCATGGCGCAGCAGGCGGGGTGGGTCTCGCTTGCGTCGATCTGGCGCAGCATTTGGGCGCGCGGGTAATTGCGGCCAGCGCATCGCCGGAAAAACGCGCGGCCATTGCCGAGCTTTACGCCCCCTATGCGATGATCGACAGCGCGTCAGGCTTTCGCGACGAGGTCAAGTCCATCACCGGCGGCGCCGGGGCCGACGTCATCTTCGATCCCGTCGGCGGCGATGTTTTCGACGAAAGCTGCCGCTGCATCGCCTTTGATGGGCGCTTGCTGGTGGTCGGCTTCACTTCGGGCCGCATCCCTTCGGTCAATGCCAACATCCCGTTAATCCAGGGGTTTTCGGTTATGGGCGTACGCGCGGGCGAATATGGCCGCCGCTTTCCCGAGCGCGGCGCGGAGAATCTGGCCAACATAGACGCGCTGGCAACGTCTGAGGCCATCCGCCCGCATGTTCATGCCGCATTGCCCCTGCATCAATGGCGTGACGGGTTCGACCTTTTGGCAAGCAGGAAGGTTGTTGGAAAAGTCATACTGCTGCCCAGACCTTAACTGCGCATCCAAAATCGCCGACCGTCGCGTTGCAGCAAGATGGATCCATCCGTTCCCACCGGTTCGATTTTTCCATCAGTCAGGAAAGCGACCGTCCCTGCATCAGCCACATCGACATGCGCCAGTGTCCGCGCGCCATCGAGCGTGCGCGCTACCACCACCCCTGCCCGCGGTGCGCCGTCGCGGCCATAGAATATGGTGTAGGTTTCGATGGATGCTGGCCCAACATAATCCTCATCCAGCGGCGGAATGGCCGCGCGCGCGGCATCGGCTTCGGTTTGATAGTCAAAATCCTGCGGAAACGACGCCGCTGCAATCGGCTGGTTTGACAGGACAATGCAATGATTGTCGGTGGCAAAGCCGCCATTTGCAAACAGAAAGCCGGTCCGGCCTTCGACCCGCAGCCGCTCCACCATGGAAACCACCGCATGGCTCATATAATTGGCAATCGGCCCGCCGCCAAAAGTCAGGCCACCGAACACCGTCGCTGGCCGCTCTACCGGCCACCCCAGCGTGCGCCGCGCCATTTTGGGGACGCAGGGGAAGCAGCTGTATAGTTCGACGAAATCGAAATCAGCGGCGGTCATTTGGTTAAGCTCCAGCGTGCGGCGGATGCTGGTGTCCATGCTGACCGAGCGGTCGTAGCGGTCGCGCTTCAAAATGCTGCCCGCTTCCTTGGCCGCAGCGCCCATGCCGACATAGATGATCCGATCTTCGGGCACCCCGCGCCGCCGCGCTTCGGCCAGGCTAGCCACGATGAAAGCTGCGCCCTGATTGACCGAAGCATTGGCGACCATCAGCTTGTTGTATGGGAAAGCAATGGGGCGATTGCCCTCACCGCTTGCCAGCACCGCCTCTGGCGTCACCGCCTTGCGGATCCAAGCGCCGTCGTTCGCTGCCGCCACCTCGCTCATCTGTGCCCAAATGGCGGCGCTTTCGGCCTGCGCTTCGGCGAGCGACTGACCATAAGCGGCGCGCCCTGCATTTTCATAAAGCGGATAGACATCGACCGGCGCGATCAACCCGTGCGCCTGCGCATAATTGGGTTCCTGCCGCGTTGCCACCTTGCGGATCTCGCTATAGCTGCGGTCTTCGCCGGTAGCTGCCTTGGCCGCGCGCCCAGCAGCCGTGCGCAGCGCCTCGGCACCAACCACAGCCGCCAGCTGGATCTCACCCGCGCCTATGCGATTGGCGGCCTCGTTAAGGAGGCGGATCGGCGTATCGCCATGCGGGGCATCGGACTGATAGTTGATTGCTGGCGCCGCACCAATCGCCGCCGCCAGTGGTTCGCACAGTTTACCAAGGTGACGAAAGCTGATCTGGTCAACAATGCCAACACTGCCGAGTTCAGCCAGCAACGGTCCGACCCTGGCATCGATTTCTGCCGCGCGCAACGCTTCAACCATCAATCCCAGCGAGTCCAGCCCCTCGTCGGGGTCGGCGGGCCGATCGTTCACCTGCCCTCCGCCGATGATGACGGGGATGCGTTCGGGATCGGTCATGGGTATGTGGCGCTCTCCTCCACCATGCAATGCCCTTCGCTTTCCGCGAACGTCAAGTCACCGGTGGCGGCGGGGCGTTGCGCACGAGCAGCAAATACATCACTGGCGTCACCACGCGTGACAGCAAAGTCGACGATACCAGCCCGCCAATAATCACCCAAGCGAGCGGCGAAAATAGCCCCGATCCGGAAAGGGCGAGCGGCAGCAAGCCGCCAATTGCGGTCACGCTTGTCAGCAGCACGGGCAAGAAGCGCACCTCGCCAGCGCGCTCGATCGCCTCGCGCAATTCCACGCCCTGCTGGCGCAACTGCGTGGTGAAATCGACCAGCAAGATGCTGTTCTTGATCTCGATTCCGATCAGCGCGACGAACCCGATCAGCGCGTTGTAGCTTAGCGAATTGCCCGTCAGCAGCAGCGCGATCAGCCCGCCGAACATACCCAGCGGAATCACCCCCGCCACCACCAATGTCTCGCGAAAGCGACCAAATTCCAGTACCAACACCATTAACACGCCAAACAGCGCCAGCATCACAATGGGTCCCATCCCGGCGAAGCTGTTCGCGGACGCTTCCGCTTCGCCGCCGCGTTCAAAGCGATAGCCGGGGGGCAGCGAGATGCTGTCCAAGCGACGGTAGAATTCCTGACTGACCCGGCTGTTTAGCACGCCTGTTTCGATATAGGCCGAGATGCTGTTGGACCGCTGCTGCTGATAACGGCTGATCTGCGCTGGCGCGCTCGCCAGATAGGGCCTGCTAATTTGCGACAGCGGCACAATCCCGCCATTGCCGCTGGGCACATAGATGCGCTCTAACGCCGCCACCGTCTGAAAATCACCACGTGGCAGCCGCGTTACGACGTCGAAACTGTCGCCCTCGGCGTCGCGAAAGCGGCCCGAGGTCTCGCCTGCCAGCGACAGCCGTGTCACCCGCCGTACGGTGCCGGGCGCAATGCCCAGCAATGCCGCGCGGTCGCTGTCGACCCCGAGGTTCAGGTCGATCCGGTCGACCGCCAGCGGATTCTGAACGTCGCGGGTTCCCGGTGTTTCACGCATCAGCTTTTCAACCCTCGCGGACAGCGTGCGGATCATATCCAGATCGGTGCCAACGACAGCCACCGAAATCGGCGCTTCAATCGGCGGGCCATTCTGGAACTGGCGCAGCACAATGCGTGCATCGGGATAGGCATCGAATTTCGCGCGCAGGCGGTTATACATAGCGACGGTGTCGTCGCCCCTGAATTTCTCGATGATGCCCAACACATTGCCAATATTGGTCGCTTCAGCCTCATCACGGACATTGTAGAAGACTTGCGGATTGCCGCGCCCCACGTTGGCGAGGCGACGGACGATATCCTCCTCTTTGGCCATGGCGTCTTCGACATAGCGGATGGCGCGGTCGGTGCGCATCAGCGAGGAACCCTGAGGCGTTTCGACATCGACAAGAAAATAGGTGGCATCGGCGGGCGGAAACAGACTCGATCCGATTATCGGCACCAACCCCAAAGCACCGAAACACAGCCCCATCGATAAGGCGAGCGCCCGGCGCGGATGAGTCAATGAGAGGTGCAGCACCGGACCATAGGTTTTGTGGATCGCACTCTGCACGACTTGAAGAAACCGGTTACCCTCTGGCGCTTCGTGCAGCGGTAGGATGCGCGCCGCCAGAAACGGAACAATCGTCATGGAGATGATGTAGGAAGCAAGCACCGTCATCAACACCGCCAGCGGCAGTGACCGGGTGAACAATCCTGCGCCCTCGGGCAGGAACACCAGCGGCAGAAAGGCAAAAACCAGCGTCGCGGTGCAGCCCAGCACGGCCACGGCAATTTCCTTGGTGCCGTCGATCGCGGCCTGCGTGCGTTCCTTGCCCATTCGCAAGTGTCGCGCGATATTCTCGGTCACAACGATGCTGTCATCGACCAGCAGGCCCAGCGCGACAATGAAACCCGTGATTGCCAGCTGGTTGAGCGTGAAGCCCAACAGCTGCATGGCGAACAACCCCATCAGCAAGCTGAGCGGGATGGACACCATCACCACCGCTGCTGCGCGCGGCCCCAGCGGCAACAGCGTGATCAGCACCAGCAACACCGCGATGGTAAAATCGCGCGCCAGCACAGTCAGCTTGGCGCGCACATCCAGACTCTGGTCAAACACCAGCTCGATCTTCATGTCGGGTGGCAAAGTGGCTCGATACTCGTCCACCGTTGCCATCACCGCATCCCGCACCTTGCGCACGTCGCGGTTGTCCTTTTGCGTGGCGGTTAGCCAGATCGCTTGCTTGCCGTTGAAACGCGCCACATGGCTCGCTTCGGCGGGTTTCCAGCTGACTGCCGCAACATCGGCGACGCGCACCACGCGCCCATCCACCGCGCGCACCGGCACATCGCGAACTTCCTCGAGCGAACGAAATGCGCCGTCGGTCTTAACGTTGAAGCGGCTGCCACCGGATTGCACGGCGCCGGGCGGTAAATCGGCTCCAGCGGTGCGCAGCGCGTCGGCGACGGCGGTAACTGCGATCCCCGCCTGCGCAAGCCGCGTGGCGTCGATATCGACCATGACCTGCGGGCGCGCGAGACCGTATACGCGCGCGTTACGCACCCCGTCGACCTTGTTGATTTCATCGCGCAGGTCGTCGGCATATTTCTCGATACGTCGCGGCGAAGCGCCGTTGCTGACCAACGCCAGCTGAACGACCGCGCTTTCGGTCGTGCGAACCTTGCGAAACTCGAGCCGGGCGAGCGAGGATGGCAGCTGGCTGCGGATCGCATTCACCTCGCGCACCACGCCGTCGTAGTTTTTCTCGGTGTCGCTACCCCAGTCAAATTCGGCGATGATGGTGGCAAATCCATCACCCGAGGTGGACTGGATTTCCTCGATATCATCGAGCCCGCGCAGCACATCCTCGATGGGCTTTGCGATCGTCTGCTCCATGTCGGCGGGGTCTGCGCCCGGCTGCGCCGCGAGAACGACAACCACGGGAATCGGAAAATGGGGATCGACCGAGCGCGGGATAGTATTGAGACTGGTAATACCCAGCGCCGCCATCAGCGCAAAGGCAACCAGCGTGATCTGCCACCGCGTGATGGCAAAATCGATCAACTTCACGGGGCCGTGTCCGCTTGCGGGGCAACCGTAACTCCAGCGCGCACGCGGGACAATCCTTTGCTGACCACCTTATCTCCCGGCGACAGGCCGCTCAGCACCTCAACGGCGCGGTTGTCGATGCGACCGGTAACAATGCGGCGCACCTGTGCCTTGTTGCTGGTATTGACAGCATAGACAAATGCCTCGCCCGCGCGTGCCTGAAACACGGCACTCGCCGGAATTTCCAGTGCGCCGGAGCGTTCTGTCGCGGGCAGGCGTGCCTCGCCAATCATGCCTGAGCGCAATCCAGCGAGCGGCGGCAACGCCAGCTCGGCCTCAAAAGTGCCGGTGCGCTCATCACCACGCCCGCCCAGCTCAATGACGCGCGCGGCAATCGGCCGATTGCCAAGCGCAGGTACCCGCACCGTCGCTACCTGACCCACGCGCAAAGCTGCTAGCTGACTGTCGGTCAACGCCACCCGCAGCACCAGACCTTCGCCGGCTTGGCTGACGGTCAGTACCGGCGTGCCCGCAGCGACAATCTGTCCGGGCTCAGCAGACCGTGCGAGTACAACACCGGCACTTGGAGCAGTGATCCGCGCGTAACGCTGTGCAAAACCGCTCGAAGCGCTATTTGAACGAGCAGCACTGGCGGCGGCCTCTGCGGCTTCGACGCGTGCTTTGGTGACCCAGCCCTTGGCAAACAACTCACGCTGCCGCGCCAGCTCAGCCTCGGCGCGGACCTGTTCGGCGCGACTGGCCGCGACACCGGCGTTTACTTCCACCATGTCGAGCTGAGCCAGAAGCTGTCCGGCAGCAACCCGGTCGCCTTCGTTGACCAAGATGCGGGTAACCCTTCCGGCCACTACAAAAGCCAGATTGGCCTCCTGCCGTGCCCGCACCGTGCCGCTGACCAAGGGGCCTTCACCAGCCAATGCGTCGCCCACGGTTGCCACCGCCACCGGCACTGGCTTGGCCGCCTGCTGCTTTGGCGCCGCATCCGTATCGGCGCAAGCCGCTAGCAACAGTGCACCTCCGGTAACAAAATTTAGGACCGCTTTGGCGCGCATGCATCACTCCAGGAAAAGGGGGAGAGCGAGTGAGTCGCAAGATTACTATACTCAGCGGTTTACAAATGCTAGATGGCTTTTTTATGGGCAGAAAAGTGCGACAAGTCTCGGTGGGCCGCCCCCCGGACCCAGCCAAACGCGCCGCCATATTGGTGGCCGCGCAGGAGCTGTTCGCGCTGCATGGTTTCTCCGCGACATCGATGGATGCAGTGGCCCGCCGCGCAGGCACGTCAAAACTGACCGCCTATCGTCATTTTGGTTCGAAAGACCGGCTGTTTGCTGAAGCGGTCACCGCCCGCTGCGCGTCGATGCTCGGCCATTTTGACAGCAGCCTCCCAGGTCACGGCAATCCGCGCGCCGCCCTCATTGCCTTTGGCCATGCCTTTCTCGGACTCATCCTTCACGCAGAAGCGCTCGCCGTGCACAGACTGGTCGTCGCAGAGCGCGAGCGCGCACCCCAACTTGGGCCATTGTTTCACGATGCCGCCATCTTGCCCACGCAGGGCCGGCTGGCGCTTTTGATCACGCGGTTGGGCCTCGAGGTGGAAGACCCCACCACCGCAGCCACCGATCTTTTAGCCCTGTGGCGGTCAAAGCCGATGCTGGCGGTGGAAATGGGGCTAACGCGTTGGGACGAGGCGGCGCTTGCCGCACATATCGAGCGGGTGGTTGATTTGTGCCTTGCGGGTTGGCGCGGTCTTAACCGTGCGGACGGATAAGATATTTCTCGCCGGTCCGCTTGGCATCATAGGCCTGTAGCGTGGTCACATCGAGCGCCTGTTCCAGTGTCACACGATGGCTGTAGTGGCTTTTGAAGGTGGTCGTTAGCTCATCAACTACGCGCTGGCGCATCTTGCCAACCGTTTCCATGCCAGCCTTCTGCATGAAGGGCGTCAGCAGAAAGCCTGAAATGGACCAAGAAAAACCGAAACTACGGTTGAAACTGGTGGGGCCAAGATCAAGCGCGCCATAGATATACAGCTGCTTGAACGTGTCGCTGCCATACCGGCTATAGCTCGCCATACGCGCAACGGCGGCCTGCTCCATCGCCGCCAATATCTGACCGCCTAGCGTTCCACCGCCAATGGCATCAAAGGCAATGGTCGCGCCGGTTTCGGTGAGCGCCGAAACAAGATCGGTGCGGAACGCATCACTTGTGCTGTCGAGCACATGCTGCGCGCCAATCCCCTTTAGCAATTCGACCTGCGCCGCGCTGCGCACGATATTGACCAGCGGAATGCCATCTTTGGCGCAAATTTTGACAAGCATTTGTCCGAGGTTCGACGCGGCGGCGGTGTGAACGATGGCGCTGTGCCCTTCGGCCTTCATCACCTCGGTAAAAGCAAGCGAGGTCAACGGATTGACGAAGCAGGACGCACCATCCTCGGGGTCGGTGCCGTCAGGCAGGACCATGCACATCTGCACCGGCAAACAGCGATATTCGGCATACATCGCTCCGCCCAGCAACGCGACGGTCTTACCCAGCAACGCCTGCGCCTCCGGACTACTGCCCGCCGCGACTACCTCGCCGCAACCTTCATTGCCGATGGGCATCGCTTCGTTCAGCCGCCCCGCCATGGCGCGCAGTCCTGCGGCCCCCACTGGCGCGGTGACGAGCGGCAAACCATCGCGCGTTCCAGCCACCGCCTGTTTCACATCGCCGGCGCCAACCAGCAAGCCCAGGTCCGACGGGTTGATCGGCGCCGCCAGCACCTTGACCAGCACCTCGTGTGGCTTGGGTTCAGGCATCGGCAGCCGCGCCAGACTGATTTCCAGCGTACCGCTATCCTTGATTTCGGACAGCATGGTCAGGTTGGTGGCAGGTAAATCGGTCATGAATATGATCCTTCAGGAAGCGGCAGTAATGCGGTTGGAAACCAGATTGTCGACCACCGATGGGTCGGCAAGTGTCGAGGTGTCGCCCAGATTGCCCACGTCATCTTCGGCGATCTTGCGCAGGATACGGCGCATGATCTTGCCGCTGCGAGTCTTGGGCAGCCCCGGCGCAAACTGGATGGCGTCGGGCGTCGCAATGGGCCCAATTTCATGGCGCACCCATTTTTTCAGCTCGGCACGCAGTTCTTCGCTGTCGGGCTCGCCCGCGTTTAGCGTGACAAAGGCGTAAATGCCCTGCCCTTTGATTTCGTGTGGCATGCCGACGACCGCAGCCTCGGCAACCTTGGCGTGGGCAACCAGCGCGCTCTCGACCTCGGCGGTGCCCATGCGGTGCCCCGACACATTGATGACATCATCAACGCGGCCCGTAATCCAGTAATAGCCATCCTCGTCGCGGCGACAGCCATCACCGGTGAAATATTTCCCCGGATAGGTGGTGAAATATGTCTGGAAGAAGCGCTCGTGGTCCCCCCACACGGTGCGCATCTGCCCCGGCCAGCTGCCTGTCAGGCACAGATTACCGCTCGCCGCTCCCTCTAGCACCGCACCGTCGGCATCCACCAGCTGCGGGAACACGCCCGGCAAGGGCCGCGTCGCACTACCGGGCTTGAGCGGGGTTGCTGCGGGCAAGGGCGCGATCAGCGCCCCGCCGGTTTCGGTCTGCCACCAGGTGTCGACGATAGGGCAGCGCCGCTCCCCCACAACGCGGTGGTACCATTCCCACGCCTCGGGGTTGATGGGCTCGCCCACCGTGCCGAGCAGCCGGATTGACGTACGGCGGTGTTTCTGTACATGCGCGTCGCCTTCGCGCATCAGTGCGCGCAAGGCCGTCGGCGCTGTGTAGAAGATGTTAACGCCCAGCCGGTCGCACGTTTCCCAAAAGCGCCCATGATCGGGGTAGTTGGGCACGCCGTCGAACATCACTGTCGTCGCGCCATTCGCCAGCGGGCCATAGACGACATAGCTGTGTCCGGTAACCCAGCCGACATCGGCGGTGCACCAGAAGACTTCGCCTTCACGGTAATCGAACACTTCGGCAAAGGTTTTGGCGACCCACAGCAGATAGCCCGCCGTGGTGTGCAGTACCCCCTTGGGCTTTCCGGTGGAACCCGAAGTGTAAAGGATGAACAGCGGGTCCTCGGCCCCCATGGGCTCGGGCGGGCAATCGGCCGAAACGGCCTCGCGCGCCTCGGTATAAGCGACGTCGCGGCCCGCGACCATCGGCACGTCGGTCCCGGTGCGCGCTACAACAATCACTGTATCCACAGACGGGCACTGAACTAGCGCCGCATCGACATTGGCCTTTAGCGGAATGGTTTTCCCCCCGCGCACCCCTTCATCTGCGGTCACCACCAGCCGCGAGTCGCAATCCTGAATCCGTCCCGCCAGACTGTCCGGCGAAAAGCCGCCGAACACCACGCTGTGGATTGCGCCAATGCGCGTGCAGGCCAACATCGCCACCGCAGCTTCGGGAATCATCGGCATGTACAATGTGACGCGGTCGCCCTTCGCCACCCCGCGCGATTTCAGCACATTGGCAAAGCGGCACACCTCGGCATGCAGCTCGCGGTAGGTCAGCGTGCGTCCTTCGCCCGGCTGATCCCCTTCAAAAATGATCGCGGTTTGGTCGCCGCGCGCCGCTAGATGGCGGTCGAGGCAATTGGCCGAAACGTTGAGCACGCCGTCGTCAAACCAGCGGATGCGGAAGTCGGCCTCGTTAAAGCTGCAATCGCTGACGCGGCTGAACGGCTGCATCCAGTCAAGGCGCTTTGCCTCGCGCCGCCAATAATGGTCAGGGTTGTCGCGCGCCTCAGCATAGGCGCGATGATAATCAGCCTCTGTGAGCGACTGCGGCAAAGCAAAGCCTGGCGGCACCGGATAGACGGGTTCACCCATGTTGCGCTCCACTCCCTCGTTGACGTTCACGTAAAGCAGCCGCTAGCGTCCAAGGCAACAGCTTAGGGAGAGAATTATGGCCGGTCCACTTGCGGGCATCCGCATCGTCGAATTAGCAGGCATTGGCCCCGCCCCCTTCTGCGGAATGATGCTGGCCGATCATGGCGCCGAGGTGATCCGCATTGACCGCCCCGGCGCGCATCTCGACCCGCGCGATCCGCTTTTGCGCGGGCGCAAGTCGGTGGTGCTGGACATGAAGCAGCCGGACGCGGTCATTATTGCGCGTGATCTGTGCAAGTCCGCTCAGGGCCTGATCGAAGGCTTCCGTCCCGGCGTGATGGAGCGCCTCGGCCTTGGCCCCGATGTGCTACTCTCAGACAATCCCGCGCTGGTTTATGGCCGCATGACCGGTTGGGGGCAGTTTGGCCCTTATGCGCAGGCCGCCGGGCACGACATCAACTATATCGCGCTGTCAGGCACGCTTCACACCGTGGGGCGGCAAGGCGAACGCCCTGTTCCGCCGGTCAATTATATTGGCGATTTTGGCGGCGGCGGCATGATGCTCGCCTTTGGCATGGCCGCCGCCTTGCTCCACGCCCAGCGGAGCGGCGTGGGCCAAGTGATTGACTGCGCGATGACCGACGGATCGGCCACCTTGTCGGCCATGACCTGGGGCTTTTACGGCACGGGTCGCTGGCGCGACGAGCCGGGGGTCAATCTGCTCGATGGCGCGGCGCATTTCTATGACACCTATGTTTGTAGCGACGGCAAGTTCATCTCGATCGGGTCAATCGAGCCGCAATTTTATGCATTGCTACGCGAAAAGACTGGACTGGCCACCGATCCCGATTTTGACCCGCAAATGGACCCTTCGCGATGGCCCGCACTCAAGGCCAAGTTGACTGCGCTGTTCGCCAGCCAGCCCCGCGACCATTGGTGCAAGCTGATGGAGGCGAGCGATGTCTGCTTCGCCCCCGTGCTGTCGCTGACCGAAGCGCCGCAGCACCCGCACAATGTGGCACGGGGGACCTTTATCGAGGTCGGCGGCGTGACCCAGCCGGCACCTACGCCGCGCTATTCGGGGACGGTGTCCGATCGCCCTGCACCGCCGCCCAACGCGGGGAGCGATGGTGCGGAGCTGCTGGCGGGCTTGGGGTATGACACAGAGCGGATCGCAGCACTCAAAGCGAGTGGGGTAGTCAATTAGCGAAAGGTTGCGCCCTTGCGAAGCCAGGGCCACAGTGGCTTAATCATCCCGCGCCGTCATCTCGGCCCACAAGCCGACGCCGCCCAGCTTAACCACCTGTTCCCCCAGTACGCGCGACCAATGCGCGTCATTACCCCCTTCGCTGCGCCACCGCATCAGCGCGGTGGTATAACGGTGCAGCGGATAGTCCGCAGTAAAACCGATCGCGCCGTGCATCTGGTGCGCAATCGCGGTGCCCATGCCGATTGCACGATTGGTGCGGAGTTTCGCCGCCGCCACCTCAAACCGCGCTGCATCCATGTCCCCACCCACCCGGTCGAGCCGGTCGGCAAGCGCAAAGGCCGCAACATCGACCGCCGCGACCTCGCACGCCAGCTGCGCCAGTGCCTGCTGCACCGACTGAAATTTGGCTAGTGTCCGCCCGAATTGTTCGCGTGTGTTGACATGGTCGATGGCGAGTTCCAGCGCCTTGCCGAGTGCGCCGGCGCTGAGCGCGACATTGGCAAAGGCGCGCCACTCCTGCCGCGCCAACCGCTCGCCCAGCACGGCTTCGGCCACCGGCAGGTCGGGATCCATCCCACCCGCAATCTGCAAAACCGCCGCGACATCACCCCAATCGCCGCCAAAGCCGCCAGTGGATTCTGCCACCAGCAGCAAGTCAAAGCCCGCTTCGACCAGCGCCTCTACCCGCCCCTCAGCAAATACCGCACGCGCGGTTTCGCACAGCATGTCGCGGGCGGCACTCATCGCAGACCTAGCCCGCGCGCGATGATGCCGCGCACAATCTCGCGCGTGCCGCCGCGCAGGCTGAAACTGGGGCTGGCGATCAGCAAGGAGCGCAGCACGCCCGCCAGTTCGCTGTTCTCGCCCCAATCGAGATCGAGCACCGCTTGCACCCGGCGCGGCATATCCTGTTCGAACGCGTTACCCAATTCCTTGACGACGCACGCCTCGACCATTGGATCGCCGCCGGTCGCCAGCTTGGCCGCCGTCGAGCGTGACAGGTTCCGCAATGTCCACAACTCGGCGGTCAAATCGCCCACCAATGCTGTCAATGCGGCATTGCCGCGCGCCGCATCGATCAGCGCCACCAGCAGCGCGTGGCTGGACAAATAGCGCTCCGGTCCCGACCGTTCGAGCGCCAGCTCGGCCGTAACCTGCGTCCATCCCTGACCGCGCGTGCCCACCAGCGCGTCGTGCGGCACAAGCACATCGTCAAAGAATATCTCGTTGAAATCGGTCCGTCCGGCCATGTCGGCGATGGGGCGCACGGTGATGCCCGGCGTGTCCATATCGATCAGCAGTTGCGACAACCCCGCATTGCGCGCGCTGCCCGCCTCAGTGCGCACAAGCGCCAATATAACGTGGCTGATATGCGCGCCGGTGGTCCATAATTTCTGGCCGTTCACGCGCCAGCCCTCGGCCGTTTCGCGTGCCGTCGTGCGCACCGCCGCCAAGTCAGACCCCGCCTGCGGTTCGGACAGGCCGATACAGGCGAAGCATTCGCCGCGCGCCATCGCGGGCAGATAGCGTTCGCGCTGCGCCTCGGTCCCGTATTTCAGCAGCAGCGGCCCGGTTTGCCGATCAGCGATCCAATGCGCCCCCACCGGCGCACCCGCCGCCAGCAGCTCCTCGATTACGACATAACGCGCCAGCGGATGCGCCTCGCGCCCGCCATAGCGCGCGGGCCAGGTCATGCCGAGATAGCCCGCTGCGCCCAGCTTGCGACTAAAATCCGTATCAAACTCGGCCCAGCAATTAGCCCGCCGCGCCGCGCTTGTTGCTGGCTGATGCTCCGCCAGCCAGCCGCGCAGTTCGGCGCGCAGCGCGCCCGCATCGTCGGGCAGGTCAAAGCGGTGGAAATCGAACGCTTGCGTCACGGCCCAGCCATGCAATAGCCTGTGGGAGTAGGAAAGGATTTTCGCGCATGACCGGTTTTCTCAATGTCGAGCGGCGCGGGCGCATCGCCATCCTGACCATGGCGAAGCCCGAAAGCATGAACGCCATCGGCACGCATCAGGATTGCGAGGATATCGTCACCGCGCTGGCGGCGCTGAACGCGGATCGCGGCGTCAGCGCCATCATCCTGACCGGCAGCGGCAAGGCCTTTAGCGCAGGCGGCAACCTGAAAGCCATGGCGGCGCGCACCGGCATTGGGGTGCTCGACCAGCCCGACAGCACGCGCGCCAATTACCGGCAAGGCGTGCAACGCGTCATCCGCGCATTGATGGACTGCGAAATCCCCATGATCGCGGCGGTGAACGGTCATGCCATTGGCCTTGGCTGCGATCTTGCCTGCACCTGCGATATCCGCATTGCGGGCCAAAGTGCGCAGTTCGCATGCAGCTTCATCAAGGTCGGGATTGTTCCCGGCGATGGCGGCGCGTGGATCCTGCAGCGCATCTTGGGCTATTCGCGCGCGGCGGAGCTGTTCCTGACCGGCGACCGTTTCGATGCCGCGACCGCCAAGGATTATGGCTTGGTGAGCGAAGTGGTTCCCGACGACCAGTTGCTCGACCGCGCCATCGCCATTGCCGAACGCATTGTGTGCAACCCGCCGCGCGCGCTGCGCTTGACCAAGCGTTTGCTGCGCGAGGCGCAGCACAGCCGCCTGTCTGACATTCTCGAGCTCAGCGCCGCCTATCAGGCGATTGCGCATGAAACGGCCGACAATGCCGAGGCGATTGCGGCTTTCGTCGAAAAGCGGCCACCGGTGTTTACGGGGGATTAGCGATGGACGAAACGCGCGTCTTGCCCCTGACCGGAATCCATAATTTCCGCGACTATGGCGGCTATACGGTGGAAAGCGGCGGGCGGCTCCGGCGCGGCATTTTGTGGCGATCGGCGCATCATGAACAGGCAAGCGACGACGACCTGGCCACCATCGACGGGTTAGGGATCGACACGGTGGTCGATCTGCGCGGCGATGATGAACGCGCCGCGCATCCGTGCCGCCGCAGCAACAATTTTGCCGCCCGCGTGATGTTCGCGCCGGGCAATACGGCTGGCCTCGCCCCGCATCTCGCCGCCGCCAAAGCGCATATTACCGCCGAAGTCGCGCGCGAGCGGATGATCGCGACCTATCAGGGCATGCCTTATCGCCCGGTACTGGTCGAATCGCTCAAACTCTACCTCGCGGCGCTCGCCGAATATGACAGTCCCAGTCTGGTCCACTGCGTCGCCGGCAAGGACCGCACAGGCTTTGCCGTCGCACTCGTCCACCGCTTGCTGGGGGTGCATGAGGATGACGTGATGTCCGATTATCTGCTTACCAATGTTGCCGGACGGATCGAGGAACGCATCGATCAGGGCGCGCGGGTGATCCGGGCCAGTTATGGCCAAGACATTCAAGATGATGCGATCCGCACGCTGATGATGGTCAACCCCGCCTATCTCGACGCCGCCTTTGTGGCGATCCGCGAGCGGCATGGGTCACTGGCGCAATATGCCGAAGATGTGCTGGGCATGACGCCGGAGATGCACGAGGGGTTGCGGGATAGGTTGGTGGAATAACTTACCGCTTACGGTGCCGAGGGCGCCACCATCATCGGCAGCTCCTCCGTGCGCCACTTGACCACCTCACCGCCCTTGATCACCGCGCGCACATTTTCCAGCGTGCGCACATTGCTCAGCGGATCGGCATCGACCGCGACGATATCGGCATAACGCCCGACCGCAATCGCCCCCACATCGCCCTCGCGGCCTAGCGCTTGTGCAGCGTTACGCGTCGCGGCCTGAATGGCTTCCAGCGGGGTCATTCCATATTCGACCATCACGCGGAATTGTTTCCCGATTTCGCCATGCGGCATCACCCCAGCGTCACTGGCAAACACCATTCGCACACCCGCTTTATGGGCTTTACGGAAATTGTCGCGCTGGATCTGGGCAATCTCGCGGTCCTTGCGCAGATTATCCTCGAGCACGCCGTTCTTTGCGCCCTCGGCCTGCGTATATTCGGTATTATAGATATCCATCGAGAACCATACCGGTCTCGCGCGCGCGACCGCCATTTTGATGCCCTCATCGTCAACCAGGCTTGCATGCTCGATCGTGTCGATACCCGCCGCGATCGCCGCACGGATGCCACTTGCCCCATGCGCGTGCGCGGCGGTGCGGATGCCCCACTGTTGGGCCTCGTCAGCGATGGCCTTGAGTTCAGCGACGCTCAGCTGCTGTTGACCCGGTTCGGTATTGCGCGAAAAAACCCCGCCGGTGGCGCACACTTTGATCACCTCGGCGCCAAATTTACGCTGGCGGCGGACCTGATATTTCAACTCCTCGGGAGTATCGCCAATCCCCTCTTCCTTGCGCGGATTTTCCAGGCTGGGCGGCAGAAAGGTCGAATCGCAATGTCCGCCCGTCGCGCCCAGCGCATAGCCCGCCGGCACGATCCGCGGTCCGACAGCATAGCCCGCATCAATCGCCTGTTTGAGGCCAATGTCATTGCGGTTATCCGATCCGACATTGCGCACCGTGGTGAAACCGGCGTCCAACATCGCCCGCGCATTGCCCACCGCGGTCATGCCCCAGAAACTGTCGGTGAACTCGAGCCCGCGATAGCCGCCAATGTCGGCAGGGCCATCCAAATGCACATGCATGTCGATCAGGCCGGGCAGGAGTGTTTTCCCGCTGAGGTCAAAGTGCCGCACATCGCTGCCCCAACGCACCGTGCGCGCGTCCGCAATGTTCGTGATGCGGCCATCGCTGCCCACAAAGATGGCGGGATAGTCGACGATCTTACCGGTCAGCACATCGATCATGCGGTCGGCGGTGATGACCGTTTGCGCCGCTGCGGGGGCCGCAATGGCGCCAATCAGCGCGATTACCAAAACCCGCAGAAAACTGCGCAACTTCACACTGTTCTGCATGTTGTCCGCCCTCCCCCTGTTACCGCGCGATGACAGTGGCAAACGCGGGGCATGTAGGAAAGCGAAATCTGGTTTTCGCTGCTGGTGTCGCCGCGCCTGCTTTAGCTGCCCTTCCGGCCAAAACCCGGACGCGGCGGTGGCGGCGGTGCAGGGTCGATCGGCGGCGACCCATCGGCTTCGCGGGAAGCACTACGCCCCGCCATATAGCGCGCAAAGGCGGCATCGGCATCGAAAGCCTCGTCGCCTGCCATCGATGACGCAGGACCTTCCCCTTGCCGTTCGTTACGCGTTGTCACCCAATCGGCACCAAGCAGAAAGCGCAGCACGACGATGATTGGCTTAATCGAAAACAGCGCGACCAGCAGGCCAAGGCCAGCAACGGTCGGACCCAGACCGATACCGACGATACCCGCGATGTTGCCGCCCCCGACACCGTTGAAATACCACAGGAAGCCACCGAAGTAGAGGGCGGGCAGAAGGCTGAGAATGAAGGTCAGCAGTTTAGGCGATTGCGCGTTGCGACTGCTCATAGCTCACGTCCCCGGAAGTCGGTTTCCGAAATCGGACCAACCACTTAGCGGCAGTGGATGAGAAAATGGTTAACCACCCCGCGCCGCCTTGCTGCGCGCTCCACGCACGTCACATGTGCAGCATCTTGCCATAGGCCCCGAGCACGCTTTCATGCATCATTTCGCTCAGCGTCGGGTGCGGGAAGACGGTGTGCATGAAGTCGGCCTCGACCAGCTCGGCGGTTTTGCCGATGGTATAGCCTTGGATCAGCTCGGTCACCTCCGCGCCTACCATATGCGCGCCCAGCAGCTCGCCCGTCTTTGCATCGAACACCGTCTTGATGAACCCCTCGGCCTCGCCCAGCGCGATGGCTTTGCCATTGCCGATGAAGGGGAAATTGCCGACCTTCACTTCATAGCCCGCTTCCTTCGCCTTGGCTTCGGTCAGACCGACGCTGGCGACCTGCGGGTGGCAATAGGTACAGCCGGGAATATTCTTGGGGTCCATGGCATGCGGATGGCCGCCCGCGATGGCTTCGGCGGCGATCACTCCCTCATGGCTCGCCTTGTGTGCAAGCCAAGGCGGCGCGGTAATGTCGCCGATGGCCCACAGGCCCGGCACATTGGTGCGGCACATGGCGTCGGTTTTCAGGAAACCACGATCCATCGTGACACCCAGCGCCTCCAGCCCGATATTTTCGGTGTTGGGGACAATGCCGATAGCGACGATGCAATGGCTATATTCGCTCGCCGTAACCTTGCCGTCCTTGTCCTTGATGCTCGCGGAAACGCCGTTAGCGGTGGCCTTCAGGCTCTCGACGCCTGCGCCGGTCATGATCGTCATGCCTTGTTTCTTCAGCGCCTTTTCCAGGAAAGCCGACACATCGGCATCCTCGACCGGCACGATGCGGTCGAGCATTTCGACGACGGTCACCTCTGCGCCCATATCATTGTAGAAGCTTGCAAATTCGATGCCGATCGCACCTGAGCCGATCACCAGCAGTTTCGTCGGCATGGCCGGGGGCACCATCGCGTGGCGATAGGTCCAGATGCGCTGGCCGTCGGCAGGCGCAAACGGCAGGTCACGCGCGCGCGCGCCGGTCGCAAGGATGATATTCTTGGCGGTCAGGGTCTCTTCGCCCTTGTCGGATTTGACGACCAGTGTGTTCGCGGCGGTCAGCCTGCCTTCACCCATATGCACGGCGATCTTGTTTTTCTTCATCAGGTGCGTGACGCCCTGGTTCAGCTGCTTCGCCACCCCGCGCGACCGCTTCACCACCGCATCAATATCCGCCGATATTTCCGCAGCTTTCAGGCCATAGCTGCCCGCATGCTGCATATAGTGGTAAATCTCGGCCGAGCGCAGCAACGCCTTGGTCGGAATGCAGCCCCAGTTGAGGCAGATGCCGCCCAACTGCTCGCGTTCGACAATCGCGGTTTTGAGGCCCAGCTGTGCCGCCCGGATCGCCGCGACATAGCCGCCGGGCCCCGAACCAAGGACGATAAGGTCATAGGTGTCCGCCACGTCAGTCTCCAAATTGCCGCGCGGGAGGGCCGCGCAGAATGTCAAGGTTGAGGATCAGCCAGAACAGGGCCGCGACCGGGCCAACGCCAAGCCCGAAAAAGGCATATTCACCCGCCGTGTCGGGCACGAGGCGGAGCGCGATCAGATAAGCCGCGAGGACACCCAGCGCCGTGCCGATCGCCAGCAACAACAAGGCAAGAAACGCGCCGCGCACACCCCAGCGCCGCAGCAACGCCAGCAGCGGCCAGGCCGCAATCAGCCCTGCCATGATGATCGTGAACAAAATGCCGATACTCTGCCAGTCGGTCGCCGCCCCCTCGCTGCCCAGGATCGCGAAAACGGCAAAATTGGCAAGGTATGCGCCCAGCAGCGCGGGAAGCAGGAAACGGCGCAGAATGGCAATGGGCAAGCTCACTTCCCCGCCTCCACCGCCTGCTCCTGCATCGCCTTTTGCAATGGGCGGCCAAGGCTGAGCAGCGCGATCAGCGGTACGGCGGCGGCGATCAGCCACGCCCGGCCGACATTACGAAGCTTCATCGGTGCGCTGCGGCGGCGCAGCGTCCACCCCAGTGGAAAGGCGACCAGCGCCCACACGGGGAGCAACCACACCCACCAAGCCAGCTCGCCCAGCGGCACACGGTTCCAAACCGCTGCCAGCGACGCGAGCAAACCCGCGACACCGCCGACCATCAGGCCGAGCGCGGAAACGGACTCGATGGCTCCCGCTGATGCAGGAGCGTCCTCACTCACGCCACCAGCCCCAGCGGGCTTTCCACCAGCGCCTTGAACGCCGCCATCAATTGGGCGCCGTCGGCGCCGTCGATCGCGCGGTGGTCAAAGCTGCCCGTGGCGGACATGATGGTGGCGATCTGCAGGGCATCGTCAATGACATAGGGCCGCTTTTCGCCCGCGCCGATGGCCATGATCATCGCCTGCGGCGGATTGATGACCGCCTCGAAATGCTTGATGCCGAACATGCCCATGTTCGATAGGCTGGCGGTGCCGCCCTGATATTCGTGCGGCTGCAGCTTGCCGTCCTTGGCCCGGCCCGCGAGTTCTTTCATCTCGGTGGAAATCGCGCTCACCGACTTGGACCCGGCATCGACGATGATCGGCGTGATAAGGCCCGCAGGCACGCTGACCGCGACCGAAATATCGGCGCGGGTGTAGCTGATCAGCTGGTCGCCGGCGAAGCTGACATTGCATTTGGGCACTTGCAGCAGCGCCTTGGCGAGCGCCTTGATCAAGAGGTCGTTGACCGACAGCTTGACGCCCGAGCCTTCGAGCGCAGCATTGAGTTCGCCGCGCAGCTTGAGCAACTTGTCGAGTTGAATATCGACGGTCAGATAGATGTGCGGGATCGTCTGCTTCGCCTCGGTCAAACGCCGCGCGATCGTCTTGCGCATGTTCGACAGTTTTTCGGATGTGTGCGGAATGTCGGTGTTGATCGGCGCAGGCGCAGCTGCCGCCGCTTGCGTCGGCGCAGCTGGCTGCGGCGCGGCCACCGAAGCGGCGGGAGCGGATTTTGCAGGCGCGGTACCCGAACCAGCCGCCTCGACATCGGCCTTCACGATGCGCCCATTGGGGCCGCTGCCAGTCAGGCTGGCCAGATCAACGCCATTGTTAGCGGCAATGCGTTTGGCGAGCGGGCTGGCCTTGACGCGATCACCCCCATCAACCGCTTTCGCGGCAGCAGGGGCGGCAACCGGCGAGGCGACGGGAGCGGCAGGGGCAGGCACCGGATCGGCCTTTGGCGCCGGTGCAGCCTTGGCCGCGACCTCCCCCTCCCCAATAATCGCGATAACCGTGCCAACTTTCACATTGTCGGTGCCCTCGGCGACCAGAATTTTGCCGATCACGCCCTCGTCGACGGCTTCGAATTCCATTGTCGCCTTGTCTGTCTCGATCTCGGCGAGCAAATCGCCCGACTGGACGCTGTCGCCCTCTTTAACCAGCCATTTGGCGAGTGTGCCCTCTTCCATGGTGGGGGATAGGGCGGGCATTTTGATTTCGATTCCCATGGGGCGCGCTCAATTCCTGTTGCAGCTGGTGGGACGCCGTAACGGCACACTGCCTTTCCCTGCCATAAGCGGCGCGCCGGTCAAGGGGCAAGCGCCGCCGCCTTGCCATTCATACGAATGTAGCGCAGACTCCGACACAGGGGTTGAGGCGGGACAGGCGAACATGCGGACCTATCTGGTGGTGATCGACGACAGTCCCGAAGCGACACTGGCGCTGCGCTTTGCGGCACGGCGGGCGGCGCGAACGCAGGGGCATGTCATTGTCCTTGCCATCATTCCCCCCACCGATTTCGTTGCCTTTGGCGGCGTGCAGGCCACCATCGAGGCCGAAGCCCGCGAACATGCCGAGGAATTGGTTGCCGCCGGGGCCGACGCGGTTGCCAGTGAAGCCGGGATCACCCCCACCATCATGGTGCAACAAGGGCAGCCGACGGATGTCGTACACCTGATCCTCGACGAACGCCCCGAAGTGTCGGCGCTGGTGCTGGGCGCTGCGGCGAGCGGCCCGCCAGGACCGTTGGTTGCGCATTTCACCGGGGCCGATTGCGGCACCCTGCCCTGCCCGGTCATGATTGTGCCGGGCGGGATGGATGTGGAGCGGCTGGCGTCGCTGAGTTAGCGCAAATCCTAAATTCCCGTCATCCCGGACTTGATCCGGGATAACAAGCGACCTGCCGCTCGTTGTCCCGGATCAAGTCCGGGACGACGATGAGGCATTTACCGTCGTTTGCCCTGATGCCGGATATTGCCCGGGCGCCCGCGTTTGCCGACCACATGCCCCGCGCCATCGCGCCGCGTGGGTTTGCGGCCATCGCGGCGGAAGCTACCCGATGAGGGCTCTGCATCGGGCAAGGCGAAGCGCAAAGCCCCG
The DNA here is from genome assembly GCA_964401155.1 of uncultured Sphingopyxis sp. Lineage (GTDB taxonomy): Bacteria > Pseudomonadota > Alphaproteobacteria > Sphingomonadales > Sphingomonadaceae > Sphingopyxis. The sequence goes on from CAYNXF010000002.1 coordinate 92,567, forward strand.
CTAACCGGATTGGCATCGACAAGCCGCAGATCCAGTTTCTGCCCGATGGCATAGCTGACCTTGCCATGCTCGCTGTCTAGTGACCGCGCCGCCTCATCGTAGAAAAACCGCTCGCCACCGAGCGTCGACACCGGCACCAGCCCGTCACCGCCAAGCCCTTCGACGGTGGCAAAGAACCCGAAGGCCTGCACCCCGGTGATGCGCGCGGGCAGCACTTCGCCGACTTTGCTTGACAGCCATGCGGCCACATAGCGGTCGATGGTCTCGCGCTCGGCTTCCATCGCGCGACGCTCGAGCGCGCTGATTGCTTCACCGATCCGCGTCAGGCTTTTGCCATCAGCCTCGCCTAATCCGGTGCGCGGAGGTAAGCCTTTGGCCTTGCCCGGCACTTCAAGTCCATAGGCATCGACCAGCGCGCGGTGGACGATCAGGTCGGCATAGCGACGGATGGGCGAGGTGAAATGCGCATAGCTGCCCAGCGCCAGCCCGAAATGGCCAACATTCGCGGGACCATAATAGGCCTGCGTCTGACTCCGCAAAATCGCAGTCATAATCTCGTCGAGCCGGTCGTCGCCCGAAAAACCGTCAATCAGCCGGTTAAAGGTCGCAGGCGTAATCACCTGCCCCAACGCGAAATTCTGGCCAAAAGTCGCCAGATAATCCTTGAGGCTGACCAGCTTCTCGCGGCTCGGCGGTTCGTGGATGCGGTACATGACATGCGATTTCTTCGCCTCGAGCGCCTTGGCTGCGGCGACGTTGGCGGCGATCATAAAATCCTCGATCAACCGATGTGCGTCGAGCCGCTCGCGCACCCGGATTTCGGCTATGTTGCCGGCATCGTCGAGGATTACTTGGCGCTCGGGCAGTTCGAGCGCCAACGGGGCGCGCCCGTCGCGCGCCTTGGCGAGCAAACGCCATGCCATCCAAAGTGACGCCAGATCATCATGATGATCGCCCTTACCTGCATCGATGATCGCCTGCGCAGCCTCATAGGCCAGATTGGCGCGCAGCCGCACCAACGCCCTTGCAAAGCGCCACGCGGTCACCTTGCCATGCCGGTCGATGACCAGATGGCACGCCATCGCCGCCCGGTCCTCGCCCGCTTTCAGCGAACAGACGCCCGCTGATAGCTCCTCCGGCAGCATCGGCACGACCCGGTCGGGGAAATAGACGCTGTTACCGCGGCGTCGCGCCTCGCGATCCAGCGCGCCGCCGTCGCGCACATAATAGCTGACATCGGCAATGGCGACGATGGCGCGGTAGCCGCCCTTGTTGCCGGGGTCATCATCGGGCGCGGCCCACACCGCATCATCATGGTCTCGCGCATCGGCGGGGTCGATGGCGACAATGGGCAGGTCGCGCAAATCCTCGCGACCGTCGATCGTCAGCGGCAGTTTGGCCGCAACTTTGGCCTCGGCCAGCGTTTCGCCGCCAAACATATCCGGAATATCATGCTTGCTGATGGCGATCAGGCTGAGCGCGCGGGGGGCAAAGGGATCGCCCAGCTGTTCAATGACTTTGGCACGCACGCCCGCGCCCTTGCCTGACAGTTCGGCCCGCACCAGCTCGCCCTCCGCGGCATCACCGATGTCACCAATGGCAAAATCATGCCGCGCCCGCTTGTCGGTTGGGCGGAGCATCAACAGCGGCTTACCGCCCGCGCCGGTTTCCCGGACGATTACCCCGACAACGCTTTCGCCGCCCGCTTGCAGCTTTTTCATTGGGTGCGCGACATGGCCAGCCCCGCGCTCCTCGGTGCGCGCAAGGATACGGTCGCCCATGCCGAGCGCACCACGCTTCCCCTTTTCCAAAACGCGTAGCCTTGGCGGCGGCGTGGCCGCTTCCCAATGTTCAGGGACGGCATAGGCGGCGTCGCCCTCAATCGCGACGACGCGCAGCACGGTAACTTTGGGCAATCCACCGTGCTTGTGAAAGGCACGGCCAGATGCGAGATCGACCAGCCCCTCGTCGGTCATGTCCTTGAGCAGCGCTTTCAGCGCAATCTTGTCGTTACCGCGAATGACGAAATGCTTGGCTATCTCGCGTTTGCCCGCAGGGGACTCCGACGACTCGATAAAGGCGAGGATAGCCTCACGGGTGGGAAGGCCGGAGGGGCTGGGGCGCGGCTGGCGCGCCACTCAGTAAGACCGCCCCACCAAAATCCGCTCAACCGCCGGCTTGCCGGTAAAGATGCATGGGCCATCGGCGGCTGCCGCATCCATCGGCACATTGCGCATTGTCAGCTTGAGTGACTTCAATTGCTCCACGACCTTGTCGAGCGCTGCACCGGTCGGCTGCGACCATTGCACCTCAGCCCAGCCGACGAATTTGTCGTCCCCGCCAAAATGGGCACCGAGGTCAGTCACGCCCCGAGCAATGTTGGCGTCCAGGTGCGCTTTGGCTTCGGCATAGAGCGCTGACTGGATCGCCTGTAACTGCGTCGATGCGCGAGCGACAAAGTCTCCGCGCGCGACGAAAGCCGAATTGACCTTGCCATCATCTTTGTACAGCTGGTCGCGGCGCAGCACGGCGACGTTGCCGCCCGCCACATCGCGCGGCCCAACCTCGACAATGATCGGCGCGCCTTTTTTGACCCAGGCCCAGCGCTTGTTCGACGCTTTACCCGACCGCGCGTCCAGATGCGCGCGCACCGGCTCGCCGAATGCGGTCAATGCGCGCAGCTCGCCCAGCAGCGCCCGGCAATAATCGAGGATGGCATCATCCTCCTCGGTCTCGCGCAGCATCGGGATGATAACAATCTGGTGCGGCGCGATTTGCGGCGGGCAGCGAAGGCCATCGTCATCACCGTGCGTCATGATGACGCCGCCAATCATCCGCGTCGACACGCCCCAGCTGGTGGTGTGGGCAAATTGCTGCGCGCCCTCACGGTCCTGATAGCGGATGCCCGACGCTTCGGCGAAACCGGTACCAAGATAGTGTGAGGTGCCCGCCTGAAGCGCCTTGCCGTCCTGCATCATCGCCTCGATGCTGAAGGTCGCAACCGCACCGGGGAAGCGCTCATTTTCCGGCTTTTCGCCCGCGATCACTGGCATCGCCAGTGGTCCTTCGGCGAAGGCGCGGTACATTTCCAGTGCGCGGTGTGTTTCCTGCATCGCATCGTCGCGGGTGGCATGCGCGGTATGCCCCTCCTGCCACAGAAATTCGGCGGTGCGCAGAAACATGCGCGTGCGCATTTCCCAGCGCACGACGTTAGCCCATTGGTTGACCATCAGCGGCAGGTCGCGCCACGACTGGACCCAGCGGCTCATCGCTGCGCCGATCAATGTTTCGGACGTTGGGCGCACAACCAGCGGCTCTTCCAGTTTGGACGCCGGATCGGGGATCAGCCCTCCCTTGCCATCGGGCACCAGTCGGTGATGGGTGACGACAGCCATTTCCTTGGCAAAGCCGTCGACATGATCGGCCTCTTTTTCAAAGAAGGACAGCGGAATGAACAGCGGGAAATAGCAATTTTCGACGCCCGCCGCCTTGATTTGCGCGTCCATCAGCGTCTGGATACGTTCCCAGATGCCGTAACCCCATGGGCGGATGACCATGCAGCCGCGCACACCGCTCTCTTCGGCCATATCGGCCTCGGCGATGACTTCCTGATACCAGGCGGCGAAATTTTCTTGGCGGGTGACGGATAATGCGTGTTTCATGCCCCGCGCCCTAGCCGGTGGCGCATAGGGCGACAAGGGCGTCCCGTTCAGGCGGCGTCGAGCTGCGCCCGCAAATCCGCCACTTGCGCTTTGAGCGCGGCGATTTCATCCTTGAGCGCCTTGATTTCGGCATCGCGCGCCTTGTCGCCGGGGCGCACGGGCATCAGCGCGCCTGCCGCCTGGCTGAACATTTCCATGTTGCGTTTGGCAATTTCGGCAAAGGGGTTCGCCCCCAGCGCGCCTTCGACCGCCGAGCGGAACTGCTGCTGATTCTTGCGAAAGGCCGCCATCGACGCTTCCAGGTAATGCGGCACCGATGCCTGCATATTGTCGCCATACATGCCAATCAGCTGGCGCAGAAAATTGACCGGCAACAAGGTGCTACCTTTGGTCTCTTCCTCCATGATGATTTGCGTCAGCACATTGTGCGTGATGTCTTCGTCAGTCTTGGCGTCGACAACTTTGAATTCACGCCCGTCGCGCACCATCGCGCCAAGATCGTCCAGCGTGATATAAGCGCTGCGTTCGGTGTCATAGAGCCGCCGGTTGGCATATTTTTTGATGACCACGGCCTCATCAGGCGAACGGGTGCGATTGCGGGCCATCGTCTATGCTCCAAAAGCGAAACCAGCGGGTGCTGCCACTGCGGCTTGCGTAGCAGCAAAAGTTGGTGCGGCGCAACAAAGCACATAATTTGTCACATGCATGAAATTTTGTTGCACATTTACCACAGCCCTTGTCGCATCACTGCGTCATGGCATTTTTGTGGCAGTAGGGGCTTGTGCGTGTCCGCAAAAATGGCTTTGGTGCAAGAATCGGACTGTGCTCATGTTAGCGCAGACCGCAACCGGGGAGTTATCAATGATCAAGTCGCACCTGCTTCTGGGTGCTGCAGCCTTTGCAGTAGCCGTTTCCGTCAGCCAGCCCGCGTTTGCGCAGGACGCACCTGCGCCGCAAGCCGACTGCGTCGACGACAACAACAATGGCGTTTGCGACAGCGACGAAACCGAAGGGCGCGCCATCGTCGTCACCGGTTCGCGTATTGCTCGCCCGACGCTCGACTCACCCACACCGCTGACTTCGGTAAGCGTCGGTGAACTGACCGATGACGGCAGCGTCTCGTTGGGCGATGCGCTGAACGATCTGCCCTCGCTGCGTTCAACTTTTTCGTCGGGCAACTCGACCCGCTTCATTGGCACTGCCGGTTTGAACTTCCTTGACCTTCGCGGTCTGGGCACCGCCCGCACGCTGGTGCTCGTCAACGGCAAGCGCCACATCACGGCAAGCGCGGGCAGCTATGAAATTGACGTCAACACCATTCCGATCGATTTGCTTGAACGCGTTGACATCGTGACTGGCGGCAACTCCGCTGTTTACGGTTCTGACGCCGTCGCCGGTGTCGTCAACTTCGTCCTGAAGCGCGACTTTGAAGGTCTGGAGCTCGACGCCCAGGGCGGCATTTCGTCGCGTGGCGATCGCGGAACCTATTCGGCCAGCCTGACCTGGGGTCGCAACTTCGCTGATGGTCGCGGTAACGTGGCGCTGTCGGCCGAATATTCGCGTCAGGAGCCTCTGTATTTCCGTGACCGCGACGCAATCACCGGTGCCTTCAGTGGCCGCTGTCAGTTTCAGTTGACTGAAAACCCGGCTAGCGAACCGGCAGCTGGCGACGGCATCCCCGATAGCACCTTTGTCTGTGGCGTGCGCAATAGCACCATTTCTGACGGTGGTACCATTGCCGGTTTGGGCAACGGGCGCTTCCTGCGCTTCGACAACCAAGGCAATATTTTCACCGACGTGCCCACCACCTTTTTCGGTACCTTCTCGGGCAACGTGCAGGGCGGCAATGGTTCGACGCTGCGCAACACCGGGTCGATGCTGGCGGCAGTTGATCGTGCCGCCGTAAACCTGCTCGCGCACTTTGATGTTTCGGACGCTTTCCGTCCCTATGTCGAAGCCAAATATGTCCGCGTCGATGCGTCGGGCGAGGGCCAGCCGAGCTTCTTTACCAGCGTGCCCGGCACGCTGGGTGGGCCTGCAATGCGTTGTAACAACGGCTTCCTCAGTGCACAGGCCCTGGCGACACTGCAGGCCAATGGCATTTGCGCCAACGTGGCCACTGGTACCTTCCCTCTCGCGCGCTTCAACACCGATTTCCGCGGCCGTTTCTTTGATGGCAAGCGCGAAACCTATCGCGTCGTCGCCGGGGTCGAAGGCGATTTCAACGAAGACTGGAAATACGAAGTCTTTGTTAACTACGGCAAGTTCGAAGCACTGGGGCTGAACCAGAACAACCTGCTGCTCTTCACCGAAGATGGCAGCGCGTTTGACGGCTTTAACCTGGCAGTCGATGCCGTCGTCGCCCCGGTTGGCTTCACTGGCACCAACTTCGTGACCAATTCGGCGGGACAACGCGTGATCTGCCGCGTCAACTCGGTCACCAACGTCAGCCCCAATTGCGTTCCCGTGAACGTCTTCGGGTCGGGCAACAGCGACCCGCGTGCACTCGACTTCATCCACCGCGATGGTGTTACAGACGAGCGCGCTTCGCAGTTGAATGCTGGTGCTTTCGTGAGCGGCGACCTGTCACAGCTGTTCGAACTGCCGGGCGGTCCGATCAGCTTCGTGGTCGGTGCCGAATATCGCCGCGAGCGGTCAAGCGTCGATTTTGATGATCTGACCTCGTCGGGTGCCACCTTCCTCAACGCGCTGCAGGATTTCAATCCGCCGCAGCTGACGGTGAAGGAAGCCTATGGCGAAATCCAGATTCCGCTGCTGAAGGATCTTCCTTTCGCCGAGGAACTGACACTGTCGGCGGCTGGCCGCGTTTCGGATTACAATACCGCCACCGGCACCGTTTATGCCTATAATGTCCAGGGCATTTACGCGCCGATCCCCGACATCCGCCTGCGCGCTGCTTATGCAACGTCGGTACGTGTTCCGACGCAGGGTGACTTGTTTGCGACCGCATCGCAGAACTTCGCCTTCATCGGCGACCCCTGCGACAGCGTAAACATCAACAACAACCCCAACCGCGCCGCCAACTGCGCTGCTGCCGGTGTTCCGACCACGCACACTGCGGCTTCGTCGGCGGCGTGCGCCTCGTCCGCTTTCCCAGCGGCCCCAGGTACACCATGGCGCAACTGTACGGCGTTGACGGCTTCGACCGGCTTCCTGTCGGGCGGTAACCCGACCCTGACCGAAGAACGCGGGAAGTCGCTGACGTTGGGTGCGGTGTTCGAGCCGAGCTTCATCCCGGGTCTGAACTTCACCATCGACTATTATGACATCGAGGTGAAAAACCGCATTGAAGTGCTGGGTGCGCAGGTCATCATCAACAACTGTTATGACAGTGCCCAAGGCATCGGCAACCCGTTCTGCGCCACCGTCAACCGCGATCCGGCCACCGGACTGTTCGTGGAGCCGGCGGTGATTTCGGGCGGAGTCAACTTCGCGAAGGGCACCGCACGCGGTATCGACTTCGACCTAGCCTATCGCAAGACGTTCGAAAATGGTCAGCGCCTCAGCATCCGCGCGATCGCGACCAAGGTATTGGAACGGACCAACTTTGTTAACCCGACCGACGCCCGTCGTCCTGATCGCCAATTGAGCGAGCTGGGCGACCCGGAATGGGCAGCCAACCTGACGGCCAGCTATGACTTTGGGTCCTTCTCGCTGCGCTATGGCTTGCGCTACATCGGCAAGCAGACCATCGGCGCATATGAAACGCAGAATGCCTATCGGGATATCTGCCCGGCCTCGGGCGTGACGCAGAACACCGGCGGCACGCTGAATGGTCCCGCGGTACCCTGCACGCCTGGCGATCTGATCACTATTGCGCCGAACAATGCCGACGCATTTGACCGCGTCTATTATCCCGACGCCTTCTACCATTCGTTCCGGGTGGATGTGGAAGTGAACACCAAGTTCAACTTCTATGTTGGCGTCGATAACGCGTTTGACCGTCAGCCGCCGCTGGGTCTGCTCGGCACCGCAGGTGGTGATCCGTACGACACCTTTGGGCGTTATTTCTTCGCGGGGATCCAGGCCAGCTTCTAAGCCCCTTGACCAACGCTAAAACAGAAAGGGCCGCCCTGATGAGGGGCGGCCCTTTTGTTATCTGGTATTTCCGCACGGCTGCGTTTGCGAGCGCAGCGAAGCGATGACGAAGAGCTTAAGACCAAACCCGCTCGAACCGCTGCCCAAGCCCGGTGAGCAGTTCATATTGCGACATGGCGGTCTGTGCCGCCGCTGCAGCGAGGTCGAGCGGCAGGCATACCCAGTCGCCCTCGCTGGCTTGCGGCACAGCGTTGAGGTCAAGCGCGATCAAATCCATCGAAACGCGCCCTACCAGTGGCAGTTTCGTGTCACCCGCCACCGCATAGCCTTGCCCCGCAAAGGCGCGCCAATAACCGTCGGCATAGCCCAGATTGACAATCCCCACCGGCGTGTCGCGCAGCGCAGTCCATGTCGCGCCATAACCGACGCTCTCGCCCTCAGGTACCATGCGGCACTGGATCAGCTGTGCCTCGATAGTGACGACAGGGCGAATATGTTCGCTGGCTTCGGCACGGGGAATGCCTCCATAGAGGGCAAGGCCGGGGCGCGTCAGATCGAATCCATAATCCGCACCCAAGCATATGCCCGCACTATTGGCCAAACTGGCGCGCGCTGCCGGAAATGCCGAGCGGATCTTGGAAAAAGCTCCAAGCTGTGCGGCGTTCTGGGCGCTATCCTCATCGGCGCTGGCGAGGTGGCTCATCACCGTTTCAATGGTCAGCCCGTCCAGCGCCCCAGCCAACGCTTCTTCGGGACGCAGCCCCAACCGGTTCATTCCGGTATCGACCATGATTTCGCAGCGCCGTCCTTGCCCGCTGGCCCGCCAGCGAGCCACCTGTTCCAGATTGTTGAGCACGGGCACTGCGGGCAAAGTCAGCGCCGCCGCCATGTCCTCGGCGCGCACGCCGTGCAGTACGCTTAGCCGCGCGCCCGCTGGTAGCGGCATCAGCGCTGCTGCCTCTGCCCAGGTGGCGACAAAAAAATCGCGGCATCCTGCGGCAAAGAGTCGCTCCATCACGCCGTTCGCGCCCAGCCCATAGCCATTGGCCTTGATCGCGGCCCCTGCCGCTGCGCCTCCCTGCCGCGCCAGCCAGCGCCAGTTGTGGACCAGCGCATCGCCATCGAGGCGCAAACGCAGAGGGGCGGGAATTTCCAGCATCCCGCTGCGCCTACCTTTCCGTCCTAGCCTAGTCGAGCACCGCGTTGCGATTTTCGGGCAACCAGATGGCGCTGACGATGAACGCCATGGCGGTCACCCCAATGCCATACCACAATCCGTTGAAAGCCCCGCCGGTCGAAACCACGATCAATTGCGAAAAGAACGGCAAAAAGCCACCGAAATAGCCGGTACCGATATGGTAGGGGATAGACATTGAGGTGTAGCGGATTTTCGCTGGGAACATTTCCACCAGTATCGCAGCGACCTGACCATAGGTCATCGCTGACAGCGCGACGAGCGCGGCGACGACCAAAATGATGACCAGACCATTGCGCTGTTCCGGGTCAGACTTATCCGGGTAGCCAGCCGCTTCGAGCGCCGCGACATAAGCATCGTTGTCAAACCCTTGTACCTCAGCCGTCCCAACCTTGAGCACAACGGCCTCGCCAGGTGCCTTGGCATAGCTGATCCCGCGTTTGGACAGAAAATTCAGTGCCTTTTTGCAGTCGGTGTCCTGATTGCCGCTCAAAATATCGCCCAGGCCATAGTCGCAGTCGGGTCCGACCAAGGTCACAGGATTGGCCGCCGTCGCCTTTGACAGGGCCGGGTTCGCCGCATCAGCCATGGTCCAGAACAAGGGAAAGGTCAGCAGCATCGACAGCGCATAACCGGTCAGCAAAATGCGCTTGCGGCCATAATGGTCCGACAGCCACCCCGCTGCGACGTAAAGCGGCGCGGCGAGCAGCGCCCCCACCGCCATATAGCCAAGCGCGTCGGTCTCGGGCACCCGCGCCGTACCCGTCAGGAAATAGAGCGTGTAGAATTGCGAGGTGTAATAAATCACGGTCAGCCCAGCCGCGACACCGAACATCGCGATGAAGATGCGCTTGATGTTGCCGGGGTAGCGGATGCTGTCGAGAAAGGGATTTTTGGAAACGGTGCCCGCTTCCTTCATCGCCTTGAACACCGGGCTTTCATTGAGCATCAGCCGGATCCACAGCGAAATGGCGAGCAGCAGGATCGAGATGAGGAAGGGGATACGCCAGCCCCATGCCTCAAACGCCTCGGTTGACATGGCCGAGCGGGTGGCCAGCACCACGCAAACCGCGAGCAAGAACCCGCCTGCAACCGACGCCTGAATCCAGCTGGTGTATTGTCCGCGTTTACCCGGTGGGGCATGTTCTGCGACATAAATCGCTGCCCCGCCATATTCACCCCCCAGCGCCAAACCCTGCAAACAGCGCAGAAACACCAGCAATCCCGCCGCCCATAGCCCGGCCTGCGCATAGGTGGGGAGGAAGCCGATCGCCGCCGTCGCGCCGCCCATCAGCGTGATGGTGATCAGAAAGGTATATTTGCGCCCTATCCGGTCGCCCAGATAGCCGAACACCAGCGCGCCCAAGGGCCGGACGCCAAACCCCGCGCCGAACGCTGCCAGACTGGCGAGTGTCGCCGCGGCTTCATTGTCGCTGGGGAAAAACAGCTTGCCGATCAGCACCGCGAGGATGCCGTAAACGAAGAAATCATACCATTCGAACACGGTCCCCAGCCCCGATGCGGTGATGACCAACCCGTCGCGTTTGGGATCGATGGCAACGTCCGTCATGTAAAATATCTCCCCTTCCCCGGCGTTCGGCGGGGATTTGTTATGCGTTCGTCATAAACGGCAATAGTCCTTGCACAAGCCCAGACCGCAAGGCACCTTTAACCCATGGCGCGCTTCATCGACCTGTCGATCCCTATCACCAATGATGTGATTTCCGACCCGCCGGTGATGCGCCCGCAGGTGACCTATATGACCCACGACCATACGTGGGAACAAATCGCCATGTTCTTCCCCGGCCTGACCCGCGAGGATTTGCCTGATGGTGAAGGCTGGGCAGTCGAGATGCTGACACTCAGCACCCACAATGGCACGCATATGGACGCCCCATGGCATTTCCATTCAACCACCGACAGTGGCGCGAACCCCGCGCCCAGCATCGACGAAGCGCCGCTCGACCTGTTCTTCCGTCCCGGCGTGAAACTGGATTTCAGCCACCTGCCGCATGGCCATGTGGTCAGCGCGGCGGAGGTGGAGGGCGAGCTGGCGCGCATCGGTTATGCGCTGCAGCCGCTCGATATCGTGCTGGTGCAGTCGGGCGCAGTTTACGGCACCGAGAATTTTACAGACCAAGGCGTCGGGCTCGGCGCGGAAGCGACGCTGTATCTGACCGAGCGCGGGGTGAAGGTCGTCGGCACCGACGCGTGGAGCTGGGATGCGCCGTTCAGCCTTACCGCCAAGCGCTGGGCCGAAACGCGCGACCCCAGCATCATTTGGGAAGGCCACAAGGCAGGCCGCATCCACCCTTATTACCAGATTGAAAAACTGACTAATTTGGCGAGTTTGCCGCCGTTCGGCTTTACGCTCAGCTGCTTTCCGGTGAAGATTGAACGCGCGAGTGCGGGGTGGATCAGAGCGGTGGCAATGATGGATTAGGCGCGGCTACTCAACATTAAGCAGCGTTAGCGTCTCCAGCTGTCGCAATGATCGCGCGCCGCGCCTTTCGCCAGCCATGACCAGCCGATAGGGGCCATCCTCAGCCGCCAAGGGCTTGCCATCACACTGCGTCGCGATAATCGCCCGCTTGTTCCCCAGCAACGGGTCCAGTTCGCCCAGCGTGAAGGCGACCTGATAACCGTCGCGCGCTTTGGCGAGAAGGATCAACCGAAGAGCGTCAGCGCGTACATTATTGCCCGCGGGAGCGCCCAAACGATTTAGGACGTCGACAAGCATCGGCCCGCTACACTGCTGGGTGGTGCCATGCACCACTAGCGTGACCGTCTGCACCGGCAATCCGTCGACCAGTTTTTCATCCACAGGAACCGCCTGCCCGAGCGCTGCCATCGCCAGCATCACCCACATCACGCCATCTCTAAGATCACCGCATCGACTGCTAGGCTATCGCCCTGCGCTGCGTTGACCTTGGCCACCACGCCCGCCTTTTCGGCGCGCAGGATATTTTCCATTTTCATCGCCTCGACCGTGGCGAGCGGCTGGCCCGCCTCCACTTTGTCGCCCTCGCCGACGTGAAGCGAGACGAGCAGGCCGGGCATCGGACAGATGAGGAACTTCGACAGATCGGGCGGAATTTTCTCGATCATATGTTTGGCATAGGGCGCGGCGTGCCAGGGCAGCACGCGCACGTCATGCGCCCGCCCGCGCGTCGTCATACGCCAGCCGTTGCGGGTCTTGGTCAGCTTTACCGCCAGTTCCGCACCATCGATGTCGGCAATCACCAGCCGGTCGCCGGGGGTGTATTCCAGTGCGATATCCACCTTATCGCCCTCAACCTTGATATGCTTGGTGCCGACTTTGACCTTCATCGGCGTGCCGCCAATCGTCACCTGCCAGACGTGCGGCGGTTCGAGCCGGTCGCCAAGTTGGCCATCGACGCGGCGCGCGCGATCGGCCTCCGCCGTCGCGACAAAGCCCGCGATCGCGGCGAGCGCGCGTGGGATGCCATCGGGCACCGCAGCGCCATGGAAACCATCGGGATATTCCTCAGCGATGAAGCCGGTGGTGAGCTCGCCCGAGCGGAAGCGTGGGTGCTGCATGATGGCGCTGACGAAATCGATATTGTGGCCGAGGCCCTCGATCTCGAAGCGGTCGAGCGCGGCGATCTGCTTGTCGGCGGCCTCGTCGCGCGTTTCGCCCCAGGTGACGAGCTTGGCGATCATCGGGTCGTAGAAGATGGAAACCTCGCCGCCTTCTTCTACACCCGCATCGACCCGCACCCCATCAACGCCGCGCTCTTCGCCGTCCCACGCCAGAACGGGCGTGCGATAGCGCACCAGCCGTCCCGTCGAGGGTAGAAAGCCGCGATACGGGTCTTCGGCATAGACGCGGTTCTCAATGGCCCAGCCGTCGAGCTTCACATCATCCTGCCCGAAAGTCAGCTTCTGGCCAGCCGCGACGCGGATCATCTGTTCGACCAGATCGATGCCGGTGATCGCCTCGGTCACCGGATGCTCCACCTGAAGCCGCGTGTTCATTTCGAGGAAGTAGAAGCTCTCGCCCGAAGGGTCCGCGCCCGAGACAATCAGCTCGACCGTGCCTGCTGAATAATAGCCCACCGCGCGCGCCAGCGCGACGCATTGTTCGCCCATCGCCTGGCGCATTTTGGGCGTGACGAAGGGCGAAGGTGCTTCCTCGACGACTTTCTGGTGCCGCCGCTGGATGCTGCATTCGCGTTCGTTGAGGTAAAGGATGTTGCCATGCTGATCACCCAATATCTGGATTTCGATATGGCGCGGGTTCAGAATGAACTTCTCGATAAACACGCGGTCGTCGCCGAAACTGTTGAGCCCCTCGCGCTTGGTCGCCTCAAAGCCCTCGCGCACATCCTGTTCGTTGTACGCCAGCCGCATGCCCTTGCCGCCGCCCCCAGCAGACGCCTTCATCATCACTGGATAGCCGATTTCCGCCGAAATCCGCACGGCATGTTCGGTATCTTCAATCTCGCCGACGAAGCCGGGAACGACATTGACGCCTGCCTGTTTCGCAAGCTTTTTGGACTCAATCTTGTCGCCCATCGCGGCAATCGCACCCACCGGGGGGCCGATAAAGGCGATGCCTTCCGCCGCCAGCGCTTCGGCAAAGCTGGTGCGTTCGGACAGGAAACCATAGCCCGGATGCACCGCTTCCGCGCCCGTTTGTTTGCACGCCGCGATGATCTTGTCCGCCAGCAGATAGGACTGCGCGGCAGGCGAAGGCCCGATATGCACCGCCTCGTCCGCCATCTTCACAAACGGCGCGCGCGCATCGGCATCGGAATAGACCGCGACGGTCGCGATCCCCATGCGGCGGGCCGTCTTGATGATGCGGCAGGCAATTTCGCCGCGGTTGGCGATCAGGATTTTTTCGAACATTAGCGACTGTTACCCATTCGAGTGGCTACTGCAATGAAAGCAAAATAGAAGGCAATAAATGCGGCAAGCACACCGAGAGGTCCCAGAATCCCAAGTAGCCAACCAAACCAGTTTGGTCCTTCCAACTCACACCATGCACCGGGCGCAAGTCCGCATGGGGTAAAAATGGATATGAATGCCAAAACGGCTGCAACCGCAAAGTAGAGGAAACTGAATAAGAGTTTTAGGGCCGTCCACATGGTTGTCACACCACCCGCCCCAACCCCGCATGCGCAAAATCATCGCCCTTGTAGAGCAGCGGCTCTCCCCGCTCCATCGCCAACGCATAGGCGAAGCAATCGCCATAGTTCAGCTTAGCGGGATGCCCACTGCCCTTGCCGAAATCGCGATAGGCCTGGCGGGCGATTTTGGCTTGCGTTGACGTAACCGGGGCAATTTCAATGCCAAGGGTGTCGAGCAGCGCATCCAGCGCGGCGCTGAGCGCGGCATCTTTTTCGCCATCAATGACGATGCCCATTTCCAAATAATTCCCTGCAGAAATCACATTATCGGACTGTGACCGGATGCTAGACAGAAACGGCCCGGCTTCGGCTTCGCCGCGAATGATCGCGACGATGGCGGAGCTGTCGACAATCATTTCGGCAGCCCGAACTCGTCGTAAAGTTCATCGTCAAAATCGCGCGCCAAAAATTCGGGCGACAAGCGCGAACGCATATCCTGAATAATAGCCATGGCGCGTTCAAAAGTTTCTTCTTTTTCAAGCTCGCGTTTTTGCGCACGAAGGGCGTCGAGAACCACCTGCGTCAGGCTGGAACCAGTCTTTTCGGCCAATTCAGAAGCGATTTCGTAGGCTTCAGCATTTTTGATGTTCATCTGGACACCCATGGAATTCTACCTTTCATCGCTAAGGTTATACCATCTATGGGCCGGCGGTGCAAATACCCTCACTCCGCCGCCACCGACGCCTTGCATGCCCTTAGCGGTTCTTCCGCCGCCATCGGCACCAACCCCAGCTTCGCCAGCAGCGCCGCATCTTTGTCATCGCCGGCGTTGGCAGCGGTCAGCAGCTTGTCGCCGGTGAAGATGCTGTTCGCGCCTGCCATGAAGCACAGCGACTGCGTCGCCTCGGACATTGACTCGCGCCCAGCGCTCAATCGCACCATGCTCATCGGCATGGTGATCCGCGCGACCGCGACCACGCGAACGAATTCGATATCGTCGATCTTCGCCAGCGGCGTGTCCGCCAGCATGTTGCCCAGCACCGTGCCTTTAACCGGCACCAGCGCGTTCACCGGTACGCTTTCGGGATGTTGCGGCAGCGTCGCCAGCGTGTGGATGAAGCCCACCCGGTCGGCGCGCGTTTCGCCCATGCCGACAATGCCGCCGCTGCACACGTTGATGCCCGCACGGCGAACTTCGGCCAGCGTATCCAGCCGGTCCTCCATCGTGCGCGTGGTAATGATGTCATTATAGCGCTCGGGCGAGGTATCGATATTGTGGTTGTAATAATCGAGCCCCGCCTCGGCCAACATGTCGGCTTGTTTCGGGGTCAGCATCCCCAAGGTCATGCAGGTTTCCATGCCCATCGCGCGCACGCCCTTCACAATTTCGACAATCGCGGGCATGTCGCGGTCCTTCGGATTACGCCACGCGGCGCCCATGCAGAAACGCTGCGAGCCCGAATCTTTCGCACGCGCCGCGGATTGCAGCACTTCGCGCACATCCATTAGCTTGGTCGCAGCGACCCCGCTGTCGGCCTTCACCGACTGGCTGCAATAGCCGCAATCCTCGGGGCAGCCGCCGGTCTTGATGCTGAGTAGGGTGCACAGCTGGATCTGCCCCACGGCATGATGCGCGCGGTGGACGGTTGCGGCCTGATAGACCAGCTCATCAAACGGCAGGTCGAACAGCGCGGCGATTTCTTCGCGGGTCCAGTCGGTCCTTACAGTCACGCATTCTCTCCAACCGGCGGCATATTGTGCCCCAATAGGCGCAGCACGTCGGCAGCGCATTCCACAATGTTGCTTCCCGGGCCATAGATGCCGACCACCCCGGCTTCGCGCAGATAATCATAGTCCTGTGGGGGGATGACGCCGCCCGCAAAGACCTTGATGTCACTGCGCCCCGCTTCCTTCAGCAGGCGGATCAATTCCGGGATAAGCGTCTTGTGCCCCGCCGCAAGCGAGGAAGCGCCGATGGCATCGACGCCCTTTTCAAGTGCGAGCGCGAGCGTTTCTTCGGGCGTCTGGAACAGCGGCCCGCTCACGGCCTCGAACCCCATGTCGGTGAAGGCGCTGGCAACAACATTGGCGCCGCGGTCATGCCCGTCCTGCCCCATTTTTGCGACCAGAATTCGCGGGCGACGGCCCAATCGGCGGCTGACCGCGTCGACGCCTTCGACGACCAATGCGTAGCGTGTATCGTCGCTATATGCCTTGCCATAGACGCCCTTCACTGGGGTGGGGGTAGTGGCGTAGCGGCCAAAAGCGGCCTCCATCGCGTCCGAAATCTCACCCAGCGTAGCGCGCGCGCGCGCGGCATCAACAGCGAGCGCCAGCAGGTTTTCGTCACCCTTTGCGCCCTCCGTCAGCGCCGCCAAAGCCGCGCGACAAGCCGCTTCATCGCGTGTTGCCCGCACATGCCTCAGACGCGCAATTTGCGCCTCGCGGACGGCGTGGTTGTCGACCTCCAGCGTGTCGAGCGGCTCACTTGCGGGCGGCTGATATTTGTTGACGCCGACGATGACATCTTCGCCGCGATCGACGCGCGCCTGCCGGGCGGCAGCAGCCTCTTCGATCATCGCCTTGGGCCGCCCGGTGGCGACATAGGCGGTCATGCCGCCCGCCGCGTCGACTTCCTCGATGATCTTCCAGGCGTCATCGACCAGCATCTGGGTGAGCGCCTCGACATAATAGCTGCCGCCGAGCGGATCGACGACACGCGTGATGCCGGTTTCTTCGGCCAGCACAATCTGGGTATTGCGGGCGATGCGCGCCGAGAAATCGGTGGGGAGCGCGATGGCTTCATCAAGCGCGTTGGTGTGGAGGCTTTGCGTACCGCCGAGCGTTGCCGCCATCGCCTCTACCGTGGTCCTGATGACATTGTTATAGGGATCCTGTTCCTGCAACGAAACGCCCGACGTCTGGCAGTGCGTGCGCAGCATTTTGGATCGCTCATCCTTGGCGCCCAGCCCGTCCATCACGCGCCACCAAAGCGTCCGCGCGGCGCGCAGTTTGGCAACCTCCATGAAGAAATTCATGCCGATGCCGAAAAAGAAGCTCAACCGCCCGGCAAAGGCGTCGATGTTGAGCCCACTCGCGATCGCGCGCTGCGCATATTCCTTACCGTCAGCGATGGTGAAGGCCAGCTCCTGCACCGCCGTCGCCCCGGCCTCATGCATATGATAGCCCGAAATCGAGATGCTGTTGAATTTCGGCATGTGCGCCGAGGTGTAGGCGATAATGTCCGACACGATCCGCATCGAAGGTTCGGGCGGGTAGATATAGGTGTTGCGGACCATGAATTCCTTCAGAATGTCATTCTGAATGGTGCCGTCGAGCTGCGCCTGGGCGACCCCCTGCTCCTCGCCCGCGACAATGAAGAAGGCGAGGATAGGGATGACAGCACCGTTCATTGTCATGCTGACCGACATCTGATCGAGCGGGATGCCGTCGAACAGGATCTTCATGTCCTCGACACTGTCGATCGCGACGCCGGCCTTGCCGACATCGCCGACAACGCGCGGATGATCGCTGTCATAGCCGCGGTGGGTGGCGAGGTCGAAAGCGACCGACAGCCCCTTTTGCCCAGCAGCGAGGTTACGGCGGTAGAAGGCGTTGGATTCCTCGGCAGTGGAAAAGCCCGCATATTGGCGGATGGTCCAGGGGCGCCCCGCATACATGGTCGCGCGCACGCCCCGCGTGAAGGGCGCAAAGCCGGGCAGGCCGGGATTGCTGGTCACATCTTCGCCGGTATAGAGCGGCTTAATCGCAAAGCCCTCTGGCGTATGCCAGGTCAGGTCCCTTCCCTTTACTTCCTTGGCGGCCGCGGCGGCCCATTGGTCGGTGGTCGGCTTGTCGGTCATCTCTCGTCCTGTCAGGCGGCGGCGCTAGGCCGCGCCGAAACGCGCGCGTGCCAACCGCGCAAATGGGTCAGATCGTCGGGAATGGCGATGCCAATAAAGGCAGCAAAATCCAGCGTGGTCAGCAGCAAGATGTCGGCCATGCTATAGCTGTCGGTCGCCAGAAATTCGCGGTCCGAAAGCGAGGCATCGAAGAATCGCAGCGCCTCATCAACGCGCTGGCGATTGGCCGCGCCCCACTCGGCATTGCGGCCCGGCAGCGCGGCGGTAAAATCATGGGTGTGGACCCAGACCGCCCCGATGGGCAGCATCAGGATCATTTCCACGCGGCGGCTCCACATCTCCACCATGGCTTGTTCCAGCGGGCCGGTGCCGAACAGCGGTGGTTCAGGGTGCATCCCCTCTAGATAGCGGCAAATGGCGACGCTTTCGGCGATCACCGTGCCATCGTCCAGCTGCAACGCCGGTGTCTGTCCGCGCGGGTTGAGCGCGGTAAATTCGGGACTTTTCTGCTCGCGCTTGATGATCGACACCGTCTGCGACGGCAGCGTGATGCCCTTCTCATGCGCAAATATCCGCACCCGGCGCGGATTTGGCGCAGGGTTGGGGCTGTCGAAAAACATCATGCGTGATCGCCCTTAGGCGTCTCCATAATTTCGGTCAGTACCCCCTGCATGTCTCGCGGGTGGACGAAGAAAATCAGCGTCCCATGCGCCCCGATGCGGGGTTCGCCGAGCACGCGCTTGCCCTGCCCTTCAAACCACGCTTTGGCGGCATGAATGTCGGGGACTTCGTAGCACAGATGGTGCTGGCCGCCCTGCGGGTTCTTCTCGAGGAAGCTCGCGATAGAGGTGTTGCCGGGCAGCGGCTCGATCAGCTCGATCTGGGTGCCGTTCATGCCGCCATCGGTCGGCGTGTCGACGAAGCAAACCTTCACCCCCTGTTCGGGCAGGTCAAAAGGTTCGTGGATGTGCGTCGCACCCATGACGTCACGGTAAAAGACGATGCTGTCGGCGATGGACTGCGTCGCGACGCCGATGTGGTTGAGGCGGCCGAGTTTCATGGCTGCATCCTATAATGGAATATTATCATGCTTCTTCCAAGGATTCTCCAGCGCCTTGTTGCGCAATTTCCGCAGCCCCAGCGCCACCCGTTTCCGCGTATTTCGCGGATGGATCACCTCGTCGATGAACCCCTTGCTCGCCGCCACAAACGGGTTGGCGAACCGCTCCTCATACTCGGCGACCTTTTCGGCCTGCTCTTCGCCCGACAAGCCGCGGAAGATGATTTCGACCGCGCCTTTTGCGCCCATCACCGCAATTTCTGCGGTGGGCCAGGCGTAGTTCAAATCGCCGCGCAGATGCTTTGACGCCATCACGTCATAGGCCCCGCCATAGGCCTTGCGCGTGATGACGGTAATCTTCGGCACGGTCGCCTCGGCATAAGCGAACAGCAGTTTGGCGCCATGCTTGATAATGCCGCCATATTCCTGCGCGGTGCCCGGCAGAAAGCCCGGGACATCGACAAAGGTCACGATGGGAATTTCGAACGCATCGCAGAAGCGCACGAAGCGCGCGGCCTTTTTCGAACTGTTAATGTCGAGCACGCCCGCAAGCACCAGCGGCTGGTTAGCGACAATGCCGACGGTGCGGCCTTCGACACGCCCAAAGCCAACGATAATGTTCGCCGCATGGTTGGGCTGCACTTCAAAAAAATCGCCCTCGTCGACCGTTTTGCGGATCAGCTCGTGCATGTCATAAGGCTGCGTCGCACTGGGCGGGATCAGCGTGTCGAGGCTGGGTTCGACACGGTCATAGGGGTCGCTGGTCGGGCGGGCGGGGACGCCGCTACGGTTGTTTTCGGGCAAGAAATCGAAAAATTCGCGGGCCGCGAGCAGCGCTTCGACATCATTTTCAAACGCCACGTCAGCGACGCCCGATTTCGACGTGTGCGTCGTCGCGCCGCCCAGTTCCTCCTGCGTCACCACCTCGTTGGTCACCGTTTTGACCACGTCGGGGCCGGTGACGAACATGTAGCTTGAATCCTTCACCATGAAGATGAAGTCGGTCATGGCAGGTGAATAGACAGCGCCGCCCGCGCACGGCCCCATGATGAGGCTGATCTGCGGCACCACGCCCGACGCCAGCACATTGCGCTGGAACACTTCGGCATAGCCGCCGAGGCTCGCGACGCCCTCCTGAATCCGCGCCCCGCCACTGTCGTTCAGGCCAATGACCGGCGCGCCCACCAGCATCGCCTTTTCCATCACCTTGCAAATTTTCTGCGCATGGCGTTCGGACAACGCACCGCCGAACACGGTGAAGTCCTGGCTGAAGACATAGACGAGGCGGCCGTTGATCGTGCCGCTGCCGGTCACCACCCCGTCGCCGGGGATGATCTGGTCGGCCATCCCGAAATCGGTGCAATTATGCTCGACATACATGTCGAGCTCTTCAAAGCTGCCTTCGTCGAGCAAGATGTCGAGCCGTTCGCGCGCGGTCAGCTTGCCCTTGGCATGCTGGGTGTCGATGCGTTTCTGCCCACCGCCCAGCCGCGCCGCCGCGCGCCGCCGTTCCATTTCCGCGATATTGGCCGACATGCCCGCTCCCTTGATTGCCTTGGTTCAGGCGATGGCGGGAAGCGCGCGATTTGGCAAGATGTCAGACCTTCACTACGCCCAGCCGGATCATGTCGCGCGCGGTTTCGATGATCGTGTCACGCGCGTCACGCGTCTGCCAACCGAGTTTGGCCTTGGCGTGCGCAGCGGGTGTATCGCGGACATTGCCGAGTTCGCCGACGACCTGGCGAATGACCGGGTCGAAGATTGCCGATAGTTTGACCAGGAAATCGGGCAACCGCCGCGACGGCACCTTGCGCGCGTCCTGACCTAGCCCGACTTTCAAGATTGCGGCAATTTCCTTCATCGTCAGCCACGGTCCTGCGGCAATGAAGCGTTCGTCCGCCATGTCGAGCGCGGTCAGGCATTTGACGTGCAGGTCGGCAACATCACGCACATCGACCACCGAGAAGCCGAAATTGGGAATACCGGGCAGCGAGCCTTCGAGCATTTTCTTGATCGCCTCAAGCGAGGTTGAAAAATCGCCGGTTAGCAATGGCCCAAGCACGAGTGACGGGTTGACCGTGACAAACTCCATCCCCGCACCATTGGCCGCCATCCAGTCGCGCGCGGCGCGTTCGGCGATGGTTTTGGATTTGACATAGGCATAGGCGTCGGGGCTATTGACATTCGTCCAGTCGGCCTCGCTGAAGCGTTGGCGGTCGCGGCCATGACCATAAGCAATGGCGGCGACCGAACTGGTCATCACCAGCCGCTTGACTCCCGCCGCATGGGCAAAGCGCAGCGCGCGCAAGGCGCCCTCGCGCGCGGGGACGATCAATTCGTCATCGCTCTTGGGTGCGTTGGACGGGAGCGGTGAGGCGACGTGGGCGACATGGCTGCACCCCGCCACCGCGTCGGCCCAACCATCATCGGACATTAGGTCGGCGGCGAAGAATTTGAGCTTGCTGTTGTCGACGTCCAGCCAGCCGCGGACTTCGGTTTCGCGCTTCAGGTTGCGGATAGTGGTGTGGACTGTCCAGCCATCGGTGACGAGCTGGCGGATGATGAAGCCGGCGATGTAACCCGAACCGCCGGTGACCAGCACTGCATCTGACATTGGCTTCCTCCCCGATGTTGGCTAAGGTTGCGCATAGCGTGCTGTTATTTTAGTTGCAAATTAAAACTTGTTATTTCATTAGCACCAGCTCTTCAGCCATGCTTGGGTGCAGCGCGACGGTGTCGTCGAATTGCTGCTTGGTAAGGCCCGCCTTCACCGCGATGGCGGCAGCCTGCAAAATCTCGCCGCTGTCGGGACCGATGATGTGAAGGCCCAGCACCCGGCCCGACGCGCCATCAACGACCATTTTATAGAGCGCGCGCTCGTCGCGGCCCGCGAGCACATTCTTCATGGCGCGGAAATTGGAGCGATAGACAACCACATCGGCAAATCGGTCGCGCGCCTCGGCCTCTGTCAGGCCCACGCCAGCCAGCGGCGGGTTTGCAAAGACGGCGGTCGGAATGCTGGAATAATCGATAGTGCGCGTTACCCCGCCGAACAGCATGTCGGCCAACGCATGCCCCTCGCGGATCGCCACCGGGGTCAGTTGGACGCGGTTGGTGACGTCTCCCACGGCATAGACGCCGGAAATATTGGTGCGATTGTGGGTGTCGACGAAAACGGTGCCGTCATCGCCCATATCGACACCCAGCGCCTCAAGACCAAGGCCCGCACTGTTGGGCTGGCGCCCCACCGCGAACATCACCAGGTCGGTTTCGATCATGCCTTGTTCGCCGCCATCGACGATCAGGCTGCCGTCATCCTGCTTCGCAATGGCGCGAAACGGAAAGTTGAAGCGGATGTCGATACCCTTGGCCATGCTGATCGCGACCAGCCGGTCGACGATTTCGCTGTCATATCCGCGCAGCATCCGATCGCCGCGCGTCACCAGCGTCACCTCGACGCCCAGTTCGTGGAATATTCCCGCAAATTCGTTGGCGATATAACCCGCGCCGGCGATGATCGCGCGATTGGGGAGATTATCGAGATGGAAGACCTCGTTCGAGGTAATGGCCAGCTCTGCACCCGGAAGGTCTGGCACAATTGGCCGCGCCCCTGTCGCTACCAGGATATGCTCGGCGCTAACTTCGCTGCCGTCGGCAAGCGCGATGCGGTTCGGCCCAGCAATCGTCGCGCGCTGGTGGAACAGCGCCACCTTATGGCTATCGAGCGTTTCGCCATAGAGCCCCTCCAACCGGTCTACTTCGGCCGCGACATTGTCGCGCAGCGTCGGCCAGTCAAAGGTGGCGCCCATGGTGTCCCAACCAAAGCGGCGCGCATCCTCCATATCTTCGGCAAAGTGCGAACCATAAACGAGCAGTTTTTTGGGAACACAGCCGCGGATCACGCAGGTGCCCCCAACGCGATATTCCTCGGCCACGGCCACACGCGCGCCATGCGATGCCGCGATGCGCGCGGCGCGCACGCCGCCCGATCCTGCGCCGATGACGAACAGGTCAAAATCAAACTCGCTCATATTTCGGTCTTTCGCTGCGTTGCCCGATTAGGTTACGCGTTCGTCGTGATATGGGCTTTCGTGCGCTTGCGACAAGGTTTCAGGCACCATCGCCCAGAGCCGCCGCCATCAGCGCGCGCGTAGCCGGATCGAAATCGCCGCCGCCGTCCCCGACAGCCTTGGCCATCTCCTTACCCAGCTCGACGCCGAATTGGTCGAAGGGGTTGATGCCCAGCAAGACGGCATTGGCAAAGGTGCGATGCTCGTAGAAAGCGAGCAGCGCGCCCAAGCTGTGCGGACTGACCTGGTCGAGCAGGATGGTTGTCGAAGGCCGGTCACCGGGATAGGCGCGCGCGCCATCGGCGTGCCCCCGGCCCGCCATCAGCGCCGCCCCCTGTGCGATGCAGTTTTGCACCAGCGCCTCATGATGCGCGGGATCGAGGTGATGTTCGGGCTCGCGCGCCACCACAAATTCGACCGGGATCAAGTGTGTGCCCTGGTGCAGCAGCTGGAACACCGCATGCTGCGCGTCAGTGCCGACGCCGCCCCAGGTGATTGGTGCGGTCGCGCGCGAGACCGGCGTGCCATCAAGATCGACCGACTTGCCGTTCGATTCCATCTCGAGTTGCTGCAGATAGCTGGGCAGTAGCCGCAGCCGTTCGTCATAGGCAAACAGCGCGCGCGTCTGGCAGCCAAGGCGGTTTGCATAAAGCTGGTCGACGAAGGCCGCGAGCAGTGCGACATTGTCGACCCCGTCGGTCAAGCGAACGTGGCGGTCCATTTCTGCCGCCCCTTCCAGCATTTCGGCAAAGGCATCCCAGCCCAGCGCCAGCGCCGCCGGAAAGCCAATCGAGGACCAGAGCGAATAGCGTCCGCCTACGCTTTCGCTAAACGGCAGAACGCGGGTTTCATCGACGCCCCATGCAACCGCCTTGTCGGGATAGGCGGTCAGCGCGACCACACGCCCGAACGGATCGGCGACCCCGCCCTCTTCAAGCCATTGCAACGCTGAGGCGGCGTTGAGCATGGTTTCGGTGGTGGTGAAGGTTTTGGATGCAATGGCGACCAGTGTCGTTGCGGGATCGAAACGGTTGAACACCGCCTGCAAAGCCGCGCCATCGACATTGGAAACCACCGCGACTTCGTAGCGATCCGACCGGCGTCCCAGTGCGTCAATCAGCAAATCAGGCCCCAGCGCCGACCCGCCAATGCCTATGTGCAGTAGATGCCTGATCTCGCCGAATGCCCCCGCCTCGATCGCGTCGATCAAAAGCCGCATGCGCTGGTGAAACTGCTGCGCGCGAAGGACGCTGTCGGCCGCGCCCTCGCCGCGCTCGGCGGTATGTTCGGCGGCGCGGCCTTCGGTCGGATTAGCAACTTCGCCGGAGAAGAGCGCGCGCCGGCGACCGGAATAATCGCCCGCTTCGGCAACGGCGGACAAGGCAGCAATGGCAGCGGCATCAAGATGCGTTTTGGCAAAGTCGAAGCGAATGTCCGCCACATGCTGGACCATCGCTGCGACGCGAGCATCGCCGCCGCTGGTGACCAGATCAGTCAGGCGTTGTGGCTGCCATTTGGCCAGCGCAGTCCATGCGGTGTCGGCAGCGGTCATATCATCCTCCAGAGCAGGCGGTGGTCAGCGCGGCGTCCTTACGCGCCGAAACGCCCCGATGCCAGCCGCGATTGCCCATAATCGCTTGACCAGTGCCCCCCTTCCCCGCCAAGGCCGCGGCATGAACGATACCGCTACGACCGCCAACGCTTTGCCGCCTGCCAACGCCCCCACACCGCCTGCCGCGCCCGAACCCATCAGCGCGAAGGAAGAAGCGGTGGACACCGTCCGCTTCCTGGCCTGGCTGGTTGTCGCGGTAATCATCTTTCGCAGCTTTTTCCTGTCACCTTTTAACATTCCGTCGGAGTCGATGCAGCCCCGCCTGCTGATCGGTGACTATCTGCTCGTCAACAAAATGGCCTATGGCTATTCCAAGCACAGCCTGCCGTTCAGCGTGCCGTTGATACCCGGGCGCATCTTTCCCGCGACGCCCGAGCGCGGTGATGTCGCCGTGTTCAAGGCGCCGCCGGGCAACAGCGTCGATTATATCAAGCGCGTCATCGGCCTGCCCGGTGACAGCATCGAGATGCGCGACGGGGTGCTGTGGCTGAACGGCAAGCCGGTGCCCAAGGTGAAGATGCCCGACCTGGTGATTCCGGTGACCCAGAATATGATCGATGCAGCGCGCGGGACGGGTGACCTGCCCTGTTATGCGATGCAATTCGAGGAACTGACACCCGACGGCAAGCGCCAGTGCCGCTATCCGCGTTACAAAGAAACGCTGCCCAACGGCAAAAGCTATGCCGTGCTCGATGTCATCCGTTCATCGGCCGACAATTATCCGCTGACCATCGTCCCCGAGGGACATTTGTTCCTGATGGGCGACAATCGCGACCGCAGCAGCGATAGTCGCTTTCCGGCCATTGAAGGTGCGGGCATCGGCATCGTCCCCCAAGAAAATCTGGTCGGCAAAGCGCTGGTCAGCATGTTCGCCACCGACGGATCGGCGAGCTGGTTCAACCCCATCAGCTGGTTCACCGCCGCGCGCTGGGAGCGCATCGGGGAAGGCTTTTGAGCCGCGGGGACCTTGCCGATACCCTGGCCCATATCACCGGGCATCGCCCGCGCGAGCCTGGGCATTTTACTCAGGCGCTGACCCACGGCAGCACCGGCAAGGCCGATTACCAGCGGCTGGAATTTCTGGGAGACCGGGTGCTGGGGTTGGTCATTTCAACCGAGCTTTTTGCGCGCTTTCCCGGTGCGCCCGAGGGGGAGCTGTCATCGCGCTTCAATGCCCTGGTGTCCGGCGAAGCGTGCGCGGTGATCGCGCGCCAGCTTGACCTGCCCGAACTTGTCGAGCTGGGCGCGCAGGCGATTGGCGATGGCGGGCGCTATAGCGACAATATCGCCGCCGATGTCGCAGAGTCGCTGATCGGTGCGCTGTATCTCGACGGCGGGCTCGACGCTGCGCGCGCCTTCATTCTGGCGCAGTGGGGGCCTATGCTCGACGGCCAGCGTGCGGCGCCCAAACATCCCAAGGCGGCCTTGCAGGAATGGGCCCTCGCGCGGGGGCGCAAGCCGCCTGAATATAGCGTAGTGGATCGCTCTGGACCCGACCATGCCCCGCGCTTCACGGTGCGCGCCGCTATCGGTAAGTTGGCCGAGGCGATCGCCGAGGGTCCGAGCAAACAGGCCGCCGAGAAAGAGGCCGCCGCCGCGTTGCTCGCTATTGTCGAAGGAATGAAGGAATGACCCAGCGCTGCGGTTTTGTTGCCGTTGTCGGCGCGCCCAATGCGGGCAAATCGACCCTCGTCAACGCGCTGGTCGGCCAGAAAGTCGCCATCGTCAGCCCCAAGGCGCAGACGACGCGCACGCGCCTGATGGGCGTCGCGATGGACGTCGATACCCAGATTGTGCTGATCGACACACCGGGCATTTTCGCGCCCGAACGCCGGCTGGACCGCGCGATGGTGGCGGCGGCGTGGGGCAGCATCGACAATGCCGAGGCCATCGTGCTGGTGGTCGACGCGCTGGCCAAACCCGGCGAGCGGGTCGAGCGACTGCTGAGCGGCCTGCAGAACCGCAAGGAGCCGCTGATCCTGGCGCTCAACAAGGTGGACCTGGCCAAGAAGGACAAGCTGTTGACGCTGGCGGAGGATTTGGCGGGGCGTGCCAATTTTGCCGAGATTTTCTTCATCAGCGCGCAGACCGGCGACGGCGTGGCCGAGCTGAAGGCGCATCTGGCGGGGCGTATGCCCCAAGGTAGCTGGCACTTTCCCGAAGATGAGGTCAGCGACGCGCCCGAACGGATGCTGGCCGCCGAAATCACCCGCGAGCAATTGTTCCGCCAGTTGCACGAGGAGCTGCCCTATCAATCCACCGTCGAGACCGAGCTGTTCAAAACCCGGCCCGACGGCAGCGCCGAAATCCACCAGCAAATCTATGTCGCGCGCGACAACCAGCGCGCCATCGTGCTGGGCCACAAGGGCGCGCGGATTAAGGAAATCGGCGCCAAGGCGCGGGCGGAGCTCGCCGAATTGCTTGGCCGAAAGGTGCACCTGTTCCTGCACGTGAAGGTCAAGGCCAATTGGGACGAGGACCGCGGCGTTTACCGCGACATGGGGCTGGATTGGGTGGATTGAGTGGGCGCCGCGCGATGGATATGCAATTATGGCAAAATCTTTCGGTCGTCGCAGTCGCATTGGCTATGCGTTTCGCGATGCCAGGTGGGCGGCCATTTCTCATCATAGCCGCGACGCTCGTCATCGGTCAGTTGCTCACTCATTTTGTGTTTTTTCCGAATCGCCATTCCGACGCCATGTGGTTGATTGGCGCAGTCCTGAATCTTGGACTTAACTTTGTAGGATGCTTGATCGGAATCGGCGTTGGATCACTGATCAGACGCAAGTTTTAAAGCATGCGATTGAATTGCGAAATTGTACGTCTGACCCCAAACCTCGTCATCTCGGACATGATCCGGGATAACAGGCGGAAGGCAGTTTGTTGTCCCGGATCAAGTCCGGGACGACGATAGCAGGGTGAGGTGGTGCCTAACTCTCCACCGCGCGGGCCAGCACGATACGTACCTGATCATCGCGCGAATGGAGGTGCAGGCGGTCACCGTCCACCGTGTAGCGCACGCGCAAATTGCCCTCGGGGATATAGATCTCGCGCTCGTTGATCTGGAACTCCTGATAAAGTTCGTCATCGCCGCGCAGCGGGCGCTGGAAGTAGGTGGTGACTTCGCCGTCCTCGTCAAATTCCATGATGTCGCCGCGCGACAGATCTTCGACGCCGCTCAGCGACACCACGCGCCATTTGCCCAGCACGCGCTGCGGGCGCAGCTCCTTGGGAACCTCGCCGCTGTAGCCGGCATAGAGCGCCGCCTTGCCGCGCATCGTATCGACCAGTTCGCGTTCGGCCTTCAGGTCGGCGAAGTCGACCGTGGCGAGGCGCTGGCTGAGGCCATCAAGCGCGGCGAAGGCAGCCTTGGCATCGCCCTTTTCGTGATAAACGCGGGTCGCCATATCCATCGTCAGATATTGGTCGATCAGGCTTTGCGCGAGGCGCAGTTTGGCGGGCGCTTCGCCCTGCGGTACGCCGACCGCGACACGGTCACTGCCTTTCGCTCCGTCGAGCGCGCTGGTGTAGCTGAGGCTGACGGTCATCAGCGGCGTCGCGGCGTCGAG
This sequence comes from uncultured Sphingopyxis sp., assembly GCA_964401155.1. Taxonomy (GTDB): domain Bacteria; phylum Pseudomonadota; class Alphaproteobacteria; order Sphingomonadales; family Sphingomonadaceae; genus Sphingopyxis. The sequence continues at coordinate 120,753 of CAYNXF010000002.1, forward strand.
CGGTGCGGGGGGCAAATATTTGCGCGTGTCGGATTTGGCCAGAGAGGCAAAAATACCGCCGCCGTTGGATGACAGGAACACCGACGGGACGGTGACGGCGATGCTGCCGTCGCGGCCCTCCTTCATCAGGCCGTCGGGGACGCCGAAGACGCCGCTGATCTTGTAACCGGGCTGCGGTGTCAGCGTCATGACCAGGTCATGCGCGACCTCGCTGACCATGTTGCGGAATTCCTTTTCCATCAGCGCTTTGCCCTTCGCGGGACCGTCAACGAAGAACAGATTGCCCCCGCGCACCGATGAAATTTTGGTCGCGAGCGCGCCGTCATATTGCACGCCGACGCCGATGGTCGTCATGCCGATGCCCGCGCGCGAGGCGGTATCGGCCAGCCCCATGAACCCCAGCGCATCGGTGCGCCCGGTGTTGGGGCGTTCATCGGTGAACAGCATCAGGCGGGTCTTGCCCTTATACTGCGCCGCCTCCGCGAGCGCCGCGTCGATGCCGAGCTTCAGCCCGGCTTCCAAATTGGTCGAGCCGTCGATAGCGATGGCGTCGATGCTGGCGTGAAGCGCATCCTTGCTGTCCGCAACGTCGGTGGGGGTCAGGTGAACCAGCGACGTCGTCCCGTAAATGGCAATGCCGAGGCGGTCCTGCGGGCCGAGCTGGTCAACTATGGCGTGCAGCGCGGCCTTCACATTTTCGATCGGCGGCCCGCTCATCGAGCCCGAGCGATCGACCACGGCCATAATGCTGAGTGGTTCGCGCTTCCAGCGATCACCGTCGATATTGCTGTCGAAGCCGAGGCCAACAAACAGATGATCGTCGGGGCGCGTCGGCAGCCACGCCGCCATGCTGTGCACGTTGAGGCAGAAGAGTTGCTCGCACGCGCTGCCCGCGGGGAGCGTTAGGTCATGTTCGCCCATCAGGCCTTCGACCGTGAGCGATTCGGGGCGCGGCAATGTGGGCGCGCTGAGCGCTATCGACCGGAAATGCTGGATGTCCTGCGCGCCGCCCTGGCGAATGCGGCTGCCGGTAACGATGATGTTGGAAAGGTCGGCTTCCTCTTCCTCCTGCGGCGCCGCATCCTGCGCAATGAGCGGCGGCGCTACCAACGCGGCGCTGGCAAGCAGAGCGAAAGCGGAACGACGAAAGCTGATGTGGCCTTTGGACATGTGACCTCTCCCCAACTGCCCGCGCCCGTTGCGTCGGACATGGGGGAAAGCTATCCCAATCCTTCTGTCGCGCCGATGAACCGGTTTGTCGTCGGACGTTCAGGAATGCCCTGAACATGTGGATGGGGCAGCAGCGTTATTTGGCTGCCTTCTTGGCCCCAACCTTCTTCGCCGGAGCCTTTTTCGCCGGAGCCTTCTTCTTCGCGGGCGCCTTTTTCTTCCCTTTTGCCGGGCCCTTGGCCGCGCGGGCGTCGATTAGCGCCGCCGCTTCCTCGGTGGTCAGCACGTCGGGGTCAGCGGTTTTGGGCAGCGTCGCGTTGGTGGTGCCGTCAGTCACATAAGGGCCATAGCGCCCCGCCATCAGTTTCATCTCGCCGCCGCTGGTGGGGTGCGGGCCGAAGCTTTTGAGGGCAGACGTGGCGGCGCGCGCGGGGCGGCCGCCATTTGCCGCCGCTTCGGCGATGCGGGTGACGGCAGCGTTCATGCCAATTTCGAAGATTTCGGCGGTGCCAGTCAGCTTGGCATATTTGCCGTCGTGGAGCAGATAGGGGCCGTAGCGTCCCAGCCCCGCGACGATGGGCTTGCCGCTTTCGGGATGCATCCCGACCTCACGCGGCAACGCCAGCAGCCTGAGCGCATAATCAAGGTCAAAATCCTCGGTCGGGATATCTTTGGGGATCGACGAACGTTTCGCCTCTTTGCCTTCGCCCAGCTGAATATAGGGGCCAAAGCGTCCGCTCCGTTTCGACACTTCCTCGCCGCTTGTCGGATCAGTGCCTAGCAATTCTGGACCGCTGTCTTCGCCGCCGCCACCGGGCTGCGCAAATTTGCGTGTAAACTTGCAGTCAGGATAATTGCTGCACGCGATGAAAGGGCCGAATTTGCCGCCGCGCAGCGCGAGACTGCCGACGCTGCATTTGGGGCACAGGCGCGGGTCGGTGCCGTCGCCCTTGTCGGGGAAAAGATAAGGGCCCAAAAACTTGTCGAGCTCGGCGGTAATCTCGCTGGGCTTTTGTTCCATCACCTCGCCGGTGCGCGGTTTGAAGTCGCGCCAGAAGGCCTCGAGCACCGCCTGCCATTGTGCTCGGCCACCCGATACATCATCGAGTTCTTCTTCGAGCCCCGCGGTGAAATCATATTCGACATAGCGGGTAAAAAAGCGTTCGAGGAAGGCGGTCAGCAACCGCCCGCTTTCTTCAGGAATAAAGCGGTTCTTTTCGACGCGCACATAGGCGCGGTCCTTGAGCACCTGCAGGATTGCGGCGTAGGTCGACGGCCGACCGATGCCGAGTTCCTCCATCCGCTTGACGAGGCTAGCCTCGCTGTAGCGCGGCGGCGGCTGGGTTTCGTGGGATTCAACCTCGACGCCCTGTTTGGCGGGCGCATCGCCGCGCGCCATGGCGGGCAGCAGGCGGCTGTCTTCATCCTCATTACTGTCGTCGCGGCTCTCGTCGTACAGCGCGAGGAAGCCGGGGAACTGCACTACCTGCCCCGTTGCACGCAGCATCACATTGCCGGTGCCATCCTCCAGCTCGACTGTCGTACGTTCAAGCCGCGCTGCCGCCATCTGGCTGGCGAGCGCGCGTTTCCAGACAAGCTCATAAAGGCGCGCATGGTCACCGCTTCCGGCATGGCCACGCGAAAAGTCGGTAGGCCGGATTGCCTCGTGCGCTTCCTGCGCATTCTTCGCCTTGGTCTGATATTGGCGCGGCTTGTCCGGAATATAGCCGCCGTCGTAGCGGTCGACGATAGCCTTGCGCGCGGCGCTGATGGCGCTGCCATCCATTTGGACGCCATCGGTGCGCATATAGGTAATCGCGCCATCCTCATACAGCGCCTGCGCCAACCGCATCGTATGGCTCGCGGAAAAGCCGAGTTTGCGCGCCGCCTCCTGCTGCAAGGTCGAGGTGGTGAAGGGTGGCGGAGGATTGCGCGTCAACGGTTTGGTTTCAACCGACATGACGGTGAACTTGCCCGCTATGATGTCGGCCTCGGCAGCGCGCGCATCGGCCTCGCTCTTGATCGACAAACGTTCAATCTTGTCACCGCGCCACCGCGTCAGGCGCGCTCGGAACGGCGTACCCCCCTGCTCGAACAACCCTGTTACTGACCAATATTGCTGCGCAACAAATTGTTCAATCTCGCGCTCGCGCTCAACGATCATCCGCAGCGTCACCGACTGCACGCGCCCCGCCGATTTGGCGCCGGGCAACTTGCGCCACAGCACCGGGGACAATGTGAAACCCACGAGATAGTCCAGCGCGCGGCGGGCGCGATAGGCATCGATCAAGTCACTGTCGAGCTCGCGCGGTGCTGCCATAGCAGCGAGCACTGCATCTTTGGTGATCGCATTGAACGTCACCCGGGCAACATCCTCCGGCAGTGCCTTTTTGCTGCGCAGCAATTCCTGCACATGCCAGCTGATCGCCTCGCCCTCGCGGTCGGGGTCGGTGGCGAGGATCAGGCGGTCGGACGCCTTGGCCGCGTCCGATATTTCCTTCATCCGCTTCGCCTTGTCGGCGTAAACCTCCCACTGCATGGCAAAGCCGTCGTCGGGGTCGACCGAACCATCCTTGGGCGGCAGATCGCGGACATGACCGTAAGAAGCGAGCACCTTGAAGTCGCGGCCGAGATATTTCTCGATGGTCTTCGCCTTGGCTGGCGATTCAACGATAACCAGTTGCATGTTTTGGGAAAATCCTGTCGCGCTGTTGCTATCTCACGTACGCGCGAGGGTGGCGGGGGGATTAGGGGGACGTCAAGAGGGGTTTTCCATATCCACGTCATTGCGAGCGCAGCGAAGCAATCCAGGGCTGCTCAAGGCCGCTCTGGATTGCTTCGCCTTCGGCTCGCAATGGCGAGGCCTATTTCCCCTGATCCCACCTATACCCGCGCGGCAGGATGCATTTCCCCGCATCATAATTGCCGACCGAGCGGATCACTTCATCCTTGTCGGGTTCGACGCGGCGGCCGCTGAGCTGGCTGTCGACCACGCGGCGCACCAACGCGTCCAGCCGCGTGACGAGGTAGCAGTCGATCGCGGGCGGGGCGTGCGGGTTCCCAATGCCGCTGTCGTCGGTCAGGAACAAATAGCGCGACTGGGTTGCCGCCGCCATGGCACGCATCGCATATTCGGCCTCGTCGGCCACGCCCGATGCGGCGATCGGGGTGATGTGAATGCGCTTGGCGCGCGCGGCCTCGGTCGCCGCCCAAGTCCGACCGAATTTGTCATTATGCGGCGGCGCGTCGGCGACCAGGAACAGCGACTTGACCGCATCGGGCCGCCATTGGTGATTGACCGCACGGATCAGCGCTTGGTCCATCGCTTCGGGATAATCGCCGCCGCCGTTCGCCGATTGTTTGGCCAGTACTCCCTGTTGCCGCCCGATGTCGCTCGCAAAATCGACGCTGTAGGTGACATAGTCATCACCCTCGTCGCGGTAAAAAACAAAGCCGAGGCGGATGTCCACACCGCGGTGCTTGGCGGTGACATCGTTGATGATCGTCCTGAGCTCGCTTTGCAGATAGCGGATTTCGTCGCCCATGCTGCCCGTGGTGTCGATGACGAACATCAGGTCGAGTTTGTCCACGCGCTGCGCGCTGTCACTGGCGGTGAGGCCGACGAGCTGCCCGCCTGGCTGCTCGTTGACCAGCACGGCGCGCGCAGGCGCAATAATGCGGCCATCCTGCCGCGCCGACACGCTGATGCGTTCACTGAGCCGATCGAGGCCAGGAAAAAAGGTCGCTGTGCCGTCAGCCTGTGTCGCCATCGAAATGCTGTTGCCGTCGCTGCACGTTACTTTCACCTCGGCAAAGGGCACTGCCTGTCCGCGCGCATCGGCGACCTTCACCGTCACCACGTTCAGCGTGTCGACGCGCGGCAGATCGCGAATGCGCTGCGCCAAATTGCTCTGGCGGACATAGGCGGCGTAAAGTTCGGGGTTGAGCAGGTCGTCATGCTCGCCCGCCGTCAGCAACCCTGACTGCGGCTGGGGGCGCGGATAGGGGCGCGGCGGGACCGCGCCGGGCAAGGCGCGGTCAGCGGGCGGTGCAGCCGCATCAGCGGCTTTGCTGTCACCGATAGTTTCCTCGCTGACCACTGTCATCGGAGATACCGATTCGAGGACGGGTTCCGAACGGCGCGATGCGGTGACCATGATCGAGCCGTCCTCGTCACCCCCGCCGCGTGCACTGGCGGGCGGCGGCGGTGCGGGCGGCGGCGGTGGAGGTGCGACCATCGCGGGGGATGGAGACACCACTTCGCCGCGCACCATCCGGTCACCACCATCGCGTTCACCGCGCGCGGCTTCGCGGTCGCGGCGGTCCTGCTCGGCCTGCCAATTGCGTTCCTGCCCGATGTCTGGCAGCGAGGCGGCGTTGCGGCAAAAGCCTTGCGGGGTCTCCACCCGCGCCAGTGCCGAAGTTGGAGCCAGCGGCACTGACGCGGACGCCGCGCTGACAATCGCCAGCAGGGCAACGGAACTCAGAAATTTCTGGTGCATGAACTTGACCCTCCCCGGCCCCAATCCCTGTCGCGTGATAGATTGTATCATCGGGATGAACGCACTCTGAACTGCGACGAAGCGTTGGCGTGTCGATCCGGGACTGGAATCGCCTCCCGCTTTTGGGCAAGAGGCGCGGCATGGCAACGCCGCACCCTCTGATCCAACAGGCCATTGCTCTTTCGAACAGTGGTCGCAACGCCGAGGCGGCGGCGATTGTGACGCGGCTGGCCGCTACCGGCGAGCCGCAAGCGCTGTTCCTGCTGGGCCAGATGCAGTGGGGCGGCGGCATTATCGCGCAAGATCCGGTCGCGGCGCGCGGCAATTTCGAGCGCGCGGCCAAGGCCGGACATCCCGCCGCGCGCATTGTCAGCACCAATTTGCTGGCGAGCGGCATCGCGGGCACCCGCGACTGGGCAAGCGCAATGATGCGGCTGGCGAGCGAGGCCGCCATCGACCCGCGCCGAAAAGTGCAAATCGACCTGTTGGGCAAAATGCACATCGACGCGGCGGGCGACCCGCAGCATGTGCGCGATCCAGAGGTGCTGAGCGACAGCCCGTGGGTGCGCCGGTTCGCCGGGATCGTAACAGCGGCAGAATGCGCCTATCTGGTCGAACTTGCCAGCCGTGCCTTTCAGCCCGCTACCGTCCGTAGCCCATCGGGGGGCACGATGCGCGACCCCATTCGCAACAGTGATGAAGCGACGCTGCACTGGATGATTGAAGACCCGGTGGTGCACGCCATCAACCGCCGCCTTGCTGCTGCCAGCGGCACCGATGCGTCACAAGGCGAGGCGATGCAGATTTTGCGCTACAAGCCCGGTCAGCAATATCGCGCCCATTATGATTTCAATCCGACGCTGGACAATCAGCGTGTCCTGACCGCGCTGACCTATCTCAACCACGACTACCGCGGCGGCGAGACGGCTTTTGTGAAAACCGGGCTGAAGGTGAAGGGCCGCAAGGGCGATGTGGTCATCTTCCGCAACACGCTGGACGAAGCGGCGCTTGACCCGATGAGCGAGCATTGTGGCATGCCGGTAATTAGCGGAACCAAACTGCTTGCTTCACGGTGGATCAGGGCCGAAAGAATGTGCCCATAGACCCAGTTTTCGTCGTGCTGAACTTGTTTCAGCACAGCGCGCCACCGGCAGCTCGGTATCCCGAAACAAGTTCGGGATGACGAAAGCGGGGCGAGCTAGCCTCCGCTGACCCTACCCCCCGCGTGCCGCTCCAGCCTTCCAGCCAGTTCGAGTTCGAGCAAAACCAGCGAAACCAAGCTCGCCGCACAGCCCGACTGGCGCACCAGTTCGTCGATCGCGACTGGCACCGGACCCAATAGCTCGGTAATGCGCCGACGGTCGGAATCGTTCGCGTCACCCCCGAAATCGCCGCCGTCGTGCCTCCAGTCCCGCGATGGTTCACGCAGCATCCGCGCGTCGATCGGCCGCAGCATCTCCAGCACATCGGCCGCGGACTGGATCAGCGTGGCGCCTTCGCGGATCAGCAAATTGCAGCCTTGCGCGCGCGGATCGAGCGGCGAGCCGGGAACCGCCATCACCTCGCGTCCGAACTCGGCGGCGCGGCGCGCGGTGATCAGCGAGCCAGACTTGGGCGCGGCTTCAACCACCAAAGTGCCCAGCGCCAGCCCGGCGATGATGCGGTTGCGTGCCGGGAAATGGCGCGCGAGCGGCTGGGTGCCCGGCGGCTCTTCGGCGATCAGCAGCTGGGTGGTCGCCAGATCTTCCTGCAGTGCCTGATTTTCGGGCGGAAATGCGACGTCGATGCCGCTGCCGATAACGGCAATCGTCGCACCCTGCCCCATAGCTCCAACATGCGCGGCGGTGTCGATGCCGCGCGCCAGCCCGCTGACGATTGTCACGCCTTCGCGCGCCAGCTCGGCGGCGATCTGGCGCGCGAAGCGACAGGCGATGGCCGAGGCGTTACGCGCGCCGACCATCGCGAGCGTCGGCTTGTTCGTGAGCGCAATGTCGCCGCGGATGATGATGGCTGCGGGTGCGCCTTCGGCCTCGGCGAGCAGCGCGGGATAATCGGCGTCGGTCTGGAAGATGTGGCGGGCACCGAGCGCAGCGACGCGAGTGAGCTCTGTCTCGATGCTGCGCCGATCCGCGAGCGCCAGCCGCTTGCCGCCGCGCGCGGCAAGGTCGGGCAGTGCCTCCACTGCCGCAACAGCGCTGCCGAAGCGCAGCAGCAGCTGGCGCCAGCTGACCGGGCCTACACCGGGAGTGCGCAACAGTTGCAGCGCGGCAAACCGTTCGGCGTCGCTCACTTGGTCTTGGAACCGCCGATGCGCGGTTCGGTGCCGGCGCGCAGCCGCGCGAGATTTTCGCGGTGACGCCAGAACACCAGCACCACGAGCGCGGCGAGGCCGGTGACGAAGCCATGCTCGCCCATGGCGAAGGCAGTGACAGGCGCGGCAACGCTGCCGATCAACCCGCCAAGCGACGAGATGCGGGTGACCAGCACAGCGGCCAGCCAAGTCAGGGCAAATGCAAGGCCAATGGGCCAGCCGAAGGCGAAGGACAGGCCAAGCAATGTTGCGACACCTTTACCGCCTTTGAAGCCCAGCCAAACGGGGTAGCAATGGCCGATAAACGCCGCTGCGCCAGCCAGCATTGGCGCCGCATCGCCCATTTGCGGCACGAAGTGCGCCGCAAGCAGTGCGGCCACCGCGCCTTTGGCCCCGTCGAGGATCAGTGTCGCCGCCGCCAGCCCCTTGCGCCCGGTCCGCAGCACATTGGTGGCGCCAATATTGCCCGAGCCAATTTGGCGTAGGTCGCCAGCGCCGAACAAGCGGGTCAGGATGACGCCGAAGGGGATGGAGCCGAGCAGATAGCCGCCGATGATGATGGCAGCGAGGGTAAGATAATTTTGCATGCTGGCCCCTGTTTGGAACACCACCGTAGTGCTGACCTTGTCGAAGCACGTGGCGCAGGAATGCGCAACGATTAGAATAACCGTTCGTGTCGAGCGAAGTCGAGACACCCGTCGACGGGGCGCCATGCCGAGGGGTGTCTCGACTTCGCTCGACACGAACGGGAATAGGGCTGGGCCCTTGCCGCCCCGCCCCCGACCCCTTATCCGAACCCACATGACCACAGCCCCCGCCCCCGACGCCCCAATCCTGTTTCTTGACAGCGGGCTGGGCGGATTGTCGGTGCTGACACCAACACGCAAACTGTTGCCGAACGCCCCCATCATTTATGCCGCCGACTATGCCGGCATCCCCTATGGCGAAAAGAGCGAGATTGAGGTGGCGACGCGGGTGTGCGCGCTGCTGGGGATGCTGACCGAACGCTATCAGCCACGCCTTGCGGTCATCGCCTGCAATACCGCCAGCACCATTGCGCTCGCCCATGTCCGCGCCGTGCTCGATCTGCCGGTGGTCGGCACCGTGCCCGCCATCAAGCCCGCCGCACTGGCCAGCAAGTCGCGCGTCATCGGCGTGCTGGGCACGGCGGCGACGATCCGCCAGCCCTATGTCGACCGCTTGAGCGCCGAGTTCGCCAGCGACTGCACCGTGCTGCGCCACGCCGCGCCCGAGCTGGTGGCCGCAGCCGAGGCGAAGCTGCGCGGGCAGCCGGTTGACCCCGCCGACATCCACCGCGCCTTGGCAGGGTTCGACAACCCGGCGCTCGACACCGTCGTGCTAGCCTGCACGCACTTTCCGCTGCTGGCTGACGAATTGGCCGCCGCAGCGCCGGATATCCAATTCGTTGACGGCAGCGCGGGGATAGCGCGCCGTATCGCGGCATTGACCGCGGGACAGGAGTGGCCCGCCGAGCCGCCCGCTAGCCTTGCGCTGTTTACGCGCAATCCCGATCTGCCGCCCCCCGACCCGGCAGTGCTTGCGCCCTTCGGCCTGTCGCGCATCCAGTCGATGTGAGTGTGCGGAAATTTGCGAATCGTTCGCGCTGGCCTTTGGTGTAAAGCAGCGGTAAAGCGCGCGGGAAAATCGCCTGAAAGGGGCGGTCTTGAACGCATCAGACGATGGGGTGCACCCGGTGAATTACGACGATATTTTCGCCAAAGCGATCGACCGGCTGCACGAAGAGGGCCGCTACCGCGTCTTCATCGATATCCTGCGCAACAAGGGCGCGTTCCCGAATGCGCGTTGTTTTGCAGGGCATAATGGGCCCAAGCCGATCACTGTATGGTGCTCGAACGATTATCTCGCCATGGGCCAGCACCCCAAGGTGATCGCCGCGATGGAAGAGGCGCTGCATGATGTCGGCGCGGGTTCGGGCGGAACGCGCAACATCGGCGGCAACACCCATTATCATATCGAGCTAGAGCATGAACTTGCCGACCTACATGGCAAGGATGGGGCGCTACTGTTCACCAGCGGTTATATTTCCAACGAGGCAACGCTGGGTACGCTGGGCAAGATTTTGCCGGGCTGCATCATCTATTCGGACGAATTGAACCACGCCTCGATGATCGCCGGCATCCGCAATTCGGGCTGCGAAAAGCGCGTATGGCGGCACAATGATCTGGTGCATCTGGAAGAATTGCTCGCCGCCGACGATCCGGCAGCGGCGAAGCTGATCGCGTTCGAAAGCGTTTATTCGATGGACGGCGATGTCGCCGACATTCACGCCATCTGCGACCTTGCCGAAAAATACAACGCGCTCACCTATTGCGACGAAGTGCACGCCGTTGGCATGTATGGCCCGCGCGGCGGCGGCATCACCGACCGCGACGAAGCTGCCCACCGCGTCACCATCATCGAAGGGACGCTCGGAAAGGCGTTTGGCGTGATGGGCGGCTATATTGCCGCCGACCGCAATATCATCGATGTCATCCGCAGCTATGCGCCGGGCTTCATCTTTACCACCAGCCTGTCGCCAGTGCTGGTTGCCGGCGTGCTGGCGAGCGTCAAGCATTTGAAGGCATCGAGCGAAGAGCGCGAGGCGCAGCAGGCTGCCGCTGCCTACCTCAAGGACGCAATGCGCGCCGCCGGTCTGCCGGTGATGGATTCGGTGACGCACATTGTGCCGCTGATGGTCGGCGACCCCGTACGCGCAAAGCGGATCAGCGACATTTTGCTCGCCGAATATGGCGTTTACGTCCAGCCGATCAATTTCCCGACGGTGCCGCGCGGTACCGAACGGCTGCGCTTTACGCCGGGTCCAGCGCATACGCGCGAGATGATGGACGAACTGGTCGCGGGCCTCGCCGAGATTTGGGACCGGATGGAACTGCGGGTGGCGCAGGCGGCCTAGGCAAGCGCGTCGCTCCTGCGCACGCAGGGGTGACGATTAATTTCGCATAATCCCGCCCATGATCGCATAGCCGCGATAAAGGCTGCGGCAGTGGCCCGCGCTGCCGATCTGATCTGCCAGCTTCGCCAGCGTCGGCCCCAAGTCAGCGCGCGGGGCGACGTGGAATTTTGCGAGCCAAGCGAACAGCCCGCGGCGCCACAGCTTGGGCAGTGCATCCTGTTGCCCGAAATCGACGATGTCGAGGCGGCCGCCGGGGGCGACGCATTGGGCCGCTTGTTTGAGCGCGCCCTGCCAGTCGGGGATCATCGACAGCGCGTAGCTGATAAACACGCGGTCGAAGGTCGCTTGGCCGAACAGCGCGGCAGGGTCGAAGTCAGCAGCATCGCCCTCGGCCAGCAGCGTGCGGTCCTCCATTCCAGCACGCGCGATTGATTTTCGCGCACTGGTCAGCATCTCGGCCGAAATGTCGACGCCATAAAGGCGCACACCCGGATAGCGCCGCCCCACGGCCACCAGATTGCGTCCCGTGCCGCAGCCGATTTCCAGTACGCAGCCGCCCGCTGGCGGATCGAGTTCGGCGATCAGCCGGTCGCGCCCCAGCAGATAATATTTGCGCGTCAGATCATAGAAATGGCGCTGGGTGCGATAGACATCGTCCATCACCCCGCCATGCGTACCGGCCATGGTCAGCCGTCTTTCCGCACATAAAGATGGACGCCGCCATAGATGGCCGAGCGGTCGCGACGGGTGTAATCGAGCGATTCCTCGGCGCGATACTCCCATTGGTTCAGCAGCGCATCGTCGAGCCGTCCGGGCAGCAGGCTCGGCTCGGCGGCGGTGCGGAACAGCACCCGCGCGCCCGGGCGGGCGGTGCGGCACACCTGGCTCCACAGCGCATTCAGTTGGTCGTTGCTCATCCAGTCCTGCGCGTCGAGGAAGATATAGCGGTCAAAGCTGGCCGCGTCCGACGCAGCGAGCATGTCGGTCATATTGGCGTGCATCATCGTGACACGGCCGGCGCGCGCTTTGACCGCATCATAATTGGCCGCCTGCAGATAGGGCGGCAGCGGCACGTTGGCACCCTTGCCATAGCCGCGCCCAAAGGCCTGCCACGCAAAATAATTGTCGGCGAGCGGGAAATCGCAGGCTAGCTTTTCCAGCCGACCGCGCAGCACTTCGGCCATTGGTTTGCCATCCGCGAGCGCATCATATTGCGCGGGCGGGATACCTAGCCCGAACAGCGACGAACGCTGGTCGGTAACCCAGCGGATGAACTTGCGATCGAAGAAAGGCGCGAACTTTTCATCAAAGATCGCGCGCTGTTCCTCGACGCTGGTCGCGGCCAGAAACTGGCGCGGATCGACGCGATGGAGTCTTGCGACCAAATGCGCGAGACCGATGAAATTGCCAAGCAGGCCGCGCCGGTAAACCCCGGCCGCGAAGCCGTTGATGCGGCGGCGGCCGATCAGGTCGCGGCCCTCCCAATAGCGGCGGCTGACCTCATCCAAATGCGGCTGCACATGGGCGCGGTAATTGGCGACATTCGCCTTGCTGTCGGCGTCGGCGAAAAATTGGCGCAGCGCGTCATAATCAGGCAGCCGTTCGATCGCGGTGCGTTTTAAATGCCCCAGCGCGACATGCGCTGTGTTGAGGTCAACCGCGACGATTTCAGACGGGTCAGCGACCAGATAGGAAAAGACATTGCATCCGCCGCTGGCGATGGTCGCGATGCGCGCGCCCGGCTGAATCGCCAGCGCCTCCATATCGACAACCGGATCTTCCCAGATTTGGGCGTAAACCAGTCCCTTGAAGGCCAGAGCAAAGGCGCGGTCGAGCAGGCGCTGTTTGCCCTCTACTTCATGCCGGACGACGGCGGCGGCGATTTTGCGATTGGGCTGGCTGGCCATGCGGGTCCTTTCCAGATGGAATCAGATGACGCGCGCATGACAATGTTTGATGGAAGTTCCGCGTCGCCGGCATGACAAAGCCGCGACAATTGCGCAAATGCCCCTTGCCGGACTTGGAGGGGGATAGCCCGGCAAGGGAGCACTGCGGGCTGAATTCAGCCCGGCATCACCACCGTGTCGATGGCGTGGATGACACCGTTCGACTGGTTGATGTCGGTGGCAATGATCTTGGACGTCCCGCCCTTGGCGTCGACCAGCACCAGAGCACCGTGGCTGTCATAACGCGCGGTCAGCTTTACGCCCGCAACGGTGGTCAGCTCGGCGCGCCCACCGCCCGCCTTGACGGCGTTGACAACGTCGCTCGCCATGATGCGACCGGGGACGACATGATAGGTCAGGATGCGGGTCAGCGTGCCCTTATTCGCGGGCTGCACCAGCGTTTCGACGGTACCGGCGGGCAGTTTGCCAAAGGCGGCATTGTTGGGCGCAAATACCGTGAACGGACCGGCACCAGACAGAGTAGTGGCCAGATCAGCGGCCTTCACCGCAGCCACGAGCGTTGAAAAGTCGGGCAGCGACGCCGCCTTTTCAACGATGTTGGCCTTTGCTGCACCGCCATGGTGGTTGGCATGGGCAGCACCGCTGACGGTGGCAACCGCAAGCAGGGCCGCGGCGGCGGCTTTCAGGGGGAAACGGGTCATCATCAAACTCCTGTTTTCGCTCCCGGGGGATGGAAGCAACAAGAGCTACGGCGCGCCCACCCATTTTGGATGACGCACCGCCAAAAAAATTCAGATGATGTCGATTGCGCCGCGCGCCACCATTGGTGCCGAAGGCGCGCTATGCGGGGCGGCAGCGGGCGGCTCCATCGACAGCCCAAATTGCGCGCGGCCGTTGATCAGGCTGCGATGCCCCTCGGCTACCGTCAGCCGGGTTTCGCCATCACGGGCAATCTGTCCCAACGAGCGCGGAATACCATCGGCCGGGATAACCCAGATTTCGGGTGCAGTCGGCGTATCGGGCATACCGATGGTCCGCAGCAGCAAGGTGGCGGTGACCGGGTCATAGCGCGCCGCAATGCGCAGTCCGGCAATATCCCCGGTCAGCTGCGCTACCGCCATCGTCGTCGGCGCCGCTGGCACGACCGCCGGCTGCTGCCACAGCAAAGCCAGCGCCAGTCCGGCAGCCAATGCGCCCGCGCCAATGGCCCCGCCCTGCCACCAGCGCAGCGTCGCGGGCATTTGCGGCCCCGGAGGCGCAACACGGGCGGCGATGCCATCCCACGCATGCGCTGGCGGCTCCACTTCGGGCACCGCATCGAACAGGTCGCCGGTCCTGATGCGCCAGCGCTCAACCTCGGCCGCAAAGTCGCGGTCGGCCAACATGCGTCGCAGCGCGTCGGCGCGCTCCGTCCCTTCAAGCAGCCCAAGCGCCAGCGCCCCGGCGGCAGCGGTGCGGTCATCGGCATTGGTGTCAGTTGGCGTCATCAACACATTTCCTTAATGTCAGGATGGCGCGGCGCATCAGGCTTTTCAAGGTACCGAGGGGGATAGCGAGGCGCACGGCCAATTCGCTATGACTCAGCCCTTCGTAGAAGGCGAAGCGCACCGCGCGCGCCTCGCGCTCCTGCAACTGTGCCACGCAGTCGAGCAGATTGTGCCCATCGTCGCCGCTTTGGTCGACCTGATCGGGCATCAGATCATGCAGCGCGCCATCCTCGACCGGCACTGGCGCGCGGCCGTGCGTGCGCCGCCAGTCGATCGCGCAATTGCGCGCAATCGCACACATCCAGGCGATGGGTGACGCCTTGTCCGGGTCAAGATAGGCCGCCTTGCGCCAGACTTTAACATAGGCGTCCTGCAACGCTTCTTCGGCCCCCATGCGATCCTGCGTGATGCGCAAGCACACACCGAACAATTTTGCCGAGGTCAGCGTGTAGAGCGTGCGCAATGCCGGCTGGTCGCCAGTAGCAACCTGTCCAAGCAATTCGGCCAACCGGGTTTGCGTCACGCGGCCTCGGCCAGCACCGCGGCAAATTGATCGGCGTCCACATTCCCACCCGACAGCGTAACCAGCGTGTGCGGACCCACCGGAATCTTGCCGGCGAGCACTGCCGCAAGCGCCGCTGCGCCGCCGGGTTCGATAACCAGGTGCAAGCGTGCAAAGGCAAGGCGCATCGCCGTGCGCACCTCTTGCTCACTGACAGCCACAACCTTTACGCCGCGTGACTGCAGCACGGCGAAGTTGATGGGATAGGTCGCAGGCGTCTGCAGCGCGTCGCACGCCGTTGGCGGGGGATTCTGGACGCGCTTGATGCTGCCGCTTTCGAGGCTGCGGCGGACGTCGTCCCAACCTTCGGGCTCCACACCCCAGACCTGCGTTTCGGGTAGCGCCAATGCGATGCCCGACGACAACCCGCCGCCGCCCAGGCAGGCGATGGCGGTGTCAAATTCGTTGCCGGTCATCGCCTTGAGCTGGTTGGCGGCCTCGATAGCGAGGCTTCCTTGGCCTTCAATCACCCATGGATCGCCGAAAGCATGCACCAGCGTCCGCCCACTCTGGTCCACCAAGGCACGCGCCACTACGTCGCGATCTTCTCCGCCAGGCCGATCATAAAGCACGACTTCGGCACCCAGCGCGCGCGTCGCCTCCAACTTCGCGCGCGGGGCGTCGTTGGGCATGACGATGGTCGCCTTCAGTCCCAACCGCCGCGCGGCCCAAGCAACGCCCTGCGCGTGGTTGCCGCTCGATACGCCGACAACACCGGCCGCCGCTTGCTGCGGGGTGAGATCGGACAGGCGGTGCCATGCACCGCGAATCTTGAACGAACCAATGGGCTGCAGGCTTTCGGCCTTGCACCAGATAGTCCGGCCATCGACTTCGAGCGGCAGCAGCGATGTTGGTGGCAGAATTGCAGCCACTTTGGCGGCAGCGCGCAGCACGCCTTCGCGCGTCGGAGCGCGGGCGGGGTCGCGCAGATGCGGGGGAGTTTCTTCTGTCATGCCCTTGTCCTATAGGGCCGGTTTGAGATGGCAAAGAGGCCATGGGAGATTTTTCGATGAACAAAGTTCTGGTGATCGGCGCAGGCGGCGTCGGTTCGGTCGCGGTGCACAAGATGGCGATGAATGCCGACATCTTTCCGTCGATCACACTGGCCAGCCGCCGCAAGTTCAAGTGCGACGCGGTCGCCGAATCGGTGAAGGCGCGCACCGGCGTCACCATCGCCACCGCCGAGGTGGACGCCGATGATGCCGACGCCACCGCCGCGCTGATCCGAGCGCACGGGATCACCCATGTCGTCAACCTCGCCCTGCCCTATCAGGATCTCACCATCATGGACGCGTGCCTCGCGACCGGGGCGCATTATATGGACACCGCCAATTACGAACCGCGCGATGAGGCGAAGTTCGAATATCACTGGCAATGGGCCTATCACGACCGTTTCAAGGATGCGGGGCTGATGGCGCTGCTAGGCTCGGGATTTGACCCCGGCGTCACCAGCGTGTTCACCGTCTGGCTGAAAAAGCATCATTTCGAGCGCATCGACACGCTGGACATCTTGGATTGCAACGGCGGCGATCATGGCCAGCATTTCGCCACCAACTTTAACCCCGAGATCAATATCCGCGAAGTGACGGCGGTGGCGCGGCATTGGGAAAATGGCGACTGGGTCGAAACCCCGCCAATGTCGGTAAAGCAGCAATTCGACTTCGAGGCGGTAGGACCCAAGAATATGTACCTCATGTATCATGAGGAAATCGAAAGCCTGAAAACGCACCTGCCCGAAATCCGCCGCATCCGTTTCTGGATGACCTTTGGCGATGCCTATATCCAGCACCTTACCGTGCTCCAGAATGTCGGCATGACGCGCATCGATCCGGTGATGTATGAAGGGCGCGAAATCGTCCCGCTACAGTTTTTGAAAGCCGTGCTGCCCGAACCGTCGAGCCTGGGGGAGACGACCAAGGGCAAAACCAACATCGGCGTCATCGCCACCGGCATCGGCAAGGACGGCAAGGAAAAGACGCTCTACCTCTATAACATCTGTGACCATGAGGATGCCTTTGCCGAAACCGGCAATCAGGCGGTCAGCTACACCACCGGCGTCCCCGCGATGATTGGCGCGGCGATGATGGTGACGGGGACCTGGTCAGGCGCAGGCGTGTTCAACATGGAACAGATGGACCCCGACCCGTTCATGGCGATGCTGAACGACCATGGTCTGCCGTGGCAGGTGAAGGAATTGGTCGCGCCTTTGAAGTTCTAAGGGTTCACGCAGAGGGCGCAGAGGAAGCAGAGACCGCAGAGAGAATAATGATATGCGGATTGACGACCTGAGCGCCCTGGCAATTGAAGAAGCAATTGCCGTACACCGACTGTTAGGGCCTGGATTGTTGGAATCAGTCTATGAAACGGTGCTAGCAACCAGACTTGCCGCGCGAGGCTTGAAAATTGCACGGCAGCATGTCGTCCCGCTGACGGTTGGCAACGACCGATTCGACGCGGCATTCAAAATAGACATTTTGGTTGAGGACAAGCTCGTACTGGAAATCAAAGCTGTTGAGCAACTGAGCAAAGCACATTCTAGGCAACTGCTGACCTATCTCAGAATCTTGTAGCAGCCCGTCGGGCTGCTTCTCAATTTTTCTGGGGCGACGATGAAGGAAGGCATCAAGCGGATCGTCAACGACTATAACAGCGAAGAATGATTCTCTGCGGTCTCTGCTTCCCCTGCGATCTCTGCGTGAACCAATTGGAAAAGTGAAAATGGAAACCAAAGCTGGCGATCCTGGGGCTTTTGCTCGGTTTGACCTGACCCGTGTTCCTTCGCCCGCGTTCGTGGTCGATGCGGCCAAGGTGCGAGCCAATTTGGCGGTGCTACGCCATATCGGCGACGCGTCTGGCGCGAAGGTGCTGGCGGCGCTCAAGGCTTTCTCGATGTGGTCGCTTGGATCGACCGTGGCCGACTATCTCGACGGGGTCTGCGCATCGGGCCTGTATGAGGCGCGGTTGGGCCGCGAGGAATATGGCGGTGAAGTGGCCACCTATTGCGCGGCCTACAAAGCCGATGACCTGCCCGAAATCGCCCGCTTGTCGGACCATCTGATTTTCAATTCGCCGTTCCAGATTGCCCGTTTCCGGCCATTGCTCGATCAGCTGCGCGCCGACGGCATCGCGTTCGACATCGGCCTGCGGCTCAACCCGCTGCACAGCGAAGGCGAGGTCGCCAAATATGACCCCGCCGCGCCGATGAGCCGCCTCGGCTTTCCGGTCAGCCAACTGCGCCCCGAGCATCTGGACGGCGTGACCGGCATCCATATGCACACCTTGTGCGAACAGGATTTCCCGCCGCTCGCGCGCACATGGGCGGCAGTGCAGCCTGCGCTTGCGCCGCACCTCAGCGCACTGAAGTGGATCAACTTCGGCGGCGGACACCATGTCACGCGCGCCGATTACCAGATCGATGATCTGATCGCGTTCCTGCGCTCGGTACGCGAAGAAACCGGCTGCGACCTCATGATCGAACCGGGCGAAGCCGTTGCGCTCGACGCCGGGATCCTTGTTGGCGAAATCCTCGACCGGTTCGACAATGGCATGCCCATCGGCATCACTGACATCAGCGCGACGTGCCACATGCCCGATGTGATCGAGGCGCCCTATCGTCCCGCCATGCTGGGCGAGCGAAACGATGGCGAAGCTGTTAGATTGGGCGGTCCCAGCTGCCTCGCGGGTGATGTGATCGGCGATTATCGCCTGCCCGCCGGCGGCGCGGTGGGCGAACGCTTCGCCTTCCTCGACCAGGCGCATTATTCGATGGTCAAGACCAACAGCTTCAACGGTGTGCCGCTGCCATCCATCTGGCTGTGGGACAGCGCGACCGATGACCTGCGCTGTGTGCGCAGCTTCGGATATGAAGATTTTCGCAACCGACTGAGCTGAAGCGCCGATTTGGAGACGGGCCAATTGACCTGCCAATCGACGCTGTGATACCGGCTTTCCCGGGGTCGCGTCGAGCAGGGGGAGCTTGATGCCTTATCGTCACGCGCATTATTTTGTCGGCTTTGTTCTGGCCGTGATCCTGGCTGGGTTTTGGGCCAGCTATTGGTCGATCATCGGCGATGTTCCGATCGCATTCCACGTCCATGCCATGAGCGCGTCATGCTGGCTGTTGCTGCTTATCGTCCAGAGTATTGCTATCCATCGCCGGGCCAACGCGTTTCACAAGATAATGGGTCAGGCCAGTTTTGCGCTCTTCCCGTTCCTGATCCTCGGCTTCGTCATGATCATTGCTGTAACCGCCAATCGTTTCGTGGCCGGCAACAGCCCCTTTGTCCAACACAATGGGCCATCCTTCGCGGTTGGCATGGCGATCGCCATAGTTGCCTATATGACGCTTTATTATCAGGCACTTAAGACAAGACATAATGTGAAATTGCATGCCGGCTATATGCTGGCGACGCCATTGATCCTGTTCGAATCGCCCTTCTCACGCGTCATTGAGGCATTCTTCCCATGGATGAACTTCATCGGGAGTGAAGGGCCGCATCAGGTTCAGGACATGATTGCCATCAGCGACGCTTTGGTCGCGATTTTTGCGCTGGGGCTATACTCTATGGATCGCAAACATGGTGCGCCCTGGTTGGTCGCCGCTTGCTTCGTGACGGTGCAGGCGGTGGTGATGTGGTGTGTCCCTTTTCTACGCGAGGTGGACCCATTGTTGACCGCGTACGCGCAGGTACCACTGGCGCTGACGATGTTCGCAGGCGTTGCTGCGGGTGCGCTGACGGCCTGGTTGGGCTGGCGCGCCGGCGGCGTGGCGAAGCGCCCTGCAGTGCCAAGCCAAGCTTAGAGCACAATTTTATGCACCACAAATCATAGGTTTAGCTTATCCTCTAAACGATTCCCCCGATTCCCCTTTACAGGGGGGACCCCCACCCATATATGCGCCCTCCGCTGCCCCAGGGGGACTTCCAATAACCGCAAGGCAGCCTTGTCGTTTACCGTTACTTTTTGGGGGTCCCTTGCGTTGCACAATCATCATAGCGCGCTGGCTGTAGTCCAGGCACTTTCGCCGGTCGAACCCGTTACGCTCGTCCGTCCGCATGCTGCGGCGCGGGCCGCGCGTTTCTTTGTCGACCGCTTTCCGGGGAAGACGCTTTATGCGGTGAAGGCCAATCCTTCGCCCGACCTGCTGCGCGTGCTGTGGGACAGCGGCGTCACCCATTATGATGTCGCCTCGATTGCCGAGGTGCGGCTGGTTGCGCGCACGCTGCCCGCGGCGGTGCTGTGTTTTATGCATCCGGTGAAGGCCGAGGAAGCGATTGCCGAGGCTTACTTCACCCACGGCGTGCGCACCTTCAGCCTCGACAGCATGACCGAGCTCAGCAAGGTCATCCGCGCCACCAAGGGCGCGGAAGATTTGAACCTGCTCGTGCGCCTGCGCGTTTCGTCGGATCATTCAAAGCTGAGCCTTGCGTCGAAGTTCGGTGCCGAGCCCGAAGAGGTTGCTGACCTGCTGATGGCTGCACGTCAGGCGTCCGATGCTTTGGGCATTTGCTTTCACGTTGGCAGCCAGGCGATGACGCCGCACGCCTATGCGCAGGCGATGGAGCGCGTGCGCGCCGCCATCGTGGCGTCGGCAGTTACCGTCGACATCATCGATGTCGGCGGCGGCTTCCCCTCGACCTATCCCGGCATGGAGCCGCCGCCGCTCGAGGATTATTTCGCGGTCATCCACCGCACGTTCGAAGCACTGCCGATCAGCTATTCGGCGGAACTGTGGTGCGAGCCAGGCCGCGCGCTTGCCGCCGAATATAGCTCACTGATCGTGCGCGTCGAAAAGCGCCGCGGCAATGAGCTGTTCATCAATGACGGTGCCTATGGCGCGCTGTTCGACGCGGCGCATGTCGGCTGGCGTTTCCCCGTCGAGCTGCTGCGCGCCGACGCATCGAAGGCGGAAATGACGGCGTTCAGCTTCTATGGCCCGACTTGCGATGACATGGACCATATGGCGGGGCCCTTTTTCCTGCCTGCGGACGTCAAGGCGGGCGACTTCATCGAAGTCGGCATGCTCGGGGCCTATGGCTGTGCGATGCGCACCAAATTCAACGGCTTTGGTGCCGAGGAATGTCAGGTCGTCAGCGACGAACCGATGGCAAGCCTTTACACGGGCAAGGCCGCGCCGGAGCGCCGGACAGCAACAGTCACGAAGCTGTTCTAGTCGGCGATAAATCTACTCAACTAATTGTATTGCAATGAAATCGGCAGGCTGTGAAAAAGCCTGCCGATTTTTCTTGCGCTGCACAAAAAAAAGAGTAGTGGCCGCCACCCCAACTGTTCGGAGTCAATTATGACAACGTCGAATACGGGCACGGCTGTCCCTTCCAGCCACAATCACAAGACAATTGCTTTTCTGACCATCGGAGCCATCGGCGTCGTCTTTGGCGACATCGGCACCAGCCCGCTTTACGCGTTCCGCGAGGCGCTGCACCAGGCCGCCCCGACCGGCATCGGGGCCGATGAAATTATCGGCGTGCTCAGCATGGCCCTTTGGTCGCTGATCCTGGTCGTCACGGTCAAATACATCCTGTTCCTAATGCGCGCCGACAACAATGGCGAGGGCGGCGTCCTCGCTTTGCTGGCACTCGCTGGCCGCGGCATCGGCGGGCGGCGCGGCGCGGTTTTGGCGCTTGGCGCAACCGGCGCGGCGCTCTTTTACGGCGACGCGATCCTCACCCCCGCGCTGTCGGTTTTGTCGGCGGTAGAGGGGTTGAAGTCGGTCCCGGCGATCGGGCCCGATTTGCCACAGTCCGCTATCTTAGCGATTACGCTGGTTATCCTGATCGGCCTGTTCGCCGTGCAATCGCGGGGAACGGAGGCGGTGTCGAAACTGTTTGGGCCGATTTGCGTCGTCTGGTTCGTCGCAATGGCCATCCTGGGAATTATGCATATCAACGACGAGCCCGCGATCCTGCAGGCGATTTCGCCGCACCACGCCGTCCAATTCATGTTGACCCACGGCACGGTTGGCCTGCTCGTGCTTGGCGCAGTATTTTTGACCGTTACAGGCGCCGAAGCGCTGACTGCCGACATGGGCCATTTCGGGCGCTTTCCGATCCGGCTCGGCTGGTTCCTGCTCGTCTTTCCTGCCCTTACCCTCAACTATTTCGGGCAGGGTGCCTTTGCTTTGGCCACGCTGGCCAAGGCCGAAGCGGCGGGCCGCCCGTTCGCCAATCAGGACTGGTTCTTCCTGATGGCACCCGAAAGCCTGCGCGTGCCGCTGGTCATTCTCGCCGGCCTTGCCACCATCATCGCCAGTCAGGCGGTGATTACCGGTGCCTATTCGCTCACCCAACAAGCCATCCAGCTTGGGCTGCTGCCGCGCATGACGATCCGTCAGACGTCGGCGGGACATGCTGGGCAGATTTACCTGCCAGTCATCAACTGGCTGTTGCTGGTCGGCGTAGTCGTCCTTGTTGTGACGTTCAAGACGAGCTCGGCAATGTCGGTCGCTTATGGCATTGCAGTGACCGGTACGATGTTGATGACCACGCTGCTCGCCTTTGTGGTCATCCACAAATTGTGGGGCTGGAGCCTGCCCAAAGCA
Source organism: uncultured Sphingopyxis sp. (assembly GCA_964401155.1). Lineage (GTDB taxonomy): Bacteria > Pseudomonadota > Alphaproteobacteria > Sphingomonadales > Sphingomonadaceae > Sphingopyxis. Next base: position 143,185 of record CAYNXF010000002.1, read on the forward strand.
GCTCTCTTCATCGCCCCCTTCCTGCTGCTCGACATCGTCTTCCTCGGTGCCAACGTCCTGCGCATCGTTGAAGGCGGCTGGGTACCGTTGCTGGTCGCTAGCGTCATCCTGCTCGCCATCTGGGTGTGGGTGCGCGGCAAGCGGCTGATATCGGAATATGAGCAAAGCCATGCTGTGCCGATGGACGAAATGGCGGCCATATTGGCCAAAAACCCGCCGGCGCGGGTCAAGGGCACGGCGGTGTTCCTGACCGCCAACCCCGATGCCGTGCCCAACGCCCTGCTCCACAACCTCAAGCACAATCAGGTGCTGCACGAACGCAATCTGATCGTCACGATCAAGACCGCCAGCGTGCCGCATGTGCCGGCGGAAGAGCGGCTGAGCGAGCAGCGGGTCAACGACGACTTCAGCCAGGTCCAGCTGCGTTACGGCTTCATGGACACCCCCGACGTGCCCGGCGATCTGGGCATGTGCGAGGGCGGCGACCGGCATCTGGGCGACCCGATGCGGACGAGTTACTATATCGGACGCAACAGCCTGCGCGCCTCGCGCGACGAAGGACTGCCGTTCTGGCAGGACATGATTCTGATCTTCCTCCAGAAAAATGCCGCCGACCCCACTGACTTCTTCCGCATTCCGCCAAACCGGGTGGTGGAATTGGGGGTTCAGGTCGTCGTTTGAGACAAGGGTGACAAAGCTGTTCGGGCAAGGCATGGCCGCAGTCTCTGCGCTAGGAAATCACGGCCATGACCATGCTCGACGGCATACGCATCATCGACCTGACTACGGTCATCTTCGGCCCCTATGCCACGCAAATGCTGGCCGACCTCGGGGCCGATGTCATTAAGGTCGAGACCCCGGGCGGCTGTATCTCACGCTACCTTGGCTCCAGCGCGGGGGCGCCTTCCGACGGGTCGGTCCACCTGACCGTCAATCGCGGCAAACGATCGATCATCCTCGATCTGAAACAGCCCGATGATGCCGCAACGCTGCGCGAACTGATCGCCACCGCCGATGTGTTCTTCCACAATGTCCGCGCGGCTGCCATCACGCGGTTGGGGTTTGACTATGCCGCGTGCAAGGCGATCAAGGACGATATCATCTATGTCCATGGCGCGGGTTTCGGGCAGGATGGGCCCTATGCCGATCTGCAGGCCTATGACGATGTCATTCAGGCCGCTTCGGGTACGACGAGCTTGTTGCCCCGCCTTGATGGCAACCCGCGCCCGCGGTACCTGCCATCGCTGATCGCTGATAAGGTGGCGGGCCATTATGGCGCGCAGGCGATTTTGGCTGCGCTGGTGCACAAGCTGCGTACCGGCAAAGGTCAGGCGGTCGAAGTGCCAATGTTCGAATGCTTCACCAGTTTCCTGATGACCGAACATCTGCGCGATGCGACGCTCGAACCACCGCTCGGCCCCGCGGGCTATCCGCGCCAGCTTGACCCGCTGCGTCAGCCTTTTCCCACGGCCGATGGCTTTATCTCGGTGGTGCCCTACACCCCGGTCACCACGGCGCGGCTGCTCGACCTGATCGGCAGCGCCGGCTTTCTCGACCGTCCGGATATGGCCGAGGCGCGCGCGAAGGGCACGCTAATGCAAGAAGTCTGGGCCGAAACCGCGCGCAAAACGCCCTCACGCACCACGGCCGAATGGCTCGCATTGTTCGCCCAACACGACATTCCGGCAATGCGCGCCGCCGATTTGGACGACGTCACATCCGATCCGCATTTTACCGCAACCGGATTTTTCCGCCTACGCGACCACCCCGTAGTCGGGCCCATGCGTGAAATGCGCCCCCCGGTGCGCTACTCGGCAGACCTCGACCGGACGCTGGGATTTGCCCCCGCACTGGGCGCCGATGGTGACGCCATCCGGTCTGAACTGTTCAGCAGCAATCCGACATGACAAAGCGTTGCAATCGGCTACGCATCGCCTAGTCTCGCGCCAGTTTGTTCAGGAGGGGTCAGCATCATGGTCGATTATAGTTTACTCGCGCCTGGGGCGGTATTGGCTCTATGGACTACCATCATGCTCGGCTGGTTAGCGGCGACGCGCTTGCCCGCCATGAAAACAGTTGGCATGGACCTTTCCACCGCAGCACCGGGCGGGCGCGGACAGGACATTGATCCGGTCGTTCCGCCCCAAGTCGCCTGGAAGTCGCACAATTATACCCATTTGCACGAACAGCCGACGGTATTTTATGCCGTCATCGTGTTCTTGACGCTCGCCGGCGGCGTCACGCAAGTCACGATTGGCCTCGCCTGGGCCTATACTGCGCTGCGGATTGTCCACAGCATCTACCAATCGACCGTCAACAAGGTACCGGTTCGCTTCGCCATTTTTCTGGCGGGAAGCACATGCCTGATTGCATTGGCGGTGCTGGCGGTGATCGCGACGCTGGGCTGATCCAACAATAAGGGGGGACGCAATATGGGACATGACATTTTGGGGCCAGTCGCCGCGCTGGCGATGTGGTCAATGGTGATGTGGGCGTGGATGTACGCGACGCGCATCCCGGCAATGCAGCGCGCCAAGATCGACGCGAAGGGGCTCGTCGGCACGACGGGACGCAACCTCGACGACGCCTTGCCTGCCGAGGTGCAGTGGAAGGCGCATAATTACAACCATCTGATGGAACAGCCGACGGTCTTTTACGCAGTGGCGCTCGCGCTGGCGATCGGCGGTCAGGGCGATGGACTGAACACGCAAATCGCCTGGGCCTATGTCGGGCTGCGCGTGCTGCACAGTATCGTACAGGCAACGGTTAACCGCGTGATGCTGCGCTTCGCCATCTTTGCGTTGGCCAGTCTGGCGCTGATCGCGCTGTGCCTGCACGCCTTCATCGGCTTTGTGCTGCATTAATCCCTTACGAAACAGCCCGCCAGCTCGACATGGGTGGACCAGCGGAACTGGCCCACGGGTTGCACCCAGTCGAGCCGGTAACCACCTCCAGTGAGCAGCTTGGCGTCGCGCGCAAAGCTGGCGGGATTGCAGCTGACATAGGCGACGCGCGGCACCTTGCTGTTGGCGAGTTGCCCAACCTGCTCCTCTGCCCCGGCGCGCGGCGGATCGAGCACGACCGCGTCAAATTTGTCCAGTTCGGCGGACACCAGCGGGCGACGGAACAGGTCGCGGTGCTCGGTCACGACCCGCGCCTGTACCCGGTCTGCCGCACCTTTCAGCGCCAACACCGCGTCGCGTGCAGCCTCGGCGGCATAGACACGGCGGCCCTGGTGCAACGACAGCGCAAAGGTGCCGATACCCGCGAACAGGTCAGCCAATGCCGTTGCATTACCCACAGCCTCGGCCACCGCAGCAATCAAATCTTGTTCGCCTGCGGCGGTCGCCTGCAAAAAGGCGTGCGGCGGCGGCACTACCGCTATGTTGCCAAAGCGCACTGTCGCGGGTTCGGGTTCCCAGACTATTTGCGGCCCGTCGCCCTGATCCACCACCAGCCGCGCCAGCTGGTGCGTGCCGGCAAAGTCCTGCAACGCCATAGCCGTCCCCAGCCCGTTGTCGGCCATGCCGTCGATGACGACTTCGACGCCCTGATCCAGCCGTTGCAAATGCACCTTGACCGCCCGCCGCTGCTTGCCGTGGGTTCCAACCAGGGCGCGCAGGGGCTTTATCAGCGCGAACAGCGCCGGATCCAGCAGCGGGCATTGCTGCATGTCGGCAATCTGATTGCTCCCCGCCGCGTTGAAGCCGATCACCGCGCGTTTGCCCGTTGCCATGGCGGTGAGCGCGGCGCGGCGGCGGCTGGCGGACGGCGATAGCATTGCGGTGCGCACCGAACCGGCAGCAACACTTTGGGCCGCCAGCGCACCGATCACTCTATCGCGAACATAATCGGCCAGTGCGCCATCACCAACATGTTGCAGCTGGCATCCGCCGCACGAACCGAAATGCCGGCAAGGCGGCATCGCGCGGTTCGGGCCAGGGATGATCGTGCCGTCGGGTGCCAGCGTGTCGCCGGGCACGCCGCCAGCAATATGACGGCCGGTCGCGGTCACGCCCTCGCCGCGCGCGGCAATGCGAACGATCGATTCGCCGCCGGTCATGGCGCGCCAACCAGATCGTCGGCAATTAGCCCGGCGCCGATCATGCGTCCCCGCTGGATGTGCCACTCCACCGCACGGCACGCAGCTTCAAACGGAGCAAAGCCCTGCGCTAACATCGCCCCGCATGCGCCGGCCAGCACATCCCCCGTACCGGCGCTCGCCAGATGCGGCGATCCGGGCCACGCCGCCGCGACCTTCCCGTCCGGCGCCGCGATGATCGTGTCGGCCCCCTTGTGGACCACCACCGCGCCCGCTTTCTTGGCAGCGGCGCGGGTGCGATCAATCTTGCTGCCGCGCAGCCCGCCAAAGGCGCGATCAAATTCGCCGCTGTGCGGGGTCAGGATCGTGGGCGGTCGCAGCATGGCGGCGGCAGCGAGCGGCGCAAGACCCGCCTTGATCGCCCCGGCGTCGAGCACCACCGGCCTGCCCGCCGCCACCACTTCGGCGGTGAGCGCATCAAGTTCCGCGCCTTCAATTTGCCCCGGCCCCAGCACGACCGCGCCGAGCCGCCGGTCACGCAGCCACTCAGCAAGCGTTTGCTTGTCACGCACCACCGCTTGCGCTGCCACACCACCTTCGCCGTGGAGCACAACATAACCGGCTCCAGCGCGTATCGAGGCATTGGCAGCCAGCGCCCCCGCGCCGCCCATCGCGCCGCCGATCACCAGCACCTGACCGCGGCTATACTTGTGGCTGGCCGCACCGGGCCAAGGTGGCGCAAACCGATCAAGGGTCGCAATATTGCTGTCAACAACGATGCCAAGGCCAGCAAAGTGCAGCTCGCCGCAATGTTCGGCAGCGGGCAGCAGGACATGCACGGGCTTCAGCGCGCCCAAGGCCAAGGTCAGGTCATAATGCGGAACCGGCGATAAGCATGCGCCACTGTCGCTGGCAATGCCGCTGGGAACATCGACGGCGATCCGGCGCTCGGCGGCTTGGACAAGCCGCCCGAGTGTCGCCACCAGCTCAGGCGCCAGCGGGCGCGTAAGCCCGACGCCGAACAACGCATCGACCACGACTGGCGCGGGCCAAGTTTCCGGGCCCAATGCCTCAACCGTTCCACCCCATAATGCCGCTGCACCGCGCGCCAAATCGGTTGCGGGCGGCGCGCTTGCAGCGATGCGTAGCTTTGCTCCACGCTCAGCCAGCAAGCGCGCCGCGACATAACCATCGCCGCCATTGTTGCCCGGCCCGGCCAACATCAGCACTGGACGCCCGGCCGCCGCGCGCCACACGAGGTCGGCAAGGGCAGCCCCGGCGCGTTCCATCAGCTCGGCCAGGCTGACCCCATGCGCGGTCATCGCCAGCTCGGCCGCGCGCATCTGCGCAATGTTCAGGATCGGAGCGGCAACGGGCACGGTCATCGGCGCGCGCATAGCAGCAAGTTTTCGATGAGTCCCGTTCGCTAAGGCATGCCGTCGGTATCGGCGGGTAAGCGGAAACGATCGCCGCCGATGGCGACCTCGATCAATCCGTCACCGACAATGGAAACGCTGGCTACATCCACGCCGTCCGCCGCGACCACCCCCCGCCCGTCGGTAGTAATCAGCAGGCGGCGAAAACCGGTACCTTCGCGCCCGACCACCAGCACGATACCGTCGGCGCCGCTCATGCGGTCGAGGGTGCAAACGCGGTCAAATTGCTCTGCACCCCCCAGCGCACAATCGATGCGGCCTTGGTTGGCGGCAGCGGCGCCGTCGCTGTTCGCCCCGCTGCTGCAGCCCGCCAGCAGCGCGACGAGTGAAAACAGACTAAATATCCGCAAAGACATGCGTTTCCGTCGCCGCGCCGGGGTGGGTCACCGCGCCGGTGCGCGCGTCCCCGACATTTTGGGCATAGCGCCACAGCGCGCCTGCCTGGTAATCATGCTCGCGCGGCTGCCAGCGCCGGCGCCGTTCCGCCAGCACAGCTGCATCAACGTCCAAATCGATGGTGCCGACATTCGCGTCGATGCGAATGATGTCGCCATCCTCGATCAAGGCAATGGGACCGCCCACCGCCGCTTCGGGGCCGACGTGGCCAATACAGAAACCGCGCGTGGCGCCCGAAAAGCGCCCGTCGGTGATGAGTGCGACTTTGTCGCCCATGCCCTGCCCATAAAGGGCGGCAGTGGTCGACAGCATTTCGCGCATACCGGGACCGCCCTTGGGCCCTTCGTAGCGGATGACAATCACCGACCCCTCGGCAATGTCGCGGCGCTCGACCGCGGCGAACGCATCTTCTTCACAATCAAACACACGAGCGCGGCCGGTAAAGGCAAGCTCGGTCATCCCGGCCACCTTTACAATCGCCCCGTCAGGCGCAAGCGAACCTTTAAGGCCGACCACGCCGCCGGTGGGCGTAATCGGCGTGCGCGCGTCGTAAATCACCTTCTGGTTCGGGTTCCAGCTCACTTCGGCGATATTCTCACCCAGCGTCTTGCCGGTCACGGTCATGCAATCGCCATTAAGCAATCCATTATCGAGCAGGGTCTTCATCAGCATGTAAACCCCGCCCGCTTTATACATGTCGCGCGCAACATAGCGCCCGCCGGGTTGCAGGTCGGCAATGTAAGGCGTGGTCTTGAAAATCTCGGCAACGTCAAACAGGTCAAATTCGATCCCGCACTCATGCGCCATGGCGGGCAAGTGCAGCCCGGCGTTGGTCGATCCGCCGGTCGCCGCAACCACCCGCGCCGCATTTTCAAAGGCTTCACGCGTGCAAATGTCGCGCGGGCGCAAATTGCGTTCCAGCAGCGTCATCACCTGCCGCCCCGCCGCAACCGCGATTTCGGCGCGGCTCTGATAGGGCGCGGGCACCATATTGCTGTTCGGCAGCGACAGGCCGATCGCTTCGCCAACACACGCCATGGTGTTCGCCGTATATTGCCCGCCGCACGCGCCGTGCCCCGGACAAGCGACCTTTTCGAGTGCGATCAGCTCCTGCAGCGGGCAGTTTCCCGCCGCATGCTGGCCCACCGCCTCGAACACATCCTTGACCGTCACATCCTTGCCGTCGAACTGGCCGGGCAGGATCGACCCGCCATAGACAAAGATCGACGGCACATTCAGCCGCAGCATGGCCATCATCATCCCCGGCAGCGACTTGTCGCAACCGGCAAAGCCGACCAGCGCGTCATAGCAATGGCCGCGCATGGAAAGCTCTACCGAATCGGCGATCACCTCGCGGCTTATCAGCGATGATTTCATTCCCTGATGCCCCATGGCGATGCCATCGGTCACCGTGATGGTATTGAACCGGAAGGGTGTGCCGCCGCCCGCCTGCACCCCGGCCTTGGCGGCGTTAGCCTGTGCATCGAGCGTGGTGTTGCACGGCGCCGATTCATTGCCCGCTGACGCTAGGCCGACGAACGGCTTGGCAATATCGTCTTCGCTCCACCCCATCGCATAATAATAGCTGCGGTGCGGCGCACGCGCGGGCCCCACCGAAACATGGCGGCTGGGCAAGCGCGATTTATCGAACGTCATGAAATTATTCCTGCGGTGCTGGTTATGCCGTGCCCCTTTCCAAAGGACAGCGCATCACGCAAGGAGATTGCGTGCAGCGGCCAGCATTTTTGCCAGACTGGTTGCCATGCGCGCCTGCCCCGCCGCGCTGCCGCTATGGTCCTGCCGCATTTCGACGCCGACATAGGGAATGCCGCGCGCCTCGGCGTGGCGGTTCATGGTCGCGTTGAGCAACTTGCCCGAATAGGGCAGCTGGTCGCCAACAAGCCAACCTTCGGCGGAAAGCGCGCTGATGGCCGTGGCAGCAAGCCGCTCGTCCTGATTATAAAGGATGCCAATGTCCCATGGCCTCGCATTGTCGGGACGGCTGGCAAGGCGCGGGGTGAAGCTGTGCAGCGACAGGATCATCGCGGGCGGCGCCGCAGCGATCACAGCGTCGATGCGGGCATGATAGGGATCGTAAAGGCAGGCAATGCGGTCCCGGCGTTCATCTGCTGAAAGGTTGGCGTTGCCGGGGATGGCATGCCCGTCGCTGCTGTCCGGAATAAGCCCGGGATGGTCGACCTCGCGGTTGAGGTCGATCACCAGCCGCGAAATTCCGCCCAAAATGCCGCAATCGATCGCACCCAATTTCACCAGCTGCTCGGCCACATCGGCTACCCCAATGTCGACCGCAATATGGTCGTCAAGCAGCGCCGGTGCGATGCCAAGATCAATGTCGGCGGGGACCGCATTGCTCGCATGATCGGCGATCAACAATATGCCGCCCGCACGCGCAGCGCCCAGTTCCCGCCACGCTGCGCTCACCGCACTGCCCCTGCCATCACCCACCAGTCAGGATGGTCGTTGGCGATCCGAGATGCTGCCGCGTCGCGTTCAGCAACGCTGCGAAACAACGCAAAGCAGCTCGCCCCGGAACCCGACATCCGCGCCAGTATCGGCAGTTGCGCGCGCAACACGGCCAGCACCGCATCGATTTCCGGAACCAGTGCGAGCGCGGGCGGCTCGAGATCATTGCGTCCCGCAAGCGCGACTGCAAGCGCCGAACCAATTGGCAAAGCACCGCGATCACGCTGGTCCCATCCGGCAAATACCGGTCCCGTCGCCAGCGGGATGCGCGGGTTGACCAGCAATAACGACAGGCCGCGCACATCGCTGTCGTCGACCGTTTCCAGCTCCCATCCTGTCCCGCTGCCCCGGCGGGTTTCGCTGATTATGCAAGCACCGACGTCGGCGCCAAGCGATGGGCTGGCAGCCACCAATGCTTCCAATTCTCCAACGCCAAATTCCCGATGCACCAGCCGGATCAGCGCCGCCGCATCGGCCGAACCGCCACCCAGCCCGGCGGCCACCGGCAGCTTCTTGTCCAGCGTGACTGCCATTGGCGGAATGGCGGCGCCGCCCGGCTGGTTGCGCATAAAACCCAGCGCGCGCAGGACCAGATTGTCGCCGTCCACGCTCAGTCCCTCAGCAAAATCGCCGGTGATGGCCAGGCTGTCCTCGGTTGCGGGTGCCGCCGTCAGCGCGTCGCCTGTATCCACAAAGGCAAAGATGGTTTCGATGTCATGATAACTATCACTCCGCCGCGCCCGCACATGGAGCGCAAGGTTGATCTTGGCATAGGCTGTTTCGCGCCACGACGTCACGGAGCCAGCGTCGCTTCGGTCAGCCCGGCGGCGATTTTGGCGGCCAGCCGGTCGGCCATGACCGCCTCTGCGCCCAGCGCGGCCGCGCCCCAAGCATATCGCGCCTCGATCAGCCGCCCGACCTTCCAATAGGCATCGCCCAGATGTTCGTTGATAACATTGTTGGCGGGCTCGCCGCGCGCCGCACGCTCGAGGAGTGGCACGCCGCGCGCCGCATCGCCGGTAAGGACATAGGCCCAGCCGAGCGAATCGGTAATCGCCGCATTGCCGGGCTCGCCGCGCCACGCCGCCTCAATCCGCGCGAGCGCTTTCGGCACGTCCTGCCGCCGTTCGAGCGCGGAATAGCCAACAAAATTCAGCGTCCCCGGATCATCGGGGTTAGCGGCCAACGCGGCTTCCAGCAGCGGCTCAGCCTCGCTCCAGCGGTTTTGCTTCAGCTTGATTTCGGCCTTGGCAATCAACAGTGAAGCGCGCAGCGCATTGTCGCCGGGCGTTGCGGCGGGCTGCGCCAACAGCTTGTCGAACACGGCCTCGGCCACTGACGGATCGTCGGACTGCCGCGCAATTTCGGCAAAGCGGACCAACCAGCCCCGGTCTTCAGGCAATCGCGCAGGATCGGGCGCCACGAGGGCAATCGCTTGCGCCACCGCACCTGTGTCGGCAAGCAATTCGGCGCGGCGCAGTGCAAACTGGTCGGCCGCGCCACCCGGCACCCGCACAGCCTGTTCCAACACCTCTAGGGCAGCATCGGTCTGGTCGGCCTTGACCAAAGCCTCTGCCAGCGCAAGCCGTCCGACGGCATCCGCCGGGTCGAGCCATTGCGCGGCACGGGCAAAAAGCAGCGCGAGGGACCCGCTGCCGCCGGGTGTACGGACAAAGCCGTCGCCGAGTAGACCCAGCCATTGGCCCATTCCTTGGCGGGCATCGGCGACTGGCAACGGCGCTGCAATTTGAACGGATTGCGCGTCGGGAAAAGCCGCAAGCCGCTGTTTCAGCGCATCGGCGGCCGCCACGTCGCCGCGTTTGAGAAATGTCGCCGCCAACCGCGCGGCAACGATCCGGCTGGTCCGGTTGCCCAGATTGAGCCGCTCGGCCTGTCCGATCGCTGCATCGCGCTCACCCGCCAGCAAAAGCATCGTGGCCCCAATCCACAGCGGGGTCTGGTCCTCGCCAATGCGTCCAAAGCGATTGAGATGCCGCGTCGGTTCTTTTTCGCGGGTCGCGACATCGATCCAGCCCAGCATCGCGGGGCTCAGCAGCCGCCCGGTGAAATCGGGACCCGTCTTGCCACTTTCCTCGCCTGCGAAACCGCGCGCCGCCCTCCAGTCGCCACGCCGCACCGCGTCCACGAGCAGCACCACCCGCGCATCGAAGCGCTGTTCGCCTGCCTGCCACAGCGCTTGCGCCGCTTCGGTGGCGCGGCGCTGGTCACCGGCGATAATCGCCTGTTCCAGCATCCGCCCGCGCAGTCCCGCGCGCGCAGGATCGACATTGGCGACCGCCACCAAGGCCGCCAGCGCTGCGCGCGCATCGCCGCTTTCCTCGGCCAACCGCGCTTTTGCCGCCGCGCGGATTACAGCGGCATCACTCACAATGGGCGCCGCCTGCGCGGACGCCGCGAACAGGCCCAGCCCCACCGCCGATAAGGCAACGCGCATCGGGGCGTTACATATTGGGATAGTTCGGCCCTCCGCCGCCCTCGGGCGAAACCCAGTTGATGTTCTGGTTGGGGTCCTTGATGTCGCAGGTTTTGCAGTGGACGCAGTTCTGCGCGTTGATCACATATTTGGGGTCGCCCTCTTCGACGCCCACCCATTCATACACCCCGGCGGGGCAATAGCGCGTCGACGGTCCGGCATAGACACCCAGCTCGCTGGCCTTTTGCAGTTCGAGGTCCTTGACCTGCAAATGGACCGGCTGGTCCTCTTCATGGTTGGTGTTCGACAGGAACACCGATGACAGCCGGTCGAAGGTCAGCACCCCGTCGGGCTTGGGATAGACCGGCGGCGTCATCAGATCGGCGCGGTACAGGCTTTGGTGGTCGGGGTGGTGCTTCATCGTGAAGGGCATGCGGATTTTCAGATATTCGGCCCACATGGTGATCCCCGCCAGCATAGACCCAGCCAGATCGCCATATTTTTCCATCAAAGGCAGGACGTTGCGCACCCCGCGCAGCTCGGCTTCGACCCAGCTGGTGTCATAGGCCGCCTGATAGGCCGTCAGTTCGTCATTGGACCGGCCCGCCTGCACAGCAGCGAACGCAGCCTCGGCAGCCAGCATACCGGTCTTCATCGCGGTGTGGCTGCCCTTGATACGCGGCACATTCACAAAGCCCGCCGAACAGCCAATCAGCGCACCGCCGGGAAAGGCCAATTTGGGTACCGATTGCCATCCGCCATCATTGATCGCCCGCGCGCCATAAGACACCCGCTTGCCGCCCTTCAAAATCTTCGCGATTTCCGGATGCGTTTTCCATTTCTGCATTTCCTGAAATGGCGAGGTATGCGGATTGCGATAATTGAGCCAGGTGACAAAGCCCAACGCCACCTGTCCATTCGCCTGATGGTACAGAAACCCGCCACCATTGCTATTTTCATCGAGCGGCCAGCCCTGGGTATGGATGACGCGGCCGGGCACATGCTCGGCGGGATCGATGTCCCACAATTCCTTGATGCCAAGGCCATAGACCTGCGGCTGGCAGTTGGCTTCCAAATTGAAGCGCGCCTTGGCCTGCTTTGACAAATGCCCGCGCACACCTTCGGCAAACAGCGTGTATTTGGCGTGGAGTTCCAGCCCCGGCTGATAATCGCCCTTGTGGCTGCCGTCGCGCGCTATGCCCATATCGCCCGTGGCGACGCCCTTCACCGAGCCGTCGTCATTGTACAGAATTTCGGCGGCGGGGAAGCCAGCGAAAATCTCTACCCCCAGCCCCTCGGCCTGTTCGGCGAGCCAGCGACACAAATTGCCCAGACTGCCAGTGTAGGTCCCTTCATTGTGCAAATAGGGCGGGGTCAGCAATTCGGGCAAGTTGCGTTTGCCCTTGGCGGACAGGACCCAGTGCTGGTTATCGGTCACCGGCGTTTCCGCAAGCGGGCAACCCATGGTCCGCCAATCGGGCAACAATTCGTCGAGTGCGCGCGGATCGACCACCGCACCCGACAAGATATGCGCGCCGACTTCGGATCCTTTCTCCAAAATACAGACCGACAGATCAGCGCCGGTTTCATTTGCGAGCTGTTTCAGCCGGATCGCCGCCGACAGGCCCGCCGGGCCAGCACCGACAATGACGACGTCATAGGGCATTGCTTCGCGTTCGCTCACGGCTCTCTTCCTCTGTTTCGGGCGGCCCGCAGCCTCACTCTGCCGCGCCAGCCGGTCAATCCATCACATAACCCGATGCCCGCCAATTGACGCTGCCGTCAACCGCTTGTTTGTGCCAATGCGATGACCGTGATCCCCGCCGCCCTGCTTGTCGAAAGCCATCGCAACTGGTGGCAGCTTGCCGGGCTGGAAACGCTGGTCGACGAAGAACCGCAAAACTGGCTGGCACCCAAGGGCGATCCAGTGCCGGATAAGCCCGCGCCCGAAGCGGTTCCGCCGGTCCGCCAGAGCGATTCGGCATTGGCTGCGCCGGCCCCGTCGCACACCCCTACCCCGCTCGCACCGCTCGCCATGCCCGATGATTGGGTTGCGTTCCAAAGCTGGCTCGCGAACGACACCGCCGTGCCCGGGACGCGCTGGCTCCCGCAGCGCATTCTGCCTGCCGGAACGCAGGGCGCAAAGCTGATGGTGCTCGCGCTCACCCCCGAAATGGCCGATCAGGATGCGGGGCAATTGTTTGCGGGCGACGCGGGGCGATTGCTCGATGCGATGCTGGGCGCCATCGGCCTGACACGCGCCCAATGCTATCTTGCCAGTCTGGCGCTTACGCGGCCGCCCGGCGGCCGGATCGATGGTGCCGACCTGGCTGCGCTGACCCCGCTGCTATGGCACCATTTGCGCCTTGCGGCTCCAGCAAAGTTGCTGCTTTTTGGCAGCGATCTGGCCCAGTTGGTGTTTGGCAGCGACCTTGCGGCACTGCGGGGTTCCTTACGCGATGTTAACCAAAGCGGGGTCACAGTTGCGGCCGCAGCAACGCAGCATCCGCTGCTGCTGCTGGACCGGCCGGCACGCAAGGCGGCGGCGTGGGACAGTTTGAAGTTGCTCGCTGAGGGAAAAAGCGCCGCATGACCATTTCGCCTGTTCTTGGTCGCGTGATCGTGCTGGCGCTGGTCGCTGCCGCCGCCGTTCCGGCACAGGCGACCGATGCTGCAGGACGCTGGGCGCAGGCCAGCAAGGCACTGGCTGCCGAGGGCGGCCCGGCGACACTGACCGACAAACAGCGTCAACTTTATGCTGACGTTCTTGCGGCGCTGCGTGCGAAGCGCTGGGCCGATGCCGATGCGCTGCTCGACAGCGACAAGGGTGGCCCGCTTGCCCATTATCTGCGCGCCCAGCTGCTGCTTGCCCCGGACAGCCCGCGGGCTGAGCTGGCCGACATCCTGCCGATCCTAGAATCAGCGCCTGACCTGCCGCAAGCATCGCGCCTCGCCACGCTCGCCTCCAAACGCGGCGCGTCGGCCCTTCCCCGTCTGCCAAGCGAGCAGCGGCTGATCTGGGCAGGCAGCGCCCCGCGCCGCACCACCGAACGTTCGGTGGAAGATCCTGCCGCTTCATCGCTTGGCGGCAAAATCCGCGAACGCATTAAGGCGGATGACCCTGCTGGAGCCGAGCTGCTGCTTGAAGAAGCGCGTGCGGGACTTTCGCCGGAGGGATTGACCGAATGGCAGCAACGCGTTGCCTGGTCCTATTATATCGAAAATGACGATGCCAATGCGCTGCGCGTCGCGCGCGAGGCGGCTCGCGGCGTGGGCGCTTGGGCGATGCGCGCTGCCTGGGTCGAAGGGCTTGCATCGTGGCGCATGGAAGATTTCCGGTCGGCGGACGATGCCTTTGTCCGCGTCGGCTACATGGCTGACGACCCCGAAATGCGCGCGGCCGGGCATTATTGGGCGGGCCGCACCGCCACCAAATTGCGCGAGAAAAAGCAAGCCCAGGAGCGTTTTCGCGCTGCCATGCACGACGCCGAAACTTTCTATGGCATGCTGGCGGCCGAACTGTTGGATGAAACCCCCATCCTCCCGCGGCACGAGGCGGGCGCCGATTTTCGCATCCTGATCCAGCAGCCCAACATCCGCCGTGCCCAGGCTCTGCTCGAGCTTGGCGCGCATGAGGAAGCGGATCAGCTGTTGCGGCACCAAGCACGCATCGGCAATCCGGCGCAGCATAGCGCGCTCGCCGCGCTCGCCGGGTCGATGGGCCTGCCCGAAACCCAGCTATACTTGGCCCACAACACGCCGCGCGGGCAGCGTCCCGACGTGATGGCGCGTTACCCCGCACCGCGCTGGCAGCCCGCGGGCGGCTGGCGGGTTGATCCCGCACTGGTCTTTGCACACACGCTGCAGGAATCGCAGTTCAAGCGCGCGGCGGTCAGCGCCGCAGGCGCGCAGGGCCTGATGCAGGTGCGGCCCGGCACGGCGCGCGACATTGCCCGCTGGCGCGGCGATCTGGCGGCGGGCAGCCGCGACCTCAAAAATCCCGCCGTGAACATGGATTTCGGGCAAAGTTATCTGCAATTGCTGTCGGGCGACACCTCGACCGGCGGGTTGTTGCCCAAGGTGATCGCGGCGTATAACGCGGGCCCGACGCCGGTGGCGCGCTGGGCGACCGAAGTGCGCGATAATGGTGATCCGTTGCTATACATCGAGAGCATCCCCTATTGGGAGACGCGCGGCTATGTTGGCATCGTCCTGCGCAATTACTGGATGTATGAGGCGCAGGCAGGCAAGCCATCGCAAAGCCGCAAGGATTTGGTCGCGGGCCGCTGGCCGCGCTTTCCCGGCGAAATCCGCAGCGCGGGCATCGCCATGACGTCAGTCCCCGTGAGCAGCAATGCCGATTGACGAGACGCGGGCCTTCGTGCCCGTCCGCATCGCCGTCCTGACCGTCAGCGACACGCGCACGCTCGACAATGACACTTCGGGCGACCGGCTGGTTCAGCGGCTCAGCGATGCCGGGCATGTGCTCGCCGACCGCGCCATCGTGCGCGACGAGGCTGACCTGCTCACCGCCATGCTGAACCGCTGGATCGACGATCCGCAAATTGATGTGATCCTGACCACTGGCGGCACCGGCGTCACCGGCCGCGACGTCACGCCCGAGGCGCTGGCGGCGCTGGAGGGCAAGGACATTCCTGGCTTTGGCGAATTGTTCCGTTGGCTCAGCTATCAGAGCATCGGCACCTCGACCATCCAGTCGCGCGCCTGCGCCCGCGTGGTGCGCGGTACCTATATCTTCGCGCTACCCGGCTCGACCGGCGCGGTCACCGATGCTTGGGACGGCATTTTGGCGAGCCAGCTAGACAGCCGGTTCCGGCCCTGCAATTTCGTGGAATTGATGCCGCGGCTCAAGGAGTAGCGCTGGGCGCCGCAGCTTCTGGTTTGGCGGCGACCGCCTCTTGCTCGGTCCGTGCGTTATCGAGAAATTTATCGAACGCGCCGAGTTGCGTGTCAAACACTTGGCAGACATCTGAAAAATTGGCTTGATTCAATCCACCCACCGTCGACACATCAAAGTTCATGCCCATCGCACCGCTATCGGTCCGATAAACTTGCATGAAGCGATAGGCCTTGTTCCAATTATTTGCCACCTCAGCGGTATAAAACGGATCCTCAACGAAGCTCAGCCGAAAAGACAGGCTTTTACAGTCTTTCTTTTTGTCACAGTCACTAAAAACGACATCGACGAAATAGCCGTTCATACTTGTTTCGACGTAGTGATCACCGTCATCGGGTGTCACCAGCTTGGCTTTATATCCTGCCTCTTGCAGTCCCTTGACCACGGTTTCTGGCTTGCTCGCGCAAATCAAATCCCTGCCGCATGCGACCTTTTCGGCGGCTGCAACGGGAACCGCTGCAACAGCCAATATGGCCGCAACTGGGAGAATGAAGCGCTTATCAAGCATGAAAGTCCCCGGTGATTCGACTGGCCCTGGCGAGGTTGCACACCGTCGGGAAACATGCAATATGTTCTTGTTTTGTTTCTTCGCGGATTTTGCCAATGCGTGGTCGTGGCACCCCTACCAATCCCGACCCGGCCCGCACCGGTGCGCTGCTGCGCGACGCCGATGGCGACTGGCTCGATGCACAGGTCGATATCGACGGCGCCCCTCCCCCGCTGCGCACGACGGTGACAGTCGAAAATCCGCGTAGCATCATCACGCGCAATAGCTCGCCTGACATCAGTTTTGACCGGTCAATCAACGCTTATCGGGGCTGCGAGCATGGCTGCGTCTATTGCTATGCGCGGCCAACGCATGCGTTTCATGATCTGTCGCCGGGGCTGGATTTCGAAACCAGGCTGTTTGCGAAGCCAGACGCTGCGAAACTTCTCCGCGCCGAGCTTGCCAAGCCCGGCTATCGCCCCGCGCCGCTCGCTATCGGCACCAATACCGACCCGTATCAACCCATCGAGCGCGACTGGCGCATCACGCGTGAGGTGATTGAAGTACTGGCAGAGGTGCGCCACCCGCTGCTCATTACCACCAAGTCCGATCGCATTTTGCGCGATATCGACTTGCTGGCGGCAATGGCGCGCGACCAACTGGTGCATGTTGCCATTTCGGTGACGACGCTCGATGCCAAAACCGCGCGCGCGCTGGAACCCCGCGCGTCCGCGCCAGCCAAGCGCCTCGCCGCGATCCGTGCCCTTAACGACGCCGGCGTCCCGACGCAGGTGAACATCTCGCCGGTCATCCCCGCGATCACCGATCATGAAATCGAAGCCATCATGGCCGCCGCTGCCAACGCGAAAGCGGTGCGCGCCAGTTACATCCTGCTGCGCCTGCCGCACGAGGTCGCGCCGCTGTTCCGCGCCTGGCTCGATGCCCATTACCCCGACCGCGCCGCCAAGGTGATGAATATTGTCCAAGATATGCGCGGTGGGCGCGACAATGATCCGGAATTCGGATCGCGCATGCGCGGCACCGGCGTATGGGCCGAGCTGATCCGGGCGCGCTTTAGAAAAGCGGCGGCCAAGCATGGGCTGGATGGGCGGTACGTTCCGTTACGCAGCGACTTGTTCGAGCGGCCTGAAGCGGGTGGGCAGTTGCGGCTGTTGTGAACAGCTGTGAGTCGTCGCCAAAACATCGTCATCCTGAACTTGTTTCAGGATAACGAGCCTTCAATGCGTTGTGCTGAAACAAGTTCAGCACGACGAGCGGTTGCAAGCTAAACCCCCGCCAGCGCCTTTAGCTGATAATTCTTATAATCCTCGCGCAGCTGGCGCTTTAAAATCTTGCCCGTCGCGGTGTGCGGCAGGCTGTCGACGATCAGCACCTCGTCGGGCAGCCACCATTTGGCGACCTTGTCCTTCAAATAGTCGACCACTGCTGCCTCGCTGACCTCCGCGCCCGGTTTGGGCACGATCAGGAGGATGGGGCGCTCGTCCCATTTGGGATGATAGACGCCGACGGCTGCCGCCTCTTGGACGCCCGGTGCGCCAACGGCGGCATTTTCGAGCTCGATCGAGCTAATCCACTCGCCACCCGATTTGATGACATCCTTGGCACGGTCGGTAATCTGCATCACGCCATCGGGGTGAATGACCGCGACATCGCCGGTGTCGAACCAGTCATCGGCTGTTGTGGCATCCTCGTCGGCCTTGAAATAGCGGCGAATGATCCACGGCCCCCGGCATTGCAACCGCCCGCTCGACACCCCGTCGCGCGGCAGCAAATTACCCGCATCATCGACCACGCGCAGCTCGACGCCGAACGGCGGCGTGCCCTGACGGCAAACGATATCGACCTTTTCATCGAAGCTCAGCTCATCCCAGTTCCATGGCCGTTTGCCCATGGTGCCGATGGGGCTGGTCTCGGTCATCCCCCAGGCGTGGCCGACATCGACCCCTGCCTTCATAAAGCGTTCGATCATCGCGCGCGGACACGCCGACCCGCCGATGATGACGCGGTAGAGCTTGCCATAGCCGTTGCCGGTGGCGTCCATGTGCGCGAACATCGCAATCCACACCGTCGGCACGCCCGCGCTGTGCGTCACGCCCTCGGCATGCATCAGGTCGCACAGCACCTGCGCATCGTTGGTCATCGAAAACACGAGCTTCGCGCCGACCGTCGCAGCGGCAAAGGGAATGCCCCAGCTGTTGGCATGAAACATCGGCACGATGGGCAAGATGCAACTGCGGTTCGACAGGTCGAATACATCGGGCTGGATTTCGGTAATGGCGTGGATCACGTTCGAACGATGCTCATAGAGCACGCCCTTCGGGTTACCCGTCGTCCCGCTGGTGTAGCACAACCCCACCGGATCACGCTCGTTGAGATCGACCCATTCGAAATTGCCATCTTCGGCATCAAGCAACGCGCGGAAGCCTTTATAGTCACCCTCGGCATCGGCATCGAACAGGATGAAATGCTCAACCGTGCTGAGCTGCGGGCGCAGCCGGTCGACAATCGGCTGAAACATCTTGTCGAACAGCAACACCCGGTCTTCGGCGTGGTTGATAATATAAACGAGCTGCTCGTCGAACAGCCGCGGGTTGACCGTGTGCAGCACCCCGCCAATGCCCGCCGTGCCGTACCAACTGGCCAGATGGTGGACGTGATTCATCGCTAGTGTGGCGATGCGATCGCCCTTTCGCATTCCCAGCTTGGTCAGCGCCGCGGCGCATTTGCGGGCATCAACGCCAACCTCGCCCCAGTTCGACCGCGTCGTGCGACCATCAGCCCAGCGCGTCACAATCTCGCGATCACGATGCTCGCGCGCGGCATGGTCGATCAGGCTGGTGACCAGCAAGGGTTGGCCCTGCATCCCGAACATTTGCTTCTCTCCCGTTCTTCTGCCTCATGACCCGGGCAGACTGTTGCGAAGTCTTATACCGTAGCCCTGAGCTTGTCGAAGGGCGTTTCGCCATGACGCGCCGCGCCTTCGACAAGCTCAAGGCGGCGATGAAAAACTAGACCGCGCGCGCCCTGAAATCGGGCCCGCTCTCGATCCCCATTGTCACCGCGCCCACACCGCCAATTCGCTCCATCCGGTCCTTCAGGTCGGGGTCGACAGTGAAATTGCGGCCCAGCTCGATCCGCACCCGGTCACCGCCCGGCGTCGTGGCCACCAAAATCACCCGCCCGCGCGCACCGTCATGTGTGGTAAGCAGCTTGGCAAGTTCAGGCACGGCGTCTGCAAAAGCCACCTCGCATTCGATGCGCAGCGCGGCGGTCGCGGCGATGGCCGCGAGCGGCTGGACAGAACGGATCGTGACGCGCGGTGTTTCTTCACCCTCCAGCAAATCCAGCTCGACTCCCAGCATTGCGCAGCCGCCATTTTCGGCGAGCGCCTCCAGCGCTTTGCACGCGCCCTCATCAAAGCAGCTCGCCGCAAACTGCCCCGACCGGTCCGACATTTGCGCCATCGCGAAACGGTTGCCGCGCTGCGAGGTGCGCCAGCGGATTGATTCGACCATCCCTGCCATCACCATCGGCACGCGCGTACCCGGGGTGAAGTCCTCACGCGCGCAAATGTCGGCATAGCTTTGGGCGCCACGTGCGGTCAAAATTGCGTCATATTGCTGCACAGGGTGCGCGGCAAAATAATACCCAAAGGCGTCGCGTTCTTTAGCCATGCGTTCGGCCTGCGTCCACGGTTCGGCCTTGGGCAATTGCAGCGTAACGGTGGCAACATCGCCGCCGCCAAACAACCCGCCCTGCCCGCTCGCACGTTCATGCGCAGCATTGTTTGCCGCCGCCAGCAATTGCTCGGCACCAGCATAAAGCGCGGGGCGATCAGGCTCGATGGCATCGAACGCACCAGCCCCTATCAGTGCCTCAATCTGGCGCTTGTTGAGCAATTTTGGATCGATGCGGCTGGCGAAATCATCCAGACTTGCAAAATCGCCATTTTCGCGGCGCTCCCCGCTGAGCGCCATCATGGCCTTTTCCCCCACGCCTTTGAGCGCGCCAAGCGCGTAGCGTACAGCCAGCGCGCCCCCTGTCCCCTCGACAGAGAAGTCGGCCTCGCTGGCGTTGATCGACGGCGGTTCGATGGTAACACCTAGCCGCCGCATGTCATCGACAAACACGGCGAGCTTGTCAGTCTGATGCGCGTCGAACGACATCGACGCGGCAAAAAATTCGTGCGGATAATGCGCCTTCAGCCATGCGGTCTGATAGGCGAGCAGCGCATAGGCGGCCGCATGGCTTTTGTTGAAGCCATAGCCTGCGAATTTGTCGATCAAATCGAACAGCTCGTTGGCCTTGGCGGCGTCGATGCCATTATGCTCGGCGCAACCCTTCACAAATGTATCGCGCTGCGCGTCCATTTCGGCCTGGATTTTCTTCCCCATCGCGCGGCGCAGCAGGTCAGCGCCGCCCAGGCTGTAGCCCGCCAGCACCTGCGCGGCCTGCATCACCTGTTCCTGATAAACAAAAATACCATAGGTTTCCGCGAGGATATCGCTGAGCAGCGGGTGCGGATACTCGACCGGCGCGCGGCCGTTTTTGCGGTCGCCAAACAGTGGGATATTGTCCATCGGTCCCGGGCGATAGAGCGACACGAGCGCGATGATGTCGCCGAAATTGGTCGGCTTGACCGCCGCCAGCGTGCGCCGCATGCCTTCGGATTCCAGCTGGAACACGCCGACCGTATCGCCGCGCTGGAGCAATTGGTACACCGCCGGATCGTCCCAGCTAAGCGTATCCAGATCGATGTCTATCCCGCGCAGCGCCAAGAGCCGCCGCGCCTCGCGCAGCACCGACAAGGTCTTGAGTCCCAGAAAGTCGAACTTCACCAGCCCCGCGGCTTCGGCATATTTCATGTCGAACTGCGTCACCGGCATGTCCGAGCGCGGGTCACGGTAGAGCGGGACCAGCTGGTCAAGCGGGCGGTCGCCAATCACCACGCCGGCAGCGTGGGTCGAGCTGTGCCGGGGTAGCCCCTCCAGCTGTCGGGCCATGTCGAACAGGCGGCGCACGCCATCATCCTGCCGATATTCCTTCGACAGTTCGGCCACCCCGTTCAACGAACGCTCCAGCGTCCACGGATCGGTCGGGTGGTTGGGCACCAGCTTGGCCAGCCGATCGACCTGACCATAGCTCATTTGCAGCACGCGCCCGGTGTCCTTCAGCACCGCGCGTGCCTTCAACTTACCGAAGGTGATGATCTGTGCGACCGTATCGCGGCCATATTTTTCCTGCACATAGCGGATCACTTCGCCGCGCCGCGTTTCACAGAAATCGATGTCAAAGTCGGGCATCGACACACGTTCAGGATTAAGGAAGCGTTCGAACAGCAGGCCCAGCTTGAGCGGATCCAAATCGGTGATCGTCAGTGCCCACGCCACCACCGATCCCGCGCCAGAACCGCGCCCCGGCCCCACCGGAATGTCGCGCGCCTTGGCCCATTTGATGAAGTCGGCAACGATGAGGAAATAGCCGGGAAATCCCATACCGGCGATAACATCAACCTCGAATGCCAGCCGTTCAAAATAGGCCGCGCGCTCGGCGTCCGATAAATCCGGGTAGCGAGCCAGCCGCATTTCCAGCCCAGCCTCTGCATCGGCGCGCAGTTGCGCCGCCTCGGCGTCACGGTCTCCGGCCAGGCTGGGCAAGATCGGCTTGCGGCTGGGCGCCATAAAGGCGCAGCGCTGCGCGATGACCAGCGTGTTGCGGATCGCCTCGGGCAGGTCGCTGAAGGCGTCCTCCATCGCTTCGGCGGGTTTCAGCCAGCTTTGCGGGCTTGACCGCTGGCGGTCTTCGCTCTCCACATAGGCGCTTTGTGCGATGCACAGCATGGCATCATGCGCCGGATGGAACTCGGCCTCGGCAAAGCAGGCCGGGTTGGTAGCAACCAAGGGCAATGCGCGGGAATAGGCGAGGTCGATCAGCCCATCTTCGGCGGCTTCCTCGGTAGCGTCTCCGCGCCGCGCGAGCTCGATATAGAGGCGACCGGGGAACAGCGCCTCCAGCTTCTCAGCATAGCCAATCGCCGCCGCCTGCTGACCTTCGGCGAGCAACCGTGTCAGCGCGCCCTCGCCGGCGCCCGTCAGGCAGACCAATCCCTCGGTGCGCCCGGTCAGCGCCGTAAGCGCGACATGGGGTTCATGCTCGATGGGCCGGTCAAGATGCGCCGCCGACACGATCCGGCACAAATTTTCATAGCCCGCTGCATCCTGCACAAACATCGCCAGCCAGTCGATCAGCGGCGCTCCGCCTGCTCCTGCCGGCCCGGGCCGGGCAACGCTGACCAACGCGCCGACAATGGGTTGCACCCCTGCCTCGACGCAGGCCTCGCCAAAGGCCATCGCACCATAGAGCCCGTTGCGATCGCAAATGGCCGCCGCCGGAAACCCGCGCGCGCGCGCCAGTTTGGCCAACGCCTTCGGTTCGATCGCGCCTTCCAGCATGGTATAACTGGAGAACACGCGCAGCGGGACAAACGGGCTGAAGGGCATCCGCCGACGCTATGCGGGCGGGGTGATTCGTGGAAGGACAATTAAGCTATCGCAGGGGCGACGGAAATTTTTACCCCAACAACGCCTCAATCTCTTTCCGCAGCGCCTCGGGCTTGGCCGTTGGGGCATGGCGCGACACGACCCTACCCGACCGATCGACCAGGAATTTGGTGAAATTCCATTTGATCCCGTCGCCCAGCAGTCCGCCCTGTTCCTTCTTGAGCAGTTTCCAGATCGGGTCTGCGCCCGATCCATTCACCTCGACCTTTGCCGTCAACGGAAAGGTCACGTCATAAGTGAGCGAACAAAAGTTGGCGATTTCCCGGGCATCTCCAGGTTCCTGCGCGCCAAACTGGTTACAGGGAAAAGCCAAAATCTCGAACCCGCGATCCTTGTAATCGCGGTACAGCTCTTCGAGCCCCTCATATTGCGGGGTGAAACCGCATTTGGATGCGGTGTTGACGATCAGCAGCACTTTGCCGCGATAATCGCCCATTGGTTGCAGCGTGCCACCCGGCATCGGGGCGTCGAGGTCATAGAGTGCGGTCATTTCGATCCCTTCTTGTTGCTGGTGGCCGTTACCACCCCGTCGTGAAGCCGCCACACCCGGTCCATCCGTGCCGCCAGCCGTTCGTTATGCGTCGCCACCAGCGCCGCCGACCCCTGATCGCGCACCAACGCGACAAACTGGTCGAACACGATATCGGCGGTTTTTTCATCCAGATTGCCGGTGGGTTCGTCCGCGAGCACCAGCAACGGACTGTTTGCCAGCGCCCGCGCCACCGCCACCCGCTGTTGCTCGCCGCCCGACAGCTTGTTGGGTTTGTGGTGCAACCGTTCGTCCAGCCCCAACCGCCCCAAGAGCGCAGCAGCGTGCGCGGCGGCATCGGCATGCGCAGTGCCGTGCACCAGCTGCGGCAGGATGACATTGTCGAGCGCGTCGAAATCGGGGAGCAGATGGTGGAATTGATAAACAAAACCGATCTGCTCACGCCGCACCCGCGTGCGCTCGCCCTGGTCAAACCCCGCGACATCGACGCCATCGATGATGATGCGCCCGCCAAAGCCGCCTTCGAGCAGGCCGACGGCTTGGAGCAGCGTCGATTTGCCCGAACCCGATGGTCCCAGCAGCGCGACAATTTCGCCGCGCGCCAGATGCGCGTTGACGCCGCGCAGCACGGCAATCTCAGCCTCACCCTGGACAAAGCTGCGCGTCACATTCTCAAGCCGCAGCGCGTCACTCATAGCGCAGAACCTGTACCGGATCGGTATTTGCCGCCTTGAACGCGGGATAGAGTGTTGCAAGGAAGCTGAACAACACCGCCATTACCGCAATGCCGATGATTTCCGCCGGGTCGGGATCGGCGGGCAATTCGGTCAAAAAGCGGATCGATGGATCCCACAAAGTCTGGCCAGTGATCAGTTCCAATCCGCGCACCACTTGCCCGCGGAACAGCAACAGGATCGCTCCCAGCGCCATGCCCGCTATCATCCCTGCAACGCCGATCGACACACCGATGCTCATGAAGATGCGCAGGACCGATTCGCGCGTCGCGCCAATGGTGCGCAAAATCGCGATGTCGCGGGTCTTGGCCTGCACCAGCATGATCAGCGACGAGATGATGTTGAACGCGGCAACGACGACGATAATCGACAAGATGACGAACAAGGCGACGCGTTCGATCGCCAGCGCCTCGAACAGGCTGGCGTTCATGCTGCGCCAGTCGGCAACCACCGCCTGCGCCGCCACCTTTTGGGCAAAGGGAGCGACAATTTCGCCGACTCGGTCGGGGTCTTCGGTTTTGATTTCAATCATACCAACCGAATCGCCCAGCAGCATCAGCAGCTGCGCATCCTCCATCGGCATGATCACAAACGCCTTGTCGAAATCATAAACCCCGATCTCGAAAATTGCTGCGACGTCATAGCTGATTTCGCGCGGCACGGTGCCAAAGGGAGTCGCCCGCCCGGCCGGATTGATGATGGTGATGCGCGATCCCACCGACGCGCCAATATTGCGCGCCAACTGCGCACCGATCGCCACGCGCCCGCTGCCTGGGGCGAGCGCCGCAAAGTTGCCCTGCGTCGCCTTGCCGTTAAGCGAGGGATTGCTGCGGATATCCTCCACCAGCATCCCGCGTACCAACACCGCCTCGACCCGCCCGTTAAGGGTGGTGAGCAACGGCTGCTCGATCAGCGGCGTTGCCGACACCACGCCCGGCACCGCCTTCGCCTGCCGCAACAGCTCCTGCCAGTCGTCGAGCCGCCCGCCGAACCCTTGGACCACCGCATGGCCGTTCAGCCCGACAATCTTGTTGAACAGCTCGGCGCGCACGCCGTTGACGACGCTCATCACCACCACCAGCGCGGCAACGCCCAGCATCACCGCGGTAAAGCTGAACCCCGCCGCGACAAAAATAAACCCCTCGCCGCGGTGCGGCAGCAGGTAGCGTTTGAAGATCATCCGTTCATGGGGGCTGAGCAGCATCGGCGCTGCTTTAGGGACGGCTCGGGCCGCTGGCAATGTTGCGCAAAGGCAACAGCGGTTGGAGCAAAATATCGCAATGGGGTGCTGGACTGATGACAAGCCGCGCAATCACGCTAGTCAAGCCGTGCACTGACAGCGGACAGACATGGCCGGTTTCAGGGAGTGCCGGGACCGCAAAGCCCGGCGCAAAAGGGGGATGGCGAAGTTCGTCACAGGCGCCCGGGTTTGGTTGAGGCCAGATCCGGGCGTTTCTTTTGTCATTCGCCGCCCCGGATAATTAGGGACAGTCCCCAATAAGCTGAATGCCCAGCATCCAACGGCGCCTTTTGGGGACTGTCCCTAATTATCTCTCCAGCGCTCAGGCCTCGCTCTCGGCAATATCTTCCAGCATCTCGGTATCGAGCACGCGCACGCGGCCCTGTTCCAGGCTGATGACCCCCGCTTCTTCCCAATTTTTGAGCTGGCGGTTGATATGCTCGCGGCTCATTCCCGCGAAGTTACCGAGCTCGGTCTGCGACAGCTCCAGCCGATTCGCCTCCGCCCCCACACGAATCAGGCGGCGGAGGTAGCGCGCCAGCCGCGGCCCGCTGGCATAGGCGCGGTCGCTTTCGATCGTCTGGTCGGCGGTGCGCAATCGCCGCGCCAATTGCTGCATCATCCGCCAAGCGAAATCAGGGTGGCTGGCCACAAAATCCTTGAGCGCATTGCGCCCCAGTTGCAGTGCGCTGCCATCGCTGGTGGCAAAGACCGAAGCCGTGCGTTCGCCGCCGTCGAGCAGTGCGATTTCGCCCAGCACCGCGCCCGGGTCGGCATAGGCCAGGATGATTTCGCGCCCGTTCGCGGTGGTCAGCGTCACGCGTGCCGACCCTTCGGTCAGGATCAACAATTTGTCGCCGCTTTCACCCTGCGCCAGCAGCTCTTTGCCGCGTTTGAACGTGACGCGAACGGCGCGCGCCGCCAGATCGTCCCAATCCTGCGGTGCAAGCCCCGCGAACAGGCTGTCCGGCCCCTGCATCTTCGCCAATTCGCTGTAATCCATCGCGCCTGTCCCCCTGGCGAATGGTCCGCAACACTCAGACCAAGCGACTCTGCCTTACCGCAGCGGCAATGAAGCTGGCAAATAATGGGTGCGGTTCAAACGGGCGCGACTTAAGTTCGGGGTGGAATTGCACCCCGATAAACCACGGATGGTCGGGGCGTTCGACAATTTCGGGCAGCTCGCCATCGGGCGACATACCACTGAAAATCAGCCCCTGCGCTTCCAGCCGTTCGCGCCACGCGGTGTTGACCTCGTAACGGTGGCGGTGGCGTTCCGAAATCCGCTCGCTCCCGTAAATACCTGCGACATGACTGTTGCCCGACAGCGCAGCCTCATAGGCCCCCAGCCGCATCGTCCCGCCCAGATCGCTGGCGGCGCTGCGCTTTTGCAGCCCCTCTTCGCTCATCCATTCCTCGATAATGCCGACCACCGGCTCGTTGGTTGGGCCGAATTCAGTCGAGGAGGCATTCGTTACCCCGGCCTGATTGCGCGCTGCCTCGATGCATGCCATCTGCATCCCGAAACAGATGCCGAAATAGGGCACACTGCGTTCACGCGCAAAGCGGATCGCCTCAATTTTCCCTTCCGCCCCGCGCTCGCCAAAGGCACCAGGCACCAAAATCGCGTGCATTGGTTCCAGCTTTGCCGCGACATCGCTATCGGCGGCCTCGAACAGTTCGGCGTCAATCCACTGGATGTTGACGCGCACGCGGTTTGCCAAACCGCCATGCACCAACGCCTCGTTCAAGGACTTATACGCATCCTGCAGCCCGACATATTTGCCGACCACACCAATCGTAACCTCGCCTTCGGGGTTTTGCTTGCGGTCCATGATGTCGTACCAGCGCGACAGATCGGGCGCGGGCGCATCGGTAATGCCAAAGGCGCGCAGCACCTCGTCATCCAGCCCCTCGCCATGATATTGGACGGGGACCGAATAGATGCTCTCGGCGTCCAGCGCGGGGATGACCGCTTCCTTGCGCACGTTGCAGAACAGCGCGATTTTCGCCCGTTCGCTGTCGGGCAGCGGTTTTTCGGCGCGGCACAGCAAAATATCGGGCTGAACGCCCAGGGACGCGAGCTCGCGCACGCTGTGCTGTGTTGGCTTGGTCTTCAGCTCGCCTGCCGCGGCGATGTAGGGCACCAAGGTGACATGCACCGATACCGTCTGGTCGCGGCCCAATTCGTTGCGCAGCTGGCGGATCGCCTCGATAAAGGGCAGCGATTCGATATCGCCCACCGTGCCACCAATTTCGCACAGCACGAAATCCAGATCGTCGGTTTCGGCCATGGCGAATGCCTTGATCGCGTCGGTGACGTGCGGGATGACCTGCACCGTCGCGCCCAGAAAATCGCCGCGCCGCTCTTTGGCAATAATATCGCGGTAAATGCGGCCTGACGTCACATTGTCGGCCTGCCGCGCCGCGACGCCGGTAAAGCGTTCATAATGGCCAAGATCAAGGTCGGTTTCCGCCCCGTCGTCGGTCACGAACACCTCACCATGCTGGTAGGGCGACATGGTGCCGGGGTCGACATTGAGATAAGGATCGAATTTGCGGATGCGCACGCGATAGCCGCGCGCCTGCAGCAGCGCCGCGAGCGATGCTGCCATGAGCCCCTTGCCAAGCGAAGAAACCACGCCGCCGGTGATGAAAATGAACCGCGCCATGGGAGAAAAGGCCTAGCCGCAAGATTGTCAAAAGCGCAAGCGCGAGAATCGCGGGGCGCGGGATTTTTTCGGGAAGCGATGGTCGAAAAACCGTAGCGCTGAGCCTGTCAAAGCGCGCTTCATAGGGAGGTGCGCTTCGATAGCGTCAACGCTAGGTTGTTGTCCGAAAACCTATTTATGAAGCCTATTGCTCCAACGGCACGCCCTGCTTCGCGGGGGGTGCAGCCTGCTTCGGAGCTGCTTCCTCCGCTGCGGCACCAGCCGCCAGCGGATCATCCGACAGCGGCACCGAACCCAAGGCCGGGGCAGCAGCCGGAGCCGCACCGGTCACCGGAACTGCGGGTGCCGACTGTCCAGCCTTCGACAGCGAGGTATCAATCTTGGTCGCGCCGCTGCCCCCCGTAGCCGCCAGCGCCGCGAGCATGATCGACAAACCAACGAACAGCATCGCCAAAATGGTCGTCGCGCGCGTCAGGAAATCGGCCGCACCGCGCGCCGACAGCATGCCCGCCGGGCTACCGCCAACACCCAGACCGCCGCCTTCGCTGCGCTGCATCAGGATGACGCCGATCATGGCGGCGGCAATCAGCGCCTGCACGACCAGCAAAAAGGTAAAGAGGGTGCCCATGAACGCGTCCTGTGTGATTTTTCGGAATTGGCCGCGCACATAGGGGGGAAAGGGCGAGGGTTCAAGCGGGAGGCACGGTAACCGAAACAATCGGCGCGAACTTTGCTGCCGTCAGGCTCGCGCCCCCGACTAGCGCTCCATCAACATCCGCTGCGCCGAGCAATTCGGCCGCATTGTCGCCGTTCACTGACCCGCCGTAGAGGATCGAAATATCCTGCCCCACCGTGCCGTAGCGCGCGCCAAGAAACCCCCGAATCGCGTCGTGCATTTCGGCCACATCGGCCACCGATGGCGTCAGGCCGGTGCCAATCGCCCACACCGGTTCATAAGCAATGATCAACCGGTCAAGATGCTGCGCAGTGGGGAGCGAATCTTCCAGCTGACGTTCGACCGTCGCAATTGCCCAGCCGCTCTCGCGTTCGGCGCGGATTTCGCCGACACATAATATGGTGATCAGCCCAGCCGCCAGCGCGGCCTCCGCCTTCTTGCGCACCTCGGCGCTGGTTTCGCCATTGTCGGTGCGGCGTTCGCTGTGCCCGACGATCACCATCCGCGCACCTGCCTCGATCAGCATTTGCGCCGACAGACATCCGGTGTGCGCCCCGCTGGCGTTCCAGTGGCAATCCTGCCCTCCGATGATCAGGCCCGGTTGGCGCGCAGCAGCAGGCGCGATGAGTGTAGCGGGCGGACAGATGGCAACGGTTGCCGTCGCACCGGCCGCTTGCGCCGCAATCGCGTCCAGCTCGGCCAGCGCCGCCAGCGAACCATTCATCTTCCAATTGCCGACAATATATTTGCGCCGTGCCATGATTTCCTCCCCGCTTTGGCCCAGCCTATTGGCGCTGTGCCCGCGCACTGGCAAGCGACAAGCGCCCTTGATGACGGCGGGCGCACCGCCTAAAGCACCGCGCTTGCGGCCCCCCGCTGCACCTAACGACGACTAGACAAGGCCTTGCCTCTTCCATGATCACTGCAATCCGCCGTATGTTTTCGTCCGCCGTCGGCAAAGTGCTGGCGCTGGGCTTTCTGGTCTTCATCGGCCTTGCCTTCGCGCTCACCGATGTCAGCAACATCGGTAACTTTAGCGGCGTTGGCGGCGGCGATGTGGCCAAAGTGGGAAGCAAAGGCATCGGCGTGGGCGAACTGCGCCAACAGGTGCAGCGCAGCTATGAACAGGCGCGCCAGCAGCAACCGACGCTGACGCTGGCAGCCTTTGTCGAATCGGGCGGGCTCGACAATGCACTTAAAACCATGATCGAGGCGCGCGCCTTCACCCTTTACGCCCGCGAACTGGGCTTTGCCGCCAGCAAGCGCCAGATCGACGGGCGCATCGCCGACACGCCACAATTCTTCGGCGTCGCCGGCAAATTCGATCAGGCGGCCTATGCCCGGTTCCTGCAACAGCAGGGCTTATCCGACGCCGAAGTGCGCGAAGATTTCGAGCGCCAGATTTTGTTCGAACAAATTATCGGCCCCATCGCGTCGGTGCCCGCTGTATCGCCTGCGTTGGCGCGTCCTTATGCCGCGCTGCTGCTGGAAGAGCGCAAGGGAAATGCGACTTTCATCGCCGCCAGCGCACTCGCGCCGACGACCACACCCGATGACAAAACGCTCGCGACCTTCCTGACCCAGAATCGCGTCCGCTATAGCCTGCCCGAGCGCCGCGTGCTGCGCTATGCGGTGTTTGACCGCAGCGCGGTGCCCGTTGCCCCGGTCACCGATGCCGAAATTTCCAAGGCGTTCAAAGACAATGCGGCCCGCTACGCCGCGAGTGAAACGCGCCGTCTGGCGCAGGTCATTGCCCCGACCCGCGCCGCTGCCGACAAGATCGCCGCCGCCGCGCGCGGCGGCCAGTCGCTTGACGCCGCCGCCTTGGCAAACGGCTTGTCGTCCAGCTTCACCCAGCCGCTGTCGCAGAGCGCCTTTGCCGCGCAAAGCAGCGCCGCCACCGCCAAGTCGGTGTTCGCCGCCGCGCGCGGGGCGATTGTCGGCCCGGTTGAAGCGCCATTGGGCTTTGCCGTTTACCGCGTCGCCGAGGTCAACGTCATTCCGGCGCGCACGCTGGCACAGGCGACGCCCGAACTGCGCCAGCAGCTGGGTGAGACCAAGGCGCAGGAAGCCATGGTCACCTTTTACAACAGCGTGCAGGACGCGGTGAACAATGGCGCCTCGGTCGAAGAAATCGCCGCCGAGCGTAAGTTGAAGCTGGTGGAGACCCCCGCCATCCTGCCCAGCGGCCGTGCTCCCGACCAGGCCGGTTTTGCTCTGCCAGCCATCCTGGCCCCGATGGTCAATCAAGCTTTCCAGGGCGCGACCGAGGGTGAGGGCCAGCTGGCGACGCTGGAGCAGAACCAGTCGTTTGCGGTTTTCGATGTCAAACAGATTGTCGCCTCGGCCCCGCCGCCGCTGGGACAGATCAAGGACACGCTGATCGCTGATTGGCGGCTGGCGCAAGGTCACCGTGCCGCGCGCGACAAGGCCCGCGCCATCGTCAAGGCGGTCGAGGCCGGGCAAGCGCTCAGCGCCGTTGCAACCGGCACCGGTGTTGGCGCGGTGCAGACCATCGGCGGCACCCGCGCCCAGCTCGCGCGCGACGGCCAGCGCGTTCCGCCCGAGGTCGCGCTGCTCTTTTCCATGTCGGCGAACAGCGTCAAGACACTGGAGATCCCGGGCAATCGCGGTTGGATGGTGCTGTCGCTCGGCGCGCTACCGCGACCCGACCCCGCCGCGGTTGATCAGGCCCGCGTCGATGCCGTCGCGCGCCCGCTCGCCGGCGCTTTTGGCAATGAATTGGTTGCGCAGCTGATTGCCGACGCCAAGGCGCGCGTGGGCGTGACGATCAACACCGACGCGGTGAACCAGCTCAAGCGCGAAATGTCGGGCCAGTCGCCCGCCGCGCTTTAAATCTTATGCTGGCGGGGCTTGAGCAGGCGCGCACCGCGCTCGCCGCTGGCCGCGCCGGGGTGATCTGGCAACGCCAGATTGCCGATACCGACACGCCGATCGCCGCCGCGCTAAAGTTGATGCAGCCCGAGCGCGGCGACTGGCTGCTCGAATCGGTCGAAGGCGGCGAAACCCGCGGGCGCTACAGCCTGATCGGGCTCGATCCGGATTTATTGTTCGAGGTGCGCGGCAACGATGCGCGCATCAACCGCATGTGGCGAACCGCGCCCGACAGCTTCACCGCTAGCGACCAGCCCGCGCTGGCGGCCCTACGCGCACTCGTTGCCGAATGCCGCTTCGATGTGCCCGCCGAACTGCCCAAAGCGCTGGCGGTGCTCGTCGGCTTCTTTGCCTATGAAACCACCGGCCTCGTCGAGCGCTTGCCCCGCGCGCCCGGCCCCGGGCTAGGCCTGGCCGACATGGTGTTCGTACGCCCGGGCGTGGTGCTGGTGTTTGATCGCCTCGCCGACGAGCTTTTCCTTGTTGCCCCTGTCTGGCCCGGCGGGGACGCCACCGCCAACATCGCCGCCGCCGCCGAACGCATCGAAGCCACCGCCGCGCGCCTTGCCGGGCCGGTGCCAGCCAGCGCGCGCTCCGCTGCCCTGCCCGATCTTGCCAGCCTCACCCCGACGCCGCACACCGACCCCGCGCGCTACGCCGCGATGGTCGCCGCCGCGAAAGACTATATCGTCGCGGGCGACATTTTTCAGGTCGTGCTCGCGCAGCGCTTTTCCGCACCCTTCCCGCTGCCGCCGCTCGCCCTCTACCGTGCGCTGCGCCGCATCAACCCTTCGCCCTTCCTTTATTTCCTCGACCTTCCAGGTTTTTCGCTGATCGGGTCGAGCCCCGAAATATTGGTCCGCGTGCGCGACAGCGAGATCACCATCCGCCCCATTGCCGGGACCCGCCCGCGCGGCGCCACCGCCGCCGAGGACATCGCCAACCGCGACAGCCTGCTCGCCGATCCCAAGGAGCGCGCCGAGCACCTCATGCTGCTCGATCTGGGACGCAACGACGTTGGCCGCGCGGCGAGCGGCGGTAGCGTGACCGTGACCGACAGCTACACCGTCGAATTCTACAGCCATGTCATGCACATCGTCAGCAATGTCGTCGGCCAGCTTGCCCCAGACAAGGACGCCATCGACGCGCTGTTCGCAGGCTTCCCGGCGGGCACCGTGTCTGGCGCGCCCAAGGTCCGCGCCTGCGAAATCATCGCCGAGCTAGAGGCGGACGCCCGCGGGCCATATGCGGGCGGCGTCGGCTATTTCAGCCCCGACGGCAATATGGACAGCTGCATCGTCCTGCGCACCGCGATCCTGAAGGATGGCGTCATGCATGTGCAGGCCGGCGCGGGGATCGTCGCCGACAGCGTGCCTGAATATGAACAACGCGAGTGCGAGGCGAAGGCGGGCGCCCTTTTTGCAGCGGCGCGCGAAGCCGTGCGGCTTGCGGGCGAAGCGGGTTACGGGCAGTGAGCGCAACATGATTTTGGTCATCGACAATTATGACAGCTTCACCTTCAACCTCGTCCATTATCTGGTCGAGCTGGGGGCCGAGGTGCGCGTCGAGCGCAACGATGCACTGACCGCCGCCGAGGCGCTGGCGTCGAACGCGACCGCTTTCCTGCTCTCGCCCGGTCCGTGCACACCCAATGAGGCGGGGATCAGCCTCGATCTCGTCGCTGCCTGCGTCGCCGCGCAAAAACCGCTTCTTGGCGTGTGCCTGGGTCACCAGAGTATCGGCCAGCATTTCGGCGGCACCGTCCAGCGCGGCCATTTGATGCACGGCAAAACTTCGCCGGTCAGCCACGACGGCAGCGGGCTGTTCAGCGGCCTGCCCAGCCCTTTCACCGCGACGCGCTATCATAGCCTGGAGGTGGTCGATATTCCCGCCGATC
This sequence comes from uncultured Sphingopyxis sp., assembly GCA_964401155.1. Lineage (GTDB taxonomy): Bacteria > Pseudomonadota > Alphaproteobacteria > Sphingomonadales > Sphingomonadaceae > Sphingopyxis. The sequence continues at coordinate 176,567 of CAYNXF010000002.1, forward strand.
TGATCGTCAACGCGACCAGCGATGACGGCGCCGTCATGGGCTTCCGTCACAAGGAACTCCCCATCCACGGCGTGCAATTCCACCCCGAAAGCATCGCCACCCAGCACGGCCATGCGATGCTCGCCAATTTCCTGCGCGTGGCGGGCATGCCGGTGGGGGAACGGGTGTGAGGACTGGATCAACCCCAACTATCGTCGTCCTGAACTCGTTTCAGGACAACGGACGACACGGGCTTGTTGTACGGAAACAAGTTCAGCACGACGAAATTGGCGTTGGCGCATGACCCTGCCCGACGCCACCGAACCCTTGACCCGCGAGGAAGCCGACGCCGCCTTCGCCTTGCTGCTTAACGGCAGCGTCGATGACGAAGCCATCCGCGACTTCATCCTCACCCTTTCGCTGCGTGACGAAACGCCCATCGAAATCGCCGCCGCCATCCGCGCCATCCGCGTGCGCATGATCCCGGTCACCGCGCCCTCAGGCGCAATCGATGTGTGCGGCACCGGCGGCGACATGAGCAACAGCGTCAATGTGTCGACCGCCGTTGCCATTGTCGTCGCGGCGTGCGGCGTGCCCGTCGCCAAACATGGTAACCGTGCGGCATCAAGCCAGGCGGGCGGGGCCGATACGCTCGAAGCTTTGGGCCTGAACCTGGACCGCGCGAGCGAAACCGCCGAAGCCACGCTCGCCGACCTCGGCATCGCCTTCCTGTTCGCGCAAAAGCACCACCCCGCGCTCGCCCGTCTTGCCCCGATCCGCAAATCGATCGCGCGGCGCACGATTTTCAACCTCACCGGCCCGGCCTGCAACCCCGCGGGCGTGCGCCGCCAACTGATTGGCGTCGCGCGCCCCGACTTTCTGCCCGTCTATGCCGAGGCACTGACACTGCTGGATACCGAAGATGCGATGCTGGTCGCGGGCGACGAGCCGCTCGACGAACTATCGGTCAGCGGGCCGAGCACCGTGCTGCGTGTAAGGTTTCAACCCCAAATCCCGTTCGTGTCGAGCGAAGTCGAGACACCAAGCAGAGGCGCACGAACCAAGAGCCTCTCGACTTCGCTCGAGGCGAACGGAAAATTTGACTTGCAAAGAATCACCCCGGAAGAAGCCGGCCTAACCCGCCACTCGCTTGTCGCATTGCGTGGCGGGTCGGCGGCGCACAATGCCGCCGCGCTCCGCCGTCTGTTGTTGGGCGAACAGGAAACCGAAGCCGACCGCGCCTACCGCGACGCCGTGCTGCTCAACAGCGCCGCCGCGCTCATGGTCGCGGGCGAAGCGGAAAGCTGGCACGAAGGCGTCGAGGAAGCCGCCGAGGCCATCGACAAGGGGCTGGCGAACGCGCTGCTCAATTGCTGGATCAAGTTTTGACAGCGCGCGCAACAAGAATAAAGCACCATCCAATCATGACTGACTTACTCTTCACCCCCGATCAGCATGATGCGGCGTGGCAGCAGACGGCGGAGTTTGCGCAGCGTTACCTCAATGGTGTCGCCGACCGTCCGGTCTATCCCGACCTCGACCGCGCCGCGTTGCGCGATGTCATGGCAGCCCCGCTGCCGCGTGCAGGCTCGCCGCTTTCCGCTCTGTTTGCCGAGCTGGAGGCCGTCATCGTCGCCAACGCCACGCACACCGCCCACCCGCGTTTCCTACCCTATGTCCAGCCGACACCGAACGCGATCGCGCCCTATGCCGATGCTATCGCCAGCCTGCTCAACCAGAATTGCAACCTGTGGCACCTGTCACCCTCCGCCAACGCCGTTGAACAAACGGTTGTGCGCTGGTTCGCCGACCTGTTCGGCTTTCCCGCCAGCGCCGGCGGCCTGATTACCAGCGGCGGATCAGCCGCCAATCTGGTCGCACTCACGGCTGCACGCGATCATGCCTTGGGGCCAGACGCGCGCAAACATGGGCTGCAGGGCCAAGCGCGTCCGTTGACGATTTATACCTCCGAAGAGGTGCATTCGAGCATCGACAAGGCGGTATCGGTACTTGGACTGGGCACAGACAATTTGCGCCATATTGCCACTGATGCGACGTTTCGCATCGATATCGACGCGCTCGCGGCAGCGGTGCAGCAAGACCGCGCCGCCGGTCGCCAGCCCTTTTGCGTCGTCGCCAGCGCGGGCACAGTCACCACTGGATCGATCGACCCGATTGCAGAGCTTTCAGCATTTTGCCGCAACGAAGGCCTGTGGCTGCATATCGACGGAGCCTATGGCGCGCTGACGGTGCTCAGCGAGAGGTATCGCGTGCTGATGCAACCCATCGGCCTGGTTGATTCCGTGTCGCTCGATCCGCACAAATTTCTGTTTTGCCCCGCAGAAGCGGGTTGCGTGATCGTTCGCGATGCAGGCAATTTGCGGCACGCGTTCAGCGCCCAGCCGAGCTATCTGACGATGTCGGAAGACCCCGATTTCGTGGATTTTGCCAATTATGGCCCGCAACTGACGCGCAGCTTCAAGGCGTTCAAAGTGTGGTGGTCACTGAAATTGTTCGGGGCCGACGCCTTTGCCCGGGTTATCGACCGCATGGCGGACCATGCTGACTACATGGCCGCAGGAATCGCCAGGCGACCGGAGCTGGCATTGCTGGCCCCGGTGACATTTAACTGCGTGTGTTTCGGCGTTGCGGCGCTCGACGAGGCGGGCAACCGCGCCGTGCTGAAACAGTTGGTCGACAGCGGCGATGCTTTCCTCGGCCCCGCCAACGTCAAAGGTCGCATTGGCCTGCGCGCTTGTTTCATGAACCTGCGTACCACCCGCGCTGACATTGACTTTATCCTCGACCGGGCATGCGAAATCGGCGAATCTATCGCGGCAGGACGGCAAGGCCAATGACGGACAAACTCGCGGAAATCTGCGCGACGAAGCGTATTGAAGTGACGCAGCGCAAACCGCTGGGGCTGGGGCATTGGCCCGCGCCGACGCAGCCGCGTGGATTTGCCGCCGCCCTGCGTGCCAAGGCCGCGACCGGCTTCGCCCTGATTGCCGAAATCAAAAAGGCCAGCCCGTCCAAGGGGCTGATCCGCGCCGATTTTGACCCGGCCGCCCACGCCCGCGCCTATCAGGCGGGCGGTGCGGCGTGCTTGTCGGTGCTGACCGATCGGCCCTATTTTCAAGGGCATGAGGATTATCTGCGCGCCGCCAAGGCCGCTTGCGACCTGCCCGTGCTGCGCAAGGATTTCATGATTGACCCCTGGCAGTGCGCCGAGGCGCGCGCGATGGGGGCCGATGCCATATTGATCATCGTCGCCGCACTCGATGATGGCGCGATGGCCGAAATCGAGGCCGAAGCTTTCGCCCAAGGCCTCGAAGTGCTCGTCGAAGTCCACGACGAGGCCGAACTCGAACGCGCGCTCAAACATCTGAAATCGCCGCTGATCGGCGTCAACAACCGCAATCTGAAGACGTTTGAGGTTGATCTTTCGACCACCGAGCGTCTGGCCAAGCTGGTTCCAGACGATGTGCTGCTGGTTTGCGAAAGCGGTATAGCGAGCCATGCCGACTGTCAGCGTATGGTGGCCAGCGGTGTGCGTACCTTCCTGGTCGGCGAAAGCCTGATGCGTCAGGCGGATGTCGAAGCGGCGACGCGCATGCTATTGACGGGCGCATGACCAAACTCACCCACCTCGACGACGCCGGTCAGGCTGCGATGGTCGACGTGTCCGCCAAGGCCCCGACAGTGCGCGAAGCTGTGGCATGCGGGCGCATCACCATGTCGGCCGCAGCCCTCACCGCCATCCGCGATGGAACTGCGAAAAAGGGCGACGTTCTCGCCACCGCGCGCATCGCAGGCATCATGGCCGCCAAGCGCACCAGCGATCTTATCCCGCTCTGCCACCCGCTCATGCTGGCCAAGGTCGCGGTCGATTTTGTGTTCGAAACAGAGGGCATCCGCGCCACCGCCACCGCGCGCCTCACCGGCCAAACGGGGGTAGAGATGGAGGCAATGACCGCCGTGTCCGTCGCGCTCCTGACCCTCTATGACATGGCAAAGTCGCTCGATAAGGCTATGGTAATTAGCGATATCCGTCTGATTAGCAAAACCGGTGGCAAATCGGGCGACTGGCAGGCCTTATGAGCGGGCTGCTACCTGTGGAGGAAGCACAGGCCCGTCTGCTCGCGCTCGCCGCGCCGCTCGCGGCTGAAACCCTGCCACTTACCACCGCGCTTGGCCGCTATCTGGCTGCCCCGCTTGCTGCGCTGCGCACCCAGCCGGCCGCCGCACTGTCGGCAATGGACGGCTATGCCATTCGCTTCGCCGATCTGCCCGGGCCTTGGCAACAGGTCGGCAGCATCGCGGCGGGCAGTTGGCCCAAAACCGGCATTGCGCCGGGCGAAACGATGCGCATTTTCACCGGCGCCCCGTTACCCGAGGGTGCCGATACCGTGCTGGTTCAGGAAGATGCGTCCGCTTCGGATGGCATTATCGCGCTCACCGGATCCGGCCCTGCCACGCCCGGCCAGCATGTCCGCGCTGCGGGGAGCGACTTTGTCCAAGGCGCCGACCTCGCCGCCGCTGGTGCACGCATCTCGCCGGGCCTCGTTGCCCTCGCCGCGATGGCAGGACACACCGGCTTCACCGTCGGCCGCGCCCCGCGGGTGGCGCTGATTTCGACCGGTGACGAACTGGTCGACCCCGGCGCTCCGCTGACTCCGGGCCAGATTCCAGACAGCAACACCCCGATGCTGACCGCGTTGCTAACGGCGGTTCCGGCACAGATCGGTGCAATTGTCCGCATCGGCGATGACCGCGCCGCCACCATTGCCGCAATCGACCAGGCCGCCGCCACGTACGACGTCATTGTCACACTGGGCGGCGCGTCGGTTGGCGATCACGATCATGTCCACGCCGCCATGACGTCACTCGGCGCCCCGCCCGCCTTCTGGAAAATCGCAATGCGTCCCGGAAAACCGCTGCTCGCGGGGCGCGTCGGCAATGCGGTGCTTCTCGGTCTGCCGGGTAATCCGGCGTCAGCCTTTGTGACGGCGCAGCTGTTCCTGCTGCCATTGTTGCGTCACCTCGCCGGGGCCAACATGCCGCTGCCCGAAGTGGCGCACGCCACACTCGCTGCCCCGCTCGAGGCGGGCGGGCCGCGCCGCGACTATCTGCGCGCGATTGTCGCTCATGGACGCATCGCCCCCCTTTCGGCGCAAGATAGCGGTCTCACGATTGCACTCGCCAATGCCAATGCGCTCTTGGTCCGCGAAATCGGAGACCCGCCCCAGCCCGCAGGCGCACTGGCACCATATATCGCGCTTTGAACAAAGCGGGACCACAGGGGCTTGACGCGGCCCGCTTTGTTCTTTAGCTGTTCTTCCTATGTCCAAAGGCTGACCAGCGAAGGGTGCCAACATGCTTACCGCCAAACAGCAGGAATTGCTCGTCTTCATCCAGCAACGGCTCGACGCCAGCGGCATCTCGCCCTCGTTCGAGGAAATGAAGGAAGCGCTCGGGCTCAAGTCCAAATCGGGCATCCACCGGCTGATTAGTGCATTGGAAGAGCGCGGTTTTCTCCACCGCCTCCCCAACCGCGCTCGCGCGCTTGAGGTGACGAAGCTACCCGACGCGCTCAAGGCCGAGACCGCGTCTATGCGCAACAATACGGAAAATATCGTCCCGCTGCGTAAGGCTCCAGCGCGCATGCCGATTGCTGCCAACGACATCATAGAACTGCCGCTGCACGGCAAGATTGCCGCCGGTGTTCCCATCGAAGCGTTCGAAGATTCGGCCGCGCTCGCCGTGCCCGCTGCGCTGCTTGGCCCGGGCGATCATTATGCGCTCGAAGTATCGGGCGATTCGATGGTCGAGGCGGGCATTTTGGATGGCGATTATGCGCTGATCCAGAAAGCCAATACCGCGCGCGAAGGTGACATTGTGGTTGCGCTGGTCGACGGGCAGGACGCAACGCTCAAATATTTCCGCCGCGAAGGTGCGATGATCCGGCTTGATCCGGCTAATGGCGCCTATGAGCCGCAGCGCTACCCCGCGAACCGCGTCATGGTGCAGGGGAAGCTGGCGGGCCTACTTCGTCGTTACCACTGACCTGCTGCGCCTGCCGCCATGGGTGGGCATTCCTCGGGTCGATGGCGGTGCTCAGGGACGGTGGATCGAAGCGCACCGCCACGCCGCCGTGGATATCAAATGCATCGCGGTCGAGCGTTAGCCAGCGTGCTTTGCACTCCACCGGCAGCCAGCGGTCGGCAATGACAATGTCGGCTGCGGCGCACGCTGCAATAAGTTCCGGCCCGTCAACCAGATAACGGCTGCGCGCTGCCAATATTGTCCAAGTACGTCCGCCACGCGTAACCGACCAGTGGCAGAAATCGGCATTGCATTCGCTGCCGGAGAGTGCGGCAAGCGCCGCCATCTCCTCCCCACTGCCTGCCGCCTCGGCCAGTTGTTCACGCACATAATCGCCTGCGCCCGAACGCAATGTAGCAAAACGACCATTGTCCATCCGTACAGCAACATGACGGCCATCGCCGGTGACCAGCAAATCAGGTGCCGGGGATGTCAGCATCAGCGCAAAGCCGCCCAGGGCCGGTCCCAGTCCCCACCAGCGCCACCCCGTTTGCCACAGTAACACCCACAGCAAGCCACCAATCGCGAGCGCAAAGCCAATCGGTGATGGGCGCGGCAGAATTAGCACCGCTCCCGGAGCCGAGGCCACAAAATGGGCAATGCCCAACAGGATTTCGATTCCCTTGCCAGCGACCCACCACACCGGTGCACCCAACCCCAAGCTGTCGAGCGCCAGCGCCAGCGCCTCCATCGGCATAATCACAAAGGTGGTCAGTGGAATCGCCAGCACGTTGGCCAGCGCCCCATAAAGCCCGGCCCGATGGAAATGGAACATGGCAATCGGGGTCAGCGCCACCTCGATGGCCAGTCCGGTCAGCACCAACCCCGCCAACGCCCGGATAAATCGCGCTGCCGCGCCTTCATCCCGCCGAGCCAGCCAGCCTTGCATGCGCGGGTGCTGGTGCAGCGCAACAATGGTGGTCACGGCCATGAAACTCAGCTGAAAACTGGGTCCTGCCACGGCCTCGGGCCAGAACAGCATCACCAGCAATGCCCCTGCCGCAACCAGCCGCAGCGTCAACGCCTCGCGGCCCAGCGCCAGCGCCGTCAACACCAGCAATGCGGCTATGCACGACCGGATCGTTGGCACTTCTGCCCCGCTCAGCAGCGTATAACCGATGCCCGCCAGCGCCGCAGCGCCCGCCGCGACCAGCGGCACCGCTCCTGTCCGCGCCAATCGCTGGTTCAGCGCCAGCAGAACCATCATCGCAAACATCGTTCCAGCCACGACCGCCGTTATGTGCAGCCCGCTTACCGAGAGCAGATGCGCCAATCCGCTGCGCTGCATCGCTTCATTATCGGCATCGGCGATGCCGCCGCGATCGCCGGTGACCAGCGCCGCCGCCACGCCGCCTGCGCTCCCCTGAATTTGCGTCTGGATGTGCTTCGTCAGTTGCGCTCGCACCCCGGCGTCGGACGAAGGCGCGGTTCCTCCGGCTACAGTCGGCTTGCCGATCGCGCTTCCGACCGCCCCCAATCCCTCGAACCAGGCGCGCTGCGCAAAATCATAGCTCCCGGGCAAGGCCGGTCCCGGTGGTGGCATCAACCGCGCGCGTAATCCTATTCCCCGCCCCGCCACGAGTGGTCGATCGGGCAGGTCACGTTGAGCAATCGTTACGCGCACGCGGCGTGGCAGGTCAGCGCGGCCAACGGGCTCCACGACGATTCGCACTGTTTCTCGCGCGGGCAGCGGCTCTACATCGCGGATAATGCCTGAAAAGCTGGTGGTAACCGGGCGCGCTACCACCGGACCCGCGACCCACTGGGCGTGCCCCCACACCAGCGCCAGACCCAAAACCGCCGCCAACGGACCGCGCGTCAGCATGGCCCCCGCACGCGTCCCACGAGCCAACAAGTGGGCCACGATCGCCACCGCAATCAGCAGCCCTGCTGTACCGGCCCACGCCAAGGGGTGCGGCAGCACGAACCACAACATGATGCCTGCGCCCAGCGCTACTGGCAGCCAAATCCCAATAGCATCGCGCTCTGCCTCAAGACGCGCCTCCAACCGCGTCACCGCTGTCGTCCAGGGGGCTGCAATGGGCGTTTGAAGCGGCACTGTTGCCATGCTAGGGGGTCCCCCGCGACCCGACCGGGCGCCTTATTCAAATTGCGCAAAGAATCGCCTCGTGACAACCCAATCCCGCGCCGCTGCTGAAGCCACCGGCAGCGCCGTCGTAACCCGCTTCGCCCCATCGCCCACCGGCTATCTGCATATCGGCGGAGCGCGTACTGCGCTGTTCAATTGGCTGTTCGCGCGCCACCACGGCGGCAAATTCCTGCTGCGGATAGAAGATACCGACCGCGCGCGATCAACCGATGCGGCAATTGACGCCATCATTGACGGCATGCGCTGGCTCGATCTCGATTGGGATGGCGAGGTCGTCTACCAATTCGCGCGCGCCGAGCGACATGCCGAAGTTGCGCATCAGTTGCTGGCGGCGGGCCATGCCTATGAATGCTGGTTGACGCAGGACGAACTCGCCGCGATGCGGGCCGAGGCACAGGAAAAACGCCTGCCTTTCCGAGTGCGTAGCCCATGGCGCGACCGCAACGACCGCGGCGAAGGCGCACCGGTCGTACGGCTCAAAGCGCCGCAGGACGGCGCCGTTACCATTTCTGACCGCGTGCAGGGCGATGTCACCGTCCAGAATGCCGAGCTTGATGACTTCATCCTGCTGCGCTCGGACGGTACACCCACCTATATGCTCAGCGTCGTGGTCGACGACCATGACATGGGGATCACCCATGTCATTCGCGGCGATGACCATCTCAACAACGCCTTCCGCCAACTGGCGTTGATCCGCGCGATGCGGTGGCCGGAGCCTGTTTATGCCCATGTTCCGCTGATCCACGGCGCCGATGGTGCGAAACTATCCAAACGCCATGGCGCGCTGGGGGTGGACGCCTATCGCGACGAACTGGGCTATCTGCCCGAGGCGGTGAACAATTATCTGCTGCGGCTCGGCTGGGGGCATGGCGATGCCGAGATCATCAGCCGCGATCAGGCCGTCGAATGGTTTGATCTGGCCAACGTAGGGCGCAGTCCGGCGCGTTTCGATTTCAAAAAGCTCGACAATCTGAACGGTCATTATCTGCGCGAGGCCGATGATGTCCGCTTGGCCAAGCTGGCCGCACCGATGCTGGCGGCAGGGTTGGGGCACGACCTGACCGATGCCGAGCTTGCGCTGCTGACGCAGGCAATGGCCGTGATTAAAGTTCGCGCAAAATCGTTGCACGAAGTCGTCGATGGTGCCCGCTTTCTGTTCGCCAAGCGCCCGTTGGCGATGGATGACAAGGCCAAGCAGTTGATTGCCGATGCCCCGGCCGGGTTGGTAGCGGCCGCAACCACCTGTTTGCGCGGCCTCAACGATTGGAGCGGCGAGAGCATTGAAGCGGCAATCCGCGAACAAGCCGAGATTGCAGGCGTCGGGCTCGGCAAAATCGCCCAGCCGCTTCGCGCTGCGCTGACCGGCCAAGCCGTCTCTCCGGGCATTTTTGACGTGCTCTTGCTCTTGGGACGCGAGGAAAGTCTAGCGCGGCTTGACGCGGTACAATAAGTTCCGGCAGGGGCGAGTCCTCTCTCAGAATCGCCAGCGGGCTACAGGGGAATAATATGAGCCAGAACAGCGCCAGCTTCACCCTTGGCGACCAAAGTGTCGCAATGCCCGTGCATCAAGGTTCTGTGGGGCCTGATGTCGTTGATATTCGAAAATTCTATGCGCAAACCGGCGCTTTCACTTATGACCCCGGCTTCACTTCTACCGCCAGTTGCCAGTCGGCACTGACCTATATCGACGGCGATGAAGGCGTCCTGCTGCACCGCGGTTATCCCATCGGCCAGCTCGCCGAACATTCCAGTTTTATGGAAGTTTGCTACTTGCTGCTAAACGGCGAGCTGCCATCGGCAGACGAACTTCATAACTTCAATTACACCATCACCCGACACACCATGCTGCACGAGCAGCTCGCGACCTTTTACCGCGGTTTTCGGCGCGATGCCCACCCGATGGCCATCATGTGCGGCGTCGTTGGCGCGCTGTCGGCATTCTACCACGACTCGACCGAAATCAGCGACCCGCACCAGCGCATGGTGGCCAGCCACCGGCTAATCGCCAAAATGCCCACCATCGCGGCGATGGCGTATAAATATTCGGTCGGCCAGCCGTTCATCTACCCGCGCAACGAACTGTCCTACACTGGGAATTTCCTGCGTATGACCTTCGGGGTGCCAGCCGAAGAATATGAAGTAGTGCCTGCCGTCGAAAGCGCGCTGGACAAAATTTTCATTCTCCATGCCGATCATGAACAGAATGCCTCGACCTCCACAGTGCGGCTTGCCGGTTCTTCGGGGGCGAACCCGTTCGCCTGTATTGCTGCGGGCATCGCTTGCTTGTGGGGCCCGGCGCATGGCGGCGCGAACGAGGCTGCACTCAATATGCTGCGCGAAATCGGCCGGCCCGAGCGTATTCCTGAATACATTGCGCGCGCCAAGGACAAGGATGATCCGTTCCGCCTGATGGGCTTCGGCCATCGCGTCTACAAAAATTATGACCCGCGCGCGACCGTCATGCAAAAGACAGTTCGTGAGGTGTTCGACGCGCTAAAGGTAAACGATCCGGTCTTCGAGGTTGCGCTGCAGCTCGAAGAAATGGCGCTCAACGACAGCTATTTCATTGAAAAGAAACTGTTTCCGAATGTCGATTTCTATTCGGGCGTCATCCTGTCGGCGATCGGGTTCCCGACCACTATGTTCACCGCGCTGTTCGCACTCGCCCGCACCGTGGGCTGGGTGGCGCAGTGGAATGAGATGATTTCGGACCCTGAACAGAAAATCGGTCGCCCGCGGCAGCTCTATACCGGCCCGACGCAGCGTGACTATGTGCCCGTAAGCCAGCGCTAAATCAGCCTTTAGGCAAGCGCAGCGTGAAGCGTGCCCCCTGCCCCGGCGCGCTGTCAACTGTCAGGTCGCCGTCCATCGCCCGAGCTAACCGGCGCGCGATGTAAAGGCCCAGGCCAGACCCGCCGCTATCGGTGCGGCCCAGCCGTTCGAATTTTTCAAAGATCAGCGATTGCTGATCGGGAGCCAAGCCCTGCCCCTGATCGGCAACGGTAATGCTCGCGTGGGACGCGTCCGCTTCGCCGCGTATCCAGATCATCGAACCTTCGGGCGAGTAGCGGATCGCATTGCCAATCAGATTGAGCATGATCTGCAATACGCGCCGAAACTCGCCGGTTGCAGGCAAGGCTTCGTCACGTTTGGGTGCGTCAATGCGGATCTGGCGCTCTTCGGCCTTCATCCCGAGCAAACCAACCGCCCGGCGTGCCACATCTGCAAGATCGACGGCCTCACGCGCCGCGTGAAACCCCGGGCGCTCAATATTCTGCAAATCGCCAAGGTCATCGATCAGCCCGAGCAAATGCCGCCCGGCATGCGCAATATCGGCCGCGTAACGGGCATAGTCGGCACGGATCGGCCCTTCAAATTGGCCCGAAATCGTTTCGGCCGAGGCGATAATGCGGCCAAGCGGCCCGCGCAGCGCCCCGTCGATCCGTCGCCCAAAGCGCGGATCGGACAGCGGCAGCGCGCCAAAAGCAGGATCAATAATCCGTGGCGCATCAAGGGCACCCGAATCGTCGGCATCGAGCCGCGTTAGCCAACCCCGAAAACCCGAAAATCCGCCTCCGGCGTCGAACAGCGCCGTTCCAGACATCGCCATGGCCGGCCGCTCGGCGAGCAGCGCGGCGGGAAGACGCAATCGCTGGTCGGAAAAGCCGCGATGATCGGCAAGCGCCAGCAGCAACGGAAGTCGCCCGTCGCTGTCGGGCTCCAATTCGAACACCTCGGACAGCGAGCGCCCCTGCCAGCCGTCGGCTGGTGGCGGCCCGGCCACTGGTTGCAACGCCAACAAGCGCAATTGCGCGTCGCACGCCCAGCTCCAGTCGGCGGCCATAGAGGCGCCAGCACTGTGCGCGTCGGCGTCCGCGAACCCGGCTGCGTCGGCTGCCTGCTGCGAGCGCCATTCACGGATGACGATTTCGGCACCATTGGCAACCGGGCTGATCGTCACCGTGGCGCTGATGTCGCTATGATCGTCGGCGGTCAGCAGCGAGCGGGTGATTTCGCGTTCCAGCCGCATGGCCAGCGCCGAAAGGCGCGACAGTTGCGGCAGCATCAGCGGGCCGCCGAGCTTGCCACCCGCGCGCTCCTGAAGGCGCAGCAGTGCAGGGTCGGCTGCGACCAGCAACCCCTTGGGATCAATCTGCCCGGTGACGATCGCAGCGCTCATAATGGGCGGTCTTGCTGGCGTGCTCGCAGCGCATTGGCGCGTGCGGCTACCGCTTGAACCAGATCTTCACTCGCCGGTACCGGCGGGGGCAAGGCGGCATTGGTTGGCCGCCCCGGAATTTCGGCAAGGCTATCGAGCAGCGGGGTGATTGCGCCGGGTTCGAGGCCAAGTCCTGTGAAAAATTGCAGCACAGCAGGCTCGTCAGCAGCCACCAGCGCAGCCGCTGCGTCGGCGAAGCGCCATCCGGACCGCACCGCCACCACTGCAATGACCGCCAGCCAATCATGCCGAGCAATGGCGTCAGCGATAGCGGCTGCGAGCAGACCCGTCGATTCAAGCGCGTCCACATAAGCGCGCGCTGCACTGTCGGCGGGGCAATCCGCCAAGTCCGCCATGACGCGCTCCACGGCCTGGGCGATGGCGGGCGCGCGTGCATTAAGGTCATTGGCCTGCGCCAGATCCTGCGCGCCAAGGTCGAACAACAATGCCCGTCGCGCCGCAGCTGGCAATTCGGACGCAAGGAGCAGGGGCAGCCCAAAAGCGTCACTGCGCCGGCCGTCGGCCACGCGCAGCGCCAGCATGGCGGCATCGACCACCGCGGCGCGCGCCGGTTCGATCCCTGGCGGAACCGCGCTGCTCCGGCGTTTGCCGCTCGCATCGGCGAATAGTCCCGGCAGCGGGTCGTGCAGCGGCCCGGTCATCATCCGCCGCCAGCGATATTCCTCGACGCGCGCGAAAATGGCTGGTGCCAGCGCTGCTGCCGATGGCAAGCCGACGCTTTCCCAATGGGCCCAGATGCTCGTGACCGGGGTTTTGAGCGGTAGCTCCGCGGCCAGCATCTGTACCAGCCGCCGGGTGATCCCAAGGCCCAGCGCCTCTTGTTCCTCGGTCAGCCTGACCGCACCGGGCTGGCCCAACCGCGCCGCAAGCGCGGCCTGATGCTGCGACCAGCGCGCCGCCGCGCCGCCCAGACCTTCCAGAGAGGGTGTTTCCTGCATGCCTGTCCTGCATAGCAAAGCCGTGTTAACGTTTGCTAAACCCTGTTGCTGTGCCGCGGGGCCAAGCGCAGCCACAGCAACAACTGTGCAAGCCCGGCCAACGGCAGCAACGCTATCGCCGTTGGCAGCAGCCCTGCAGCAGCGGCAACGGCCAGGATCAGCCACGCCTGATCGGCATCGGGAAGCAACCAGTGCCGCGCCCGCTGCGTACCCAATTCGGCATAAAGGCGCCGCGCCAGCAGGACAATCGCCGCAAGGCTCAGTCCAAGTGCCATCGGGACAAGCGGCGGCTGCGTACCGGGTGCGAGCAATATGGCCGGGACCCAGCCAATCGCCGCAAGAAGAACGACTGATATGGCGCGAAACAGGCTCCGCAACTGCTCGAGCCGGGCGTTTTCCAGTCGGAAAGCCGCCAAAAACCGGAGCGCCGACAAACCAATGCACCCCACAACAGCGGCCAGCGCTGCGCCCAGTTCGTGGCCCAAACCGGTCGCAACGGACGCCGCCAGCCACGCCGTCCCGGTCATCCACGGCAACGCCGCGATCAGACGCGGCGCGCGCACCAGCGGCGGACCAAGCAACCGGACTAACGGCATCGAAAACATCGATCTGCCCAGCCCCATGCCGCCATATTCAACACGCTCAATCCCCACCTGCTCCATTTGTGAGGCCGTTGCGCTGTTCGCAACGATGGAAATCTCGCCTTGTCCAAACAATGCTGGTTCGCATTCCAACCGCGTCGCATTGGCCTGGATCGCGAAGCGCAGCAAGGTCAGCACAATGTCCCATTCGCCCGGCAGCGCCGCCAATTCCGTTACGCTCGCGGCCGGGACCAGCGCCAGCCCGCCCCAACGGTGTGTGGCATCAACCCGTTCGAGTGCGTGCGTCAACGGCGTATCGGCGGTGACGAGAATCGATGGTGCCGCCGCCAGCGCCAGCGCTTTATATTGGCCCGGCGGGGCAATCAGCCCGTCGGCGACCAGCAACAGCCGGTCGGTCGGCTGCAGACTGGTTTGCAGGTCAGCGGCGTCGCGAACCACCTGCACGCGGCTGCCGCGGCGCCGAACCCGGTCGAGTGCTTGTAAAAGCTCGGGCGGTACTGCGCCGACAACGACGAACAAAGTCTCGGCCCCTGCAGCCAGCGCACGCGCGGCTTGCCGCTCGATGATCGTCTCGCCCGCTACCGGAGCCAGCGCACGCAACATTGTACCGTCGTCGAGCGCTTCGCTCGCGGCAATCAGCGCGACCAGCGCCATGGCATCGACTGGCTGAAATATTGGTTCACGCGCTCTGTCTGGTCACCATGGTGCGATTTGGCAAGCCTTGCTGCAGCAGCAGCACCGCCGCGAAACATCCGTCACGGCGTACAGGCAAATTTTTTCCGGGCGATCTTTTCCTGTCGCCAATAAAAACATAGGCTTAGACCTATCTGATGCAACTAGTGATAAGGCTGTAAAGCTGGCCTTCCGCTTCGGCTTCGGCTAGACAGATTTCTGTCACATTACCCCCGAAAGAAGGCCCGGTCTTGACCGAAGAAACCCCCGTTCCCCCGCCCTCGCCCGAGGGCGTTGCCCCCGTCAATATCGTCGACGAAATGAAGTCGAGCTACCTCGACTATGCCATGAGCGTGATTGTCTCGCGCGCTTTGCCCGATGTGCGCGATGGTTTGAAGCCGGTGCACCGTCGCATCCTGTTCGCGGCGCAAGAAGGCGGCTTCGTTCCGGGCAAACCCTACAAAAAGTCGGCCAAAATCGTTGGCGACGTGATGGGTAACTATCACCCGCACGGTGACAGCGCGATTTACGATGCTCTGGCGCGGATGACGCAGGACTGGTCGATGCGCGTGCCGCTGATCGATGGTCAGGGCAATTTCGGTTCGATGGACCCCGATCCGCCCGCGTCGATGCGCTATACCGAAGCGCGACTGGCTAAGGCCGCGATGACGCTGCTGGGGGACCTCGACAAGGATACCGTCGATTTCCAGCCCAACTATGACGCCAGCCGCGACGAGCCCACGGTGCTGCCGGCGCGCTACCCCAATCTGCTGGTCAACGGCGCGGGCGGCATTGCGGTTGGCATGGCGACCAACATTCCGCCGCACAATCTGGGCGAAGTAATCGATGCCACGCTGGCGCTGATCGACAATCCGGCCATCACGCTCGAAGAACTGATGGCCATCATTCCCGGCCCTGATTTCCCCACCGGCGCGCTGATTTTGGGCCAGGGCGGCGCGCGCAATGCTTATGCCACCGGGCGCGGCTCGATCATGATGCGCGCGACGCACGAGATTGAAGAAGGGCGCGGCGACCGCCGTTCGATCGTGCTTACCTCGATCCCCTTCCAGCAGGGCAAGAACGGCATTGTCGAAAAAATCGCCGAAGCCGCGCGCGACAAGCGGATCGAGGGTATTTCGGACATCCGCGACGAATCGAACCGCGAAGGCGTGCGCGTTGTCATCGACCTGAAGCGCGATGCGACCACTGACGTTGTGCTCAACCAGCTGTGGCGCAACACGCCGGCGCAGCAAAGCTTCCCCGCCAATATGCTGGCTATTCGCGGCGGCCGCCCCGAAATGATGGGGCTAAGGGACATTTTGTCGGCCTTTGTGACCTTCCGCGAGGAAGTGATCACCCGGCGCTGCAAATTCGAGCTCGCGAAAGCGCGCGACCGGGCGCACATTTTGCTGGGTCTGGTCGTCGCCGTTAGCAACCTTGATGAAGTCGTCCGCATCATCCGCGGATCGTCCAGCCCTGCCGCTGCGCGCGAAGCGCTGGCAACGCGCGACTGGCCGGTGGGCGAAATCGCGCCCTATATCCGTTTGGTCGAGGCCATCGAGGGCGACTTTGATGCGGGTGACACCTATCGCTTGTCCGAGGCTCAGGTGCGCGCCATTCTGGAGCTGCGGCTGCACCGCCTTACGGCGCTTGGTCGCGACGAAATCGGTAAGGAACTCAAGGAACTGTCGAGCGAGATTGAGGAGCTTTTGAGCATCCTCGCCGACCGCGCCAAGCTCTATGCCGTCATGCGTGAAGAACTCAGCGCTGTGCGCGCGGAATTTGCGACGCCGCGCCGCACCCAAATTGCGCCCGCCGCCGACGGTATTGAAGACGAGGATCTGATCGAGCGCGAAGAGATGGTCGTGACGGTCACCATGGACGGCTACATTAAGCGCACTCCGCTTGCCACCTTCCGCGCGCAGCGGCGCGGCGGCAAGGGCCGCGCCGGCATGGCGACCAAAGACGAAGACGTCGTCACCGAATTGTTCGTCACCTCCACCCACACCCCCGTGCTGTTCTTTTCGACCCACGGCAAAGTCTATCGAATGAAGGTGTGGCGCTTGCCCGAAGGCGGCCCGGCAACGCGCGGACGGCCGATGATCAACCTGCTGCCATTGGCGCAAGGCGAAACAATCTCGACTGTGCTCCCCTTGCCGGAGGACGAGGGCGAATGGTCAAAACTGCACGTCATGTTCGCTACTGCCAAGGGCAGCGTGCGGCGCAACAGCATGGACGCCTTTGCCAATGTCCCATCGAACGGCAAGATTGCGATGAAATTCGAAGGCGATGATGCCGATGACCGGCTGATCGGCGTCGCTTTGCTGACCGAAGGCGACGATGTGCTGCTCGCCAGCCGCCAGGGCAAAGCGATCCGATTTATGGGCAGCGACATCCGCGAATTCCAGAGCCGCAATTCGACCGGCGTGCGCGGCATGACGCTGAAGGATGGCGACGAGGTTATCTCGCTTTCGATCCTCCACCGCTCGGGCGCCTCGCAAGAGGAACGCGAAGCCTATCTGCGCGCCGCCCCGTGGAAGGACAATGAGAATGAGCCGAGCCTGCACGCCGATCGCATGACCGAAATGGCAGCGCGCGAACAATTTATCCTGACCGTGTGCGCCAATGGCTATGGCAAGCTGTCTTCGGCCTATGAATATCGCCGCACCGGACGCGGCGGACAGGGCATTACCAATATCGACAATATCGCGCGCAATGGCCTCGTCGTGGCCAGTTTCCCGGCGGTCAAGGATGACCAGCTGATGCTCGTGACCGATCAGGCGAAACTCATCCGCATCGGCCTGTCCAGCCTGCGCGTCATCGGTCGGGGGAGCGCCGGGGTGCGGTTGTTCGATGTCGCCGCCGACGAACATATTGTCTCCGCCGCGCTGATCGAGGAGAGCGAAGAGGCAGAAGATACGGAAGCCCCAGTGACGCCTAGCGACGAGCCAACGAGCGAGTGAGCCTGACCGCTTTCAAGGTTTTGACCTCCAACCAATGGGCGGAGCTGCAACGTGACAGCGCGTTTGCCGGTGCACCGATCGATCTGGCCGACGGCTATATCCATATGTCGACCGCCGAGCAGCTGGACGAAACGCTGGCAAAGCACTTCGCCGGGCAGACCGGTCTGGTAATCGCCGAAATCGATCTCAGCGGCTTTGGCGAGGCGCTGAAGTGGGAAGTGTCGCGCGGCGGCGCACTTTTCCCCCACCTTTATGCGCCATTGCCGCAGTCTGCCGTCATTGGCATTCAGCTTAGGGATATGGCGTAAAGCACGACCGCGCCGAGCAGCCCGGTCACCAGCGCGCCAAAGCACCACAGCACCGATCGGCGGATCCATACGGCCTGCCGCGCGGCAATGGCCTTGTTGGCGTCGATAACGGCTTGCAGCACCTGCGCCTGTTCGATGCGCGCGGTGGTTAGATCATAACGGGGGCGCTCGCGCGAACTCCATTGGGCAGGCAACCAGTTACGCGGTTCATTGCCGGGGAAAAAGAATTTGGCAGGCAGCGCTGCATGGACCGCCGCCATTGCCCCGCCGATCAGCGCCAGTGCCACAACCAGCGCAAGCGTGCGCAGTCCAGCATCAGAAACGATACCTGTCGGAAGTTTTTCCGCGATCAAAAGCCCGACCAGACCTGTCGCAACAGTGAGGGCGATACCGGCCAGCGTCAGAGCGCGCTGGTCTGCCGCAAAGCTCGCCTGAAACTGACTGGCGACCAGCATCTCGCCTTCGCGTACGACTTCGGCCAACACAGCGTCATCGAGGCGGGCTAATTCTTCCAGCGGATTTGCTTCCTGCGACATGACCGCTATTTATCGCGCTATGGCCAAACCACCAGACTCGAATTGGCGCGTTTCGGACGGCTCCGACGAGCAAGCCCAGCCTGAGCCTTTGCCATGGACACAAAGCGCACCAGACATGCCGCCCGCGATGGACCGTTTTCGTGGTGCCTCGCGGTCCGCAGGGGGCCGCTCTTTGGGCCTCACGCTCGCGAAGATTGTTGGCTTTGGTCTATTGGCGGTCGCGGCAGGTATACTCTCCGGTTACTTGGGCTGGCCCTGATACCGGGTAGTGACAAGCGTTAGCGCCGCCGCGCCGCCAGCGTGGTCACCGCGCCCCACGCGATCAAGGCCTGCCCGCCAAAATAGAGCGGCCAGATCAGCATGCTGGCCAGTCCCGGCGGCAAGGCACCGCCTATGCGCGCGAAAATCAGCAGGTCCGAAATCAGAAACAGCATCGCGCCCAGTCCGACGCGATAGCGCGGAAAGCTGCTCATCCACGCCGAGGCCGCCATCACCGCAACGACCAGCGTATAGAAGAGCGCACCGGCAAACATGGCGGTATGGAAGCTACCGGCCTCGCGCAGTAGAAACCAGGTGATGACGAGCGACAGCGGTGCCACCACCGCCGTCAACAGCCGCTGCGACCCGGTCAGCTTTTGCCGCGGGTTGCCATTATACAAGCCAATCGCAATTACATGACCAAACAGGAAAGCAAAGGCGCCGATCATCAGCCCGGATGTTTCGAGCAACACATCACCGAGCGCGCCAAAACCCAAAACCAGCGCGATCATCTGGCCATGCCGGTCGCGGCCATTGACCGCCGCCCATAACGACAGCAGGCCTACGCCCGCTCCCTTCCACAGGATTATCGACGGCCCGCTGAGTGCCAGCACAACCGGCAGCATGTAGGTCGCCCCTACGGCCAGCGCGGCCCACCACAGCCAAGGCGCGCGCGTTTCGTCGATCCGAACCGCTGCCTGCATATCCATCCCCCTTTTGCCGCGCCCCGCTTCGTGCCAAAGGCCGCAGCAACGCCTTTCCATGGAAACTGTAAACAGACAATGCATCATGTTCACATCATCGGCGGCGGCCTGGCCGGGTCAGAGGCGGCGTGGCAGCTGGCCGAAGCTGGCCTGACCGTCCGCCTTTCCGAAATGCGCGGTGGCGGCGACATGACGCCCGCGCACCAGACCGATGGCCTGGCTGAAATGGTGTGCTCGAACAGCTTCCGTTCGGATGATGGAGACAGCAACGCTGTCGGCCTGCTGCACCGCGAAATGCGCACGCTGAATTCGCTGATCATGCGCGCCGCTGACGCGACCAAGGTTCCGGCAGGAGCAGCCTTGGCGGTCGACCGCGACCAGTTTTCGGCCGAAGTTACCCGCACGCTGGCCTCGCATCCCAATGTCAGCATCGTCCGCGAACGCATTGATAGATTACCTGAATGCGGATTGACCATCGTCGCCACTGGGCCGCTGACTGCCCCGGCGCTGGCCGACAGCATTGGTGCCGCCACCGGCCGCGACGCGCTCGCCTTCTTCGACGCCATCGCGCCGATCGTTTATCGCGATAGCATCGACATGGATGTCGCCTGGATGGCCAGCCGCTGGGACAAGGTTGGGCCGATGGGTGACGGCAAGGACTATATCAATTGCCCTATGGACAAGGACCAATATCACGCCTTTGTCCAGGGACTGCTCGACGGCGAGAAGACCGAATTCAAGCAGTGGGAAACCGACACCCCTTATTTCGAGGGCTGCATGCCGATCGAGGTGATGGCAGAGCGCGGCGTCGAAACGCTGCGTTTCGGCCCGATGAAGGGCGTCGGGCTCGACAACCCGCGCACTGGGCGCTGGCCCTATGCGGTGGTGCAGCTGCGGCAGGACAATGCGCTTGGCACTTTGTGGAACATGGTGGGGTTTCAAACCAAGCTGAAACATGCCGAACAGGTGCGCCTGTTCCGCACGATCCCCGGGCTGGAGAAAGCGGAATTCGCGCGCCTCGGCGGATTGCACCGCAACAGTTTCATCCGCTCGCCCGACCTGCTGGATGATCAGTTGCGGCTGAAAAACGCACCGCACATCCGCTTCGCGGGCCAGATTACGGGCTGCGAAGGCTATGTCGAAAGCGCCGCGATCGGGCTGATTGCCGCACGCTTTGCGGCCGCCGAATTGCGCGGCTTGACGCTTGCGCCGCCGCCGCCCGAAACCGCGCTCGGAGCATTGCTGGGACATATTACCGGCGGCGGCGATGCGGCGAGCTATCAGCCCATGAACGTCAACTTTGGCCTTTTCCCGCCGCTCGCCGATGACGTGCGCAAAAAAGACCGCAAGCTGGGCTATACGCAGCGTGCGGGGGCGGCGCTTGCGGGTTGGATGGCCGCGACGGAAAAAGCCACAGCCTGAACCCCACCCCGCTTGTCCCGAGCTTGTCCAAGGACGTCCTTTCCTTCTGCACTGTAAGAGGAATGGTCAGTCCTTCGCCAAGCTCAGGACGTGCAGTGATTATTGGATAGGGTGTCTCAACACCGGCATGCTGCGGTCGGATTGCGCTTGGGTGCGGTCGTTGCAAATTCGCCCCGTGTCAAATCGCCCGATTTGTCGGCATCAGCGCCAGCAAATCGGTCGCTCGTCGCTGCAGCCCACTCCTCGAACGTCAGCAGATTATTGCCATCCTTGTCGAGCTTGCGAAAGGCGGCTGAACGCGTGCCGAGCATTTCGATCCGGCTGATCCGCTCGTTGCGATCACGGTCATAGCGATTGAAACGCTGTTCCTCGCGGGACGCGCGCTTTGCTTCGGGCAATACCGGCGGCGGCGCACCGAACTTTGGTGCGTCGGCGTCCGCTTGCGGAATGGCGGGCAAGGCCGGCGGCGGCGCGGGCAACTCGGCCGATCCCTCAGTCTGGCTCAGCCCTTGCCACAGGAACAGCCCGCCCGTCAGCGCCAGCGCGGTGGCGAGGCCCCCCAGCAAAAAGTGAGACCGCGCCGCCATGCATCACTCCGATAAGTCAGAACTCCACGCTGACCCGGCCATAGACGAAGCGGCCGCTGAAACCAAAGGGTGACTGCGACGAATAGGGCAGGAAGCTGTTGTTAAGTCCGAAGTTAAAGCCATTCACCGTCCCAAACGGCAGACGGTCAGGATATTCATCAAGCAGATTGTTCGCGCCGACGGCAAGCTGCACGGCTTCGACCGGGTTGAACCGTACCTCCAAATCCATCACCCATTTTGGTGACAGCGTGATGTCGCCCGGTGCCGACCCTTTCGGGATCGTGATGTCGAGGCTGGGTCCAGGCAAAAACACACTGCCATAACGGTTGCCGCGCGCGGTCAGGCCGAATTTTCCGGCCTCCCAATCCAATCCGATGTTCAGCTTGTTGGATGGCTGACCGTCGGTCAGGCGGAAGCTTTCCGGGCGGGCGAATAGCCGCTGCGCGGTAAAGCCGCTGAAAGTGCGCCGGTCCGTAATCTTGTTGTCGTTGATGTTATAGCCGGCGGTTAGCGTGAAACGCCCTGCCCCAAAATCGGGTACGCGGTAACTGGCAACGATATCAAGACCTTCGGTCCGGGTATCGATACCGTTGATGAAGAAGCGCGCCGAAGTGCCAACCACCCCCGCGGCTTGCAGGATAGCGACCACATCGGCCCCTTGCAGATTTTCGGTGAGGGTGATGCGATCTTCAATCTTGATGTTATAATAATCTACCGTCACGTTCAGCCCGTCGATCAGGCTCAACACCACGCCCGCTCCAATGTTGAGCGATGTTTCGGCGTCAAGCGGCTCGGCCCCCAGCGCGACCGCGATGGGTGATTGCACGGGGAAAGTGCCAATTTCGATCAGCACGCCGTTCACATTGTTGGTCGACGTGGTCGAGAAAAACTGCTGCGCCATGCCTGGCGCACGGAAACCGGTCGATACCGACCCGCGCAGCGCGATGCCATCGATGGGTTCAAACCGCGCCGCCAGCTTGCCATTGATGGTGCTGCCAAAGTCGGAGAAATGTTCGTAGCGCCCGGCCAACTGGACATTGAATATGTCGCTAATGTCGGCATCCAGCTCGACATAGGCGGCAAAGCTGTCGCGCGATTTATCGATGGCCGTGGTCGGAGAAAAGCCCGGGAACACCTGCGATCCTGGTGCGGCACCGTTGCTGAACGTAAAGGGCCCGGCGACATAGCTCGCCAATTCACCCGCCACGATCTTGTAATTTTCGTTGCGCCATTCGCCGCCCACTGCCAGCGAAGTGGCACCAAGCCCGAAGTCGACTTCGCGCTGCGCGTCGAAATTGACCGACGTCTGGCCCGAGCGCAGCCCGCCAGCGTCAAATGTTCGTGGGCTGTTTGCGCCGCCCAGCGAGGTGTTGACACTGTTCGAGATCACATAGTCGAGCCGGTTCGACCCGTAATTGACGGACAAGTCGAGGTTCCACCCGCTTGCTTCGCCACGTATGCCGCCCGCGATAGCGATGTCGCGGATCTCGCTGTTGATCAGCGGCAGGAAGCCGTCGGGGTATATAGGAATGAAGGTCGTGGTCGACGCCGACCAGTCGCGGTTACGTGCGTCGAGCGCGCGCCGATAAAAGCCTGCCCCGTTGCCGTCGCGCACCCCATAGCTGCCAAAGGTATAGAGCTCGAAACTCTCGCCCACATCCATCCCGGCGTTGACGAAGAAATTGAAATCCTTCGACTCGCCATCGCCAAAGCGGTGCGAATAGCGGCTGATCGTTGCCTCGCGCGGATCGCCCGCCGTGATATACTGGCGGCGCAGATCAGGGCCAGAGCGGTTGGTTGGCGACCGGTCCTTATATTCGGCGGTGAAATTGAAATAGCCGGTGTCGCCCACCGGCAGACCAATATTGGTCGACAGCGTATAGGTGTCGCCATCGCGGCGCTTGCGGTCGTTGCCGGTAAAGGTGATCGCCGGATCATCCGCCGCGCCCGTCGTCAGCCCGACGCTGGCGACCTGGCCGACATCCTCCATCGTGGTAATATATTTGCCAAAGCTCGCCTGTGCGCGCCCGCCCTCACGGCGCTTAATCTGGACGTTGATCACCCCCGCGATAGCATCCGAACCATATTGCGATGCCGCGCCGTCGCGCAGCACCTCGATGCGCTCGATCGCCAGCGGCGGGATGGTATTAAGATCGACACCCGCCGACCCGCGCCCGACCGAGCCATTGAGGTTGAGCAGCGATGACAAGTGCCGCCGCTTGCCGTTGACCAGCACCAGCACCTGATCGGGTGCCAAGCCGCGCAATGTGGCGGGACGCAGCGAGTCTGTTCCATCGGTCAACGACGGCTGGGGGAAGTTGAACGACGGCACCAGATTGTTGAGCAACCGGTTGGTCTCGGTCGTGCCGCTGTTGACCAGCGATTCGGCCGAAATCACGTCAATCGGGACGGTGCTGTCCGCCACCGTGCGGTCGGTACGGCGGGTACCGGTGACGATAATGGTTGCGCTTTCGTCGGCGACTTCGGCTTCCTCCTGCGCCAAAGCGACCCCAGGCTGGCCAATGCAGGCGGCAGCGACAAGTGCGGTGGCAAGCAGCGGACGAGTGATGATGCGTGTCATGGTTGGAAGAGCTCCCTGTTATGGCTCCGGTGGGCGATAGACGCACCTAGCGACCCGGATGGATTTTCAGCATGAGGGCACCACCAACCAACGCAATGAATAATGCCATTTTTTGTCTGATTTTGTCAGATTCTTTGCCGAACTGTGACGTCACGGCAACAGATTTACGGCGCTACTGCCATCAGCTGGGCCCAGCGATTGTCAATCACTGCGACATCATTTATCGAAAACGTCGATGACCACGCCCTATCTCCCGACATTGAAGCAGTTACAATATCTGGTCGCGCTTGAAGCGCATGGTCATTTCGGCAGGGCTGCCGACAGTTGCAATGTCACCCAGTCGACGCTTTCGGCGGGCATCCGCGAACTGGAAACATTGCTTGGCTTGATGCTGGTCGAGCGCACGCGTCGCGTTGTGCGCTTTACTCCGCTTGGACTCAACATCGCGCGCAAGGCGCACCGCGTCCTGCGCGAGGCAGAGGAACTGGCCGCATTGGCAGCAGGCGCAAGTCAACCGCTGACCGGCGAACTCCGGATGAGCGTCATCCCCACTATTGCCCCTTTCATGCTCCCCGCTGTCCTGCCGCAACTGCGCCGTGAGCGTCCCGAGCTCAAATTGTTCCTCCGCGAGGAACCGAGCGCGCAAGCGTGCGATTCGCTTCACCACGGTCAGGTCGACTGTGTGTTGCTGGCGCTCCCTTATGCTTGCGGTGATGTCGATAGCGCGGCGCTGTTTGACGACCCCCTGCTGGTAGCATTTCCGGGCGACTTCCCGGAAGATCTGCCGGCGGTGGTCAGCGCCAACACGCTCGATCCCGCGCAGCTGCTGATGCTCGAGGACGGCCATTGCCTGAAGGATCACGCATTGGCCGCATGTAACCGCCCCGAATTGCGCAGTGGCTCGCGAATGATGGGCACCTCGCTGCACACGCTGGTACAGATGGTCGACAATGGCCTGGGCGTCACCATGTTGCCGCAAATGGCGCTCGATGCCGGGATTCTCGACCGCACAGACATCGATACCCGGCCGCTTGCCTCGGATCATGACTGGCGCACCATTGCGCTCGTCTGGCGCAAAAACAGCCCGCGCGCCGAGGAATTTGCAATGCTGGCGGAAGTGATGAAACGGCTCTACGCCGGGCGCAGCTAGTCCCACCCCGCCGCGCGCGCTTCGTCATTGGCGCGGGGCTCGACCCAACGTTGATTGCCGCCTGCCAGCGTTTCGCGTTTCCACAGCGGGACATCGGTTTTGAGCCGGTCGATCAGATAGGCCGTTGCCGCCAGCGCTGCATCGCGGTGCGCGCTGCTTGCCAGGACCAGCACAATGACGTCGCCAGGCGACATCTCACCGATGCGGTGGATCACGCTGACACCGTCCAGCGACCAGCGCGCTTGTGCCTGTGTCGCCAGAGCGTCCAGCGCCGCTGCGGTCATCGCCGGATGATGCTCCAGCATCAATTCGGTCACGCCATCATCGCCGCGCACGCGGCCAATGAAACTGGCCGTCGCCCCGTGTCCGCCGCAGTCATGCACCGCCAGTTCGGTCGCCACGTCAATGGCACCCGATGTCACCAATGCGCGTTTCACCCGCCGGTCACCGGCGGAAACAAGGAAATGTCGTCGCCATTGCCAAGGGTATCGTCGAGGCTCGCCATGGTTGCGCCCAGCGCCACGCGGATGCGTTCGGGCTCGGCGAACGCCGCTGCGCCGGCCGCATCGCGCGCGGCGAGCCAGCCGATCAAGTCGCGAACGGTTACAATCTCGGGCGGAGCGGTGACGGTTTCGCTGCCCTTCCCCATCCGTTCACGCACCCAGGCGAAATAGGAAATATTTATTGATAGCATAGGGTTAATCCATATGCTTCAGGCCAACGCGCAGATAGTCCCAGCCGGTTATGAGCGTCAGGACCGCCGCGCCCCACAAGGACACCAGCCCAACCAGTTTCACCCAATCCCATTGCGGCAGCGCCCCCGCCAAAATCAACGCGCCAAACGCCACCAGCTGGAATGTCGTCTTCCATTTGGCGAGCTGCGTCACCGGCATCGAAACCTGCAACGTCGCCAAAAACTCGCGGAGACCCGACACAATAATCTCGCGCAACAGGATGATCAGCGCTGCAATCACGTGCCACCCGGCAATATCGCGCGTGAACACCAGCAGCAAAATCACCGCCGCGATCATGATCTTGTCGGCAATCGGATCAAGGAATTGGCCGAGCCGCGACACCGTACCGCGCGCACGGGCAACATAGCCGTCGAAATAGTCGGTCAAACCCATCAGGCAATATAGTGCAAAAGCAAGGGCATAGTCGATTTGAAGCGGTTGGTGGCTGCCCATCCGCGTGCCCGGCCACAGCAGGAACAACAAAATCGGCACCGCCAAAATGCGCGACAGCGTCAACAAATTGGGCAGGCTCAACATTTTGATACAAAACCCCCGGGGCGCACGGACATCACGGACATTATGACCTTTGACCGTCATCTTCCTAGCCGATATGGCAGCGGCGCGACAACCGCGAAGCGCGCCGTACACAGGGGACAGGATTTCGATGACAGGCTCGCTCTCGCTGCTCGGTCAGCGCCGTTTTCTGCCGCTGTTTGCCACTCAGCTGCTCGGCGCATTCAACGACAATCTGTTCAAGAATGCGATGGTTCTGTTCGTTGTCTACAATG
The DNA here is from genome assembly GCA_964401155.1 of uncultured Sphingopyxis sp. Classification (GTDB taxonomy): domain Bacteria; phylum Pseudomonadota; class Alphaproteobacteria; order Sphingomonadales; family Sphingomonadaceae; genus Sphingopyxis. Next base: position 203,244 of record CAYNXF010000002.1, read on the forward strand.
TGCTGGACAGCGAGCGCGACGAAACGCTGTTCAGCGGTCTCGCCTCGCTGATCTTCATCCTGCCCTTTTTCCTGCTGTCCGCGATGGCCGGCCAGCTGGCCGACACGCGCGACAAGGCGCGGATTATCCGCATCGTAAAATTCTGCGAGATAGTGATTATGATCGTCGGCGCAGCGGGGCTGCTGCTGGCGTGGCAGGGTATCGCGGTACACATGGTGGCCATCCCGTTATTGTTGCTCGCGCTGTTTGCCATGGGGGTGCACTCGACCTTCTTTGGCCCGATCAAATATGCGATTTTGCCCCAGCACCTGGCCGCGGACGAGGTGCTCGCGGGCACCGGCTGGGTCGAAGCAGGCACCTATATCGCCATTTTAGCCGGTACGATCATTGCCGGGGTGATCGCCGTTGAAGTTGCAGCGATTATGGTGATTGCGACCGCTATAGTGGGCTATTTGACCGGACGCCATGTTCCGCCCGCCCCGCCCGAAGCGGACGCGGACACGCCGCCCGATTGGCACATCATCCGCGCTTCGGGCCGGCTGATCAGCGCCACGCTGCACATCCGCAAGCTTTATCTGGCGATTGTCTCGATCAGCTTTTTCTGGACCATCGGTGCCGTGCTGTTCATCCAGTTCCCGCCGCTGGTCAAGAATGTGCTGACCTCCGACGCCAGCGTTGCCAGCCTGTTTCTGGCCATTTTCTCGGTCGGCATTGCCATTGGCTCGGTCGCGATTAACCGGCTGCTCAAGGGCGAGGTGTCGGCGCGGTACAGCCCGGCTTCGGTCATCGTCATGGGGCTGTTCGTGGTCGCCTTTTACTTTGTTTGCCGCGGCTGGATCGACGACAATCCGGGTGAGCTTTACAATATCGGCGAATTTCTGGCGCATCAGAACAGCTGGGCGATCACGCTGACGCTGCTCGGCGTGGCGATCTCGGGCGGGATGTTCGTCGTGCCGCTCTATGCCTTTCTGACGACCACAGTCCCGCTGTCGCAAACCGCGCGCACGGTGGCCGCCAACAATATTGTCAATGCGGGTGCCATGGTCGTCGGCTCGGTGATCGCTATCGGGCTAAGCGCGCTGGGGATGAGCGTCATCAACCAGTTGTTGCTCAGCGCTTTCATGTGCCTGATTTCAGCGTGGCTGGCGTGGGAACTACACAAAGCCTGCGATTAAACCCATCAGATAGGCCCCATCGTCATCCCGGACTTGATCCGGGATAACATGCCACCGCCGCTCGTTATCCCGGATCAAGTCCGGGATGACAAAAGATCGATGACAGGATGCAGCCTAGACCTGCTCGCGACCGCTGCTCAGTACAAAAACACCATCAGGGTCGTGAAAAACACGACAAAACTCTGCAAAAACAGCTTGATGTCGGCACTGCTGACCAGCAGCGGCTCGGGCTTGCGTTCCGCAGCCAGTGCCGCGCGCAATGCGGCTTGCCAGTCCGCAGGAGCGGCGAGTGCCGCCACCTTTAACTGCCGCAAATGATGGGCGCGTACCCGTTCGCGGATATTGACGGCGTCGGAGTCGTTTTCGGTCATGCCGCCAAAGCTATCGTGGCTTTAACGAATTGATAAGGTTAAAAGAGGGTTAATTTTTGAAACGTGTCAACGCGGCACATTGCTGCGGATCCGCAGCCGCGCATCGTCGCGCAGACCGCGCTGACCCGGCTGACAAACGGCGGGCCGCATCCGCTGGCTCAGGCACAACCGCACTTCTTGCAACCAGCCATTGCGGTCGGCCGTGACCGCCAGCATGGCGGCGCTCACACCTTTGTTCTGCTGGGCAAATGCGCGGCGCAGACTCCCTGCCGTTTGCGGCTGGCGCGCCAGTGCTGCCATGTCGGGAAAACGCACGGCGCGGTATAATATCGCTGCCGCGCGGAAATAGGCCGCCGGGGTCGGGCTCATGCACACGCCGTGCTTGGCCCATTGCCGCTGCATCAACTGTACCGACGGTGACATGCACAGATGTTCGCGCAGTACCGGTTGCGGCACGATGCGCGCCGGGCGGCACCATCCCAGATACTGGTCGCCGCGGCCCTGCGGCCACAGCCCATGCAAGACCCAGCCGAAGCGCCCCGTTTCGCCGCCGCATTGCACCGCGTCGCGCCGCTCGCCGGGATTGCGGCGACTGGCGCAATATTGCGGCGACCAGCTGAGCGACAGCATATAGCCGCTGATCGGAACCGTATGCGCCACCGCGCCGCGCGGGGCGCGTTCCAGCCGCGGCACGTCGATACGGTCCGGGACGCGGCAGCTGATGACTTGCCCTTGCGCAGCCACGGGCAGCAGCGCGATGGCCAGACTAAACCAGCGCAAAATCGAGCCCGATATCGGCGGCCGGCGCTGACTGGGTTAGCCGCCCGACCGACACAAAGGTCACACCCGTCTCGGCAATCGCGCGGATGGTATCAAGCCGGACCCCGCCCGACGCCTCGGTCGGCACCCGGCCCGCCACCAGCGCCACGCAAGCGCGCAGCTCGTCGGTCGTCATATTATCAAGCAACAGGTGCGTTGCGCCCGCACCCAGCGCGGGTTCGATTTGATCGATCCGATCAACCTCAACCATAATGCGCTCAATCCCTGCCGCGACGGCGCGCTGCACGGCGGCTTCGACCGACCCCGCCACGGCGACGTGATTATCCTTGATCATCGCCGCATCCCACAGCCCCATGCGGTGGTTGGTCGCGCCGCCCATACGCGTCGCATATTTCTCCAGCACGCGCAGCCCGGGAATAGTCTTGCGCGTATCGAGCAAGGTGCAGCCGGTGCCGGCGATGGCATCAACATAGGCGCGCGTCATTGTCGCGATGCCCGATAGATGCTGCACGGTGTTTAGCGCCGAGCGTTCAGCGGTCAGCATCGCGCGGGCGTTGCCGGTGATACGCATCAAATCGCTGCCTGCTGGCACCGCCTGCCCTTCTGTGGCCAGCAGCGTGATGTCGATATTGGGGTCGAGCGCCTGAAAAAAGCGCACCGCGATGGGCAGCCCCGCAACGACAATCGCATCGCGGCTGTCCATCACCCCGGCAAAGCGCGCATCGGCGGGAATGGTCGCCTGCGAGGTGATGTCGCCGCCCGCCCCCAGATCCTCGGCCAAAGTGCTGCGGACAAAGGCATCAAGGTCGAAACCGGGGAGGTGAAATGCGGGCATGGAACTGGCGATAAAGCTGTGCTTGCGCAAATCAACTTGACGTTCACGTAAAGTAGCGGTGTGTTGACCCAAACAAGGAGAGGAAACCCATGCAATCGCCCATCTGCACCATGCTCAGCATCGAATTTCCGCTGCTCGCTTTCTCGCACTGCCGCGATGTCGTTGTTGCGGTGTCGAAGGCAGGCGGGATGGGCGTGTTTGGCGCTGCCTCGCTGCCGCCGCACCGGCTGGAAGAGGAACTGGCGTGGATTGACGCGCATATCGGCGGGAAGCCTTATGGCGTCGATCTGATTGTCCCTAACAGCTTTGCCGGCAAGGGCGAGGACGGGCCGCGCGCCGCCCCCGCCATTCCCGCCGAACACCGCGATTTCGTCACGGACTTGCTGGGACAGCATGGCGTCGAGGCGACCGATCTGACGCTTCCAAAGGAAAGTGCAGGCGGGCTCGGCACCAATATGACCGACAGCGGCGCGGCGGCGCTGCTGGAAGTGGCTTTTCGCCACCCGATCGGCCTGATCGCCAATGCGCTGGGCGTGCCGCCACCGCTGATGCTCGAGCTAGGCAAGCGGCACAATGTGCCCGTTGCCGCGCTGGTTGGCACGCGCGACCATGCGCTGGCGCAGGTGCGCGCTGGGGTCGATATCTTGGTCGTCGCAGGCGGTGAAGCGGGCGGCCATTGCGGCGAAGTCGCCACCATGGTGCTGGTCCCCGAAGTGGCTGCCGCGGTCGACGCGGTCGGTGCGGCCACGCCAATATTGGCCGCTGGTGGCATCGTCACGGGTCGCCAGATGGCCGCCGCCATGGCGATGGGCGCGCACGGCGCCTGGACCGGATCGGTCTGGCTGACCACAGCAGAGGCCGAAACCAACCCGGTGGTGAAAGAAAAAATGCTTGCCGCCTCGTCGCGCGACACCATCCGGTCGAAAAGCCGCACCGGCAAACCTTCGCGCCAGCTGCGCTCGGTATGGACCGACGCTTGGGAAAGCGAAGCCGCGCCCAAGCCGCTGCCGATGCCATTGCAATCGCTGGTCAGCGAACCCGCGCTGCGCAAGGTCGACAAGCTGGCCGAGGGCGGTCACGAGGGCGCCAGAGCCCTGGCCACCTACTGGGTCGGTCAAGGCGTCGGGCTGATGAACGAAGCCATGTCGGCAGGCCAAGTGGTGCAGGCGTTCAAAGAAGACTGGCTCGCGGCATGCGAACGACTGAACGGATTCTTGGCGGAGTAGTAACCGTCACCCCTGCGCAAACAGGGGTGACACGCCTTTTTACCCCACGCGCGCGGTCAAAATCTTCCCCGGTTCACGCGGCGGCTCGCCTTTGGGCAGGGCGTCGACCGCGTCCATTCCCGAAATCACTTCACCCCAGACGGTATATTGGCGATCGAGGAAGCGTGCATCTTCAAAGCAAATGAAGAACTGGCTGTTGGCACTGTTCGGGTTTTGCGAGCGCGCCATGGAGCAAGTGCCACGCACATGCGGCTCGGCCGAAAATTCGGCCGGAATGTCGGGCAGCTGCGACCCGCCCATGCCGGTGCCAGTCGGGTCCCCGCCCTGCGCCATGAAGCCGTCGATCACGCGGTGAAAGATGACGCCATTGTAAAAGCCGACGCTGGCCAGCTCGGTTATTTGCGCGACATGCTTGGGGGCCAGATCAGGGCGCAGGCGGATCACCACCTCGCCGGTTGAAAGCATCAGCGTCAGCGTCTGGTCAGTCATGCGAAATCTCCTGAGAAAAACTTGCCGCACGCCATAGCGGCGCGAGCGCGGCTTACCAGCCGAAAGTTGCGCGTCTGCGTTGCCATTCATGGGGGCGCGGACTAGGGACAGCCCATTGTCCGGGTGCAGGGAGGCGCGCGATGACTGACACAGTGCCGCACGCCGCCAACATCGCCCGCGCCGACTTCGACGACGAAAACCGCCTGCGCCCGGGGTTTGTGCGCGAAGTGCTTGACCTTGCCGAAGCGGGCGATGTCGAAGGCGCACGCGACCGGGTTGGCCGCCTCCACCCCGCCGATATCGCCGATTTGTTCGAACTCGCGCCGTCGGATGGGCGCGCGCTGCTCGCCGCCACGCTTGGCGAACTGGTGTCCGCCGATGTGCTGGCGGAAATGAATGATTATGTGCGCGACGACCTCGTCGAACTGCTCGCGCCCGAACAGCTTGCCGAACTCGCGTCCGAGCTCGACACCGACGATGCCGTGGCGATTATTGCTGAGCTCGACACCGACGAGCAGCAAGCAGTGCTCGAGGCGATGGAGCCCGAGGACCGCGCCGCTATCGAAGACGCGCTGTCCTACCCCGAGGAGTCGGCCGGGCGCCTGATGCAGCGCGATCTTGTCGCGGTGCCCGAACATGTGACTGTCGGCGATGTCATCGACCAGCTGCGCGAAGGCGGCGATTTCACCACCGATTTCTGGGAAATTTTTGTCGTCGACCCGCACCATAAGCCCGTCGGCACATGCCAACTGAGCTGGATCCTGCGCACCCCGCGCGACATTGCCATCACCGACGTCATGAAGCGCGAACAGCGCCTGATCCCCGCCGATATGGATCAGGAAGAAGTCGCGCTGATGTTCCAGAAATATGCGCTCATCTCCGCCGCTGTGGTCGACAGCGCCGGGCGACTGGTCGGCATGATCACAGTCGACGACGTTGTCCACATCATCCAGGAAGAAGCGGGCGAAGACGTGCTGCGCCTGTCGGGGGCGGGCGACGGCGACATCAACGAACCGGTTGCAGAGACTTATAAGGTGCGCGTACGCTGGTTGATTGCCAATCTGGGCACCGCGCTGATCGCAACATCGATCATCGGCCTGTTCGGGGCCGCCATCGAACAGATGGTGGCGCTGGCGGCATTAATGCCGATTGTTGCGGGCGTTGGCGGCAATGCTGGGACGCAAACGCTGGCGGTGACGGTGCGCGCGCTCGCCACCAATCAGGTCACGGCATCAAACAGCGGCCGCGCCATTTGGCGCGAGATGCGCATCGCAATGCTCAATGGCAGCACGATCGCGCTGATCGCCGGTTCCGCCACCGCGCTGTGGTTCGCCAGCCCGCAATTGGGCGTGGTCATCGCCTGCGCAATGATCGTCAATATTTTGGTCGCAGGCATCGCCGGGGTCGCCATTCCGCTGCTGTTCGATCGGTTCGACCAAGATCCGGCGGTGGCCAGCTCGATTTTCGTCACGATGATCACCGACAGCATGGGCTTTCTGGCCTTCCTTGGCCTGGCGGTCGCAAGCGGCCTTGTTTCTATCTGATTCAGACGATTCAAAATTTTTTTGCATCGCGTGAAACCAAATGCGGTCAAGCTGCGTTATGGTTAGTGGATGGCGTATAGCCCCCCAACCCGCGTCATCCAGCACCATGGGCCCGGCGCCGCATCACCTTCCCCCCCCCTCGATGCGCGCCGGGCCTATTTCTGGTCCGAACCAACGAAGGAGGGCGCCATGTCCCGCATCACCAAAATTATCCTGACCATCGCGGGCGCAGCCACGCTCGCGGCGTGCAACACGATTGCCGGCATTGGCCGCGACGTGGAATCGGTCGGCGAAACGGTGGAAGACGCGGCGACTTAAGCCGCCGCGTCAGCCTTGGCCTTATCGCGGCGGCGCTGGGTAAACCAGATCGCCACCAGCGAAATTTCATAGAGCAGGATCATCGGCACGGCGAGCAGGAACTGGCTCAGCACGTCCGGCGGCGTGGCCACTGCGGCAATCGCAAAGGCCGCAACGATCATATAGCGCCGCGCGCCAACCAGCTGATCGCGGGTAACAATCCCCGAGCGTTCGAGCAGCATCAGCAAAATCGGCAGCAGAAAGCAGATGCCGAACGCCATCATGAAATGCATGATGAACGACAGGTAGCTGCCGGCAGACGGCAGCGCCTCTTGCGACACACCGCCCAAGTCCCCCTGAAAACTGAGCAGGAAAGTTAGCGCCACTGGCACTGCGCCATAATAGGCCGCCGCAGCGCCCAAGGTGAACAACAACGGTGTCGCCAACAAGAACGGCAACAACGCCCGCTTTTCCTTGGCATAAAGCCCTGGTGCCACGAATTTCCACAGCTGGTTGGCGATGACCGGAAAGGCGACCATCACTGCCGCGAACAGGGAGACCTTGATCTCGACAAAAAAGGCCTCGAAAAGCTGGGTATAGATCAGCTTTGACTGCCCGGCCTTCACCAGCGGCGCGACCAAAAAGCTATAGATGGGCTTCACAAAATAAAAGCAGACGCCAAACGCCACGGCCAACGCCAGCACCGATTTGAGCAGCCGCGACCTGAGCTCGATCAGATGATCGAGCAGCGGCATCTTGCTCGCATCGATCTCTTCGCCACCGGTCACGGGTGTTTCAGCCGTCATGGCAGCGCTTCGCCCTTGGGTGGCGCAGCGGGGGCGTCGGGCGTCGCGGCGGTCGGCCGCATCAAGATTTCGGGGCCGTCATCGTCGCGTGCTGTGTCAGGGCTGGCCTGAACCGGCTCATCAACGCGCGGATATTGGCGCATGATTTCCTCATTTTGCTGGCGCCACTGCTTTTCTAGCTCTTCCAGTTCGGCCTCGCGCATCATCGTGTCCAGGCCCGAACGGAAATGCCGGGCCATACCGCGCGCTTTCCCGATCCATTTGCCAACAAAGCGCATTGCCCGTGGCAAATCCTTGGGGCCGATCACGACCAGCGCAATCAGCGCGACCAACAGCAATTCGGTCGGAGCGATATCAAACATAGTTGGCGCTAATCACCGACCGGCCGGCAGCAGTATGTACCCCGGCGAAAGCCGGGGTCCAACCGGGCATATCGCACGGTCGAATGGACCCCGGCTTTCGCCGGGGAGCAACTGATTGTCGCAGAGAAATTCTCGCCACCATGATTCAGCCCGTTATACGGGCAATTAGGCCGGGTCGCGGTCGTTGGTCACGGTCGTGCTGGGGGCCGGATCGGGCGCGCGCTGGCCGTCGATCTGCTTTGGCGCGGCGACCGTTTCATCTTCTGCCATGCCCTTTTTGAAGCTTTTGATGCCCTTGGCGACGTCGCCCATCATATCCGAAAACCGGCCCTTGCCAAACAGCAACAGCACGATCACGCCCAAGACAAGCCAATGCCAGATGCTAAAACCACCCATCGCAAAATCTCCTAGAGGGCCGCACTAGGCCTCTTCGCCATCCTTTACCAGATCGGCACTGTCTATCGAAGCTTCAAGTGCCGCTTCATAGGCCAAATCGACCGGGTCGAGTAGCCCGGCGGCGCGCAAATCGTCGATGCCCGGCAAGTCCCGGCGGCTGGTTAACCCGAAATGGGTAAGAAATTCCTGCGTCGTCTTGTAAATTAACGGGCGCCCCGGCACCTCGCGCCGCCCGGCGGGGGCAATCCAGCGCGTCTCCATCAGCACATCCAGCGTGCCTTTGGCGGTCTGCACGCCGCGGATCGCCTCGATCTCGGCGCGGCTGACGGGTTCGTGATAAGCAATGATGGCCAGCACTTCGGTGGCGGCGCGCGACAATTTGCGCACCTCGTCGCGCTCGCGTCGCAGCAGATGGGCAAGGTCGGCAGGCGTCTGGAAATGCCAATGCCCGCCGCGCTGGACCAGTTCGATGCCGGTCCCGGCGTGGCGCGCGGCGATATCGGCCAAAATCGCACGCAAATCGGCCACGGCGATGCCAATGCGCTCTGCCAGTTCGCGGGCATCGAGCGGCGCATCGGAAGCAAACAGCATCGCTTCGACCGCGCGTTCATTGGCGTCGATCATACCGTCACCCCGCGCAGGTAAAGGGGCCCGAATGTCTCATTCTGCCGCAATTGCAATTTCCCCTGCCGCGCCAGTTCGAGCGCGGCGACAAAGCTTGACGCCACCGCCGAGCGGCGAAGCGGCCCGTCATAGTCGCTCGGCAGAAACGCCGCCAGTTCGGTCCAGTCGAGCCGCACACCCAGCAGCCGCTCCAGATGCGCCAGCGCCGCATCCAGCGTCACGACGGGGCGGCGCGCAATCATATGCACCACCGGTGCGGCGCGCGCCTTGACCTGGCCATAGGCAGCAAGCAGATCATAAAGGCTCGCATCCCACTGGCGCAGCTTGATATCGCGCAGCCCCTCGGGCGCAGCGCGCGCAAACACGTCGCGCCCCAGCCGGTCGCGCGCCATCAGCCGCGCTGCCGCCTCACGCATTGCTGCCAGCCGCTGCAGTCGCAGCTGCAGCCGCAGCGCCAGCTCGTCGGGCGATGGTTCCTCCAGCGGGTCTTTGGGCAGCAGCAACGCCGATTTGAGGTAAGCGAGCCACGCCGCCATCACCAGATAATCGGCCGCTACCTCCAGCTTCAGCGCGCGCGCGCTGTCGATATAGGTGAGATATTGTTCGACCAGCGCCAGGATGGAAATCTGGCGCAGATCAACCTTTTGTCCGCGCGCCAGTGTGAGCAGCAGGTCGAGCGGCCCTTCCCAACTGTCGAACGAAAGCCGCAGTGTATCGCCATCTGGCTCGCGCGGTAGCGCCTCGTCAGCAAAGTCGAACAGCACGGCGTCCGCCATCATGCCGCCGCCATCAACGCATCGCGCCGTTCGATCAGGGCGGCGAAATCTGCGCCATTCCGGATTTCACGTACCCGCTCCATCGCGCCGTCCAGCCGCGCGCGCGCCTCCACCGACAAGGTTGGCAACGCGTGCGCAATTCCCACCATATCGTCCATTTTTGCCCAGCAATTCAGTGCAATATCGCACCCCGCCGCAATGGCGCGGGCCGCCCGTGACGGCACATCGCCCGCCAGCGCATCCATGTCGAGATCGTCGGTCATCAAGAGGCCATTGAAACCGATGCGCTCGCGGATGATAGACTGAATCACTGTCGGCGACAGCGTCGCGGGCAATTCGGCATCCCAAGCGCTGAAGACCACATGGCAGGTCATGCCCATCGGCGCATCGCGCAACGCGGCAAAGGGGGCAAGGTCGGTGGCCAATTCCGCATCGCTAGCATCGACCACCGGCAACGCCTTGTGCGTGTCGAGCAGCGCGCGGCCATGCCCCGGCATGTGTTTGACCACGCCGATCACGCCGCCGGCCTGCAAGCCGGACAAGATAGCTCGGCCCAGCGCAGCGACGCGCATTGGCTCGCTGCCCAGCGCGCGGTCGCCAATGACGTCGCTCGCGCCGGGCTGGCGCACGTCTAGCAACGGCAAGCAATCGACATTGATGCCGCTGGCCGCCAGCATCAGCGCCAGCGCGCGCGCATTGACCCGCGCCGCCTCAATCGCACTCGCCGGGGCGCGCTCATATAGCACGTCAAAGGCGGCTCCGGGCGGAAACTCCGGCCAGTTTGGCGCGCGCATCCGCGCCACCCGCCCGCCCTCCTGGTCGATCAGAATGGGCACGTCATCGCGCCCCGAAAGTGCACGCAAACTGTCGGTCAAAGCGCGCAGCTGGTCGTGATCAACGATATTGCGGCCAAATAAAATATAGCCCGCAGGGTTGCTGTCGCGGAAAAAAGCGCGCTCGTCGCTCGTCAGTTGCGGTCCCGACAGACCAAAAATCGCCGGTAGCATCGCTGTCATCCCTGCCTGGGCGCGCGCGCCGCGCACCCTGCTTCCCCAAAGACGGTCAGAATGACATGCCCGGCCACCAGTTTCAACGCACCACGGCGCAGCTTTCGCCCGCCACGCGCAGCTTGCCGCAGATTTCGCTCGCCGCCGCGGTGGAGCCCGCCCCGGCGCGCAGGCGATATACGGTTTTGCCGCCGACCGTTGCAGGCACAACCGATTGGCCAAGCCCGTCCAGATAAGGAAAGCGTTTGGTGAGCGACGACCAAGCGCGATTGGCACTTCCCTCGTTGCTGAACGCGCCCAGCTGGATGGCGGTGCCCGGCGCTGGCGTGGCAGCTTCCGGCTTGGCGGCTGCCGTCGCCGTCTTGGGCGGGGGGGCTTTGCTGACCACAATCGGGGCTTTGGCCGCCGGGGCCGGGCCCTCTGGCTTGGCCTCGACAGCCGCTTTGGGCGCAGGAGCGGCGGCTTTGGGCACTTCTGTCACCGCCGGTTCCTCGGGAATGCGCGCCGGATCGACGCGCCCGGCAGGCTCAAGCCCCTCGCTCGCAGCAAAGCTGGCATCGCCTTCGCCTTCAAACTGCTTGGCGCCGTCGCTCGCTGGCGGCATCTTATAGGGCCCGGTCTCGGCGGCAATCAGTTCGCCCTCCCCGCGGTCGCGGCCACCTTGCCACCACCACAAAGCGCCGAGCGCCGCCGCAATCAGCACCAACCCACTGAGGACCAGCAGCAGCAACCGCACGGGCGAAACCGGCTCATCGTCAGCAAAATCGCCTGCCGGTTCCAGCCAGGGCAAGCGTTCCTCATTGTCGAGGTTCAGACCACCCGCCTGTTCGCCCGCCGCCATCATGCCAGTTCCTCGACCGCTGTCACCCCCATCAGGGCCAGCCCGTTACGGATGACTTGCCCGATTCCCTGCGCCAGATAAAGCCGCGTTGCGGTCAGCGCCGGATTTTCGGTCTGGATAACCCGCGCTTCGGGTCGGTCGTTGCCGGCATTCCACCAGCTGTGAAACGCTGCTGCCACCTCGCCGAGGTAAAAGGCGATGCGGTGCGGTTCACGGTTTGCCGCCGCTGCTTCCACCGTGCGGGGAAATTGCGCCAGCAATTTGACCAGCGCCAGTTCGGTCTCATCCAGCAAGCCAGCGTCGGGCGCGGGCAGCACCATCCCCGCTTCGGAGACTTTCCGCCCGAGCGAGGCAATGCGGGCATGGGCATATTGCACATAGAAAACCGGATTATCCTTCGACGCCTCGACCACTTTGGCAAAGTCGAAATCCATTTGCGCGTCGGCCTTGCGCGTCAGCATCGTGAAGCGCACGACGTCTTTGCCGACCATGTCGACAACATCGGCGAGCGTCACGAAATTGCCCGCGCGCTTTGACATTTTAAAGGGCTCGCCGTCCTTCAACAGCCGCACCATCTGCACCAGCTTGACGTCGAAGCGCGTTTTGCCCCCAGTCAGCGCCGCGACCGCCGCCGTGATCCGCTTGACCGTCCCGGCATGGTCGGCGCCCCAGATGTCGATCAGCTCGTCGGCGCGCGCCGCCTTTTCGGCATGATAGGCCAGATCTGCGCCGAAATAGGTCCAGCTGCCATCCGACTTCTTGATCGGCCGGTCCTGATCATCGCCATATTGGGTCGCGCGAAACAGCGGAAGCTGCACCGGCTCCCAATCCTCGGGCGTCTCGCCCTTGGGCGCTTCGAGCATGCCGTCATAGACCAGGCCCTCGCCGCGCAGCCGTGCTTCGGCGGCTTCGGGCTTGCCCGCCGCCTGCAATTCGGCCTCGGATGAAAACAAATCGTGCGCAATCCCCAGCTTGGCTAGGTCGGCGCGGATCATGTCCATCATCGCCGCCACCGCGCGGGCGCGGAACAGGGCGAGCCATTCGTTTTCTGGCGCAGTTACAAACTGGTCTCCAAATTCGGCCGCCAGCGCCACACCAACCGGCTTCAGATAGTCCCCGGGATACAGACCCTCAGGGATATCAATGGTTTCGCCCAGTGCCTCGCGATACCGCAAATGCACGGAACGCGCGAGGACATCGACCTGTCCGCCCGCATCATTGACATAATATTCGCGGATGACCTCGTGCCCCGTAAAGGCCAGCAGGCTGGCGAGCGCATCGCCGACCACGGCGCCGCGGCAATGGCCGACATGCATCGGCCCGGTCGGGTTGGCGGAGACATATTCAACATTGACGCGTTTGCCCTGCCCCATCGCCGAGCGGCCATAATCTGTGCCTTTGGCATGGATCAGCGCCAATTCGGCGTGCCACGCCGCCGCATCGACGCGCAAATTGATGAATCCGGGACCAGCGATTTCGGCGTTGGTGACCACCGGCAGTTTGCACAGCTCAGCAACCAGCAAATCCGCCAGCGCACGCGGGTTGGTGCCCGCAGGTTTGGCAAGCACCATCGCCGCATTGGTTGCAATGTCGCCGTGTGCGGGGTCGCGCGGCGGCTCGACACTGATATTGCTGCGCGGAAGACCGGCGGGCAATTGACCGCTGGCCTCAAGCGCATCGAGCGCGGCACTGATATGTTTCGAAAAATCGGCGAAAATCGTCACGTTCGGCCATCCTGTCGGCTGGGCGTAAAGTCAAAATGCGGCATGAAACGCCCCGTGCGGGACGTCAAGGCGGCTGGCCCTGTCAGCGGCGATTATCGTCGGACGTTATGCTCGAGCTGCGCCTCTGTCAGCTGGAAGCCGACCAGCAACTCGAAACTTGCACGCTGTATGGCGGTGCGCACCTCGGGGATGGTCAGCGGATCGACCGCAGCATCCTCGTCCCCCGGTCGCCGCTTGCGCGTGATCCTTTCCATAACGTCGGCGGGCAGCGTCGCGGCCGCGCGGTCGACATAGGCAGAGGCCTGCCCTTTGCCGCTGCCGCGGGTCTGGCCGTCGGCAAAGCTGACGCGCACCTGGCCAATGCGTTTCGCGACTACGGCCGAGCCGCCCTGCACGACGGTGGAGAAATAGGGGATGTCAACGCTGCGCGCCGGTCCCGCATCACGGCGCGTGGCTAGCACGTCAAAGTCGGCGACCATGTAAACCTTTTCGCCCTCTTCATTGCACTGCGGGGTCAGCTTGGTGATGGCGGCCACCACATCCACCGCGCTCGCATCGCGGCTGGTGGCGGGGTCAAAGATGGTGATGTCGCCGGTGTGCAGCGGAATGGCGAGCGCCGGGCATAGGCTGCGCGTCTGGGTGATGCCGACGCCCGACGACAAGTCGATTTCATTGTCCCGCGCACAGGCCGATAGAATCAAAACGCTGCCCGACATAGCGAGCAGGGCGGCACGGCGGCCAGGCAAAGCAGAAAAAGTCACGAACAAAATTTCCTCAAAACTTGGCACCGTGGCACCATGCGCGCCGCTTCTTATCGGGGGGATGAACGAGGCGCAATCTTTGTGGCCGCTTTTTCGGCGGCTGGCCCTTTGCGAAGGCGGGACGGCTGGTCTAGAAGGGCGGCATGACCGACACTGTTGCTCCCATCCATTTGCTCCTTGCCGCACCGCGCGGCTTTTGCGCAGGCGTCGACCGCGCCATCCGCATTGTCGAATTGTCGCTCGAACGTTTCGGCCCGCCGGTCTATGTCCGCCACGAAATCGTCCACAACAAATATGTTGTCGATACATTGAAGGCGCAGGGTGCGATTTTCGTCGAAACGCTGGACGATGTGCCCGACGGCGTGCCGGTGGTCTTCAGCGCGCATGGCGTGCCCAAAGCGGTTCCGGCCAAGGCCGAAGCGCGCGGCCTGACCTATTTCGACGCAACCTGCCCGTTGGTGTCAAAGGTGCACCGCCAGGCCGAGCGCAATCATGAAGCCGGACGGCACATCATCTTTGTCGGGCACGCCGGGCATCCCGAGGTCATTGGTACCTTTGGCCAATTGCCCGAAGGCGCGATGACGCTGGTCGAAACCGTCGAGGATGTCGCCGCTCTTGATCCCGCCGATCCCGACAAGCTGGCGTTCCTGACGCAAACGACGCTGTCGGTCGACGACACCGCCGCCATTGTCGAAGCTTTGCAGGCGCGATTCCCGTCGATTGTCGCGCCCAAGGGCGAGGATATCTGCTATGCTACGTCGAACCGGCAGGCCGCCGTCAAGGCGATCGCCGAACGCTGCGATCTGATGCTGGTCATCGGCGCAACCAACAGCTCGAACAGCTTGCGGCTGGTGGAAGTCGCTGCGCGCGCGGGCACTCCGGCACGATTGGTGCAGCGCGGTAGCGACGTCGACCCGGCGTGGCTGACCGATGTGAAGACGCTGGGCGTCACCGCCGGGGCCAGCGCGCCCGAGCTTTTGGTGCGCGAAGTGATTGCCGCCGTCGCCGCTGTGCGCCCGGTGCATGAGGAGCAGGTCACTACGGCGGAAGAGCATATGATTTTCAAGCTGCCGCGCGGCCTGGAAACTGCTGCCGCCTGATGGCTGTCTATACGCAGGTTTCTGCCGAGCAGCTTGAAGCGCTGCTGGCGCGCTATGATCTGGGCACGCTAGTCTCTGCCAAAGGCATTGCCGAGGGCGTCGAGAACAGCAATTTCCTGATTGATACCACCCAGCGCCGCCTGTTCCTGACCCTGTATGAGAAACGGGTCGACAGCGCCGATTTGCCGTTCTTCTTCGCGCTTCTTGACCATCTGGCGGAACGCGGCGTGCCGGTGCCGCGCACCTACCGCGACAAACAGGGCGAGCAGTTGCAAGAGGTGGCGGGACGGCCCGCGTGCCTGATCGAATTTCTGCCCGGCATTTCGGTGTCACAACCGACGCCGGCGCAGGCGCAGCATGTTGGTGCGGCGCTGGGGCAAATGCATGCGGCGCTGAGCGATTTTCCGCTGTTGCGGCCCAATGCGTTGGGACTGGCAGGATGGCACGATCTGGCCGCGCGATGCGGCAGCGATGGCCTCAATGCCATCCAGCCGGGGCTGGCTGACCGCGTGGCGGGCGAACTTGCGTGGCTCGACCAGCACTGGCCCGCCAACCTGCCCACGGCGATCGTCCACGGCGATCTTTTCCCCGACAACGTGCTGATGCGCGGTGACGCGGTGGGCGGACTTATCGACTTTTACTTCGCAGCGACCGAAGTCCGCGCCTGGGATTTGGCGGTCACGCACGCCGCATGGAGCTTTACCAGCGACGGCCGGAATTATGATGGCGCCATCGGCGCTGCTCTGGTGGCGGGCTATGATGCCGCCTTTGGTCGCAGCACCGCCGAAGTTGCAGCCTTTGACGCCCTGGCGCGCGGTGCGTGCCTGCGCTTCCTGCTCACCCGCGCCTATGACTGGGTCAACACCCCCGCCAGTGCGCTTGTCACGCGCAAAGACCCGCTCGCCTTTCTGCGGCGGCTCGATCATTACGCCGGCGCAGCATGACCCGGGCAAAAACGGTCGTCATCGCCACCGACGGGGCGTGCAAGGGCAATCCGGGACCCGGCGGCTGGGGCGCGGTGCTGCGGTGGGGCGATGTCGTACGGACATTGGCGGGGCATGAGACCGACACCACCAACAACCGTATGGAGCTGATGGCGGCGATTGAGGCGCTGGCCACACTCAAGCGCCCCTGCACCATCATCCTGTCGACGGACAGCGTCTATGTCCGCGACGGCATTACCAAATGGATCCACGGCTGGCAGCGCAACGGCTGGAAAACCGCCGCCAAAAAGCCTGTGGCCAATGCCGATTTGTGGCAGCGTTTGGCCGGTGAAGCCGCACGCCACAGCATCGACTGGCGCTGGGTCAAGGGCCACGCCGGTGATCCCGACAATGAATGGGCCGACCAGCTGGCCAGCGATGCCGCGCTAGGAAAATTGCCTGTGGAGGGCTAAACCGCGCACCAAGCAACCAACGTTTCGTCATCCCGGACTTGATCCGGGATAACAAGCTTCCGTTGCGCGTTATCCCGGAACAAGTCCGGGATGACGATAGCAGAAAAACTACTCCGCCTCGCGCACCTCGGCCGCCGGCCCGTTCTTCTTCAGCGATTCGATGGCATTCTTGGCCGAAGCTTTGCTGGAATAGCCCTCGGTCCAGAACATCGTTTCGCTGTTATATTTGAAATAGGCGACATATTCGCCCTTTTTGTTCTGCTTGATCTCGAAATAATGCGCCATCGCTGCCTCTCCCTGACTGGAACATCGCGGCAAGGCTGCCAGCGCGCCAATGCCCCGTAAAGCCCCAAAATTCAGGCGAACCGCGCAGGACTGAACGCCGCCGCTGCGATGGCCGCATAGGCCGGATCGGCCGGCGCGCCCAGTTGCTCGGCGAGCAGCCCGGCGATGGCTGGCGCGGTCTGGATACCAAACCCGCCCTGCCCCGCGCACCAGACAAATCGGTTATTGGCAGCATCGGCGCCGAACACTGGCAGCCGGTCCGGCGCAAAGCTGCGCAGTCCGGCCCATTTGCGCTCGACTGCAGCGATCGGCCAGTTGACGACATGTTCGAACCGATCGATAGCAATGGCCACGTCCAATTCCTCGGGCGCGACATCGCCTGCGGCGACCGGCGTTTCGTCATGCGGGCTCAGCCACACCCGCCCCTCGCCTTCGCCCTTGAAGTAAAATTCGCCGCCGACGTGGATCGTCAACGGCAGATGCGCGGGGGTCGCAATACCCAGCCGCAGCTGGACGATGGTGCGCTGATAGGGCTGGATGCCGATGGGCCGGATACCGCTGTTCGTCGCAATCTGGTCCGCCCAGCCGCCCGCGGCATTGACCAGCGTGTGCACGCGCAGCGCGCCGCTGCTGGTGTCCACGTCCCAGCCGCCTTCACGCCAGCGCGCCCTCTGGAAAATGCTGCGCAAGTGCAATTCCGCCCCGCTGCGCTTTGCCCGACGCAGATAGGCCGCGTGCAGGCCCGCAACATCAATATCGCCGCAATCGGGCTCGATTGCGCCATGCACCCATTCGGGGCGTAAGCCGGGCACATGCGCGGCGATCCCCGCATGATCAAGCGGGCGGACATCGACCCCCTGCGCCGCAAAGGTCGTCACAAACTTGTCCACCGCCACTTTTTCATCGGCCAGCCCGATGGTGAGCGCGGGACGCGGGCTCAGGAAGCTGGTTTCGTTGAAGTCCGGATCGGGACTTTCAATAACTGGCTTGCCCGCAATGGTCAGCGGCTGGACCAGCGGCCCGCCATAGGTTTCGTGCCAAAGCGCTGCCGACCGCCCGGTCGAATGTCGCGCCGGATTATCCTCCGCCTCGATTATTCGCACGGCGCGGTGCCCAGCCAGTGCGGCGGTCAGGCTGGCGCCGGCGATACCCGCGCCTACCACCAGCACGTCGCAGTCGAATCCGTCAGTCTTGGTCATAGCAGCCACGGCTATGCCGACACTCGCCAGCGGCGGCAACCTTGCAAAAGGGCGCTGAAGATTGGCCAGCCGCCGAACATGGTTACCTTTTGGTAAGTCAAGCTTGTTAGGCCTATGGCGATGACGTTTACCACCCTCGCCCCGCCTATTGCACTGGCCCTTGCCGCCACGCTCGCCGCCATGATGCTGGCCGCGGCGATCAGCGATATTCGCAGCCGCACTATTGCCAATGGGCTGAACGCGGCGATGGCCGTGCTTGCCGTCCCCTACTGGTTCGCGATTGGCCTGTCCCCCTGGCCCGACATGGCGCTGCAGTTCGGCTTCGCCTTCGTCACCTTTGCCGCTTTTGTTGGCCTTTTTATGGTTGGCGGCATGGGCGGCGGCGATGTGAAAATGATTGGCGCGGTCGCGCTGTGGGTGCCGCCATCGCTACTCCTGCCGATGCTGATGGTCATGGCCATTGGCGGCGGCGTGCTGAGCGCGGGCATGCTCGTCCACAAATATTGGACCAAAAAAACCGAGCCGCCCGAGGTTCCTTATGGCGTCGCCATCGCCGCCGCAGGCCTTTGGGTGCTTCACCAACAATATCTTAACCAGTTTACGTTTAACCCGTCGGCATGAGGGCAATTGCCATCGTCCGTTAGGGCAGGCGCAGGAGGCGAAAGATCGTCATGGATACGCGAAAGATAATGCTGATCGTGGGGGCACTGATTGTTGCAATTGGTGCGGCATTCGGGGTCAACCAGATGATGCGCGGGGCATCCGCTCCGCCAGCTCAGGCCGCAGCGGCACCAAAGCCGACTGGGCCGTCGATTCTGGTTGCGACGCGGCAGTTGCCTGTCGGCACCATCATCGGCAACGATGCGTTCCGCTTTCAGCCCTGGCCCGCAGAGCTGGCACAGAAGAATTATTTCCTGAAGGAAAAGACCGACGTCAACTCGCTGGTCGGCACCGTCGTGCGCCACGCCATTACGGCGGGTCAGCCGGTAACCCAGGGGTCGCTGGTTCATCCCGACGATCGCGGCTTCCTGGCCGCCGCACTGGGCGCCGGCATGCGTGCCGTCACCGTGCGCGTATCGCAGGAACAGGGCGTCGCCGGCTTCGTCTTCCCGGGTGACCGTGTCGACGTCATTCTGGCACAAAGCCTTCAGGTCAAGGAAGGCTCGTCCTATCCCGACGAAGTTCTGCACACCGCTGAAACAATCGTCCAGAATATCCGCGTGCTCGCCACCGACCAACGGTTCGAGGCCGAGGATGACGAGGGCAAGACGCCGGTTCGCACCTTTGGTACCGTAACGCTGGAAGCCACCCCCGAAATCGCACAGAAGATTGCGGTGGCGCAGGGCATGGGCAAGCTGTCGCTCGCACTACGCCCGCTGTCGGAAAGCGCAGGCGGTATCGACGCCGCCATCGCTTCGGGCGCGGTCAATGTGCCCACCAGCGGCAATCCGCGCGACGAACGCCGCATGCTCTCGGCGGTCGCAAGCCGCCCGACGTCGAACAAGGCCAACGCGGTCAGCGGCGGTGACGTTTCGCGCTACTGGATCCCGGTGGCCGGTCGGCCGCGTGGCGGCGCCCCAGAGCGTGGCAGCCGCGGTGGCCGCAGCGATTATTCAGGCAATCCTTATGCGGGAATTCCCGGCGCTTCGACCGGCGCTGCGCCCGCCCCACGTGGTCCCACCGTGCGCGTTGTGCGCGGCGACGTGGTCAAAGAAGTGACGGTTGGAGGCTATTGAGATGAACGCGAAGAAGCTTAGCGCGATGACCAGCATTGCCCGCACCGCAGCGATTGCGCTGATGGCCGGATCGCTGGTCGCGGCCCCCGCCGCCCCGCTGTTCGCCCAGGCGACGCAGAATGCCACCTCCAGCGTCGACCTCTCGGTCGGCCGCGGACGGCTGGTCACCCTGCCCGCTCCGATGACCGACGTCTTTGTCGCCAATGACAAGGTCGCCGACGTCCAGGTCCGCTCGCAGCGCCAGCTGTATATCTTTGGCAAGGAGCCGGGTGAAACCAGCATCTATGCCACCGATGCATCGGGCCGCGTGGTGTTTTCGACCGTCGCCCGTGTTGGCAACAACATCGAAACCATCGACCAGATGCTGTCGCTGGCCATGCCAGACGCCAACATCAGCGCCAATACGATGAACGGCTTCGTGCTGCTGACTGGCACCGTTCAGTCACCCGACGACGCTGCCGAAGCGCAGTTGCTGGTCGAAGCCTTTGTGGGCGACAAGACCAAGGTGCTCTCGCGCCTGCGCACCGCTACACCGTTGCAGGTAAACCTGCAGGTCCGCGTCGCCGAAGTGAACCGCAGCCTGGTGAAGGAAATCAGCGGCAATATCCTGACCCGCGACACCGATTCGGTCCTAGGCAACGGCTTTCTGGGCAACGTATCGCGCGGTCGCGACATCGGCACGATCACGGATATCCCCAATGGTGGTGGCACCTCATACACGTTCAGGGTGCCCGATGGCTTGGGCAGCCTGGGAGCAGCCGGGCGGCTGTTCGGCATCGACGTGATGGCAGCACTTGACCTTGGCGAACGCTCGGGTCTGGTGGCAACCTTGGCCCAGCCCAATTTGACAGCCATTTCGGGCGAAACGGCCGACTTCTTGGCCGGTGGTGAGTTCCCGGTTCCCGTCCCCGGACAGGATGGCCAAGTAACCATCGAATATCGTAAATATGGCGTCAGCTTGGCCTATACCCCGACGGTGCTGTCGAACGGCCGAATCAGCCTGCGTGTGCGTCCCGAAGTTTCGGAGCTGACCACGGAAGGACAGATTACGCTACAAGGCTTTGAAATTCCCGGTCTTACCATCCGCCGCGCCGAAACGACGGTGGAACTGGGCTCGGGCGAAAGCTTCATGATCGCGGGTCTGATGAACAATCGGACGACCAGCGCCATCGACAAAATCCCTGGCCTTGGCGACGTGCCGATCCTCGGGACGATGTTCAAATCGGACAACTTCCGCCGCGGCGAGACCGAGCTGGTGATCGTGGTGACGCCCTATCTGGTCAAGCCGGTTTCGGCCAACCAGATCGCGCTGCCAACCGACGCGTTCCAGAATGCCGGCGATCTCTCGCGCATCTTTCTGGGCAAAGTCAGCGCCGGCGAAACCGGCGGCGACCGGCCAAAGCCCCGCGATGGCAGCGCAACCCCCGACGCCGACCGCCCGCGCACGACGCCGAGTGGCGATCCGGCCCCCGGCTTCAGCGTCAAGTAACCCGCATTTTCAGGAGTAGTCTGATGAAAAATCTGCAAAAACTGGCAATGCTGGGCTTCGTCGCAACGCTGGCCGGATGCGGCGGCAACGCCAACAGCAACCGCAGCTTGGATTCGGTGCATCAACCCATCGTCACCAGCGAAGTGTTCAGCTTCGACGTCGCAACGGTGGGCGGCGAACTGCCCCCGTCCGAACAGGGCAAACTCAATGGCTGGCTCGACGCCATGGGCGTCGCCTATGGTGATCGCATCGCCATTGAAGACCCCTCGCTTTATGGCAAGGGCGCGGCCACCGCGCAGATCCGTGGCATGATTGAACGCCGTGGTTTGCTGGTCAACGATGCGGTGCCGGTCACCCCCGGTGCCGTGGCGTCAGGCAATCTGCGCGTGACGGTGACCCGCTCTACGGCACGTGTCCCTGGCTGTCCCGACTGGGCAACCACATCGTCGAGCAGCGACAAAAACGCCACCTCGTCGAACTATGGCTGCGCCACCAACAGCAATCTGGCAGCGATGGTCGCCGACCCCAACGACCTTATCAAGGGTGCGGGCAACAGCAGCAATGACCCGTCGGCCGCAACCAAGCCGATACGTGTGTTCCGCGAACGCGAACCGACCGGCAAGGACGGCCTCAAGCAAAACACCACCAGCGACGAAGGGGGCAAGTAAGTGAGCGCTTCATTCAAATCCGGAACGCGTGAACCGTTCAACGCCTTCGTTTGCGACGACGAAACGCTCGAACTGGTGCGCATGGTCGCGGGCGATCTCGGCTGGCCGACCGAAAAGTGCAACAAGGGCGGGCTCCGCAACGCCGTACAGACATTGTCGGTGTCGGCCAGTCCGAACATCCTGTTCGTGGACATGTCCGAAAGCGGCGATCCGATCAACGATATCAACGCACTAGCCGAGGTCTGCGAACCCGGCACGGTGGTGATTGCCGCTGGTCAGGTCAATGACGTCCGCCTGTATCGCGACCTGCTGTCCAGCGGCATCCAGGACTATCTGCTAAAACCGTTGTCGATTGACCAGTTGCGCGACAGTTTTGCCCAGGCACAGGCGATGTTGTCGGCGCCCAAGCATGCCGATGGCGCTGCCGATCGGCCGCACCATCTGATGGCGGTGGTCGGGGTACGCGGCGGCGTTGGTGCCTCGCTGGTATCGACCTCGCTCGCCTGGGCGTTCAGCGAACAGGCCGAACGCCACACCGCGCTGCTCGACCTTGATGTCCACTTCGGCACTGGCGCGCTGACGCTGGATCTGGAACCCGGCCGCGGCCTCATTGACGCGATCGATAACCCCAGCCGCATCGATGGCCTGTTCATCGAACGCGCCATGGTGCGCGCGTCGGACAAACTCAGCCTGCTGTCAGCCGAAGCGCCGATTCACCAGCCGGTGCTGACCGACGGCAGCGCCTTCTTCCAGCTGGAAGAGGAACTGCGCAACGCGTTCGAAATGACCATCGTCGATATTCCGCGCCAGGTGCTCATCCCCTTCCCCCACCTCGTGTCGGAAGCGGGCACCATCGCGCTGGTGACCGATGTAACGCTGGCGGCGGCGCGCGACACCATTCGCATGTTGTCTTGGTTCAAACAGAATGTGCCGGGCGCCCGCGTGATCCTGGTCGCCAATAAATTCCAGAGCGCGGTCGGCGAATTGTCGCGCAAGGAATTTGAATCGTCGGTCGAACGTCCGGTCGATGTGGTCATTCCGTTCGATCCCAAGCTGGTCAGCCAGGCTGCCAAGCTCGGCAAACCCTATGCCGAACTGTGCAAGGGCACCAAGGCCGGCCAGGTGTGGAGCCAGCTGATGCGTCAGATTCTGGAAGGCGCCGATGCGGATCCGGACGAAGTCGCGGCCAAGCCGGTGGCCAAGGAAAAGAGCAGCTCGCTGCTCGGCAAAATTGGCGGACTTGGCGGTATGCTCGCCAAAAAAGGCGCAAAATAATCGGGCCGGGGGTCGGGCCGCATTGGCCTGACCCCCGCCCTATCCTCTTGCAGGCGGAACGCATCGCACAATGAACATGCCCGTCATCATAACCATCGTCGCCACCTTTGTGGGGCTGTTGCTGCTGGGGTTTGCCCTCGTCGGGCCGTCGGCGGGCAAGGCCAAAACGCGCCGCCTGTCTGCGGTGAAAGACCGCCATGCTGCCTCAACCGAAGCCGTGGTAGCCGCCCAGATGCGCAAGACCATCGCGACCCTGAACGGTAGCGCGGCCAGTTCGCTCGCA
Organism: uncultured Sphingopyxis sp.; assembly: GCA_964401155.1. Classification (GTDB taxonomy): domain Bacteria; phylum Pseudomonadota; class Alphaproteobacteria; order Sphingomonadales; family Sphingomonadaceae; genus Sphingopyxis. The sequence continues at coordinate 226,689 of CAYNXF010000002.1, forward strand.
TCCTTCATGCCGCGCCGCGACCTGATGGAACTGCGCCTTCGCCGGACCGGCAAGAACTGGACGCTCAGCAATTTCATGATGGTGTGCATGGTGATGTTCGTCGGCACGGCGGCGTTGCTGGTGCTGATGGGTGCCCCGATCCTGCTGACTGGCCTGATCGCTGCGTTCGTCGGCATTGGATTGCCGCACTTTTACGTTGGCCGCCTGATCAACAAGCGCGTCGCCAATTTCACCAAACGCTTTCCCGATGCCATCGATTTGCTCGTGCGCGGTCTGAAGTCGGGCCTGCCGATTACCGAAACCTTCGGCGTGGTCGCTACCGAATTGCCAGGCCCCGTCGGTGAGGAATTCAAGGGCGTCACGGAACGCATCCGGATCGGCAAGACGATGGAGGCCGCGCTTCAGGAATCGGCCGACATGCTCGATACGCCCGAATTCCAGTTCTTTTGCATCACGATCGCCATCCAGCGCGAAACCGGTGGCAACCTCGCCGAAACGCTGAACAATCTGTCCGACGTACTGCGCAAGCGCGCGCAGATGAAGTTGAAGATTCGCGCCATGTCGTCCGAAGCCAAGGCCTCGGCCTACATCGTCGGCGCCCTGCCCTTCTTTGTCTTCGGCCTCGTGTGGACCATGAACCCCGGATATCTAGCTGGCTTCTTCTATGACGAGCGGCTGATCATCACGGGCATTGGTGGGCTGATCTGGATGGGCATCGGGGCCGGCATCATGGCCAAAATGATCAGCTTTGAAATCTGACGGGGACGGCGACTATGGACAGTTTTACCTTCCTCGCAGCATTCGCACCAGCCGCTGCCGGACCCAAGTTGCTCGGCGTCGATGTTGTCTGGGTGGCCTCCATCCTGGCTGCCGTTGGCGTGGTGGCCGTCATGCTCGCCATCTATGGCGCGATGACGGTGCGCGATCCGATGGCCAAGCGCGTCAAGGCGCTCAACGAGCGGCGCGAGCAGCTCAAGGCCGGCATCACAGCATCGACCGCCAAGCGCCGCGCCAAGCTGGTGCGAAAGAATGAACATGCCGACAAGATGCGCCAGCTTTTGTCGTCGATGCAGGTACTGCAAGACACGCAGGTCAAGGAAGTCCAGCAAAAGCTGGCACAGGCAGGCATTCGCTCAAAGGACCTGGCCGTCGCGGTCATTTTTGGCCGCCTGATCCTGCCGGTGGTGCTGGGTTTGCTCGTCGCCGTGGCGGTGTACTTCACCGACATGTTCCCTGATTGGACGCCGGTGAAACGCAACGGCGCGCTGATGGCCGCCCTGCTGCTTGGCTATAAAGCACCCGATTTGTGGGTTTCGAACAAACGTACCAAGCGCACCCAAGCCCTGCGCAAGGGCCTGCCGGACGCGCTAGACTTGCTCGTCATCTGCGCCGAAGCAGGTTTGACCGTCGACGCAGCCTTTAGCCGTGTTGCCAAGGAATTGGGCCGCGCCTACCCCGAACTGGGTGAGGAATTTGCACTGACGTCAATCGAGCTTGGCTTTTTGACCGAACGGCGCATGGCGTTCGAAAACCTTGCCTATCGCTGCGATCTGGATTCGGTCAAGGGCGTGGTCACGACCATGATCCAGACCGAAAAATACGGCACGCCGCTCGCCTCGGCGCTGCGCGTCCTGTCGGCCGAATTCCGCAACGAACGCATGATGCGCGCCGAGGAAAAGGCAGCACGTTTGCCCGCCATCATGACTGTGCCGCTGATCCTTTTCATCTTGCCGGTGCTGTTCGTGGTGATCCTCGGTCCCGCCTCTTGTGCCTTGTCCGAAGCTTTGGGCGACATGTAAATTTACTGCTCGGGGGCGGAAAACCGGTCCGGGGCAACCCGGGCCGGTTTTTCTTTCAGTTCAGGCGGAAATCACGGTCTGTTCGATTGCGCCAAAGATGCTGTGGTGACGGTCATCGTCCATCCAGATGCGAACCATGTCTCCGGGCTGCATGAAGGGCGTCTTTGCCGCGCCGGTGCGAATCGTTTCCACCGTGCGCACTTCGGCCAGGCAACTATAGCCAAGCCCGCCCTCGGCAATCGGACGCCCCGGCCCGCCGTCGCTGTCGCGATTGGATACGGTACCCGATCCGATGATGGTACCCGCGCCCAGCTGCCGCGTTTTGGCTGCATGGGCAATTAACTGTCCAAAATCAAAAGTCATGTCGATCCCGGCATCGGCGCGGCCCAGCGGCGCACCGTTTAAATCGACGCACAGCGCGCCGTGCAATTTGGCATCGTCCCACCGCGCCCCCAAAGCGTCGGGGGTCACGAAAACGGGTGAAAAAGCACTGGCAGGCTTTGACTGGAAAAAGCCGAACCCTTTGGCCAATTCATCGGGGATCAACCCGCGGAGCGAGACATCATTGGTCAGCCCGACCAACCGGATATAGCCGCGCGCTTCTTCGGCCGACACGCCCATCGGTACATCGCCGGTTACCACGATGACCTCCGCCTCCATGTCGCAGCCCCACGCCGGATCGCCGAGCGGGATCGGATCGCGCGGCCCTAAAAAGGCGTCGCTGCCCCCCTGATACATCAACGGGTCGTGCCAGAAACTGGCGGGCATTTCCGCCCCCCGTGCCTGCCGCACCAGCGCCACATGGTTCACATAGGCGCTGCCGTCCGCCCATTGATAGGCACGCGGCAGCGGCGCCGCGGCATCGCGTTCGTGAAACCGGTCGCGCGGGATCACCTCATGATTAAGATCGGTCGCGAGGGCAACAAGGCGGGGTGCAGCGATTTCCCAATCGTCAAGCGCGGCTTGCAAAGTCGGCGCAATATCGGCAGCGCTCGCATACCAGGCCAGATCATCCGAGACGACCACCAGGGCGCCATCGCGGCCCGATTTCAATGATGCCAATTTCATATATATTCCCTGCCCCTGCTCGGCGGCGCGCCGCCGGGTGGCGGGTTCAGCGCGGCATCTGGATTGATGCGAAACAGGTAAAGCCGCTCTGCCCTGCCTGCAAGCGGCGGATATATTGCAAATAGGCTTGGCTTTGTTCGCGCGACGTGCCGGGCAGCGAGCGGCCCTGAAAAGCCGCCTTCACCTCTTCACCGGTAAAGGGCCGTGGCGCGCCGGGAAATGCGCCGCGCGTGCCCGCCGGGACGAGCTTGCCATAGGGGTCGATATGCTGGCCTGCGCCGTTTGGACCCGGCACTGGAATCTGACAGTTCAGCACGGACACGGCGGTCTGCGCCAGCGCCGGCCGGATGGTTAGCGCCGCGCCCGCGCCCGCCGCGCCAAGCACGAGCAGCCGCCGCCGGGTCGGAACGTCCGATGCAGCGCTTTCATCCCGTTGTTCGGCGTTATTTGTTTCCATTCGGCCACCTTAGCCAAAGGCAGGGCGCCCGCAAAGCCACTCACCTTCCCTTTCCCGCAATGGCACAGACGCTTTTCCAAGCGTAAAGGCGCGCAACCCCCTTGCGCCGCGTAGCCCGCTTGTGCGAGCGCAGCATCGTCATGGACCGCGCCTCATTCCATTTGCCGCTGGCGGCATTGCTGCAGGTTGCCGGAACCATTGCGGCGCTGTTCATGTCCAGCGTGCCCGAAGCCGTGGCGGTGGTGGGGCTGGCCACGGTCATGGCCGTTTTCGTGATCACCTTGCCCGACAACACGCCGACGCCCACTTCGCCCCTGCTGGCGGCACAGTCACGGCAAACAGCGCTGTTTGACCATCCCGCTTTCCACACGCTGATCGACAATGATGTGCGCGCCGTCCTCGGGCTGTCGGCGATGCGCATATCGCTGGCCAACGACGCTGCCCTGGCGCTGCTGGGCCGGCATATTTCGGGCGCCGACGTGCGCACCGCGATCCGCAATCCGGCAGTCATCGACGCGCTACTTGGCTGTATCCGCCAAGGTGATGCCGCATCGGTCGATGTTATTGATTTCCAGCAACCGGGCGACCGCTGGCAAATTGGCATCGTCAATCTGGGCGACGGCCAGAACCTGCTGATGCTCGACGACCGGTCGGCGATCGACGCCGCAGACCGCATGCGATCCGATTTTGTCGCCAACGCCAGCCATGAATTGCGCACGCCGCTTGCCGCCATTCTTGGATATGTTGAAACGCTGGACCAGCTTGACCCGGCAGAGGCCGAACCGGTGATGAAGCGCTTCCTGGGCATTATCGACCGCGAGGCGCGGCGCATGCAACAGCTGGTCGCTGACCTTATCTCCATCTCGCGGATTGAAGCCGACCGCTACCGGCGTCCAACGGCCAGGGTTGACCTTGCCGAATTGCTCCAGCGCGCGCTGGCGGATATTCGCGCTGCCGATCCGCTGCGAGGGGCCGATGTTTCGCTCGAAACTATCGCGGCGGCCCCGATGCACGGCGATGCGGCCCAGCTGACCCAGCTCATCCACAATATTGTCGGCAACGCCATGAAATATGGCCGTGCCGGAACCCCGGTCAAAGTGTCGCTCAAGGCAGAGGCCAGAAATTGGTTGCTGGAGGTCAGCGATGTCAGTGATGGCATTGCGCCCGAACATCTGCCCCGCCTGACCGAACGCTTTTACCGCGCGGACGACGCCCGCAGCCGCGCGGTTGGCGGGACCGGCTTGGGTCTGGCCATCGTCAAACATATTGCCGAACGCCACCGCGCGCGGCTCGCGATCGAAAGCGAAGTTGGCAAGGGCACCACCGTCAGCCTGCTGCTGCCCATGTTTGACAGCGAGAATTGAGCGACATGACATAAATATGACAGTCTTGTGTCATCAAACCGTCATCAGACCAGCGGAATGCGCCATCATCGAATCGTCCCATTTTGCATGCCGCGCCAACCAGCACACAGGAGTTACAGATGCTGAAGAAAGTCGCCCTCGTCGCCATTTCGGCTTTGGCATTGTCTGCATGCCAGGATCAGGCGTCATCGGGTGGCGGGGCTCGTGACACGATCCGCGCGGTTGGCTCTTCAACCGTCTATCCCTTCGCCACTCTGGTTGGCGAACGTTTTGCCGAAGCCACCGGAATGAAAAAGCCGCAGATTGAATCCACCGGGACCGGTGGCGGATTGGAACGGTTTTGCGCTGGTATTGGCCCCGAAACCCCTGACATCGCCAACGCATCGCGCCGGATGAAGAAATCCGAATTTGAAAAATGCAAGGCAAACGGCGTTACTGACATCATCGAAATCCAGATCGGCTTTGACGGTTTGGCCTTTGGCGAAGCGAACGCCGGGCCGGGCCTGTCGCTAACACTGGAAGACGTCTACCGGGCGCTCGCCGCCGAACCCTACGGCAAGCCCAATACCGCCAAAACCTGGAAAGACGTGAACCCGTCGCTACCCGCCATGCCGATTTCGCTGTTCGGCCCTCCTTCAACGTCGGGCACCTTTGACAGCTTCAAAGAATTGTTTCTCGTCGCGGGCTGCGACCAGAATCCCGAAATGAAGGCGCTGAAGGCCAGCGACAAGGAACGCCACGACAAGGTCTGTGGTACATTTCGCGGTGCGCCATATTATGTCGAGCAGGGCGAGAACGACAATCTGATCATCTCGAAGCTTGACAAAAACCCCAACAGCATCGGGGCTTTCGGCTTCAGCTATCTGAACAGCAACAGCGACAAAATCAAAGCTGTGCCGATCGGCGGCGTCACGCCCAGCCTGGAAACCATTGGTAACGGCAGCTATCCGGGCTCGCGCGCCATGTTCATCTATGTCAAAAAGGCGCACGTCGGTGTGATCCCCGGCCTGATGGAATATGCCGCCGAATTCGCCAAGGGTTCGGCAAGCGGCGGCTATCTCAACGAACGCGGCTTGATTCCGCCAACCGCCAAACAGGCCGAGTTGGTGGCTGAATCGCTAAAGGCTCGCACCGTCATGACCGGATCGGAACTAAAATAAGGGCTGTAGGCAGCTGGTCGGCCCGCCGGGCCCAGCCGCAATTTTTCAATCCGGGATGGGTCAGGCATCGTGCCTGACCCCGCCGAAACAACAGGGGCAATATGGGCGGCACAACATTCATCCTGATCTTGCTCGTTTTCGGGCTGGGGGTGGTTGGCTGGCTCAGCGCGCGCGCGCGCGCCGCGATGCTGGCGCGCCAACCGGCGACGCGACTGCACAGCTTGCCCGGGTACCACGGCTGGTATGTGGCGCTGTGGCTGGTCATCCCGGCCGCGCTGTTTCTGGCGGTATGGAACAACGTCACTCCGGCACTAATCACCAACGATGTGCTGACGACGCGCGCGGCCGAACAGCTGCCACCGCCAGGATTTGAGCGCGCGGCCATTTTGGGCGACGCGCGCAGCGTTGCGACCGGTGAGAAAAGCGTCGCATCCAACCCGGCCGCCGGCCCGTTCATCAGGCCCTATCGCGACGCGACTTTGAAATACCGCACCATCGGCGTCATCGCCACCATTGCGTTGCTGCTCGCCGGGGGCGCTTATGCCTTCACCCGCATCAAGCCGGATTTCCGCGCGCGTACGCGGGTTGAGCGGGTGGTGATGGTGCTGTTGTTCGCAGCATCGTTGGTGGCAATCCTGACCACCTTTGGCATTGTGTTTTCGCTGCTGTTTGAATCCCTGCGATTCTTTGCGCTGGTGCCGCCGTCAGAGCTTTTGTTCGGAACGACGTGGAAACCCGAAGCGGGCGTTCCCGAACCCGATACCTTTGGCGCCATCCCGCTGTTCTGGGGCACGGTGCTGATTGGCGCGATCATTGCGATGATCGTCGCGATTCCCATTGGGATGATGAGCGCCATTTACCTCACCCAATATGCGCAGCCCAAGCTGCGCCAATGGGTGAAGCCGATGCTGGAAATTCTCGCGGGGGTGCCGACGGTGGTTTACGGCTATTTCGCCGCTTTGACCGTGGCACCGGCTTTTCGCAATTTCGCCGCGATGCTTGGCGTGCCCAATGCAAGCACCGAAAGCGCGCTGGCGGCAGGCGTCGTTATGGGAATCATGATCATTCCCTTTGTTTCGTCGATGGCCGATGACAGCATCAATGCCGTACCCCAGGCGATGCGCGATGGGTCGCTGGCACTGGGTGCAACGTCGAACGAAACCATCCGCCAGGTGCTAATTCCGGCGGCGCTGCCCGGGGTCATGGGCGGCATATTGCTCGCGGTCAGCCGCGCCATTGGCGAAACCATGATTGTGGTGATGGCCGCTGGCCTGTCGGCGAACCTGACCGCCAACCCCTTTGCCAGCGTCACGACGGTTACGGCGCAGATCGTCAAGCTCCTGACCGGCGACCAGGAATTCGACAGCGCCAAGACACTGGCGGCCTTCGCGCTGGGGCTGGTACTGTTCATCGTCACGTTGCTGCTCAACATCGTCGCGCTGCGCATCGTCAAGAAATACCGGGAAGCGTATGAATAGCCCCGCCCGCACATCCGCGCGCACCAGCCCGACCGACTGGAAAGGCAGCGCCATGCAGGGCCGCATCGCGCGGCGCTATTCCGCCGAGCGCCGCTTCCGGCTGGTCGGCCTGGGCGCTGTAGCGCTGTCCGGCTTGTTTCTCGCTTTCTTGCTGATCACCATGATCGGCAACGGGCTTCGCGGCTTTACCTATACCAGCGTGACCATCCCCATTGATTTCGCGGCCAGCCCACTGACGGTGAGCACCGAGGATTTTTCGGCGCCCGACATCGACCTTCAACTCGCCAATGCGGGTCTGCGCGATATTGTTGGTTTTTCTGCCGAGGCTGCACTTGGCGCAGATCGCAGCTGGGTCGTCTCCGAAAATGGCTGGAAAGTCGTTCGCGACGCCATCAAGGCCGATCCTGAACTGGCAACAAAACGCAGCGATTTTGCAATCCCTGTGTCATCGGACGTCGACATTGCCGCAAAGAGTGAAGGCAGCGCGGCGGCGGAAGCGGTGGTGGCCGATCTGAAGGCCAAAAGTCTGCTGTCGACCGGCATCCATTGGCCCTTTTTCACCAGCGCCGACGCCACCGACCCTGCAGTTGCCGGCATCTGGGGAGCGCTCAAAGGCTCGTTGATGACTATCCTGATCGCTTTTGTCGTAGCTTTCCCGATGGGCGTGCTGGCGGCCCTCTATCTCGAGGAATATGCCGCCAAGAACCGCTGGACCGATCTCATCGAAGTGTCGATCAACAATCTGGCGGCGGTGCCATCGATTATCTTTGGTCTGCTTGCCCTGGCGGTGTTCATCCAGTTTTTCGGCATTTGCCAGGCCAGCCCGCTTGTCGGCGGGTTGACGTTGGCGCTGATGACCATGCCCGTCATCGTCATCGCCAGTCGCAACGCCATCAAATCGGTGCCGCCATCGATCCGCGACGCCGCGCTCGGCGTTGGCGCATCACCCGTCCAGGTCGTGTTCCATCATGTCCTGCCGCTCGCTTTGCCCGGCATCATGACCGGAACGATCATCGGGATGGCGCGCGCGCTGGGCGAAACCGCGCCGCTGCTGCTGGTCGGCATGCGTGCGTTCATCGGTGATGTGCCGAACGGCCTGTGTTCACCGTCGACGGTGCTGCCGATGCAAATTTTCTTGTGGTCGGACGATGTCAACCGCGGCTTTGTCGAAAAAACGTCCGCCGCCATTATCGTGCTGCTCATCGTCCTGTTGTCGATGAACGCGCTCGCAATCTATCTTCGCAACCGTTTTGAAAAGCGCTGGTGACATGACCGAAGCCGAAACTGCCGCCCTGCCTGAAAATCCTAAGATGACGGCGGAAAGCGTCAACGTATTTTATGGCGAGAAACAGGCCATCAAGGACGTGTCGATTGCCGTGGGCACCGATTTGGTCACCGCCTTCATCGGCCCGTCGGGTTGCGGAAAATCGACCTTTCTGAGGTCCTTGAACCGCATGAACGACACCATCGCCGGCGCGCGGGTGACCGGCGCGATCAAGCTGGATGGCGAAAATATCTATGACTCCGCGATGGACGTGGTCCAGCTGCGCGCACGGGTCGGGATGGTGTTTCAGAAACCCAATCCGTTCCCCAAATCCATCTATGACAATGTCGCCTATGGCCCCCGCATCCATGGGCTGGCGCCGAACAAAGCCGATCTCGACGTCATCGTCGAGCGCGCGCTCCACCGCTCGGGGCTGTGGGACGAGGTCAAGGACCGGCTGAGCGAGAGCGGCACCGCGCTGTCGGGCGGGCAGCAACAGCGGCTGTGCATCGCGCGCGCCATCGCGGTCGACCCCGAAGTCATTCTGATGGATGAACCCTGTTCGGCGCTCGACCCGATTGCGACGGCGAAAATCGAAGAGCTGATTCACGAACTGCGCGGCAACTACGCCATCGTTATCGTTACGCATAACATGCAGCAGGCCGCCCGCGTGTCACAGCGCACCGCCTTTTTTCATCTCGGCAGCCTGATCGAATATGGCAAGACGACCGACATTTTTACCAATCCGAAGAATGAACGGACCAAGGATTATATCACCGGCCGCTACGGCTGACCGGCGTACAAGGACGAAAAGACATGGGTATCGGCGGCGAACATACGGTCAAGGCGTTTGACGATGACATCAATCGCTTGCGCGGGCTGATCAGCGAAATGGGCGGGCGTGCCGAACAGGCGCTGACCCGTGCTATGACGGCGCTCAACACTGGCGACCTTCAGCTTGCCAGCGAAGTGATCCGCGACGACGCGCGTATCGACGCGCTGGAAGCCGAAGTGGAACGGTTGGCCGTCGAGGTGATTGCCCTGCGCGCACCCATGGCCGACGATCTGCGCGAACTCATCGCGTCGCTGAAAATCGTGTCGGTCGTCGAACGCATCGGCGACTATAGCAAGAATATCGCCAAACGCGTCGCGCAGCTGAATGAAAGCCGCTCGATCGAGGCAATTCCGCTCCTTATGTCGATGTCCGAACTGGTTGCTGGCCTGGTCCGGGACTCGCTCGACAGCTTTGCCCGGCGCGACGCCGAGCTCGCCCGGAATGTGACAGTGCGCGATAAGCCAGTCGACGATTTCTACAACAGCATCTTCCGCGCGCTGGTGACTTTCATGATGGAAAATCCGCGCGCTATCTCGGAATCGGCGCATTTGCTGTTCGTTGCCAAGAACCTCGAACGCATTGGGGACCATGCCACAAATATTGCGGAAATGGTTCATTATGTTGTCACAGGAACCCGCTTGGAAGACCGCGAAAAGGGTGAAGACCCGACCGCTTAAGGGGCCAATCCATGCCACAGCCTGACCTGTTGCTCGTCGAAGATGACGAGGCCATTGCCGAACTTATCGTGTGGCATTTCGCCAAAGAAGGCTATGCGGTGCGCCACACGCCCGATGGCGAACAGGCGCTGGTGCTGGCGGCCGAGCGCGTGCCCGACATCGTTCTGCTCGACTGGATGGTCGAAAGCCTGTCGGGCATTGAAGTGTGCCGCCGCCTGCGCCGCAACGCACGCACCGCGAACGTGCCCATCATCATGCTCACTGCGCGCGGAGAAGAGGAAGACCGCATTCGCGGCCTCGAAACCGGTGCCGATGATTATGTTACCAAGCCGTTCAGCCCGCGCGAACTGGTGGCGCGCGTGGCGGCGGTGCTGCGCCGCCTGCGCCCGGCGCTGGCGGGCGAAATCCTCGCCTATTCGGACATCGAACTCGACGCGGTGGCGCACAAGGTCAAGCGCGGCGGAACGACGCTCGCCATTGGCCCCACCGAATTCCGCCTGCTGCGCCACTTCATGGAACATCCGGGCCGTGTGTTTTCGCGCGGGCAATTGCTCGACAGCGTCTGGGGACAGGACAGCGACATCGAACTCAGGACCGTCGACGTCCATATCCGCCGCTTGCGCAAAGCGATCAACGCGCACGGCCACGCCGACATCATCCGCACGGTGCGCTCGGCGGGCTATGCGCTGGATGCGGATGGGGAATTGTAACTTCACCAAAGCCATAGTCGTCCTGAACTTGTTTCAGGACAACAAGCCACCGTCGCCGCGTTCTCCTGAAACAAGTTCAGGACGACGACCGACGATGTCCAACCCCTTCCCTCTCCCACCACCCGCCGCTACACCAGCGGCATGAAACAGCATCTCGTCCGCGCTCTCGCGCTCTCTGCCGCTTCGCTCACTTTTGCTGCAACCGCGTTTGCGCAAGACCAACGCCCCTTGTCGCCCGAGGATCTTGCGACCTTCGACCGCATTGCCGCCCCCGCCGTGTCGCCCGACGGTGCAGTCGTGGTGTGGCAACAGACCGCGACCGACCCCGTCACCTATGCCCGCAGCACCGGCTTGTGGATGGCGGCAACTGGCGATGCCACCACCAAGCCCGTCCAGATCGACGACACGCCCGGCAAGAATGAAAGCACCCCCGCCTTTGGCCCCGATGGCGCGCTTTATTTCCTGTCAAACGCGTCCGGCTCAACGCAGGTCTGGCGCAGCACAGGGCCAGCCGCAGTATTCGCACCGCAGCAGGTGACCGAGGCGAGCTGGGATATCTCCGGATTCAAAATATCACCGGATGGCAAACGCTTGGTGGTTTGGCTCGATGCGCCAATGCGCTGCGTTGATTTGACATGCGCCCCCGACATCAACCTCGGGCCGCGCCCCAGCGGCCGCCATTTCAAGGATGGCGTCGGCTTCGTTCGCCACTGGGACGCGTGGGAAACGCCCGGTACTCACAGCCGCGCCTTTGTTGCCGATCTGGAAGGCGGCAAAGCCGTCCGCAGCCGTGCCGTCTCGGGCGCGCTCGTCGGCGACACCCCCTCCAAACCCTTCGGTGACGGCAGCGAACTCAGCTGGAGCGCCGACAGCAAATCGGTCTTCTTCACCCTGCGCCTTGCTGACAGGAATGAACCGCGGTCAACCAACCTCGACATTTATCAGGCCCCGGCCGACGGCAGCGCCCCGCCCGTCAATCTGACCGCCGCCAATGCCGCCACCGACACCCTTCCCGCCGCCTCGCCCGATGGCAAATGGCTTGCCTATGCCGCCATGGCGCGGCCGGGCTATGAGGCCGACCGACAGGTGTTGATGCTGCGCGACCTGAAAAGCGGCGCAGTACGCCCGCTCACACAAAATTGGGACCGCTCGGTCGGCTCGATCGCTTGGGCACCCGACAGCAAGAGCATCATCGTCACCGCGCAGGATCTGCTCGAACACCCCGCCTTCCGCGTCGACATCCGCAGCGGCAAGGTCGACCGCATCACCGAACGCGGAAATGTGTTCGACATCGTGCCGCTCGCGAAGGGCGGCATGGTGCATCTGCTGAACAGCATCGCCGGGCCAACCGACGTCATCCTGCGCGATGCCAAGGGGCAGGCGCGCAACCTGTCGAACAGCAATGCGGATCGCCTCGCCGCGCTCGCGCCGGTGCAATATGAACAGTTCGGCTTTGCCGGCGCAAATGGCGATTTGGTGCGCGGGCAAATCATCACGCCGATGGGGGCGAAGGGCAAATTGCCCACCCTGCTCCTCGTCCATGGCGGGCCGCAGAGCAGTTTCTTCAACAGCTGGTCCACGCGCTGGAACCCGCGGCTGTTCGCGAACGGCCAATATGCCGTCGTCACCATCGATTTCCACGGGTCGAGCGGGTACGGCCAAGCCTTTACCGACAGCATCAACCGCGACTGGGGCGGCAAGCCGCTCACCGACCTGCAGCTTGGGATGGCCGCCGCCGCCAACTCCAATCCGGCGGTCGATCCCGCCAACGCCTGCGCGCTCGGCGGCTCTTACGGCGGCTATATGATGAACTGGATCGCGGGCCAGTGGCCGGGCGGCTTCAAATGCCTGGTCAACCACGCCGGTATCTTCGACCTGCGCGCCATGGCCTATGAAACCGAAGAGCTATGGTTCGACGAATGGGACCATGGCGGGCCGTGGTACAGCCGCCCCGACCCCGAAAAATGGAACCCAGTGAACCATGTGTCTGACTGGCGAACCCCCACGCTCTTCATCCACGGTGAAAAAGATTACCGCGTCCCCTATACCCAAAGCATCTCGGGCTGGACTGCGGCGCAGCGGCAAGGCGTCCCCGCCGAGCTGCTGATTTTCCCCGACGAAAACCACTGGATTTTGAAGGGCCAGAACAGCGTGCAATGGTATCAGACGGTGTTCGATTTTGTGGGGCGGCATTTGGCGAAATAGCCCCCCTTGCCGCGCTGCACCATCGGCGGCTAAGGCCAGCGCGTCATGGCACTGGAAAAAACCTTTGAACCCGCCGCAATCGAGGCGAAATGGGCTGCTTTTTGGGAAGCGAACGGGCTGTTCCGCCCGCACCGGCCCGATGCCGTGCCCTACACGATCGTCAATCCGCCGCCGAACGTCACCGGCGCGCTGCATATTGGTCATGCGCTCGACAACACGCTGCAGGACGTGCTGATCCGCTACGAACGGCTCCGCGGCAAAGATGCCTTGTGGGTCGTCGGCATGGACCATGCCGGCATCGCGACGCAGATGGTGGTCGAACGACAAATGGCCGAGCGCCAGCAAAAGCGTACCGACTTTTCCCGCGACGATTTTGTCCAAAAGGTCTGGGAATGGAAGGCCGAAAGCGGCGGCGCGATTACCGGCCAGCTGCGGCGGCTGGGCTGTTCGATGGACTGGGCCAACGAACGTTTTACCATGGACGACGGCATGAACCGCGCCGTCGCCAAGGTGTTTGTTGATCTCTATAATCAGGGCCTGCTCTACCGCGACAAGCGCCTCGTCAATTGGGACCCCAAGCTCAAGACCGCGATTTCGGATCTTGAGGTCGAAACGCACGACATGCCGGGCCATTTCTGGCGCTTCCGCTATCCGCTCGCGGATGGGGTCAAGCTCGATGATGGTAGCGACTATATTGTTGTCGCCACCACGCGCCCCGAAACCATGCTCGCCGACATGGCGGTGGCGGTGCACCCCGACGATCCGCGCTATAAGAATGTCATCGGCAAGTATGTCGAACTGCCGCTAACCGGCCGCCGCGTGCCCATCGTCGCCGACGAGCATGCCGACCCCGAACTGGGCAGCGGCGCCGTCAAGATCACGCCGGGCCATGATTTCAACGACTTCGAAGTCGGCAAGCGCGCGGGCATCAAACCCGCCGACATGCTCAACATGTTCGACGCCGAAGCGCGCGTGGTGCAAACGGCAGACGGGCTGATCCCCGCCGACCTGATTGGCATGGACCGCTTCGATGCGCGCAAAGATGTTGTCGCACGGTTGAAAACACTCGACCTGCTCGTCCCGTACCTCGACAAGGATGGCGGCGAGCATGACGCCGAACCGCGCACCATCCCCACCCCCTTCGGTGATCGGGGTGGGGTCGTAATCGAACCCTGGCTGACCGACCAATGGTATGTCGACGCCGCCACGCTGGCGCAGCCCGCGATCAAGGCCGTGCGCGACGGCGACATCAATATCGTCCCCAAAACATGGGAGAAAACCTGGTTCAACTGGCTGGAAAATATCCAGCCTTGGTGCGTGTCGCGGCAGCTGTGGTGGGGGCACCGGATTCCGGCTTGGTATGGTCCTGCGGTTGTCGATGGAACTCCGAGCTATGTGGTCGGCGATGCACCAACACAGAACTCGGTTTTTGTTGCCGAGAGTTTTGAAGAGGCAGCGGAGCAAGCTCGAAGTCACTATGAAGGACTCAATCTAGAGTATTTCGAAGCAGAAAATTTGCTCGGTGCTTACAAAGGGACTAGCGGAAACGCTTCGAAGGTCGGGCTCTGGCGCGATCCCGACGTCCTCGACACCTGGTTCTCCTCGGCGCTGTGGCCCTTCGCGACGCTGGGATGGCCGGAGCAGACAGACACATTATCCCGCCATTACCCCAACGACGTCCTCATTTCCGGCTTCGACATCCTGTTTTTCTGGGATGCGCGCATGGCGATGCAGGGGTTGCACTTCATGAAAGAAGTGCCGTGGCGGACGCTGTACCTCCACGGCCTCGTCCGCGCACCCGACGGGCAGAAAATGTCCAAATCCAAGGGCAACGTCGTCGATCCGCTCGGCCTGATCGACCAATATGGTGCCGACGCGCTGCGTTTCTTCATGGCCGCGATGGAAAGCCAGGGGCGCGACATCAAGATGGATGACGCGCGCCTCGCCGGCTACCGCAATTTCGCGACCAAGCTATGGAACGCCGCGCGCTTTTGCGAGGCCAATGGCATCAGCGCCAGCACGACCATCGCCGCCCCGCCCGCGACGCTGGCGGTCAACCGCTGGATCATCGGCGAAGTCGCCGAAACCGTCGCCGCCGTCGACGCAGCACTCGCCGCCTTCCGCTTCGATGAAGCGGCCAATGCGGTCTACAGCTTCACCTGGGACCGCTTCTGCGACTGGTATCTGGAGCTGATCAAAGGCCAGATCGACGACGAGACCAAGGCCGTCGCTGGCTGGGTGCTCGACCAGATCCTCGTCATGCTCCACCCCTTCATGCCCTTCGTTACCGAAGAATTGTGGAGCCAGCTGGGTGACCGCGCCAACTATCCGCTGATTACCGCGAAATGGCCCGAACCGGGCGCCAGCGTCGATGCCGCCGCCAAGGCCGAAATCGAATGGCTTATCAAGCTGGTCAGCGAGCTGCGCGCGGCCAAGGCTGAACTGGGCATCGCCCCCGGTGCGCGGCTAGCGGCGCATATTCCCGCCAGCCTTGTGCCACGCGCCGCCGCCATGGCGTCAGCGCTTGAACGTGTGGCCCGCCTCTCGTCGGTCAGCACCGATCCCGCCCCGGCGGGCGCATCGGCGCAGCTGGTGATTGACGGTGAGACCATCGTCATCCCGCTCGAAGGCATCATCGACATTGCGGCGGAAAAGGCGCGCCTTGCCAAATCGCTCGAGGCCGCCGCCAAGGAACGCGACGCGCTCACCGCGCGTCTCGCCAATCCCGCCTTCACCGAGCGCGCGAAGCCCGAAGCGGTCGAAAAGGCGCGCGTCGATCATGCCGCCAAGACCGCCGAGGCCGAGCGGCTGGAGGCCGCGCTGGCGCGGTTGGGGTAAGGCCCCAACCCAAATTCCGTTCGTGTCGAGCGAAGTCGAGACACACATTCGCTGGGCGCAATAGCGATGGGCCTCTCGACTTCGCTCGAGGCTAACGGTGAAAATGGGCAACGTTCGACCAACCCGCCCGCCCCTTCGACCAAAATCCGGACGGGGGCTGCAAAGCCCGCGTCACCTTGCTATGCAGGCGTCGTGAACAAACCCACTTCGCCTGCCCGTTTCGTTGCTGACCAGCGCGCGCGCTTGCTCGCTGCGCCGCCCGAATGGGCTGCGGCCGATGCGCGCGTCGATTGGCGCGTCGCGGTGGGGTCGATCATCGCCATGTGGGCGATTTATTTCCTGATCACCACCGGGCTGGCGGCGCTGACCGGCGCACCCGACCAAGTCGGGCTGATGGGTCGCCGCGCCATCGTGGTCGTGTTCGGCGCGCTGTGCACATTGCTGCTTTATCTGCTGCTCATCCGCGTCCAGCCGCGTTCGTTCGGTGCGCGGCTCGGCGTTGCGTTCGGCGCAGCGGTACCGCTGACCATCCTTTACGCGATCATCAATCTTTATGCCTTTTTCGTCTGGTTCCCCACCGACGAGAGCGTGAAGATCATCACCGAGGTGCAGAACAAATATCCCGCCGCCTGGCAGACGGTGTTGGTGCTGGATAGCAGCATCCGCTGGTATTTCTTCTTCGCCGTCTGGGCCGCACTTTACGTCGCATTGGGCTATGCCAATGAAATGCGCGCGGTCGAACAACAGGCCAACACCTATCGGCTAGAGGCCAAGACCGCGCAGCTACGGGCGCTGCATTATCAGGTCAATCCGCATTTCCTGTTCAACACGCTCAACAGCCTGTCGTCGCTGGTCCTCGCCGGGCGCAAGGCCGATGCCGAAGCGATGATCATCAATCTGTCGTCGTTCCTCCGCAGCAATTTGGCGGCCGACCCCGAAACATTGGTTACGCTCGCCGACGAAATCGCGCTGCAGCGGCTCTATCTCAACATCGAAGAGGCGCGCTTCCCGGACCGGCTGCACGTCGATGAAAAGGTGCCCGACACCCTCGATAACGCGCTCGTGCCGGTGCTGATCCTGCAACCGATCATCGAAAATGCGATCAAATATGGGGTCGGCCCGGCGCGCAAGCCCATCGGCATCCGCCTCGATGCGTCGGCCGAATATGGCCAGCTGGTGGTCTCGGTCAGCAACGATATCGACCCCGATGCGCCCGTTCCTGCCCCCGGCACCGGCCTGGGTCTCAACAATGTCCGCGACCGGCTGATGACGCGTTACGGCGCGCGCGCCGGGTGCGAATGGGGGCCGAATGAGGCGGGCGGCTTCACCGTCACCCTGTGGCTGCCGCTGGGCGATGAGGTCATTGTCTGATGGACCGTACACTGCGCACGCTGATCGTCGACGACGAACCGCTCGCCATAGAACGGCTGCAAATTCTTGCCGGCCAACAGGAAGGCGTGCTGCTCGTCGGCACTGCCAGCGACGGTGCCTCGGCATTGCGCATGGTCGAAGCGCTGGCGCCCGATCTGCTGCTGTGCGACATCGCGATGCCCGGGCTCGACGGACTGGGTGTCGCCGCAGCGCTTGACCGGCTCGAAAACCCGCCGTCGGTTATCTTTGTAACCGCGTTCGACAAATTTGCGGTTGCCGCATTCGATGTGGCGGCGGTCGACTATCTGCTCAAGCCCGTGTCGCCCGACCGCCTCGCTCGCGCCATTGCGCGCGTGCGCGAGCTGCGCCAGGGTGATCCGACGCGGCGCCGCGGCAATTGGATCAACGAATTCTGGGTCCAGCATCGCGGCGAGATGCTACGCATCGACGCCGATACGGTCGACTGGATCGAGGCCGAGCGCGACTATATGCGCCTGCACGTCGGCCCGCGCAGCTGGCTGATCCACCAGACGATCAAGGAACTCGAAGTGCGGCTCGACCCCGCCGCTTTCCTGCGCATCCACCGGTCAAAAATGGTGCGGCGTGATCGTGTCCGCGCGCTCAAGCATCATGGCGATGGCGCGTGGAGCATTGATCTGGGCGAAGCCGGTCAGCACCGCATCGGGCGCACCTATCTGCACGATGTGAAAGCCATCATGCAGCAGGGGTAAGGCTGTAAGCCCAATTGGGGGCACGGTATTCCGTGTCCCCGCTCACACGAACGAACGACAAAGGGGACACGCCATAGCGTGTCCCCTCCTTATTCAACCCAGGGGGCACAGAATATCGTGCCCCCATGGTCGCGACGTGCCTCAATCCGCGCGGGCGTAGCGCTGGGCGGCCTTGCGCACCGCGTCGGCGACTTTCGGCTGGACGCGCTGAACGGCAGCCTTGCGGCATTCATTGGCGCGCTGCCGGTCGGTCAGCGACTTGGCGCTCCAGAAACCGCAGGCCGAATTGGCGGCCATGCGCAGGCGGGTATCAAGCCGCTCGCGCCCACGCTCGTTGTTGAGGTCGAGGTCGTCATAGCGCACGATGCGGCTGGTGGGTTCATAGGCCCCTGTGGTCTGCGCCAGTGCCGGAGCGGCGCTGGCAACAGTGGTGGCACAGATGGCGGCGAAAAGGGTCAGTTTACGTGTCATGGGGGGAGAGCTTTCTTTTCCTATTGGCCGCTGTCCCGCCCGTTCAGGGTCTGGGGCAGCGGCCATGCTGCGAAAATAGGGCGCGGAGCCGAAGGCGAAGAGACCGGGGAAGCACCACCGCCTCCGAACCCCGCAGCCCCCTTCTACGAACTGTATTACTGCGGTGCGACACGGCTTCGATTACATCTGTTTACGTGTCGATGGGGGGACGGACGACGGATGCGAATCGACCAACGGCCAAAGCGATGAAATGAGGGTGAAACAAAGGGAGGGGTCACCACAACTGACCGGCAAATTTTCGTTGGCGCCTTGGGCGGCGTGGCATTAACCAAGCACTCAGTCTTTCTCGCGCAGAACTCCTGAGAAAGTAAGCACGGCAATCGACAAAAGGACGACGCCGCCCAGCCGGTAAATTGCCTCTCCCACCTGCACTACAAAGGTTCGGCCCGGCCATTTTTGCAAATGCGACGGTTCGATGCGCCATGCCGCGTCATGCCCAAGTTCCAGGAACGGCACCGCCACATCAATCGCATATAAAATTGCCGAAAAAGCTAGCCTGCCATCACTCGCATCACGCTGAGCCATGGCTCCTGCAGCATTGAGAAGCGCGGCACCGACCGTTCCCAAAGCGATTAACACCAGCACCCACAGCGAAGCGCGCCCTGGCGAATACCCATAATTGCTGGTCAGGCCGAGCAGGCCCGAGACGGCGCGTTCGACCCAGCCAAGGCCTGAATGGAGCCGCTGCAACTGCCGCTTGCGTACTAGCACCTGCCGCCGACCGCGCTCATCGCCCAGCGCGCCGTAGTGGTGGGCGAGCTGTTCATATGGCTGTGGCAGAAAAGTCGCCGGTGTCGCTACCCCGCCGGGGAATTGCATGTCGAGCCAGCCCAGCCGGGCGGCGACGGCTTCTGTCTCCTGACGCGGCGATAAACGCCACCGGCTACCAACGGTGGCTTCACTGCCGTCGCCCGGCGGGAGATCTGCGTCTCGCCTTCCAAGGTTGCGATATGTCAGCCCGTCGATGCGAAGATCGCCGGGCTTGATGCCGCAATCCGCCCAAGCCCCTCCACCGCTGTCATCGAGCGATTCGATGCTGCTGTCGTTCAAATCTACGCAGCCGCGCATATCTGCACCATGCAGGATCAAAGTGCCGCCGATTTTTGTCGATTGAAGCGAGAGGCAGACATTGGGTTGCTGCTCCAATGGGAATTGGACGTCACCATGGGTTGTAGGGTCGGGGCGCAGCGCATGTAACATCGTGCCGGCGGTAATGATAAGGTTTCGGCCAATCGTGCTTCTACTGCAATCAACCGAGCCAGCGAAGCGGGGTGCCAACACATGTGCCGCCGCGCTTCGGCTCGACACAGACGAAAGCTGGAGCGAACCGCCGATTCTGGCAGCTGCGATGTTCCAGCAGCGCGCGCCGTGATGTTCCGAGAGCCGGTCACCCCGCGTAAACCTGCCTCCGTTGATCACCATATCTCCGCCGACCGAAAGGCCATAGGCATCGGCAAGACCCTGAACTTTCAACGTCACCGGATGTTTCGTATAACCAGCCGCATCACCGATAGTGAGATTTGCTTCGATATCCGCGTCAACCAGCGAGAGTGCGGCGACGGTGTCGGCTCCGATCGATCCGCCAAGCGACAGCCCATAGAGTTCGAGACTGCGCAACTTTGCGGCGTCGAATGACAGGCAGGGTGCGATGTTGGTTCGCACAACCATGCATTTGTCGCCAACACAGATCGACTCCAGATTGGCGCCAATAGCCCCTTCCACGCAGCCAAAAACGCATCCGTCGATGTTTAGGGACCCCGCGATGCTGGCAGAATGAGCGTCAAAGCCGCTGCAAGCGATGCTAGTATGGAGCTGAACGTCGATGGCCATCTGGCTGCTGCCAAGCGCCACGCGGCCACGTGCAATGACGTTGCGCACCACCAGACGTCCAGTCCGCACGGCGGTCAGGTCACAGCCAACTGGCGGCCCCTCTGCCGCTTTCGGACCAATGCGCAGCCTCTGCAGACCCATCAACATCCCCGCAGTGCAGCCCGCCAGCATAACGCCGCCAGTCATGCGGGAGTTTTCGATACTGACCCTGCTCCCGAAACCCGCCAAAGAAAAATCAATCGAGTGCCCCGTCGAACCACTTGCGCCAAGTGCGCAGCCCGAGATGAAGAATCCAGATCCGATTTTCATCTCCTGACCCGCAATGCCGGCAGATGCTTTGACCCAATCAATCCAGACACTGCCGCGCACTTGCAGCCGGTTCATGCCGATTGCTCCAGCGAAGCCTCGTGCGCCAACGCGGCTGCGCATGATATTCAACGACTCACATTGCACATGCGGCAAGTTAAGCGACCCGGCGATACGGCAACCGACGAAGGTCAGTTCAGCCGATATCTCCGCACCCAAAAGGCTGACGGACACCGGCCGCACGGATGAAGCTTTTGCGAATGTGCAGCTCCAGAAGTTTGCCGCACCCCTGACCTCGATGCCTTTGGCCTCGATCCCGCCCGCGTGTTGATTGACCCCGAACGT
This sequence comes from uncultured Sphingopyxis sp., assembly GCA_964401155.1. Classification (GTDB taxonomy): domain Bacteria; phylum Pseudomonadota; class Alphaproteobacteria; order Sphingomonadales; family Sphingomonadaceae; genus Sphingopyxis. The sequence goes on from CAYNXF010000002.1 coordinate 247,658, forward strand.
CAGATCATCGTCCACCACGGCATTTGAGATATCTATCGAGCCATGAACCTTGCTGCGCGATATCTCAAAAGCGCCAAGGCACTCACAGCCGCGGGCAATCAAGACGTTGTCATCATCCCCGCCGCCTGCTTGCCCCAATGAAACCCCGCTCAGCAGAAACCCGGCGATGCGGGAACCTGGAATCCCAATGCCATCGGGAAAATCGCAATTGGCGGCCTGAAACCCGGGAAGTGGCGTTCGCAGCCTCCCGTCAACGCGAATGTTCGACAGGTCTATGGTCCCTTCGACCTTGAGTCCGCGAATAATCAGACCGCGCGGGTGGATCAGAACGCCCTCGATTGATCCCTGCCAAAGGCGACTAAGAAAATCGCCGGAAACAGTTGGCCTTTCCAACGATTGGTCCGGGCCGGCGACCTGCCAGGGCTCAGCTTCGAAATCGGCAATATGCCCCAGCATTGCCGCGCGGATGATTTCCCGTTCCACAGCCGTCAGTGTTGCACCGGATTTCCCCGTTCGTGCCTTTTTACTTGCGGGTGTCGCGCCAGTCGTGCTCATCCTTTTCACCATGACGCGGCCTGCCGCATTTGCAAGCACGTGCCCCTTGCATCATCCGAACAAATATGGAACGCGGACTGACATGAGTCTCACCAACATCGCTCGGCATAGTGCTTTCCTATGCTGACCCACATCAAAGTGCGCGGCGCGCGCGAACACAACCTCAAGGGCGTCGATGTTGACCTGCCCCGCGACAGCCTGATCGTGATTACGGGACTGTCAGGCAGCGGCAAATCAAGCCTCGCCTTCGACACCATCTATGCCGAGGGGCAGCGACGTTATGTCGAATCGCTGTCGGCCTATGCGCGCCAGTTTCTGGAAATGATGCAAAAGCCCGACGTCGAACATATCGACGGCCTGTCGCCTGCCATTTCCATCGAACAGAAAACCACCAGCCGCAATCCGCGTTCGACCGTCGCGACGGTGACTGAGATTTACGACTATATGCGCCTGCTCTGGGCGCGCGTCGGTGTGCCCTATTCTCCCGCGACCGGGCTGCCGATCACCGCGCAGAATGTCAGCCAGATGGTCGACCGTGTCATGGCACTGCCCGAGGGCACGCGCGCCTATCTGCTCGCCCCCGTCGTGCGCGGGCGCAAGGGCGAATACCGGAAAGAACTGGCGCAGTGGCAAAAGGACGGCTTCACCCGTGTTCGTGTCAACGGCGAATTTTATGACATCGCCGACGCGCCGGTGCTCGACAAAAAATACAAACACGACATCGAAGTGGTGGTTGATCGTATCGCGGTGCGCGAGGGCCTCGAATCGCGCCTCGCCGACAGCTTCGAAACCGCGCTAAAGCTGGCCGACGGGCTGGCCTATGTGGATTTGGCGGATGGCAATGTCCCCGGCCGAGAAGAAGAGGACGCCGCGGGGGGCGCAATGAAGGGCGCAGGTCTGCCGCCAAACCGTATCGTGTTCAGCGAAAAATTCGCCTGCCCCGTCTCAGGCTTCACCATCGCCGAGATTGAACCGCGGCTGTTCAGCTTCAACGCCCCGCAGGGCGCCTGCCCGGCGTGCGATGGCCTTGGCGAGCGGCTGGAGTTTGATCCCGAACTGGTCGTGCCGAACCATGCGCTGTCGATCAAGCAGGGCGCGGTCGTTCCCTGGGCCAAATCGAACCCGCCCAGCCCCTATTATATGCAGGTGCTCGCCAGCCTCGCCAAAGCCTATGGTTTCAGCCTCGACGCGCCGTGGAGCAAATTGTCGGGCGAACAGCAGTTGGTCATCCTCTACGGCAGCGGCGGGGTGCCGGTCGAGCTGACTTTCATTGATGGTCGCCGCACCTTCACCACCAAAAAGCCGTTTGAAGGCGTCATCGGCAATTTGAACCGCCGCATGCTGCAAACCGAAAGCGCGTGGATGCGCGAGGAACTGGGCAAGTTCCAGACCGCGCAGCCGTGCGAGACCTGTCACGGCGCGCGGCTGCGCCCCGAACCGCTGGCGGTCAAGATCGCGGGCGAACATATCAGCATGGCGGCGCAGCGCAGCGTCGGCGATGCGCTGGCGTGGTTCTCCGGCCTTGAGGACAAGCTGACCGACACCCAGCGCCAGATCGCCAAAGCCATCCTCAAGGAAATCAACGAGCGGCTCGGCTTCCTCAACAATGTCGGGCTCGATTATTTGAACCTCAACCGCACCAGCGGGACGCTCAGCGGCGGCGAAAGCCAGCGCATCCGCCTCGCCAGCCAGATTGGCAGCGGCCTGTCGGGCGTGCTCTACGTCCTCGACGAACCCAGCATCGGGCTGCACCAGCGCGACAACGACCGGCTGCTCGCCACGCTGCGCCGCCTGCGCGACCTCGGCAACACCGTCATCGTCGTCGAGCATGACGAGGATGCGATCCGCAGCGCCGACCACATCGTCGACATGGGCCCCGGCGCGGGCGTGCACGGCGGCGAAATCGTCGCTGAAGGTCCGCTCAAAACGGTACTGAAAAGCAAGAAGAGCCTGACCGCTGACTATCTCAACGGGACGCGGCGCATCGACGTGCCGAAGCGCCGTCGCCCCGGCAATGGGCTCGATCTGGTGCTGAAGGGCGCACGTGCGAACAATCTGCTCGATGTCACTGCGCGCATTCCATTGGGCACCTTCACCTGCGTCACTGGTCTCAGCGGCAGCGGCAAATCCAGCCTGGTCATCGACACGCTCTACGCCGCGGCTGCACGCACATTGAACGGCGCGCGCGTCGTCGCGGGCGCGCACGACAGCCTGACCGGGCTCGAATATTGCGACAAGATTATCGACATCGACCAGTCGCCGATCGGCCGCACCCCGCGCTCGAACCCCGCGACTTACACCGGCGCGTTCACCACCATCCGCGACTGGTTCGCCGGCCTGCCCGAGGCGCAGGCGCGCGGCTACAAGCCCGGGCGGTTCAGCTTCAACGTCAAGGGCGGGCGCTGCGAAACCTGCGCCGGCGACGGCCTCATCAAAATCGAGATGCACTTCCTGCCCGACGTTTATGTGACGTGCGAGACGTGCCACGGCAAACGTTACAACCGCGAAACGCTCGAGGTGAAGTTCAAGGGGATGAGCATCGCCGACGTGCTCGACATGACGGTCGAGGATGCCAGCGACTTCTTCAAGGCCGTTCCCGCGATCCGCGACAAAATGGCAATGCTGTGCGAAGTTGGCCTTGGCTATATCAAGGTCGGCCAGCAGGCAACCACCCTGTCGGGCGGCGAGGCGCAGCGCGTCAAACTCGCCAAGGAACTCTCGCGCCGCAGCACCGGCAAGACGCTCTACATCCTCGACGAGCCCACGACAGGGCTGCATTTCGAAGATGTCCGCAAGCTGCTCGAGGTGCTCCACGCCCTCGTCGACCAGGGCAACAGCGTGGTCGTGATCGAGCACAACCTCGACGTCATCAAAACCGCCGACTGGATCATCGACATGGGCCCCGAAGGCGGGGTCAAGGGCGGGCGGATTGTCGCGGAAGGCACGCCAGAGGTGGTGGCGAAAACCAATGGTAGCTTCACGGGCGAATATCTCGCGCCGATGCTGAAGGCCTGACCCCACAACCCCATTGACTGCGCGCGCCTTCCCCTTACGTTCACGTAAAGGGAGAGACGACACCATGAATTTCCAATTTTCGGATGAAGCCGAAGCGCTGCGCGACCAGGCGCGCAAATTCCTCGCCGAGCGCGCCGAGCGCAGCAAGGCGCGCGCCGTCATGGAATCGGGCACCAGCCACGACGCCGCGCTGTGGGCCGAAATTGTCGCGCTCGGCTGGCCCGCGCTGCGCATTCCGGAAGAGCACGGCGGGCTCGGCCTCTCCATCCTCGACCTGTGCGTGCTCGCCGAAGAAGTCGGCCGCGCGCTCGCGCCCGTGCCCTTCACCAGCTCGGTCCTGCTCGCGACCGAGGCGCTGCTCATCGCCGGCACGCCCGATCAGCAAGCGCGCTGGCTGCCCAAGCTTGCCGAGGGCAGCGCGATTGGCACCGTCGCCCTGTCCGCCAAGCCCGTCACCGGTGACACGCTGGCCCCCGTCCACGATGCCGCGGCCGCCGATTTCATCATCTTCACCGCGCCCAATGGCCTGCACCTTATTGAAACCGCGCAGTGCAAGGTCGAGCCCGTCGAAACCATCGACCTCGTCCGCCGCAGCGCACGCGTGACCCTCACCGGCCATGCCGCCCCCATGGCGGGCGGCACCACCGCCGCCGAGCAATTCCAGCACAGCGCCGCGATCCTGCTGGCTTTCGAAGGATTGGGCGGGGCCGACGCGGCGATGGAAATGGCATTGGCCTACACGCAGCAGCGCGTCGCCTTTGGCCGCAAGATCGCGGGCTATCAGGCGGTCAAGCACCGCCTTGCCGACATGTATATCAAGAACCAGCTGGCGCGCAGCCACGCCTATTATGGCGCCTGGGCGCTCAGCACCGATGCCCCCGAACTCGCGCAGGCCGCCGCGGGCGCGCGCCTCGCCGCGATCGATGCCTATCAGTTTGCGGCCGAAGAAAATGTCCAGCTGCACGGCGGCATCGGTTTCACCTGGGAAAGCGACTGCCAATTCTTCTATCGCCGCGCGCGCACGCTCACGCTGGCCTTGGGCGGCAAGGCGCTCTGGGCCGACCGGCTGGTTCGCGCGCTGGAGATGCGCAATAGTGCGATGGCGGCGTGATGCGCGCGTCCTTCCAAAACCGCAGTGCTGAGCTTGTCGAAGCACGTGCCGCGGGAATGCACCGCAGTGTCGGCCTTAGACACGCCCTTCGACAAGCTCAGGGCTACGGTGTGTAGCAACGCGAGCGTGACCAACTGACACTCGGAGACCCAAAATGGATTTCAACGACACCCCCGAAGAAGCCGCCTATCGCGCGCAGGTGCGCGAATGGCTCGCCGCCAACGCCGACGCCCTCCGCCCCGAGGATTATTCCAGCCGCGCCGAATCCATCGCCCCCGCCAAGGCGTGGCAGGCGCGCAAATATGCCGCGGGCTATGTCGGCATCACCTGGCCCAAGGCGGTTGGCGGCCAGGGCGGCACCGCGATGCAGCAGATCATCTTCAACCAGGAAGAGGCAAAGGTCGGCGCGCCCACCGGCCTTTACGCCATCGGCCTTGGCATGTGCATCCCCACCGTCTTCACCCACGCGCTGACGCCGGACATCGCCGCGCGCTATGTGCCCGCCGCGATGAAGGGCGACGAAGTGTGGTGCCAGCTGTTCAGCGAGCCCAGCGCGGGATCCGACCTCGCCGCCATCCGCACCCGCGCGGAAAAGCAGGGCGATGAGTGGATCATCAACGGGCAAAAGGTGTGGACCAGCGGCGCGCACCTGTCCGACTATGGCATCATCGTCACGCGCACCGACCCCAGCGTCCCCAAGCATAAGGGGCTGACCATGTTCATCGTCGACATGCGCGCGCCCGGCGTCGACGTGCGCCCCATCAAGCAAATGTCGGGCGGCAGCGAATTTAACGAGGTGTTCTTCACCGACGTGCGCATCGCCGACACCCACCGCCTCGGCGGCGTGGGCGAAGGGTGGAAAGTGTCGCTCACCACGCTGATGCACGAACGCCTCGCCGTCGGCGGCAAACCCGCGAGCGCGCCCGGCGTGCAGGAAATGATCGAGCTCGCCCGCGCAATTGCCACCGACGAAGGCAATGCGCTCGAACAAAGCCACGTCCGCCAGAAAATCGCCGACGCCTATATCGCCGACCGCGGCATCGCGCTGACGCGCATGCGCACGATCAGCGCGCTATCCAGCGGCCGCACCCCCGGCCCCGAAAGCAGCATCAGCAAAGTCGTCGTCGCCAAAACCATGCAGGAAATGGGCGCCTTCGCCACCGACCTGGCCGACAGCGCGGGCGCGATGACCGGCCCCGACGCCCCCGCCCTGCCCCACATGACGCGCTTCCAGGGCAGCTACATCGGCGCCGCGGGATTGCGCATCGCCGGCGGCACCGACGAGATTTTGCGCAACATCATCGCCGAACGCGTGCTGGGCCTGCCGGGCGACGTGCGGCCCGACAAGGATGTGCCGTTTAGCGAGGCGGTTAAGTTGGGGTGAGGGTGGGGGGAATTACGATGCATCAGCGAGTACCCGCTTAAATTGCGCTTTAGTTATTGAAGGTAAATTGCTATTTGCACGCCCAGTGAGCGATGTAGTTTGGACTTGGGATCAGCAAAAGGCGGACGAAAATCGCCGGAAGCACGGCTTGTCGTTCGAGACAGCAGTTTTGGTTTTTGACGATCCGTTTTCTTTGACCCTTGCCGATCCCTTCGAGGGCGAGGAACGCTGGCGGACAATCGGGATGGTATTAGACGTTCTACTGTTTGTGGTGCATACTGAGCCAATTGCAGGTTTGGACAACACAACAGCAAAAGCAGGCCGGATCATAAGCGCACGAAAAGCTACGCCCCTCGAAAGGCGGGGATACCATAATGGATAACAATCAAATCGACCCTCGCATTGCTGCCGAATTGAGCAAGCTAGCGCTGTTGCCAGATGACGATATCGATGTGTCGGACGCGCCTGAAGTTTCGGACTGGTCGAAAGCCGTTAGGGGCCGGTTTGCAAGGGTGTCAATTGATGAACGAGGGTATGACGTTCGCGCAATTGCAAATTGGATCCTCGATTACATGTCTGACGCTGGCCTTGCGGCATCAAACATGACACTCAATAAGCTTACTTATTTTGTAATTGAAAGAGGAATAGTCGAGCTAAATACACTTTTTACACCTGCGCGCGCAGAGGCGTGGGACCATGGACCTGTATTTCGTGAAATTTATCACGCACTGAAGAAGTTTGAAGACGGATCTATCAGTGATCGTATTTTCCGATACTCCGTACGGGATCGAGAAATGACTGAAGCTCGAGAGCAATTTTTACTAGATGATATCTGTTTCTTTAAGTCGGTATTGGATGATTATAAGAACTTTAATGCGGCCCAGCTTCGGCGAATTTCACATCGGCCGAACGGGCCTTGGGATGCTGTGTGGAAATCAGCAAAACCCGTCAATCCCGGCATGGTAATATCCGCTGCACTTATACTCAATGCAGCGCCGAAGCGGCGCGATCTAAATGGATGAAACCGAGAAACGTATAATTTCTTTGATGAAGATTCCCAATTTGGTGAATTGGGTACGTAACAATAAGCAACGTCTGGATGAGACAATAATTGAATTGAAGGGACTGGCATTCAACCCGCCACGGCACTCGCTTCAACCAATTCAGAAAGTTCTAGCAAAAATTTCATATGGTCAGCTTGATGAAGCGTCAGCTCTCGAAGTTACTCAAAAACTCGCATCACCAGTCGTGCAATCGGCAGGAGAGGAGGTCGTCCCAGCGTTTTGCAAATATCTAGCGAATTCAAAAATAGTTGGCCTAGTCGAATTCGATAAATTTCAATCAATGTACATAATTGGTAAGCAAGCGGATGAAAAACCAATTCTCGTCCCAGTGAGGCCCACCTTTGTCGGACTAAAAGAAGATAAACTTACACCAGTGTTTATTGTTCCTTGGGTAAATTTTAATCTGAACCAGTTTCAGAAGCTGCTTCTCTCCACTATTGTTTGCGATTCAATTCTGACTCAACAAGACTTTATCGGATCAAATGCCGAGATAGTCGCGCTACCACGCATAAAACATACGCGAGTCAGAGACGTGCGACCATGGCTCGCAACCCAATACAATTTGCTCACGCAAGACGATCTATCTCAACAATTTGATCGATATTCCAGAGCTTTGCAAGCTGTTATCAGCGAGATCAGAACCGCAAAAGGGCCATAGTCGCGTTACGGTGACACTTTACTTAACCCCCAAACTCCCCTGACCGCACCCTCAAACGGGAACACGCAAGAGCATGTCCCCGGCGCACGCCTCCCCCTCTGCGTCCTCTGCGGACCTCCGCGCCCTCTGCGTGAACCCCGTCCCGCCGCGCCTCCGCACGCTCCCCCCACATTTTGCGCTTTCCTACACGCGCCCGATCTGCCTAGCTTGGCGGATGGTCCATTGCCGTGCCCGCTGCGCGCGCTTGCCCGCCCCCGCGTCGGGGACGTCATCCCTCGCGGGTATTATTTTACCGGGGCGTAGCGTGAACTTCGTGAACTTTGGTGAAGTTTGGGGAAGGACGCGCCCCCTACCCCACCAGCGCAGCGTCGCGCAGCCCGCGCCACATGCGCAGCGCCTGGCGCGTTTCGGGGATGTCGTGGACGCGCAGCAGCTGCGCGCCGTGGCTCGCCGCCTGATAGTGCAGCGCGATGGAACCACCCAGCCGCGCGTCGGCAGCGGCTTCGCCATCCAGCGCGCCGATCATCCGCTTGCGGCTCGCGCCGAACAGGATCGGGCACCCCAGCGTGTGGAACAGCGCCAGGCCATTGATCAGCGCCAGATTGTCGGCCACGCCCTTGCCAAAGCCAAGCCCGGGGTCGACGATGATGCGCGCGGCATCGATGCCCGCCGCCGTGCACGCGGCAATGCGCGCGGCGAGCAGGTCGTACACATCGAACAGCGGGTGGGCATAATCGCCGCCCTCGTGCGGGTCGCTTTTGGCCGACGGCGCGTGCATCAGCACGACGGGGCAGCCCGCCTTGGCGACCACCTCCAGCGCGCGCTCGTCATAGCGCAGCGCCGATATGTCGTTGACCAGCCCCGCGCCTGCCGCCAGCGCGGCTTCCATCACCGCGGCCTTGCGCGTGTCGATCGACACCGCGACGCCGCCCTTGGCCAGCGCCGCGACGACGCCTTCGATCCGCTTGATCTCGTCGCCTTCCCAAACCAGCGGCGCGCCGGGGCGCGTGCTTTCGCCCCCGACATCGATCAGCGCCGCTCCCGCCGCGGCCATCGCAAAGCCCGCGTCGATCGCGGCCTGTGCATCGACATGTTTGCCGCCGTCCGAAAAGCTGTCGGGCGTGACGTTCAATATGCCCATAATCTGCGGCTCGTTCAGCCGAATGGTCCGCGCGCCCAGCTGCAGCGCGCCGCGCGGCCGCTGCACCGCGGCCACCTGTCGCTGCGCCGCGTCGCCCAGCGCCGATGGCGTCGCCGCGATCCACTGCGTCAGATCGGGCACCGGCACGATGGCCGCCTGCACGCTCGCCCCGTCGACCAGGCTGACCTGCCACGCCGCGAACCACAGCATCGAGTCGGCAAGGCGCAAGCACGCTTCGTCCAGCTCGTGCGGGCGATCAACGAAACAGGTGGGACGGCAATAAAGGCGCGCCGATGCGGGCGCGCTGCTCAGGTCGGATTTGGTCAGGGGGGTGAACATGCGCGGCGGTCTAAATCACTCACGCCTCATTCGCCAGCAACCAATCCTGCCGCACCGCGTCGATCACGCGCAATCCCTCGGCGGTCTCGACATGCCAGAAGGTCCAGCCGTTACAGCTCGGCGCGCCCTGCACGCTCGCGCCAATCTTGTGGATCGATCCGCTCGCGCCGCCATGGTCCAGCGATCCATCGATGCGCACCGTCGCACGCCAGCGGCGCTTGGCATCGGTCAGCACCGCGCCGGCGGGGATCAGCCCTGCCTCGACCAGCATGCCGAACGCCACGCGCGTCGCCGCCGTCGGCGCCATCATCGTCTTCAATGCGCTTTCGTCGAGCGGCAGCGCCATGGCGATGCGTTCTTCGGCGGCGGCGATATAGTCATCCTCCCGCTCGATGCCGATAAAGTGCCGCCCCAGCCGCTTGGCCACCGCGCCCGTCGTGCCGGTGCCGAAAAATGGGTCGAGCACGACATCGCCGGGGTTCGAACAGGCAAGCAGGATGCGGTACAGCAGCGCCTCGGGCTTCTGCGTCGGGTGCACCTTATGCCCCCCTTTTTTCAGCCGCTCCTGCCCGCCGCAAATCGGGATCAGCCAGTCCGACCGCATTTGCAATTCGTCGTTCAGCGTCTTCATGGCGCGATAATTGAAGGTGTATTTCGCCTTCTCGCCCATGCTCGCCCAGATCAGCGTCTCGTGCGCGTTGGTAAAGCGCGTGCCCTTGAAATTGGGCATCGGGTTGGCCTTGCGCCAGACGATATCGTTCAGGATCCAATATCCCTGGTCCTGCAGCGCCGCGCCGACGCGGAAGATATTGTGATAGCTGCCGATCACCCAGATGCTGCCGCCGGGCTTCAGAATGCGCCGCGCCTCGGCCAGCCAGGCGTGGGTGAAACGGTCATAGGCGGCGATGCTGTCGAACTTGTCCCATTCGTCATTCACCGCATCGACCGTGCTGCCATCGGGCCGGTGCAGGTCGCCGCCAAGCTGCAGGTTATAGGGCGGATCGGCGAAGATCATGTCGACCGACGCGGCGGGCAGGCTGCGCATCATCGCCACGCAATCGCCTTGCAGGATGGTGTCGAGCGGCAGCACCGCCGCCTTGGCCGCCGCCTTGGCGGACGTCTTTTGGCCGACCTTTTCCATCACGCCCATCGTCGTTCCCCCGTCCGTCGGCGCGCCAGGACGGGCCCGCGAGCCACGGTGTGAGTCCGGCGGACTCCTCCGTCAAGCTCAAAGACTTAGGTCGCAGGCCTGACAATATGGTTAACGCGGCGCGAACGAATGGAGTCCGCCACAGCATGTGGAGTCCGCAGGCCGGCGCGGACTCAAGGGATGGTGGTGTGGCGCGAAGGACTCACAACGGCAAAAAATGCTGCGCGACGGGTGCAAAGCTGCGCCGGTGCAGCGGCGACGGCCCCAGCGTGCGCAAAGCGGCCAGATGCTGCGCCGATCCATAGCCCTTGTTCGACCGCCAGCCATAACCGGGATGCGCGGCATCGGCCTCCGCCATCAGCCGGTCGCGGTGCTGCTTGGCGATGATGCTGGCCGCCGAAATACAGGGTTCCAGTGCATCGCCGCCGACAATGGCGCGCGCGCGGTAGCGCCATTGCGGCAGGCGGTTGCCGTCGACCAGCACCTCGGCCAGTTCGGCCAGTTCGGCCGCCAACGCATCCACCGCGCGCGTCATCGCCAGCATCGTCGCCTGCAGGATGTTGATCGCGTCAATCTCCGCGACGCTCGCCAGCCCGACCGCCCAGTGGCACCGCGCCTTGATCTCGGCTTCCAGCGCTACCCGCCGCCGCTCGCTCAGTTTCTTGCTGTCATCCAGCCCGGCGATCCCGCCATCGCACAGCAGCACCGCCGCCGCGACCACCGGCCCCGCCAGCGGCCCGCGCCCCGCCTCGTCAACGCCGATGATCACATCGGAGCCTTGATCAAAACACCGTAGCCCTGAGCTTGTCGAAGGGCGTGCCGCCGCGACGCGCGCTTCGACAGGCTCAGCGCTACGGTTGAGGGCATGGGCCTCACCTACTATGCCTCATCGTCCAGCAGGAAATCGGTCACGCGCTGCTGCCCCAGCGGGCCATGCCCCTGCCCCAGCCCCGGCGCCTCCATAATCGCGATGCGGGTGAAGCTGATTGCGCGCTCGACCGCGTCGCCGATTGCCATCCCCTGCCCCAACCCCGTCGCAATCGCGCTGGCCAGCGTGCAGCCTGTGCCGTGCGTATCGTTGGTGTCGAAACGCTTGCCCTCCCAATGCCGTTGCTGGCCCGAAGGCGAAATCAGCGTATCAACCACCACCGCGCCGTCGCCGTGCCCGCCCTTGACGAGCACATGGCATCCATGGCGCAGCACCGGCGCGGTGCCGCCCAGCGCATTAAGCTCGGGCAAGTTCGGCGTCACCAGCGCCGCAATTTCCATCAGCTTACCAAAGGCTGCGATGGTACGCGCATCGGCCAGCACCGATCCGCTCGTCGCGACCATTACCGGATCAAACACAATCGGCACGGTCAGCGCGGTCAGCCGCGCGGCCACGCGCTCCGCCGTCCCGGCGCTGCCGATCATGCCGATCTTGACCGCATCGACACCGATATCGCTGACCACGCTGTCGATCTGCGCCAGCACCATCTCGGTCGGCACCGCATGCACCGCCTGCACCCCCAGCGTGTTCTGCGCGGTGATCGCGGTGACCGCGGTCATCGCATGGCCGCCGAGCATGGTGACGGTCTTGATGTCCGCCTGAATCCCCGCCCCGCCGCCGCTGTCGGACCCGGCGATGATCAGGATGCGCGCGGTCATCGCATCAGCGCTTGTAGCGCCGCACGGTCGAGGCCGGATGCTTTTCCAGATGCTTGGCATCGCGGATCGGCCGATCGAGCAGGTCGCCGCCGCAATTGGGGCAAATCTCGTCGAGCCGGTCGGCGCAATTGGCGCAAAAGGTGCACTCGAACGAACAGATAAAGGCACCGTGCATCTGCGCGGGCAAATCCACGCCGCATTTTTCGCAATCGGGTCGCATTTCAAGCATCAGGTCGTCGCCTTTCTTACAGCATCGCAAATCATATCCACCACTCCGGTCACCTGCGCCGCATCATCGCCCTCGGCCATCACGCGGATCAGCGGTTCGGTGCCCGATGGGCGGATGACCAGGCGGCCTTTACCTGCAAGCGCGGCTTCGCCTTCGGCAATCGCCGCCTTGACCGCCGCATCGTCCAACGGCGCGCCGCCGGCAAAGCGTACATTCTTCAGCAGCTGCGGCACCGGATCAAACTGGTGGAGCAATTCACTCGCGGGCCGCCCTGCGCGGATCAGCTCCGCCAGCACTTGCAGTGCCGCAATCGTCCCGTCGCCGGTCGTGGCGTGGTCGGACAATATCATATGCCCCGACTGTTCGCCGCCCACATTAAACCCGCCCGCCTTCATGCGTTCGAGCACATAGCGGTCGCCCACCTTGGTGCGCTCCAGCGTCAGCCCTTGGCGCTGCAAATGCCGCTCCAGCCCCAGATTCGACATCACCGTCGCGACCACGCCGCCACCCTTCAGCAGCCCCTGCCGCGCCCAGCTTGATCCGATCAGCGCCATAATCTGGTCGCCGTCGACAATCTTCCCCGCCTCGTCGACGATGATCAGCCGGTCGGCGTCACCATCCAGCGCAATGCCGATATCCGCTCCGCTCGCCACCACCGTTTCCTGAAGCAGCGCGGGCGAAGTCGATCCGCACAGATCATTGATATTGGTGCCGTTGGGCGTGACGCCGATGGTGATGACATCCGCACCCAGCTCCCAAAATGCGGTTGGCGAGCTGTTGTACGCGGCACCATTGGCGCAATCGATCACCATGCGGATGCCATCGAGCCGCACGGCTTCGGGCAGGCTCTGCTTGACCGCATGGATATAGCGCCCGCGCGCATCCTCGATGCGCTTCGCACGCCCAATCGCGGTCGGCGCCGCCAGCCTGGGCTCGCGCGCCAGTTGCAGCTCGATCTGCCGTTCATCCTCGTCAGAAAGCTTATACCCGTCGGGGCCGAACAATTTGATGCCATTGTCCTGATAGGGATTGTGGCTCGCCGAAATCATCACGCCCAGATCGGCACGCATCGACCGTGTCAGCATAGCCACCGCCGGGGTTGGCATCGGCCCGACCTGCACCACGTCCATGCCGACGCTAGTAAAGCCTGCGACCAGCGCATTTTCGATCATATAGCCCGACAGGCGCGTATCCTTGCCGATCACGACGCGGTGCTTGTGATCGCCGCGCAGGAAATGCGTCCCCGCTGCCATGCCGACGCGCATCGCAATTTCGGCGGTCATCGGCGCCGTGTTGGTCAGCCCGCGAATCCCGTCGGTGCCGAAAAACTTGCGCATCCCTGCGGCTCTCCCTAACCCTTGCGGCCCATGACCAATATCAGCCCTGGCCAATTGGCCCCCGCTTCGCCCCGCCTAATCCGCCGCCCTGCCAATGGCAAGGCGCGCGCGATGGGCATCCGCTAAGATGCTGGCGAAATTGGCCAAACCTTCGGCGGTGGTGATCATCGGGGCGCTGCTGGTGGGTATCGCACTCGGCGCATTGCTGGGCCAGACCGCTCCCGATGCGGCACAAGCATCGGTGCCCTACATCGAACCCATCGGCGGGCTGTGGTTATCGGGCTTGCAGATGACAATCATCCCGCTTCTCGTCGCGCTGCTCATCACCGGCATCAATGCCGCCGCAAACGCGGCCAAAGCGGGGGCAGTGGCGGCGCGCGCGGTCATGACCTTCGTGATTCTGCTGGCGCTGTCGGCGACTTTTGCCGCCATCGTCATGCCGCTGATCCTTGCCAATGTTCCAGCCCCGGCCGAAGCGATGGCGGCGCTGGCAGCATCAGTAGGCGTCAGCAGCGACACCGATACCGTAGTGCCCGATTTCGCCAATTTTATCAGCTCAATCCTGCCCACGAACGTCGTCAGCGCGGCGGCGGGGAACAATATTCTAAATCTTGTCGCATTTTCGACCATCTTTGCCTTTGCCATCACGCGCTTGCCCGATGCGACCCGCGCACCTTTAACCGACTTTTTCCGCTCGCTGGGCGAAGCAATGCTGGTGGTCATCAACTGGATGCTGGCCCTCGCGCCCATTGGCGTCTTTGCGCTGGGCTATGCGGTTGCAGTCAAAACCGGGCTCGCAGCGCTGGGCGGATTGGCACACTATGTCGCCGCCGTCTCGAGCATTGGTATATTGCTCACCTTCATCGCTTATGGCGTTGCCTTTACGGTCGCCCGCCTGCCCGTCGGCACTTACAGCCGTGCCGTCCTCGCGCCGCAGGCCGTCGCCATTTCGACGCAAAGCTCGCTCGCCTCGCTCCCTGCCATGCTCAAGGCATCCGAAGCTGTGGGCGTCCCGCCCGAGCGCGCCGACGTCATCCTTCCGCTGGCCGTCGCGCTGTTCCGCTTCACCGGCCCCGCAATGAACCTCGCGGTCGCAATCTATGTCGCGCACATGTTCGGGATCACACTTGACGCGCCGACACTCGCCATCGGCATTGGCGTCGCCACCATGACCTCGCTCGCCTCGATCAGCCTGCCCGGCAGCATCAGCTTCATCACCGCAATTTCGCCCATCGCCGTCGCCATGGGCGTGCCAATCGCGCCGCTGGCCATTTTGGTCGCGGTCGAACAATTGCCTGACATTTTCCGGACACTTGGCAATGTCACTATGGATGTTGCCGTAACCGCAGCTATCGACAAATCCGTGCCACGAGAGGAACCCAAGCCATGAAATACCGCACCCTCGGCCACGGCCTGACCGTATCCGCCATTGGCATCGGCTGCATGCCGATGATCAAGGACGGCAATATCATGTACGGCGAAGTGGCCGACATGGACGAGGCGACCGCGACCATCCACCGCGCCATCGATCTGGGCGTCACCTTCTTCGACACCGCGCAAATCTATGGCCCCTTCACCAACGAGGAACTGGTCGGCAGCGCCATCAAGGGCAAGCGCGAGCGCCTGGTCATCGCTACCAAATTCGGCTTCAAATTTGACGGCAACCAGATTGTCGGCGTCGATGGCACGCCTGCCAACGCGCGCGCCTCATGCGAAGGGTCGTTGAAGCGCCTCGGTATCGACACCATCGACCTCTTCTACCAGCACCGCGTCGACCCCAACGTCCCCATCGAGGAAACCGTCGGCGGAATGATGGAGTTGGTGAAAGAAGGCAAGGTGCGCCACATTGCGCTGTCCGAGGCCGGCCCCGACACATTGCGCCGCGCCGCGAAGGCTGCACCCATCACGGCGCTGCAAAGCGAATACAGCATCTGGGAACGCGACGTCGAAGACGAAATCCTCGGCGTGTGCCGCGAATTTGGTATCGGCTTCATCCCTTACTCGCCGCTCGGGCGCGGCTTCCTCGCGGGCACGGTGCGCAGCCTTGATGACCTGCCTGCGCACGACTGGCGGCGTCAGGACCCGCGCTACAGCCCCGAAAACCTGCCAGCCAACCTTGCCATCGTCGATGCCATTGCGGGCGTCGCGGCCAAACACGGTGTGTCGAACGCCCAAGTTGCGCTCGCCTGGCTGCTGGCGCAAGGCGACGATATCGTCCCCATCCCCGGCACCAAACGCCGCGCGACGATGGAGGATAGCGTGGCTGCCGCCGATGTGGTGCTCACCGTCGACGATCTGGCGGCAATCGAAGCGGCAGCCCCGCGCGGCGGCACCGCTGGCCCGCGCTATGGCGAACGCGGCATGCGGATGGTGCGGATCTAAATCCTAAAGATGCTTCGTCATCCCGGACTTGATCCGGGATAACAAGCGACTGTGGCGTGTTATCCCGGATCAAGTCCGGGATGACGATAACTGGTCATGCTAAATCAAAACCACCGCCACACCCCGGCCACCATATAACCCAGCGCGCCATGCGCCCAGGTCGCCACCAGCCACACCACAATCCCGCCGAACAGCGCGTGCGGGCGCGGCATCGCGTCGGCCCAGCGCAGCCGTCCGCTGAACTGTCCGCTAAACGGCACGAACGCCGTGCGTGACTGCCAATCCTGCCACGCCGCGCCCATTAGCTTCGCCTTCTTGCTGTCCTGCCCCAGCGATCCGCCGAGCGCGAGCAGGATGAGCGCGAGGCAAAGGATAATCTGACCCTGCGTCGGCACCACCATGATGTGTGCAATAGCCCAGAGTGCAAAGCCCCACATCATCGGGTGGCGCGTGATGGCGAACACCCCGCGCGCGGGCGCTGCTGCAGCTTTCTGCGCTCCCGGCGCTGCAAGCGCGGGATTGCCGATCAACGATCCCAGAAACAGGATGCTGGCCAACAGCACAATCAGGCTGGCCAGCGCCCACAGCGCCTCGCCCACCGCCCACAAGGGAAGTTCGGCGGGCAGCGCCTGATAAGCGCGCACCATCAACACAAAGGTGGCGATGGCGACCACCGAATAGACAATCTGGAAACCCCGCTCGCCAATCCGCCCGGCGAGCGGCGCGCGCAGCGGGTGCGACAGCAGGAAATGGGTCCCGACGAACAACGCCGCTGCGAAAGCCAAGTTGTTCATCGGGTCCATATCATTTCCCCTGTTGCTGTTCTAAACCGTAGTGCTGAGCCTGTCGAAGCACGTCCCGCATCAACGCGCCGCGCCCTTCGACAAGTTCAGGGCTACGGTTGTCCAAGCCAAAACTTAGCGCTCGTACGCCTTGGGCAAATCGCCCTCACCCGCTTGGCTATAGCGCTTCGCCAGCCGGTCCTGCCGCGTTTCCAGCGACTGGCGCTTGCCATCGATCCAGATCGCGACAGGCGCGCTTGATAGCTCAAGCGGGTCGCCCGACCAGATCACCACGTCGCCCGCGCGGCCCGGGCGCAGCGAGCCGATCATGCCGTCGACCCCGGCCGCACGCGCGGGAGCAGAGGTGATCGCGGCAAACGCCGCATCCCAGCTCATACCCGTCGCGCCGGGCACTTTGGTCAGCGCCACAACATTGCCCGCATATTGCAGCGTATAGCCCATTTTGTGCGCATCATCATCGTCGAACACGCCGATTGTGACATCAACCCCCGCGGCCTTCAGCCGTCCGGCGTTCGACTGTGATGCTGCCAGCCGTTCAAAACTGTCGGGCAGGTCGGTCAGCGCCGATACGAGCACCGGCACGCCCGCCGTCGCAATCGCGCGCGCCACCATCCAGCCTTCGGTCGCGCCAACTAGCACCAATTTAAGCTGCGGAAACTCGCTGCGCAAGTTCAGCACATTGACGATATCGGCCGCGCGGTCGACGCGGACGAACAGCCGGTCAGTGCCGTTGATCACGCGGACCAGCGCTTCGACATCGGCGCGCTGGAGCAGGGCATCGGGAGCGGCGTCGGCCAGATTGCCGCGCACATAGCTGCGCGCCGCGAGCAATTGTTCGCGGAACAACAGGAAGGTCGCCGCGCGGCTGCCGCCCGCGGATTCCGCCCCGCCTTCACCAAAGGTGACATATTGGAAAGCGCGCGGGCGCGTCACCATATCCATATCATCGCCCAGATCGACCACGGCGCCCTGCCCGTGGAACAACCCGCCGCTGGTCCCCGGAAACACCAGCGCGCGCGTGACGCCATCGGCGCGGTTGACCGCGACCGGCGCGCCCATCGGGTTGAGCGCGGGCGAAATGTCGATGGCCGCCGAAAAGCGCGACTTGCCTGCGTTGCGGTCGTTGGTGCCATCAACCGCATCAACCTCGACCAGACCGACGCGGCTGAACCCCGCGACGATGCCCGGCGTGACATATTGCCCGCCCGCATCGACCGTTTCGATGCCCGCTGGCACGGCAACACCCGCGCCCGCCGCGACCACCTTGCCGCCGCGCACCACCACTGTGCCGCCTTCCACTGGCGCGCTCCCGTCACCGATGACGAGCCGTGCATTGGTGATGGCGATATCCTGTGCATTGGCTGGACTAACCACCAACAGCACCCCGGCGAAAGCCGGGGCCCAGAGTGTTCTTAGCCAATGTGTGTTTGTACCCGCGATGGCCCCCGGCTTCTGCCAGGGAACGGAGAAGGAGAATTGGCGCATCATTTCACATCCCCTTCGCCCGGCTGGCCCAGTTCGAAATCGCTCACCGGCCGCTTCTTGGGGTCGTTCGCGTCGAACATCAGCGCACCGTCGATCCACACTTTTTCGGGCCGCGCATAAACAGACAGCGGATTGCCGTTCCACAGCACCACATCGGCCATCTTGCCGGGCTTCAGGCTGCCCGTCTTATCAGCAATGCCCATCGCCTTGGCGGGGTTATAGGTTATCCAGCGGATTGCATCGGCGTCGCTGATCTGCATCCCCGCGCGGCGGCCCGAGGCGAGCGCTTTTGCCGCCTCTTGGTTGAGCCGCTGGATCTGGTTGGCATCGTCCGAATGGATCACCGTGCACGCGCCCGCATTGTGGATCAGCGCGGCATTTTCGCGCACCGTGTCATAGGATTCCATCTTGAAACCCCACCAGTCGGCCCACACCGCTGAGCACACGTCGTCGGCCTTCAAAAGATCGGCGATTTTATAGCTTTCAACCGCATGGTGGAACGCGCTGACTTTATAGCCAAATTCGCGCGCCATATCGAGCACGATGGCCATTTCATCGGCGCGGTAGCAGTGGTTCTGGATCAATATTTCGCCCGACAAAACGCCCGCAAGCGTTTCCATCTGCAAGTCGCGGTCAACCGCTTTGCCCTCGTCCAGCTTCTTCTTATAGGCTGCCGCCTTGGCCCAGGTCGCGCGGTTCAGCGCGACATTGCCCATCCGCGTCGAGGGCAAGCGGTTGCGCCCGCCGTAAACGCGCTTCGGATTTTCGCCGCACGCCATTTTCAAGCCATAGGGCGCGCCGGGAAATTTCATCCCCTGCATCGTGCGCGCATAGACATTCTTCAGCGTCACGCTGCGCCCGCCCATCAGGTTCGCCGAGCCCGGCAGCACCTGCAAACTCGTCACCCCGCCATTGGCGAGCGCGCGGGCAAAGCCGGGGTCCTGCGGCCACACGCTATGCTCGGCCCACACCTGCGGCGTGATCGGATCGGTCGCTTCATTCCCGTCGCTGTGCGCGGGTACGCCGGGCGAGGGATAATCACCCAAATGGCTGTGGATATCGATGATCCCAGGCGTCACATATTTGCCGCCAGCGTCGATGACCATGATGTCAGCAGGCACCGGAGTGCCCGCCGGACCGACGCTGCTCACCTTGCCGCCCGACAGGAACACGACCCCGCGTTCAAACACCCCGCCCTCGCCGTCATGCACGGTGGCGTTGATGATCGCCACCGGCGCACCGGGATAGGGTTTGTAGGTCGAAGGATAGGGGTCCTTGTTAAAAGCGACGGGCTTTTCCTTGGCCTCGGGAGCAGGCTTGTCGCCCGCCGAAGCCACATCCCCGCCCCCCGCCGCGCAGGCGGAAAGCGCCAGCGCGATGAAAACAGCCGCGATGCCGGTCCGATTATGCAAATGTATCATTGGAGTCCTTCAACGTATCGAGATGCATCAGCTTCTTGATCAGCGGTGACACCAAGATCACCAGCACGCCAAAGCCGATCGCGTACAATCCGATGGTATTGTAAACGTCGAGCACCAGCGCCTTGCCCGCGCCCTCACCGCTTGCCTTTTCCGAACCCGTCGCGGCCGCAATCAACCCTGCGGCGAAATTGCCGGTGGCCGAGGCAAAAAACCAGGTGCCCATGATCAGCGACGCCATATGCGCGGGCGACAACCGGTTCATTGCGCTTAAGCCCACCGGCGAAAGGCACAGCTCGCCCGTGGTGTGGAGCAGATAGATCAGGAAGATGAAAATCACCGGCGTCGCATTGCCCAGCCCAACCGACTCCGCGCCCCATTTCAAGACCAGAAAGCCAAGGCCCAGTTGCAGCATGGCAAGACCGAATTTGGCGGGCGCTGACGGCTCTTTTCCGCGACGTCCCAGCCAGGTCCACAGCCCGGCAAAGACGGGCGCGAGCAGCACAATGTATCCCGCGTTCAGCGACTGGAACACCGATGCCGGCACTCCGGCGCGATCGACATAGCGGTCGGTGAACAGGTTGAGCGACGATCCGGCCTGTTCGAACAGCGCCCAGAACAAAATGGACCCAAGGATCAGGAACAGCGCGGCAAAGATGCGGTCACGGTCCTCTGCGGGCAGCTTCACCACCGCCGTGAAGAGTACGTAAGCCACCAATATGGCCCCGCTCAGGCCCAGCACCGTGCCGACCACCGCCTGATTCTGCACCATCCACCAACAGGCGCCAACCGCCAGCAAGCCGACGAGATAGAGCAGCCATTCGAACTTGATGCCTGCCACCGGCGCAGCCAGCCGGGCCGGATCGGGCGCTTCGCCGCGGCCCAGGAGCAACGGCTTGCCCCAGATGAAGACGATCAGACCCAACAACATGCCCACGCCCGCGAGGCCAAAGCCATAGGACCAGCCATAGGTTTCGCCGATATAGCCGCACAGCAGCGACCCGAGAAACGCGCCCAAATTGATGCCCATGTAAAAGATGGTGTAGGCGCCATCGCGGCGCACGTCGGTGCGCGGATAAAGTTGCCCCACCATCACCGAGATATTGGCCTTCAAAAAGCCCGAGCCGACGATGATGAACGCCAACGCCAGCCAGAAGATGTTGAGGCTCGCGGCATCCTGCCCCCCATCGCCTTCAAAACCCATCAAGAAATGGCCGAAGGTCAGCAGCACCGCACCGTAAGCGACTGCTTTTCGCTGCCCCAGATATTTGTCAGCCAAATAGCCGCCGAGCACCGGCGTAATATACACCAGCGCCGTATAGGCCCCATAGATGATGCCCGATTGCCCATCCGAAAACAGCCAGTGCTTGGTGAGATAGAAAATCAGCAGGGCGCGCATGCCATAGTAGGAGAAACGCTCCCACATCTCGGCGAAAAACAGGACAAACAGGCCCTTGGGATGTCCGAGTATCGTCCCTGCCGAATCTCCGTGCGGCAGCGCTGCATTGGTCATGTCGACCCTTCCCCTCATGGTTTGATTGCGGCCAACCTAGCGAGAAAATTGCGCAAGGGAAGAATCTAATTTCACGTTTGTGACTGCTGCTAAGGGCCTTGCACCCTCCCCGCTGCCCCGCCATGGACACGCCATGTTCAACGACACCACCTCCCTCCTCTCGCACCTCGCCACGCGCCGGTCGGGCAAGCCGCGCGACATGGTCGCGCCCGGTCCCGATGCAGCGACAATGG
Organism: uncultured Sphingopyxis sp.; assembly: GCA_964401155.1. Taxonomy (GTDB): domain Bacteria; phylum Pseudomonadota; class Alphaproteobacteria; order Sphingomonadales; family Sphingomonadaceae; genus Sphingopyxis. Next base: position 269,122 of record CAYNXF010000002.1, read on the forward strand.
CCCAAATCCTGGCGCTGGCGATGCGAACCCCCGACCATGGCAAGCTTGCTCCATGGCGCTTCATCACGATCGCCAGCGACCAGCGCGCCGCCTTTGCCGCCTTGCTCAAGCAAAGCTGGATCGCCGAACATCCCGGCGCGGCGGGACAGGATCTCTCCGCGCTCGACCAGTTCGCGCATCAGGCACCGTCGCTGGTCGTGCTCGCCTCGACCCCCGTCAGCCCCTCCAAAATCCCGCTGTGGGAACAGCAATTGTCGGCGGGCGCGGTGGCGATGAACCTGCTCCACGCCGCCCACGCGCACGGTTTTGTCGCCAGCTGGCTGACCGGCTGGGCGGCCTATAGCCCCAACGTCGCCGCCGCGTTCGGGCTTGGCGAACACGACCGCATCGTCGGCTATTTCTTCATCGGCACCGCCGATGCCGAACTCACCGAACGCCCGCGTCCCGACCCTGCCGAAATCATCCGTCAATGGGTTCCGCCCGCCAATTGACTGTGCTGCTGTATTATGGCAATAGGGCGGAATGATTGATCCCAACAAGCCCGTCTATCTGCGTCTGCGCGACACCATCGCCAATGCGATCCTCGACGGCAAATATGGTGACGGCGACATGCTTCCCTCGGTCCGCGCGCTGGCGGCAGAGGAAGGTGCCAACCCGCTGACCGTCGCCAAAGCCTATCAGAGTTTTCAGGATGACGGGCTGGTCATCGTCCGCCGCGGTGTCGGCATGTTCGTGGCCGATGGCGCTTCGGTCAAACTGCGCGCCGCGCTGCGCGACGAATTCCTGACCAACGTCTGGCCGCCGGTGGCTGACCAGATCCGCCGGATCGGCATCGATGTCCGCACCCTGATGGACGAAATCGACGCCTAATACCACAACAATGCCTCGTCATCCCGGGCTCGACCCGGGATAACAAGCGGGCAGTGGCGTGTTAACCGGGGCTGGATTGAGCACTGTTCCCCGGCGCAAGCCGGGGCCCAGGGCACCCTTACCCGCCGTTTGCGTGTCTCCACTCTGGACCCCGGCTTGCGCCGGGGAACAGTTCACACGGGGTTGGCGATGTTGATCTAAGCCTGCATGTCATATTGCTTAAGCAGGTCGTAAAGCGTCGGCCGGCTAACCCCCAGCAGCTTCGCCGCGACCGATATATTGCCTTCGCTTTGCCCCAGCGCACGGCGGATGGCCATGCGGTCGGCGGCCTCGCGCGCGGCGCGCAGGTTCAGATAGTCGCCTGCCGCCGCCTCATCGGGATTTGAAAAGTCGAGATCGGCGGCGGTCACCAGCTTGCCATCGGCCATGATCACCGCGCGCTTGATGCGGTTTTCCAGCTCGCGCACATTGCCCGGCCAGCCCCACTGGTCGATCAGCGCCAGCGCGTCAGGGGCCAGACCCTTGACCTTGGGGTTCAGCTTGGGTGCCAGCGTCTGAACAAAATGGCGCGCGAGCAGCACGGCATCGCCCGGCCGTTCCGCCAATGACGGAATGCGCACCACAATTTCGGCGAGCCGATAATAAAGATCTTCGCGGAAACTCCCTTCGGCCACCATCGCATCCAGATCGCGGTGCGTGGCGCACACGACGCGGGTGTCGACCGGGATCGGTCGCCGTCCGCCAACGCGCTCAATCACGCGCTCCTGCAGAAAACGCAGCAGCTTGACCTGTAACGGCAACGGAATGTCGCCCACTTCGTCCAGGAACAGTGTGCCCCCGTGCGCCAGCTCGATCTTGCCCTCAGTCGCCTTGACCGCACCCGTAAACGCGCCCTTTTCATGCCCGAACAATTCGCTTTCGAGCAGATTTTCGGGGATCGCGGCGCAGTTGATCGCAACAATATTGCCGTCCCGGCGCGGCCCTGCATCGTGCAGCCCGCGCGCCAGCAATTCCTTGCCGGTGCCGCTCGCGCCCAGCAGCATTACCGACACATCGGCCCCGGCGACACGCTCGATCGTGCGCGCGACTTTCAGCATTTCGGGCGCGCCCGTTATCATGCTGCCCAGCACGCGGTTGTCATGGCCAGCACGCGACGCCAGCCGCTGGTTTTCGACCTCGATGGCGCGCACGTGCATCGCGCGCCGCACGATCAGCCCCAGCTCGTCAATGTCCAGCGGCTTTTGGTAAAAGTCCCACGCCCCCGCGGCAATGGCGGCTTGCGCACTTTCGCGCGCGCCGTGGCCAGAAGCGACAATGACCTTGGTGTCGGGCTTTTCGGCCAATATCGCGCTCAGCAGGCGCAACCCTTCGCGCACGCCATCGGGATCGGGCGGCAGCCCCAGGTCGAGCGTCACCACCTCGGGCTCCTCGGCGCGAAGCAGCGTCATCGCGGCATCATAATCGCCGGCAATCAGCACCTCGTGCGCGTCATAGGCCCATTTCAGCTGACGCTGCAGCCCGGGATCATCTTCGACCACCAGCAGCTTGGCCTTCATCGCTCCTGTCATTGCGTTCATGCCGCCCGTTCCTTCCCTCGATTTTCAGCATCGGCCGCCGCGCGCGGCAGCCACAGCGAAAAGCGCGTGCCTTCGCCCTCGCGGCTGTCGACGTCGAGCCGCCCGTTCATCGCGCGCGCTAGCTGCAGCGCCTCAAACGCGCCCAGCCCGAATCCGTTGTCTTTGGTCGATACGAAAGGTTTGAACAGACCGCCTCGGATGAATTCGCGGCTCATACCCCGCCCATGATCGACCACATCGATGCGGACGCCGTCGCCCTCGGCGCTCGCCGCCAGCAATACGGGCGCATTGTCCGGGCTGGCGTCGATCGCGTTCGCCACCAGATGGCCCAAAATCTGCAGCACGGCATCGCTATCGCCAATCACGGCCAAACCGTCATCATAGCCGGTCGAAACGGGGTGTCGCCGCCCGGCCTCGGTCGCCACACGGTTCAGCAGCGGTGCCACCCGCACCGCGCCAAGATTGACCGCACCGCCGCGCCCCTGCGGTGACAAGCGCAGCAGCAGCTCGTTCATGCGGGCGACCGACAATTTCAACGTCTCGATCATATCCGCGCGGAATTCGGGATTGTCCGCATGGCGTTCGGCATTGGCCGCCAGCAACCCCAGCTGGCTCGCCAGGTTCTTGACGTCATGCATGATGAACGCAAAACGGCGGTTGAACTCGTCGAAGCGTCGCGCCTCGGACAATTCGGCCTGGCTTTGCATTTCGGCGATATGGCTGGCTGCCTGCCGCCCCGAAATGCGCAGCACGTCCAGATCTTCCCAATCGAGCGCTCGCGTGGCGAGCGGCCGATGCAGCAGCGCAACGCCGACCATTCGGCCCATGTGCAAAAGCGGCATCAACACCCACGCCCGCTGGTCGGCAATCAGCCAGGCCGGCAATTCAATCGGCGGCCCGACATCGTCCTGCCGATTGCCTACGCCGCGGCGGATCTGGTCGATATCGACGATATGCCCCGTTTCCTGCAAGGCAAAGGCATCGCGGACCGAAAGCAGATTGTCGCCATCCAGCGCGGTGGGCCACTGCCAATGATCGATAATCTGGTAATTGCCATCGCCATCGGCTGTCAGCAGCAGCGCCCCCGGGCTGCCTGCCAGTTCGGCCAGCGCGCGGGCGATGCGGCGAAAAGTCGGCTCGCTGGCGTTTGCCTGTCCCTCCAGCGTGGCAGTGAATCGCATCCATTCGGCGCGATAGTCATAGCGGTGCTCGAAGAAATGCTTCGCGATCATCACCGATAACCAGGCCCGCGCGCGCCGCGACGCAAACAGCAGCCCGCCCACACCCAGCGCCAGGATCAAGAACACGCCCTGCACCAGCTGGCCATAATCGCCGCCCAGCAGGCGCGCCAAAGCAGCGGTCAGGGCGATAACCATGAAATAGACCGCGAGTCCGACAATTGCGAGCGTACGGAAGGCTATGGTGCGCGACAACCGGATGCGTTCACGCCCGGTATCCATGGCTACCAACAAAAAGGCCGGCAACACCAACAGCGCGACCAGCGGCTCCAACAATACCAGCGTCGCTGGGGTGCTGCCGGTAAGCCAGCCAAGCAGGTGGTTGTTCAATGTATAGGCCCACATCACCACGATGCCGCCCGCAACCAGCAGCACGGGTCCGCGCAGTCCGTCGCTGCGGTGCCGGGCAAAATTCTCGACCAACAGCAGCCCGCCCGACGCCGTCAACATGTCGACCAGTCGCAACCCTGGTTGCAGCCACCCCGTCTCGATGGGGACATTGGCCAGCGCCACGTCAAGCAAGGCAAGACTACCGAAAATGGCGGCGATCAGGTTGATCATCACCAGCGTCAGCATCACCAGCCGGATGGCGCGCGTCCGCAGACCCGCACCGTCAACGACGAATGATGCGCGCAGCCAGGTCAAAAATACCAGATTGCGCAGCGTATCGGCCAACAGCGCGCCCGAACTGCCCGGCCCGGCCATCCACCACACGCCGCTCCACAGCGCCATGCCCGCAACAAGCAGCACCAGCGCCGGCCGCGACGGCATCAGCTCGGCCATCTGCCGCGCTGGTCGCAGCGCAAGCCACAGCGCGCCGAAGCCAAAAGCCAGCAGCGCCAGCCCGGCCAACATGCTGCTCAGCTGGACCAGCCAATCGCCCATTACCGCGCCCCTGCCGGCCACAGCACAACCCGTACCGTCTGCAACAGGATCAGCAGGTCCAGGAAGGGCGAGTAATTTTTGGCGTAGTAAAGATCATATTCCAGCTTAACCCGCGCATCCTCGACCGATGCGCCATAGGGAAAGTTGATCTGCGCCCAGCCGGTCAGCCCCGGCTTCACCATGTGCCGCTCGGCATAATAGGGCATCTGCTGTTCAAGATCGGCGACAAAGCACGGTCGTTCAGGGCGCGGTCCGACAAAGCTCATCGCGCCCTTCAGCACGCACCAGCACTGCGGCAGCTCATCGATGCGCAGCATCCGGATGATCCGCCCGACGCGCGTGATGCGTGGGTCATTTTCCTCCGCCCACAGCGCTTGCCCTGCCACTTCCGCATCCTCGCGCATCGAGCGCAGCTTCCAAATGTCATAGGGCTCGCCATAAAGGCCGACGCGCGGCTGGCGGTACAGCACCGGCCCGCGGCTATCGAGCTTGATGGCAATCGCGGCGATCAGCATCAGCGGCAGCGTAAACAGCAGCACGACTAGGCTGGCGACAATATCGAACACCCGCTTGCTCACCCGCGCCACCCGCTGCCCCGCCGAAAAGCCGTCGGAAAAAATGAGCACGCTGGGGTTGGTGGTGGCCAGATCGACGCGCCCGGTTTCGCGCTCCAGAAAGCTCGCCATGTCGTTCACATGCACGCCAGTCGTCTTGATGCGCAGCAGATCAGCCAGCGGCAGCGCGTTGCGCCGCTCCTCCAGCGCCAGCACCACTTCGCCCGCGCCCAATGCGGTCACATGGTCAGCCAGGCTGTCTATGTCACAGCGCCGGACCGCGTCTGCCACTACCGTAGGCGCATCGGTCATCGCGACATAGCCCGCGACTGTGAACCCGCCACCCGGCTGCTCCGCCAGCTCGCCAATCCGCGCGGCACGCCGTCCTGCGCCCAGCACAACAATGCGCCGCCGGAAAGTGTCCGTGCCAACGAACAGCATGAGCAGAAAGCGGATGCAGAAAAGCGCGGCCAGCGCGACCGCCATCGCGTAAATGCTGTTCGCGCGCCACAGGGTCCATTCGGGAAAAACGAAGCGCACCAGTGCGAGGAAAATCACCCCCAGCGACACGCCGGCAATCAGCCGCGCCACGCCAAACTTCATCGACCGCAATGCCTCGTTGCCGTAAAATCCCGTAGCCATCATTCCCAGTTGCAACGTCACCGAAAAGGTCACCAGCGGCAGCCAGCGGTCGGCGAGCGGTCCCACCAGCATGCCGATCTGGCGGGCATAAATCCGCCATCCCGCCTCCGCCGCCAACAACAGCGTCGCCAGCTCGACCAGCCACAGGCCGATCACCGCATGCGGCACATAATGTTTGAACAGCCGGAACATCGCGCCCTTGCATAACCGCCACTTATTGAGTGTCGGTTAATCTTACACTGCATCCCTTACGGAACCGCGCCGCTGTCGAGACATTTTATATTCACATGCCGCATGCAAAGGCATAGCTTCGCTGCATTAGGGAGAGCCGCCATGAAAACTACTATCGCCATTTTCTCCGCCACCGCCATGCTCGCTGTCGCACCGCCCGCCGCCGCGCAGCGCGAGGACAAGGTATTGGGCGTCGGCGGTATTTTCGGCTGCTCGGCAGGCGGAGACAGCCAGGAAATCGGCGCGGGCGTCGGCGGCCTCCTGGGCGGCTTTCTTGGCAACCGCATCGCCGGGCGCGGCAACCGCCTGCTCGGCACCGTGCTCGGCGGCGCGCTGGGCGCGGCGGCAGGATCGGCCATCGGCTGCAAATTGCAAAAGGACGACCGGGAAAAGGCCGAACGGGCGGTACAGGACGCGGTGCTGACTGGCAAAGACCAGAGCTGGACTAATCCCGAAACCGGCGCCTCGGGCACCGTCGAGGTGGCGGATGAGGGCAATTTGAGCGGCGGCGGAGCTGCCCTCTCCGACGTCCAGTTCCGCGACGGCATCGACCCCGTCGACCGCTTCCGCAGCGTGAACGCCGCCTATGTTGCCACCGCCAATGTCAACATCCGTCAGGCCCCGACCACCGCCGCCCCCATCCGCGGTCGCATCGCCAGCGGCCAGCGCGTGTGGATCCCCGCGCAAGTCGCCAACCAGCAATGGTATCTGGTCAGCGACGGCGGCGTCGCGCAGGGCTATGTCAGCGCCCCCCTGATGAAACCCGCCGTCGCCGCGCAGATGGCCGCGAATTACTGCCGCGTCGTCACCCAAACCGTCAACGTCCCCGGCCAAGGCGAGCAAAGCGAAAAGATGCAGGCGTGCAAAGGCAGCGACGGCAATTGGTCGATGACCAGAGTGTAAGCCAGCAGTTTGAGGGGCCGGTTTTTGGCCTATCGGCAAAACCCCTGTTGCCAATTGACACAAGTGTCGGTAACGCACCCGCGCCGCTAGTGGACTTTCATCTCCGGTTCCTTCCAACATTGAGGCCAGATGTCGCACCTGTCGAGAGCAAGCAGTGCGGTATATTCGCCGCAGGATCGGGAAAAAATCGCCGACGCCGTCCTTCGTATTGAAGCGGTTCTGCACGATCTGGACGCGATAGGACCGATGTTGGGTTCGGCTCATTTATCGCTCGCTATCGAGACGTTGCGCAAAACAGCAGAAATCGAAATCCCGAAATAGCGTTACCTGCACACGGTTGTATATTGTTGCTTGAACGGTAATGGTTAACAAGCCTATCCTTGGACGATGGGGGTGTGCGATGTTTGACGACAATCCTAACTTGGCTGCCGCGCTTTCAGAGAAGCAGCGCGAGGTTTTGGAACTCGTTGTTGCCCGCAATTCGTCAAAGGAAATTGCGCGCAAACTCGGAATTTCAAAACATACGGTTGATCAACGCATCACGCTTGCCCGGCAAAAATTTGGCGCTGCATCCCGCAACGAGTTGGTAACACGCTATTTGGCATCACAGGCGATATGCGATCGCGTCGCATATGATCCAGCGCAGGTTCCCGAATCTTTTATCACGCATGACATCGGTGCGCAGGGCGAACAGAGCGGCCCGATCTTTTCGGTAGCGGACATGGCCGGGTTCACTTCGCCATTCGCCAGCGCTGAAGGGTCTCCGCTTGATCACCCGCTCGCATCGCTGGACAGAAAGTTTGGAGTTTTTGGCCGTCTTGGCGCAATAGGCCTATTGGCCGCGCTGCTCGCAGTATCACTTGTTGCGATGCTGTCCATGGCGCAAACCCTGAGCGATTTGCTTTAGCGTTTTTGTTACAATTGCTTGGCGCATCGCCAAGGCAAAGGAGTTCAAAAATGCCCATGACCCCCAATGTCGCCGCACAGCGTATCGCCCGCAACCTGATTGCTACCGAAAATGATATCGACCGCGTTCTCGCCAGCGGCGCGAGCTTGCTCGCAGACATTGCACAGGCACGGATGGACATCGGCGCCGACGCTGCCAGCGGACAAATTGCGATCATGCGCGTCACCGAAGCGCTGGGCGCGCTGTCGACCGCGCGCAAGCATTTCGTCCAAACGCATGCCGAACTGCGAAAGGTCGGTGAAGAGCGCGCGGACATTGTCTTCCCCAGCGAATGTCCAAAGTCCGATGACGCCAACGACGATGTCCACGGTCTGAAGGCCGCCTGACAAGTCACAATATGTTCGATTTGGTCGTTATCCTGGGCATCGCTGCAGCGCTCATCTTCGTTGTACGCTGTGGCGATGGCCCAGAACGGGCGGGCGGGTTGGTCATGCTGCTGATTCTGGCGTTCAGCGTCCTGCGCTTGCTGACAACCACCGGTCCTGTTGACGATTTTGATCTGCTTGGTCTGCTGTCCGATGGCCTCGCCTTCATTGGTTTTTCGTGGATAGCTTTGTTTGCTTGGAGATTTTGGCCAATATGGACCGCAGCGTTACAGCTACTCGCAATCGGAGCGCACTTCGGCCCCGCGCTCCAGCTTCCAATCGATCCCTTGGCATACGCGATCATGCGAACCGCACCCACAGCCGTCGCGATCCTCAGTTTGGTAGCGGCCACTATCTTCCATCTTCGGAAGCCAGACTTAATCGGCAGCAAGCAGCGTTGGCGGACATGGTCCGGGCCGTTGAACCGGATTTCGCCGAAGAGATGGCCGCGCGCCTTCTTGCCCAATATGGCTCGCTGACCGCATTATTGGCCGAGCCCGCGAAGGAGCTTTTCCTCTCCACCGGCAACCAGGCGCTCGCGACAATCTTGAGCACCGCCAAACATGTTGTTGTTGAAGCGTTGCTTGATGAACTACCCAAAACACCGTTTTCACCATCCAATCAGGATGTCTTGCGATACATCACCGCAATCATGGGCGGGCTCACCCGTGAAGAGGCGCATGTGTTCTTTCTGGACGGGCGCCTGCGCTTTCTGCGGCATGAGGTATTTTCATACGGTACAGAGGCTCGTGCCGAATTCCCGATGCACGCGGTGTTTCGGCGCGCGCTACAGATTGGCGCTTTGCAGCTGGTCCTGATCCACAACCATCCATCGGGGAACCCCAAGCCAAGCCAGGACGACCTATTGGTGACCAAACGAATTGCCGCTGCCGGTCAAGCTGTTGGCCTCGCCATCCGTGATCACCTGATTGTGGCAAGCCCCAATGTGTTCAGCTTTCGCGCCGCAGGTCTGCTATGAGCGCGATCGAACGCGGCACGAAACTGACCCAATGTGCTCTCAAGTCGCGCGCTCAGTCACAGCTCAACCTGCGCCGGAAACAACGTGCCCTGTTTGGCAATGGCTGGTTAAGCGACGCTTGGTGGGAGTTCATGCTGATCATTTATGCAAGCGAGCATGGCACGGTGGTCGATCGTTTCTCGCTTGCAGGAGAGACAGACCAGTCTTTCGAACTAACGGAGCGCTGGCTCACTTTGTTGATAGATTATGGTTATGTTCGCCGCGTGGGTTCCCAGGATGCACATGATTCACGGGCCCACGAACTTACCGATGTGGGACGAGCAACGGTTGAGCAATGTTTGGGGGCTGTAGGGGGCGCGGCGTCCGACGGCGATTGAAATCGCGCCTCGGCAATGGCCCTTGTTACGGGCGAACGTGCCCCCCTCCCCGCAAATTTGGTCGATGGCTGCGGCCGCGCACCACCCACTACCTCCCGCAAAACGCCAATATATCGGCATTCAGCACATCGGGGTTCACCGACAGCATCCCGTGGCCCAGCCCCGGATAGACTTTCAGCTCACCATTGCGCAGCAGTTTGATCGCTTTGTGCGCCGATGCATCAATCGGCACAATCTGGTCATCATCGCCGTGCAGCACCAGCGTGGGCACGCTGATCGCCTTCAGGTCTTCGCTCTGATCGGTTTCGGAAAAGGCCTTGATGCCGTCATAATGCGCCTTGGCGCTGCCCATCATCCCTTGGCGCCACCAATTCTGGATCATGCCTTCGTGCACCGTCGCGCCGGGGCGGTTGAAGCCAAAAAATGGCCCCGCCGGCACATCGCGATAAAATTGGGCGCGGTTGGCTGCCAGGGCCGCGCGCAACCCGTCAAAGGCTTCGATGGGCGTGCCTTCGGGATTGTCCGCCGTCTGCAGCATCAGCGGCGGCACCGCCGACACCAGCACGGCCTTTGCCACCCGGCCCGCCGGTTCGCCGTGCCGCGCGACATAGCGCGCCACTTCACCGCCGCCGGTCGAATGGCCGATGTGGATGGCGTTGCGCAGGTCAAGCGCCTTGACGACGGCAAAGGCGTCGGCGGCATAATGGTCCATGTCATGGCCAAGCGCTACCTGATCGGACCGGCCATGGCCGCGCCGGTCGTGCGCGACGACGCGAAACCCCTTGCCGAGGAAGAACAGCATTTGCGTGTCCCAGTCATCGGCGCTCAGCGGCCAGCCGTGGTGGAACATGATCGGCTGGGCATCCTTGGGGCCCCAGTCCTTGTAGAAGATAGCCACGCCATCGTCGGTCGTCACATAGCTCATCGCTGCTTCTCCTGGAAAAGTGATCGGGACACCCGAAGAATGCAACATGCTACAATTGCACGCGCATGACAAAGGCGGAAAATCCCCCTGTCGTGCAGGCACGAATTGCCTACTGCCCCTTCGCTTCCTGAAAATTCGCGCGCAGCCCCAACGCCGCCAGTCGTGCCGTTTCCGCCATGCGCCGGGCGCGGGTTTCGGGGCGCTGTGCTTGCTGGATCCATTCCAATATGCCGCGCCGCGATGACGGGCTAAAGGCGGCAAAGTTGCGCACCGCATCTTCACCCACCGCCGTCAGCACCGCTGCCAGATCATCGGGAACGGCCAGCGTCTCGACCGCGTTCAGCCGATCCCAGCTGCCGTCCGCTTTTGCCGCCGCAATCTTCGCCAGCCCTGCTACCTGCATCCGCCCCGCCGCCATCAGCCGCTCGACCTTCGCCTTGTTCACCGCCGACCAGGCGCTTCCCTTTTTGCGCGGCGACAGCAGCAGCATCGAGCGATCCGCATCCAGCTTGCGCGGCAAGCTGTCGATCCAGCCCCAGCACAGCGCCTCGTCGACCACATCGCCATAGGCCAGATGCGGCCCGCGCCCCTTTTTCCAGCGGACGAGCCAGATGCTGTCGCGCTGCCCATGGTACGCGGCGAGCCATGCGCGCCATTCGTCCAGCGATGCTGCCTCTACGCGCTCCAGATGTTCGCCCGCCACGCGCCTACCCCGCAAAATTAAACGGCGACCGCCCCCGCTCGCGATCGCTAAATTGCAGCGGCCGCCCAATCGGCGGGGCCGAGCGTTGCGGGCAATTGGTCCGCGTGCATTTCCGGCACCCCAGCCCGATTGGCGTCGCGGGGGCGCGCAGCATGTCCAGCCCGTGTGCGGCGGCGATCGGCGCGGCAAGCTTGGCATCCACACCGATGACCACGGCGAAGCGCGCGGGCGTGCCGCTGCCGCTCGCGCCCACCGCCGCCACCGCGCGCGCCTGCGTGTACCAGCGGCTGCCATCCTCCAGCTCGACCAGTTCGGACACCACCTCGCCCGCGCGCGCAAAGGCCTCGTGCACGCTCCACAGCGGGCAGCGCGCATCGCCGTCAACCAGCGGGCTTTGGCTCGCGCCGGTATAACGCTTGCTCGCCTGCCCCGCGCGGTCGATGCGCAGCATGAAAAAGGGCAAGCCGCGCGCGCCGACGCGTTGCAGCGTGGTCAGCCGGTGGGCGACTTGCTCGAACCCCGCCCCAAAGCGCCGCTGGAGCAGTAGCAGGTCGTATCCCGTGCCCTCGCACGCGCGCAAAAACCGGCCATAGGGCATCATCAGCGCGGCGGCGAAATAATGCACCAGATGGCGGCGGAACAATCGCTCGGCGGCGGCATCACCCAGCCGCGCGCCCGCGACCAGCGCGTCAATCGCCTCGCCCTGTTCGGACTGCGCGAGCACGGCGGCGGCCTGAAAAGTGCGGCTGTTGGGGCGCAGCAATTCGGACAGCACCAGCTGGCGGCTGTGATAATCAAGGTAGCGCAGCCGGTCGGGCATCACTTCGGCGGGCATGATGCGGATGCCGAGCTGGTGCCGCGTGCGCAGCCGCTCGCTGATTTGCGCATAAAGGTCGCTGCCCGCCAGCCGCAGCTCGTCGGCGAGCGCTTCGGCGGCGGCGTCGAGGTCGGCGAAGTGGTTGCGCCATTGTTCGATGGCCAGCCGGACGCTGCGCACTTCGGGTGCCTCGCTATCGACCGCCGCGCTGCCCTCTCCCCCCTTGGCATCGTAGAGGCGCGCGAAGGCTGCGGCGGTCATCGGCGATGTCACCAGCCAATCCTCGACATCCTGCGGCTGGATATCGAGGTCCGCAAACATCGCATCGCCCAGCCGCCGCCGCAGCCCCGCTGCGCCGCCCGCGACTGCGCCCTCGGTCAGCTGCGCCAGCTCGAAACCGAACCGCTCGGCCAGCCGCACAAGCACCGGCGCGGTCAAAGGCCGCTGGCCATGCTCGATCAGATTGAGGTAGCTGGGCGAGATTTCCAGCGCCTCGGCCATGGCGGCCTGCGTCAATCCCGCGCCGCGCCGCGCCTTGCGCACCGCTGCCCCTGCAAAAACCCGCTGCTCGGCCATTTGTAACTTTCTTTACATCTTCACCGACGAATATGCACGTTCAGCGCTATATTCACAAGAAATATTGACAACGCTTTTCACGATATGCGCCGACATGGGCAATATAGGCCATCACCTCCCACCCAAGGACTCGACCATGGCCTATCAAGACGACATCGCCCAATCGGGCCGCACCATCCGCGACCAGGACGGCCGCTGGGACGCGATCAGCCCCGAAAGCGTCGCCCGCATGCGCGCGCAGAACCGCTTCCGTTCTGGCCTGGATATCGCCAAATATACCGCGCGCATCATGCGCGCCGACATGGCCGCCTATGACGCCGACCCCGCCAATTACACCCAGTCGCTGGGCTGCTGGCACGGCTTTGTCGCGCAGCAGAAGATGATCGCGGTCAAGAAGCATTTCGGCACCACCAAGGGCCGCTACATCTATCTGTCCGGCTGGATGATCGCCGCGCTGCGCAGCGAGTTCGGCCCCCTGCCCGACCAGTCGA
>CAYNXF010000003.1:0-206740 GCA_964401155.1 uncultured Sphingopyxis sp.
CCGTTGATCGCGCCAAAGATGCCGGTCAACGCGCGCGCAACGAACAGCCAAAAAAGGGTCGGGGCGAACGCCAGAATAAGGAAATCCACGGCAAAGCCGAACAGCGACAGCAGCAGCACCGGACGGCGGCCAAACCGGTCGGACAAATTGCCTGCGATTGGCGCGCAAACAAACTGAAACAGCGCAAAAGTGACCGCAATCAGTCCGCCAATCGCGGTCGCATCGGCGATCCCAACGTCAGCCAGCTGCATTACCAGCCGCGGCATCACCGGGATGATGATTCCGAACGACATGGAGTTGAGCAGCAGCGTGACGAGCACAAAGCGCAGCGCGCGCGCTTCGGCGGCGGCATCGAGGGTGACGGGAGAAGCGGGCGCCGCGCTGGTCATTGGCATCCGGCCTATCGCAGGCGGCGTGCCGTTGCGAGCGGTTTATCCTAAGCGGCGCGCAGCCGATCAAGAAAGCCCGCGCTGAGCCGCTCTAGCGCCGCGGTTTCCTGCGCGAGCAAGCGCGCGATATCGCCAAGCTGGCTGACCACCGCGCCGCTTTCAACGGTGCGTTCGGCGACCATGCCAATGGCATCGGCGACGGCGCGGCTGTGGCTGGCGGCGCGCGCGGCGCTGCTGTCGATCGCGCCCGTGGCGCTGCTTTGCTGGCTGACGGTCACGGCGATTTGCGCCGCGCGGTCGGTGATGGTGTCCACTTGCGTCGCGACATCGGCCATTTTGCGGTCCGCAGTCCCCATGCGTTCGCGCACCCCGGCGACGAAGCCGCCAATGCGCCCGATGGCCTCCTGCGCTTCGGCGGCCAGCCCCTTCACCTCGCGCGCGACGACGGCGAAGCCGCGTCCCGCCTCGCCCGCGCGTTCCGCCTCGATACTGGCGTTCAGCGCCAGCATATTGGTCTGGCGCGCGATGTCGGTGACGACCTGAACCAGATCGGCCATGCCTGCAGCGTCGCTGGTGAGGGTGCGGACGTGCGCCACCCCTGCCCCGGTGGCCGAAGCAGCAACGCTGGCAGCCTCGCGCTGCGCGGCGACCTCGCTGTGGATATGGGCGACGGCATCGCGCAGCTGCGACGCGGCGGCGGCGACCTGTTGCACGGCCTGATTTGCTTCTCCCGCCGACTGGCGCACGGTGGCGACGCGCTCGCCGGTTTCGCCGGTGATGCGCTGCATCGCTTCGGCCGCGCTGGTGAGTTGGTGCATGCCATCGGCAAGGGCGCGAACCACCGCGACAACCTCGGTCTGAAAGCGTTCGGCGAGAGCCAGCATGGCAGCGTGGCGTGCGGCCTGCGCGCTTTCGCGTTCCTGCTCGCGCGCGGCGGCGATTTCGGCGGCGCGCGCCTGTTCGGCCTGCAGCTGTTCCTCCCGCTCGCGGCGGCGCGCGGCTTCGGCTTCGGCGAGCGCGGCGCTATCGCGCACCTGCTGCATCATGAAGCCCGCGAGGCGGACAAAGCCGTGGTGCAGCATCGCGACATAAAGGATGATGCAGCCATACATGCCGGCGTGAAATTGCTGCGGCGAGCGCCACAGCCCGAACATCAGCGCGCCCGCGACAATGGCCATGAAGGCAAAAGCATTGTGCGGCAGATAAAGGTTCGACAGGCCGCCGGTGGCAATCACCCCGATCATCGTGGCGATGACGAAGATTTCGGTGCTGGTATCGGCCACCTCCATCGCCGCGACGCCGATGATGCCCCACACGGCGGCGCTGGCGATGGCGAAAATCTGATGCAGCCGCGCCTCGCCCGCAAGGCCGATGCGGCCAAAGCGCGCAAAAGGCAGGCCGGGCAGCGTCAGGTGCAGCGTCGCGAGCAAGATGATCATCATGATCGCCGCACCGCCAATGACGGCGCGCATTTCGGTGTTCCAGAACAGCAGCATGACGCCGACCATCAGCAGCAGGACGACCGGCGTGGTTTCCATGATGTTTTTGCACATCGAACGGAATTGCGCGGCCTGCTGCGCGTCGGCCCATTTGGGGTCGAGCTCCAGCATGCCCAGCGATTGGCGTAGCAATGTCAAAGCGCCCACGCGCAAATTCCCCCAAATGCGGTTCTTTACGCGGACCGGCATGGCAGAAGAGGGTAAAGGGCGCGTTAACCATGGGGGGTGGCGGTGCCGGCAAGCGGCAGCCCAGAGTTCAGCAAAGCCAGTCCTGAGCATGCCGAAGGGTTAACCGATATGTCCAACATTTGCAGAGGATGTTTGGGCGGTAACTTCCCTAACTTTGCGCACAACGCGCTTTTCGCGCGGGCAGCGGGGACCAACGATTGGAAAGAGCCGGGCGACGAGCATGACAGGGCGCGGGGATGTAGGAAAGCCCCCCTGTGAGGGGGACGCGGGGTTGCCCGGAGAGGAAAGCGGACATCCCCCGGACAAGCCCCCCCCCCGCTTAAAACCGGAAATTCAGTCCGCCGGTCAGCGAGGTCGCTTCTGGCCCCAGGAAGCCGGCAGTGCGCACCGCGCCCAGTTGCAGGTCAACCGCGTCCGACAGGCCGAAGGCGGCGGTTACGCCATATTCGAGCCATTCGTCGCTGACGCCCGGGCGGTCGCCGATGCCGAGTGCGGTGGCGCGTTGGGCATTGGTGCCGTTGTAGGCGCTGTTGTTCGAGCTGGCGAGTGCGGCGGTATAGAGGCCGATGCTGTGGCGCTGGTCGGGACCGAACAGCCAGAGCGCGCTGGCGCCGAGCGATCCCGTCACGCCATCCTCATGCGATTCTTCGCCCAGGCTGGTACCGCCGGGCAGGGCCAGCGCGCGCGCGATGCTGATGCGGCTGTAATCCCCAGCAATGAACGGCGCGAGGATGCCGTTGTCGCCCAAGGGGATCTCGTAGATGAGTGACAACCCTGCGCCAAAGGATGAGCCGTTGCTGTCGAGCGCAAGCGTCTGGCCAGTGCGCGTGGTGAAAGCGCGGCGATCGAACTGCCGGTCGCCGAGCGAGACATAGGCATCGACGCCGAGCGCGCCCAAATAGGTCCCCGCGCCCAGCGTGATCTGGCGTGTTGACGCCGGGACGGTGGAGAGCGGCGCGCCATCATCGCTGCCGCCATCAATGTACGTGCCGGTCAGCCGGACATAGGTGTCGCCAAAATGGCGGGTCAGGCCCAGGCTGGCGAAGGGTTGGTCCCCGTCGCCCCCGAAAATGGTGGTGCCGCCGGTGGCGGAGATGCTCCAGTCCTTCTTCTCCGCTTCTGCTGCACCCTGTGCGGCGGCGGGCGCGACGATGGTGGCGGCGATGGCCGCGGTCAGGCTGGCGATAATGATGTGGCGCATGGGCGCTTTTCCCCTGATAATTGTTCCGGTCCCACCCCGCCCAACGGACCAGATGAAAAAATCCTTCATCCGGCGCGAAGGATTTTTTCAGCTGGTGCGTGATAGCATGCAGGGCATCGAGAATTTTCGATCGGGAACCTATGCTGGCGGCACAAAGCGCGGCACCTGTGCAGCGCACCGAGGATGGATTGATGGAGCAGGTGGCGGCGCGCGATGGCGCGGCTTTCCGCCGCCTTGTCGACGCCCATGCCGCCGCCGTGCACCGGCTTGCCTATCGCATGACCGGCGATGCCGCCGAAGCCGAGGATGTAACGCAGGAAGCGATGTTGAGATTGTGGGAACATGCGGCGGGGTGGCGCCCCGGCGGGTCCGGCGTGGGTGCCTGGTTGCAGCGTGTGGCCGCCAATCTGTGCCTCGACCGGCTGCGCCGCCGCCGCTTTCGCAGCGACGAGGACGTGCCCGAGCGCGCCGATGATGCGCCGCTGGCCGATGCCGTGCTGGACGCGGAGCGCACCGCCGCCGCCGCGCGCGATGCCGTGCTGGCGCTGCCCGACCGGCAGCGGCTGGCCATAGTGCTGACCTATTATGAGGGCCAGCCCAACAGCGCCGCTGCCGCGGCGCTGGAGATGAATATCAAGGCGTTTGAATCGCTGCTGCTGCGCGCGCGCGCGTCGCTGCGCGAGGCGTGCGTCCAGCGCGGGCTGGTCGCCGATGATTTGCGGGGGGAAGTGGCATGAACCCCATCGACCGCGATCTGGCCCGCGCGCTTGATGCCTATGCGGTGCCGCTGCTGCCGGGCGATTTTGCCGAGCGGGTGACGGCGCGCGCGCTGGCCGGACAATCGCTGCCCGCGCCCCAGCCGCGCCGCGCGGCGCGCACCCGCTGGCTGCCGCGCCGCAGTGTAACGCTGGGGCTGGCGGCGGGCGCGCTGATGAGCGCGACCGCCGCGGCGGCCGGGGTGTTTGGCGACATTGGCGTCACCATCCCGGCGCTGCGCCAGTTTGCCGAGCGCATCGCGCTGGTCGAGCCCGCCGGACCCGCCCCCGTGCCGACGCGCCGTGCGGCCGTGCCGGTGGCTGCGCCGACCGACGGCAGTGCGGGAGCACCCGCTGCTGCCCCCGTCGGACCAGCACTGACCCCCGAGCGGCTGGAGGCACGCTTTCGGGCCGCCGACGAACGCCGCGAGGCCCGGCGCGAGCGGGTGACCCAGCGCGTCGAAACCGCCATCGATCGCGGCATTGCCCGGCGCGAGGCCGCCGGACTGCCCGTGCCCAGTCCCGAACAGCGGGCCGCGATACGCGCGCGGGTGGAAGAACGGCTGGTGACCCGCGATGCGCTGACGAGCGAGCGGCGCGAGGCCAACCGCGATGCGCTGCGCGCGCGGGTACGCGAGCAGCAGGCCGCGCCCGCCGATTCGGGGGCCGCGCCAGTGCCCGCGCCCGCGCTGACGCCCGAAACTCCCCCGGATCCCGCAGCGACACCCGAAGCCGAGGCTGGTGCGGAACCGACCAAGGTGGGCACCGCCGAGCGCCCGCGCCTGACCCCGGCTCAGCGCGAGACGCTGCGCCAACGCCTCACCGAGCGGCGCGAACGCTTGCGCCGCCAGCGGCAGCAATGATTCCGGCCACCCCCATTTTTCGCGAAGGGTTTTTGCAGCTCGCCCGTTGAAGGGGTGTGACCGGCAGCAAACTGCCGGACTTCACGGGAAGATTTGAGCAGGAGTTAAACCCATGAAAGCCATTTATTTTCTGACCGCCGCCCTGTTGCTGACGCCCGCCACGGCGCTGGCCCAGGAAACCAAAGTGCGCACAGGCTCTGGCCCCAACGGCTCGGCAACGCAAACAACCACGATCGATAAGGAAGCCGGCACCGTTGATCGCAACACCGTGGTGACGCGCGCCAGCGATGGCGCCACCGCGACGCGCGACGTCAACCGCATTAAAACCGACACCGGATCGACCGTGACCGTCGATGCCACCAATTTCCAGGGCGAAACCCGCTCGGCCGAACGGGTGCGCACGCGCACCGAGAATGGTTCGACGATGACCGGCACCGGCACCACCTTTGACGGTCGCAGCTATGGCGTCAGCGGCGAACGCGCGCGCACCGACAATGGCTATACCGCCAGCCAGCGCGTGACCGGCAGCGACGGCAGCACGGTGGCATCGCGCGATGTCGTCGCCACCCGGGAAAATGGCCGCGTCAACCGCCAGGTGACGACCGACCGGCCGCAGCGCGAGCGCCCGCAGCGCTCATCGCGCCGCGCGCGCGGCGGCCAATAAGCGCGGAACCATACCGCCCGGCGCCTCTCCCCTGACCCCTCCGCCGGGCGCACCACCTGACGGGCATGGGCCGGATTGCTCCGGTTCCATGCCCGCTTTGTTTGCTCAACCCGAAAAAGGGGGCGGTCCCCGTTGACATCCCCCGCGCCCGCCCCTAGTGGCGCTCGCCTACCCCGTGCCCAGATGGCGGAATTGGTAGACGCACCAGCTTCAGGTGCTGGCGGTCGCAAGGCCGTGGAGGTTCGAGTCCTCTTCTGGGCACCATTTTTCCGGACACCGAAAATGTCCGGGGGACATTTTCCCGGAAAGCTCCCGAGCGTGAGCGAGGGTTGGAGCGGTGTTGCGCCGCTCTGTCAGATTTGCACTGCAAAACTTTACTATGCCAACAGTCCCCACTCCAACCCAGTGCGGGGTGAAACTGCCCCCGGCAGTTTCAGGTCGGTCCGGGGGACTGACCGACCCAGCACTCCTGAAGGGGAGGGGCTTAACCCACGATTCCGTAGCTCGTTGTCCCGGATCAAGTCCGGGATGACGAGGGGTTGGTAGCGAGCGGTTGGTAGCGAAGTAGCCCTATCCCTTTTTCTTGCGGTGGCTGTCGAGGTCCAGCACGGCGCTTTCGCTGCCTTCGCCCTGGAGCAGGCCCAATCGGCGGGCGACTTCCTGATAGGCCTCAACCTCGCCGCCAAGGTCGCGGCGGAAGCGGTCTTTGTCGAGCTTTTCGTTGGTCTGCATGTCCCACAAGCGGCAGCCATCGGGGCTGATTTCGTCGGCGAGGATGATACGGCTGAAATCGCCTTCGAACCAGCGGCCGAACTCCAGCTTGAAATCGACGAGGCGGATGCCGACGGCGGCGAACATGCCGCTCATGAAATCATTGATGCGGATCGCCATGTCCTGAATATCGTGCAGTTCTTCCTGGGTGCACCAGTTGAAGCAGGCGATATGTTCCTCGGCCACCAGCGGGTCGCCCAGGCTGTCGTCTTTGTAGCAATATTCGATGAGCGTGCGGGGGAGCGGCGTGCCTTCCTCCAGCCCCAGACGCTTGCTGAGCGTGCCCGCGGCGACGTTGCGGACGATGACTTCGATGGGGACGATCTCGACGCGGCGGATCAGCTGTTCGCGCATGTTGAGGCGGCGGATGAAATGGTGCGGCACGCCGATGTTGCCGAGCAGGGTGAAGACATGCTCCGAAATGCGGTTGTTGAGCACGCCCTTGCCATTGATGGTGCCGCGCTTTTGCGCGTTGAAGGCGGTCGCGTCATCCTTGAAATATTGGATCAGCGTGTCGGGTTCGGGCCCTTCATAGAGGATTTTGGCTTTGCCTTCATAGATTTGGCGGCGGCGGGCCATGGCGGCGTCCCTTTATGCTCTGGTATAAAATCGAAGGCCCCGGCGGAGCGATGCGCTGGGTGAGCGAGTCGCGCTGCCGGGGCGGTTACCGGGGGTATAGCGGGGAAAAGTTAAGGCGTCACGTGGCGAGGGGCGGCGATGGCGCGGGCACAAAAGGCGGGTCGCTGGCAAAGCGGATGGGCGGCGCAATGTGCGCTTCTTCGCCCGCGCGGACGATTAGGCTGCGGGTCGCGATATGGGGTTGATCAAAGGCTTCGCGGAAATCGAGGACGGGGGCGAAGGCGACATCTTTATCGGCGAACCAGCTTTCCCATTCGGCGCGGGTGCGGGTGGCGAAGGTTTCGCGGAGGAACTGGACGAGCGGGGCCTGCGCGGGGCCGGCGTCGGCTTCGGCCAGCGGGATGAGGTCGGGGCGATCAAGCGCGGTCAAAAGGTTGCGCGCGAATTTGAGCTCGCGCCCGCCGAGGACGATGTGCCGGGCGTCGTACGTTTTATAAACTTGGTAAAAGGCTGCACCGCCCAGGCTGCGCTGAGTGGCGGAGGTGGGCGGGTCACCGCCCGCGATTGCGGAACCGGCGGTATGCACGCACCAGGGCAGCAGCGAGTCGAACATGGCGATGTCGACATAATCGCCCTGCCCCGATTTTTCGCGCCCGATCAGCGCCATCAATATCGCCGAAAGCGCGGTCAGCCCTGCGGCCATGTCGGCGCTGGGCGCGCCGGGAACGACGGGTGTGCCATCCGGGCCATCGTTGACGCTGAGGAACCCTGCGAGCGCTTGCACCGCCATGTCGTGCGCGGGGTGGTGCGCGAGCGGGCCTTCCTGCCCAAAGGCGCTGACCGAGGCATAGACGATACGCGGATTAATGGCGCGGACGGCGGGATAATCGAAACCGAGCCGCGCCATGACGCCGGGACGGAAACCTTCGACAAAGACATCGGCGTTGGCGATGAGGTCGGTAAGTGCCGCGCAGCCGGCGTCCGATTTGAGGTCGAGCGTGACGCTGGTCTTGCCGCGGTTGAGGCCCGCAAACCAGACGCTGTGATCGCCCGCGAAGGGCGCCATTTCGCGCACCGGATCGCCGCCGGGGGGTTCGACCTTGATCACCTCGGCGCCCTGGTCCGCCATCATCACGGTGAGCATCGGACCGGGGAAGAATTGTGTGAGATCGACGACGCGGATGCCAGAGAGTTTGCCCATGACCGCGGGCGTAGCATGCGCGAAAAGGCTTGCAATGTTGGAAATCATTTGTTCTATTTCTGTTCCGATGGGCTTGAGGGGGCGAGTCGATGGCAACAAGCGAACAGGTTGGTGGCGGATGCCATTGTGGTGCTATCCGCTATGCGATGCCGTCGGCAGTCGAGCATCATACGCTGTGTCACTGCACCGACTGTCGGCGCCATTCGGGCGCGCCGGCGGTGGCATGGGCGATGGCGCGCGCGGATGCCGTGGCGATCGAAGGCAAGATGGTGATTTATGCCAGCAGCGAGCATGGCCGGCGCCATTTTTGCGGGCGATGCGGCACCGGGCTGTTTTACACCAATGACGCGATTTTCCCGGGAATGATCGATGTCCAGACAGCCACGCTGGATAATCCCGACGCAATTGCATTGGGCGCGCAAATCCAGCTCGCCGACCGGATCGGGTGGATGGCGAGTTTGGACGGCGTCCCGGGGTTCGAGCGCTATCCGCCGATGGAGTAAGCATCGTCATTGCGAGGAGCGTGGCGACGATGCAAGCTCCAGAATGCGAGATTGCGCCATGCCGATGGCCAGAGAAAGCTTCGCGGCGCTCGCTGTGGCGATGCGTTAGTTTTTCCCCCGCCGCTCGTCCCACCAAGCGAGGCGTTCGGCGATGCGTTTTTCAAAGCCACGGTCGGTGGGCTTGTAGAGGGTCTGCGGGGCCAAATCTTCGGGCCAGTAGTTCTGGCCCGAAAAGCCGCCTTCGGCATCATGATCATAGGCATAGCCCGCGCCATAGCCCAAATCCTTCATCAGCTTGGTCGGGGCATTGAGGATGTGCGCGGGCGGCGCAAGGCTGCCGGTGTCCTTGGCCGATTTCCATGCAGCTTTTTGCGCAGCGTAGGCGGCGTTCGATTTGGGGGCGGTGGCGCAATAGAGGCAGGCCTGGACGATGGCGAGTTCGCCTTCGGGCGAGCCGAGAAACTGGTAAGCATCCTTGGCCGCGAGGCATTGCACCAGCGCCTGCGGATCGGCGAGGCCGATATCCTCGCTGGCGAAGCGGGTCAGGCGGCGCAGCACATAAAGCGGCTCTTCGCCCGCCACCAGCATACGCGCAAGCCAGTAGAGCGCGGCTTGCGGATCCGACCCGCGCAGCGATTTGTGGAGCGCCGAGATGAGGTTGTAGTGACCGTCGCGGTCCTTGTCATAGACCGGCATTCGGCGGTGCAGCAGCGCCGCGAGCGCAGGCGGATCGAGCGAATCGCTGACCCCGGCGGCGAGCAGCGTTTCAACCTGACCAAGCAGGAAGCGGCCATCGCCGTCTGCGCTGGTGATGAGCGCGGCGCGGGCAGCGGACGTCAGCGGGAGCGCAGTCTCGGTCGCGGCCTCGGCGCGGGTGAGCAAGGTTGTTAGCGCAGCTTCATCCAGCCGGTGCAGCACCAGCACCTGCGTGCGGCTCAAAAGCGCAGCGTTAAGCGCGAAGCTGGGGTTTTCGGTGGTCGCGCCAACGAGCACCACCGTACCGCGTTCGACATAGGGCAGGAATCCGTCCTGCTGGGCGCGGTTGAACCGGTGGATTTCGTCCACGAAGAGCAGCGTGCGCTGGCCCGAGGCCGCGAGCCGATCGGCGTCGGCAAAGGCAGCCTTGAGGTCGGCCACACCCGAGAACACCGCGCTGAGCTGGACGAAGCGCAGGCCCACCGCGTCAGCGAGCAGACGCGCGATGCTGGTCTTGCCGGTGCCGGGCGGCCCCCACAGGATGATCGAGGCCAAGGTCTGGTTGGCCACCATCCGCCCGATCGCGCCATCGGGGCCGGTGAGATGTTCCTGCCCGACAACTTCGGCGAGGCTTTGCGGGCGCAGGCGTTCGGCGAGCGGGGCAGCGGTGGGGGATTGGCTTTCAGGCGCGAAGAGGTCGGTCATTGACGATGCTTCATTCTTCCACCGTAGTGCTGAGCTTGTCGAAGCACGTGGCGCAGGGATAAGCTGCGGTGATGACCAGCGACTGGATGTTCCATTGCTATCTGCTCCGTTGCGCCGATGGAAGCTATTATGTCGGGCATACCGATGACATCGATATGCGCGTCGGCCAGCACAATGCCGGTTGGGTCAAGGGCTACACGTTCAGCCGTCGGCCCGTGGTGCTCGTCTGGAATGACCGGTTTCAGTCGCGGGATGATGCGAAAGCCGCTGAACGGCAAATCAAAGGTTGGGGCCGCGCCAAAAAGGAAGCGCTGATTGTGGGAGATTGGGAGCGCATTGCAGAATTGGCCAAGTCGCGATCAGCATTTCGTCCGAAAAGTTGATTGAGGACGTGCCACGCCCTTCGACAGGCTCAGGGCTACGGTGTTAATTACCGAACAGCGCTCTCTCATCGGATCGCCGCGTCCGACACTGGGCCCAGCCCGCGCTTGCGCTGTGCAATCAGGCGAAGATAATTGTCGGCGACGGTCTGGTTGATCGCGTCCCAGCTGAATTCGCGGCTGCGCGTTTCGCCCGCTGCACCATGTGCCGCGCGCAGGGCCGGATCGGTGCAATAGGCGGCGAGCGCGTCGGCATATTGGCCGATAGCGCCGGGCGGAACGAGTTGACCCGAACGTCCATCGCTGACCAGGCTCTGGCTGCCGGTGGCCTTGGCAGCGACGACCGGCAGGCCGCACGCCATGGCTTCCAGCGTGACATTGCCAAAGGTTTCGGTGACCGACGGATTGAACAGCATGTCCATTGACGCGACGGCGCGCGCCAGATCAATTCCGCCCTGAAAGCCGACGAAGTGCGCGCCTGGCAGGCGGCTTTCGAACCAGTCGCGCGCAGGGCCCTCGCCAACCACTACTACATCATGGTCAACGCCGCGCCGCCGCAGCAGGTCGATGGTGTCGGCAAAGACATCAAGGCCCTTTTCCATCACCAGCCGCCCGAGAAAGCCGATAACCGGGGTGGTGTCGGCGATGCCCAATTTCTGGCGCCAGGCCAGATCGCGCCGTTCGGGTCCGAAAATGCTGCGGTCGACACCGCGCGACCAGATGTCGATGTCGTAATTCATCCGCTGTTCGCGCAGCAGTTGCGCCATCGATTCGGATGGTGCGACCAGCGCGTCGCAGCGGCGGTAAAGTTTGCGCAGCCAGGCGACCATCAGCGGTTCGATGAAGGCAAGGTTGTAGTAGCGGAAATAAGTTTCAAAGCGCGTGTGCACCGATGCCAGCACCGGCAAGTTGCGCTTTGCCGCCCAGCGTTGCGCCCGGCGACTGACACGGTCGGGGCTGGAAATGTGCAAGATGTTGGGCGCAAAGGCGGTTAAATCAGCCTTCACCCGGCCCGACAAGCGCAACGGAATACGGTATTCGGGGCGATTGGGGATGGCCATTGATGGCACGCTGACAAGGTCGCCTTGTGGTTCGAAGGCCGGCTCGTCCACCGTTGGCGAATAAACGCGCACTGCCGCCCCCTGGCGCAGCAGATATTCGACCAGCCGGTTGAGCGCCTGGTTCGCGCCGTCGCGGACGTAGTTATAGTTGCCGCTAAACAGGGCGATGCGCAGGTCGCTGGTTTGCATAGGCGGGATTTAGCTGGGTTTGGATAGGGGTGCAAATGGCACCCTATTCCACTTCGCCGCGACCCAGCGGGGCTTCAAAGTCAACCTTGACCGGCGGGTGCAGACGCAAGCGGTCAACGCGGCGGGCGTCACCCGCCAATATCTCCAGCCGCCAGCCAGCGGGGTGGGCAATGATTTCGCCCACGCCCGGCACATGTCCCGCCAACACCGCGGCAAGGCCGCCGATGGTGTCGACATCCTCTTCGGTTTCCGCAAGCACAGCGGCGATGGTTTCGGCGATATCATCAAGTTCGGCGCGGGCATCGACGTCCCAGCTGCCGTCGGCGCGCTGGACCATCAGTTGTTCGGGTTCGTCGTCGTGTTCATCCTCTATCTCGCCGACGATTTCCTCCATCAGATCTTCGATAGTGACAAGGCCCTCGGTCCCCGAATATTCGTCGATAACCACGGCGAGGTGCGTGCGCTTGGCGCGCATTTCGGCCAGCAGATCGAGCGCGCCCATCGACTGCGGCACATAGAGCGGCTGGCGCATCAGTTCGACCAGCGGCGGCGGATCGCGCTGCTCCGCAAGAACCGAAAAGACATCTTTGATGTGGATCATGCCGACGATTTCATCGAGGCTGCCGCGATAGACCGGCAGGCGGCTGTGCCCGGCATCGGAAAAGAGCGCGACGATTTCGGCGAAGGTCGCTGTTTCTGGCAGCGCTATAATCGACGAGCGCGGCACGGCGACATCGTCCACCCGCTGTTCGCCGAAATGCAAGAGGTTGCGCAGCATCTTGCGCTCGGCGGGGGCCATATCGCCAACCGCGCCGGTCGCGGCGCGCGGGCCGCGATCCTCTTCGGCCTCATCAATCACTTCTTCAATCTGTTCGCGCAAGGATGGTTCGGCGCCGCTGCCGAACAACATGCCGGTCAGTTTTTTGAACAGTCCGCTACTTCGACTGTCGCTGTCGTCGCTGCGCGATGCGCTCTGCTGGTCGTCCGGCATGGCCCCCGTGTCCCGCCCGGTCATTCGGGCAAATGGCTATGCGCTGCATATGGGTCGGCAAGGCCCAGCGTGGCAAGGGCTTTTGTTTCCAGCGCTTCCATAGCGTCGCCGCTCACGTCGTCCTGATGATCATAGCCGATAAGGTGGAGCGTGCCATGGACGATGAGGTGTGCAGCGTGATCGGCAACGCTGATCCCGCGCCCGGCGGCTTCGCGCTCGCAAGTTTCAAGCGCCAAGACAATGTCGCCAATCAATATCTCGCCGTCGTCGGTGTTGGCGAGCATCGCAAAGTCAGCTGGGTCATATTGCGGGAAGGACAGGACATTGGTGGCTTTATCCTTGCCGCGATAGTCGCGATTGAGACTCTGCACTTCGGCATCGTCTGTCAACCGCACCGACACTTCGACGAGCGGCGCGGCATTGGCGAGGGACGCGTGCGGCGTTTGGGCCAGTGCAGCGTCAATACAGCGCCGGGCCAGACCGGCCCAGTCGGTTTGCGCGGACCATGGTGCCGCCACAGCTGTTTCCACGCCGAGCATGATGCAACGTCGTAGACCATGCGTTCAGCGCGAGGCAAGCCAATGACGGTGCGACATGGCGTTGTCAAAGCCCGGTCAATCACGCTGGTTTAATTTGGATGACAAATGTATGGCACCGCGATGACAGACATCCCGCGCATTCAGCAGAATATCCTTGCCGCCAATGAACGGCGGCTGCTCAATTGGCTTTGCCCGCGGCTACCGGCCTGGGTCACGCCCGACATGATGACGGCGTTGGGCTTTGCCGGAGCGTTGATGGTCGGCGCGGGCTATATTTTGAGCGGCCAACATCTGGCGTGGTTGTGGCTGGCCCTGTCCGGCTATGTCATTAACTGGTTTGGTGATTCACTGGACGGCAGCCTCGCGCGGTTCCGTGGAATTGAGCGTCCAAAATACGGCTATTTCATCGACCATAGCGTCGATGCGCTCGCCATATTTGCGATGCTGGGCGGATTGGGCCTGGGGCCGTTTGTTGAGCTGGAAGTGGCTTTGATTGCGCTCGTCGCCTATCTGATGTTGTCGATCCACACCTATTTGTGCGCGCAGGTAATCGACACATTCAAGCTGACCTATCTGGCTGGCGGCCCCACCGAATTGCGGCTGATGTTGATGGCGATGACTGCAGCGATGTTCTTTGTCAGCCCCAACAACCGGCTGGGCACCGATTTGTCCGCGTTCGATATGTTCGCGCTGGTGGTGTCGGCGATATTGGTTGCAATATTTGTGGCGCAGACCGCCAGCACCGCACGCACTTTGGCGAAGAGCGAGGGTTAATCCCGCGTCCGCGCCATCGGGTAGCTGCCCAGCAGGCGCACTTCGTTGCAGTGGAAGGCAAGCTCCGCCAGCGCGCGGTCGACGCGCGGATCACCCGGCGCACCGGCAATGTCGGCATAGAAGCGAGTGGCAACGAAAACGCCGCCGACCTGATAACTTTCGAGCTTGGTCATGTTCACGCCATTGGTGGCGAAACCCCCGAGCGCCTTGTAGAGCGCGGCGGGAATATTCTTCACCTCAAAGACAAAGGTGGTCATCATGTCCGTGCCGGGCCCTGGCGCGGCGGCTTCGCGCGCCAGCACGACGAAGCGCGTCATGTTATGGTCGGCGTCCTCGATTCCCGCTTCGTGCAGCGTCAGGCCATAGAGGTCGGCGGCCATTGGCGGGGCAATGGCGGCAAGGCCGGGCTCGTCCGAATCGGCGACCCATGCCGCCGCGCCCGCCGTGTCGCTGTGCGCGATCGGATCGATGCCGTTGGCGCGCAGCCAGTGGCGGCACTGGCCCAGCGCTTGCGGATGGCTCATCGCCTTGGTCGGAGGGGCCAGATTGCGGCTCATCAGCCCGTGGCGAATGCGCAAGAAATACTCGCCGGTGATGAACAGCCCCGATTCGGGCAGCAGGAAATGGATGTCGGCGACGCGGCCGTGCAGGCTGTTTTCGATGGGGATGATGGCGCGGTCGGCGCGCCCGTCGCGCACCGCATCGATGGCGTCTTCAAAGGCGTAACAGGGCAGCGGCAACGCGTTCGCGTCAAATTCCGTCGCCGCAAGATGGCTGTTTGCCCCCGGCGCGCCCTGAAAGGCGAGGGCGCGCGCAGGCGCGGCCAGCGCGGCCGCCGCCATGCTGTCCACCAGTCGCTGCGCCGATGCCGAATAGCTGGCCATAATTCCGTGTTCCGCCCGATATAGAGCCCGCGCGTTAGCGGGGCGTGGTTTAACGCGCAACCGCGCTTGCGCGGGGGTGGCTTGGCCATTATGGGAGCGCGAAATTGCCAAAAGGATTGCAAACGTGAGCGACGACAATCGCATGAACACTATCGCCGGCTGGGTGCTAGGCGCGGGCATTGCCGCGCTGGGCCTGTCCATTGTGACCGGCATGGCCGCCAAGAGCCATGCGCCCGAAAAGTCTGGCTTTGCGATTGTTGGTGAAGCCACCGGTCCCGTCGAATCCGGGCCGCCGCTGGAAGCTTTGCTGGCCTCGGCCGATCTGGCCAAGGGCGAATCCACTTTTGCCAAGTGCGCGACATGCCATTCGATCAACGCGGGCGGTGCCAACGGCATTGGCCCCAATTTGCACGCCAAACTGGGTGCACCGCTGGCCAGCAAGGCCGGGTTCAACTATTCCGCAGCGCTGAAAGAAGTCGGCGGCAATTGGGATTTTGCCAAGATGGACGCCTGGCTGGCCAGCCCGCGCAAATTCGCCAATGGCACGACCATGTCGTTCGCCGGCTTGTCGGACCCGCAAGACCGCGCCAATCTGATCGCCTGGATGAACACGCAGGGGTCGAATTTGCCCTTGCCGGCAGTTCCGGCGGCACCGGCGGCTGATGCAGCGGCACCGGCGGCGGATGGTGCGGCAGCGCCTGCGACAGATGCAGCAGCAGCTCCGGCAGCAGCGCCCGATGTTGCTACGGCTCCGGCGGCGAAGTAAGCTCTACGCCTTAACCCCGTAAAACTCGGTCACCAGCGCCCACGCCTCTTCCGCCGTTTCGACAAAACGGAAAAGGTCCAAGTCGGGCGCGCTGATGACGCCTTCCTCGACCAGCGCCTCGAAATTGACGACGCGGGTCCAGAAATCCTTGCCGAACAATATGACCGGAATGGGCTTGATCTTGCCGGTCTGGATCAGCGTCAGCAGTTCGAACATTTCGTCGAAGGTGCCGAAGCCCCCGGGGAAGACGCACACCGCGCGCGCGCGCAGCAGGAAGTGCATTTTGCGCAACGCGAAATAGTGGAACTGGAAGCTGAGATCGGGCGTGACGAAGCGGTTGGGCGCCTGTTCGTGCGGCAGGACGATGTTGAGGCCGACCGAATCGACGCCGACATCGTGCGCACCGCGATTGGCCGCCTCCATGATCGACGGACCGCCGCCCGAGCAGACCACGAAGTGGCGCTTGCCATTGGCGTCGGGAGGAAAAGCGCTGGCGAGCTGCGCGAGTTTGCGCGCTTCGTTATAGTAGCGCGCCTTGGCCTTCAGGCTGCGTGCAATGTTGCGCGCGGTGTCGTCGGTGGCCGCGGCCTCGAGCGCGTCGGCAGCCTCGGGTTCGGGGATGCGCGCCGAGCCGTAGATGACCAGCATCGATTCAATCTTGGCCTCGTCAAGCAGCAATTCGGGCTTGAGCAATTCGAGCTGGAAGCGCACCGGGCGCAGATCCTCGCGCAGCAGAAAATCGGTGTCCTGAAAGGCGAGCTTATAGGCCTCGCTCTGCGTTTGCGGGGTTGAGACGTTAAATTTGGCGAATTCGCGGCTCTCCTGCGCTTTGTGGAAAGCCGAACGATGGGGCATTTTGTCGGTCATCCGAACGCGCTAGCCGCACGATACGAAAAAGCCAAGACGGCGGCATGCAGCGCCGCAATCAGCGGCAATAGCCCTGCCCGCTCATGTCAAAGTGGAAGTGATTGTGGTGCGCGGCATCGTAATCGGGGCCAAGCACCGTGCCGAAGCGTTTGCACGCCGAGGCGTGGAGGGTGCGCAGAAATTCGCGTTCGTCGTCAGAACCCTTCCATCCATCGAGCAGCGTGATGCGGCGGCCATCGTCGAGCACAAAGGCGGACACATCGACTGCATTGGCAGAGGCGTGCTGCGACAGGCGGCCCGAGCGGCCACCGTAAATGTTGCGACAGCTGTAAGTACCGAAGGTTTCGATGCGAACGACCTCGCGCCCCAGATATTTGCGTGCCGCCGGGCGGACGGCATGCTGCGCCCAGGCGGCAAAATTGCGCGCCAACGGACAGGTCATCGCGCCCAAATTGCTGGTCGGGGTACCGATATCGAGCAGCTTTACGCTGTCCATCGCGTTGCACCCGCCGCCAAACTCCTGATTGGCGAGCGGGGTGAAACGCACGCCCGCTTTGCCAAGGTCGGCGATGCATTGCCTGGATTCGGGCGAGGTAAAGGCGGGGACGGCGCTGGTTTGCGGCTTGGCGGTGGGGCGCTGCGCCGGGCGATCCGCACCGCCAACGCACGCCGCGAGCAGCAGCGGGGCGGCGAGCGCGGGGAGGCGAAGGGTTCTGGATGCAAACATGGTGAGGCCGAGGCTGTCAAATGATGGTTAACAGATGGTTAAAGTCGCGCGGATACACGTCGAGATGTGCAGCAAACGCCACGCTCTCGTCGTCCCGGACTTGATCCGGGACAACGGGCGGACCGGGGCATGTTGTCCCGGATCAAGTCCGGGACGACGATAGAGGGGGCGTTTTATTGCGAATGATTATCAACAAGCTTGACCGCCCCGGCCCCCTGCCCTATCGCCGCCGCCATGAATTCGCTCCGGTCCTTGCGTGATTCCCTGCCGCTGTTCTGGCTGCTGCTGGCGCTGCCCGGGCTGTGGCTGGTGGCGCAGTGGGCACGCGGGGCCATTGCGCCCATCGATCTGATCGCCCCAAGTGGCGAATGGAGCGCGCGCGCGATGATTGCGGCGATGCTGCTGGGGCCGCTGGCAGGGATGATCGGCCAGCGTGGCTGGCTCCGATGGCTGTTGGCCCGGCGGCGCGCCTTGGGCGTCGCGGCGTTCGGTTATGCGCTGTTGCACCTGTTCTTCTATGCGCTCGATATGGGCGAGCTGGCAGCGATCATTGACGAGATGCTGCTGCCCGCCATCGCGACCGGCTGGGCCGCGCTGGCATTGATGTTGCCGATGGCGCTGACCAGCAACCAGACGGCGATGCGCGCGCTGAAACGCGCATGGAAGGCCGTGCAGCGGCTGGCCTATCCGGCGGCGCTGCTAACGCTGCTCCACTGGTTGTGGATCCATGATGGCGCGACTGTCGCGCTGGTACATTTCGCGCCGCTGGCTTTCGTCTGGCTAAGCCTCGCGGCGAAGCGGCTCTTTTCCTCCCCTCCCCTCAAGCAAGCAGGAGCTTAACGCATGAAAACCCTATCCCTCTCGCTCGCCGTGGCGCTGGCCGCCGGTATCGCCGCCGTCAGCGCGACGCCCGCCGCCGCAACCGGCAAGATTACCTGCAAAGCCGGGCCGCAGTCGGGCTGGAAAAGCATGGACGCGCTGACCGCGCAGCTCACCAAGGATGGCTGGGTGGTGCGCAAGGCCAAGGTCGATGGCGGCTGTTATGAAGTGTACGCCACACTGCCCACCGGCGAGCGCGTCGAGGCCTATTTCCACCCGGTGACGTTCGAGAAGCTGTATGTCGAACAGCGCGGCAAGGTGCTGTTTCGGAAAGAGGGGTATTGAGCGGTTACCGCATCTGAGCGCCAACCAACCATATTCTCGTCATCCCGGACTTGATCCGGGATAACACGCCCCTGCCGCTCGTTATCCCGGATCAAGTCCGGGATGACGAAACCAGAGAAGACATCAAAAAGGGCGGAGGAAGCGAACCGCTTCCCCCGCCCTTTTCTTGTTCTTCGCAATCAGGCGTAGGTGACGCGCGTCGCCTGTGCCTTGCGGCTGCGTAGCGCGCCGCCGATCAGGCCGAAGCCGAGGATCATCATCGCCCAGGTGGCGGGTTCGGGGACGAGGCCGAAGGGCACGCCGCTGGCCGAAGTTACCTGACCGGCCCCAGCCACGCTCTGATAGCGCACACTAAAGTCTGAGAGGGTTATGGACGGGTTATCTTGCGCAAATTCAAGGCTGAAGGCGCCACTCGTTTCCTGTTGATTGTCAAGGCCCAGCTGCCCAGCCGTGCAGTTGTTGTCTGGTCCCTGATCTTTCAAGCAGAATTCAATATCGGGCAGACCATTAGGCTGGCTGCCGAGCAAGCTGCCATTCTTTTTGGTCCCAAAAACAACCTGATCGAAGGTCCCACCGATGCCGCTTACATTGGTAAAGTTAGGGTCTGTGCTGAAACCAAAAATCACGACTGTCGAACTCACGGGATCGCTAGACGTATTCTTCAATGTGTATGTAAAGTTATATGTCGAACCGGATTTGCCGACAAAATTTAGCAAAAGTGACGCGGTGAGGTTGTCAATCGCCGGCGAACCAGACCCACTGAAGCCGTTAAACCGGATCAGAGCGGAGTTCGGGCCAACTGCAGTGTTCACCACTGCGGTCGTCGTACCCGGGGTCGACCCACTCGTTACCACAATAGCAGCATGCGCCGCCGGAGTCGCCAACAGCATTGCCCCAACAGCGGAGGATTTCACCAATTTATTCAACATTCCCAAACCCTTTGCAACATGTTGCGGCCCATTGCGGCTCTGCCAATCCGAGTTGCGACCCTTTGCGTAATATTTTCTTTACCTTGCCCGTCGTGCCGAGTCGAATCTGTATGTAACAATCATGTATTATTTTGGCACACAGGTCGCGCGCGCGGTCACAGGGGCCGACCGGGCGGACTGGTTGCGCGCGCAACCGCTATTCGTTTGACAATTGCGTGGTGGCCCCTAGACGCGGCGACGGGCCACGCGGTCCCAACGCCGCGCGAGCTCTCTGCAAGGAGAGAAACATTGACGAGCATAGCAAAGCCGCAGGTGCGCCCTGCGCGCCCCTTTTTTTCCTCTGGCCCCTGCGCGAAGCCGCCGGGCTGGTCCCCCGAAAAACTGGCCACCGAATCGCTGGGGCGTTCGCACCGGGCCAAGATTGGCAAGGCGCGGCTGGGCCATGCCATCCAATTGATGCGCGAAATTTTGCAGGTGCCGGACACGCACCGAATCGGCATTGTGCCCGCGTCGGACACCGGCGCCTATGAAATGGCGATGTGGACCATGCTGGGCGCTCGCCCAGTCACCGCGCTGGCATGGGAAAGCTTTGGCGAGGGCTGGGTCACTGACGCCGCCAAGCAGCTGAAGCTGGACCCCACCATCATCCGCGCCGATTATGGCGCGCTGCCCGATCTGGGCGCGGTCGACTGGTCGCACGATGTGCTGTTCACCTGGAACGGCACCACCAGCGGCGTGCGCGTGCCCGATGGCGACTGGATCGCCGATGACCGCACTGGCCTGTCGCTCAACGACGCGACCAGCGCGGTGTTCGCCTATCCGATGCC
Source organism: uncultured Sphingopyxis sp. (assembly GCA_964401155.1). Classification (GTDB taxonomy): domain Bacteria; phylum Pseudomonadota; class Alphaproteobacteria; order Sphingomonadales; family Sphingomonadaceae; genus Sphingopyxis. Next base: position 20,114 of record CAYNXF010000003.1, read on the forward strand.
GTGGGACAAATTGGATGTCACCACCTTTAGCTGGCAGAAAGTGCTCGGCGGCGAAGGCGGGCACGGCGTCATCATCCTGGGCCCACGCGCGGTCGAACGGCTGGAGACGCACACGCCGGCGTGGCCGCTGCCCAAGATTTTCCGCCTGATGGCCAAAGGCAAATTGTCCGAGGGTATTTTCAAGGGCGAGACCATCAACACGCCGTCGATGCTGGCGGTCGAGGATGTGATCTTTGCGCTGGAATGGGCGAAGTCGCTCGGCGGCCTTGAGGCGCTGATGGCACGCAGCGATGCCAATGCGGCGGCGCTGGACACGATTATCGCCGAACGCGATTGGTTGGGGCACTTGGCGGCCGATCCGACGACACGCTCACGCACCTCGGTGTGCCTGACGGTCGAGGGTGCAGACGAAGATTATATCAAGCGCTTCGCTGCACTGCTGGAGGCTGAAGGCGCGGCATTCGACATCGCCGGTTACCGCGATGCGCCGCCGGGCCTGCGCATCTGGTGCGGGGCGACGGTCGATACCGCCGATATCGTCGCGCTGGGGCCGTGGCTCGACTGGGCACGCGCCGAGCTGGAAAACGGATAATTAGGGACAGTCCCTAATTACCAAACACCTGTTTTTCTTAATTAAAACCACCTAACGAAGGTAATTAGGGACTGTCCCCAATTATCCTCCTGCTGCGAGGTAACCAACATGCCAAAAGTTCTCATCTCCGACAAAATGGATCCCAAGGCGGCGGCGATTTTCCGCGAACGCGGGGTCGAAGTCGACGAAATCACCGGCAAGACCAAAGACGAGCTGATCGCCATGATCGGCGATTATGACGGGCTCGCCATCCGCTCGGCGACCAAAGTCACCGCCGAAGTGCTGGCCGCCGCGACGAACCTGGAGGTCGTCGGCCGTGCCGGCATCGGCGTCGACAATGTCGACATTCCCGAGGCGTCGAAAAAGGGCATCATCGTGATGAACACCCCGTTCGGCAACAGCATCACCACCGCCGAGCACGCCATTGCGATGATGTTCGCGCTGGCCCGCCAAATCCCCGAAGCCAACGCGCTGACGCAAGCGGGCAAATGGCCCAAGAATGACTTCATGGGGGTCGAGCTGACGTCGAAAGTGCTGGGTCTGATCGGGTGCGGCAATATCGGCAGCATCGTGGCCGAGCGCGCTATCGGCCTCAAAATGAAGGTCATCGCCTATGACCCCTTCCTGACGCCCGACCGCGCCGTCGAACTGGGCGTCGAGAAGGTCGATCTCGACGCGCTGCTCGCGCGCGCCGATTTCATCACGCTGCACACGCCGTTGACCGAGCAGACGCGCAATGTGCTGTCGGCGGCGAACATTGCCAAATGCAAAAAGGGCGTGCGCATCATCAACTGTGCGCGCGGCGGACTGGTGGACGAAGACGCGCTGAAGGCGGCGCTCGACAGCGGCCATGTTGCGGGCGCGGCGCTGGATGTGTTTGCGACCGAACCTCCGGCGGCTGACCACCCCTTATTTGGTACGCCCAATTTCATCTGCACGCCGCACCTTGGCGCATCAACCGACGAAGCGCAGGTCAATGTCGCCATTCAGGTCGCCGAGCAGATTTCGGACTATCTGCTGACCGGCGGAATCACCAACGCGCTCAATGTGCCCAGCCTGTCGGCGGAGGAGGCGCCCAAGCTGAAACCCTATATGGCGCTGGCCGAACAGCTGGGCAGCCTGGTGGGCCAGCTGGCGCACGACAATTTGACCAATATTTCGATCGAGGTCGAGGGCGCGGCCGCCGAGCTTAATATGAAACCGATCACCGCCGCCGTTCTCGCCGGGCTGATGCGCCAATATTCGGACGCGGTGAACATGGTCAATGCGCCGCACATGGCGCGCGACCGCGGGCTGGATGTGCGCGAGGTGCGCCACGATGTGCGCGGCGATTACCAGACGCTGCTGCGCGTTACCGTGGCAACGTCGAAGGGCAACCGTTCGGTTGCCGGCACCCTGTTCAGCAACGGCGCGCCGCGGCTGGTCGAGCTGTTCGGCATCAAGGTGGAAGCCGACCTCGACGGCCATATGCTGTACATCGTCAACGAAGATGCGCCGGGCTTTATCGGGCGGCTGGGCACGCGGCTGGGCGAGGCGGGGATCAACATCGGCACCTTCCACCTGGGCCGCCGCCAAGCGGGTGGTGAGGCGGTGCTGCTGCTGAGCGTCGATGAACCGCTGCCCGAGCCCTTGCTGTGGGAACTGTGCAACGTCCCTGGCGTCAAGACCGTAAAGGCGCTGCGGTTTTAGCTCCCTCCCCTCCCGCCTGCGGGAGGGGCAGCGAGACTTGCCAGCTTGCTGGCTAGTCGCAGCGGGGTGGGTTTTTGCCTTCACAGACCCACCCCAACCCCTCCCGCAAGCGGGAGGGGCTTACCAGCATGGTTCGCTCCCGCTATGGCCGCTCTATGACCACCTCCCCCTCCCTCTTGCCCGAAGGTCTGCGCGACCGGTTGCCGCCGCAGGCGGAGGCCGCGTCGCGGGTGACGCGCGCGATGATCGATGCGCTGCGCAGCCATGGCTATGCGCGGGTATCGCCGCCGCTGGCGGAGTATCGCGAGACGCTGAGCGGTGGTGACGGCGCAGAAAGTGGCCAAGATTTGCTGCGCTTTACCGATCCGGTGTCGCAGCGCACGCTGGCGTTCCGGCCCGACATCACGCGGCAGGTGGGGCGGATTGCCGCGACGCTGATGGCCGGGGCGCCGCGCCCGCTGCGGCTCTGCTACGCGGGCCAAGTCGTCAAGCTGCGCGCCAGCCAGTTACGCCCGGCGCGCGAGATGTTGCAGGTCGGTGCCGAACTGGTCGGCAGCGAAAGCGTGGCAGCTGCGGCCGAAATTGTGGCGATCGCTATCGACGCGCTCGAGGCAGCGGGGATCGGGCCGGTGACGGTCGATTTTACCTTGCCCGACGCGCTCGAGCGGCTGGCCGGACCGAACGTTGACCGGGACCGGCTGTCAGCAATATCGACGGCGCTGGACGGCAAGGATGCGGGCGCGCTGACGGCGCTGGATGCCGCCGAGTGGTTGCCGCTCCTCGCCGCTACCGGCAATTTTGCGAGTGCCCTGGCGGCGCTGCGCGCATTCGATGCGCGCGGCGTGTTGGCCGACCAGATTGCGGCACTCGAAACCATCGCCGCGCGCATTGATGGGCGCGCCCGATTAATGCTGGATCCGACCGAACGGCATGGCTTTGCCTATCAAAGCTGGTTCGGCTTTTCGCTGTTTGTGCCGGGACAAGGCGATGCCATCGGGCGCGGCGGTACCTATCGCATCGACGGCAGCGGCGAGCCTGCGGTGGGATTTTCGCTTTATCCGGATCCGCTGATTGACGCCGGGTTGGGCGCGGAAACTGGAGCAGCGCGGCGGGTGTTTCTGCCGTTGGGATATGATGCGGCGGTAGCGACAAAGTTGCGTGCCGAAGGGTGGGAAACGGTAGCGGCACTGTCCGACACCGATGACGCCGCGGCGCTGGGCTGCAGCCATGTGCTTGCCTTGGGTGGGCCCACAGCCGTTTGACTTCCATTGTGTCGTCGTCCTGAACTTGTTTCAGGACAGCAAGCAGACGATGGCCCGATGTCCTGAAACAAGTTCAGGACGACGAGTTGTGTGCTATTGCCCCACCACCGCCCGCACCAGCGCATCCACCTCGGCCTGCGCCGGATAGTCGGTTTTGCCAAAGTCGCGGTTGGCGGTCATGTGCGTTCCCGCAATCGGCTTGATGGCAACATTCACCCCGCCACCACGCAACGGTTGGGCCAGCAGCGCGGCTTGCCGCGCCGACGCTGCGCGGTCGGCAACGTGAATGATCAGCCAGCGCGGCGCGTCGCCGGCGCCAGCATGCGTGACCGGAGACAAGGCAAGCTGGCGCGCAGGGTCTGACCCGAAAGCATCATCATAAAGCCGCATCAGCGGTCCACGCCCGCTGCTCATCTGGGCGGGAACGTGAAATCCCGCGCCGTCGATGGGAATGACCGCCTTGATCGACTTAAAGGCGTCGCCCGCATATTGGGGGTCGCTCGCCACCAATGCCGCGAGGTGCGCGCCCGCGCTGTGGCCCATCAGGATGATGCGGTTTGGATCATAGCCGTGCTTGGCCGCTTCGGCGCGCGCCTTGCGGATGGCCGCGCCGACGTCAGCGGCCTGCGTTTCGACGGGCGCTTCGGGCAAATAGCGATAGCCGATCGAGCCGAACCACAGGCCCATGCGGCTGGCCCAGGCGGGCTTTTCCGCGACCTGTTTGTGGCTACCCATAGCCCAGCCGCCGCCGTGGACGTAGAGGATAAGCGGCTGGCCCTTGCCGCCGGCGGCGGGGCGATAGAGGTCGACGCGCTGTTTGTCGGCACTGCCATAGGCGAGCGTGATATCGGCGCGGGCCGTTGCCATTGTTTGGGCCATGCGACGTTCGGTCAGCCGATCACGCAACCGTTCGCGTTCCTGCGCCGCTGCCGTGCCGACCGTCAGGGCCGTTAGCGAAACCAGCACCACCCATTTACGCATTGCCCGTCCTCCATGGTGAGCCCTTGATTCGGGTCCTTTGTATCGCCAAGGAGTGAACGGGCTTTGTCGCAACGCTTTGCCACGTCGCGCGGCGATTGTCGCACTTTGTCGTAGCCTAGTTGGCGGCGACCGTGCGGATGAGCGCATCGACATCCGCTTCTGCCGGATAGCCGGGCGCGCCGAAGTTGCGGATCAGGCCCATATGGTCACCCGGCACGGCCTTGGCCTGAACATCCAGTTTGGCCTGTTCCAGCGCCGCGCCAAGCAGCACCGCCTGCGCCGCCGCGCCGCCGCGCCCGCGGACATGGATGAGCAGCCAGCGGGGCACATCGCCAGGACCCGCTTGCAGCGCTGGCGATAGCGCGGCCTGCCGCTTGGCATCGGCGCCAAAGGCATTGCGGAACTGGCGCATCACCTCGCCCTGCCCGCTCGCCAGTTGGACCGGCACATGAAAAGCGCTGCCATCAACCGTGATGACGGCGCGGATCGCGGTGAAGGCTGTTCCGGCATAACGCGGGTCGGTCGCAACGAGCGCCGCAAGGTGCGCGCCCGAGCTGTGGCCCATCAGGATGATGCGATCCGCGGCATAGCCATGGCGGCGCGCCTCGCGTTGCGCCTTGCGGATGGCGGCGCCGATATCGGCGGCCTGATCCTCGACCGGTGCCTGCGGCAAATAGCGGTAACCCACCGAGCCGAACCAGATGTTGGTCCGGTTCGCCCAGTCGGGCAGGCCATAGACCGATTTGTGGCTGCCCGCTGCCCAGCCGCCGCCGTGAACGTAGAGGACGAGCGGCCGCCCGCGCCCGCCGCGTACGGGGCGATAGAGCGTTATCCGCTGGCGGGCGGCAGGGCCATAGCTTAGCGTGGCGGTTGGCGCCGGGGCTGTTTCCTGAAAGGCCGTGGGGGCTGGTGCGGCAGGCGCGCCGCGCGATGCGGCTGAACCGGCGGCCAGCGCGGCCAACATCAAGGCGAGCAATCGCATGATCATGGCTCGGCAATAGCATGGCATTGCTGGATGCCGACACCCCCCTTGCCCTGACGCGGCAATCCGCTAAAGCCGCGCGCGGCCCGATGAGGCCAGCGCAAGCAGGACAATATGATGGCGAATGTCGCGGTGATCGGTGCCCAATGGGGTGACGAGGGCAAGGGCAAGATTGTCGACTGGCTGGCCAGCCGCGCCGATGCGGTGGTGCGCTTTCAGGGCGGGCACAATGCCGGGCATACGCTGGTGGTGGGCGAGCAGGTGTATAAGCTGTCGCTGCTGCCGTCGGGGATCGTCACCGGCACATTGTCGATCATCGGCAATGGCGTGGTGCTGGATCCATGGCACCTGCGCGACGAAGTCGCCAAGCTGCGGGGTCAGGGCGTCGAGATAACGCCGGAGAATTTTGCCATTGCCGACAATTGCGCATTGATCCTGCCCATTCACCGCGACCTGGACGCGCTGCGCGAAACCGCAGCCGGCGCGGGCAAGATTGGCACAACGGGGCGCGGCATAGGCCCCGCCTATGAGGATAAGGTCGGGCGCCGTGCGCTGCGCGTGTGCGATCTGGCGCACCTCGACCAGCTTGATGCCCAGCTCGACCGGCTGACCGCGCACCATGACGCGCTGCGCGCCGGGTTCGGCCAGCCGCCGATTGATCGCGCGGCGCTGGTCGCCGAACTCGCCGAAATTGCCGATTTCGTGCTGCAATTCGCCCAGCCAGTGTGGAAGCGGCTGAAAAAGGTGCGCAAGGCGGGCGCGCGGATTTTGTTCGAGGGCGCGCAGGGCGTGCTGCTCGACATCGACCATGGCACCTATCCGTTTGTGACCAGCAGCAACACGGTGAGCGGCACAGCGGCCAGCGGGTCAGGCCTTGGCCCCGGCGCGGTGGGCTTTGTGCTGGGCATCGCCAAAGCCTACACCACGCGCGTGGGCAGCGGCCCCTTCCCGACCGAGCTGGCCGACGACACGGGCGAGCGGCTGGGGCAGCGCGGGCATGAATTTGGCACGGTGACGGGGCGCAAGCGCCGCTGCGGCTGGTTCGATGCGGTGCTGGTGCGCCAAGCCTGCGCGGTCGCGGGCGTGACCGGGATCGCGCTGACCAAGCTCGATGTGCTCGACGGGTTTGATACGATCCGCATCTGCACCGGATACCGGCTGCGCGGCAAAGTGCTCGATTACTTCCCCGCCCACGCCGCCGATCAGGCGAGCGTCGAACCGATTTATGAGGAAATGGCAGGCTGGCAGGAAACAACCGCGGGCGCGCGCAGCTATGCCGACCTGCCCGCACAGGCGATCAAATATATCCAGCGCGTGCAGGAACTGATCGAAACGCCGATCGCGCTGGTTTCAACCAGCCCCGAGCGCGAGGATACGATTTTGATCCGCGATCCGTTCAGCGATTAGCCGCTTTTCAGTTCCGCAGTCAGCCGCAAACTGGCGCGCCAGAAGAAATAGGCGGGGATGAAGCCCAGCCAAGCGGCGCCGAACAACACCCAGCGCACGCTTTCGGTGCCCGCCATCGGGGTGAACAGGTCCGACAGCGCGCCGAAGATGAAGGGGCCAAGGCCGAGGCCGATGAGGTTTTGGCCGAACAGCATCAGCGATGCAGCGACGGCGCGCAATTCCTTGCGCACCAGCCCCTGCACGCAGGCGTAGGCGGGGCCATAATAGGCCGCGTTCAGAATGGTGGGGACGAGGATGAGCAAGCCCGCCACCCACCAGATCGGCGCGCCATAGCCGAGGAACTGGATGGGCGCGGCGACCGCCATACCGATGGCGGGCAACGTCAGGATATGGCGCCGGTTGACCTGGCCAAAACGGTCCGCTGCCCAGCCGCCGAGCCAGGTGCCGAACACCCCCGCAAGGCCAAGCGACGCCGCGCCGATCAGCCCAACCTCGGTCGTCGACATGCCGTGGCTGCGAATGAACAGCGACAGGGTCCAGAGTCCTTTGCCGTAGCTGAGAAAGGCTGCGAACGAGGCGGCAACCAGCAACAACAGATAAGCCCGAGATTTGAAGATTTCGCTCACCGCTTCGCTCACCGGCACGGGCGGCGGGCCAGCAGGAGCGATGTCGCCGCGCACCAACCCCAGACGGCGCGGCTCGCGCATGAGCAGCGGCAGGAGCAACGCTAGCAAAATGCCGGGCACGCCTACCAACATCAGCGCATAGCGCCAGCCCCAGATGTCGTTGACCACCCCGCCAATCACCAGCCCTAACAGCGTACCGATGGGCACCCCCATGCCATAAAAGGCAATCGCCGAGGCCCGCTTTTCGGGCGCAACCGCGTCGCTGATCAGGCTGTGCGCGGCGGGGGTGCAGCCTGCCTCCCCCACGCCCACGCCGATGCGCGCCAAGGCCATTTGCCAGAAATTCTGGGCAAAGCCGCACAGCACCGTCATGCCCGACCAGACCGCCAGCGAGATCGAAATCAGCGAAACCCGGTTGGTGCTGCCGCGATCGGCATAGCGCGCAATGGGAATGCCCAGCACCGCGTAGAAGACCGCAAAGGCTGGCCCTGCGAGCAGGCCGAGCTGCGTGTCGCTAAGCTGCAAATCCGCCTTGATCGGTTCGGCAAGGATGTTGAGGATTTGGCGGTCGAGGAAGTTCAATATGTAAACAAGCAGCAGCACCCACATCATTATGCGGACCTGCGCCGGGGCCAGCCCGCCACCTACTGCCTGTGTCGCCATTGTCATCTCTCCCACCTGTCAAAGTGGCGAGCAGGAGGGGCGGTGTCAAATCGTTGCTCTTGGACAATTACCGCTTTCCTAGTTGGATTTGCGCTGGCAGCTTAGCGGGATGAGCAAGTTAGTCCTGATCCTGATGGCGATGCTGGTTGTTGGTCCAGTTGCCGCGCAAACGCCCGTCGTCGAAAACATGGATGCAGCGGCATTGCAGACGGCCATGTCCGAAGGGCGAACCACCAGTGCTGCGATTACGCAGGCCTATCTGGACCGGATCGCGCGAATCGACGATTCCGGGCCACAGATCAGCGCGGTTATCGCTTTGTTCCCCGACGCGATGGAGCAGGCGCGCGCGCTGGATGCCGAGCGCGCGGCGGGCAAGGTGCGCGGGCCGCTGCACGGCATTCCGGTGCTGATCAAGGACAATATCGAGGTAGCAGGGCCGCTGCCAACCACGGCTGGGTCGCTGGCGCTGAAGGACAATGTCACAGGGCGCGATGCGTTTCTGGTCGGGCGGCTGCGGCTGGCGGGCGCGGTGATCCTGGGCAAGGCCAATCTGTCCGAATGGGCCAATATCCGGTCGGGCGATTCGACCAGCGGGTGGAGCGCAGTCGGGGGCCTGACGCGCAATCCGCATGACCTGACGCGCAGCGCATGCGGGTCTTCATCGGGCAGCGGTGCGGCGGTCGCGGCGTTTCTTACCCCGCTGGCGATTGGCACCGAAACCGATGGGTCGATTGTCTGTCCCGCCGGAATCAATGGCGTTGTCGGGTTCAAACCGACGGTCGGGCTGGTCAGCCGCACCCACATCGTGCCAATCAGTTCCAGCCAGGACACGGCAGGGCCGATGACGCTGACCGTCGCCGATGCCGCCGCGGTGCTCACAATAATCGCTGGTACCGACCGCGCCGACCGGGCGACCGCGATGGCGCGCGAGGTGCAGCAGGATTATGTCCGCGCGCTGCGCCCCGACGCGCTGAAAGGCCGGCGGCTGGGCGTGATGATGGACCGGATCGGCGGGCGGCCGGACATCCGCGCGCTGCTGGAAGCGGCGCTGGCGACGCTGGAGGCCGAGGGCGCGGTGATCGTGCGGATTGCAGATACGCGCGCCGGGCTGGAGGAGCTGGGCGGCGCGGAATTCGAAGTGCTGTTGACCGAGCTGAAGGCCGATATGGCGACCTATCTGGCGAGCCTGCCCGGCGCGGGGTTGCCCAAGACGCTGGCCGACTTGATCGCGTTCAACAAGGCCAACCCTGCCGAGCTCAAATGGTTCGGGCAGGAACCCGTGAACTGGCGGAAACCAAGGGCGGGCTGGACAGCGAGGCCTATCGCACGGCAAAAGAAAAAGCCTCGCGGCTGGCGGGGCCGGAGGGGATCGACCGGCTGCTCAAGGAGCATAATGTCGATTTCCTGATCGGCGTAACCAATGGCCCGGCGTGGACGATGGACCTGATTAATGGCGATGCTTTTTCGGGGCCATCGGCGAGCCAATTGCCAGCGGTCGCGGGCTATCCGCACCTGACCGTGCCGATGGGCGCGATTGAGGGGCTGCCCATCGGGATTTCATTCATTGGAGAAAAGTGGAGCGATGGCGAAGTGCTGGCAGTCGGGCATCGCTATGAGCTGGCGAGCAAGAAGCGGGTGGTGCCGGGGTATCGGACGGGGGTTGGGCCTTAGCGCCACTCCACCTGATATCTAGACTATCGTCATCCCGGACTTGATCCGGGAAAACAAGCAACACGAGCCTCTTATCCCGGATCAAGTCCGGGATGACGAACTTTTGGGACGGATTTGCAAAGGTTACCGCCGATCCTTCCGCCGCCGCCAGCCCATCTCTTCCAATTCCAGCAGCTCAATCGGCACATGAATGGTGCGTATGGCGAGGCGGACTTCGATCAGGAACAGGATCAGCGAGGCGAGGAGGAGGAGCATCGCCAGCGCGAACACCGCCGATACGGCGAGGCCCAGATCCAAGCCCAGCAATTCCTGGACGAACAGCAACGCGACCAGCAAGCATACGGTGATACCGCAGCCCACTGCCGACAAGATGCTGTTGTTGATAATGTCCATGCGCCGGTCGGCAGCGCGCAGTTCGAACACCAACCGTTCGTGCTCTTTGCCCTCGGTCTCGGCCCAGCGGTCGATGAGGTCGCGGCTGCGGTCGACGACGCGTGCGAGGCGGCCGGTGAGGACATTGAGCAGCGCGCCGGTGGCGACGAGCAGAAACACGGGCGCGACCGACAGCTGGATGGTCTGGGCGATAACCTCGCCTTCGATGACTGGGGTCATGACCGCGACAGGCCCACCCCCAGCCCCTCCAGCAAGCGGGAGGGGAGCGGGACTTGGCGCGCCGAAGCCGCGCCTAGTCGCAGCGAGGTGGGCTCGGCCATGCCGCCCCTCACCCGTTCATCACCGACGGCGTGTTGACCCCGCGCGCGCTCAGAAACTTGCGGATGTTGCGCGCGGCCTGGCGGATGCGCTGTTCATTTTCGACCATCGCGATGCGGACAAAGCCTTCGCCATCCTCGCCATAACCGACGCCAGGGGCGACGGCGACATGCGCTTCGGTGAGCAGTTGCTTGGCGAATTCGAGACTGCCCATGTCCTTGAGCGCGGGCGGCAGTGGCGCCCAGCAGAACATCGACGCGGCGGGTTTGGGAATATCCCAGCCGGCGCGGCCAAAGCTTTCGACGAGCACGTCGCGGCGCTTTTGATACAGCTCGCGGTTGGCGGCGACGATATCCTGCGGGCCATTGAGCGCGGCGCAGGCCGCCGCCTGGATTGGCGTGAAGGCGCCATAGTCGAGATAGGATTTGACGCGGGTCAGCGCGGCGATCAGCCGCTTGTTGCCCACCGCAAAGCCCATGCGCCAGCCCGCCATCGAGTATGTTTTCGACATGGAGGTGAACTCGATCGCGACTTCCTTCGCGCCCGCAACCTGGAGGATCGAAGGCGTCGGATTGCCGTCATAATAAAGTTCAGAATAAGCGAGGTCGGAAATGACCCAGACCTTGTTCGCCTTCGCCCATGCAACCAGGCGTTCGTAAAAGGCGAGGTCGACGGTTTCCGCGGTGGGATTCGAGGGATAGCCGACCACCAAAATGCTGGGGCGCGGAACGGTGAACGCCATGGCGCGGTCGAGCGCGCGCCAGTAATTTTCATCGGGCGTGGTCGGCACGCTGCGGATCGTCGCGCCCGCGATAATGAAGCCGAATGTGTGGATCGGATAGGCGGGGTTCGGCGCAAGCACGACATCGCCGGGGCCAGTAATCGCGGTGGCGAGGCTGGCGAGCCCCTCTTTAGACCCCATGGTGACGACGACTTCGCTCTCGGGATCAAGCTCTACCCCGAAGCGGCGTGCGTAATAATTGGCCTGGGCCCGGCGCAGGCCGGGAATGCCCTTGGACTGCGAATAGCCATGGGCGTCGGGCTTGGCGGCAACCTCACACAATTTTTCGATGACGTGCGGCGGCGGCGGCAGATCGGGGTTGCCCATGCCGAGGTCGATGATGTCTTCGCCGCTAGCGCGGGCGGCCGCGCGCATCGCATTGACTTCGGCGATGACATAGGGCGGCAGGCGCTTAATGCGGTAAAATTCATCGTCGGACATGATGCGGTCCAATTTTCCTTTGCTGGCGACCCGCGTATCCCTCGCACGTGGGCGTGGCTTGCGCTATAGGCAGCACGGGGTCAGCTTGCCAGCGGGAACAACATATGGCCGACGAGCGGAAAGATAGCCCGTTTCCGGGGATGGAGGCCTTGCCGACGCCCGCGGATGTTCAGCACTGGACCGAGGTGATGATCCGCGCGCAAACGATGTTGGCGGAACATGCGCTGCGCATGACGAGTGCGTCGGCGCAGGCGCCCGACCTTGGCGCGCTGTTTGATCCCGCGCGCTGGCAAACCTTGCCCGGCGTGGCGGCGATGACACAGGTTGCCGCGCAAAGCTGGGCGCAGGGCATGGAAAATTGGCAGAAGTTCATGGGCGGCGATTTTGCCGCTTTGATCCCCGCCCCTCCTGCCGACAAACGCTTCGCCGCGCCCGAATGGACCGACAATCCCGTCTTTGCGGTGCTGCGCCAAAGCTATGCGGCGGTTGCCGAACAGATGCTGTCGGCAACCGAAGCACTGGACGGCATCGACGCGCAGGCCAAGGCCAAGCTGCGTTTTGCGACGCAGAATCTGGTCGATGCAATGGCGCCGACCAACGCCGCGCTGACCAACCCGCAAGTGATGGAACGCGCCGTGGCAACGCGCGGCGAGAGCCTGCTCAAGGGGCTGGAGCATTTGCTGGACGACATGGCGCGCGGGCAATTGACGCATGTCGACCGCAGCGCATTTCGTGTCGGCGAGAATATCGCGGCGACTCCCGGCAAGGTGGTGCATGAAACGCCGCTGTACCAACTGATCCATTATGCGCCGACAACGCCAGAAGTGCTGAGCATCCCGCTGCTGGTATTCCCGCCGTGGATCAACCGCTTCTATATTCTTGACCTCAACCCGGCGAAAAGCTTCGTCAAATGGTGCGTGGACCATGGCATTTCGCTGTTCATGGTATCGTGGAAGTCGGCCGACGCCAGCATGGCCGATGTGGTGTGGGACGATTATATCGCGGCGCAGATCGACGCGATTGACACGGTGTGCGCGCGGCTTGACGTCCCCGCGGTGCATGCCATCGGCTATTGCGTCGCCGGGACGACGCTAGCCGCGACGCTGGCGGTGCTGGCGGCGAAGGGCGACGCGGTCAAGGTGGCGTCGGTCACCTTCTTTACCGCGCAGGTCGATTTCGAGCTGGCGGGCGATTTGAAGCTGTTTGTCGATGATGCGCAGCTGGCGCTGCTTGAACAATTGTCGGCACCGGGGTTTCTCGACGGGCGCTATATGGCCGCGACCTTTAACCTGCTGCGCGGGCGCGACCTCATTTGGAATTATGTCGTCAACAATTACCTGCTGGGCAACGACTATCCCGCGTTCGATCTGCTTTACTGGAACGGCGACACCACGAACCTGCCAGCGAAATGGCACCGCCAATATCTGACCGAGCTCTACCGCGACAACCGGCTGGTGGTGCCGGGGGCGCTATCAGCGCAAGGCGTGCCCATAGACTTGCGGAAAATTGAAACGCCCGCTTTTGTTCAGGCGGGGCGCGAGGACCATATTGCCCCGGTGGAAAGCGTGTGGCGCATCATGCACCATCTGTCCGGCCCGAAGACTTTTCTGCTCGCCGGATCGGGGCATATCGCCGGGGTGGTCAACCCGCCTGCAGCGCAGAAGTATCAATATTGGACCGGCGATAGCGATGCAGCGAGTTTTGCCGACTTTGTCGCCGGAGCAAGCGAGACCAAGGGCAGCTGGTGGCCGTACTGGCTGGAGTGGCTGCGCGGCCATAGCGCTGTCACCGTGCCGTCAAAGGGGCCGCGTATTCCCGGAGCTAAGGGCAATCCGGCAATCGAGGACGCGCCGGGGCGCTATGTGCGGATGGCGTGACGACCTATCGTCATCCCGGACTTGATCCGGGATAACAAACGGGCGGCGGTGCGTTGTCCCGGATCTAGTCCGGGACGACGAAGTGTTTGAAAAACAGCGGCCGCAGCATTTTTTTGTGCACTGCACCAATTAACCCTTGAAAAGTCCGAATCGCTCCTATATTGTGCAGTGCAGCAATTAAGGAGTTTGTGACCCATGGCCACGAAAATTGATTCCGCCGAAAAGGCCTTTGAAGCCGCCAGCGCCGAAGCCGCTGCCGTGACCAAGGCCGTTGTTGGGACCGCCAAGGAAACCGTCAGCGACGCCGCTGCGGTGGTTGCCAAGGTTGCCGCGCCTGCCGTCAAGGCAGTCAAGGCTCCTGCCAAGAAGGCCGCTCCGGCCAAGGCCAAGACCGCCGCCGTCAAGGCCAAGCCGGTCGCCGCCAAGAAACCCGCAGTGGTGAAGGCCGCTGCCAAGAAGGCTGCCCCCGTCAAGGCGAAGATCGCCAAGGCAGCTCCCGCCAAAAAGACCGCCACCCCGAAGCTGGCCGTGACCTCGCCGGTCGCCGCCGCCAAAGAAGGACTGAAAACCATGAACGACACCGTCAAGAAGTTCGCTGACGAAGCGAAGACCCGCATCGAAACCCTGACCGCCGACATGAACGGCCGTTCGAAGGAAGCGATGGAAAAGGCCAGCAAGCTGGCTGAAGAAGCCGTCGAGTTCCAGAAGGCCAACATCGAAGCCCTGGTCGAATCGGGCAAGATCGCCGCCAAGGGCATGCAGGCGTTGGGCGAAGAAGGCGTTGCCTTCGGCCGCAAGAGCATCGAAGAAGTCACCGCGTCGCTGAAGAGCTACACCGCCGTCAAGACCCCGGTCGAATTCTTCCAGCTTTATGCCGAGAACAGCAAGAAGGCCTTTGACACTGCCGTCGCGCAGACCTCGAAGACCAGCGAAATGGTTGTGAAGCTGGCCAACGACAGCTTTGCCCCGATTTCGAACCGCGTTTCGGAAATCACCGCAAAGGTGAAGGCGGCCGCGTAATCCGCGCTGCTTTCCCCCGTCGGCGCGCGCTCCTCTCCCTCCCAAAGCGCGCCGGCCTTGATCGAGCCGTCCGTCCCCACCGGGGCCGGGCGGCTCTTTCTTTTTGTCCGCTCCACCCCCTTGATTGCAACCATGGGCATGCGATATCCATTGGCGCTTCGATGATGCATTCTTCCTTCCCCTCCCCGCGCGGCATGGCCGACAAGCGTGACAGCGACACCGGCGCGCCCGGCGTCGGTGTGGCCACGCGCACGCGGACGAAGGCGAAAAAGCCGTCGATGTACAAGGTGCTGTTGCTGAACGATGATTATACGCCGATGGAATTTGTCGTCGGCGTGCTGCAGCGCTTTTTCAACATGGATATTGAAACCGCGACGCGGGTGATGCTGCACGTCCACCAGCAAGGTTTCGGCGTATGCGGTGTGTTCACCTATGAAGTCGCCGAGACCAAGGTCAACCAGGTGATGGACGCCGCGCGCGCGGGCCAGCACCCGCTGCAATGCACGCTGGAAAAGGCCTGATCGCATTAGCGCCGCGGTGATCATCGGCGCAGGCGATGCCACCGGGGGCGCGATAGCGCGGGCCTTTGCCGCCGAAGGCTATGTCGCTTGCGTCAACCGTCGTCCCAAGAGCGCCGAGGCGCTCGAAGCGCTCGCTGCATCGATCCGCGCCGATGGTTATAAGGCGCGCGCCTTCCCCAGCGATGCGCGGGTCGAAGACGATATGGTCCAGCTGTTCGACATCGTCGAGGCCGAGGTCGGCCCTGTCGAAGTTGCGGTGTTCAACATCGGCGCGAACGTTAACTTCCCCATCGCCGAGACGACCACGCGGGTTTACACCAAAGTGTGGGAAATGGCCTGCCTGTCAGGCTTTCTGATGGGGCGCGAGGCGGCGAAGCGCATGGGCCCACGCGGGCGCGGCACGATCATCTTCACTGGCGCGACCGCGTCCTTGCGCGGCGGATCGGGCTATGCCGCCTTCTCGGGCGCGAAAGGAGCGCTGCGCATGTTGGCGCAGAGCATGGCGCGCGAGCTGGGACCGCAGGGCGTGCATGTGGCGCATGCGATTATCGACGGCGCGATCGACACCGATTTCATCCGCGAGCGCCATCCGGACTTTGACAATGCACGGGCAGCGGAGCTGATCCTGTCGCCAAATGCGATCGCCGCGCAATATGTGATGTTGCACCGGCAACCACGTAGCGCGTGGACGCACGAGCTGGATTTAAGGCCGTGGGGGGAGAAGTGGTGATATCCCCCTCTCCCCGGCGGGGAGAGGGTTGCGAAGACTTGCGAACTTGTTCGCTAGTCGTAGCTGGGTGAGGGGGAACATTGGTGCCGACCAGCTCCGGCAGCGCCCCCTCATCCAAGTCCGCCTAATCGCTGCGCGATAAGGCTCCCTATCCTTCTCCCCACGGGGAGAAGGTTTGAAGGATCGACATGACCCGCACTTTCCAATTCCTGTTCGATGTCGGCGGCCCCAATGGCTACCTCGTCCACCGCGTGCTCCCCGCCTTTTGCGCCGAACATGGTGCGACCGCAGAGTATGTGCCGGTGCTGCTAGGCGGGCTGTTCAAGGCGACGGGGAACCGCCCGCCGCTGATGCGCTATGCCGATGCGCCCGCCAAATGGGCCTATGAGCAGCTGGAGTTTGACCGCTTCATCAAGGCGCATGGCATCGACAAATTCTGTATGAACCCCAATTTCCCGCCCAACAGCTTGCTAGCGATGCGCGCGATTATTGGTGCCAAGGCACTCGACTGCCAGGAGGAAGCAATTGAGGCGTTCATGGTCGGGGTGTGGGAGCAGCAATTGAACCTCGGCGACCGCGATGCGGTAAAGGCGCATCTGGATAGCGCAGGCCTAGACGGTGCTGCACTGCTCGCGCGCGCCGATGATCCCGAAGTAAAGGCCGAACTGGTTGCCACCACCGAAGCCGCCGTTGCGCGCGGGGCGTTCGGCATTCCGACCTTTTTTGTGGGTGACGAGATGTTCTTTGGCAAAGAGCGGCTGGCGCAGGTGGCCGCGGCGCTCGGCTGACTTGCGCCGTAAGACACTTCGGTTAAAGAACAGCGATGGATCAGATTGTCATTCGCGGCGGTCAGCGCCTGTCAGGCCGCATTCCCATTTCCGGAGCCAAAAACGCCGCGCTGACGCTGCTGCCGTGCGCGCTGCTGACCGATGAGCCGCTGACGCTGCGCAATTTGCCGCGGCTCGCCGACGTCGACGGCTTCGGGCATTTGCTCAACCAGCTGGGTTGTTCGACAACCATCGAAGGGTCGCGGCCCGAGGATTTCGGGCGGGTGATGACCGCGCGGACGACGACGCTGACCAGCACCGTCGCTCCCTATGACATCGTCCGCAAGATGCGCGCGTCGATCCTGGTGCTTGGGCCGCTGCTTGCGCGCGCGGGCGAAGCGACGGTCAGCTTGCCCGGCGGCTGCGCCATCGGCAACCGGCCGATCGATTTGCATTTGAAAGCGCTGGAGGCATTCGGCGCGCAGATCGAGCTCGCCTCGGGCTATGTCAAAGCTGTGGCTCCCGGCGGGCGTTTGGCGGGCGGCAAATATAGTTTTCCAGTCGTGTCGGTTGGCGCGACCGAAAATGCCGTCATGGCGGCGGTGCTCGCCAAGGGCACCTGCGTGCTGGGCAACGCCGCGCGCGAGCCGGAGATTGTTGACCTGTGCAATTGCCTGGTGGCGATGGGCGCACATATCGACGGCATCGGCACCGAAACGCTGACCATCGAGGGCGTCGACCGGCTGCACGGCGCGACCTATCGCGTTATGTCCGACCGGATCGAGGCGGGCAGCTATGCCTGCGCCGCCGTCATCACCCAAGGCGATGTCGAGCTGGTCGGGGCGAAGGCCGACGAGATGACCGCAACGGTGCAGGCGCTACGCGAAGCTGGCGCGACGGTTGAGGAAGTGAAAGGCGGGCTGCGTGTCGCGATGTCGGGCCGCGCGCAGCCGATCACGCTGTCGACCGCGCCCTACCCGGGCTTTGCCACCGATATGCAGGCGCAATTCATGGCGATGGCGACGCTGGGCACCGGCGCGTCGCTGTTCACCGAGACGATTTTCGAGAACCGGTATATGCACGTACCCGAGCTGGCGCGGATGGGCTGTGATATTGAAGTGCGTGGGCGTAGCGCGGTGGTGCGCGGGGTGGACCATCTGGTCGGTGCGCCGGTGATGGCGACCGACCTGCGCGCATCGATGAGTTTGATCATTGCGGGACTCGCGGCGCAAGGCGAGACGCAGGTCAACCGCGTCTATCACCTCGACCGCGGCTATGAGCGGCTGGAAGAGAAATTGCAGGCCGTGGGCGCGGATGTTGAGCGGGTGAGCTCGGGGTAAGGATAGTCCCCCACCCGAAGGCGACTGCACAAAGTCCAGATGCCATGCGGGCGGGGGTGAAGGTCAGCGCAAACGCTGGCGGCTGATCAAGCCGCCGGTCTGGCGCTCACCAATTCAGGGAACAATTTCTTCAGCGCCGCCAGCTTGGGCGCGTCCCAGCGCACGATATAGCCGTGGCGCGGATTGCGCTTCATGAAATCCTGATGATAGGCCTCGGCGCGGTAGAAGGCCTTGTAATTTTCCACGGGTACCACAATCGGCGCTTTGAAATATCCGCCCTTGCCGATCTGCGCGAGGTAGCGCGTGGCCACTGCGCGCTGGGTGGCATCCATGGGCACCAGCGCGGCGCGATATTGCGTGCCATAGTCCGGCCCTTGGCGATTCTTGAGCGTCGGGTCGGCAATCACTGAAAACAGCACGCGCACCAGCGTGCCATAGCTGACCACGCGCGGGTCATAGACCACCCGCACCGCTTCCGCATGGCCGGTCGTGCCGCTGTTGGTGATTTCATAAACGGCGGTTTCCTTGGCGCCGCCATGATAACCCGATTCGACCGAGATGACGCCCTTGACGCGTTCCAGCACGCCTTCAACGCCCCAGAAGCAGCCGCCGGCCAACACCGCAGTCGCGCGGGTGGCATTGACGGCAGGGTCATAGGCGGGAGCGGGCAGCTTCACCACGCTTTCGGCCTGCGCGGGGGCGCAGACGGTGAGCATCAGCAGGGCGATGGGGGTGGCGCGCGTGAACATCAGACGGCCTGCAGCGCCAGAACGCCAACGGTACCGAGCAAAAAGCCCGCTGACAGATTGCGGAAGAGATCGTTGAACAACAGCGCCTTCATTTTGTTGAGCCTTTGCAGCCAGGGGAGAGATTGGTCTGGCCGGGGTTCGCAGGGAACCCGGCCAGTGGTTACACTCTTGCCAAACTTGTCTTGCCGCGCAGTGAACGGGGTCACAGGCCGACGGCACCACAAAACACCGTAGTGCTGAGCTTGTCGAAGGCGTCATTATACATGACGTACCCATCGACAGGACGAAAGTAATGAAAAACTCTGAATCGAAAACTGAGGCAATAGAAAAATTAGCCTACGAGCTGAACTGGAAACTTGTCGCCATGTGCCCCGGCGACGGAGACGACTGGGAAAATTATGACGATCATGACAAGCACATTTTTAGGGAGTGCATTCATTGGCTCTTGGCGCATCGCAGGCTAATTAATGAGGCTCTAAATGGCTGAACCAACTACAATTTCATAAATTGGTGTCTCCAAAAACGAGAACAATTGCAAGTGCACAATCCAAACTCTTTTTGTTGCTCCATTAAATAATGGTAGTTGCTTCACAGAAATCGGTTCTTCGAATAGACGAATTCGGTGCAAAGCATCAAATGAACCGAAAACTTCGGCATGACTTATAAAATAACAGCCAACTTCGAAATTGTCATTCAATATTATGTCTTTTAGATATGGATTAAATCCATCTGTTCCTAGGCACCCGCAAGCATAGGCGTGGGCAATCTTTGACAAAAATTGGTGCTTTTTTCCAATATGAAAATTACCACTGACCATAATCTTTTTTTTGACGTTATCTTTAGCTTGCCCTATTATGGAAGGGAGCAGAGTATTATTTTCGCGTTTATCGGCACCTCTTATTATTCCTGGCCTTTTGTGAAAATAATTCTCACACGTCACAAATTTGTGAAACACATCTGAAGACTTTACGGTTGATACGGGCAGCTTTCCGATGCCCTGAGATAGCTCTTCAAACCTCTCTGCATCATCTCTAACTGAGTATACATTCTTACTTATGTAGTCCCTCTTTCGCCGTTTCCGTGAAGAAATGCCAAGAAGGTCACGAGTTATTCCGAATTCATGCGTTTGTACAAAGGTTTCAAACGGTTGAATTTTTCTTGCACATTTGATGCAACTTGCGTCTGGCAATATAAGATCACCGCCTATTCCATCAGGAATTACGTGTTCTTTTGTGAGCGCCTGTTCATCATTCCCAGCACTGCCACAATATATGCAAATCCCTTGCGGGGTCAAAAACTGATGGGGCCGTCGTTCCCTAGGAACATGATATTCAAATACGCGGCCTGTCATTGTTTGGGCTTGCTGACCGCGCTATTCATCAATCTCTCGAAGGCCTTATCGGCCTCTGTGGGGTTTAGTTCGCCAGCGGCCACGAGATCGCGGACGGTTTTCCGGAACCGCTCGCTTTGCTCGCTCTGACTTTCGTGGCTTTTCTTTTTCGGCATCATTCACCAGCACGTTGATAAGTAAGCCGCTTGCCAGTGATACCCCGCAACAAGGTATCGGCGCGGTCGGCATCATTACAGCCAAGCGCGGCACGGTTGCTATAGCGAAAGTCAAACTCGGCGACATAGCGGTGAAGGTGCTTTTCGGCGCAGTGCTGATAGACGCCGCGCATCCCGCGTTTGAAGATGCTGAAAAAGCCCTCGATGGTGTTGGTGTGCAACTCGCCAACGCCATACTGCCCGACCATGTGGCGCACCACGCCATGACCGGCAAATTCACGGCCCACGCGGATATAATGGCGCGCTTCATCGGTCATCAAAGTTGCTTCGCGGGCAACATTGGCGCGAACAATCGGGGCGATTTCGGCGGTGGTGCAAGTGTCGATGACCATGGCGCGCGAACGGCCAGTGTCTCGCTCGATAAGGGCAAGCACCTTCATCTTGTGCTCATAGCCGTGGCGGATTTCTTCACCCTTCTTGCGCCCGATGAAGGTTTCATCGACTTCGACAAAGCCGCCGCCGGTGCCGAACATATCGGTGCCGTCCGAGCGCATCGCTTCGCGGATGCGGTGCGACATAAACCAAGCGGTTTTGAGGGTCACGCCAAGGGTGCGGTGAAGCTGGTTGCTGCTAATGCCCTTCTTGCTGCCAGCGATGAGATACATCGCCTGCAACCAGATATGTAGCGGCACATGGCTGCTTTCAAAGATGGTGCCGATCCGCACGGTGAAGGGCTTGCGGCACTGGTAGCACTTATACAGGCCAACGCGGGTCGATTTGCCGCCCATCTTGCCGATACGCTCATAGCCGCCGCAATGCGGGCAGACCGGACCTTGCGGCCAAACCCGCGCTTCGACATAAGCGAAAGCAGCTTCTTCGTTGTGAAAGTGCGGGGCAGAAAGCGCGGAAACCATCGAATTAACTCCTTATGGGGAGTTTCTCGCAGTTTTGCGTGGGTATGTCAAGTATAATAACGCCTTGTCGAAGCACGTGCAGCAGGCACGCGCCAATGGTGCATTCAGGCAAGACGCCCTTCGACAAGCTCAGGGCTACGGTGCAATGCGCTATTTCAGCGCCGCGCACGCCTGCTGGATGCGCAGGCAGGCCTCTTTGAGCACCGCCTGGCTGGTCGCATAAGACACGCGGAAGGCGGGAGACAGGCCAAAGGCTTCGCCCGGCACCGCCGCGACGCGCGCGGCATCGAGGAAATAGTCGATCAGCTTGGCATCGCTGTCGATTTTCTGCCCGTCGGGCGTCACCTTGCCCATGCAGCCGCTGGCATCGGGGTAGACATAAAATGCCCCTTCGGGCAGCGGACAATCGAGGCCCGGCGCATCGTTGAGCATCGCCACCACCATGTCGCGGCGTTTGCGGAAGGCGGCATTGCGTTCATCGAGAAATGCCTGCGGCCCGGTCAGCGCCGCCACCGCCGCCGCCTGTGCAATCGAGCAAGGGTTCGACGTCGATTGCGACTGCAGTTTCCCCATCGCTTTGATCAGCCAGCTTGGGCCGCCGGCATAACCGATGCGCCAGCCGGTCATCGCATAAGCCTTTGAACAGCCGTTCACCGTAAGCGTGCGATCGGTGAGGTCGGGGCAGACTTGCAGCATCGTCGCAAAGGCGAAATCGGCGTACCAGACATGCTCGTACATATCGTCGGTCAGCAGCATCACGTGCGGATGGCGCAGCAGCACCTCGCCAAGCGCCCTCAATTCGTCTGGCGAATAGGCCGCACCCGAGGGGTTTGACGGCGAATTGAGGATCAGCCAGCGCGTTTTCTTGGTGATCGCCGCATCAAGCTGGGCGGGGGTAATCTTATAGTGCTGCGCGGCGCCCGCCGCGATTACCACGGGCACGCCGCCCGCAAAGGCGACAATGTCGGGGTAGCTGACCCAGTAAGGCGCGGGGATAATGACTTCATCGCCGGGGTCGACCGTCGCCACCAGTGCGTTGAACAAAGTGTGCTTGCCGCCGACGTTGACGGTAATCTGGTCGAGGCCATAGTCGAGGCTATTGTCGCGTTTGAATTTGGCGCGGATCGCCTCTTTGAGCGCCACCGTGCCGTCGACCAACGTATATTTGGTATGCCCCCGACGAATGGCCTCAATCGCGGCTTCCTTGACAAAATCAGGTGTGTCGAAGTCGGGTTCACCCGCCGACAGTCCGATGACATCGACCCCCTGCGCCTTCAGCCCCGCCACCCGCGCGGTCATGGCGAGCGTCGCCGACGGCTGGATGCGGTTGAGGGCAGCGGACACATGCGGCGCGGACATTTGTGCGTTCCTTTGTCGAGTCTTTGGGTAAGGAAATTGCGGACGCCGCGCCCTTAACGCGCGCACCGTTGCGCCGCAACCGGCTGGGCAGAATTAATCCGTGAGCTGCGCCGGGACCAACCCGCGCACGGCGTTGCCGATGAAAAATCCGCCTTCCAGATCAGCTGCACGCAAATGTGATTCGACGGCCTGGCCACGCTCAATCAGTTCGGCGCGGAGCACACCGGGCAGCAGACCCAGCTCTGCAGGCGGGGTTAGCAGCTTGCCGTCGCGTTCGACAAAAATGTTGGTCATGCTGCCTTCGGTTACAAACCCCTCGGCATTGACGAACGCGACTTCGGGCGCGCCGCTGTCAACGCGCGCTTCGTCATAGAAATCGCGCGCCGAGGTTTTGTGGCGCAGGCGGAAATCATCGGCGGGCACGCCCAGCGCGGCGATGCGCACCGGCACCGGTACCTCGGCAAAGGCCGGCACCGGCGATACTTCAATGGCCACGGCCCCGGCTGGCGACAGCCGCAGCCGAATGCGCGCCGCGGTCTTGAGGCGGAAGGTTGCGGTTTGCAGGTTGTTGCGCGCGGCATGGCGATCGAAGCGGAAGCCAAAACGTTCGGCGCTCGCCTTCAATCGCGCGAAATGGGCATCGAGCCGCATCACGCCCTCGACTGGATCGAACCGCATGGTTTCGATCAGATCGAAACCGCCCCCCGCTGCCGTCACAAACGCCCCCTTTGCAAGACACTCGCGCCATTCGGCTGCCGCTTCGCTGTCGGCGACAATCCCTGACCCCAAACCCAGCGTGGCCTTTATTGCCGCGCCGGGCAAGGGGGTGGTTGGTGGAAAGACCAAGGTGCGGATGGCAACATTGAAGGCGGCGTCGCCGCCGGCCTCGATAAAGCCTATGGAGCCGGTGTAGATGCCGCGCGGTCCCCGCTCGACCTCGGCAATCACCTCCATCGCCCGAACCTTGGGTGCGCCGGTGATGGAGCCGCAAGGGAAAGCGGCAGCGAGCATATCGACCGCATCGGTGCCGTCGGGCAGGTCGGCGGCAACGTCGGACACCAGTTGATGGATGGTGGGGAAGCTTTCGACGCGAAACAGCGCAGGCACCTGCACGCTGCCCGGCGCAGCGATGCGCGAAAGGTCATTGCGGATGAGGTCCACAATCATCAGATTTTCGGCGCGCTGTTTGGGGTCGCTGGCCAGGTCGGCAGCGAGCGCGGCATCCGTTGCCGGATTAGCGCTACGCCGCGCCGTGCCCTTCATCGGGCGCGCCATCACCCGGCGACCGCGCAGACCAAAGAACAGCTCTGGCGAGAGCGAGGCGATGGCTTGGCTGCCCGTCCAGATAAAGCCGCCGTAACCCGCACGCGCGGCGCTGCGCAGGCGCGCGTATATGGCCAGCGGATTGCCCGCAACTGGCACATCGGCGGCAAAGGTCAGGTTGGCCTGATAAATATCGCCCGCGCGAATGAGGTCGAGCACGCGCGTGATCATGGCATCATAGTCGGCGCGCGCTACCTGCGGCTCGATCGCGCCGAGCCAGCCGCCCGCCGGGTCGGGAAGCAGGTCGGCAACAGCGTCCGCATCGATCCGCACAATTCGTTCGAACAGTCCGAACCAGGCGGCGGGCGCGATGGCCCCGGCGCCGACTAGCGGCGCGCGGGCAGCGCTGGCAAAACCGGTCCCGGCGTCATAAGCGATGTAACCGGCCGCGTGCAGCCCGCGCGCCTGGGCAGCACGCAGCTGCTCCAGCAATGCCGGGACGCCGATGGCATTTTCGGCAGTTACCGTCGCTACGGGATCGGTGAATAGCCGCGCTGGTGCCGCTGCCACGACCCGCGCATCGTCGAGCAGGACGAATGGGGCGCTGCCCGGATGCGGGAGCGAAATGGTCACAGCGCCAGCGGCGTCAGCGGTCGCGCTTCATGCGGATCGCGCGTTGGTCATTCACATTGGCAAAATAGCTGCCCATCGAGGCGACGCGGATTTTGACTTTTTGTCCCGGCTTGGGCTCGCGCGGCAGGCGGGTGGTGTCGATCTGCTGCCACACCGCGCCATCCTCCATGACAATGCGATATTTGCCCGAGCGGTCGATGGTGGCCGATTTGACTACCGCCTCAATTTCCTTGACCTCTTCCTCTTCGCCGTCGCCACCAAACAAGCCAATGCGCGGCAACGAAAATCCAAACAGGCCGCGCCGCGTTTCCTTGACCAAGGCTTTGTCGGCAAAGCGGATTTCCTTCTTTTCCTCGGCAACCGCAAGTTCGGCGACGCTGGCGTCAAAGCAGGCAAGCCGCGCCGCGTCGTCGGCAATGGCGCGGCAATCATAAATTTTCTGGACCGGCGCCGCGCGCTTGGCGGATTCGTCGTCATCCTTGGCAAGCGCAGGCGCGGCAAGCAGCAGGGTTGCGGCAGCAATGGTGAGGCAACGGACGGCGACAGTCATGGAATATTCTCCCTTGCTTTGCTGATTACTGTGCCGCCCGCCCTGCCGCAAGCGGCGGTGATTGCGCGGATGCTTCAAGCTGTTAACAAGGGTGTCAGGCCCCTCCCCGTCCACACCGGACACCACCGTAGAGTTGATCGCAATGACCGCCGCACCCTGGCTTGCCAATTACCGCCACCCGTGCAGCTGGGACATCGCCCTGCCGCCGCTGTCATTGCCGCAGATGCTGGCAGACAGTGTCGCACGGCGCGGCGATGCGCCGATGATCGATTTCATGGGACGGCGCTTTTCCTATCGCGAAATGGCGGCGCAAGCAGCGCGCGTGGCCGTTGGTTTGCAGCGACTGGGAATTGCCAAGGGCGACCGCGTCGGCCTGTTTTTGCCAAATGTACCGCATTATGTTGCGGCCTATTATGGCGCGCTGATCGCAGGTGCGACGGTGGTCAATTTTTCACCACTTTATACGGTGGAGGAGCTGGCGGCGCAGGTGGAGGATTCGGGCACGGGCTTGCTCTTCACTCTGTCGGCGACAGCGCTGTTGCCGACCGCGCTTAAGGTGCTCGAACGATCGAGTCTCAACCAACTGGTCGTCGGCAGCGTTGCCGAGGTGTTGCCGCCGGTAAAATCCGCGCTGTTCCGCTTGTTCAAGCGCCGCGAGGTAGCGGCCATTCCAGCTGATCCGGCCATCATGCCCTATGCCGCGCTGTTGGGCAGCGGTGCCTCGCCGACACCGGTCGCCCTCAACGCAGAACAGGATATTGCGCTGATCCAATATACTGGCGGCACGACGGGCACACCCAAGGGTGCGATGCTGACGCACCAGAATCTGACCGCCAATGCGCGACAAGTGAACGCTGTCGACCCCGACCATGCTGCGCCCGACCGCATTTTGGGCGTGCTGCCGATGTTCCATGTGTTCGCCAACACCTGCGTGCTCAATCGCACTGTACTCAACGGCGGGATGATGACGCTGCTGCCGCGGTTCGAGGCGGGGGCGGCGCTCAAGGCGCTAAGCCGCACCAAGGCCACGGCGCTGCCAGGCGTGCCGACGATGTATCAGGCGCTGCTGGATCAACCCGATATTGGCAAAACCGATTTCGCGTCCTTGCGGGTCTGCATTTCGGGGGGCGCGCCGATGCCTGCCGAATTGCGCGAGGCGTTCACATCGCTGACCGGCGCGGCGCTGGTCGAGGGCTACGGGCTCACCGAAAGCGCAGGCGTGGTGTCGACCAACCCCTATGAGGGGCCGGTCAAACCCGGCACCATCGGCCAGGTGCTGCCACGCACCGAAGTGAAGCTGGTCGACAAGGAAGATGCATCGCAGGCCGCGCCCGACGGCGAGCCCGGCGAGTTGGTGGTACGCGGGCCACAGATTATGCGCGGCTATTGGAACCGCCCCGATGCCGACGCAGACAGCTTCACCGCCGACGGCTGGCTGCGCACCGGCGACGTCGCGGTGATCGATGAGGACGGCTATATCCGCATCGTCGACCGCCTGAAGGATATGATCGCGGTGGGCGGATTCAAAGTCTATCCCAGCGAGATAGAGCGCGTGCTTTACACCCACCCTGCGGTGAAAGAGGCGCTGGTGCTGGGCGTGCCCGACGCGCGGATGGGGGAGCGGCCGGCGGCGTATGTGACGTTGGAGGAAGACGCCGCGCAGGTCAGCGGCGACACGCTGCTGGCATGGCTGAACCCGCAGCTGGGCAAGCACGAACGTGTGGCGAGCGTGTCGGTGCGCGAGAGCCTGCCCAAGACGATGATCGGCAAGCTGGACCGCAAGGCGTTGCGGGTGGAGTTGAATGCCCAATGATCCCCGGCGAAAGCCGGGGTCCAGGGTTTCCAACCGCACCGTTAGCTGTTGCCGCTCTGGATTCCGGCTTTCGCCGGAAAGCGGCTAGGTTCGCGCCTTCAGCCACGCCTTATGCGTGCGCTCGACCTCCATCGTCGCGGCGAACACCGACAGATCCGGGTTCGCTGCACCCGTACACCCCAGCGCATAAAGCTGGCCGTAAAACCAGTTCTGCCCGGCAAATCCTTCAATCGTGCGCCCCAGCTTGAAGTTCCGCAGGAACCCAAGCCACGCCGGAAACAACCGCAAACTTGCTTCATAGCGCGGCAATTCGGCGAGCCCGCTCATGAGCTGCGCGGGCGCATCGGTCATCACGCACATCGGGCGGCCAAGCCCGATCACGTCCGCCGCGCCCGAGCTGAGCACCTCGGCCATCGCATCGCGCCGCCGCAGGCCGCCGGTGACCATCAGCGGGACCGAAACCCGCGCCTGCATCGCGCGGGCGAAATCGACGAAATAGGCCTCGCGGGCGAGGGTCGATTCCTTAACCCCCTGCCCCTCAACCGGTTCAATGCCCTCCAGCCCCAGCAATTTGGGCTGCTCGTAGGTGCCGCCCGACACCTCGATCAGGTCGACGTTGGCTTGCCCCAGCCAGTCGGCAACCTGTAAGGCATCGTCAAATTCAAACCCGCCCTTCTGGAAATCGGCGCTGTTGAGTTTGACTGCGACCGGGAAATCATCGCCCACCGCCGCGCGCACCGCCGCAACGACATCGCGTAGCAGGCGGGCGCGGTTCTCGAGGCTGCCGCCCCAATCGTCGGTGCGCTGGTTGCTGCGCGGGCTGAGGAATTGCGACAGCAGATAGCCGTGCGCGGCGTGCACCTGGACCCCCGTAAAGCCGCCATCCCGGCACACACGTGCAGCGCGGGCAAAGCCGCTTACGACGGCGGCAATGTCATCGGCGGTCATCGCCACCGGCTCGCCAAACTGGCCGCCGGGCAGGCCCAGCTTGACTGCCGAGGGCGCCATGGGATGCGGGTTCACCGCCTTTTGCGTCTGGCGCCCGGCATGACTGATCTGCGCCCAGAAATGCGCACCATGCGCCGTCGCGGCAGCGGTCCAACTGCGCATGGCAGCCAGCATCGCTGGATCAGCGTCGGTATCGACGATAACATTGCCCGGTCTTTCAAGGTGCTGTGCGTTGATCTGCACATTGCCTGATAACAGCAGCCCGGCGCCGCCCGCACCCCAGCGTTCATAAAGGCGCGTCAGCTCCGCCGTCGGTCGCCCGGCCGGATCGGCTAACCCCTCGGTCATCGCCGCCTTGGCCAAGCGGTTGGGCAGCACGGCGCCGCACGGCAAATGGAGCGGATCAGCAAGGTCGATCATGGCCATGGTCATCCCCTTAAGTTGCATTTCGCAACCGTTTCTAACGGTGTCGACCCGACCACTCAACCCCGCACGAGAAAAATGTTTATGTGATATTGTATCCTGCGTAATGTTATGCCATAGCCTGCGCCATGGCCGCCGAATCAGCCCTTTCCCGCGCGCTTCCCGGCGCCGCTCTTGCCGACTGGCTTGGACATGACGGGCGTATCGACCGCATGGCGATGGGCCTGTCGGGACTGTGCCTCGTGCACTGTCTGGGCACCGCTTTATTCTTCGCGTCGGTGGCGTCGGTTGGTGGGTTGTTCGACGCTCACTGGGTCCATGAATTTGGTCTGATGCTCGCCATTGTGTTCGCGCTGGTGGCGCTGGTGCGCGGTGTGTTTGCGCACGGCTTCCTCATGCCCTTTGGTGTGGGTTGCTTCGGGCTGGGCCTGATGGCGGGTGCGCTGGCGCTGCCGCACGGTGGTGACGAGTTGGTGGCAACGATGGTCGGCGTGCTGATCGTCGCGCTGGGCCACGACCTTAACCAGCGCGCCGCGCGCTAAACGCACGGTCTTGCGTGGGATGGGCATAGGGCCTACCTTGCAGGTCATGGGCAAACATGATCATTCGCATCACGAAGCCACCGGTGACGAACTCGCCGCTGCTGCGCAGGCTGCGCTTGAAAAGGGCGGCGAGCAGTGGACCGAAATGCGCGCGCAAGTATTTGCCGCCATCGCGTCGCTGGGCCAGCCGAGCAGCGCCTATGACATCGCCGATCTGGTCAGCAAATCGCGCGGCCGCCGCGTCGCGCCCAACAGCGTTTACCGCATCCTCGACCTGTTCGTCGCCAACAATCTGGTCAGCCGCGTCGAAAGCGCCAACGCCTTCGTCGCCAACAGCCACCCCGGCTGCCTGCACGACTGCGTGTTCCTGATTTGCGACGATTGCGGCACGACCAAGCATGTCGACGATGATGCGCTGTCGAAAAGCGTGCGCTCGACCGCCGCCAAAGCAGGCTTTGTCGCCCAGCGCCCGGTGCTGGAAGTACGCGGCCTGTGTGAGGATTGCCAGTAGCATGGGCCGCTGCGCGGCAGCGACCTCCCGGCCTCAAATTCGTTCGTGACGCGGGCAAGCCAAGCTAGTCAAATTGAGAATGCATCCATGGCGCGCCATATTTGGCGTCTCGCGATAGTTCTCGGCGTCCTGTACTGGCTTAGTGCACTGGCCCGGTCTGGCGTGGCATTTCAGCCTTTGGCGGAACTGCCAAAATGGCTGGTCGTGGCGTGGAAGGGCACTTTCTCGGCTTGTTTGGCCCTGTCGGTTTTCTCAGCGCGTAATGGGCAGACGGGTCAGCTCATTGCCACAGCGCTGGCGATCAGCGCCGTTGCGGATGTGCTGCTGGTGACGGTCGGGCTGGTTGCGTCGGGCGTTGCATTCGCGGCAGCACACGGTTTCGCCATCATGGCTTATGCGCGCGAGCGCGACGCAGACGTTTCGACAGGCCGCCTGATTATGGCCCTCATGATTCCCGTGATTGCTGTCGCACTTTCGATTTTCGCGCTTGGAAACAGCGGCGCGAACATCGGCATCGGATTCTTCCCCATCATATCAGGAACGATGGCAGCAATGGCCGTGATCAGCCGTTTCCCCCTCAGGCTTAATGGCCTTGGCGCAACCATCTTTGTCGCGTCGGATGTGCTGGTTTTCGTCGACATTGGCGTTTTGCAGAATAGCGGAACTTTCGGATGGCTAACCTGGGCCTGTTATGCCGGCGGTTATATTCTCGTGGCTCGGGGTGCGATCGTCTACCAAAGCAGCAGCTTGCGGAGCGGTTGACCACATACACGCGTGCATTATGCACTTGGCCTTAGTCCCCAGAGCAGCGAGTCCCCCGCCATGACCGTCACCATCCGCGAAGACGACCTCACCGAAACCGTCGCCGACGCGCTGCAATATATCAGCTATTTTCATCCGATGGATTATATCCGCGCGCTGGCCGCCGCGTACGAACGCGAACAATCGCCCGCCGCCAAAGATGCGATGGCACAGATTTTGGCGAACAGCCGCATGTGCGCCGAGGGGCATCGGCCCATTTGTCAGGACACGGGCATCGTCACGGTCTTCATCAAATGGGGCATGGATTGCCGCCTTGAATCGCCCCGCAGCCTGCAGCAGGTGGTCGATGAAGGCGTGCGCCGCGCGTACCTCCATCCCGACAACAAGCTGCGCGCCTCGATCCTGGCCGATCCGGCATTCAGCCGCGTCAACACGCGCGACAATACGCCGTCGGTGCTCAATGTCGAAATGGTGCCGGGGGCCAAGGTGCATATCGACGTCGCCGCGAAGGGCGGCGGCAGCGAGAATAAATCCAAATTCAAGATGATGAACCCCAGCGACTCGATCGTCGATTGGGTGCTCGAAATGGTCCCGCAGATGGGCGCGGGCTGGTGCCCGCCGGGCATGCTGGGCATCGGCATTGGCGGCACAGCGGAGAAGGCAATGTTGCTCGCCAAACAGTCGCTGATGGACCCCATCGATATGACCGAGCTGCTAGCACGCGGGCCGTCCAGCCCGATCGAGGAGCTGCGGATCGAGCTGTATGAAAAGGTCAACGCGCTGGGCATCGGCGCACAGGGTTTGGGCGGGCTCGCCACTGTACTGGATGTCAAGATTGCCGACTGGCCGACGCATGCCGCGTCCAAGCCGGTTGCAATGATCCCCAATTGCGCCGCGACGCGCCATGCCCATGTCACGCTTGACGGCAGTGGGCCGGCCTATCTGGAACCGCCCAAGCTAGCCGATTATCCGCAGATCGACTGGGTGCCCGATAGCGCCGCGAAGCGCGTCGATTTGAACGCACTGACCCCCGAAGTTGTGGCTGGCTGGAAACAGGGCGACCGCCTGCTGCTCAACGGCAAAATGCTCACCGGGCGCGATGCCGCGCACAAGCGCATCGCCGACATGCTGGCGAAGGGCGAGGAATTGCCGGTCAGTTTCAAAGGCCGCGTCATCTATTATGTCGGCCCGGTCGATCCGGTCGGCGAAGAAGTCGTCGGCCCCGCCGGTCCCACCACCGCCACGCGCATGGACAAATTCATGGACATGATGCTGGAGCAAGGTTTGCTGGCGTGCGTTGGCAAAGCCGAGCGCGGCCCGGCGGCAACGCAGGCAATTGCCAAGCACAAGTCGGCCTATCTGATGGCCGTCGGCGGCGCGGCCTACCTCGTCGCGCGCGCCATCAAGGGGTCACAGGTCGTGGCCTTTGCCGACCTCGGCATGGAGGCCATCTACGAATTTGAAGTCAGCGACTTCCCCGTCACCGTCGCGGTCGACAGCGAGGGGCAGAATGTCCATGTCAATGCACCGATGCTTTGGAAGAAGCGGATAGCGGATGAAGGGTTGTTGGTAGGGGCTTGATATTCGGCAAACTCGCTGTGCGAGCTTAACTTGTAACACTTACCCGCCCAGCACCATGTGACTAATTGGTCGGTTCCACTTTTTGGAGCCGCAGTATGTCATTCATATCCCGCCCAATCCGCGAACGCTGGTTTCGACCGAAGCCAACGAAGGCAACGAAGCCCAATGGCTCAAGCAGCAGAGCCAAGCCAATCGGCGAGCACACTTTCGTTCGAAGCCACGAAGGGATTGACGATGGTCAGCCCGTCGATGACCTGCCCGTCATGCATATCTTCGCTTAGTAGCAATGTCGCACCTGCGCGAATTGCCACAGCGATGATGACAGCATCGAAAAATTGCAAATTGTGCCGGATGCTTAGCTGTCCGGCGACGGCAAGGTCGGACAGCGTTGTCCCCGGTGTGTCGAACAACAGGGCATAGGCTTCGACGCGCGCGATGGCCTTTTCAAAGGGTATTGTGGTCTTGCGGCGGCTGACATTCAGAAACTCGGCCAACACTTGCATGGGGACGCAGTTGGTCGTCAGCGATAGGTATTCCAACAAGGTAATCGCCCGCAAATGGCGACCAAGCGGGTCGGACGCAGAATCTGCATAAACCAGAATATTGGTGTCGATCGCGATCACCGACCTGTGCGTTCCTCATAGGTTGCAGGCCCACCCAAGCTAAGCGGATCATCGCGCAAACTCGCGAGCAGCTTGTCGCGTGCCGCCCGGACCTCGGGATCATCGAGGCGGTTCTGCCGCTTGGGGCGCATTTCAACGATAACCTTGCCGTTCCGGCTGATTTCAATTGTCGCCCCGGCCTCGACCTTGGCGAGGACGGCAGAGACATTAGCATTAAATTCGCGGATCGACATAACGCCCATCAGCCTGACTCCTATTGTTGCAACTGTTACAACATAGCGCTGGAAGAGCAAAGGTGCAACACCGCTTACCCACCCCCCAACGCCGCCAGCAATGCCGCGACATCCGCGTCGTCATTGTATAAATGCGGTGTCACGCGCAGCGACGTGCCGCGCACCGAGGCGAATACTTGCGCCGCTGCCAGCCGGTCGAGCAATACCTCGGGCACCGCATCGCCGAATGACAATGCCAGAAAATGCGGCGCGCGCTTGTCCACCTTCGCCGCCGTCAAGCCAAGTTCGACGGCAGCCTCAGCAATTGCCTCGGTCCGCGCTTGCAGTGTTTCGGCAATATTGCCCACGCCCCATTCGTCAATCAGGTCAAGCGCGGCGCACGCCCCCATCAACAACGGCGGGTTGGCGCATTCGCCAAAATCGAAGCGCCGCGCGCCGGGTTGATAGGCGTCGGTGTAATCGATTAGGCGCGCAAAATCCTGTGACCCGGCGCGATTGAGCCAGTTATACTCAATCGGTTCGCCCCCCTGCCAGCGCGGCGCGACATAAAGCATCCCGGTACCATAGGGCGACAATTGCCATTTATAGCCTGCCGCGACCGCAAAATCGGGTTGCACCGCTCCCAAGTCAAACGGCATCGCGCCCAGCGACTGGGTCAGGTCGAGCACCAACGCTGCGCCCACCACGCGGCATGCGGCACCGACGGCGACCAAATCGACCAGCCGCCCGTCAGCCCAGTGACACTGCGGCACGGCGACAATACCGGTATCGGCATCGATGCTGGCGAGCACGGCGGCGGTCCAATCGTCATCGGCCTCCCGCCGCGCAATTCGCACAGTGGCGCCCGCATCGGCGGCCTTGGCGGTCCAGACATAATAGTTGGATGGAAATTGGTCGCCCAACACCACCAAATTCTGGCCGCGTGCCAGCGGCAGGTTTTTGGCAGCGATAGCAAGACCATAGCTGGCCGACGGCACCAGCGCGATATCTTCGCCATCGGCGCCCATAAGCCGCGCGGCGCGATTGCGATACGCCCCAATCTGCGCAAAGAAGTCGGCGGGCCGATACGTCCAGGGGCTGGATTTCAATACCGCACCCGCGCTCACCG
This sequence comes from uncultured Sphingopyxis sp., assembly GCA_964401155.1. GTDB lineage: Bacteria > Pseudomonadota > Alphaproteobacteria > Sphingomonadales > Sphingomonadaceae > Sphingopyxis. Next base: position 53,693 of record CAYNXF010000003.1, read on the forward strand.
CTGCACTGACCGCGACCGGCAGTGGCCCCATATAGGCGCAATTGAGATAGTGGACGTCGCGCGGGATGGCGAAAGCGTCACGCTGACAAGGCAAACAGGTCATGCCCCGGGTCTATCGACCGCGGGCACGGCTGGCAATTCGCCGCTGCCCGCGCCATAGGACCAAAATGATTGTCGCATTTGTCGCCATTTTTTGCGCCGGGATTGCCAATTTCGCGATGCACCGCGCCTTCATGGAAAGCGAAGACCCCATGGTCCAGGCGATGATCAGGCCCTTTGTCGCGCGCGTCGGGCCATGGACCAGCTATGGCTTTGAATTCATTCTGCTGTTGGGTGCGTTGATGTTGGCCGAACGCAACTGGTTCGCCGGGCTATTGCTGTATGGCCTGTACACAATGTTCAACGCTATGGCGTTTAGCTGGATCCGCAATAGACCGCGCTGAACTTTGCCTCGCGCCAAAAAAAGTGCTCAACAATGTTTCGTCATCCCGGACTTGATCCGGGATAACGGGTCATGGGTGCGTTATCCCGGATCAAGTCCGGGATGACGATAATGAAGTTCAAGCCGCAGCGTGATACCACCACACCCCGTCGCGATCCTCGCGCATGACCCGGCCCTCGACTTCGAGCCGCTTCAAATGCGCCAGCGCCTCACCCGTCGCCAGTTCGGCATTGTGATCGGCAATCGGCCGGTTGAACAACAGATGGAAACTGTCGATTGCGCGGAGCGGCGCCTCGGCAATTGCCTCGGCCAGCTTGTAGAGCCGCATCCGGTGTTCGTCGCGCAGCGCATGCAGGCGTATATGCAGCCCCTTGAACGGCTCGCCATGCGCCGGGCACACGACCAGGTCGGCGGGCAATACGCCTAGCAGCTTGTCGATCGACGTCAGCCATTCGCCTAGCGGATCGGCGTCGGGCTCGGTGATGTTGACCGATACGTTTGACGATATGCGCGGCAACACTTGGTCGCCCGACACCAGCACGCCATCGACCTCGTTCCATAGGCAGGCATGTTCGGGGCTGTGGCCCGATCCGACAACAACGCGCCAGCGGTGTCGACCCATCTCCAGCACGTCTCCGTCCTTGATGCGGACATAGCTGCGCGGCAGCGGATGGACGACGCGCGAAAAGCGGCCCCAACCGCGCGCCTTCATGCTGTCCAGCACCGCATCGTCCCAACCGGCAGCGCGTTGGATGGCGACAGCTTCGTCGGGCATGGTTTCGCTGGTATCGGATACGATCATCCGTGCCGTCATCAGCTCGCCGCGCGTCATCCAGAGCTTGACGTCGTGCTTTTTGGTCAGCCAACCGGCGAGGCCAATATGGTCGGGATGGAGGTGTGTGCCAATTACGCGGCTAATGCGCTCGCCCGCCAAAGCGCCCGCGTACAGCGCCTTCCATGCGTCCGAACAGTCGCGCAGCATCAGTCCGGTATCGACCACCGCAACGCCATCGGCGTCATCGAGCAACCAGCTGTTGATGTGCCCGAGCGATCCGGGCATCGGAATGCGCGCCCAGCGCAGCGACGGCGCGATGCGGATCGCCTCTCCCAATCCCGGCACGGCCTCGCCCCAGGGATAGGTCAGGCCGGCGTGGCTGGTCGCGGTGTAGCTGTCATCCTGCGTCAGCGACGCATCGGGCGATAGCGGCGCGGCGGGAATATCGTCTTCGTCGGGCGCGGCACCGCTCACGCTGCGTCGTCGGCCTCGGCTGCTGCGGCTTCAGCGGCGCGCGCCTCTTCGTTGGCGGCGCGTTCGGCGCGCAATTCTTCGAGCAGCGCTTCACGGTCACCGGCTAGGCGATTGTCTTCAACCGGCTTGACGCCGGCCTTCTTGGCGGCGCGCGCGACCAGCGCGTCGAGTTCGCGCTGCGAGCACAGACCCAGCGTCACCGGGTCTTTGGGAACGATGTTGGCGCTGTTCCAGTGGCTGCGCTCACGGATTGCGGTGATGGTGTTGCGCGTCGTGCCAATCAGCTTGCCAATGGCCCCGTCCGAAATTTCGGGGTGATTCTTCAAAATCCAGGCAATGCCGTCGGGCTTGTCCTGCCGCTTGCTGACCGGTGTGTAGCGCGGGCCGCGCGTGCGGCGGATGGGATCCTGCACCACGGTCATTTTCAGCCGGTATGCGGGGTCCTTTTGACCTTTTTCAATCTCGTCCATCGACAGTTCATGCGCGCGCACCGGATCGCGCCCGGTATATTTGGTGCCCGCGGTCTCGTCGGCAATTGCCTGCACTTCCAGGATATGGATGCCGCAATATTCGGCAATCTGCTGGAACGTCAGACCGGTATTGTCGACCAGCCAAGCAGCGGTCGCGTGCGGCATCAGAGGGAAGGCTTGAGCCATGATGATTCTCCGTTGCGCCGGGGTGTCCCTTGCGCCTGAAACAATAAGGGCCGCCCCTCGCGGGACGGCCATTCGACGGAGCATCTAGACTCTAATGAGGCCGCACGCAAGTCAGGCAGGAACCAGCGGCGCAAGTGCGCCCAGAAATTGCTCGGCGCTGGTGCGCCAGCTGAAGGTCGCACCATAAGCGGCGCAGGCGGCCGGATCTTTGGCCAGCGCGGCAGCGATGGCGACGCTCAGATCATCGTCGAGGGCGCCGGTAGCTGTGGTCAGTATATCGCGCGGACCGGTGACCGGATAGGCGGCAACAGGGACGCCGCAGGCCATTGCCTCGATCACCACCAGCCCGAAGGTGTCGGTCAGGCTGGGGAAGACGAAAACATCGGAGGCGCGATAGGCCGACGCCAGCGCCTCGCCATGCTGTGCGCCCAGCCAGACAGCGTCGGGAAATCTGGCGGACAAAGCCGCACGCGCCGGGCCGTCGCCGACGATGACCTTGGTTCCCGGTGCGTTGGTGGTCAAAAAGGCCTCAAGGTTCTTTTCCACCGCCACGCGCCCGACATAGAGCATCACAGGTCCGGCGAGGTCCACCATGGCCGGATGACGCAGCCCTTCGGGACGGAACAGCGCCAGATCAACGCCGCGTCCCCAGTGGACGACATGCTCGACGCCATGTTCCGCCAGTTCGGCACGGATCGACGGCGTCGCGGTCAGCACATTTTGCGCCGGCCGGTGGAACCAGCGGATGTAGCGCCAGATCGCACTCGCCGGGATGCCTGTGCGCCGCTCGACATAGTCGGGGAATTGCGTGTGATAGGCGGTCGTGAAGGGCACGCCATTGCGTACGCACCAACGCCGTGCCGACAGGCACATCGGCCCTTCGGTGGCGATATGGACGGCATCGGGACCAAAAGCGGCAATGCGTTCGCCCACTGTCCGCGCGCGCGGAAAAGCCAGCCGGATTTCGGGATAGGTGGGGCACGGCCAGTTGCGGTAAAGGTCGGGCGACAGCACCGCTACCTCATGCCCCATCGCCACCAGTTCGCGCCGCACGCTGTCCAGACTGCGCACGACGCCGTTCACTTGCGGGAACCAGGCGTCGGTTGCGATCAGGATGCGCATCAGGCGGCGGCCGGGAAGGCGTGCGGCTCGGGCGCGGCGACAGGGGCGGGCAGCAGCGGCGTCACCTTGGTGCGTTTCGCCACCTCGTCCGCCCAGTGGAGGATTTCCATCGTGCCGTCATGATGTTCGACCAGCGCGGTGCAACCTTCGACCCAGTCGCCATCGTTATAATAAGCGACGCCGCCAATTTCGCGCATTTCGGCATTGTGGATATGGCCGCACACCACGCCGTCGACGCCGCGCGCTCCGGCCTCGCGCGCCACCACTTCTTCGAAGCGGGTGATGAAGGCGACCGCGTTCTTGACCTTGTGCTTGGCCACCTTTGACAGCGACCAATAGGGCAGGCCCAGCCGCGTGCGGACATTGTTCACGACCACATTGACGCGCATCAGCCAAGTGTAAGCGGCGTCACCTATGAAGGCGAGCCAGCGGTGTGCCAGCATCACCGCGTCAAATTCATCGCCGTGCAACACCAACAGGCGGCGACCGTCGGCGGTCTGGTGGATTGCCTTTTTGCGGATTTTCACTCCGCCGAAATCCATGCCGGTGAACTGGCGGAACATTTCGTCATGATTGCCGGGAATATAGATGACGCGGGTGCCGCGCTTGGCGCGCTTCATGATGCGCCACACGACATCGTTATGCGTGGTCGGCCAGTAAAAGCGCTTTTTGAGGCGCCACCCGTCGATGATGTCGCCGACCAGATACATATGGTCGCAATCGACATGGTCGAGGAAATCCTTGAGCAGCGGGGCGTTGCAACCACGCGTCCCCAGGTGAATGTCGGAAATCCAGACGGTGCGATAATGACGGCGTTGTTTTTCGCCTGCCTTTTCATTGGCCGCCGAAATTCGGCCTACGTGCGCATTCATCCCGCGTCCTTCGCGTTGCCAAGGCTGGAGCTTGCCTTGGACCCCGCCATTGGCCGTCCAATGTGACAATCGGAATCGTAAAGCGATGACAAGGCGGGGACGATGGTGTGACGAAGGGGTTACGCCATGGTCAGCACGATTTTCCCCACATGATCCCCTGCCTCCATCCGCGCATGCGCGGCGGCGGCTTCGGCCAGCGGAAAGCTGCGGTCCATTACCGGTTTCAGCCGTCCCTCAATCACATGCGGCCACACATTGGCGTAAATTTCATCGGCCAGCAGCGCCTTGAATTCATTGTCGCGCGCGCGCAGTGTCGAACCGGTCAGCGTCAGGCGACGGCGCATGATGTCAACGATGTTGATCTCGGCCTTCACCCCGCGCTGGAAGGCGATTGACACATGCCGCCCGTCGTCGGCCAGGCAAGCGAGGTTGCGCGGCAGATAATCGCCACCGACCATGTCGAGCACCGCATCGACCCCGCGCCCGCCGGTCAAGTCCGTCACCCGCGCGGCAAAATCTTCGGTGGAATAATCGATCGCCGCGTCCGCCCCAAGCGCGAGCGCGGCGGCGCACTTGTCGGCGCTGCCGCAGGTCACGAAAATCTTGATATCGAATAGTTTAGCGAGCGATATGGCCATCGTTCCGATGCCGCTGGTGCCGCCATGCACCAGCACGCTGTCGCCCTCTTTGACGAACGCGCGCTCGAACAAATTGTGCCACACGGTGAACAAGGTTTCGGGCAGCGCCGCGCCCTCGGCCAGGCTGAGCGCTTCGGGCAATGGCAGGCACGACCCGGCGGGCGCAAGGCAATATTCGGCATAACCGCCACCCGCGACCAGCGCGCAGGTCCGCGCACCCAGCAACGCGCTGTTGACGCCGTCGCCCAGTGCGACAATCTCGCCCGCAATCTCCAGCCCCGGCAAATCGCTGGCGCCCGGCGGGGGCGGATACACGCCGATGCGTTGCAGCACGTCGGGCCGGTTAACGCCCGCCGCGCCAACACGGATCAGTACTTCGCCCGGCCCCGGCTGCGGCATGGGGCGCTCGACCGGCACCAGCACCTCGGGCCCGCCGGGCGCTTGAATCGCGATCGCGGTCATGGTGGATGGCAGGTCGGTCACGCAGGCATTCTCCCCCCAGAAAGCGCGCCCTTATTGACAGGCGCGGCGGTGCGGTCAACACTTCGCCCGCGATGGACGACGAAGACCTACCCCGCCGCCGCAGCGACGAGCTGACCGCGCTGACCAAGCAGTCGCTGGGGCCATTGTCGGTCGATGAACTGAATGACCGGATCGCGGTGCTGGAGGCGGAAATTGCGCGGACAAAGGCGCATATTGCCGCTGCGGATGCGCAAAAGTCGGCGGCAGAGGCGCTGTTCCGAAAAAGTTAACGCCCATCCATCGCTTTCCTCTTGCAGCTTGATGACAGCGGGGCCACCTTATCGCTTGCGGGTCCGCCCTCTCCCCTTCGCGGATGCCGCCGAGGAGACTTCGCATGCCGTCTTTTTCCGATGCCCTGGAAAAAACCCTCCACAACGCGCTCAAAGCCGCGTCGGACCGTCATCATGAATATGCCACGCTTGAGCATCTCCTCTTCGCGCTGGTCGATGACGAGCATGCCGCCGAGGTGATGCGCGCGTGCGGCGTTGACCTGGGCGATCTGCAATCGGCGGTGGTGCATTATCTCGACACCGAACTCGACAGTCTGAAGGTCGAAGGGCACAGCGACCCATCGCCCACCAGCGGTTTCCAGCGCGTCGTGCAGCGCGCCATTTTGCACGTGCAATCCTCGGGCAAGGACGAGGTGACGGGCGCCAACGTCCTCGTCGCGCTCTTCTCCGAACGCGAAAGCTATGCCGTCTATTTCCTCCAGCAGCAGGACATGAGCCGCCTCGACGCGGTATCGTACCTGTCACACGGCGTCGGCAAGGGCAGCGGCAAGCCCGCCGCCGAGCCCGAACCCGAAGCCAAGGAAGCCGGCCCCAAGGAAAAAGGCGAGGGCAAGAATAAGAAGGAAAGCGCGCTCGACCAGTTCACCGTCAACCTCAACGAAAAAGCCAAGGGCGGCAAGGTCGACCCGCTGATCGGCCGCGGGGCGGAGGTCGACCGCACCATCCAGATCCTATGCCGCCGCAGCAAGAACAACCCGCTTTATGTCGGCGACCCCGGTGTCGGCAAAACCGCGATTGCCGAAGGGCTGGCGCGCAAGATTATCGAGGGCGACGTGCCCGACGTGTTGCTGCCCGCGGTCATCTACAGCCTCGACATGGGCGCGCTGCTCGCGGGCACGCGCTATCGCGGCGATTTTGAAGAGCGGCTGAAGCAGGTGGTGACCGAACTCGAGGCGATGCCCGACGCCATCCTGTTCATCGACGAGATTCACACCGTGATCGGCGCAGGCGCCACGTCGGGCGGCGCGATGGATGCGTCAAACCTGCTCAAACCCGCGCTGTCGGGCGGCACGATCCGCTGCATCGGATCAACCACGTACAAGGAGTTTCGCAACCATTTCGAAAAGGACCGCGCGCTGCTGCGTCGGTTCCAGAAAATCGACGTGGTCGAACCCAGCCTGGAGGATACCAAGAAAATCCTCGCGGGCCTGCGCGAGGCGTTTGAAAGCCATCATAAGGTCAAATACACCCCCGACGCGATCAAGGCAGCGGTCGAGCTGTCGGCGCGTTACATCAACGACCGCAAGCTGCCCGACAAAGCCATCGACGTGATCGACGAGGTTGGCGCGATGCAGATGCTGGTGCCGCCGTCGAAGCGTAAAAAGACGATTACGGCGAAGGATATCGAAGCCGTCATCGCCACCATGGCGCGCATCCCGGCCAAATCGGTGTCGACCGACGACAAGCGCGTGCTTGAAAATATCGAGACCGATTTGAAGCGCGTCGTGTTCGGCCAGAATACGGCGATTGAGATTTTGTCGAGCGCGATCAAGCTGTCGCGCGCCGGCCTGCGCGATCCCGAAAAGCCCATCGGCAATTATCTCTTCTCAGGCCCCACCGGCGTCGGCAAGACCGAGGTGGCGAAGCAGCTCGCCCACCTGCTCGGCATCCCGCTCGAACGCTTTGACATGTCCGAATATATGGAACGCCATTCGGTCAGCCGCCTGATCGGCGCGCCGCCGGGCTATGTCGGCTATGATCAGGGCGGGCTGCTCACCGATGCAGTGGACAAAAACCCGCACTGCGTGCTGCTGCTCGACGAAATAGAAAAGGCGCACCCGGACCTGTTCAACATCCTGCTGCAGGTGATGGACAATGGCCGTCTGACCGACCACCACGGCAAGACGGTCGATTTCCGCAACGTCATCCTGATCATGACAACCAACGCCGGCGCGAGCGACATGGCGCGCGAGAGCATCGGCTTTGGCAATTCGACACGCGAGGATGTGCAGGAGGAAGCGGTGAAACGCATGTTCACCCCCGAATTCCGCAACCGCCTCGATGCCATCGTGCCGTTCGGTTATTTGCCGCCCGAAGTCGTCGCGCGCGTGGTCGACAAGTTCATCCTGCAACTCGAACTGCAACTGGCCGACCGCAACGTCCACATCCAATTGGACGACGAAGCCCGCGCGTGGCTGACGTCAAAGGGCTACGACAAACTCTATGGCGCACGCCCGATGGGCCGGCTCATTCAGGAAAAGATCAAACAGCCGCTCGCCGAGGAACTCCTCTTCGGCAAACTCGTCCATGGCGGCGAAGTGAAGGTGAAGCTGAAAACCGGCGAGGATGCCAAGGTCGGCAATCCCCTGTCGTTCGAAATTGTCCCCGCCCCGCCCAAGGCAGGCAAGGCCAAGGGCAAGGCCGCAAAGGTGGAGAAGGGGGCGGAATGAGGCTCAAGAGGGGACACGGTATTCCGTGTCCCCTGAGGTTACGGTGACACTTCACTTTACCCCCAAACCCCATCACGTACGCTCGGACGGGGACACGCAATAGCATGTCCCCGGGTGTTGCATGTGGCTTGGCGTCCTTCGCGTAAAATCAGCCATCGCAATGCCATTTCAAAATCCTCCCCGGAACGGCGAGGTGCCCCGCAGGGGCGGAGGGGTCGCTGGCGGCCTGACGCCATGCCGCGCCACTGCACGCGCCCTCACCCGTCCCCTCCGTCAGTCCTTCGGACTGCCACCTCCCCGTTCCGGGGAGGATTCACGTCAACCTCGTCATTGCGAGCGCAGCGAAGCAATCCAGTGTTGCGCACCCCGCTCTGGATTGCTTCACTACGCTAGCAATGACGAACGGGTTGCATAACGCGCTGGCTTCCGTTATAACTCCCGTATGAACACGCCGCTCAAAATCACCAAGGTTGGCAACAGCGCCGCAGTCATCCTGCCCAAGGAGCTGCTCGCGCGGTTGCGTGTGTCGTTGGGCGATACGCTCTATGTCACCGAAGCGCCGGACGGTATCCGTCTGACCGCCGCCGATCCCGATTTCGCAGCGAAGATGGCGCTGGCCGAGGAGATTATGCGCGAGGATCGTGACATCCTGCGCGTGCTCGCCCAATGAGCGACAAACGCCGCGAGCCGTTGTGGCTCGCGCTGGATATCGCGCTTGCCATTCATGACCGACAGCTGGCTGAACATGGTGGCCTGTCGGGCGTGCGCGATCAGGGGATGCTCGAATCGGCGCTCGCGCGCCCTGTCAATCAATGGGCCTATGGCGAGGATGATCTGGCCTGCCTCGCCGCCGCCTACGCGTTCGGCATCGCGCGCAACCATCCGTTCGGCGACGGCAACAAGTGCACCGCTTGGGTGCTGGCGCGCTTGTTTCTGAAAGCCAACGGCATCGAAATCCGCTTCGCGCCGCAGGATGCCATCGATACTGTCCTTGCACTGGCCGCCGGAACGTTGACCGAGGATCAATTGGCCGATTGGTTCCGCAAACGCACCGTCGCAGGCTAGTCCCAAACTTTCCGCTGTCCTACACGCCCGCGCCCTGTCATCCTCCGCGCTCGGCTCTTTGCAATCGTCAATTCCGTCCGCGCGCCGCGACGCTGAGCCTATCTTCACAAAAGCGACAAAGGATACAGTTTGACTGAATCTGGCGGTATCTTTTGTATCTTTAGCGTCGGGTCATGCGCGGGACAGGACGCGCAATATAGTGTGAAGTTGCGCAGTTTTCTGCGGCTTTCGAATCCTCCCTGTCGCGAAGCGATGGGGAGGTGGCGCGAAGCGACGGAGGGGCTTGGTGCGGCACCGCGCCTCCATCTTCTGACCGCACCAGTGCCGCCCCTCCGACCCCTGCGGGGCCACTTCCCCATGCCCTCCAGGCACAGGGAGGATTGCATGTCCGCTTTTGCGTGACCCGGCCGCCAGCCTTGGTTAGGACAAGTCAACCAAGCAAAAGCAAGGAGCAGCATCCCGTGTCCGCCGCCAATCCCGCCCACCCCCGTTCAGCACTGCGCGAATTTCTCGAAAGCGAGAGTGCGGGCGGGTTGTTGCTGATGGGTGCAGCGGCGCTTGCCATGTTGATTGCCAATTCGCCTCTGGTGGAGATGTATCACCACGCGATGCACGCGGTCACCGGGCCGACGCTGACTCCCAAGCTGGGGCCGATGACGGTGCATTTGTGGATCAACGACGGGTTGATGGCGATCTTCTTCCTGCTCGTAGGCCTCGAGATCAAACGCGAATTTGTCGACGGGCGGCTCGCGACATGGAGCCAGCGGCGCCTCCCCATGATCGCGGCGGCGGCGGGGATGGCGGTGCCGGCGCTGATCTACCTTGCGATTGCGGGCGGCACGCCGGGGCTGGCCAATGGCTGGGCGATCCCCGCCGCGACCGACATTGCCTTTGCCATCGGCGTACTCGCGCTGCTCGGCCCACGCGCGCCGACGTCGCTCAAGCTGTTCCTCGTCACCGTCGCGATTGTCGACGATATGGGCGCGGTGGTGATCATCGCGCTGTTCTATACGGCGAAGATTGATGTGACTGCGCTGGCCGCCGCCGCCATCATCTTTGCGATGATGTTCGGGCTGGGCCGCATGGGGCTGAAGCGCCTCAGCGTCTTCCTGATCCTCGCCGCCATGCTGTGGTTTGCGATGCTGCTGTCGGGTGTGCATGCCACCATCGCGGGCGTGCTCGCGGCGATGACGATCCCGATTGAAAAGACCCCCGGCGCGCCCGACAGCGCGACCTCGCCGCTCCACCGGCTGGAACATGCGCTGCACCCGTGGGTGGCGTTCGCGATTGTGCCGATCTTTGGCTTTGCCAATGCGGGCGTCGACATCACCGGCATGACCGCGGCGCAGTTGCTGGCGCCGATGCCGCTGGGCATTGCGCTGGGGCTATTTGTGGGCAAGCAGCTTGGCATCTTTGCCAGCATCTGGCTGGCGGTGAAGCTGGGCTTCGGCGCCAAGCTGCGCGGGGCGACCTGGACCCAGATTTATGGCGTCGCGACGCTGTGCGGCATCGGCTTTACGATGAGCCTGTTCATCGGCGGCCTCGCCTTCACCGATTCGGCGTTGGTTGAGGAGGCCAAGATCGGAACGCTGATGGGTTCCTTCGCGTCGGGCATCATGGGCTATCTGATCCTGCGCCTGTGCGCGCTCCACCCCGGCCACGCGCGCGAGGAAGCGGCGAAGGCGGCGGAGATTGAGGCCGACGGCGATGTGACGACGTTGGAAGAGGGGGTGCGTGCATGATGGCGCGGGCAACATGGGCGACCTTGGCCGCGCTGGCGCTGGCCGGCTGTGCCAGCGTGCCGATCCTTTACCCTGCGCCCGCTCCTGCTCGCGCGACAGCGGCCTTCCCCGCCCCCAGCGACAGCATGAACGCCATCGCCATCGAATATCTGGTCGTCAGCTTGGAGATTGGCACACACGAAGCGGGCTATATCGACGCCTATTATGGGCCGCCCAGCCTCAAGGTGGACGTAGAGAAAACACCGCGCGACCGGCCTGCTCTGCGCGGTGCGGTGGCCGCGCTGGCCGCGCGGGTCCGCGCGCAGGCGAATGGCGCACTGGGGCTGGAGGCGCGGCGCGCGGCGTTCCTGCTAGCCCAGCTGCGCGCCGCCGACACGCGGCTCGCGATGATGATGGGCGAGAAGTTTACATTTGCCGACGAGGCGGAGCGGCTGTTCGGCGTGCGCCCGGTGCTCAAGCCGCTCAGCGCCTATGACGCGGGGCTGGCCGAGATTGCCAAACTGGTGCCCGGCGACGGCCCACTGGCGGCGCGCGTCGATGCGTATCTCGACCGCTTCACCATCCCCAAGGACAAGCTGCTGCCGGTGTTCAATGCCAGCATTGCATCGTGCCGTGCGCGAACCGAAAATCATATCGCCATGCCGCCGGGAGAGAATTTCAAGCTGGAGTTCGTCACCGGCAAATCTTGGAGCGGATACAACTACTACCAAGGCAATTACCAAAGCCTGATCCAGATCAACACCGACTTTCCGATCCGCCTGTCCCGCGCGGTCGATCTGGGGTGTCACGAGGGTTACCCCGGCCACCATGCGCTCAACTTCCTGCTGGAACAGCGGCTGACGCGCTCGCGCGACTGGATCGAATTTAGCGTCTATCCGCTGTACAGCCCGCAAAGCCTGATCGCCGAGGGGACAGCCAATTATGGCATCGAAATGGCCTTCCCGGGCGGCGACAAGGCGGCCAATGAACGCGATGTCCTGATGCCATTGGCCGGCATCGCGCGCCCAGCCGACGACAAATATTGGCAACTGACCGACGCGATCAAGGCGGTGTCGGGCGCGCGGCTGACCATCGCGCAAATGTATCTCGACGGCGAAATTAACCGCGCGAAAGCGGTCGAACTCACCCAGAAATATCTGCTCATGTCCCCCGCCCGCGCCGAGCAATCGGTGAAGTTCACCGAAACCTACCGCAGCTATGTCATCAACTACGGCCTCGGCGAGGCGATGGTAAAGGCGGATGTCGAGCGTGAAAGCGATGAGGCTGCACGGTGGAAGCGGTACGAGGCGCTGATCAGCGAACCAACCCTGCCGAGCGATTTGCGGTCTTAAGCGTTACTCCGCTGCCACAGCATACTCCACCCGCTGCGGGCCGCGGATGACGGTGCCGGGAAACACTCCCTGGCACACGCCATCGCGGAAGGTCACCTGCCCCGACTTGACCGTCGCGACATAACCGTCAGCGCGCTGCAACAGGCGCTTGCCGCCGGCGGGCAAGTCGAATGCCAGCCATGGCTTGCCGAGTTTCAGCTTGTCCATGTCGATCACGTTCAAGTCGGCGAGATAGCCCGGCGCAACCAGCCCGCGATCTTCGAGTCCATAAAGCAGCGCCGTATCGCGGCACTGGCGCTTGACCGCTTCTTCAAGCGCAATACGGCCGCCGCGTTTACGGTCGCGCACCCAGTGCTGAAGCATGAAGGTGGGACTGGCGGCGTCGCAAATGGTGCCGCAATGCGCGCCGCCATCGGACAGGCTGTTCACCGTATCGCCGCTGCGCTGCAAAGCTTCGAGGAAATCCAGATTGCCATCGGCATAGTTGAGGATGGGCAAATAAATGAACCCCCGCCCATCGTCGCGGCATAGCAGATCGTAAGCATATTCCTCGCCCGACACGCCGGCTGCTTCGGCGCGGGCGAGGATGCTTTCTGCTGCCGAAGGTTCGTAATCAAAGTCGGGGTCCATTTCATATTGCATGCCCCAACCGCCGGCGACGACCATAACAAGGCCGACGATGTCGGGGTTGACCTCGCTCATGTCGTTGCTTTCGGACAAGAGCTGCGCCTTGAAGGCGGGGTCGAGCAGCTTGGCCTTCTGCTCCTCCCACGGCAGTTCGGCGATGGACTGATAGCTTGGGCGGAAGCGGAAGGGGTGCACCGTGCCCTGCCACGCCATGATGATGCCGTTGCCGCGCAGTGCGATCTGCGCGACGATATTGGCACCATTATCATTCTCTGCGCGCATCGCGGCGATCTGTTCGTCGAGCGGCATTTCCTTGGCGATGCTCTGCAGCGCGGCGTAGGTGCAGGGCAGCCCGGTTTCGCGGCTCAATGCGCCCATCCAGCCAAATTCGTCCCATTCGCGGCGCATGTCGCTGGCCAATTCGAAGACGCCATGCCCAACGCGCCCCATGGCGCGGCCGATGGCGATCAGCTCTTCCTTGGTCGCAGTGGTGCCAGGCACCACCTCGCCATCGACCGAGCGGTGGAGCACAGTGCGACTGGTCGAAAAGCCGAGCGCCCCCGCGCGCACACCGTCCTCCACGATCGCTGCCATAGCCGCGATATCGTCGTCAGTCGGGACTGCGCCGGGCTGCTCGCGGTCGCCCAGCACATAGGCACGCACCGCGCCATGCGGCACGTGCGTGCCGACATCGATGGCGCGCGGAAGCTTTTCGAGCGCATCAAGATATTGGGGGAAGGTCTCCCAGTCCCACGTCATGCCTTCGGCGAGCGCGGTGCCAGGGATATCTTCCACCCCTTCCATCAGGCCGATCAGCCAGTCGTGGCGGTCGGGGCGCGCAGGCGCAAAGCCGACACCACAATTGCCCATGACGACGGTGGTGACGCCGTGCCACGATGACGGTGCCATTTCCTGATCCCACGTCGCCTGACCATCATAATGGGTATGGATATCGACAAAGCCGGGGGTGACGATCTTGCCAACGGCGTCGATTTCCTCGCGCCCTGGCCCCAGATTATCGCCAACCGCGATAATGCGGTCGCCGTTGGCCGCGACATCAGCGCGGCGCGGCGCGGCACCACTGCCATCGACAACCAAGCCGCCGCGAATGACCAGATCATACATTGACCGACTCCCGCTGTTTTGGTTTTGATACGAAACCTAACACAGCGATGCTGCTTGGCAAGCCTCAGGCCGCCAGCGGCTCCAGCCGGAACCCGTCATAGCCCGCTGCGACCACCGCGTCGCACGTCTCGACATAGGCAGAGAAGCCGCCCACGTAAGGGAGGAATACGCGCGGTTTGCCCGGCACATTGGCGCCCATGTACCAGCTGTTAGCGAGCGGATAGAGAGTATTGTCGGCGACTTCGGCAACATGCGCCACCCACGCGGCCTCAGCCGCTTCGGTCGTTTCAATGGTGGCGAGCTGGCCCTCCTGCAGATGGCCAATGGCCTCCGCAATCCAGTCAACATGCTGTTCGATCGACATCACCATATTGGTCAGCACCGAGGGGCTGCCGGGGCCGGTAATCGTGAAGAAATTGGGGAAGCCAGCGACCATCAGCCCCAAATTGGTGACCGGCCCATCGGCCCATTTTTCCGCCAGCGTCATCCCGCCGCGCCCGGTGATGGCAATCTTGCCCAGCGTGCCCGTCATAGCGTCAAAGCCCAGCGCGAAGATGATGGCATCGCATGGATGCTCACCCGCGCTGGTGCGGATGCCGGTGGGGGTGATGCACGCAATCGGCGTTTCGCTGATATCGACCAGAGTCACATTGTCGCGATTATAGACCTGGTAATAGCCGGTATCGACACACAGCCGCTTGGTGCCGAAGGGATAGGTTTTTGGCGTCAGCTTCTCGGCAACGATCGGGTCCTTGACCACTTCGGCAATCTTGCCCGCGACCCAATCGGCGATGACTTTATTGGCCGCGATATCGACGCCAACATCGGCATAAGGGCCGCCAACCCGAAAGCCGCCGTCGGCCCAGCGCCGTTCGCATTCGGCGGCGCGTTGCTCTGGCGTTGCTTCCAGCGCCAGCGCCTCGGTCGGGTCGTTCCAGAAGGCGAGCGGCTCGGCCTTGGCGCGCGCGCGATAAGCGGCGCGGTCGGCATCCCAAGCTGCCTGCTCGGCCTCGGTCAGCGGGCGGTTGTGGGCGGGCACGCTGTAATTGGGCGTGCGCTGGAACACCGTCAGATGCGCGCATTCAGGGGCAATGGTGGTGATGGTCTGGATCGCCGAGGATCCGGTGCCGATGATGGCGACGCGCTTGCCAGTGAAATCGACGCCTCCCTCAGGATAGTCGAAGGTCGAGTAGGTCGCGCCCGCGAAATCCTCCTTGCCAGCGAAGTCGATGGGCTTTGGTTCGGACAGGCAACCTGTCGCCATGATGCAATAGCGCGCACGATACTCGTCGCCCGCGTCGGTAGTGACGGTCCAGCGGGCTGCGGCTTCGTCGAAACGGGCGGCGACAACGCGCGTTTCGAGCTGAATATCGCGGCGCAGGTCATAGCGGTCGGCGACATGGTTGAGGTAGCGCAACAATTCGGGCTGCGCGGCATAGCGTTCGCTCCACCGCCATTCGCGCTCCAGCTCAGGGTCAAAGCTAAAGCCATAATCACGGCTTTCGATATCGACGCGCGCACCGGGGTAGCGGTTCCAATACCAAGTGCCGCCGACCCCCGCCCCCGCCTCGATCACCCGCGCGTTAAGTCCCATGCCGCGCAATTTGTGCAGCATATACATGCCGGCAAAGCCCGCGCCGACGATGATGGCGTCGAAATCCGTGTTGGCCATGGCCGATCTCCCCTCTCCCGTGCCAAAGCTATCTCTGCATGTTCAATTATCCCAGCGTGCCTTTGCGTGGTCCGAGATAGCCGAACAGATAGGCCGCCACTTTGCGCATCTGAATTTCCTCCGCGCCTTCGGTGATGCGATAGCGGCGGTGGTGGCGATAGATATGTTCGAACGGTTTGTGGCGCGAGTAGCCGATGCCGCCATGCACCTGCATCGCGCGGTCGGCGGCTTCGCAGCACAGGCGGTTTGCCCAGTAATTGCACATGCTGACCTTGTCGGAGATGGCGTGCTCAATTTCCTTGTGCGGCATGTTATCCATTTCCCAGGCCGTTTTGCGGATCAGCAGGCGCAGCATTTCGGCCTGCGTCGCAAGCTCGACGAGCGGGAACTGGATTGCCTGATTCTTGGCGAGCGCTTCGCCAAAGGGTTTGCGCGCGCGGGCGTACCGGACGCTTTCTTCGATGCAATAGACGGCGGCGCCCAGCGATGAAGCGGCTTGGCGGATGCGGTTCTGGTGGACGAAACTTTGCGCGATCGACAGGCCGCCGCCCACAGGGCCGAGCCGCGCGCTATCGGGCACCCACACATCGGTGAATGACAGGCGCGGGTGATCGGTGGGCATATTAAAGGTCCACAGATATTCTTCGATCACCAGCCCCGGCGACGGGTTGGGGACGAGCAAACAGGTAATGCCGCGCGCGTCGCCATCATTGCCGTCGGTGCGGCAAAAAGTGGCACAGTGGGTGGCGACGTGCATGCCGGTGATCCACATCTTGCTGCCATTGATACGCCAGCCATCGATGCCATCGCGGCTCTCGCGCACCGCGCGGGTTTTCATATGCGTCGCGTCGCTGCCATGATCGGGTTCAGTAAGGCCAAAAGCGGTGATGCGTGTCCGGGCAAAGCCGCCGAGGATAAACTCCTGCTTCTGCTCTTCGCTGGTCGCGAACTGTTCGAACATTTCGACGAAGGGAAAATTGCCGACGATGCTGTGTTCGTTCTGCAGGTCATTGTGCAGACCCAGCCCCTTGGCGGCGAGATGTTCGCGGATCACCGCCATCCACAGGTTCGACCCGTCCTGCCCGCCATATTTTTTGGGGGCCGAAAATCGCCAATGCCCCGCCGCATCGGCGCGCTTGCCCGCTTCGCGCAGCAATGCTTCCCACTCATGGCGCGGAAGCCCGTGATTGTCCCAATCGGTGCGCGCATGTTCGCGGCGATGGTCGAAGAAGCGGATGTTGTCATCCGCCGCGACCAGCGGGTCGATTTCGCGTTCGATAAAGGCGTCAAGCTCGACGAGATAGGCCGCAAGGTCGGCGGGTACGACGAAATCCATGGACTATCCTTCCGCTGCAATCTTGCTGAGCGCTCGCTCGAAAGCTTCCGGGGGATGCCCGCCCGAAATCACATATTTGCCGTTGATAATGAAGGTTGGCACTGCCTGAACACCTTCGCGCCGCCAGTAGTTTTCTTCGGCGCGCACCTCATTGGCGTAGCGGTCGGAGGCGAGGATGGCGGCGGCTTCGATAGGGTCGAGGCCCGCGGCGAAAGCGGCGTCGGCGAGGACAGCATGATCGCCCATGTCGCGGCCCTCGCTGAAGTGCGCGGTGAACATGGCCATTTTCAATTCACGCTGCCGCCCCTGTTCACCCGCCCAGTGGAGCAGGCGGTGGCAGTCGAACGTGTTCCAGATGCGGCTATCGGGGCCGGTATTCATGACAAAACCGACTTCGGCGCTGCGGCGTTTGATTTCGTCGCGGATGGCGCTGCCCTGCCCCAGCGCGCGGCCATATTTTTTGGCGATATGTTCAGCAACATTTTCGCCCTCGCGCGCCATATCGGGGTTAAGTTCGAACGGGTGGAGGGTGATGTCAGCGGTCGTTCCGTCCAGCCGCTCGAGCGTGATTTCAAGACTACGGATGCCGATAACGCACCAAGGGCAGACGACATCGGACACGATGGCGATGTTGAGCTTTGTCATTTTGCCCTCACCCATTTTGCGCGGGCAATCGCCAGCGCCGGATATTTGGGCATATCGCCCGCCAGCTTGTCGAGGCATTGCCGCCGCAACCACGCGAGCAGGCCGGGTTCGGCCAGCGTGCGCTGCCCCGCAAGTAGAGCATCGGCGAGCGGCTTGTCGGCATAGTTCACTGGCCGTTCCAACTCGCGCGCGGCGATGCCGAGCGCGTTCATTGCGACCGCGACCATGAATTTGTCGCGTCCCTGCACGCCGGGCTTAATGTCGCTGGCCAACCATTCACGCACGGCGGTGACAAGTTCGGCAGACGTTGGTTCGCCGCTGCGGAGGGGGATGGACGGCGCGGGCGGGGGTATGGGGCAGCTACGCTCAGTCTCCGGCGCTTCTTCCTCTAGCAGCAGCAGCAGATCGAGTTCCTGCTCGGCGGTGCGCCGGGCGACGACAACGCGCTCCAGGCTGCGGTCGGCACCGCTGCGCCATGCCGCGCCCATGCCGAGGCAGCCCATTGCCCACCAAAGGGTGCGATAAACGAGCCAGAAACGGAAGCGCGCGGGGTCAACTTCGCCGCCGCCGGCCGCCCGATATGCGCCGAAAAACGCCTCCAGCGACCCCAGCCCGAAAGCCGGCAAATCCGGTCTGCCAAAGCGCCAGACCGTCATGCAACCATAGGCGAGGTCTTCGTGCATGTCACCGCGATGCGCCAATTCCCAGTCGAGCACGGCGGTCAAGTGGCCATTGTCGACCAACAAATTACCCATGCGATAATCGCCGTGCACCAGCACCAGCGGTTCGGCGGGCGAAAGCAAATGATCCTCGCACCATTTGATTGCCAGCGCGATAATCGGCCTGTCACCGCCATAATCGGCGAAGCGCGCTTTAAGGTCAGCGAGCGCAGCAGCAACGTCCATCACCGGGATCGCAGCGGGCATTTGTGCTGCTGGCAACGCATGGATTTGCGCCAACGCCTCCGCTGTTTCGGTGAGCAATGTTGGCGACGGCGCCGCTAGGATTTTGGCGGGATTGGCATCGCCCGCCACGCGCCGCATCACATAGCCGCTGCCTAATCCATCGCCAGCCGCCAACACCGCCACGACTTCGGGCGCGCGCACCCCGGCGCGGTGCGCGGCGTTAACCAAAGCAGCTTCAGCAGCATGATCATAAGGGCGGTCGGCGACATAATCGGCGCTGGGCGCGCGGCGCAGCACATAGCCGCTCTGTTCGAGTGGATCACCCCAGTCGAAAGCCCAGCTTTCCATGCTTGCTCCGCCCGACAGGCGTGCCATCCCGGACAATGCACCATTGCCGACCGCACGGGTCATCACAATGGTTAGCTGTTCAGCAATCTCCGTCCCCATGCTTGCCATCGTGGGACGCGATGCGGGCCATGGCAAGCCCTGCCCTAGGCGCGCTGCACAGTTACTGACTGCGCGATCATCTGTGCCGAGCCAAAGATGGTCATGAAACCCACGTCGGTGGCATCGCGGCCAACGGCTATCCGCACCAGATGGGTTTCTGGGACCAATCGTGACGGATCAATCAGGTGCCAGCTGCCGCCCAGATACACTTCAACCACCGCATGGAAATCAGGTGGATCGAGATCCAGCGCATAGGCCGACACCATACGCGCGGGAACATCGGCAGCGCGGCAGAGCGCGATCAGCAGATGCGCGTAGTCGCGACATACGCCCTGGCGCGAGAGGAACGTATCAGCTGCGCTGGTCGATATGTCGGAACTGCCCGGCACATAGTCGAGCTCGGCATGCACCCATGCCGCCATATCAAGCACCTGCTGCCCCTTGGTTGCTGCCTGAAACCGCGTCGCCACAAAGTTGGCAAAGCGGTCAGACGGGCAATAGCGGCTGGGCATCAAATAAGAGATATAGGCTGGGGGAAGTTGATTGTGCGCAACGACGTCAAGCGTTGCGATCGCTATCGGAGCCCGCGCAATGGTTGCGGTTGCCGCATAATTGATCGCGATCCGTCCCTCTGCGTGCAACCAGGTACGCCGCCCGAGCCCGTCCATCCCCTCGATAGTGGTCAGCGGGCTGCTGCCCTTCACACGCAGCAAATCATGCTCGAGCTGCTGATCAGGCATGGGAATCGCCTCTATCGCCAACAGCACATCGGCCGGTTGGTACAGCTGATAGTCGAGGGTGGCAGTGATCGATACTTTGGTTGGGGCGTTCGGCATTCCCCGCCCTTCGGGCAACAGCGTGGGCGGCGCAAGCAGGGTTTACGGACGGCGCAATCTTTCCTGCGATATCCGGTCATGGCGCTTTGCCGCAAAATGGAGCAGCAGGAGAACAGGCGCTGCCAGCACGACCCAATTCCAATCCATCATGCTGTCGAGCCCGCCATCGATATGCATACCTAAATAGGCTAAGATCAGCAGCACGCCGACGGCATATTGACCCAGCAGATACCAGTTGCGCGGGATGCGCGCCTTGGTCGGATCGATTGCCAACGGTGCGCGCCCGGCAACTGCGCGTTCCAGTTCGTCACGCTGTTGGCGCCACCTGGCGAAATAATCATTTACCTCTAGCCCGATGAGGCCGCCTTCGATCAATATGCCGGCGACGATGATGCCGACCTTTTTGCCATATCCCTCAATCCCCAATGCGGAGAAAAGGAGCGGACCCAAGATGGCGGTACCAATTATCACGGCGGCGGTAATCCACACATTCTTTGGCAGGTCCGCCAGCATCGCCTCGATCCGCGCATGGGCGGCGGCGCGCCATGCCGACAGTTCGTCGTCGCTAACGCGGCGCGGCCGGCCGGCGCGGTCGATATAGGCGGTGCCCATCGGTGTTTCCACAAACCATCGGGCAAAGCGCGCGCGCTCAGTTGTGCGCAAGGCATCAACCTGCTTTGCGTTCACAAACTGTATCATCAGGCCGCGCGGGCCGCTGCGTGATACAGCGGCGCGATTTCCAGCCGATCACGACCTTTAGCTTTTGCTTCATAAAGCGCCTTGTCGGCAGCACGATAGAGCGCCAGCCATTCGCCCTCGCTGCCGCCCAGCCACCCGGTTGCCGCGCCCATCGACACGGTGATGCGCTGGCCGCCTGCGGGAGGAAGCGCCCGCACCTGATCGAGCAGCCCGGTATGATAACGGCGATCATCGGCGTCACTGGGATAGATAAGTGCAAATTCCTCGCCGCCGATGCGCGCGGCCAGCGCGTCGCGGCGACGGCCCGCCTCGATCATCTCGGCAATGCGGCACAAAACCTGATCACCCGCGCTATGCCCGATGCTGTCGTTGATGCGCTTGAAGTGATCGACGTCGATCAGCACCAGCCGGTACATGCCCGCCTTTTCCGGTGGTGGGCACACGGTGCGCATCAGAGCGCGGCGATTGCTCAGCCCCGTCAGCTCGTCGGTATCGGCCTGATGCCGAGCTTCGGCGACGTCGGCGCGCGCCGAATCGCGCTGCGCCTGTACCAGCCGGACGCGGTGCGCGATAATCATCGACGACAGCAATGCTTCGGCGCTCATCGCCACCAAAGTTGCGTTGTCGAGCCAGAAGCTTTGCGGAATCAGCCCAAAACCATGAAGAAGACGGCTTGTATTGAACAGGACCGGCACCATCCAGGCAATAACAAACAGCCGTTCGATGCGGCCGCCGCTGTACCAGCCGCGCGCAAACATTGCGACGCCGACAGCGAAAAGCAGAGCGTAGGAGGTGAAATAGACGCGGTCGAGCAGGACGACTTGCCATGGTGCAAGCGTTGCGAAGGCAACAGCGGAAATTGCAACGATAGCACCGCTCGCTACCACCAACCAGTCGAACCAGCGCGCAAAACCGCGATCTCCCAAGAAGGCACGCACAAACCACAAGGCGCAAATGGCGGTGGCCGCTAGCCCCAAATAGTTGAATCGCAGCCGCAGATTATTGTCGATCGCCGGAAAGACCTGCGCCAAAGTCGCTGACGAGGTGATGGCATAGACCAGACAAGCGGCAATCATCGCCCCATAGGCACGTAGATAGTCTTCCCGCAGCGCGCGCCACAGCACCATATGATAGGTCAGCAGCGCAAGGCAGAGCCCTGCAAAGCCGCCATAGAGAGCAGAGCGCTGGGCATCGGTGCGCGCTACATGTTCGCCGCTGGCAAGGTGCGGTCCCAGCAAAATTCCGCGCATGTTGCCCGAACCATTGATCCGCAGCAGTAGCGTTTGCGCCACTGCGCTACGGCGCAGCGTGACCGTGTAGATACCGCCAATATTGACGAAACGGCCCGAGCCGGCGGTGGGTACGTCGATCCGGCGTGCTGGCCCGTCGGCATAGGTCGCCAAAATGGTCGCCCCGCTCTGCCACACACTGGTCCAGCGCAGCCGGTTGGCGCCCATGGGCGTATCCTTGGGAACCTCCATCCGGATCCAATAGTCTCCCGGGCCGAAAGCGGTCTGTTTGGTCGTACAATCGAATGCCGTAGGCTGTGCAATCAGCGCGTCGGCAAGATCTCCAGGCTGCCCGCGTTTGATGCAGGGCTTGAGCGCAATACGTATGTCGGCGCGGGCGCGCTCTTCGGCATGGTGGTCGGCGTAAGCCGGGGCCGTCATCGCCCCTGCCGCAAACAGCAGCACGACCAAACGCGTGACAGCGCGCAACAAAAAGCCTCCGAACATGGGCAGGCGGTAACCCCGCAAGGCAAAAATGGAGTTAATGCGGGGGGCCGGTCGCCCGCATTGCAGCACTGCTTTATGCTGCCTATGCTGCCAGAAAACGGGACAGGAGCATTATATGGCCATCGCCGACCAACAGCGCGTAGGATCGCCTTTTCAGGCCAAATCGACCGGGGCAGAGGTGCTGACAGGTATCGATTTGACCGGCAAGGTCGCGATCGTCACCGGTGGCTATTCGGGCATTGGCCTTGAAACCACCCGCGCGCTGGCAGGGGCCGGGGCCCGCGTCATCGTGCCAGTGCGCGACCCGGCCAAGGCTGGCGATGCGCTGGCCGGCGTGACCGGCGATGTGGCTACCGCTGCGCTTGACCTGGGCAATCTGGCGTCCGTCCGCGCCTTTAGTGCCGCCATGGCCGATTTGCCGCGGTTGGACATATTGATCAACAATGCCGGCATCATGGCGTGCCCCGAAACGCGGATCGGGCCGGGCTGGGAAGCGCAATTTGCGACCAACCATCTGGGGCATATGGCGCTGACGCTGGGGTTGATGGGCGTTTTGCAGCGGACCGAGGGGGCGCGCGTTGTCGCGCTGGCATCGACCGGGCACAAAGTCAGCGGCATCCGCTGGGACGATGTACATTTTACCGCCGAGTCCTATGATAAATGGCAGGCCTATGGTCAGTCGAAGTCGGCAAACGCCTTGTTCGCCAATGCTCTGTCGCGGCGACTGGCCCCGTCGGGCGGACTCGCCTTTGGCGTCCATCCGGGCGGCATTTTCACCCCGTTGCAGCGGCATTTGACGGTCGAGGAAACCACCATGATGGGCTGGACCAACGCCGATGGTTCGCCGTCCGAGCTGGCCAAGCGCGGGTTCAAGACGCCCGAACAAGGCTGTTCCACCAGCCTGTGGGCCGCGACCAGCCCGCTGCTGGCGTGGAAGTCAGGCGTATATTGCGAGGATTGCGAGGTCGCCGTGCCCACCGACCCCGCCAGCCCCATGGCGCGCTATGCGGGGGCCAACGCCCATATCTGTGACGAGGAAGGCGCCGAGCGCCTGTGGGCGATGAGTGAAGCCATGCTGGCAAAGGGGTGAGGACGCCAGGCGCGAGGAGCAGTTTTCCACGAATATCGGCGACTCAGCCGGGGCAGATTAGCGGTCCGCTGTACCGTTGGCCGGGTCGGCAGGTGAGGAGGCATCGGTCCCGCCGCTTTCGATGCGCCAGTCGCTGTGGCGCGACTGGATGGATGCAACGATGCGGTCGATGGCGCTGGCTACCTGTTCCCCCTCGGCACCGCGGTCACGCAGCACGATGATGCGCTGGGCCTGACCATCGATCAACAGTTGGTCGCGCCGGATCAAGCCTCCGACCATAAGCTCGCCGGTGATGGTGGCGACAGCTGCGCTGCGATCTTCAAGCGCAGCAATCCGGCTTTGCAGCTGCGCCTCAAGTTGAACACCAGCATCCGTTTGTTGTCGCAGCTGTACCACGCGGACTGTGGCCCGCTGACCCAAGAGCCGTTGGAGTTCAGCCTCAATTTTCCGGGGCAGCCCTGCGGTATAGCGCCCAACGATGACGACGCCATCAACGACAATTCCGTCGGCTTCCTGGCGAACAGCCAAGGTGTCGATCCGGGCTTCATCGCCAAGCACAAGTTGCAATTGGTTCTGCACCACACTGCGAGCCCGGATTTCAGCCGCGATGGTGTTAAGCGACAAGCCAAGCGGAATCGCGAGAACGCCAATAACCGAGAGAATCCCCACCAACTGCACAGCGGTGTGCTGCGGCGTCAAAGAGGGTCCAAAATGGTTGAGCCTGGCGACCAGCGTCGCAGAAAAGGCAATCGCCAGCGCATTGGTAAGGAACAGCAACCCAGCCCCCAACGCAAATTCTGGACGCCCGGTCACCAGACCGAAACCGACCGTGGACAGCGGCGGCACCAACGCCGTGGCGATGGCGACGCCGACCATGACGCCCGACAAGCGCCGCATGATCGAATAGACCCCGGCAATGCCGCCTACCACTGCGACGCCCAGGTCGAGCAAGGTTGGCTGGGTACGCGCGCGCAGTTCGGGGGTAACGTCTGAAATCGGCGACAGCCAGACAATCACCATTGCTACGGCTATGGCGAGCCCGATGCCTGCTCCCAAGGTCACCAGCGCCCGTTTGATAAGCGCTGGCTCGAAGGTTGCGAGACCAAAACCGATGCCCATGATGGGACCGAGCAACGGCGATACCAGCATGGCACCGATCACCACGGCTGTGGAACCCTGAAGCAACCCCAATGTCGCTATTGCCGAAGCTAGCACCACCAACAGCATATATTTGCGTTCGAGGCGCGCGTCGCGGGCAACATTTGCCAGCGTCAGGGCGCGATCGATTCCGTCGCCTGAATCTTCATGGTGTCCAGTGGCCGTGCCCACCGACGCCGCATGACGACCGCCCGCCGAGAAGGGTGTTTCCCCGCGAGTAGGCGATATGCGGTCATCGGTCACTGGACCGGCTCCCGGCTTACAGCTTGCCCGTCAGCTCCGGCACCGCGCCGAACAGGTCGGCCACCAAGCCCAGATCCGCGACCTGAAAGATCGGCGCATCTTCGTCCTTGTTGATGGCGACGATGGTCTTCGAATCCTTCATGCCTGCCAGGTGCTGGATCGCGCCCGAAATGCCGATGGCGAAATAGACTTCGGGGGCGACGATCTTGCCGGTCTGGCCGACCTGATAATCGTTGGGAACATAGCCCGCATCAACCGCGGCGCGGCTGGCACCTAGCGCCGCGCCGAGCTTGTCGGCGAGCGGCACGATGAATTCCTGATATTTCTCCGACGAACCCAGTGCGCGGCCACCCGAGACGATGATCTTGGCAGAGGTCAGTTCGGGGCGTTCGGATTTGGCGATTTCGGCTCCAACGAAGCGCGACACGCCCGCATCGCCGCCCGCGTTGACTGCTTCGATGGCGGCGCTGCCGCCCGATGCCGCTGCCTTTTCGAAGGCGGTGCCGCGCACAGTGATCACCAGCTTGGCATCGGAGGATTCGACGGTGGCAATCGCGTTGCCCGCATAGATCGGGCGAGTGAAGGTCTTGGGGCCTTCGACCGAGATGATTTCCGAAATCTGCATCACGTCGAGCAACGCAGCGACGCGTGGGGCGATATTTTTGCCGGTGGTGGTGGCGGGCGCGACGAACGCGTCGTGATGGCCCATCAGATCTGCGACAACCGGCGCAATATTCTCGGGCAGGTTGTGGGCGAAGGCAGCATTGTCGGCGACATGCACCTTGGCAACGCCCGTGATGCCTGCAGCGGCCTTGGCGACGCCGTCGACGCCAGCGCCCGTAACCAGCAAATGCACTTCACCGAGCTTCGCTGCGGCGGTGACGGCGGAAAGCGTCGCGTCCTTGACTGACGCGCCATCATGTTCGACCCAGACCAGCGTTTTCATGCGCCAACTCCCATGGCTTTCAGCTTTTCAACCAGCGTATCGACATCGGGCACCTTGATGCCCGCCGATCGCACCGGCGGCTCCGACACCTTCACCGTCTTAACGCGCGGCGTAATGTCGACACCATAATCACTCGGCGCAGCAACAGCGAGCGGCTTTGACTTGGCCTTCATGATGTTGGGCAGTGAAGCATATCGCGGCTCGTTCAGGCGCAGGTCGGTGCTGACAATCGCAGGCAGCTTCAGTTTGACCGTTTCCAGCCCACCATCAACCTCGCGGGTGACGCTGACATGATCGCCATCGACCGCGACCGCGCTGGCAAAAGTGCCCTGCGGCCAAGTGGTCAACGCGCCGAGCATCTGCGCGGTCTGGTTATTGTCGCCGTCGATCGCCTGTTTGCCGAGGATAACCATCCCGGGTGTTTCGGCATCGCAAATGGCCTTAAGCAGCTTGGCAACTGCGAGCGGCTCGACGTCAACGCCGTCATCAACCTGCACCAGGATGGCGCGGTCGGCGCCCATCGCCAGCGCGGTGCGCAGCGTTTCCTGCGCCTTGGCGGGGCCGACGGACACGGCAACAATCTCGGTCGCGACGCCCTTCTCTTTCAGGCGGATCGCCTCTTCAATGCCGATTTCGTCGAACGGGTTCATCGACATTTTAACATTGGCCAGATCGATGCCGGTGCCATCGGCCTTGACCCGCGGTTTGACATTGTAATCGAGCACCCGTTTCACGGGGACGAGGATTTTCATCGCGTCAACTCCATCTCAAGTTGCTGCACTGCGCCATAATTGGCGTTTACGTAAACGTCAACTAGCCCGTGCAGGGGTTAGGCCACCGCCCGCACTTCCGCCACAATCTTCTTTGCAGCATCGCCAAGGTCATTGGCGGGTATGATTGGCAGACCGCTGTTGGCCAGGATATCCTTGCCTTGCTGTACATTGGTGCCTTCGAGCCGCACCACCAGCGGCACCGCGAGGTTCACTTCCTTCGCCGCCGCGACGATACCGTCAGCGATGATGTCGCATTTCATGATGCCGCCGAAAATATTGACGAGGATGCCCTTCACGGCCGGGTCCTTGAGGATGATCTTGAACGCCGCCGTCACCTTTTCCTTGCTCGCGCCGCCGCCGACGTCGAGGAAGTTTGCCGGAAATTCGCCGTTCAACTTGATGATATCCATCGTGGCCATGGCAAGGCCCGCTCCGTTTACCATGCAGCCGATGTTGCCGTCGAGCTTGATGTAGGCAAGGTCATATTCGCTCGCCTCCACCTCGGCGGCGTCCTCTTCCGTGAGGTCGCGCAACTCGGCAAGGTCGGCGTGGCGGAACATCGCGTTGCCATCGAACGCCACCTTGGCATCAAGCACCAGCAGCTTGTCGCCCTGGGCGCTCGGGCAAATGGCGAGTGGGTTGATCTCGATTTGCTCGGCGTCGGTGCCGAGGAAGGCGGCATAGAGACCCGACAAAATCTTCGCGCACTGCTTGGCGAGATCGCCCGTCAACCCGAGCGCCGCGGCAACGCTGCGGCCGTGATGCGGCATCAGGCCGGTCGCGGGATCGATGGTGATGGTGTGGATTTTTTCCGGCGTATCATGCGCTACGTCTTCAATGTTCATCCCGCCTTCGGTCGAGGCGACCACGGCAATGCGGCTGGACGCGCGGTCGACGAGCAGCGCGAGATAGAATTCCTTACCGATATCGACGCCGTCGGTGATGTAGAGGCGGTTGACCTGCTTGCCCGCTTCGCCGGTCTGGATCGTTACCAGCGTGTTGCCGAGCATGTCGGTGGCATGCGCGCGCACTTCGTCGAGGGTCTTGGCGAGGCGCACACCGCCCTTGGCGTCAGGGCCCAATTCCTTGAACTTGCCCTTGCCGCGCCCGCCGGCATGGATTTGCGCCTTCACGACATAAAGCGGCCCAGGAAGTGCCTCGGCGGCCTTGACCGCTTCGTCAACGGTCAGCGCGGCAATGCCCTTGGGCACCGCGACGCCATATTTCGCCAGCAATTCCTTGGCCTGATATTCGTGGATGTTCATTGGGGGAGCAGCGCCTTTCCGGACAGGACGGAGTAAAGAGTCGCGGGGTCCATAAGCACAAGTGGCAAGGCGATGCTACCCCTTTGGACGATTGCCCGGGCAGTATCGCCAAGCCAGCATCAAGAGCCGTAGAGGCGCGCAACCGCCGTCAGATTGGCCGCGCCATAACCTTGCGCAATCGCCCGATGAAAGACTTGGGCTGCCGCTGCGCTCACCGGCATGGTGACGGTATTGTTCAGCGCGTAGCCGAAGTCCTTGGCCACCAGCTCAACCGGAAACATGGGATCATCCTGCCTTGCCAAAATCAACGCCGCAGCACCTTTCGCCGTCGGGCTGAGCAATGGCGTTTGCCCCAACAGCTCAATCGCAGCGGCCGGAGCAAGGCCAAACTCGCTCATCCGTCCCAGCAGTTCGGCGAGCAGCGCAACCTGTGTTCCGAACAGCGTATTGGCGATCAACTTGAGTGCTGTACCTGCTCCAGCCAGACCAACATGGTGTTGCGCAGCGCTCATGTCGGCCAAGAGCGGCTGCGCAGCTGCAACGTTGTTTGCATCGCCCCCGATGAGGTGGATAAGTTGCCCAGCCTCTGCTTGTGGGCGGCTGCCCAACACCGGCGCGTCGATCATGCCAACACCAGCATCCATTGCAGCCATATGCAGTTCAGCCATTCCAGCTGGACTTAGCGTCGAGCATTCAATCGCCAGGGCATCCTGACGCATACGGCCGAGAGCGCCTGTTTCGGCATCCAGCCACACGCTATGTGCCGCCGCATCATCGCGCAGCATCGCGATGACAATGTCCGCATCTTGCGCCGCTTCGCGCGGCGTAGTGGATGTCCCGGTGCGGTTCCACCGGCGAACCTGGTGACCGGCCGCAACCAGCCGATCGGCCATGCGCGATCCCATTGCACCCTGTCCAAGAAAAGTAATGTTCATGGCTTTGCTCCAAATAGAATCAGCTGCGGCGGCGCTTCCTTGCTTCAAGGAAGCGCCGCGACAGGCTTGGGTTGGCGAAGTATTAGGCGGCGGCCTCCAGCTCAGCGCGCTGGGTGCGGCCTTCGGGGTCGATCCAGCGCAGCGCCGGGTCCAACATGAAATCTTCCAGCGGGGTGTGGGTCAGGTGGTTGGTGTAATTGCTGATTACCTTGGTGGCGATGATCGTGACGACTTCCAGCACCTGCGCACGGGTGAAACCGGCGGCGATGAAGGCATCGACGGCGTCGTCCCGGGCAAAGCCGCGCGTTTCGGTGACCAGCTCGGTGAAGCTGCGCAGCGCCTGCAGCCGGGCGTCAGTGATGACTGTCTGATTGCGCAGCGCCTGGATGGCATCTTCGGGAACCCCGGCGTTGCGCGACAGGAACGTGTGGCCCGCGGTGCAATATTCGCAGCCATGGAACACATTGACCGCCTGATATACCACCTGCTGTTCGGCGGGGGTGAAAGAGGTTTGCGTCACCAGCGCCCAGAGCGCGTCATAGCCCTTCAGTGCCGCCGGGCTTTCCGCCAGAATGGCATGCAGCTTAGGAATGAAGCCCCAACCTTTTTTGGTCTCGGCCAGCGCGGCACGCGAACCTTCGGGGGCGTTGGTTTCGTTATAGAGTTCGAAGCGGGTCATGGTCGGTCTCCTTGCATCGCGGCGGCGGCCTGCCGTCGGTGAGAGCCTTTTCGTTCATCGCTGATGATTGCAGAAGAAACGCTATGGCGATATCATTCATTCCGAAAGGGAATGATTATGGATCGGCTCGGCGCGATGGCGCAGTTTGTCCGCGCGGTTGAGGCGGGTAGCTTTTCCGCCGCTGCGCGCGTGCTCGGCCAAGGCCAGCCTGCTA
Source organism: uncultured Sphingopyxis sp. (assembly GCA_964401155.1). Lineage (GTDB taxonomy): Bacteria > Pseudomonadota > Alphaproteobacteria > Sphingomonadales > Sphingomonadaceae > Sphingopyxis. The sequence continues at coordinate 83,343 of CAYNXF010000003.1, forward strand.
TTTCCAAAGCCGTGGCGCAGTTGGAAGCAAGGCTGGGCGTGCGTTTGCTCAACCGCACCACCCGGGCGCTGACGCTGACCGACGCTGGGCGCGCCTTTTATGATCGCGCGCGTACTGCGCTCGACGCCGCCGAAGAAGCCGAAGCGGCAGCGCGCGGCGCTGGCGCTGCGCTGACGGGGCGGCTGCGCGTCTGCGCGCCGGTAACGCTTGCGCGGCTGCACATCGTGCCGTCGCTGCCCGCCTTTTTGGCGGAGCACCCCGCACTCGACATTGACCTGCTCCTCGATGACCGGCGCATCGATCTGATCGAAGAGGGCATTGATATCGCCATACGCGCCGGGCCGTTGGCCGACAGCAGCATGGTGGCAACGCATATCGTCACCGGACAGCGGATGGTGCTAGGCAGTACACGCTTCTGGGCCGCGCGCCCGCCCGTCGAAAAGCCATCCGATCTGGCCCACCTACCCTTCATTGCCTATGGCCCGGCACCGGGCGGCACTGACTGGGTGTTCGCCAACGATGGCGCAACCGAACTGGTGCGTATGACCCCGCGTCTGCGTATGAGTGCGCTCGAAGGCGTGCGCGAGGCGTTGTTTGCCGACATCGGCTTTGCCATCCAGTCCGAATGGGTGACGCGCGACGAAAGGGCGAGAGGCATCATCGAACCTCGGCTGCAAGCTTATCAGTTACCAGCGATTGCCGTTTCCGCAGTCTACCCAGCAGGGCGCCGGCCGCCAACTCGCGCGCGCGCCTTTGCGGCGCACGTCACCAACGTGCTGCGCGACGCAACGGTCAATCCGTAACCGCGTCACGAAGCACCGCAACACCGTCTTCGCGCTGCTGGCGCAGTTCGGCTTTCAGTTTCGCCGGATTGCGCGCGAAGATGAAGCCGAAGCTGACCCCGCCTTCCTTGCCGATCGTCGCATGATGCAGCTTGTGCGCCTGCACCAACCGCTTGGCATAGCCGCCCCGCGGCACATATTTGAAATAGCGTTGGTGGACGAGGCCGTCGTGCACCAGCGTATAAATGATGCCGTAACCCAAAATGCCGAAACCGATCCACGTCGCGGGCTCCCAGGCATCCGCGCCCATGACCAGCGGCGAGCCAATCGCAAACATCGAAATGCTCATCGCCGCGCCCACCACGCCGAACAGGTCGTTCTTTTCGAGCACATTGTCGTGCGGTTCATGATGGTCGCGGTGCCAGCCCCAGCCAAAGCCGTGCATGATATATTTGTGGCTGCTCCACGCGACACACTCCATCGCGATGATGGTGGCAAGGATGATGATCAGGATGGCAAGCAGCGACATAAACGTAATATAGCGCGTCAATCGGCCTTCGGAAAGAAATAGGCAGCGATGTCTGCCGTGATCCGCGATGGGCGTAGCGTTTCAGCGTCGATGCAGCACCAGCTTGACTTGACTTCAGCCAGCACTTCCTCGCCGCGTTGGATCACCGTATTGTAAAAGGCGCGGGCGCCGTGGAGGCTTTCGAGCAGCACAGTCGCGACCACATCATCCTCAAGGAAAGCGGGCTTGCGATAGGTTATTTCATGCTTGAGCGCGACCCATGCGCGCTGAGCCACCGCATCTGGCGGCGCGAGGCCGCGCCAATGCGCCAGCACCGCTTCCTGCACCCAGTTTAGATAGCGGCTGTTGTTGACATGCCCCATGAAGTCGATGTCGTCGGGCAAAATTTTGATCGGGAATCGTAGGGTTAAGGTATCCATCGGCCAGAGATAGCGTAGCAAGATTACAATTTCCAGAAATTGCGCAAAACAAGCTTGCTTGCGTTGCGCTGCCCGCTGCGGCTAACGCCACTGCATGACCCGCCCACGCACTTTGTATGAAAAAATCTGGGATGCGCACCTCGTCGAACGGCGCGATGATGGCACCTGCATCATCTTCATAGACCGGCATCTGGTTCACGAAGTCACCAGTCCGCAGGCCTTTGCCGGGCTGCGTGCGGCCGGACGCACTGTACGGCGGCCCGATCTGACGCTGGCGGTGCCCGATCACAACCTGCCGACCACCGCGCGGCGCGACGCGCGGGGGGCGCGCATCCCAATTGCCGACCCCGACAGCGCCGCGCAGCTCGCTGCGCTAGAAACCAACGCGCCCGAATTTGGCATCCGCTACATCGGCGATGCCGACCGCGAGCAGGGCATTGTCCATGTTGTCGGCCCCGAGCAGGGATTTTCGCTGCCCGGCACCACAATCGTGTGCGGCGACAGCCATACCGCCTGCCACGGCGGGCTGGGCGCGCTGGCGTTCGGCATCGGCACGAGCGAGGTCGAGCATGTGCTGGCGACCCAGACGCTGCTGCTGCAACCGTCCAAGACCATGGAAGTGCGGGTCGAAGGCGCGCTGGGGCCGAGCGTTACCGCCAAGGATTTGGTGCTGCACATCACCGGCGTGCTAGGCGCAGCGGGGGGCAGCGGGCATGTGATCGAGTATACCGGGCAAGCGATCCGCGACCTGAGCATCGAGGGCCGCCTGACCATCAGCAATATGGCGATCGAACATGGCGCTCGCGCAGGGCTGATCGCGCCTGATGCCAAAACCTTTGCCTATTTGAAGGGCCGACCGATGGCACCCAAGGGCAAGCACTGGGATGCGGCGCTGGCATGGTGGCAGAGCCTCCGGACCGATACCGACGCGGTGTATGACAAGCGCATCGTGATCGACGCCGTTAACATCGCCCCGTCGGTCACCTGGGGCACCAGTCCCGAAGATGTCGTGCCCATCACCGGCCATGTGCCCGACCCGATGAGCTTCGCCGATCCCGCAAAGCGAGAGGCCGCGGCAAAAAGCCTCGCCTACATGGGCCTGACCCCGGGGACGCCCATGACCGAGGTGCCAGTCGAGCATGTATTCATCGGCAGTTGCACCAACAGCCGCATCGAGGATCTGCGCGCCGCCGCTGCCGTGCTAAAAGGACGGCGCAAGGCGGACGGCATCAAGTGGGCCATCGTCGTACCGGGCAGTGGACTGGTGAAGGAGCAGGCCGAAGCCGAAGGCCTCCACCGCATTTTCATCGACGCGGGCCTCGAATGGCGCGAACCCGGCTGCTCCGCATGCCTCGGCATGAACCCCGACAAAGTGCCGCCGGGCGAACGTTGTGCCAGCACCAGCAACCGCAATTTCGTAGGGCGCCAGGGGCCAGGTGCACGCACGCACCTGGTGTCACCCGCGATGGCCGCTGCGGCTGCAGTGACGGGGCGGCTCGCCGATGTCCGGGAGCTTTCAGCATGATGCCCCTCACCACCGTGTCGGGGCGCGCTATTCCGCTCGGCCTCAAAAATGTTGATACCGATGTGATCATTCCAGCGCGCTGGCTGAAAACCATCAGTCGTGAGGGGCTGGGTGCGGGGGCGTTCGAGACTATTCGTGCCGAGCCGGGCAATATTTTTGACCAGCCCGAATTCACCGGTGCGCCGATCTTGATCGCGGGCGACAATTTCGGGTGCGGGTCGTCGCGGGAACATGCGGCGTGGGCGCTGACCGATCTCGGCATTCGCGTGGTCATCGCGCCGAGTTTTTCCGATATATTTTCGGGCAATGCGGTGAAGAATGGCATCTTGCCGTTGGTGCTTTCGCAGGCGGCAGTCGACCGCTTACTCGAGGTCGCGGTGACCGATCCCGTCGACATCGATCTGGAAACGCAGACGGTAACGACACGGTTTCAGGACCGCTTCACGTTCGAGATTGATCCTTTTCGCAAGACCTGCCTGCTTGGCGGACTGGACGAAATTGGCATTACCATGACGAGAAAAAGCGCAATCAGCGCCTTTGAAGCCCGCGATGCCGCCGTGCGGCCATGGCTGGTGCCGAATATCATCTGAGGGAGAGAAGAATGAAAGCCCTGCTATCGACCGTCACCGGCGGCCCCGAAACATTGACCGTTGGCGAATTGCCCGAACCCGTCGCCGGACCCGGCCAGGTGGTGATCGCGGTCAAGGCTTGCTCGATCAATTTCCCCGACACGCTGATGATCGTCGACAAGTATCAGTTCAAGCCGCCGCGCCCCTTTGCACCGGGCGGCGAAGTGGCGGGGCTGGTCGACAGCATTGGTGAAGGCGTGACCGGCTTTGCCGTCGGCGACCGGGTGATGGCGGGTTGCGGCAATGGTGGACTGGCCGAAAAAATCGCGGTGTCGGCGCACAATTTGTACAAGATGCCAGATGCGATGTCGTTCGAACATGGTGCGTCGATCCTGATGACCTATGGCACGTCGAGCCATGCGCTGAAGGATCGGGGGCGGATGAAGGCAGGCGACAATGTCCTCGTGCTCGGCGCGGCGGGCGGCATTGGCATTTCGGCAATCGAGATTGCCAAGGCATGGGGTGGCCGCGTCGTCGCGGGGGTGTCAAGCGAGGCCAAGGCCGAGATCGCACGCGAGGCTGGTGCCGATGACGTGGTGATTTACGGCCACGCCCCCTTCGACAAGGACCAATCCAAAGCATTGGCCGAGGCGTTTAAGGCCGCCGCCGGGCCGAATGGCTTTGACATCATTTATGACACGGTGGGCGGCGATTATTCGGAACCTGCCGTGCGCGCTATCGCGTGGGAAGGTCGCTTTCTGGTGGTTGGGTTCCCGGCGGGCATCGCCAAGCTGCCGCTCAACCTGACTTTGCTCAAAAGCTGCGATGTGTGCGGTGTATTCTGGGGCGCGTTCACCATGCGCGAACCAGGACGCAACCGAGCCAACATCGCCGAACTGTTCGCCATGTATGAGGCTGGCCAAATCCGCCCGCGCGTATCCGAAACCTTCCCGCTCGAGCGCGGTGGCGAAGCTATTGCCAAGCTGGCCGATCGCAGCGCGGTGGGCAAACTGGTGGTCACTTTCTAATCGCCGCTGCACGGTCAGGCGGCGGCAAATGCTTCACCGCACTTAACCTTTTCTTGAAACCGTGTCGCTAGACCCATGCGACGGCATAAGAGTCGGAAGAGGCAGGTATGGCCCGGATGCAGCGGCAAGGCGGTTATCACAGCGACGGCAGCAGCGTCGGCGCGCGTGGACGCCGCGCGCGGCTGACCGCCGAGTTTGAAGCCGATCTGGGCATCGATCATGCCGCCCGCCGCCGCGCCGCCGAAGCCGAAGCGCGCTGGATTCGCATCAAAACCGGCATCGTGTGGGCGATTGCGCTGATTTTCTTCACCATCGCCTGTGTCCAGCTGTTCGTGCTGCGCGAGGAGGTCGATGAACCCTTCTCCGGCGCTGCAACGGCCATCGATTGGATTGATCTGCCCGACCCGCCTCCGCCCCCGCCGCCGCCGCCGAAATTCAACTGGAATTAAGGTCAGGACCCGTTAACGCAGCCGTCGCTGAATTGCCGGTCTGATGCGCAGGAACTGCCCATAGGCACGTTCCAGCAACCACAACAGCGGCGGAATCGTGGCAATTTGTCCCAATGGGCGGAGCAGGGGAATGGCGCGCCACATCGCCGCGAACGCAGCTGCGCCTGAAAGCAATTTGCCATTTTCCAGCGCATGAAAGCGGGCCAACAGATCGGCCGGATCAATCGGGCACGACCCGGCAGTGGCTGGATCGGCAACATCGACAAAGTCGATCGCCCCCCGCCGGTCAAGCCGCCGCATCAGCGCAATTTCGCGCTGGCACAGCGGACAGGCGCCGTCATGATAGACGGTGAGGCCTGCCGGAGCCCCGATCAATAAACCCTCGCCTTTGGTTCAATATAGGCCACATCATCCGACAGCGTATATTCATGCACCGGGCGGTAGTCGATTTTGACCTCGCCGCCTTTGCCGCCCCAACCGTTGAACCACAGCGCGGTGTGCTTCATCCAATTGGCGTCATCGCGGTTGGGGAAGTCTTCGTGCGCGTGGGCGCCACGGCTTTCCTTGCGGTTCGCGGCACCGTGCATCGTCACCGATGCTTGGCTGATCAGATTGTCGAGCTCGAGCGTTTCGACCAGGTCGGTGTTCCAGATCAGGCTGCGGTCCTTGATGCCCAGGTCCTGCATCCGCGTGTAAGTGGCCGCTAGCTTGGCCTTGCCTTCTTCCAGCAGCGCGGTGTCGCGGAACACGGCACAGTGCGCCTGCATCGTGCGCTGCATGTCGAGGCGGACCTGGGCGGTGGGCGAGCCGCCCGCCGCGTGTCGGAAATGGTCGAGGCGGCCCAGCGCAAAGTCGGCGCTGTCGGCGGGCAGCGCGGGCTGCGCCGCGTTGGGCTTCAATAGCTCTTTCAGCCGGTGGCCCGTCGCGCGGCCAAAGACGACAAGGTCGATCAGGCTGTTCGAGCCCAAGCGGTTCGCGCCGTGCACCGACACGCAAGCGGCTTCGCCCACCGCGAACAGGCCGGGGACGATGGTTTCGGGATCGCCGTCCTTCACCGTCACCACTTCGCCCCAATAATTACAGGGGATGCCGCCCATATTGTAATGGACGGTGGGACAGACGGGCAGCGGCTGGCGCGTCAGGTCAACGCCTGCGAAAATCTTGCCGCTTTCGGTGATGCCGGGCAGGCGTTCGGCCAGCACCTTGGCATCGATATGGTCGAGATGGAGGTAGATATGGTCCTTGTTCGGGCCAACACCGCGCCCTTCGCGCATTTCGAGCGCCATCGAGCGCGAGACGACGTCGCGCGACGCCAGATCCTTGGCTGACGGGGCGTAGCGCTCCATGAAGCGCTCGCCTTCGGAGTTTGTCAGATAGCCGCCCTCGCCGCGCGCACCTTCGGTGATCAGCACGCCTGCGCCGTAGATGCCGGTCGGGTGGAACTGGACAAATTCCATATCCTGCAGCGGCAGGCCCGCGCGCAGTACCATCCCGCCGCCATCGCCGGTGCAGCTGTGGGCGCTGGTGGCGGTGTAATAGGCGCGGCCATAGCCGCCGGTTGCGAGCACTACCGCCTGGCTGCGGAAGCGGTGGATGCTGCCATCATCCATGCACAGCGCGATGACGCCGCGGCATTCGCCGTCGACCATGATCAGGTCGAGCGCGAAATATTCGATGAAGAAGTCGGCATCATATTTCAGCGACTGCTGATAGAGCGCGTGCAAAATGGCGTGGCCGGTGCGGTCGGCGGCGGCGGCGGTGCGCTGGACCGGTGGCCCCGCACCCATATTCTGCATATGTCCGCCAAAGGGGCGCTGGTAGATGGTGCCGTCCGCGTTGCGGCTGAACGGCACGCCGGCATGCTCCAGCTCGTAAACCGCTGCCGGAGCCTCGCGTACCATATATTCGATAGCGTCCTGATCACCCAGCCAGTCGGACCCTTTGACGGTGTCGTACATGTGCCAGGTCCAGTGATCGGGCGAGTTGTTGCCAAGGCTCGCGGCAATGCCGCCCTGCGCCGCCACCGTGTGGCTGCGTGTCGGGAACAGCTTGGTAATGCACGCGGTTTTCAGCCCTGCTTCGGCGCTACCCATGGTCGCGCGCAGGCCCGATCCACCTGCGCCAACGACGACGGTGTCATAGACATGGTCGATAATCTTGTAAGCAGCCGTCATGCGCCGGTCGTCCCCGCCAAAGCCACGCGCAGCACAGCGAAAATGCCATAGGCTGCGCCCGCAAACACAAAGAAATTGAGGGCGACGAGCGCAACCAACCGCGCCGCCTCGCCATGCACATAATCTTCGATCAGCACCTGCAGGCCCAGCTTGAGGTGATAAAAGACCGAAACAAGGAACAGCATTAGCGGCAGCGCCACCAGCGGGTCAGCGACCCACCCGCGCGCCGCGCTGTAGCTGGAAAAATCGCCCAGCAGCAACGAGACGAACAGCCAGATGCCGAGCACAACATTGCCGAGCGCGGTGATGCGCTGCATCAGCCAGTGGTGCGAGCCATGTTTCGCCGAGCCAAGCCCGCGCACGCGGCCCAGGCTGGTGCCGCCCTGCATCTTGCCGCTCATGCCCCTGCTCCCCCCAGCGCGCGCCCGAAGATGAAGAGCCACACGGCGGCGGTCGCGAACAGCGCGGCGACGATCACGATGGTCGACCACAGCTTGTTGACTGGCAGTGCGTAGCCCGCACCGGTATCAAGCACGAAATGGCGCAGCCCCGAGAAAAGGTGCTGGAAAAAGGCCCAGGTCAGCCCGATCAGTACGATGCGGCCGATCCAGTTGGTGATCGACAGCCCGGTTGCGGCGACCTCAGCCACCGGCGGCGCGCCGGGCACGGGCGGCGGCGGCGCGGGCGGTGCGGCCTGCCAAACAATGTCGAGGAAAGCGTTATAGCTGGCTTCGCCCCCGGCAATCGCGCCGAGCCACCACAGAAACATCAGGCTGCCAACGATCGCAAGACCATCGCCGCTGGCGCGGTGAAGGATGGAGACCAGCATGTGCGGACCCCATTTATAGACCTGCAAATGCGGCGAAATCGGCCTGCTCGATGCCATGAAAGCGAGTCCCCTGAAGGCGGTGCTGATGGGGCGATGCCATGCACTTGGGCGACGAAAGCGTCAAGGCGGTGTGTTGGCTTTTTTGGCGCAAACGCTCGCCAGAAAGTGGCGGAAAACTGCGCAACTTCATACCGTATTGCATATTGGCTGGCTAGGGAGACAGCACGGCATCTTCACTAACATTGCGCACATCGCCTGTCGTGACGACGCGAGGTCGAAATCGACGATTGGAAAGGGCCCGACCGTGAGGATGACAGACGGCGGCGATGTAGGAAAGAGGCTGTTTGACGGGAAGCGTGTGGCGAAGCGCAGGTCTGCGCCTGAGCCTTATTTACTTCTTCCGGTTCGCATAGAGCAGCGCGGCCAGCAGCGCGGCCGACCCCACGCCGATGCCGACGCCGGTTTTCCAGCCGATTTGCTTCTTGTCTGCCTTGGCGGCGGCTTCAGCCTGTTCCTTGGCGCGGCGCGTTTCGCGCATCACTTCATTCTCTTCGGGCGCTTCTTCCGGGGGATTGGGGTCGGTCATTTGCCTTGGTCTTTCATTATCTTGTCAGCTGGTTAGACGAGCATCTCCGCGACCGGAACATAGTCGGTTCCAATCGCTTCCGCCACCGCTTCATAGGTGATTTTGCCGTTGCACACATTCAGCCCGGCAGCGAGGTGCGGGTCGCGGCGCAGCGCGTCCTTCCAGCCCATGTCAGCAATGCGTAGCGCGTGGGGCAAAGTCACATTGTTGAGCGCATAGGTGCTGGTGCGCGCGACTGCGCCGGGCATGTTGGCCACTGCATAATGGACAATGCCGTCGGCCACATAGGTGGGATCGGCATGCGTCGTCGCGTGGCTGGTTTCGAAGCAGCCGCCCTGATCGATGGCGACGTCGACCAGCACCGCGCCAGGCTTCATCGTGCCCAGCATCGCGCGGGTGACCAGCTTTGGCGCTTCGGCGCCGGGGATCAGCACCGCGCCGATGACGAGGTCGGCCTCGGCCACACATTCGGCGAGATTGGCCTTGTTAGAAAAACGCGTCTTGGCCCGCGCCTCGAAGAACGTGCCGACGCGTTCCAGCACGTCAGGGTCGCGGTCGAGGATCGTGACGTCGGCGCCGACGCCCGCCGCCATCTGCGCCGCGTTGAAACCGACGACACCACCGCCGATGATGCAGACTTTGCCGGGCGCGACGCCGGGGACGCCGCCCAGGAGGACGCCGCGCCCGCCATGCGCCTTTTCCAATGCGGTAGCGCCAGCCTGGATCGACATACGCCCGGCGACCTGGCTCATCGGCTTCAAGAGCGGCAGGCCGCCGCCCGCGCCGGTGACGGTTTCATAGGCAATGCACACCGCACCCGAGGCCATCAGGTCGCGGGTCTGGTCGGGATCGGGGGCGAGGTGCAGATAGGTGTAGAGGATCTGCCCTGCGCGCAGCATGGCGCGTTCGCCAGCTTGCGGTTCCTTGACCTTTACGACCATATCGCTGTCAGCGAAAATCTGTGTCGCGGTCGCGACGATTTCGGCACCCGCGACGCGATAATGTTCGTCGCTGGCACCGATGCCTGCGCCTGCGCCGGTTTCAACCAGCACATGATGGCCATGCGCCACCAGTTCGCGTGCGCTTTCGGGGGTTAGACCCACCCGATATTCGTGATTCTTAATCTCGCGGGGGGTGCCGATGATCATGGCGCAGAATCTCCTCTCGGCCCGCCTATAGCAGCGGCAATCAGGACTGGCGCGGGCGAAATTGCTCTGCCTTACCTAACGGCCTGTTAACCAGTTTGCGGGCATTAAGCTGGCAGGGAAAAACGCTTGTCACAGGGACGCCAAATGACCGCCAACGACCAGACGCCGCTCGCACCCAAGCCGATAACGCCGGTACGCGTCGAGGAGCGGATCCACCTGTTCAACCGCGACGGGCGGCTGCCCCAGCTGGCTCGCGCCATCTATGATGCCATTCAGGGCCATGAACATGCCATCGCCATGTCGTTCTGGAACACCTATAACAGCTTGCCGAGTATCCCGCGCCGCGTGGAAGGTGCGCTCCTTGAAACTTACGCCAAGAACAGCGCACACTATATTCTGACGCGCTATGCCGATGTCGAAGGCCAGGATTGGGTGACCCAGTGCTGCGGTAACGCCGACATGGTCGCGCGCGCCGGCATGTCGGTGGTCGATGTGCAAACCTGCCTGCTGGCGGGGCATGAAACGATCCTCGAACTGGTTATCACCCATTATAGCGGGCAGGAGCAGATGACCGCCGTCGCCAAGGCGGTGACGCGCATGGCGATGTTCGAAAATGACATCATGGCGGCCTATTGGCAGCAGATGGAGCGGCAACGCGAAGAAAAGAACCGCCGCACATTGGCCGAGGATTTCGACCGTTCGATCGCCGCGCTGGTGCAGGACACCGAAAATGTGCGCGGCCGCGTGGCGCAGCAGACCCACAGCGCCGATGCCGCCGCGCAGGGCATGATTGCCAAGACCGCCGAGGTGGCTGCCGCGTCCGAGCAGTCTGCAATGGCGATGCGCGAAGCAGCATCAACGGCCGCTGGCCTGATCCGCGCCATCGAAGATGCGCGCGCCGAGGTAGAAGCCAGCGCCGACGTCGCCACGCGCGCATCGCAGCAGGCGGGCGAAGCGGTCGCCATGTCCGAAACGCTGTCGCACCATGCCGAGGCGATTGATTCGATTTTGGGCCTGATCCGCGACATTGCCGGCCAAACCAATTTGCTGGCGCTCAATGCCACCATCGAGGCGGCGCGCGCAGGCGAAAGCGGGCGCGGCTTTGCCGTGGTGGCGCAGGAGGTCAAAAGCCTGGCCAATGAAACCGCGCGCGCGACCGACGACATTGCCGGCAAAATCGCAGCGATCCAGCAAGCCACGCGCGGTACCGTCGCCGCCAACCAGTCGATCCAGACCACCATCCATGATGTGCAGGTATCGGCGCAGCGGATCCGCGATGCGATGGATGCGCAGGCACAGACGGTGACAAGCATTACCGCCGCGGTCGATGAAACCGCGCTCGCCGCCGACAGCATGTCCTCGACCATCGCCGCAATCCGCAGCGATACGGGGCAGGTCGCGGGCGAAATCGGCAGCCTGGCAGGCGAATTTGCCGCGATGGGTGACCGCCTGAAGAAACTGGAGCAAGCCGCAAGCGAGTTTAGCCGCCGGGTTGCTTGAGCGGCTATTTCAACCTCTCCCTGTGGGAGAGGATATGGAGGCTTGGGCGCGCAGCGCCCTTAGCCGCAGTTGGTGAGGGTTAGCGCTCACACGTCCCTGCAGCTCCCCTCACCCAGCTCCGCCTAGGCAGCAAGCTGCCAAGGCTTCGCAACCCTCTCCCGATGGGAGAGGGAAAAGTGCTCAATATTTTGCACTCGGCCATCTGCCCCGCTAAGCGCGGGGCATGCAAACCCATATCCTTCTCACCGGCGGATCACGCGGCATTGGCGCGGCGATTGCGGCAGCGCTGGACCGGCCCGATGTGCGGCTGGTTGCGCTGTCGTCCAAAGATGGCGACCTCAATGATCCTGCTGTTCCTGCACAGCTGTGGGACAATGCGCTGGGCACGCTCAATGGCCGGATTGACGTGCTGATCAACAATGCAGGCGAGTTTGCCGCCAATCCCATCGATTCCGACGACGCCGCGTGGTTGGCCGCATGGGAGCGCGGGCTGCGCATCAATTTGACCTCGGCGGCCGACCTGTCGCGGCGTTTTGTGAACCACCGGCTTGCGTCCGGCGGAAAAGGCCGCATCGTCAACATCGCCAGCCGCGCGGCGCATCGCGGGGACAGCCCGGCGCACTGGCATTATGCGGCGGCCAAGGCCGGGATGGTGGCGATGACCAAGACCATTGCGCGCGGCTATGCGGCGCAAGGCGTGCTCGCTTTCGCCATCTGCCCCGGCTTTACCATGACGGGTATGGCGGAGGACTATTTGGCTAGCCGAGGGGGCGACAAGTTGCTGGCGGATATCCCGCTGGGGCGCGTCGCGATGCCCGAGGAAGTGGCGGAGATGGCGCGCTGGTGCGCGCTGGACGCGCCGGCGTCGATGACCGGCGCGGTGCTGGATGTGAACGGGGCGAGCTATGTTCGGTGATCGAGGGCCGTTCAAACACCGCAGTGCTGAGCTTGTCGAAGCACGGGGGGCAGGAACAAGCAGCCGGTTCTTCACTGCGCTACGCCCTTCGACAAGCTCAGGGCTACGGTTTTTTGCCGTAGCTGGAGCATTGATGATCGCTGCATCAGCACCCGCCAAAGACTTCCCCCTCACCCCCACCCAATCCCAGCAGCGCACGCTCGCCAAGGCCTGCGAGGGGCACGACGGATGGGGAGACCCTGCCCCACCCGCGCGCATCTTTGGCAATACATATTATGTCGGGACGTGCGGGATAACCGTGCTGCTGGTGACAGGCCCGGATGGCCATGTGCTGATCGACGGCGCGGTGGCGGAGGCGGTGCCTTCGATTTTGGCCAATATCCGGTCGCTGGGGTTTGACCCACGGGACATACGGCTGATTGTTGGCAGTCATGAACATGTGGATCATATGGGAGGTATTGCCGCGCTCAAGACCGAGACCGGGGCCAAGATTATAGTCGCTGACGCCGCCGCATTTCCCGTTCTCGCAACCGGGCAAGTGGCAGCCGATGACCCGCAATATGGTATCATTGAAAACATGCCTCCCTTGCTGTTTGACACCACGCTTGGCTTCACGTCGGAACGCACGAAAATCGACGTGCCCGCTGAATGGACAGCTGGCATAGAGATGACGGCGCATGCTACGCCCGGTCATACCACGGGTAGCACCAGCTGGACGTGGAAGAGCTGCGAAGGGACGAACTGCGCTACCTTTGCTTATGTCGACAGCCTCACGGCAGTGTCGCGCGAAGGTTATCGGTTCAGCGACCATCCGGAGCGTGTCGCGCCGTTTCGGGAGAGTTTTGCGCGCGTTAACCGGATGCCGTGCGACATTCTCCTGACGCCCCATCCGGCAGTCAGCAATATGTTCCAGCGCTTGGGAGGGGCAGAGCCGCTGGTGGATCGCGATGCGTGCCGCCGCTTGGTCCACGCCATGCGCAAGCGGCTGGATGACCGGCTGGCGAAGGAAGCGGCGGCGACCGACTGACCAAAGGTTTTCCGCGTAAAATCACCGAAGCCCTGAGCTTGTCGAAGGGCGTGCAGAAGGCGAGACGTGCTTCGACAGGCTCAGCACTACGGTTTATTTGAGGACCGGCAATAATGACGGACTGGCTGCTCTCGCTCCCCTGCACGCGCGCCGAGGCGGAGGCTTGGGCGGGCGAGGTGCCTGCGCTTGATGCGCTCGCCGACCCGCCGGTGGTGGTAACGCGCGAGATTGATGAGGCGGCGGGGAAATGGCAGCTCGACTGCTATTTCGAAAATCGGCCCGATGCAGCGACGGTCAAGCTGGTGCGAGCCGAGGTGCCTAGCGCGCGGCGCGCCAAGGCGCGGATTGAGGCGTTGCCCGACGAGGACTGGGTGACGGTCAGCCAGCAAGGGCTGGCCCCCGTCCACGTCGGGCGCTTCTATGTCCACACCGCCGACAATCGCGGCGCGGTGCCGCCGGGCGCGCGCGCGTTGCAGATTGATGCGGGCCTCGCGTTCGGCACCGGGGGGCATGAAACGACGGCGGGGTGCCTGACCATGCTCGACCGGCTGGCGCGGTCGGGGCGGCAATTTCGCAATATCGCGGACATTGGCTCCGGCACCGGCCTGCTTGCCTTTGCCGCGCTGCACCTGTGGCCCGGCGCGCGCATGCTGGCGAGCGATATCGATCCGGTGAGCGTCGAGGTGCTGGTGGCCAATGCGCGGCTGAATGGCCTGGCGGCGGGGCGCGCGCGCGGGCAGGTCTTGGGCGTTGCTGCGCCGGGGACTGATCATGCCACAATTCGCCAGCGCGCACCCTTTGATTTGCTGATCGCCAATATATTGGCGGGACCGCTCATCACACTCGCCTGCGATTTTGCGGCGGCGACTGCGCCGGGCAGTCATGTGATATTGGCCGGGCTGATCGCGCCGCAGGAGCAAGCCGTGCTGAGTGCCTATCGCGCGCAGGGATTTCGTTTGGCCGCGCGCAGCCAGGCGGGCGACTGGCCGTGCCTGTTGCTGGTGCGCCGGGCGCGTTATGGCCACCGCCGGGTGCAGCGCGCGCGGCATCGCAGCGACCCGGCAGACGCCAGCTTCGGTAGCTGGTGAAGCTGAACGCGAGCTAACATCCAAGTTCAGCATCGCGACAAGGCCGAATCGCTAGACCAACATCAACGGCCCGCGATGGTTGCGCGCCGCAGATGGAGGCTATTATGGCCAAGACGCTTTCGACCCTGACCAAGGCCGCAGTTGCGGCGGCCACCACCGGCGCCATGCTGAGCGCCGCCCCTGCCGCCGTGGCGCGCGACCGCGACCGCGACGGGATCAGCGCGGGCGAGGTTATCGCTGGTGCGGTGATCCTGGGCGGCCTCGCCGCAATCCTGTCGGACAACAACCGCGATGATTATCGCGGCTATGACGACCGCCGTTACAACGACCGCTATGGCTATGATCGTGGCTATTACCAGCGCGACTATGGCTATGATTATCGCCGCCACGGCAACGCGCGGCAGGCGGTCAACCAATGCGTGCGCGATGTCGAATATCGTAGCGGACGCTGGGGTCGCACCGACGTGACCCAGATTCGCGACATTGAACGCCGCCGCGACGGCTATATCGTCAAAGGCAATGTCGTGGTGCGCGACGGTTATCGCGGGCGCTATGGGCGCGATGGCTATTATGACCGCGGCAAGTTCAGCTGCTTCGTGCGCTATGGCCGGGTGGAGAATGTCCGGTTCTCTGGGCTGGGCTAAGCCAAAGGAAAAGGGCGGCAGGGTTACCCCTGCCGCCCTTTCGCTTGGACCAGTATTTGCAGGGTCAGGCGACCCGGCGGGCTTCGTTGCCATGTTCGTCGACGTCGCGCAGCACATAGCCGCGACCCCAGACGGTTTCGATGTAATTTTCGCCGCCGCATGCCAGCGCCAGTTTCTTGCGCAGCTTGCAGATGAAAACGTCGATGATCTTGAGTTCGGGTTCGTCCATGCCGCCATAAAGGTGGTTCAGGAACATTTCCTTGGTGAGCGTGGTGCCCTTGCGCAGGCTTAGCAGCTCCAACATCTGATATTCCTTGCCGGTCAGATGCACGCGCAGGCTGTCGACTTCGACGGTTTTGGTGTCGAGGTTGACGGCAAGCTTGCCGGTCTTGATCACGCTTTGGCTGTGACCCTTCGAACGGCGGACCACGGCGTGGATGCGGGCGACGAGTTCGTCGCGGTGGAACGGCTTAGTGACATAATCGTCGGCGCCAAAGCCGAACGAGCGGACCTTTGAGTCCATTTCCGAAATGCCCGACAGGATTAGCACTGGTGTTTGCACCTTGGCCGTGCGGAGCTTTTTCAGCACGTCGTAGCCATGCATGTCGGGCAGATTGAGGTCGAGAAGGATGATGTCATAATCATAGAGCTTGCCCAGATCGAGGCCTTCCTCCCCCAGGTCGGTCGTGTAGACGTTGAAGCCTTCGGTCGTCAGCATCGTGTCGATGGCCTTAGCGGTCGTCGGCTCGTCTTCGATCAACAATACGCGCATTGGGTGTGCCCCTTAATCCGTTTCCCCAGCGGTCCTTTCGGGTCCGCGGGTTTATTAACCACGAAAGCAATGAACGGAAAAGGTTAATTTTGAATTAAATGAGGATTCCCCGCGAGTCGCACATCAAGCGGGTGTCCGCCGCACGATTGTTTGAGGCTGCCCATCAGATGATCGACCAACGCATTGACCCGCGCTGGGCGGCGGCGGCCGGGGGGCATCACGATTTGCAAGCGCAACTGCGGCAAGGACCAGTCCGTCAGCACACGCACCAGCCGACCCTCGGCCAATTCCGTTGCAATGATGAATTCAGGCAGCGCCGCCAGCCCCTGACCCGCGACCAGCATCGGCACCATCACATCGCCGTTGTTGGCAAACAAAGGCCCACCGGGATTGACGACTGCACTTTCACCCGGTCGGGTAAAGCGCAGCGCCGAAACCTGTCGCCGGTGGCCATAGCCGATGACGCGGTGCAGGCCGAGGTCAAGCGGGTGGCGCGGAGTTCCGTGCGCCGCGAGATAGGCAGGACTGGCCGCCAACGCCAACGGCACCGGCGCGACGGTGCGCGACAACAGGCTGCTGTCGGGCAGCTCGGCGATACGCAGCGCCAGATCATGACCGTTAGCGATGATGTCGCACTGATCATCGCTGAGCATCAGATCGAGCGTGACATCGGGATGTGCCGCCGCAAAGGCCGCCAGCGGCGCGCCTAGCGCGCGGATGCCGAAGCTCATCGGCGCGGTCAGACGGATGGGACCCGCCAGCGCGCCACGTTCCTCGCGCGCGCCCTCTACCGCCGCCGCTACAGCAGCCACCATCGCTTGCGCTTCGGGCAGCAGGTCCTGCCCGGCAGTCGACAGAGTGACGCGCCGCGTGGTGCGGTGGAACAGGGTCAGGCCGAGGCTGGCCTCGAGCCGCGCCACGGCTTTCGACACGCTGGCAGGCGAAACGCGGAGCGTCGTCGCCGCTCTGGCAAAGCTGCCCGCGTCGGCGACGGCGGCGAACATCGCCCAGCCTTCATAATCGGGCAGTGCCATTATTACCCTTCATTCGGAATTAATCTCCTTCCATTTACGCTCTTATCGAAATTATCGCCAGCCCCTATCTGCCCCTTGTTCCGGCGGTGCCTTTTCGTTTGGCTAACCCCGCCGATGCAAGGAATGACCAATGATCGACGTTCGCACTTTCGATAGCCTGGGCCATGCCGACCATGGCTGGCTCGACGCGCGGCACCATTTCAGCTTTGCGGGTTATCATGACCCCACGCGGATGGGCTGGGGCGCACTGCGCGTCTGGAATGACGACAAAATCGCCGCCAAGAGCGGTTTTCCGCCGCACCCGCATCGCGACATGGAAATCATCACCTATGTCCGCTCGGGCGCGATTACGCACCGCGACAGCATGGGCAATGTCGGCCGCACCGCGGCGGGCGATGTGCAGGTGATGAGCGCGGGCAACGGCGTGACTCACAGCGAGTTCAACCTGGAGAATGAGGACACGACGCTGTTTCAGATCTGGATCCTGCCCGACCATGCCGGCGGTGAACCGGGCTGGGGCCAGCGCGAATTCCCCAAGGCCGACCGCAGCGGCCGGTTCGTCACACTGGCGAGCGGTGTGGCGGGCGATGAGGCCCTGCCCATCCGCGCGAACGCCCGCGTTGCCGGAGCTGCGGTCGCGGCGGGCGAGACCGTTACCTATGACATCGGCAAGGGCCGTCATGCCTATCTGGTCCCTGCCAAGGGTAAGGTGCGCGTGAACGGCAAGCTGCTGAATGAACGCGACGGCGCGGCGATCCGCGATGTGGAAAGCATCACCGTCGAAGCGCTGAGCGATGCAGAACTGGTGCTGGTGGATAGTCTATAACTCCCCCGGCGCGGGACCGGGCGCCCTCTCCCCTTCCCGGTCCCGCGCCACCCCCATTTTTGACGCTGACGAAAGGAACGACCCATGACCAAGACTTTGATCCTCTATTATTCCTCTTACGGCCATATCGAGACGATGGCCGAGGCGATTGCCGAAGGCGTACGCAGCGAAGGCGGCGAGGCGGTGATCAAGCGCGTCCCCGAAACCGCGCCCGAAGCCGTCGCCAAGGCCGCGCATTTCAAGCTCGATCAGGCCGCGCCGATTGCGACCGTCGAGGAACTAAAGGACTATGATGCCATCATCGTCGGGTCGCCCACCCGCTTTGGCCGCATGGCGAGCCAGATGGCGGCGTTTTTCGATGCGGCCGGCGGCGTGTGGATGCGCGGCGAGCTGAATGGCAAGGTCGCGGCGGCGTTTACCAGCACCGCAACCCAGCATGGCGGGCAGGAAACGACACTGTTTTCGATCATCACCAATCTCTTGCACTTTGGTACCACCATCGTCGGGCTCGACTATGGCTTTCAGGGCCAGATGGGGGTTGATGAGGTCAAGGGCGGCGCGCCCTATGGCGCGACGACGATTGCCGACGGCAACGGAAGTCGCCAACCTAGCCAAACTGACCTTGCCGGTGCGCGCTATCTGGGCGCGCGCGTCGCCCGGACGGCGGCCAAGCTGGCGGCGTAACGCAGTAGCCACCATCGCGTCGGCCGGGTCGCAATCCGGTGGGGCATGCCCTCCACCCCGGCGCACGGGTGAGCGAACGAACGGGCGGGCCGTCTGCGGACGGTCCGCCCGCTCTATTTGGCGACGAACAGGAAACCCACCGCACCCATGATGCAGGCGAAGGCGGCAATGTGCCGCCAGCTTAGCGCCTCGCCCAGCACCGCGACCATGAAAACACCAAAGACGGTAAGCGCAATCGCCTCCTGCGCGATCTTGAGCTGGCCTGCGCTCCAACCACTGGCATAGCCGATGCGGTTGGCTGGTACAGCGAGACAATATTCAACCAGCGCCAGCACCCAGCTGATCGCGATGACCGTGACGATGGGTCGCGCAGCAGCAGCCTGTGGCCCGCCATAAAGGTGCCAGTACCAGGCAATGGTCATGAAGATGTTGGACGCGAGGAGCAGGAGGATGGTGGGCATGGGGGCAATGGCCTTGCTTGCTTGAACGCTGGTGCGCCAGTATCGCTAAGCCATGCTGCCGGTCGAGGCCACCCTGCGTAAC
This sequence comes from uncultured Sphingopyxis sp., assembly GCA_964401155.1. Taxonomy (GTDB): domain Bacteria; phylum Pseudomonadota; class Alphaproteobacteria; order Sphingomonadales; family Sphingomonadaceae; genus Sphingopyxis. Next base: position 102,415 of record CAYNXF010000003.1, read on the forward strand.
ATTATCGATGACCCCGATACGCCCGGCGGCGTTTTGGTTTCGTTTCTCGAACTCGCAGCATATTACAAGGCAAGCAGCGCGCTGGCCGATCAGGTCCGCGCGCTAGCGGCCGGCACGCGCCTGCGTTTCACCCACGATGCAGAATGTCGGATCGAGAGTATCGACCGCTATCATTAAGCCGCCATTGAGCGAGTTGGGCAGGTGACCGACTTATCAAATCACCTGCCCGCTCGCGTCAGGAACGATCAATCGCGGTCGATATGCCCCACATGGCGCTGACGGTTCGCGATCAGAGAGTCGAACTCTTCATAAATCGCCTTGGCCTTGTCTTCGCCGCCGACCTGGCGCGCGAAGGCTTCGTCCCACTTTTTGTCTTCCGGGTTGCTGGCCCAGCCCATTTGGGCAATGCCGCCGCGCATCGGCAAGGCAACGATCGAATCCCATGGGCCGATGGACATATGGATATCGATCACACCCTTCAGCCCGAGCTCCGCATCGACCTTTTCGAACATTTCGATGATTTCGTGGGCGCGTCCACCTTTGCCGGGCTTCCACTGCATCAGCTCAACGCGGTACCAATCAACCTTTGACAGCTCTGGTGACTTTTCTTGCGCCAGCGCGGGCACGGTCGTTTGCGAAACCGCCATAATGGCAATTGCACATGCGATGACTAGCTTTCTCATGCTTAAATCCCCTCATTTAAGAGAGCGACTCGTCATGATGGCTTTTGCTGATGTCCCCCAGCCGGAAGGCAATAGGCGCTTACGCCCGGCAAGAGTCAAGAAATGCGCGCTGTCGTGCCCGGTCTGGTTTGGAAGTCGTGTGCCCGAGAGGATTCGAACCTCCGGCCCCCGGATTAGGAATCCGATGCTCTATCCTGCTGAGCTACGGGCACGCGCCGCACGCAATACCCGCGCGGCGCGGGAGCCGTCAATTTGCTTGTTCGGGCGGCACGAAGGGGACCAGCAGCGGCAAGGCGGCGACGCCATCGTCGCGCAGCGCGGCGGCTTCTTCGGGCGACACGCTGCCGTGGATGAGTTCAGCTTCGGCACGCCCTTCGTGCATCGCGCGCGCGGCGGGGGCGAAGTCGCGGCCGACCCAGCGCGATTGGGGAAGCATCTCGGCCTGTTTGGCGGCGACCGCAGCAACCAGCGCGCGCATCGCCGCTTCGCTGGGAGCGACGTCGCCCGACGGAGCAGTGGTCATCGGCAAGGTATTGGTGGTGGCCGGAACGTCAGTGGGCACCCGGCTGCGCTGGTTGCCCTTGGCCGCCAGTCGCGGGGCCATCACGGCCTTATCCACTTCAGTATCGCTGCACACCGGGCAGGCGATCAGACGCCTTTCGCGCTGTTCGGCAAACCCCGCCGAGCTGTTGAACCAGCCTTCGAAGCGGTGGCCGTGCGCGCAAGCCAGGTCGAAAACAATCATCCCAGCAGCGGATCCAGCCCGCCTGCCGCTTCAAGCGCAGCCAGATCGTCGCTGCCGCCGATGTGACGACCGTCGATGAAGATTTGCGGCACGGTGCGGCGGCCGCCCGCGCGCTCGACCATTGCGGCAAATCCTTTGCTGTCCATGGTCACGTCAATTTCGCTGAAGGTCGCGCCCTTGCGGCCGAGCAGCGCCTTGGCGCGCGCGCAATAGGGGCAGAGAAATTTGGTGTACATGTCGATTTGGGGCATCGTCATATCCTTGTCATAGGCCCCATATCGGAATCGATAGCCGCAAAGTCAAATGCCGTATCATCGGGCGTGTCGGGAACCACGCGGGCGAAGGTCAGTGCCGAGACACGCGCTGCCTTGGCACGCATTAACAACTGCGCGCAGGCCCGCAACGTTGCGCCGCTGGCGTGGACATCGTCGATCAAGATGGCGTGGCGCCCGGCCAGCCGCGCCTTGGCATCGGGCGCGAGCGCGAAGGCGCCCTGCACCGTACGCCCCCGCGCCTTGCGGCCAAGCCCGCGCAGCGAGGGCGTGGCTTTGGTCCGCAGCAACAGATCGTGCGCGACATCGGCCTGCGCCGCGCGCGCGAGATGTTGCGCGACCAGCCCCGCCTGATTGAAGCCGCGCGACCATAACCGCCAGCGGTGCAGCGGCACGGGGACGAGCAGTGGTGGTTCGCCAGCTTCGGCGGTGAGCCTGGCCAGCGGACGCGCCATCAGTTCGGCCATCAGCCGCGCATGGCCCAGCCGCCGCCCATATTTGAGCCGAAGCGCGACGCGGCGCGCGGCCGGACCATAGGCAATGGCGGCGGGGGCGCCTTCAAACGGCGGCGGATCGGCAAGGCACGCACCGCACTGCGCCGCGTCGTCGGGTACCAGCGTGGCAATAGGGATGGAACAGCGCGCGCAGGCGGGCCCGGCAAGGAAATCGAGCGAAGTCCAGCAGGAAAGACAAAACTGCCGATCCTGTGCCACAATCACCCCGCAACCGGGGCAGCGTGGGGGCAGCGCATAATCGGCAACGAAGCGTGCGCCACTTGTCAGCGCGCCGACCAGACGGTCGCCGATGGTCACTGTGGGGGCCGCTTCGTCCATCCGCCCCTTGTGACGCGGCGCGGCAGGCGGCACAAGCGCGAGCATGAGCCCGCCCCCTGCCCTGTTTTCCCCGCGCCGCCGCGCCGCACAGTTGGCGCGATACGCCGGGGCGGATGACATTATCGGCGCGATGACCGCCGAATCGCTGCTCGACCGGCTGAACATGGTGACGCGGTCGTTCGCGCGCGCCCTGCTGGTCGCTGGCCGCAACCACCCGCTGCGCCTCCCGTTGCAGGCTATCGTCGACGATCTGATGGTTGCCGACGACGTTCCCGATACCGGGGCATTTGACCTGATCGTCTGGCCCAGCGGACTGGAAAACATCGACGATGTGCCGGGCGCGCTGATCCGCGCGCGCCGCGCGTTGGCGCCCGACGGGCTGTTGATCGGCGCGCTGGTAGGCGATGGCAGCTTTTCGCTGCTGCGCCGCTTGCTTGCGGGCGAAGGCATGCGTGGGATCGCGCGCATGCACCCCCAGATTGACCTCAATACGTTGGGCAATCTGCTTCAGCGCACAGGCTTTGCGCTGCCGGTCGCCGATGTCGAAGCGACCACGCTACGCTATGCCGATTGGCGGCGGTTGGTTGCGGACCTGCGACACGCGGGACTAGCGGGACAATTGGTGACCCCCCCGCCGCCGCTGACGCGCGCCGAACTGGCGGCAGTGGACGCTGGATTTGCGGCGGCGCGCGATGCCGACGGACGCGCCGCCGAAAATCTGCGCATCCTCTATTTCACCGCCTGGGCCCCGCATCCGGATCAGCAGCAACCCGCGCGGCGCGGCAGCGGCAAGAGCTCGCTCGCCGATGTGCTGCGCCAGATCGGGGAGCAAAAATAGCCCTCTTGCCAAAGGGCCACGCTTTGTGATTATTTTGTTGCAACGCAACCAAGGCAGCAAGGAGACGCGCAGTCGATGGCAGGGCAGGGTTTTGACCGCGGCCGCATCGCGTTGGCCGAGATCAAGGAATTTGCGGGCTTTCCGGCGGGGACCCAGCGCTATATCCGCCGCTCGCTCGACATTGCATTTGCCCCCGCCGAGCCGCGCCGGGAAGAAGCCGTCGAACGTTGGTCGCGCGACGGGATCGAGCAAGTCAAGATTCGCGTACAGGCGCGCTATTATGAGCGCATCGGCGAGCTGCGCGAGCGCGTCCCTGAAAGCAGCGACCTTGGTGTCATGGAGGAATTTATGGCGCCTTTGGTGTCTTTGTCCGCCTTTGATCTGGCACAAGAGAAACTGCCGCATTTTTCAAGCTACCGCTTCCTCTATGAGAGGCTAATTGGCGCGGCAGCGCGGCCGTGGCTGCCCGGCGCTTTCTGTGCCGCGGCAGCGCTGCCGCATATCGAACCCGCGCGGCGGCGCGATTTGCTCCAGACCATCAGCGAAAGCGCGGCGACTGCGCCCGGCTGGTCGCGGCGCGAGCCGAGCTTCTATCCCGGCTGGGTCGACAAGGATGATCCGGCCGATGGCGAGGTGGATGTGCCCGAAGGCGAAGGCTGAGCCACCCGACAACGCGCAAGGTCGGCTGGTGTGTTGATATTGGCCAGTGGCAAGGGCAGGACCGCTTCCGCCGCGCCAATATGTTTGACAAATTTCCGCACGCTGCGCTCGCCGTTGGCCAACCATGCATCAAGCTGCGGCGCAATGTGAACAGGCCATAGTCCCACCACCGGCTGATCAGCCAGCACCGCCGGGGCCCTGCCGAGCAAAGTAGCAAGATTGCCTGGCAAATCCGGCATGTCGCACGGCGCACTCAGAACGGCGGTATAGCCATGGTTCGCCGCATGGTGGAGCGCAGCATTGAGGGCCGCGAGCGGACCTAAACCACCGGCAGGACGGTCCGTCAGACTGGTCCAGTCGCCATGATGGCGGCCCACCACCAGCAGCACCGCACATTGGGGGGCGAGGCGCGCGATGACGTGATCGATAAGCGGGCCGCCATCCAGCAGCGCCAAGGCCTTGTCGCTGCCAAAGCGGCGCGACGTCCCGCCGGCTAGCACAGCGCCCAAGATCATTTTTTCAGCCGTTCGGCGTGCCAGGCGACATGGTCCGCCATAAAGGTCGAGCTGAAATAATAGCTGTGGTCATAGCCCGGTTGCAGGCGGATGGTCGCGGGTTGACCGGCAGCCGTGCAGGCTTCGGCAAGCAGCTGCGTCTTGAGCTGGGATTCAAGGAAATTATCGGCTTCCCCCTGGTCGACGAGCAGATCGGGCAAGCACGCCCCATCGGCAATCAGCGCACACGCATCATAGTCACGCCACGCCTTGCGGTCAGGGCCGAGGTAGCCCCCCAGTGCCTTTTCGCCCCATGGGCAGGCAAGCGGGCTGACAATCGGAGCGAAGGCGCTGACCGAGCGAAAGCGCCCCGGATTGCGCAGCGCGATGGTGAGTGCACCATGACCGCCCATCGAATGACCAGTGATGCCCTGGCGTGTCATGTCGGCGGGGAAATGCTGCGCCACCAGCACGGGCAATTCGGCCTCGATATAGCTGCGCATCCGGTAATGCTGCGACCAGGGCGCTTCGGTTGCATCGACATAGAAGCCGGCACCGAGGCCGAAATCCCATGCGCCATCGGGATCATCGGGCACGCCATCGCCGCGCGGAGACGTGTCCGGCGCAACAAAGATGATGCCCGCCTTGGCGCAAGCGGCGCGATATTCGCCCTTTTCCATCACATTAGCGTGGGTGCAGGTCAGCCCAGACAGATACCAGAGTATGGGCAGCTTTGTGCCGGGCGCATTGTCGGGGACATAGACCGCAAAGGTCATGTCCGTGCCGGTGGCGGTGCTGGCGTGGCGATAGACGCCCTGCGTTCCGCCATGGCTGCGGTTGGTGGAGAGGGTTTCGAGGGTCATGGGGCCGCTATAGCAAGACCCTCCCCGTTCGGGGAGGGCCAGCGACCGGATTACGCCGCCATGCGATGCATCGCGCAGATTTTGTTGCCGGCGGGGTCGCGCAAGTAGGACAGATAGAGGTTCATACCGCCCGGATCGCGCACGCCCGGCGGGTCTTCGATCGCGGTGCCGCCATGCGCCAATCCGGCGGCGTGGAAGGCATCGGCCTGTTCAGGCGAGGCCGCAGCGAAACCAATGGTGCCGCCATTGGCACAGGTCGCTGGTTCACCGTTGATCGGCTTCGTTACGATGAACAACCCGCCGCCGTGCATATAGATGACCCGGCCCTTGGGATCGACCATGCCGGGGCGGGCACCCAGCGCACCCAGTGCGGCATCATAAAAAGCCTTGGCGGCGTCGATATCGTCGGCCCCCAGCATGATGTGGCTGAACATCGTGATTCTCCTCCTATTTTAGTTGCGAACAGAAACTGTTTTGGCCGAGCCTTCAGCGGAACACAACCGTCTTGCGTCCGTCGATCAAAACGCGCTGCTGTGCCACCATCGTGACAGCGCGCGCCAGCACCTGCGCTTCAATATCGCGGCCGATGCGGATCAGGTCATCGACGGTGTCGCGGTGGTCGACCCGTTCGACCGCCTGTTCGATGATTGGCCCTTCGTCGAGGTCGGCAGTGACGAAGTGCGCGGTCGCCCCGATCAGCTTGACGCCGCGCTCGTGCGCGCGGTGATAGGGCTTGGCGCCCTTAAACCCCGGCAAGAAGCTGTGGTGGATGTTGATCGCACGGCCCGCGAGCGCGGCACTCATACCATTGGACAATATTTGCATATAGCGGGCGAGCACCAGATACTCGGAATTGGCCATGAGCGCCATGATGGCGGCTTCCTGCTCGGCGCGGTTCGCATCGCTGACCGGCAGATAATGGAAAGGCAAGCCGTGCCATTCGGTCAAGCGGCGCAGATTGTCATGGTTCGAAACGACGCCGACAATGTCGATGGCCAAATTGCCGGTCGACCAGCGATGCAGCAAGTCGTTGAGGCAATGACTGCCCTGCGAAACGGCGATCAGTACGCGCGGTTTGACGCTGGTGTCGCTGATCCGCGCGGCCATGCCGAAACGGGCGATGATCGGCGCGAAAGCGGCCTCGACGCCCGCGAGATTGTCCGGAAATCGCGGCCCCGCGCCGCGAAAGGCAACGCGCATGAAAAAATTGCCGCTGCCCAAATCGGCATATTGCTGGCTGTCGAGGATGAAGCCGTCATTGCCGGCAAGCAAGCCGGTGACGGCGGCGACAATGCCGACCGCATCGGAGCAGCTGAAGGTGAGAATGTAGCTGGGGGTCATTCGGGCGTCAGTAGACCACCACGCTGCGAATGCTTTTGCCAGCGTGCATCAAGTCGAAGGCGGTGTTGATCTCTTCCAGCCCCATGACGTGGGTGATCATCGGGTCGATCTCAATCTTGCCGGTCATATACATGTCGACGATCTTGGGCACATCGGTGCGGCCCTTGGCCCCGCCGAACGCCGTGCCGCGCCAGTTGCGCCCGGTGACGAGCTGGAACGGGCGGGTAGCGATTTCCTTGCCCGCCTCCGCGACGCCGATGATGATGCTGGTGCCCCAACCACGATGGCATGCCTCTAGCGCCATGCGCATCACTTCAGTGTTGCCGGTGGCATCGAAGGTGTAGTCGGCACCGCCGTCGGTCATCGTGACGATCGCTGCGACAACATCTTCAGGACTCATGCCCTTCGAATTCAAGAATTCGGTCATGCCGAACTTGCGGCCCCATTCCTCGCGGTCGGGGTTGATATCGACGCCGATGATCCGGTTTGCGCCGGCCAGCCGCGCGCCCTGAATGACGTTCAGGCCAATACCGCCCAGGCCAAACACGACGACATTGTCGCCGACCTGTACCTTGGCGGTGTTGATCACGGCACCCACGCCCGTGGTCACGCCGCAGCCGATGTAGCATGCGCTCTGGAACGGCGCGTCCTCGCGAATTTTTGCGACCGCGATCTCGGGGAGCACGGTGAAGTTCGAGAAGGTCGAGCAGCCCATGTAGTGGAAGATCGGCTGGCCCTTGTAGCTGAAGCGTGTGGTGCCGTCGGGCATCAGCCCCTTGCCCTGGGTGGCACGAATTGCTGTGCACAGGTTGGTCTTACCCGACAGGCAGCTTTTGCACTGGCGGCATTCAGGGGTGTAAAGCGGAATGACATGGTCGCCAGGCACAATGCTGGTTACGCCTGCGCCCACCTCGCGCACAACCCCTGCGCCCTCATGCCCCAGCACGCTCGGGAAGATGCCTTCGCTGTCGAAACCGTCCAATGTGTAGGCATCGGTGTGGCAAATGCCGGTCGCCATAATTTCGACCAGCACCTCGCCCGCCTTGGGGCCCTCGAGGTCGAGTTCGACAATTTCGAGCGGCTTTTTGGCTTCGAAGGCAACGGCGGCGCGGGTTTTCATGCGGTGGTATCCTCCCTGTTGCCGCACCCCTTAGCGGGTGCAGCGGGAGGAAATCCAGAGGCATGCATCGATCGATCGTCATGCTGAACTTGGTCCAGCACAACAGGCTGCCATGGGTTTGTTGTCCCGAAACAAGTTCGGAACGACGAAATACGGCGTGTTACCCATGCACCCACTGCGTCTCGCGCGCGAAATTTTCGCTCGCAAATTGCCAGTTGAGCAAATTGTCTGTGACCGTGCCGACATAGGCGGGGCGATCGTTGCGGCGGTCGATATAATAAGCATGTTCCCACACATCGACGACGAGCAGTGGCCGCACCGCGTGCGTCACGGCGGTCCCCGCATCATGCGTGTCGGTGATGAGCAAATCGTCGCCGCGTGCCACCAGCCAAGCCCACCCCGAGGCAAAATGCGTCTTGGCGGTTTCGGCCAGTTCAGCCTTCAGCCCGTCGATCGAACCAAAACTTTTGGCAATAGCCGCGCTTAGTTCCGGGGACGGCACGGTCGGCACGGGGCTCAGGCTGTTCCAGTAAAAAGCATGATTCCATACCTGCGCGGCATTGTTGAAGAGCCCCTGATTACCGGCGGCATCGGCGCGGCGGATGATTGCCTCCAACGGCGCCTCCTCCAGATCACTGCCCGCAATCGCGGCATTGGCTTTATCGACATAGGCCTTGTGGTGCTTGCCGTGATGAAACTCCAGCGTTTCAGCGGAAATATGCGGTGCGAGCGCATCGATGGCATAGGGCAGCGGCATATGGGTAATAGCCATGGGAGAGGTTTTCCTGTGCTGTTGGTTCCTTGATAAACCCCGCCTTGCACCCTTTCGTTCCAATTTTATGTCGCCATTTTGCGCAGTACAGCGATGCGGTCGGCCTCTGCGGCGGGCTTGTCGGTGCGGATGCGAGCGATGCGCGGGAAGCGCATCGCGAGGCCCGATTTGTGGCGTTTGCTGGCATGGATGCTGTCGAACGCGACCTCCAGCACCAGCGTCTTTTCAACCTCGCGCACGGGGCCGAACCGCTGAACCGTGTGCTGGCGCACGAAGCGGTCGAGCATCTTCAGTTCATCATCGGTGAACCCCGAATAGGCCTTGCCCACCGGCAATAGCTCGCCGTCGTCGGACCAGCAGCCGAAAGTATAGTCGCTGTAGAAACTGGCGCGCCGTCCATTGCCGCGTTGGGCGTACATCATCACGCAATCGGCGACGAGCGGGTCGCGCTTCCATTTATACCACTGCCCGACTTTGCGGCCGCCAACATAGGGTGCGTCGCGGAGCTTTAGCATTACGCCTTCGATGGCGGCATCGCGCGCGGTGGCGCGTTGGGCGGCAAGACCGGCAAAATCGGGCGCGGTGATGATCTGCGACAGGTCGAAGCGGTCGGCGGGAAGTTCGCCCATCAGCGACTCAAGCCGCGCACGCCGGGTGGTCCAGGGCAAGGGGCGCAAATCGTCGCGGCCGAGGCCAAGCAAATCATATAGGCGCACGAAGGCGGGCGCTTCGGCCAGCATCTTCCTTGACACCGTCTTGCGGCCCAATCGCTGTTGCAGTGCGTTGAAGCTGGCGGCCTCTCCCCCCTGCGCGTCGCCGCGCACCAGCAATTCGCCATCGAGCGCGCAGTCGAGCGGCAGCGCCGCGACGATTTCGGGGAAAGCCGCGCTGATTTCCTCGCCGCCGCGGCTGTAAACGCGCGTTTCGCCGCCCGCGCGGACGATTTGCACACGGATGCCGTCCCATTTCCATTCGGCGGCGAATTCAGCAAGGTTGACTTCCTCGCCATCGCCCAACGGGTGCGCCAGCATGAAGGGGCGGAAAAAGGGTGTGGCGGCCAGATCGGGGCGCGGCGCCTTTCCTTCGGCCCAGGCGAATAGCGGCGTGAAGGGCGGGGCGACGGCGTGCCACAGTTCCTCGACATCCTCCACGGGCACAGCAAAGGCATCGGCAAAGGCCTGCCGCGCCAGCCGCGCCGACACGCCGAGGCGCATGCCGCCAAGCGCGAGCTTCATCAGGGCGTAACGGCCGTCGCTGTCGAGCCGGTCAAGCAGGCTCGCAAGCGTTGCGGGAGCGGTTGCGCGGGTCGCCCCAGAAAGGGCGGCGACGGCTTGGGAGAGGGTGAGTGGCTCAAAGTCCCTCCCCTCCCCTGAAGGAGAAGGGAGAGGATCAGGCCACAACAGCGCAATCGTCTCCGCTGTCTCCCCCACAAATTGCCGCGACAGCCGCGCCAGTTCCGCGTCCATGCGGGTCGCCAGCAGCGCGCGCGCCATGCCAGCCTTGACTGCCGGAAAATCGAGCACCTCGGTCAGCGCCGCCATCGCCCAGCCCCGATCGGGATCGGGCGTTGCGCGCAGATAGGCGGCGATCAGCGCCAGCTTCGCATTGCGCGAGCGGGTGTAGATGAGGCGGTCAAGGAGCGTGGCGAAGGGCGTCATTCGACCTCCTCAACCTCGCGCCCGACGAGGTGCAGCGCGCGCGCTTTGCGCTGGTGGATTTCGCACCATCGCACCAGCCCTTCCTCGCTGCCGTGGGTGATCCAGTTTTCGCGGGCGTTTACGTCGGCGATGGTCTGTGTGAGTTCATCCCAATCGGCATGGTCCGAGATGATGAGCGGTAATTCGACCTGCCGCTGTCGCGCGCGCCCGCGAACGCGCATCCAGCCCGACGCCATCGCGGTCACCGGGTCGGGCAACCGCCGCGACCAGCGGTCCGTCAGTGCCGAGGGCGGGCATAGCACAATCGTCCCCGCCATTTCTTCCTTGGGGGTGTCGGCGACGCTGCGCAGCTCACCCAGCGCCACGCCGTGCGCTTCGTACAGGCGGCACATCGGTTCCAGCGCGCCGTGGAGGTAAAGCGGGTCGTGCCAGCCAGCGGCGCGCAACTCCGCAATCACCCGCTGTGCCTTGCCCAACGCATAGGCACCAACGAGCACACAGCGCCCAGGTTCCGCACGTGTCGCGGCGATGAGCTTGGTGATTTCGGCGCTGGTGGGGGGATGGCGGAAGACGGGCAAGCCAAAGGTCGCTTCAGTAACGAAAATATCGCACGGCACGACCTCAAACGGCGCGCAGGTGGGATCAGCGCGGCGCTTAAAATCGCCGGTCACGACGACGCGCTCGCCGCGATATTCCATCGCAATTTGCGCGCTGCCCAGCACATGACCGGCCGGGTGAAAGGTGAAGCGAACCCCGCCGCGTTCGAACCCTGCACCATAGTCGCATGGCACGGCGCCAGCTTCGGCCACGCCATAGCGCAGCGCCATGATCGCGAGCGTCGCCGGGGTGGCATAGACGGTGCCATGGCCGCTGCGCGCATGATCGGCATGGCCGTGGGTGACGGCGGCGCGGGCACGCGGGCGCGACGGATCAATCCACACATCGGCGGGGACGATGTGGATGCCGTCGGGATGGGGAATGATCCAGCCGCTGTCTGACATACCTTTGCCGTCCTGCTGTGCGCGATTGACCTGAGCGCGCGCTCTCCCCATGTTGTCCCAAAGCTGCACCGTTACAAGGACCCAACACCCCATGCCGCGTTCCGCCGAAATTGCTGCCCAATTGCCCTTTTTGCGCCGCTATGCGCGCGCGCTGACCGGCAACCAGTCGAGCGGCGACCGACTTGTGGAAGCCGCGTTGACCGCCATTGTCGAGAACCCAGCCAAGCTCGACACCGCGCCGTCGCTGCGGCTGGGGGTTTTTGCCGAACTGCAGCGCGCTGTCGCCGGGCTGCCTTCGAATGATGATGCGCCCGAGCAGAACCGCATTGCGCGAGTACCGCCGCTGCAGCGCCAATTGCTGTTGCTGACTGCGCTGGAGAATTTCTCGACTGCCGATGCGGCCGTGATTACCGGACTGTCGCTCGCCGACGCCGAGCGCGAAATTGCCGCCGCCTATGAAAAGCTTGATACCGAGCTACGGACGTCGGTGCTGATCATCGAAGACGAGCCATTGATCGCCATGGATCTGGAACATCTGGTGCAGGACCTAGGACACCGCGTGACCGGGCTTGCAGCGACGCATAGCGAAGCAGTGGCAGCGGTGGCGCGCGACCGGCCCGGGCTGGTACTCGCCGACATCCAGCTGGCCGACGGGTCATCGGGCATTGACGCCGTCAATGAAATTCAGGCGGTCATCGACGTGCCAGTGATATTCATCACAGCCTTTCCCGAACGGTTGCTGACCGGCGAGCGGGTCGAGCCCGCTTTTCTGATTACCAAGCCCTTTCGCCCGGCGGCTGTGCGCGCCACCATCAGTCAGGCACTGATGTTCGAAACCAGCGTGGCTTAAGGCTGATTCAGCCACGCTGAGCACTGGAAAGCTAACGCCCGCGCCGGTTCAACCCAACAAAGGCCGCGATCCGATCGAGCGTGTCGATGCGCGGGGCCCCCGCCTGCCGGACAGCGTCCATCGTTTTTTCCACTGGTTGTTCAACCAGGCTGTAGCGCATGGCCCAACCTGGAAATTCGCGTTCGTCAATCGGCTGATCGCGCAGGGTGACAACGCCGCTGTGGCGCGGATCGGACTGGATACGAGCATAGCAGGCGTTGATGACGTCCGCATCACCTTCGATCAGCTGCAGGAAATTGGACCCATTATAGAGCATGATTCCCGTTATACCGTCGGCCAGATTGCGCCGCTGGCTGTGGCTGACGATTGCCTTGATGGCGTCGGTCCCGACATCAGGGTCCGCCACGCTGACATAAAGGACCGATTTCATTTGGTGCGCCCTCCCGCGCGGATTCCCCTGCGCCGCCCCCCGACAGCGCCGACTTTACGTCTTGCGAGGGTGTATAAATGAAACTAGCTCAACAGGTCTAGGGTCAGGACCTGTTAAATGCGCGTTCGAGGCGTCGAAATGGCGAAGATATCGGAGGAAAATGTTCGCCGTCGGGTATCACCGCTACCCGCAAGGGCATTTTGCTTCGAGATCGATGCCATTTCGGTGCCCGGCGCACAAAATGGAACCACCGGCCGCCTCGGCTCGTTAGGTCTGGGAGCATAGAGCAAGGTGCGACATTGAACCGAGGCAAGCAAATAGCGAAGGACGCTGGCGCAGCGCATAACAGCGCCGCTGCTGAACCGGTTGCCGTGCCCAATCGCGGTGTGCGTAACGCGGCGCTGCAACAGGGGCTGCGCGCGGCCTATCGAACCGTCGTTGAAGAGCCGCTGCCTGACCGCTTGCTTTCGCTGTTGCAACAGCTCGACGGTGACAGGCCGAACGACTGATGCCCGATGTGCCAACGCCTGCCGGCGATGTGCCGCGGCTGGACGATGCTGCCTTCAAGGCGGAATTGACCGCGGCTATCCCGCACTTACGCGCCTATGGCCGCAGCCTGACCGGCGACATGGATCGCGCCGACGATCTGGTGCAGGACACGATGCTCAAGGCGTGGGCATCGCGCGACCGCTTTGCGGCGGGCACATCGATGAAGGCGTGGACTTTTGTCATCCTGCGCAACGTGTTTCTGTCGCAAATGCGGCGGCAGAAATTCCACGGCGAATATGACGAACTGGCCGCAGAACGCTTGCTGGTTGCTGCGCCATTGCAAGAAGAGGCGACGCATGTTGCCGATATCCAGCGCGCGTTGCTCGAACTGTCGCCCGACCAGCGCGAGGCGCTGATCTTGGTTGGTGCTGGCGGTATGTCCTATGAGGAAGCGGCCCGCATCTGCGAGGTCGCGGTCGGCACGATGAAAAGCCGCGTGTCGCGCGCGCGCACCGCGCTTGAGGCGATCATGGCGTCTGGGCGACTGTCCACGCCGCGCGGCGAAATGCCCCCGCCCGCAGAGGCGATGGGCGCGATCATGGAGCGCGTCGAGACGCTTGCGGGCGAAGCCGAAGCGCGCGGCGCGACCGAACCCACCAGCTAACATTTCCATCCATCAGGAGAGCATGACCATGAAGAATTTCCATCGCCCTGCCCGCCTGCGCGGTGCCGCGCTGGTCGCCTTGCTGGCGGCGTGCAGCCCCGCCGTGACTTCGGCGACCTATGCCGATGATCCCGCCATCGATGCCACGGGTGCGCATCCGGCGGTGCCGGTCAGTGAAGCGCCCTTTGCCATTGCCGAAGTGGCAACCTTCAATGCGCCCTGGGCAATGACTTTTCTGCCGGGCACGCGCTACGCGCTGATCACCGAAAAGAGCGGGCGGATGCTGCTGTGGCAAGAGGGTAGTGCGGCGATGCCGGTCAGCGGCGTCCCGCAAGTGGCCGTGGGCGGTCAGGGCGGACTGGGTGACATCATCGCGCTAGGCAAAGCCGCCGCCGATGGCAGCCAGCCAGTCGCGTTGAGTTGGGCCGAAGAAGGCGAAGGCGGCTTTGGCGCGGTCGTGGCAACGGCGACGATCAATCCAGCCAAAAGCGCAGCGCTGGAGAATCTGAAAATTATCTGGCGCGCGACGCCCAAGGTCAGCGGGCGCGGGCATTTCGGGCACCGGCTGGCGCTGGCCCCCGACGGGCAGCATCTGTTCATCACCACTGGCGACCGGCAGAAATTCGATCCGGCGCAGGATATGGCAGGCACGCTGGGCAAGGTCATCCGTATCAAGCTCGACGGCAGCGCGCCCGCCGACAATCCCTTCGCCGATCAGGGCAGCGCGACCGCGCAAATCTGGTCGCTGGGTCACCGCAATCCGCTGGGCATTGCTTTCGACGACAAAGGCAATTTGTGGACGCACGAAATGGGCCCGCGCCACGGCGATGAATTGAACCGCGTCGAGCGCGCCGCCAACTATGGCTATCCGATTGTGTCGAACGGCGATCATTATGATGGCCGCGATATTCCAGACCACCCGACGCGTCCCGAGTTTCGCGCGCCCGACCTGTGGTGGAACCCGGCGATTTCGCCTGCGGGCCTGACGTTCCACAATGGCGCGGGGTACAAGGATTGGGGTCCATCGCTGCTGATGGGCGGGCTGTCGGGTCAGGCGCTGATCCGCATTTCGCTGGATGGCACCAAGGCGAGTAAGGCCGAGCGCTGGGATATGGGCGCGCGGGTGCGCGAGGTCGAGACCGGCCCCGACGGCAGCATCTGGGTGTTGACCGATGGCGAAAATGGCAAGTTGCTAAAACTTGTGCCGAAGGGTTAGCGATTAATAGCACGCCAATTGTGACAGCAATTGTGACAATTACTTCGCCAGACTGTCCCAAAATATCGACGAACTGCCAGCCGCTTGCGCTTGTTTGTTACAGACAAGCGGCAGATATGTTGAAGCATGCCCGCCCTTGCTGTCATAGATTCGCGTCAAGCTCCCGAACGGCCACCTTCCTGGTTGCTGCTGGTGGCCGAACTGCGTGCGGTGCTGGCATGGATTTTCTTCCGTTTCTTCACCCGCCCGTTCGTGACCAGCGAGATTGGTGATGGTCAGCCGGTCATCACCATCCCTGGTTTTATGGCCAGCGACCTGGCCATGCGCCAGCTGCGCTCCAGCCTGCGCGCGGCGGGCTTTCGCGCCTATGGTTGGGGACTGGGGCGCAACCGCGGCGTGACTGCCGACATGCTCGACCGGCTCGACGCGCGCGTTGACGAAGTGATTGCGCGCGAGGGCCGCGTGCCGGCGCTGGTTGGCTGGAGCCTGGGCGGCATGTACGCCCGCGAATATGCCAAGCGCCACCCGCACAAGGTGGCGCGCGTTGTCACCATGGGTACGCCATTCTCCGGGTCGCGCCGGGCGAACCATGCGTGGCGGCTGTACGAGCTGGTGGCGGGGCATGACGTCGACGCGCCGCCGGTTGAGCTGCACCCCGCGCCCAAGCCACCGGTGCCGACCTATGCCCTGTGGTCGCCCAATGACGGCATCGTTGCGGCCGCCTGTGCGCGCGGCTTGCCGCACGAAAGCGATGCGGCGATCGAAGTGAACTGCCGCCACATCAGCTTTTCCTTTGCGCCGGCAGCGGCAAGGGCGGTGGTACGGGTGCTGGCTTAATCGCGAAACGGCGCGACCACGTCGGCCGTCACCCGCAGCGGTCGCCCGCTTGCCTTATCCAGCAGCGCCCACACCGTCCGCGCGCGGACATGAACGCGGCCATCGGCGCCGGTAAATTCCATGAAGCGGTCGAACTTCGCCCCCTGCGGCGTGTCAGCAACCCAGGTGCGCGCAGTCACGCGTTGCCCCGGGCCAAGCGCGCGCAGATAGTCAATCTCGTGCCGCACCACGACCCAGATATAGGCTTGGCGATGCTCCAGTGGTGCGACAACATCCCAATGTCCGGTCGCAACCGCCTGAATCCATTGTACCCATACCGCGTTGTTGACGTGGCCGAGCTCGTCGATCGTCTCGGGCGTCGCGGTGAAGGACAATGTGAATTCGCGGCTCAAGCCAGCTCCACAGGTGTGACCTGATATCCCGCGCTACGCAGCGCGCCGATGAGCGTGTCGAGATGGTCGCGGTCGCGCGCTTCGCATTCGATGTCGGTGATCAGTCCCTTGGCAGGCAGCGTTGTGAACACGCGCTGGTGATAAATTTCGATGATATTGACCTGATTGTCGGCAAAGACGCGCATCACATTGAACAATGCGCCGGGACGGTCCTGCAACCGCACACGCAGCCGCGCGAGACGTCCCGAGCGGGCGAGGTCACGCAGCAGCACGTTCGCCAGCAGCCGCGTGTCGATATTCCCGCCGCAAAGGACGAGGCCAACCTTGCGCCCGGCAAATTGTTCCGGATGCGCGAGCAGCGCCGCAAGGCCCGCCGCGCCCGCACCCTCGACCACCGTCTTTTCAATCTGCAGCAGCAGGCTGACCGCGCGTTCCAGATGGCGTTCGCCGACCAGCAATATGTCGTCAGCCAGCCTTGCTACCATCCGGCGCGTATACTCGCCGGGCTCGCGCACCGCGATGCCCTCGGCCAGCGTGTCGCCGTCGCTGACCATCGCCACATTGTGGATGGCGGCATACATGGACGGGTAAAGCTCGGCCTGCACGCCGACCAGCCGCATCGCCGGGTTGATGCCGCGTGCGGCGGTGCCCATGCCAGTGAACAATCCGCCGCCGCCGATCGGGATGACCAGCGTATCAAGCTCGGGCACGTCAGCCAGCATTTCCAGCGCCACCGTCCCCTGCCCTGCCGCAATGTGCGGATGGTCAAAAGGGTGAACGAAGGTCAGCCCGCGCTCGACCTCCAATTCACGCGCGTGGGCATAGGCATCGTCATATTTTTCGCCAAAAAGGACAATGGTGGCACCGTGACTTTCGGTTTGCTGCACCTTCACCGTCGGCGTCGTTTTGGGCATGACGATGGTGACGGGCACGCCCAGCCGTGCGCCATGATAAGCAAGGCCCTGCGCATGATTGCCGGCCGACGCCGCAATTACGCCGCGCGCGCGCTGGTCGGGGTCCATCTGCAAGAGCGCATTGAGCGCGCCGCGCTCTTTATAGGCGGCGGTGAATTGCAAGTTTTCAAACTTCAGCCACACTTCGGCCCCGGTAATTTCAGACAGCGTCTTGCTGTGTAGCGTTGGTGTGCGCACCACCGCGCCTTCAACCCGCTGGCGCGCGGCGGCGACATCGGCTGCAGTCAGCGCGGGCCAGTCGGCCACATTGTTGGTCGTCAAAACTTCGCTCATGGACAGGCCAAACCCCCTTATTTCGCGCGCAGCCCTAGCCCATCTGGCGCGGCGCGCAAACTTGGTTATGCTTGAGGCCATGCAAGCAGAACAATTATCCATTGGCTTTATTGGCACCGGCGTCATGGGCGGGCCGATTGCGGGGCATCTGGCGCGTGCCGGACACAAGCTGACCGTCTATAACCGCACCCGCGCCAAGGCCGAGGCGTGGGCGGCGAAACATGGCGGCCAAGTGGCTGCCTCGCCTGCTGATGCTGCGGGTCTTGCCGATGTCGTGATCAGCTGCGTCGGCAATGACGATGATCTGGCACAAGTGACGCTGGGCCGCGACGGCGCTTTTCGCGCGATGCAGAAAGGCGCGCTGTTCATCGACCATACCACCGTGTCGGCGCGCATCGCGCGGCAATTGTCGGTCGAGGCCGACGGCATGGGGCTGCACAGCGTCGATGCACCGGTGACCGGGGGGCAGGCCGGGGCCGAGGCAGGCACGCTGTCGATCATGTGCGGCGCCAGCAAGGCGGCGATGGCGCGCGCCGAACCCGTGCTGCGCGCTTATGCCTCGCGCATCGTCCACATCGGCGGACCGGGCACTGGCCAGACCACCAAAATGGCCAATCAAATCGCCTTTTCGGGGATTATTCAGAGCCTGTCGGAGGCGCTGCGCTTTGTCCAGGCCGCGCATCTTGACACGGACAAGGTATTCGAGGCGATTTCGGGCGGCGCGGCGTCGAGCTGGCAGATGACCAACCGCTGGGCGACGATGGCCAAGGGCGAGTATGATTTCGGTTTTGCCGTCGACTGGATGCGCAAGGACTTAGGCCTCGCCATCGATGAGGCCCGCGCCAATGGCGCTACCTTGCCCGTCGCCGCGTTGATCGACCAATTTTACGCTGATATCCAGCGCATGGGGCGCGGGCGGCAAGACACCAGCGTGCTGATTGAAAGGTTACCTAAGCCGTGAAGCGTTTGTTGATGACCGCGCTGACGCTCGCGCTCACCACCCCCGCCCATGCCGATACACTGATCGACAATGTCAACGGCATCACCCTGGATGCCGAGGGCAAGGTGGTGCGCTTTACCGGCGTTGTTATCGACGAGGGCGGCAAGGTAAAGCAGCTGCTGGACCGCACGGACAAACGCCCCGAACGGGTGGATTATAAGCAGGACGGTCGCGGGCAGACGATGTTGCCGGGGTTCATCGACGCGCATGGCCATGTGATGGGGCTGGGGTTCCAGCGCATGCTGCTTGACCTGAGCGCCACAACGTCGCTGGCCGAGGCACAAGCAAAGATAAGGCAGTTTGCCGCTGACAACCCTGAACTGCCGTGGATTTTGGGAACAGGGTGGAATCAGGAGAAATGGGGACTGGGTCGCTTTCCGACTGCTGCTGAGCTCGATTCCGCTGTGCCCGACCGCCCGGTGTGGCTGGAACGCGTCGATGGTCATGCCGGCTGGGCGAACAGCCGCGCGCTGGCGCTGGCCAAGATCAGCGCGGCAACCAAGGATCCGGCAGGCGGGCGCATTGAGCGTAGTCCCGGCGGCGCGCCAGCAGGCGTGTTCGTCGATGCTGCCATGGCGCTGGTCAATGCGGCCAAGCCCAAGCCTTTGGCGCGCGACCTCGACCGCGCGCTTTCGCTGGCACAAGGCGCGCTGCTCGAATGGGGCATCACCAGCATCGCCGACATGGGCACCACGCTGGAGGAATGGCAGGCGTTTCGCCGCGCCGGTGACAAGGGTCAGCTCGCGGTCCGGATTCTGTCCTACGCCGGCGACATCGAAAATATGCGCATTATCGGCGGCCCCGGCCCCACGCCCTGGCTGTATGATGACAAGCTGCGAATGGGCGGGGTGAAGCTGTATCTTGACGGCGCACTGGGTTCGCGCGGCGCATGGCTCAAGGCGCCCTACGCTGACGCGCCCAAGGAGCGCGGATTGCCGCTGCTCACGCCCGCTGCGCTGCGCAACAAGCTGGTGAGCGCGACGATGGACGGGTTTCAGGTCGCGGTGCACGCGATCGGTGACCAGGCCAATGCCGAGGCGTTGGATGCCATCACCGATCTGGCCGCCGATTTCCCAGGTGACCGGCGATGGCGCATCGAACATGCGCAAATTGTTGATCCCGCCGACATCAGCCGTTTCGCCAGTTTGAAGATCATCGCCTCGATGCAGCCGGTGCACCAAACGAGCGACCGGGCGATGGCCGAGGCGCGGCTCGACCCGCCGCGCTTGACCGGTGCCTATGCGTGGCGCAGCATGCAGAATGCGGGCGTACGCCTCGCATTTGGCAGCGATGTTCCGGTTGAAAGCGCCGAACCCTTTGCGGGCCTTGCCGCCGCCATGTCGCGCACCGGGCCCGATGGCCAGCCGTTCGGCGGCTGGCGGCCGCAGGAGGCGGTCAGCCGCGAGACGGCACTCGACGGTTTTACCCGCAGCGCCGCCTTTGCGGCCTTTGCCGAAGACCGGCTGGGCACGCTTATGCCCGGCATGCGCGCCGATTTCGTGCTGGTAGACGGCGACCCGCTGCTTGCTTCGGCCAGCGAGCTACGTGCGATGCGCGTTCGGGAAACCTGGGTGAACGGCCAGCGCCGTTTCGTGCGCCAGCCGTGAGCGAGCCGCCACGCCGCAAGAGCAAGCGCCGCGGCGATCCGGCCCCGGTCGTCCCGCATGTCGATGTCGCCGTTATCGGCGCGGGCGTCTTTGGCGCCTGGACGGCATGGCATCTGGTCAAGGCGGGGCTGAAGGTACGGCTGTTTGACGCCTATGGCGCAGGTCATGCGCGCAGTTCATCGGGCGGGGAGAGCCGGGTGATCCGCATGGCCTATGGTGCCGACGCGATTTATTCGGCGATGGCAGCGGAATCGCTGCCGCTCTGGCAGGCGCTGTCCGACAGCGCCAGTACGCCGATTTTCCACCAGACGGGCGTCTTATGGTGGGCTCCCGAAACCGACACTTACTCCGCCCAGTCACTGCAGTGGCTGGCCAGCAGCAATATCTCGCACGAGAGCGGCGACGCCAATTGGCTGCAAAACCGCTGGCAGCAGATCCGCTTTTACAACAATGAACGCGGCATTTTGGAAACCACTGCCGGCGCGCTGATCGCTGGGCGGGGGGTGCAAGAGGTCGTCGGCGACGCGGGCCTGCCCGTCGAGCGTATCGTCATGCCCGCGCCCATGCCGGTCAAGAAGCGCGCCATGCATCATCTGCCCGATGGCGGGACGGCGGACACACTAGTCTATGCCTTGGGGCCTTGGCTGGCGAAACTTTTCCCGCAGCAACTGACTGGACGGATCGTCGCGACGCGGCAGGAGGTGCTGCATTTCGGCGCGCCACAGGGCGACAACCGCTTTGCTCCGCCGCAGCTGCCCGTCTGGGCCGATTTCAACAATGGTGCGATTGTGTATGGCATCCCCGATCTGGAGGGGCAGGGTTTCAAGCTCGCCTTTGACACGCACGGCCCGGTGGTCGACCCCGACACCCAGGACCGGCGCGTCAGCGACGCAACCGTGGCGAAAGCGCGTGCTTATCTTGCCGTCCGCTTCCCAGCGCTTGCCGAAGCGCCGTTGATCCACAGCCGCGTCTGCCAGTATGAGAATAGCTCGAACGGCGATTTCCTGATCGACCGGTTGCCGGGCACCGAGCGGGTGTGGCTTGTCGGCGGCGGGTCGGGTCATGGATTCAAACATGGCCCAGCGGTCGGCAAGCGCGTGGCGGCGCATGTGCTGGATGCAAAGTTGGCGGTTGAACCGCGATTTTCGCTGGCGACCAAGGGGACCGTCGCGGCGCGGACGGTGTTTTGATGAAGCTCGAGAATTGCCACAACATCGCCGATTTCCGCGCCCTCGCGAAGCGCCGCCTGCCGTGGCCGGTTTTCGATTACATCGACGGCGCGGCGGATGACGAGATCACGCGACGGCGCAACCGCACCAGCTTTGACGATTGCGATTTGGTGCCGCGCGTGCTCGCTGGGGTCGTCGAAATCGACATGCGCACCACCCTGTTCGGGCGCGAGCTGGCGATGCCGTTGTTCCTTTCCCCCACTGCGCTGCAGCGCCTGTTCCACTGGCAAGGTGAGCGCGCGGTGCTGCGCGCGGCGGCGGACGCGGGCACGGTCGCGGGGATCAGCAGTCTTGCCACCATCAGCCTCGCTGAAGCGGGCGCGCTGACAGCCGGACCCAAGCTGTTCCAGCTGTATGTCCATAAGGATGAGGGACTGAATCAGGCGATGCTTGAGGCGGCGCGGGCGGCAAAGTTTGACGCCGTTGCGCTGACCGTCGACACGATCGTTGGCGGCAACCGCGAGCGCTGTTTGAAGTCCGGTTTCACCTCGCCGCCGCGTTTCACGGCGGGCAATTTGCTGTCCTATGCGCTGAAGCCCGGCTGGGGCCTGAATTACATGCTGCGCGAGAAGTTCAGCCTGCCCAACCTTGCAACGCACGTCGCCGAGGGGTCGAGCGTGCCCAGCTCGGTCGCCGATTATTTTTCGTCCATGCTCGACCAAAGTCTCGACTGGAAGCGCGCCGAGGCAATCCGCCGCGCATGGGACGGGCCGTTCTGCCTGAAAGGCATTATGGCGGTCGAGGATGCCCGCCGCGCAGTCGACATTGGCGCCACCGCGATCATGGTGTCGAACCATGGCGGGCGGCAACTCGATGGCAGCCGCGCGCCCTTCGACGCACTCGCCGAGATTGTCGATGCGGTCGGCGATAGGATCGAGGTCATCTGCGACGGCGGCATCACGCGCGGTACCCATGTGCTGAAGGCGCTGAGCGTGGGCGCGAAGGCTTGTTCGGGTGGGCGGCTGTATCTTTATGCGCTCGCCGCAGCGGGCGAACCCGGGGTGGCCCGCGCCATCGCGCTGCTCCGCGCCGAAATGGAGCGCGGGATGAAGCTGATGGGCGCAAAATCGCTCGCCGATCTGTCGCGCAGCAATTTACGCTGGCGCTAACAAAAAACCCCCGCCGAAGCAGGGGCTTTCTGTTGACGCTGGTCGCTGTTTAGAAGCTGAACCCCAGCGAGAAAATAATGGTGCTGTCGTACAGCGTGTCGATGGCATTGATACCGGTCGATTCGATATCGGTATCGACATAACGCACGCCAAGCGTTGCCGGACCAACAGCCAAGTCAGCACCCAATGCCCAGTCGAGATAGTTCCCGCCCGAAGCCAGCGCGCCGAGCGCGCCGTCGGTGTAACCAATGGTGCCGACCAGCGTGACTGGCGTGTCAGGAATGGCCGCCGACAGACCAAGCCCCAGATAGAGATTGTCGTCGTCGCCCAGCGAGCTTTGGTCCCAGCTATATCCGATGGTGCCGGTCGCGGTCACCGGGCCAATGTCATGGCTGATCTTACTGAGGATTTCGAAATAGTCGCTGTTCCCCGCCGCACTGTCGCCATCGGGATACCAGTAATAGATGAGACCGATGTCGAAGTTAGTGCCTTCGGCGATATCGGTATTGTAGCCGGCATAGAGGTCGACTTCGACCTCACCGTAAAGCGGCGTATCGTCCAGGTTTGAACCCCAAGCACCGACATAAAAGCCGCTTTCGTGGCTGACCGTGATGGTCGGCTGGACCGCGAAATCTTCGCCCGACAGCGACAGGCCGCGAAAGCGATAATCAGAGGTAACGGTGATACCACCCGACACGGTGATGGGACCGCTCTCTTCCTCGGCGTCCTGCGCAAATGCAGGGGTCGCAGTGGCCGCGAGCAGCAAGCCCGCGATGGCGGCAAATGATTTCTTCATGGGTTGATCCCCTTCTTTGTTACAAACCGGATCGTCCCGCCTGCGTGAACCGGACATGCCATCGTTACAGTGAGGCGGGCACATTCCGACTTACCGCGATAAAGTTGCGCAATTTGCTGCGACGCACAAACAAAAATGCGCTGCGAACATATTCAGCGACAGCAGTGTGACATTGCAGCAACATTGTTCAGCGCCAACTCACCGCTTTGCGGCGGCGCGGTGAGCCGCTATTGCGGGCACTATGAGCGACCATAATCCCGGACTGCGCCCCTGGCGCGACATCCACCGCCGCCAATGCCGCCAGATCATGGTCGGCAATGTTCCCGTTGGCGGGGGGGCGCCAATCACCGTCCAGACGATGACCAACACGCTGACCAGCGATCCGGTGGCGACCATCGACCAGATCCGCCGCTGCGAAGAGGCGGGAGCCGATATCATCCGCGTGTCCTGCCCCGATACTGACAGCACAGCCGCGCTCGGCAAAATCACCCGCGCCGCGCGCGTCCCGATCGTCGCCGACATCCATTTCCATTACAAGCGCGCGCTCGAGGCGGCCGATGCTGGCGCGGCGTGCCTGCGCATCAACCCCGGCAATATCGGCTCATCCGAGCGGGTCGCCGAAGTTGTACGTGCCGCCAAAGCCAATGGCTGCGCGATCCGCATCGGCGTCAACGCCGGCAGCCTCGAAAAGGACCTGCTCGAAAAATATGGTGAGCCTTGCCCCGAGGCGCTGGTCGAAAGCGCGCTTGATCATATCAAGCTGCTGCAGGACCATGATTTCCACGAATATAAGGTCGCGGTGAAGGCATCCGACGTGTTCCTCGCGGTCGCGGCCTATCAGCAACTCGCCGAAACCGTTGATTGCCCGCTGCACCTCGGCATTACCGAGGCAGGCGGGCTGATCGGCGGAACCGTCAAATCGGCCATCGGCATGGGTAGCCTACTCTGGTTCGGCATCGGCGACACCATCCGCGTGTCGCTTTCCGCTGAGCCCGAAGAAGAAGTGCGCGTCGGTTATGAAATCCTGAAATCCCTCGGTCTGCGCACGCGCGGGGTGCGCGTCGTGAGCTGCCCCAGCTGCGCGCGGCAGGGCTTTGACGTCATCCGCACGGTGCAGAAGCTCGAAGACGCATTGAGCCACATCAAAACCCCCATGTCGCTCTCGGTCCTCGGCTGCGTCGTCAACGGCCCCGGCGAAGCGCGCGAAACCGACATCGGCATCACCGGCGGCGGCAACGGCAAGCATATGGTGTACCTCTCCGGCGTCACCGACCACCATGTCGAGGACGCCGACATGATCGGCCATATCGTCAAGCTGGTAGAGGCCAAGGCGGCGGAAATTGACGCCGGCACCAGCGTAAGCATGGACGTGCTGCACGGGAAGGCGGCGTGAAGATAGCAATTCGGGAAGCCACCCTCGCCGACCTGCCCCTCATTGCGCAGTTCATCCGCGATCTGGCGGCGTATGAGAAGCTGTCCCATGAAGTCCGTTTCGATGAGGCCGCGCTCGGCGAACGCCTGTTCGGACCGCGACCCTATGCTGAAGTCATCATCGGCGAACTCGACGGAACGCCACAGGGTTTCGCGCTGTTCTTCCACAATTTTTCGACGTTCGAAGGCCGCCCCGGCATTTACCTTGAAGATTTGTTCGTGCGCCCCGAGGCGCGCGGGTCGGGACTGGGCAAGGCCTTGCTCGCCCACCTTGCCAAACTGGCGGTGGAGCGCGATTGCGCCCGGCTGGAATGGTGGGTGCTCGACTGGAACAGCCCCAGCATCGGTTTCTACCAGTCGCTGGGCGCAAGGCTGATGGACGAATGGACGGTGATGCGCGTCGATGGCGCTGCACTAACCCGCCTAGCTGGAGAATGACGATGCGTTTCCCCCTGCTTCTCGCCGCCGCGCTGGCGCTCGCAGGCCCCGCCGCCGCGCAGACCAACCGCACCGGTGACCGGCTCGACGGCACCCCGGTGATCGACCGGCTCGACGCCAACGACCTCGCCCCCGGCGAAGTCTACCGTTTCTGGTTCCGCGCGGGCGACAGCGCGCTGGGACAGGCCTGGTATGTGCCCGTCGTCGTGGTCAAGGGCAGCAAGCCCGGACCGCGCCTGCTGCTGACGGCAGGCATCCACGGCGATGAACTGAACGGCATCGCCGTCATCCACCGGCTGGCGCGCGAAATTAACCCCACGACGCTTAGCGGCGCGCTGGTGATGGTGCCGGGACTCAACACGCCGGGGCTGAACAATTCAACGCGCGCCTTCACCCCGCGCGGCGGCACTGGCGGTGACAATATGAACCGCGTCATGCCGGGCAAGGATGTTCCGGGCGCGAGCCTGATCGATGTTTATGCCCACCGGCTGTGGCACAGCCTGATGCGCCCCAATGCCGACCGGATGATCGACCTGCACACCCAGTCGCGCGGCACCGCCTATAATCTTTACGCCTTTGTTTCTTCGCCTGCGGCGCGCGAAATTGCCGAGGCGATTGCCCCCGACACCATCCGCCTCGACCCCGGGCAGCGCGGCACGGTGGAAAATGAAATGGTGCCCGACGGCGTCCCCGCCATCACACTCGAGCTTGGCGCGCCCGAGGTGTGGGACACGGCGATGATCACGCGCAGCTATGACGGCATCCTGCGGCTGATGGCCAAAATGGCGATGCTGCCCGCCAGCGCCGCACCGCCCGCCGCCACCACGCCCTTTGTCGCCAACAATCAGGTGCAGGTGCGCAGCCCCGTGGGCGGCTGGGTCACGCTCCACGTCCGCCTCAACGACATGGTGACGGCGGGGCAAAAGGTTGCGACGATCGCCGACGCCTTCGGCCGCGTCCGCGCGACGCTGACCGCGCCGCAAGCCGGGCAGGTTGTGTCGCTGAGTACCGACCCGCGCAATGATGTCGGCGATATGGTCGTTCGCATCGCCTGGTGGGATGAGCGGCCGGAGTGCACGGTGGGGTGTTGAGAGCGAAATTGCTTGCGCGGCCAAGTGCTTTGATCTTGTCGCCTCGCGAGCGATCACATTTCAAAGATAGAACAAAGCATGAACTTTATTGCTTTCCTACATGCCTGTCGATGCGCAAAGGTCAAAGCCCGATTCGGGGAAAAGGAGACCTAACTTGCCAAATTTTGAAGAACCCATCACGCTGCCCGAGTTCGACCAAACGCGCGACGACTTTGGTCAGGCGATGTTTGGAATCAACTGGTTCAACTATTCTGATGACCGCGTCCAGGGAGAAACACTGCCGCCTTGGATGCTGGATCGTAACGCCATGACATGTCCGACTGGGCACATTTGTGTACCCGAGAACGGAACGAACGGAATGTTCGTGCGCAGCCGACAAGACGGCAAACTCTATTTCTCGGAAGATGGGTATCAGCGATATCAGGATGGGCCGGATACGGACAAGGCCGCCGTTGCGCGTGATCTGCTTGGCATCGTGGGTGGATCTCTTGGCGGCTTGGCGCCAGGCATTGTCGGCTTGCTCGCTCAAGCGCTTGAGATTGGCTCTTATGCTATTGATTGCTGGTTCAACGACAACTGTTGAGCTATGGGTCGAGGCGGCTTATGCCGCCTCGACTTTTTCCAAAAGGCGTACAAATGTCCCATAAAGTTAGGTTGATAGGATCATTGCTTGGCATGTCATTGCTGGCAGCAGCTAGCTTGATGTCCGAGCATGGGGCAATGCGTGAATCTACCTTGTGGATTTGGGGCGCTGCGCTCGCAGCATCTGCTGCCTGGTCGGCTTGGAAAATGTCCAAATCGCACGCGAGTTTATAAGGTAAACTGGGAGCATGTTTGTGGAATATAAGGCGCTCACGCCCCCAGCTTCGCCCACGCCAGCCCCACAAATTCGCACAGCAACGGGCGCGTGTCGCGCGGGTCGATGATGTCCTCGATGCCAAAGCGTTCGGCAGTGCGAAAGGGGCTTTTGACTAGGTCGAGCCGCGCCTTGATCGCGGCCAGCGCGGCGGCGGGATCGGCGCTCGCCTCAATCTCGCCTTTGTAAGCGACCTCGACGCCGCCATCGATGGGCAGACTGCCCCAATCGCCGCTGGGCCAGGCGAAGCGATACTGAAACCGTTCGGCGTTGCTCATGGCGCTGCCCGCAATACCATAGGCGCGGCGGATGACGACCGCGCACAGCGGCACCCGCGCGCGGTAAATGGCGTTCATGGCGCTGACGCCGTAGCGGATCGTGCCCGTCCGCTCGGCCTCGCCGCCGATCATGAAGCCCGGGTTGTCGACCAGATGGACGATGGGCAGGCGGAACTGGTCAGCGAGCTTGACGAAACGTTCAACCTTTTCACTGGTTTTGGCGTCCCAGCTGCCGCCCAGAAAGGCGGGGTCGCTTGCCACCACCGCGACGGGCCAGCCATCGAGCCGGGCAAAGGCGGTGATCGCCGCCTGCCCCCAGCGGCGCCCCATTTCGAACAGGCTGCCGCCGTCGACCACAGCGTCGAGAATGCGGCGCATCGAATAAACCTGCTTCGCCTCGCGCGGAACGATGGAAAGGAGCGCTTCTTCGCGCCGGTCGGCACGGTCATCGCACACCGCTCGCGCCGCCAACCGGTCGACCGACGATGGCAGATAGGACAGGAACCGCCGCACCGCGGCAAAGGCTTCGGCTTCGCTTGCCACCTCGTCATCGACCACGCCGTTGCGCGTATGCACATCGCTGCCGCCCAATTCCTCGCGATCGAGCGTGTCGCCAATCGCTGCCGCGACCGCCGGTCCCGCAGCGAACAGTTGCGACAGGCCGCGCACCATGATGCTGTAATGGCTGGCGACCACCCGCGCCGCGCCCAGCCCCGCCGTCGGCCCCAGTGCCAGCGCGACTACCGGCACCGCGTCTAGATTGCGGATCACCGCGTCCCAGCCGGGCACGGCGGGAACATAGGTATAGCCCATATCTTCCAAGGACTTGACCGACCCGCCCCCGCCCGTCCCATCGATCATCCGGAGCAGCGGCAGACCTAGTTCGTGCGCCATCATCTCGGCCTGCACAAATTTGCGGTGGATCGCCGCATCGGCCGCGCCACCGCGCACGGTGAAATCGTCGGCGGTGGCCACGACCGGGCGGCCGTCGATATCGGCGCGGCCAAAGATGAAGTTCGATGCAGCCAGCCCTGTCAGCTGGCCGTCAGCGTCATAGCTGCCGCGCCCGGCAATCTTGCCGATTTCGCGAAAGCTGCCCGCATCGACCAGCGCCGCAATCCGCGCCCGCGCGTCCATTTTGCCGCGCCCATGCTGCCGCGCCACCTTGTCCGCGCCCCCCATGGCTTCGGCCATGGCTTGGCGCGCACGCAGTTCCTCAACCTCTTTTTCCCAGCTCATGCCATCGCTCTCCTTGGCCGCATCAGGCTGTGCCAAAGGCGCGGGCGGCGCGGCAAGCCAAATCGGCACTTGCACCTTTGTAGCGATTGCTACATACGGTCTAGCAGCGCGTGTACCGCATCAAAAAGAGGGTTATCTATGCTGCTGTTCCGCCTCTTTCTTCTTACGGCCATCGCCGTCATCGGTACCTATACCGCCGTCACCATCGCCAACCATGGGATGGGCCTCATCCCCATTTTCTTTGGTGACATGGCGACAATGGGCTGGCCAGGGCAGTTCAACCTCGACTTCATGTTCTTCCTGCTGCTCGGGGTGATCTGGATCGCGTGGCGGCATCAGTTCAGCCCGGCTGGCATTGCTCTCGCCGTTCTCGTGCCAGCGGGCGGCATGCCCTATTTGAGCGCATATTTGCTGGTGCACAGCTACCGCACCAACGGCGACGTGGCCGCATTGCTCCTCGGCCCGGGGCGCGCGGCGCTGCGCTGATTTGCAAAGCCGCCCGATTCATGGTTTCCTTCCGCTACGGGACGCGAAGACCGCGCGAGTCTGCGCTATTGGCGGGCCATCCGGAGACCGGAGACCCCCCCGCAACTGGGGAAAAATCATGTCAAGCAAATGGATTGCCGCGTCGGCGGCGCTGTGTCTGTCGTTCACCGCGCCAGCGGCCATGGCGCAAATGCCCACATGGACGGCCGAACAAATGGGTGCATGGAAACTGGTGTCGGACAGCTGGGTCGACGATGTCGCCAAAAATGGCAAATGGCCGGGCGATTATGCCGACCCGCAATTCATCACCTGGGCGGTCGACAGCCCCGCACCGCGCAACCGCGACGGTGCGATCCGCTGGACCCGCTTTGCCGAATCGCAGGGCAAGGTGCTCCACTATGAAATCACGCCGCAGGCGATCGCTCTTTCGGGCAACACGGCGGTAGTCAGCTACACGCTGCTGATCGTAACGCAGCGCGGCGACGACAAGCCCGATTATGACAAGGAAGCTATCACCGAAACGCTGGTGCGTTCGGGCGGCAGCTGGAAATATCTCTCATCGGTGAGTTTTTCGCTGGATTGATTCCGCTGGAGCGGGGCGCGGTTGGGATTAGCCGCGCCCCCTTTGCCCTTCCCCGCACCCCATGCTAAGCGCCCGCGCGCCATGACAGCTTACCAATCCAGCCTGATGCGCCTGCTCGACGAGCGCGGTTATATTCACCAGACCACCGATGCGGCGGGGCTCGACGCGCTCGCCGCCAAGCAGATTGTGCCCGGCTATATCGGGTTCGACGCGACCGCGCCGTCCTTGCACGTCGGCAGCCTGGTGCAGATCATGCTGCTGCGGCGCCTGCAGCAGGCGGGACACAAGCCAATTGTGCTGATGGGCGGCGGCACGACGCGGATCGGCGACCCGACGGGACGCGACGAGAGCCGCAAGATGCTGACCGACGCGGTGATCGAGGCCAATATCGCCTCGATCCGCACCATCTTTGATCGTTTTCTGACCTTCGGCGACAGGCCTACGGATGCCATCTTGGTCAACAACCATGATTGGTTGGGCAAGCTGGGCTACATCGAGCTGCTGCAAAGCGTCGGCACGCATTTCACCATCAACCGCATGCTGACCTTTGACAGCGTAAAGTTGCGGCTGGACCGCGAACAGCCGATGACCTTCCTTGAATTCAACTATATGATTTTGCAGGGTTATGACTATCGGCATCTGGCACAGACGCACGGAGCGCGGCTGCAGATGGGCGGGTCTGACCAGTGGGGCAATATCGTCAACGGGATCGAGCTCGGCCGCCGCATGGACGGCACCGAACTTTATGGCGTCACGACGCCGCTGTTGACCACCGCCAGCGGGGCGAAGATGGGCAAGACCGCCGACGGCGCGGTGTGGCTGAACGAAGATGCGCTGCCGCACTATGACTTCTGGCAATATTGGCGCAACGCCGATGACCGCGATGTCGGCAAATTCCTGCGGCTGTTCACCGACCTGCCGCTGGATGAAATCGCGCGGCTCGAGGCGCTGGAAGGAGCAGAGATTAACGCGGCGAAGAAGGTGCTGGCCGATGCAGTGACGGCATTGTGCCGCGGGCCGGACGCGGCGGCAAGCGCGGCTGCAACGGCGGCGCAAGTCTTTGAACAGGGCCGCGCCGGGGGCGATCTGCCCAGCGTGTCGGCGGGCGCCGACGGGGTAACCATTGTTGATGCTTTGCGCGAATTGGGTTTCGTGGCCTCGAACAAGGAAGCACGGCGCAAGCTGGAGGAAGGCGCGGTCAAGGTCGATGGCGTTGTCGTGCGCGATCCGGCGACGCGGGTGACGCCGGGCGATACGCCCGTTCCGGTCAGCCTTGGCAGCAAGCGCCACGGCCTGGTTGCGCCCTGATCGGCGACTTCATCGGACCAGATTCCGCGCCGAATTTTAACTCTTTATTAGTGTGATTTGGGCCACAACCCGCTTGAAACAGTTTCGGGACATGCCCCAATGAACAAAGTCGACCCCTCACGCGCCACTTATAACGGCCTAGATCAGCGCATTGCGCCGCGTAGCGACATTTACTGCCGCTTGCCCTTCATCCTGACCGATGGTCGTCAGGAAATCGGCACCTGCGTAAACATCAGCGCCGATGGCTTGCTGATGCGCTTTGAGCGCGGGCTCGATGTGGGCGATATGATCATTTTTAAAATGCCGATCGTTGGCCGCATCGCTGCGCGCGTCATTTGGTCGCTGGGCGGCAAGACCGGTGTGCAGTTTGACCGAATGATCCCGGTGCAGGACTATCTGCCGCTGTTGAAAGCGCTGGGCGTCCGTACCGACCAGTAAACGTCATCCGCTGCGCAGCAGCGGCACCGCGGCATCGCGTTCAAACAAATAGAGGCACTGGCGCATCGCTTCGCCGCGATGGCCGGACAGGCCGCCATCGCGTTCGATGAACAAGCGGGCATCATCGTGAGCGACGGGTAGCAGCCGGACCAGCTGTTCGGGCGTCGCCAGCCGGTAGTCGGCATCACCCGATTGTTTGAGGCCCAGCAGCTCGCCGCCACCGCGCAGCTCCAGATCCTTCTCGGCGATCACAAAGCCGTCGTTGGTCTCGCGCATCAACCGCAAGCGTTCGCGCGCGGTTTCCGACAAGGCGGCGGAGCGCAACAGCAGACATATGGATTGCGCGCTGCCCCGTCCTACGCGCCCGCGCAGCTGGTGCAGCTGGGCGAGGCCGAAGCGGTCGGCATGTTCGATGATCATCAGGCTGGCGGCAGGCACATCGACACCGACTTCGATGACAGTGGTGGCGACGAGGAGCGGCAATTCGCCCGTCTGGAATCGCGCCATGACGTCATCTTTTTCGGGGCCCTTCATCCGCCCGTGAACCAGTCCGACGCGGTCCATGCCAAAGCGGGCGCGCAGCATCGCGGCGCGCTCCTCGGCCGCGGCAAGGTCGCTCTTGTCGCTTTCGGCGACCAGCGGGCATACCCAATAGGCCTGCGCGCCGCTGGCGATGTGGCGAGCCAGTGCATCGATTACCGTATCCAGCCGCTCGACCGATACGACGCGCGTATCCACCGGCGTGCGGCCGGGGGGCATTTCGTCGATCCGCGACACATCCATCTCACCATGGTTGGCGAGCAGCAGCGTGCGCGGGATCGGCGTCGCGGTCATCACCAGCAGGTGCGGCGGCACGCGGCCCTTGTCGGCGAGCATCAGCCGCTGCGCGACACCAAAACGGTGTTGTTCATCGACCACCACCAGCGCGAGATCGCGGTAGCTGACCGCCTCCTGAAAAATAGCATGCGTTCCAACCAGGATGTGCACGCTGCCGTCGGCGAGCCCCATCAGCGTTGCCTCACGCGCGCGGCCCTTGTCGCGGCCGGTGAGGATGGCGATCTCGACCCCCGTTCCGGCGGCCAGCCGTTGCAGCGTTGCAAAATGCTGGCGCGCCAAGATTTCGGTGGGCGCGAGCAACGCCGCCTGATGACCCGCCTCCACCGCCGCCAGCATCGCGTGCAGCGCGACCAGCGTCTTGCCCGACCCGACATCGCCCTGCAGCATGCGCAGCATCGGGGTTGACTGGGCCATGTCGGCGGCGATTTCCGCGATCACGCGGCGCTGCGCCCCGGTTGGCGCGAAGGGCAGTTGCAACCGCCCGCTCAGCCGCCCGTCGCCGACTACCGCGCGCCCGCGCCGCGCGCGCAGGCTGGTGCGCAGCAGCATCAGCGCGACCTGGCCCGCCAATATTTCGTCATAAGCTATGCGGTCGCGCGCAGCGGCATCATGCGGGCTGGCATGCGCGCGGGCCAGCGCCTCGCCCCAGGCAGGCCAGCCGTTAGCGGCGAGCAGCGAAGGCTCGATCCATTCGCCCAGCGCGGGCCGCCGGTCCAACCCTTCGCGCACCAGTCCAGCCAAACGCGTGCTGGTCAGCCCTTCGGTCAGCGGGTAAATCGCTTCTTGTGCGGCCACCGCCACCCCCTCGCCCGGCACCAGCGCCTGATCGGGATGCACAATCTGGCGCATGTCGCCATATTGGTCGAGCCTGCCGGTTACGATGCGCGGCTCGCCCAGCGGAAACAGCTTTTTGGCAAGGCCCGCGGTGCGCCCGAAGTAGACCAGCCGCACATGATCGCCCGCGCTGTCGAAGGCCTCTACCCCGAACGGCGCGCGTGGGCTGCGGCCCGGGCGATAGTCGCGCGCTGTCAGCGTGACGATAATCTGCTCCCCCGGCTGCGCATCGTCGAGCCGCGCCACGGGTATGCGCGTGATCAGTCCTGTCGGCAGATGAAACAGCGCATCAACCACGCGCTCCAGCCCAAGCCGCGCCAGCGGCTTGGCGAGCTGCGGCCCGACACCCCTAAGGTCAGTCAGCGCGGCAAAGAGCGGGTTGAGGATTTCAGGTCGCATGGCTATTCCGCCTGCGACTATAGACCCAAAGCGCGCTCACGCCAGATTCGGCATGCGTGCCCCAACCGGATTCCCATCCTGCCGTGAATGACCGCCTGAAAGCCCTCAAGTACCGCGCCTATTATCGCGGCACGCGCGAGGCCGACGCATTGGTTGGCGGCTTTTTCGATGCCCATGCAGCGCGCTGGGACGACGATGAACTGGCGTGGTTCGAGGCGGTGGTCGAGCAAGATGACGAGGACATCATGGCCTGGGCGCTAGGCCGAGCGGAACCGCCTGCCGCCCTAGCCAACCCCGCGATGATCGCTGCGCTGCGCCGCCTGGACTATATCGCCAAGCCGTGACCGATCCCGTCGCCGCCATCCTGACGGGCCAGCGCCCGCACACGCTCGCCCGCGTTGCCGACGGTTTCTTGCCGTTGCTGCTCGCCGATCTGGCGCGCGCGAGCGAGTGGCGGCTGGTTTATGTCGCGACCGACGATACGGCGATGGCGGCGATTGCCGATGCCGCCCCCTTCTTTGCGCCCGAGCTCAACATCCACCGCTTTCCGGCGTGGGATTGCCTGCCCTATGACCGCGCTGGACCGAGCCTGCGTGCCAGCGCGGAACGGCTGGCAACGCTGGCCGCATTGCAGGCTCCGGCGCGGCGCGGCGAACTGATCCTGACCACCATCGCCGCCATCACCCAGCGCACATTGACCCCCTTTCGCATCCGCCAGCTTGCCGCCAGCCTGAAACCCGGAGCGCGGATCGACCGCGATGCGCTGGTCGCGCTGCTGATCGCCAACGGCTTTTCCCGCGTCGACACCGTCGCCGATCAGGGCGAGTTTGCGGTGCGCGGCGGCATCATCGACCTGTTCCCGGCGGGAGAACCCACGGGCATCCGGGTCGATTTCTTTGGCGACGAAATTGAAACGCTGCGCCGCTTCGACCCTGCCGACCAGCGATCGCAGGGGCATATCGATGGCTTTACACTTCTGCCCGCCAGCGAAACCCTGCTCGACGAAGCCAGCATCAAGCGCTTCCGCACCCGCTATCGCGAGCTGTTCGGTGCAGCAGCGACCGGTGACCCGCTGTATCAGGCGGTCAGTGACGGGCGGCGGCAGGCGGGGATGGAGCATTGGCTGCCATTGTTCGAGGAAAAGCTGGCGACTTTGTTCGACCATCTCGACCCCGCGACACCGATGTTGCGCGGCCACCGCGTCGACGCCAGCGCGGCGCAGCGATTTGAGGCCATCAATGACTATCATGGCAACCGGGTGGCGGCGGCCGAAGGTGCGGCGGGCAGCTACCGGCCGCTCGCGCCCGACGCGCTCTATCTGACGGCCACTGAATGGAGCGCCGCCGAAAAGGCGCGACCGATCCATCTGACAACGCCGTTCGATGCGCCCGAAGCGCCCGGTGTCATCGACCTCAACGTCCACGCCGCGCGTGACTTTGCACCCGAGCGCGCCGCTGATGCCAATGTCTATGCACTCGTCGCGGCGCACCTCGCCGCCGAACAGCGCGCCGGGCGGCGCACCATTATCGCCAGCTATTCGGCGGGCGCGCGCGACCGGTTGGCGGGGCTATTGCGCGAGCATGGTGCGACTGGCCTGGTGTCATCGGAGAGTTGGCAAGAGGCCTTGGGCCTTACCGCTCCCCTCCCGCTAGCGGGAGGGGCCGGGGGTGGGCAAGAGCAGCAAGAGCGCAATGATACAGGCCCACCCCTAACCCCTCCCGCAAGCGGGAGGGGGACTGCCACCGCGCTTGTCGTGCTGCCCATTGACAGCGGCTTTTCCAGCGATGCCATTAGCTTGCTCAGCGAGCAGGATATATTGGGCGAGCGGCTAGTACGCCGCCAGAAACGCCGCAAGAGCGCCGATGCTTTCCTCGCCGAACTGGCGACGCTGAGCGTCGGCGATCTGGTCGTGCATATCGACCATGGCATTGGCCGCTATGAAGGGCTGACCAGTATCCCCGTGGGCCAAAGCCCACACGACTGTGTCGCGTTGACCTATGCGGGCGGCGACAAGCTTTACGTCCCGGTCGAGAATCTCGACGTGCTGTCGCGCTATGGCGGCGAAAACGAGGGCGTGGCGCTCGACAAGCTGGGCGGCGAGGCGTGGCAGCGGCGCAAGGCGCGGATGAAGGAACGCATCCGCGAGATTGCGGGCGAGCTGCTCGCCACCGCCGCCGCGCGCGCGCTGCGCCCCGCCGACGTGTTGCAGGCCGATGCAACCTATCCCGCCTTTGCCGACCGTTTCCCCTATCAGGAAACCGACGATCAGGACCGCGCGATTGGCGATGTGCTGGCCGATCTGGCGGCGGGCAAGCCGATGGACCGGCTGGTGTGCGGCGATGTCGGCTTTGGCAAGACCGAAGTCGCGCTGCGTGCTGCGTTCGTGGCGGCGATGGCGGGCATGCAGGTCGCCGTGGTGTGTCCAACGACGTTGCTGGCGCGCCAGCATTACAGCAATTTCATCGAACGATTTCGCGGCTTTCCTGTCAATTTGGGCCGCCTGTCGCGTTTGGTACCCGCCGGCGAGGCGCAGAAGACGCGCGACGGGCTGGCCGATGGCAGCATCGATATTGTCGTCGGCACCCATGCTGTTTTCGCCAAGTCCGTAGCGTTCAAAAGGCTGGGGCTGGTGATCGTTGATGAAGAGCAGCGCTTTGGCGTCGTCCACAAAGAGCGGCTGAAACAATTGAAGACAGACGTCCATGTGCTGACGCTGACCGCGACGCCGATTCCGCGCACGTTGCAAATGGCCATGTCGGGGCTGCGCGAGCTGTCGGTCATCCAGACCCCGCCGGTCGACCGGCTCGCGGTGCGCACGTATGTAGCGCCGTGGGATCCGGTGGTGATCCGCGAGGCGTTGCTGCGCGAACATGACCGCGGCGGGCAGAGTTTCTTTGTTACGCCGCGCATCAAGGACCTGCCCGACATCGAAGAATTTCTGCGCACCCGCGTGCCCGAGGTCAAATATGTCGTCGCCCACGGGCAAATGGCGCCGGGCGAGGTCGAGGAACGGATGAGCGCCTTTTATGACCGGCAATATGATGTGCTGGTATCGACCACCATCGTCGAAAGCGGGCTCGATATTCCCAGCGCCAACACGCTGGTCATTCACCGCGCTGACCGGTTTGGTTTGGCCCAGCTTTACCAGCTGCGCGGGCGCGTCGGTCGATCCAAGACGCGCGCCTATGCCTATCTGACCACGCCGGACAATGGCGTGATTACCGAAACGGCAGAGAAAAGGCTGAAGCTGCTGGGCGACCTCGACACGCTGGGGGCGGGATTCCAGCTGGCGAGCCACGACCTCGACATTCGCGGCGCGGGCAATCTGGTCGGCGATGAACAATCGGGACATATCCGCGAGGTCGGGTTCGAGCTGTACCAGTCCATGCTCGAAGAGGCGATATTGACGGCCAAGGCCGAGGGCGCAGGCCTGGCCCCGCCGCGCGAGGCGATGTCACCGGTCATCACGGTCGATGCGCCGATCCTGATCCCGGAAGATTATGTCCCCGACCTGCCGCTGCGCATGGCACTGTATCGCCGCATCAACGATGCCGAGGGACGCAGCGGACTCGATGCCTTTGCTGCCGAGTTGATCGACCGGTTTGGGCCATTGCCGCCAGAGACGCAGAACCTGATCCTGCTGATGGAGGTGAAGGGCAATGCCAAGGCAGCGGGAATTTCCAAACTGGATATTGGCGCAAAGGGCGCTCTTGTCAGTTTCCACGGCGACCGTTTTGCCAATGTCCCCGGCCTCCTCGCCTATGTCGACCGGTTGAAGGACCGCGCGCGCATTCGGCCCGACAACAAGCTGTCGGTGAGCGGCAATTGGACCAGCGCGGCAGCGCGGCTGAACGGCGCGGTTCAATTGTCGAGCGGGCTGGCGAAACTGGCCCGTGCGGCTAACTAAGCAGCGCTGCCAGCCGGTCGCTCGTCACTGAGTCAGAGCCCAGAAAGCCTTGCCAATAATCGACACTTAGGTCGGCTAGCATGGCACGCTGCGCTTCGGTTTCCACGCCTTCGGCGATGACCGCGAGCCCCAACGCGCGGGCAAGTTCGGTGATCGCCCGCACAACAATGCGGTCGCGCTCCGAGACATCCATGGCGCGGACAAAGCCACCGTCGATCTTGAGATAGTCAAGCGGCAGCTGCGCCAGCAACGCCAAGGAGGAATAGCCGGTGCCAAAGTCATCGACAGCAATGCGGCAGCCCAGCGTGCGCAGCGTCGCCAGCTGGTCGGCCGCACGGTCCGGGCTGGCCAGCATGGCCTGCTCGGTGAGTTCGAGCGTGAAGCGGTCGGCAGAGAGCTGGTGTTTGGCGAGCAGTTCCGCAAATCGCCCCGCAAACCCGGCTTCGTCCAGATCAGCGGCGGTGATATTGAGCGCGACCCGGATGTCGGCGAGCAAAGTTGGCCATCCCGCCACCTCTGCCATGGCAAGCGCGTGCGCGTGGGCGGTCAATTGCGTTTGCAGCCGCGCCGCCGCTGCGGCGGTGACCAGCGGAGCAGCACCAAGCAGGCCCAGTTCGGGATGCTGCCAACGCAGCAGCGCCTCCACCCCCACCATGTGCCCGCCCAGCATCGCATATTGCGGCTGGTAGCGCAGCGCGACCTCACCATTCGCCAACGCTGCCATCACTTGCGCGCCATCGCGTTTGGCCGCGGGACGCGCCAGTGCGCTCGTTGCCTGCATCAGCACGCGGTCGAACGACTGGCTAGCGGTAAAACTCGCAAGCGCCAGGCGAATGGCA
The DNA here is from genome assembly GCA_964401155.1 of uncultured Sphingopyxis sp. Classification (GTDB taxonomy): domain Bacteria; phylum Pseudomonadota; class Alphaproteobacteria; order Sphingomonadales; family Sphingomonadaceae; genus Sphingopyxis. Next base: position 140,525 of record CAYNXF010000003.1, read on the forward strand.
ATGCGGCTGTGCGGATCGCCCACAAAGGGCTGCGCCAATATTGCGTGCAGCGCGCGTTGCTGCGCCGCCAGCGCGCCCGCTGCGGTTCCGGCGGGGGGGAGGAAAAGGAAGCGTGGCCCGTCCAAGCGCGCCACGGCGCAGTCATGGCCGAACTCGTCCGCCGCAAAGCTTTCCAGCCGCCGCACAATTTCAGCCAGCACTGCATCACCTGTGGCGATCCCTGCGCTCTGATTGATGCGGTCGAGCGCATCGGCCTGCACCACCAGCGCCGCGACCGGTGTCGACGTTGCCGCTGTCAGCATGCCAATGTGGCGCGCGATGCTCGCCCCTGAAATTGTCCCCTTATGCATCAAACGCGCATAGCAGCCTTTGCTTGCCAAGCCGTTGCTTTTTGCGTCACAAGGCCGCCCGAGCCGATGACCGCCCTTTCTGCCCCGACCGCGCCTGCGCTTACAGACGGCCACGGCCGCCGCATCAGCTATGTGCGCATTTCGGTGACCGACCGCTGCGATCTGCGCTGCCGTTACTGTATGGCCGAGGACATGACCTTTCTGCCGCGCAGCGAACTGCTGACGCTGGAGGAGATTGACATGATCGCGCGGCGGCTGGTGGCGCGCGGGGTGACCCGACTGCGCCTGACCGGCGGCGAACCGCTGGTCCGGCGCGGGATTGATGATTTGGCCGCGCGCTTGGGCGCGATGCTGGGGCATGGGCTCAACGAATTGACGCTGACCACCAACGCAATGCGGCTAGCGGAATATGCGCCTGCGCTCGCCAAGGCGGGGGTGCGGCGGATCAATGTCAGCCTCGACACGTTGGATGCCCACGCGTTTCGGCACATTACCCGCGTGGGCGACCTGGCGCAGGCCTTGACAGGCATCGCGGCGGCGCAGGCGGCGGGGATCGCAGTCAAGATCAACATGGTCGCACTGCGCGGGCTGAACGAGGGCCAGTTGCTGCCGATGCTGCAATGGTGCGCCGACAATGGCTGCGACCTGACGCTGATCGAAACCATGCCGCTGGGCGAGATCGCGGACGACCGCAGCGACCATTATATCCCGCTGCACGCGTTCATCGCGCCGCTGCGTGAGCAGCGCGCGATCATGCCCGTCGACCACAAAACCGGCGGCCCGGCGCGCTATTTCAGCGTCGCGGGAATGCCGGTCACGCTGGGCCTGATCACGCCTTTGTCGGACAATTTCTGCGCCAGTTGCAACCGTATGCGGCTGACCGCGCAGGGGCGCATCTATATGTGCCTGGGCCAGGACGATCATGTCGACCTGCGCGCCGCCCTGCGCGCGGAGGGGGCAGACGCCCTCGACCCGCTGCTGGATCGCGCGCTTGGCGCCAAGCCGCGCGCGCATGATTTTGTCATCAAGGCGGGGCAAGAGCCCGCTGTCGCGCGCCATATGAGCGTCACCGGGGGATAGGCCAGAACCATGCAGCACCGCGTCGCGCTCGTCGCATCGCCGACCCCGGGGGCCGAGGCCGCCGCCGCCGAACTGGCCCCCCTCTATCCCTTTGTCCCGTTGGCTGAGGCCGATATGGTCGTTGCGCTGGGCGGCGATGGCTTTCTGCTGCACATGCTGCATCAGATGCTCGACAGCCGCCGCATCGTGCCGGTGTTCGGGATGAACCGCGGCACGGTGGGCTTTTTGATGAACGAGTTTCGCCCCGAATTGCTGCTGGACCGCATTCGCGACGCGCGCACCTTCATCGTCAATCCGCTGTGCGGCAATATCACCACGATCAGCGGCGAGCGGCACGTAGTCCCCGCCATCAACGAAATATCGCTGCTGCGCGAAACGCGGCAGGCGGCGAAGCTGGAGGTCGTGGTGAACGGCCGCACGATGCTGGAGGAGCTGGCATGCGACGGCGTGCTGGTGTCCACCCCGGCGGGATCGACAGCGTATAATCTGTCGGCCAATGGCCCCATTCTGCCGCTCGATTCGGCGATGCTGGCGCTGACCCCGATCAGCCCGTTCCGCCCCCGCCGCTGGCGCGGCGCGATTTTGCCCGAGGCGACGCGCGTGCGCTTTAACGTGCGCGAGGCAAGCAAACGCCCGGTCAGCGCGGTCGCCGACCAGCGCGAAATCCGCGACGTTGCGACGGTGGATATCGCCATCGACCGCACTCGCCCCCTCACCCTGTTGTTCGACCCGGACCAGGGGCTGGATGAACGCATTGCGATGGAGCAGTTCATCGTTTGAATGGGGTTGCAAATTAACCGATGCTTCGGCATAGGCCCGCTCCTGTCCCACCACGCGGGCGTGTTCCTCGGTAGCTCAGCGGTAGAGCAATCGACTGTTAATCGATCGGTCGTAGGTTCGAATCCTACCCGGGGAGCCATTTTTATCCCGTCTGGATATTGCGGGCTGCGCCATGGCGTGCGGGGCCGCGCGACTCGCGCATTTCTCTCAAAGTAGAAGCCACCGCCCCATCCCCCTGTGCGGCCATCACCCCACCGTGCCGGCGATTAAGGATACGGCCACCTATCCCCCTGAGTGTATCCTTTGTATCCTTTGCGGCCGACACGATAGAGGCTGTAAGCATGGGCAGCAGGAATGGGGGATTTTCTCGGCATCCCGATGGTAAGTCATATCGGGCGCATGTAGGAAAGCAAAAATGGCGGTGTCATGGCGACGGCGAAGGGTTCCCAGTTCTTCCACCGGAAGACGGTGTGCAGGCCATGATAACCGGCGCGCAACTCCCTGATTTTCCACAGGCTATAGATCGGGTTGTGGCTTCACGGCCCTGCGTGATTTTACCGGGCATTCCCCATCATTCGCGGATACAGTTCCTGTCACTGCAATCCTAATTCCAAATACCGCCTCAAAGGGCCGCCTTACATCTGTTGCTTGGGCAACTTGCGCTCGATCAGCGAGAAAGGCATAGCTTTGCGAGGGGAGACAGCGAGCTTATGCGGCTGTTGATTGCAGTGCTAATGTGCAGCCTATTGGTGACGGCAGGCCATGCGCATGTCCGTCAAGATCCCGCGCTAGCTCGTCCCGAAACTGCGCCCGGAAGCGCCGCCGAAACCATCATCGACGATGACGCAGCGCGCGATGCTGCAATCACCGATGCACGCAAGCGTCAGGATTGGAAAGAACTCGTCACCTTATTGGCCGCCAAGGCGGCGCAATTGTGCGTCAACGAAGGCGCAGCAACAGCGCAATGTTCGGCGGCCCGTTTGTCATTGGGCGAAGCATTGCTCAATGCTGGAAGCTTTGTCGAAGGGGCAAGCGTGCTTGCGGAGGTGCGCGCAGCGATGGAGATGCGCCCCGAAACACCGTTGAATGAACAAATGAGAGTCCTTGGCCTATTGGCGGCAAGTTACAAGGCGCAAGGCCAACGTGCAAAAGAGCGTGAAGCTCTGATCGCCCTTATTCCCTTGATTGACCCGGCAACCCAACCAGCCGAACCCATTTTGGCTGCGATCTGGACCGAGATTGCCAACAGCTACGCTGCGTCGGAAGAAGCGGAAGAACGTGCCAAAGCGCTAGCCAAGGCCGAGTCTTATGCCGCGGTCGCCGCTACCTTGGCTAGCGAAGCTTCGCTTGAGGCGGACATCACTGCAGCGGATGCCTTACTGCGTGCCGGCCAGCTCACCGAAGCAAAGGACCTGCTGACCACAGCGGTCGCATCTGCCCGTCGGAGCCTGGGAAGTGCCAACATGACGACCGGTCAGTTGTTGCTGCGGCTGGGGGAAGCCCAAATCGGCTTGGGCGAGACAGCGGCGGCGCAGTCCGCGTTGCGCCAGTCAATTACTTCGTTTGACACCGGCCTGCGCCATTGGCGCGACTATGATCGGGCAGTGATATGGCTGGTCGCGTTACTGACTGACGACGGGCGTCTGAACGAGGCCGAAGCGTTGCTACAAGCACAGTTGCCATCAGCCGTTAGTGGCAGCGACCATGCGATGGTGATCTTGCGCATTGCCGAAGCACAAATCCGGCAGGGCAGATTTGCCGACGCTGCCAAACTTCTCGACCCATTGCCTGCTGAAATAAAGTCGAGCCGATTTGTAGTCCAACCCGGGCTGTACGGATTGGTGCAACGCCAGCGGGCCCGGATTGCCCGGGCAGCGGGTGATTGGATCGCGGCAGAACAGTTGATCGAAGATGGGCTGAGCTTTGGCCCGCCGGTCATGCCCGAGGCCGACGTCATCAGCGATTGGGCGTTATGGGCACAAAGCGAAGGCAAACAAGGCAAACGCCAAGACGCCACCGAGAAATTTGAAGCCACGCTGGCGCGAATTCGGGAAAAGCGGCTGGAGCGCGTTGCGACCGAAGCGGTGGTTGAAGCCAAGTTCCTCGCCGGTCAGTTTTTTGGGGAAGACCCATCGCAGGGCGAACGCGCCCTGACGCTGCTTGTCGAGGCGTTTATGGGTGCCGAGCTGCTGCGTATCGACGCCGGTGCGGATGAAGTGTCACAGCAAAATTTGCTGCGGCGCGAGGCGCAATTCAGGCCGCTGTTTTTATCATTGGCCGACCAATATTATGCCGCGTGGTCCATGACCCGGGAAGGTGCGAAAAGGGGTGCGGACGGAGCCAGTGGGTTTATGCTGTTGCAACGCGCCATGATGGGCACAACCGCCCGCGCCACGGCATTGTCCATCGGTCGTTCCATAACCGGCGAGCTTGGCGAACAGTTGCAGCAAGCCGAAGCAGCCCTATTCCAAGCCGAACGCGCCCTGACCTCCAGCCTGTCATTTGCTGACTATAACAACGCCGCAGCCCGAACGCTGCAGGAGACCGAGCTGATGGCTCTGCGCGAGCGCCGGGATGACCTGCAGAATGCGATTGCGGACAAATATCCGGATTATTTCAACTTGATCCGGCCAGCCAATGTGGGCGTTCCTGCAGTCCAAACGCATTTGTCCGAAACGGAAGCCATTTTGGTGGCCGTGCCGTCCCCGGACGGTGTGCACATCATCGCGCTGACCCGCGACCAGCTGTTCTGGCACAAGGCCAACGTCTCGCAGGCCGCGCTGGAAACCGACATTCGCCGCCTTTTGTGGTTTGCTGGGGCCAGTGTTGATGGCACCGCGCTCGAGCAACTGAGCTGGGAGGAGGAGGTGCCCGGAACCAATGCCTTTGACCGCAAAACCGCCCACCGCCTGTATCAGCAACTGATTGCCCCACTGCTGCCGACGCTGGCCGGCAAGACCCATTTGTTCGTCGCCGGCGGCGGCGCGCTCAGCCGTTTGCCTTTTTCAATCCTGGTCAGCGCAGCACCGGAAGGGGCGGATGATGATGCCGCCGCTCTACGCGACACGCGCTGGCTGGCCGATGATTTTGCGTTGATCCATTTGCCGTCGGTGCAGACATTCTACCTGCAACGCACCACGATGCGCCCGCCGGTCGGCAACCTCTTGCCCTTTGCCGGGGTCGGCGATCCAGCGCTCGAAGGTCCGCCCTCGCGGCGCGCCAAGCGCGGCGCTCCAACAGTGGCGGTGTCGGCGCTGCGGAAACTGGAACAGTTACCCGGCACCGCAGCTGAATTGCAGGCGGTGTCGGCGCGCTACGGCAAAGATGCGATGCTTATGCTCCGTGCCGATGCCACCGAACCAGCAGTGATGGCGGCACCGCTCGGCCGCTTTCGTATCCTGTCCTTCGCCACCCATGCGCTGATGGCCGGAGAGGTTGGCGGCGCACGCGAGGCAGGGCTGGTATTGACGCCCCCTGCCGAGTCCACCGCGGGTAACGACGGCTATTTGGCAATGTCAGAAATCGCCGCGCTGCGACTGAATGCCGATTGGGTCATCTTGTCGGCATGCAACAGTGCAGGCGGCGACGGGAGCGTTGGCGCAACCGGGCTTTCCGGATTGGCTCGAGCGTTCCTTTTTGCCGGAGCGCAAAATCTGTTGGCGTCCCATTGGCCGGTTTTGGATGCCGCGGCGCCGCCACTTATCATAGATACATTGGATCCGGCCCAGGATAGAGACCGTGCGGCGGCACTGCAGCGGGCCATGCGGACGATGCGCCATCGAACGGGCTTTGAGGAAAGTGGCAACAGCTATTCGCACCCGCGCGTGTGGGCGCCGTTCGTGTTGATCGGGGACTGGCGTTAAGTCAGCTATCACCCCCTCTTGCTCCCCTGCCCCCAATCGCTATCTTCTTTGGCATCCACATGATCCCCACCACAATCCGAGAGATGCCATGTTTGCACCCCGCCGCTTGTCCGCTTTGCTTGCCAGCGTTGCCGCGTTGAATTTCACCCCTGTCCTCGCCGGAACCGATGCCGGCGCCGATGCCGCTGCGCCCGCCGAATTGCCGCGCGCGCCGCTCTATTATCCCGCGACCGAGACGGTGGATGTGACGGAGACGCAGTTCGGCGTGCCGGTGCCTGATCCCTATCGCTGGTTGGAGGATGATGTTCGCGTCAACCCCAAGGTGGCCGACTGGGTGGCGCGGCAGAATGCGGTAACCAATGACTATCTGGCGAAGCTGCCCGGGCGCGCTGCTTTTGCGGCACGGATGACACAATTGTTTGATTATGAGCGCTTTGGCGTGCCGCGCAAGGCGGGGAACCGCTATTTCTACACCCGCAACGACGGGTTGCAGCCGCAGTCGGTGTTGTATGTCCGCGATGGCCTTACCGGCGAAGGCCGCGTGCTGATTGATCCCAACGCATGGGCCAAGGACGGCGCGACGGCGCTGGGCGAGTGGGAGCCGTCGCCCGATGGCAAGCATCTGCTTTATTCGGTGCAGGATGGCGGAACCGACTGGCGCATCGTGCGCGTGCTCGACGTGGCGAGTGGCAAGGATGTCAGCGACGAGATCCGCTGGGTCAAATTTTCTGGGCTGAGCTGGGCCAAGGATGGCAGCGGATTTTTCTATTCGCGCTTTCCCGCCCCCGCCGAAGGGGCGGCGTTCCAGTCGCTCAATGAAAATCACACGGTGCATTTCCACAAGCTGGGGACGGCGCAGGACGCCGATGTGCTGGTGCATGCAACGCCCGAGCGGCCCAAGCTGAACCACAGCGCGGCGGTGACCGACGATGGCGCGTGGTTGCTGGTCACCTCGTCCGAGGGGACCGACGAGCGCTATGGCCTGACGCTCTATCCGCTCACCAAAGCGGGCGCGGGCCAGCCGATCAATGTCATCACCGATTATGCGCACAATTGGGAATATGTCGCCAACCAGGGCAGCGCTTTCACCTTCCTTACCAACCAGGGGGCGCCGCGCCAGCGGCTGGTGCGGCTGGACGTCAAGCGGCGGATTGCCCCCATCGAGATTGTCGCCGAAAGCGAAGGCACTTTGGTCGGCGCATCGGCGGTGGGCGAGCGCATCATCCTGTCCTACCTGGGCGATGCCAAATCGGACGCGCGGATGGTGACGCTGGACGGCAAGCCGGTAGCGACGATTTCATTGGGCGCAATCGGCACGGCCGCGGGCTTTGGCGGCAAACCCGGTGACCCCGAGACCTTTTATGCCTTTTCCAGCTTTGCGCGGCCGACGACGATTTACCGGCTCGATACGGCAACGGGGAAAAGCACGGTGTTCGCCGAACCCAAGCTGACCTTTGATCCCGCCGATTTCACCGTCGAGCAGCATTTTTACACGTCGAAAGACGGCACGCGCGTGCCGATGTTCGTCATCGCCAAAAAGGGCGTGGTGGCAAAGGGCGGCGCGCCGACGCTGCTTTATGGCTATGGCGGGTTCAACATTTCGCTGACCCCGGGCTTTTCGCCGACGCGGCTCGCCTGGGTTGATAAGGGCGGGGTGCTGGCCATGGCCAACCTGCGCGGCGGCGGCGAATATGGCAAGGAGTGGCACGACGCTGGCCGCCTGTCGAACAAGCAGAATGTGTTCGATGACTTCATCGCCGCGGGCGAATATCTGATCGCCAAGGGGATTACGAAGAAAGACGGCCTCGCCATCGAGGGGCGCTCGAACGGCGGACTGCTGGTGGGCGCGGTGGTCAACCAGCGGCCCGACCTGTTCGCCGCCGCGCTGCCCGGCGTGGGCGTAATGGACATGCTGCGCTTTGATCGCTTCACGGCGGGGCGCTATTGGGTCGATGACTATGGCTATCCCAGCAAGGAGGCCGATTTCAAAAATCTGCTGTCCTATTCGCCCTATCACAATATCGGCGGGGCCACGCCTTACCCGGCGATCATGGTGACGACCGCCGATACCGACGACCGCGTCGTGCCGGGGCATAGCTTTAAGTATGCCGCCGCATTGCAGGCCGCGAAGATCGGCGACAAGCCGCATCTGATCCGCATCGAAACGCGCGCCGGGCATGGATCGGGCAAGCCGACCGACAAGGTTATTGCCGAGTTCGCCGACATGTATGCCTTCATCGCCGAACATACCGGATTGGCGGTGAAGTGAGCCTGACCTTTGCCCCCGTCGCCACCGACACCGCCACGCGTTGGGCCGAGCTGGCCGATGCGGCCGAGGCAGTGACGGCAGGCGAGCCCGATGCTGTCGCCAATATGGCCAATGTGGCAGCGCTGGTGTGGCAATTTATTCCCGATCTGAACTGGGCGGGATTTTACCGCTTTGACGGGACCGAACTGGTGTTGGGGCCATTTCAGGGCCTGTCGGCGTGCATTCGCATTGCGCTTGACAAGGGCGTGTGCGGCGCGGCGGCGCGAACGCGGACCAGCCAGCGGGTCGATGATGTCCACGCCTTTCCCGGCCATATTGCCTGCGACGCAGCGAGCCGCAGCGAGCTGGTGGTGCCGGTGGTGGTGGGTAACCGGTTGATTGGCGTGCTCGACCTCGACAGCCCGCTTCCAGCGCGGTTCACTGCCGAGGATCAGGCGGGGGCCGAGGCGCTGGTGGCGCGCATCGCGCCCGCACTCGCCGGGTGAGCTGCGCCAAAACGGGACGCCGCGAACAGGGTTAACGGAATCGCCCGTACCGGCGCGCTTTGCTAAACTCCCCATTAACCAAGGGGTGTGGGCCCCGGCTTCAGGGTGGGGAAACATAATGCGGACATTGCTGCTGTTGAGCGTTGCGGCCAGTGCGGTGATCTGGGCCGACACCTCCGACGCCGCGCAGGACAAGGCCGCCGAAGCGGCCGCGGCGGCGCGTGAAGCGGTTGATGCCGCCAGCAGCCAGCCCGCGCACGGCGTGACCTATAACACCGAAACCCGCATCGAAACCCAAACCATCACCCCGGCGCCAGTGGTCCGCACCGAACGCCGCATCATTTCGACCGCAGCACCGATCGAGGCAGAATATCGCACCACTGGCCATGGCGATGCGCGTGGGCAGTGGCTGTGCACGCAGGACGAGGCCGACGCACGCGAATATCGCTGCCGCTTCGATGGCGACCAGTTGGGCACGCGGCCGGCGCATGGCGGCTGGCAGGAGATGGCCTGGTCCGACGCCGAATGGGCCGAGGAAGAGGCGCTGCGCCGCGATCTGGAACAGGCCTGCCGCCCCGACAATGGCGTTGGCGGGTCGATTTTGGGCGGGCTGTTGGGCGGAATTGCCGGCAACCGCATCGCCGGGCGCGGCAATCGCACCGCGGGCACGCTGATCGGCGGTGCACTGGGCGCGATCGCCGGCGGGGTGATCGATCAGGCCGAGGACAAGGGCAAATGCCGCGATGCGGTGCGCCGCGTCGAGGAGCGCCAGCGCGGCTGGCACGGCGGCGGTGGTTATTGGCAGCATGGCCATGCCAGCTATGGCCAAGGTTATGGCCAAGGCTATGGCTGGTATTCGCCGGGCATCATCGTGACCACGGTGACCAGCGCACCGGTGACGACCGAAACCGTGACGACCGAAACCTTTTACGAAAGCGTGCCGGTGCGCAAACGCCACCATCCCAAGAAGCGCCACTACAAGCCCAAGCCCAAGCCGCGCTGCGTGTGCTGAACCCATTCAGCCGCGCGACAGATTCGTCGCAGTAAAGCATCCCCCGACGCGCGGTATCGGACCGCGCCCTTTGGGTGGGGACCCTGACATGAACCGCTTTGCCGTCAATCTGGTCGGTGCCGCCGTGCTGGCATCATCGGTACTGGTTGCGATTGCGCCCGCCGAGGCGCGCCACCGCCGCCACTGGCATCGTGACCGGGTGGATGCCGGTGACGTGATTGCGGGCATTGTCCTGATCGGTGCAATCGCCGCCATCGCGGATTCGGCAAGCAAATCGCGTGACCGCGAGCGCGAACGGCGCGACGAGGATTATCGCTATGAACCGCGCGATGGGGAGTATCGCAGCGCCCCCGACCAGACCGACCGCCAATGGGTGCCAGGGAGCAACAACGCCGAGGGCCGCGCCGTCGAAGCGTGCCGCTGGGCCGCCGAGGGCGAGCTGGGTGAAGACGCGCGCGTCGGCGCTATCGACGCGGTGACGCAGGACGGCGGCAGCTGGCGCGTCAGCGGCACCGTCGCCGCGCCCGAAATGATGCCGCGCGATTTCGCCTGCACCTATCGCGGCGGACGCGTGGTGGATGTGACTTTGGACTGAGGCAAAGCAGCAAAATATCAGCCCGTCGTCATCCCGGGCTTGATCCGGGATAACAATAGGTGGGCGCGTTATCCCGGATCAAGTCCGGGATGACGAGGTGTGGGTGCTGGCATAGGCCTGTGTGCCGCGTGTGATGACTTCATCGCCATCCACAATATCGGCGATGGCAATGTCGTCGAGGTTGGCGAGCCGATTGTAAAGCGGTGCGAAATCGGTTTCGACCGTCACGCGCAGCAGTTCATCCAAGCTGTCGATCACGAAATAATTCTGCTGATAATCGTCGATACGATAGCGCGTACGCATCACCCGTTCGAGGTTGAAGCCGATGCGGTTGGGGCTGGGATCGTCGAGTGCGAAAACACTTTCGCCATAACTCGACACAATCCCCGCGCCATAAATGCGCAGCCCCCCGCCCTCGCGGATCAGGCCAAACTCCACCGTATACCAGTAGAGCCGCGCCAGTTTGTCCAGCGCACCGAAATTCAGGCTGCGCAGCCCCCCCTGGCCATAGGCGACCATATAATCGGCGAATACCGGGTCGGCGAGCATCGGCACATGGCCGAAGACGTCATGAAAAACATCCGGTTCCTGCAAATAATCCAGCTGTTCGGGCGTGCGGATGAAATTGCCTGCCGGAAAGCGGCGGTTGGCGAGATGGTCGAAAAACACATCGTCGGGGACCAGCCCCGGCACCGCGACCACCTGCCACCCCGTCGCCGCCATCAGCCGGGCGTTAAGTTCGCGGTAGTCGGGGATGCCTGGCTTTTCCAAACGCAGCACGTCGATGCCGCGAAGAAAGGCATCGGCGGCGCGGCCGGGCAGCATCGCCGTCTGGCGCGCGAACAGCCGGTCCCACATTGCATGTTCAGCGGCGCTGAACGCCTCCCAATTTTGCGGGATGGTCCAGTCCGCCGCCGCGCCGGGCGGGGGTGCGTCAAAGACATGAAGGGCGGGGTCGGCCATGGCCTGACCATAGCATCAACCGGTTGCAGATGAAACCGGCGCAGGCGTGGTCGTGGCACGCGCTGCTGCCAGATAGGCCGCCTCGGCAGGTGGCGGTGCCAGCGCCAACGCACGATCGAACGCCGCCAGCGCCTCGTCCGCGCGTCCCAGCTCGGCCAGCAGATGCCCGTGCGCGCTGTGCCAGCCGCGATGATGGGCGACGCTGGCAGGGTCGATGGCATCGAGCGCAGCGAGGCCCGCCTCTGCCCCGTCGCGCTGCGCCAATGCTACCGCGCGCGCCGTCGCCAACGCCGGACCGGGACGGATGGCAGCGAGGACGTCATAGAGCACGACAATGGCGGCCCAGTCGGTGCGCCCCTCGCCCTTGCGGCGCGCGTGGGTGAGGTGAATGGCGGCATTGATCTGACGCGGGCCGCTGCGGCCCAGCGCGGCGGCGCGCTGCATCAGGCGGTGTGCGTGGGCGATGGCGGAATCATCCCACAGGCCCACATCCTGCTGCGATAAAGGCACCATCACGCCGTCCGCGTTCACCCGCGCGGCGCGGCGCGATTCGGCGAGCTCGACCAGTGCCGCCAGCCCCAGCACCTCCGGGTCATCAGGCACCAGTTCGGTGAGCAAGCCAGCAAGCCGCCGGACTTCGGGTGCAAGGTCCGCATCCAGCGCGCCCGCGCCATCGGCGTATGCGACGGCATAGCCCAGCTCGAGCGTTGCCAGCACCGCCTCTATCCGTTCGGGCCAATGGCGGCGCTCGGGCACCGCGAACCCGATGCCCGCGTCGCGAATCTTGGCCTTGGCGCGCGTGAGGCGCTGGTAAAGCGTCGCGGTGGGGACCAGAAAGCCCGCCGCCAGCCGCTCCATCGCCACGCCGCAAATGGTGCGCAGCGCCAGCGCGATCCGCACATCGGGGGCAATGGCCGGGTGCGCGCAAGCGAAGATCAACCGCAACCGTTCGTCAGGGAAGGGATCGGGAAAGGCGATGATGTCCCCCATGTCATCCTCCGTCAGCGCCTCGCGCGCCAGCAAGGCTGCGCGGCGCGCATCGCCGCGCATCGCGTCGACGATGCGGCGCTTGGCGGTGACGTACAGCCAGCCCGGTACATTGGCGGGTTGCTTTTCGGGTGGCAGCGCCAGCAACGCGGCGACCGCGTCGGCAAAACCGTCCTCGGCCACGTCAAGATCGCGGCAATGCCCGGCCAACGCGGCGATGACGCGCGGCCGGGCATCCTCGATCAAAGCGGCCAGCGTCACCCCATCGGCCAGATCGGGCGGATTTCGATCGCGCCCTTGCCCGGGACCGGGATCATCCGCGCCCATTCGATCGCGGCGTCGAGATCGGGAACATCGACGATGTAAAATCCGCCCAGTTCCTCGTGCGTTTCGGCGAAAGGACCGTCGGTCAGCTCGGACGCGCCATGGTTCCAGCGCAGCGTGGTGGCGGTGTCCGCCCCCTTAAGCCGCTCGCCCGAAAAGGGCACACCGGCGGCGACGAGTGCATGCGCCAAGGCGGTATGCTTGGCGAGCGTGTCGGCCATCACCGTGTCGCCATTGGGGCCTGTATAGGCGCTTTCGTCTTCATGGATCATCAGCATATATTGCATGGGTCTGCCTCCTTCAGCGGCCGTGCGGCATTGCGCGACCATGCATCAGAGACGCGCGGCGTGCGATGGATTCGACATGTACAGTTGAAAAATTGTCATTGCGAGCGCAGCGAAACAATCCAAAGCTGCTTATCCCTGCCTTGGATTGTTTCGCTGCGCTTGCAATGACAAAGACGGTCACAGCTCGGCCAGCACCGTCGCCAGCCCGGGCGGTTGTGGCTCGGCCCGCAGCCGGGCGAGCGCGGCGCGCGCATCGAGGACGAAGCTGTCAACGGTGCCCTGCGTCCCGACCACTTCGGCCCCCAACCCGAGCAACAGCGTCGCCGCCGCGCGGTTTTCGCCCAGCACCTGCATTTCGAGGCGGCACAAATCCTCTTCGGCGCAGTCGGCCAGCACCGCCGCCACCAGCATGCGCGCGATGCCCAAGCCCTGATACTCATCAAGCACCGCCACCGCGAGCTCACCAGTGCCGGGTTTATCGTCCAGCCGGATGGCGTGTGCAGCAGCAATCGGCGGATATTCCTGCCCATCGAGCAGTATCGCGCCCCAGCCAATATGATCATGCCCGTCGACCGCGCTCAGCCGTTTGACGATGCTGTCGGGCGGTGAGCGAAAGGCGGAAAAGAACCGCAGATAGCGCGAACGCTCCGACATCGCCTCGATCCCGTCGCGGATGCGCTCTTCATCGCTGGGGCGAATGGTGCGCAGGCACACCCAGCGACCGTCTTTCAGTGGCGCGTCAATTTCGCAGGGCAGGCGGCGGGGAGAGGATGCCATGGGGGGGAGTGTAACGGACCCGTCCCCCCTCGTCATCCCGGACTTGATCCGGGAAAACACGCAACCACTCGTTTGTTGTCCCGGATCAAGTCCGGGACGACGAGAACTAGTTAATCAACCCGCCGCCGCCACGATCGCCGCCCACTCTGCCTCGTCGATCACGCGGATGCCGAGCGCGGCGGCTTGTTTGAGCTTGCTCCCCGCGCCCGGCCCGGCGACGACCAGATCGGTCTTGGCGCTGACCGAACCAGCGGCTTTGGCGCCCAGCGCCTCGGCCTGTGCCTTGGCTTCGTCGCGGCTCATGGTTTCGAGCTTGCCGGTGAAGACAACGGTTTGGCCCGACACTTCGGAGGCGCGCGTTTCGACCACAAAGGGCGGCGGGCTAACTTCGCTGAGCAAATCTTCCCAGGTCGCGACATTGTGCGGTTCGTGAAAGAAATCGCCCAGCGCCTCGACGACCGCCGGGCCGATGCCGTCAATCGCGGTGAGTTCGGCGATCGCGTCGGCGTCGCCGCCATGCGCGCGGGTGGCGACGTCGCGCAGCGCGGGGAGCGTGGCAAAGGCCTTGAGCAAGTCGCGCGCCGTTACCGCGCCGACGTGGCGGATGCCGAGGCCGAACAGCAGCCGTGCAGCGTCGGGCTGACGTTTGGCTTCGATGGAGGCAAACAGATTATCGATCGATTTGGCCTGCCAGCCCTCGCGCGTTAACAATTCTTCGCGGTGCTCGCGCAAGCGGAATATGTCGGCAGGGCTTTGCAGCCAACCCGCCTCGATAAATTCGGCAACGCTCTTTTCGCCCAGCCCCTCGATATCGAGCGCGCCGCGGCTGACGAAATGGCGCAGGCGCTCGAAGCGTTGCGCGGGGCAGGTCAGCCCTGCGGTGCAGCGCACATCGACCTCGCCCTCTTCGGCCACCGCCTCGCTGCCGCACACAGGACAGTGATCGGGGAAGACATAGGGCGCGCGCGCTTCGTTGCGCGTCAGATTTTCAACAATCTGCGGAATGACATCGCCGGCCCGCTGCACCACCACGCGGTCGCCGGGGCGCACGCCGAGGCGCGCGATTTCGTCGCGGTTGTGGAGCGTGACATTCGACACGACGACGCCGCCGACGGTGACGGGGGTCAGGCGGCCGACGGGGGTCAGCTTGCCGGTGCGCCCGACCTGGATGTCGATGGCCTCCAACGTCGTCTGCGCACGTTCGGCGGGGAACTTGTGCGCGATCGCCCAGCGCGGGGCCTTGGCGACGAACCCCAGCCGCGCCTGCCAGTCGAGGCGGTCGACCTTATAGACCACGCCGTCGATGTCATAGGGAAGGTCAGCGCGCGCGGCCTCGATGGCGCGGTAGTGGGCAAGCGCGGCGTCGGTGGTTTCGCAGCGCGTCAAGCGCGGCGAGACGGGGACACCCCAGCCGGCGATGGCGGCCATGACTTCGCTTTGACTTGTTCCCGGTAACTCGCTGACCTCGCCCCAGCCGTGCGCCAAAAAGCGCAACGGACGTGCGGCGGTGATGCTGGCATCCTTCTGGCGCAGCGACCCGGCAGCCGCATTGCGCGGGTTGGCGAAGATTTTGCCGCCCGCCTTTTGCTGCGCAGCATTGAGCGCAGCAAAATCGGCTTTGCTCATGTAAATTTCGCCGCGAATTTCGAAGGTTTGAGGGACTTCGTGCCCCGGCGAAGGCCGGGGTCCAGTGACTTGGAACGCCGAGCCTTGCCGCTCTGGGCCCCGGCTTTCGCCGGGGAGCAGTTGGTGGGGAATATCGGATATCGTCCGCACATTTGCGGTCACATCTTCCCCCACACTCCCGTCGCCGCGCGTTGCCGCTTGCACCAGCACGCCCTGTTCGTAGCGCAGCGAGCAGGACAGCCCGTCAATCTTGTCCTCGGCCGTCAGCGCGACCGGTGCATCCTCGGGCAGGTTGAGGAACCGCCGCACCCGCGCGACAAATTCCGCCACCTCATCATCGTCAAACGCATTGTCGAGGCTCATCATCCGCTGCGCATGGGTGATCTTGGCGAGCGGCGAGGCTTCAACCGCTGCACCCACTTGGGCGTTCGGACTGTCGGGACGGATCAGGTGCGGGAAAGCCGCCTCAAGTTCATTATTGCGTCGCACCAGCGCGTCATATTCGGCGTCGCTAATCTCGGGCGCATCTTCGGCATGATAGCGCCGGTTGTGATGCGCAATCGCCTTGGCGAGGCGCATCAACTCGTTGGCGGCTTCGGCTTCCTGAGACATGTCAGTAGTAAAACTCTGGACAGGTGAAAAATATCGCTACGGAAATGACGAGTAACAACACAAATTTCTGCCACCTAGGATTATGCATCAACATCCATGCTTGCCGGGCATTAAAAGCGGCAACAACCAATGCGCAAACACTCCACGCTGACGCGTAGATATCCAACGTTGGATTGAGCCTATGTTCGATGCCTAAAGAAGTAATCCAGAGCCATGCATAGAGTAGCAACGGAAGCACAACTACACAGGTTAAAAACAGAAGACACTCGGCACAGCGTGTGACGAAGGTGTCAGGTCTGGTTCCTGCGTCGCTCACACCACCTCCAACAAACGCACCGCCTGCGCCCGCGCCTCATCGGTCACTTCGGCACCCGACAGCATGCGCGCGATTTCTTCGCGGCGTTCCTCTGCACCCAGCAGCCGTACGCTCGTCCGCGTGACCAGCCCGTCGCTGGCCTTGGCGATCTGGTAGTGTGCCGCGCCCTTCGCGGCGACCTGCGGCGAGTGGGTGACCGCCAGCAACTGCTTGCCCTGCGCCAGCCGCGCCAGCCGTTCGCCGATCGCCGCCGCCACCGCGCCGCCAACGCCGCGGTCGATTTCGTCGAAGATGATCGTGTCGGCCCCGCCTTCCTCCGCCAGCGCGACTTTGAGCGCGAGGATGAAGCGCGACAATTCGCCGCCGCTGGCGATCTTGATCAGCGGGGCAAAGGGTGCGCCGGGGTTGGTGGCAATCAGAAACTCCACCCGATCCATGCCCTCTGGCCCCCAGCGTTCGGCGGGCAGGCGTTCGACCAAAGTCTGGAAACGCGCAGCGTCGAGTTTGAGCGGCTTGAGCTCGCCCGCGACCGCCGCGTCGAGCCGCGCCGCGGCCATGCGCCGCGCGTCGCTGAGTTCGCCCGCCGCATGGGTATAAGCCGCCGCGAGCGCCGCCACCTCGGCCTCTTGCGCCGCCAGCCCGCCCGCACCGCCGTCGATGGCGTCGAGCCGCGCGGACAATTCACCCGTCAGGTCGGGAAGCATATCCGGCTGGACATTATGCTTGCGCGCAATCGCTCGCAGCTCGAACAGCCGCGTCTCCGACGCCTCGAGCCGCGCGGGGTCAAATTCCAGCGCGCGCGCGGCCTCCATCAGCCGGTCCTCGGCCTCGCCCGCTTCGATCAGCGCGCGGTCGAGCGCGGCGAGCGCTTCGGCGAGCAGCGGATGGCCGCCAGCGAGCCGGTCGAGCCGCCGCGCGGCGGCGCGCAGCTGTGCCGGGCCGCTGTCGCTGCCTTCGAATGCCGCCAGCACCGCTTGCAGATCGTCGGCGATCTTCTCGCCCTGCTGCATCGCCGCGCGTTCGGCGGCGAGGGCCGCTTCTTCTCCCGGCTGCGGCGCAAGTGCCGTTAATTCGGCGACGCAATGCGCCAGCCAGTCGCGATCGCGTTCGGCTTCGGCCAGCGCGGCGCGCGTCGCCTCAAGGCGCGCCTCCGCCGCCTTCCACGCCCCATGCGCCGCCGCCACCGCACTCGTGTCGGTGCGCGCAAAGGCGTCGAGCAGGGCCCGGTGCCCGGCAGGCGCGATCAGGCCGCGGTCGTCGTGCTGGCCATGGATTTCCACAAGGCTCGCGCCAATTTCGCGCAGCAGTGCGGCTGAGCAGGGCTGGTCGTTGACGAAGGCACGGCTGCCGCCATCGGCGCGCACGCTGCGGCGGATGATCAGCGGCTCGCCCGCGCCGATGTCGAGGTCATTGGCGGCAAGCAGCGCCGCCAGCGCGCTGTCCGGCGCGGGCGCCGTGAAACTCGCGGTCACCTGCCCACGCTCGCACCCCTGCCGCACTAGCCCCGAATCGGCGCGTGCACCCAGCGCCAGGCCCAGCGCATCGAGCAGGATCGATTTGCCCGCCCCCGTCTCGCCGGTCAGCACGCCGAGCCCGCCCCCGAAATCCAGGTCGAGCGCGTCGATGAGGACGATGTTCGATATGGCGAGCGCGGTCAGCATTGCCGACGACTTAGCGCAGAACGAAAGCGGAATCTATTGGCGGGTTGGGCCCACAATCCTCTCGTCATCCCGGACTTGATCTGGGATAACAAACCAGCGTCGCGCGTCATCCCGGATCAAGTCCGGGATGACGATGACAAGGAGTCTGCCCAGCAATCCTACGCCGACGGCGCGTGCTTCTGCATTAGCGCAAAGGCGCGCTCATACCATTTGCTGCCGGGATAGTTGGCCCCCAGTACCGCGGCTGATTTCTTGGCCTCGCTGGGAATGCCGAGCGCCAGATAACATTCGGTCAGCCGGTACAGCGCTTCGGGCGTGTGGCTGGTGGTCTGGAACTTGTCGACCACTTCGCGGAAGCGGATCGAGGCGGCAAGCCACGACGAGGCGCGCTGGTAATAGCGGCCGATTTCCATTTCCTTGCCCGCCAGATGGTCGTTGACCAGATCAAGCTTCAACCGCGCGTCAGCGGCATAGCGCGTGTCGGGATAGCGGCGGATAACCTCACCCAGCGAGGCGCGCGCCTGCTCGGTAATTTTCTGGTCGCGGGTAACGTCGCTGATCTGCTCATAATAGGAGAGGCCAATCAGATAATAGGCGTAGGGCGCGTCCTTGTTGCCCGGATGGATCGACAGGAAACGCTGCGCCGATTCGATCGAGGGCGTATATTCGCGATCCATATAATAGCTGAACGCGCTCATCAGCTGGGCCCGGCGCGCCCAGGGCGAATAGGGATGCTGGCGTTCCACTTCGTCGAACAGCGCGGCGGCAAGCGCGTAATTGCCGCGATCAAGCCGGTCCTGCGCAGCGCGGTAGAGCGTGCTGACGTCGCGCGCGACATAACGGCGGTCGGCGGGGCCGGCGGAGTTGCCACCGCTGGCACAGGCCGAAAGCAGCGGCGCGGCGAGTGCTGTCACAAGGAGCAAGCGGGCGAATGGGGAAGTTTTGATCATCACGGCGGGGATATAGCCATGGCGCGCCTGAACGCAAAATAAATGCGGCGCTGAATCAGGGTGTTTTTACGATGCAGCCCGGTTTGGGCTTGGCGGGATCAACTGCGGCAGGCGCGGCAACACGTCTAGCGCGCAGAATTTTGACGGGTGCCGCCAAAATCTGGCCCTTCATCGCCCCTTCGCCTGCGGTTTCGGAAACGGGCGCGGCGGCAATAGCCTGCGCCACCGCCCAGCCATCGACGATTTCGGCGAACACGGCGAATCCGGCATTGTCGCCCGCCGCCGCCGGGTCAGCGTCAAACCCATAGATGGGGCCAAGCACGAGGAAAAAGTCGCTTTGCGCCGTCCCGGGGGCCAGCCGCGCGAGCGACACGGCGCCGGGGCAGTGCACCAGCCCCGTTGCCGTCGTGGGCTCGTGCGCCACGGGCGGGTAAAGCAGCCGCGCATCGGTGCGCACCCCGCCTTGAATCAACGTACTGTTCGCCCCCCAGTTGCGCGTGGTGCGGTAAATACTCTGCCCATCATAGCGTCTGTTATCGACATATTTCAGGAAATTGGCAGCCGTTTTCGGGGCGCGCTGCGCCTCGATCCGCAACACGATGGTGCCCGCCGAGGTTTCAAGCGCAACGTGGGGCAAGGGCGCTGCGGCAACGGGCGGCGGGGATGGCGGCGGCGGCGCAACTTGGGCGTGTGCAGGAATGAACGTCAAGCCGACGGCGGACAGAATCAGGCGAAGCAGGGAGCGTTGGCGCATGGCGATAGCCTAGCGCCGTGCATCGCGCGATGCGAGCCTGCGATTGACGCCAGGCATCGCTCGCGCGAAAATGCGGTCATGATGATACTCGAACATAAACGCGCACTGGTGACCGGCGGCGCGCGCGGCATTGGTGCCGCCATCGCGCGATGCTTTGCGCGCGAAGGCGCGGCCATCATCATCGCCGATATCGACAGCGCCGCAGGCGTCGCGGTGGCGGCAGAAATCGGGGCCGAGTTCGCCGCGCTGGATGTCGCCGACGAAGCGGGCTGGGACAGCTTCGCCCTGTCGCACCCTGCCATCGACATTGTCGTCAACAATGCCGGGATTTCGGGGTTCGAGGACAGCCCCGGCCCGCATGATCCCGAACATGCCAGCCTGGACGAATGGCACAAGGTCCACCGCGTCAATCTGGACGGCACATTCCTTGGCTGCCGCTATGCCATTGGCGCAATGCGTGCGGCGGGCGGCGCGGGGAGCATCATCAATATCGGATCGCGCTCGGGGGTGGTCGGCATTCCCGGCGCGGCGGCCTATGCCAGCAGCAAGGCGGCAATCCGCAACCATACGAAATCAGTCGCACTGTGGTGCGCGCAAGCGGGGCTGAAGATTCGCTGCAACGTCATCCAGCCCGCCGCAATCCTGACGCCCATGTGGGAGGCGCTGGTCGGCGACGGCCCCGACCGCGAAGAGCGCATGGCGGCGATGGTGGCGGACACACCGCTCAAGCGCTTTGGGACGGTCGAGGAAGTGGCGGCGCTGGCGCTCTATCTGGCGAGCGATGCCAGCGCCTATATGACCGGCGCCGAGCTGACGCTCGACGGCGGGCTGCTGGCGGGCAGCGCGGTTTCGCCTGGGGATTGATTCGCCAACCTGCCGAGCCATGCCACTGTCCGGTCCAGCGCCTGCCGCCCGGCGGCGTTGTCGAGGTTGAACTGATATTCGTGGCTGAGTGCAGGCGCATAGTCTGCCGGGAAGAACAGGCTGTCGACGGCCACGCCCTGCGCGCGCAGTTTCTGGTCCATCAGCTGTGATTGCGGCAGCAGCGGGTCGGCGTTGCCCGCGCTGATGAAGGTCGGCGGGAAGCGCGGGGTCAGATAATTGGTGACCGAAAAGGTTTCGAAACCCGGCACATCGCGCCAGTCGCGCTGGCCGCTGTAAGCCCAGGTGACGGTGCGCATGAACCAACCGAGGACGCCGCTCGCCGCGGTCTTCATCGCGCTGACATCATAAACACCACAGTGGAGTAGCGCGCCGGCGAGCCGATCTGGTGCAATGGGCGCGGCAATGCCCAGCGCCTTCGCGTAGTTGGGCGAGCTGATGAGGTTGGCCTGCTGTGCGGCCAGCTGCGACCCGGCTGAATCGCCCGCCAGCACAAAGCGGCGGTCGCCGAGCCCCAACGCTTCGCGATTGCGGTCCAGATAGGCGAGCGCGCGTGCAAATTGCCGGGTCGGCGTGGGATAGGTCGCCTCGGGCGCGATGGTGTAATCGACATTGACGGTAATGAAGCCGCGCCCGGCGAGAATTTTGAGGTAGTTTTCGATATCCTGCCGCCGCCCCGAAACAAAGCCGCCACCGTGGATCCACACCACCACGGGTGCGGTTTCGGTGGGCTGCGTGGGGCGGTGGATATCGAGCAGCGCGTTGGGGTCCGCCGCGTCATAGCGCAGTGCGGCGCGCGTTGTCACATTGGCCGGAAGGTGCTTTGCAAGCGCTTCCGACGCCGACGCAGCGCCGCTGTCAAACACGGCGCGAATCGCCCACACGCTGGGCCAAGGGGTGACATAATGCGCCGCCAGCGCGCCGAGGCCGAGAAGAAGCGCAATCCAGGCAAGGATTTTGCGCAGCATCGGCCCCCTCCTCCCTTGCGCTCAGCCTAGCGGACGATTTTCCACAAATAGACGCCAGCGTCGGCCTGTAACGCCAGACCGAGGAATTCGCCGCGGAGAGTGTAGCTGCGGATGTTTGCCAGATCGCGCGCGATTTGCGTGTCCATCGCGCCCGGCTGGCACATGGCGCGCGTCATCGGCCCGCCCGACATGCTAAGCCCGCCGCCGGTGGGCGACGAAGGTTCGGCCTTCCACTGCGACATGGCGCGGTTGCAGTCGAGCTGGAGCGCGGCGCTGCCGCCATCCTTGAATTCCAGCGTGTAACGTTCGACGGCGGGCGGTATTTTGGTGCCGATGCTGTCATCGGACGACTGGAAATGCACCAGCTGCCACTTGGTCCCGGCGAGCGTGGTGGGCGGGGCGGGCGGCTGGATTTGCGGCTGGCTCATCGCCCACTTCTCCTCGCGGCACGAGCGGATCTGGCCATCGGGTTTTTTCCAGCTGAGCTCATAGCCCTTGCCGCGAATTTCATGGCCTTCGCCGCTGTAGAGAAACCCTGAACCGGTGGGCTGCGCAGCAAGCATGGCCGTTCTGCCACCAGCGGTCAGCGCCGCCTTGCCCTCGCCAAAGGCAATGCGCGCCGAATCGCTGCGGTCGCAGATGAAGTTTTGCGCTTCCATGTTTGGTGTGCTGTCAGCCGCGCCATAGCCACCCATGCAGGCTGCCAGCAGCAGCGGCGCGGCACATATCGCCCAGTTATGCTTCATGGCTTGTCCTCTCCACCCAGACCCGCCGCATCGACACCCTAGCTTTGCAGCAGCATCAACGACCAAGGCCTAGCATCAATTCGACATTCCTGCGACAGCCCAATGACAAAGGGCCCCGCGATTGCTCGCGAGGCCCCTTTGCTGTTTGCCGGAGAGCTGGCTTATTCGGCTTTCAGGAAGCCGGGCAGATGACCTTCGTCGACCGGGCCATCCTCGCTGCGTTCGCGGCGCGGACCACGATCGCCACGGTCGCCGCCTTCACGGCGGGGGCCACGGTCACGATCCCGACCGCCGCCACCACGCGGGCCACGGTCGCCGCGGTCACCGCCGTCACGGCGCGGACCACGATCACCACGCGGGCCGCGATCTTCGCGAGGTTCGCGCGGCGGGCGGGTATCTTCCAGCTCTTCGCCGGTTTCCTGATCGACGACGCGCATCGACAGGCGCACCTTGCCGCGCTGGTCAATCTCCAGCACCTTGACCTTGACCTCCTGGCCTTCGCTCAGGACATCGCTGACCTTTTCGGTGCGTTCGTTGCGAATCTCGCTGACATGGACCAGCCCGTCCTTGCCGCCCATGAAGTTCACAAAGGCGCCGAAATCAACCAGGTTGACGACCTTGCCATTATAGATTTTGCCGACTTCCGCTTCCTCGACAATGCCCAGGATCCACTGGCGCGCGGCTTCGATCTGGGTGAGGTCGGACGACGAAATCTTGATCGTGCCTTCGTCATCAATGTCGACTTTGGCGCCAGTGGTCGCGACGATTTCGCGGATCACCTTGCCGCCGGTGCCGATGATGTCGCGGATCTTCGATTTGTCGATCTTCATCGTTTCGATGCGCGGGGCATGCGCCGACAATTCGGTGCGCGTTTCATTGAGCGCCTTGGCCATTTCGCCCAGAATGTGCGCACGGCCTTCCTTGGCCTGATTGAGCGCCGCTTCAAAGATTTCGCGGGTGATGCCGGCAATCTTGATGTCCATCTGCATCGTGGTGATGCCTTCGGACGTGCCCGCCACCTTGAAATCCATGTCGCCGAGGTGATCCTCGTCGCCAAGAATATCGCTCAATATGGCGAAGTCCTTGCCTTCCAGGATCAGACCCATGGCGATGCCCGACACCGGGCGCGCAATCGGCACGCCCGCGTCCATCATGGCGAGGCTGCCGCCGCACACCGACGCCATCGACGATGAACCGTTCGATTCGGTGATGTCGCTGGTCAGGCGGATGGTGTAGGGGAAATCCTCTTTCTTGGGCAGCACCGGGTGCAGCGCGCGCCAGGCGAGCTTGCCATGGCCGACTTCGCGGCGGCCCGGCGCACCAAAGCGGCCAACTTCCCCGACCGAATAGGGCGGGAAATTATAGTGCAGCATGAAATGTTCATATTTCAGCCCAGTGAGGCCGTCGATCATCTGCTCGGCTTCCTTGGTGCCCAGGGTGCAGGTGGCGATGGTCTGCGTTTCGCCGCGCGTGAACAGCGCCGAACCATGGGCGCGGGGCAGGAAGTGGGTTTCCGCCACAATCGGACGAATCTGCGTGGTCGTGCGCCCGTCGATGCGCTTGCCGGTTTTCAGGATGGCGCCGCGCACAATGTCGGCCTCCAGCTTCTTGGTCAGCTTGATGCCGGCCATCACGTCCTGCGGGCTTAGCCCATCGTCGGTGAACTGCGCCTTGGCCTTCGCGCGGGCTTCGTTCAGCGCGTTGGACCGGGCCGATTTGTCGGTCAGCTTGTAGGCCGCCTCAATATCCTTGCCGATCAGCTTTTTGAGCTTGTCCTTGATCGCGGCATTGTCGTCGCCGGCGTTCAGCTCCCACGGATCCTTGGCGGCCTGTTCGGCGAGCGCGACAATGGCCTTCACCACATCGCGGCAGGCGTCATGCGCGAACATGACGGCGCCCAGCATCACCTCTTCCGACAGCTCATTGGCTTCGGATTCGACCATCATCACCGCGTCATGCGTCGCGGCAACCACCAGGTCGAGGTCGCCTTCGGCCACCTGTTCATCGGTGGGGTTCAGAATATATTCGCCGTCGATATAGCCGACGCGCGCCGCGCCGATGGGGCCCATGAAGGGGACGCCCGAAATGGTCAGCGCCGCCGACGCGGCCACCATCGCCAAAATGTCGGGCTCGTTTGACCCGTCATAGCTCAGCACCTGAGCGATGGCGTTGATTTCATTATAGAAACCTTCGGGGAACAGCGGGCGGATCGGGCGATCGATCAGGCGGCTGACCAGAGTTTCCTTTTCGGTCGCACCGCGTTCGCGCTTGAAAAAGCCGCCGGGGATGCGGCCCGCGGCCGAATATTTTTCCTGATAGTGAACGGTGAGCGGGAAGAAATCCTGACCATCCTTCACCGATTTGGCGGCGGTGACAGCGCACAGCACCACGGTTTCGCCCAGCGTCGCGATCACCGCGCCGTCGGCCTGACGGGCAACCTTGCCCGTTTCGAGGGTCAGCGTCTCACCGCCCCACTCGATCGATACAGTCTTTACATCAAACATGTGTTTTCCTTTGCCCGCCGGGCCCTATGCCGGGCGGGGCCTCTTTTGTTCCGAGCAGACCGGCCCGGTGCGGTGCGGGGCTCTTCAATCGCCCCATGGCCGCCCCGCCGGATGCGGGGGCGCCCCATGCAAAAAGCGGCCCGCAACGGGGCCGCTTCCGCGTGATTATTTGCGCAAGCCGAGCTTGGCAATCAAATCGGTATAGCGCGCTTCGTCCTTCTTCTTCAGATAGTCGAGCAG
Organism: uncultured Sphingopyxis sp.; assembly: GCA_964401155.1. Lineage (GTDB taxonomy): Bacteria > Pseudomonadota > Alphaproteobacteria > Sphingomonadales > Sphingomonadaceae > Sphingopyxis. The sequence goes on from CAYNXF010000003.1 coordinate 165,556, forward strand.
CGAGCGCCGCTTGTTGACCATCATCAGCAGGCCACGGCGGCTGTGGTTATCCTTGTGGTGACCCTTGAAATGGTCGGTCAGCGTGTTGATGCGGTCGGTCAGAATTGCGACCTGCACTTCGGGCGAACCCGTGTCGCCCTTTTCGCGGGCATATTCAGCAATGACTTCGGCTTTGCGCTCGGCGGTAATCGACATTTATACTTTCCTTCGAACATCTTACAAATTGAAACCACGCGCGACCGTCAGCGTACCCGCTGAAAGGCTTACCAGCGCCAGCGGCACGAAATCGCCCGCATGCGCCCAATATAGCCCGTCGTCCGTGGCAACCCCGGTCAGAACGCGCCCCTGTCGGACCGCCCCTGCCGCTTCCGGAGAAAGGATCAGAGCCGGGATGTCGACCAGCCCTGCCTTCAGCGGCAGAAATACATCTGAATGTGCGGCCCCTTGGCCGAAAGCGTTCAATTTGTCCAGCGAAATCGCCTGATCGAGCGTGAAAGGCCCGGCACGGGTGCGGCGCAGCATGGCGACATGGCCAACGGTGCCAAGCGCACGGGCGATGTCGCGGGCGAGGGAGCGGATATAGGTGCCCTTGCTGACGTGGGCGGTGAGGGTGATATCATTGAGCCCCTTCCGGTAGGGGTGGGGTATATCGGTAACGACAGGGTCAGATGGACAGACCCCACCCCCCGCCCCTTCCCTGAAGGGGCGGGGGGAAAGCGAATACACCGTTACCTGCCGCGCCTTTATCGCGATATCCTCCCCCGCCCGCGCCCGATCATAGGCGCGCTTGCCGTCGATCTTGATGGCAGAATAAGCGGGAGGCACCTGTTCAATCAGTCCGGTAAAGCGCGGCAGCACGCCTTCGACGTCTGCCAACGTCGGTCGCACCTCGCTGGTCGCGATCACCGCCCCTTCTGCGTCGAGCCCATCAGTCTCGGCCCCGAAGGCAATGGTGAAGTCATAGATTTTGCTGGCATCGAGCATGCGCCCGGTCAGCTTGGTCGCCTCGCCAACGGCAATCGGCAGTACGCCGGTGGCGAGCGGGTCGAGCGTGCCGCCATGGCCGACCTTGACCTTGCCCAGCCCCGCTTCGCGGCACACGCGCTTGACCGCAGCGACGGCCTGCGTCGAGCCCAGCCCCAGCGGCTTGTCCAGGATAACCCAGCCATTCATGCCGCCGCCGTGCGGGGCGGGCGAACGCTTGTCAATTCGCTGCAGCCTCGGCCTTGAGTTCCGCCTCGGCTTGCTTGCGCAGCTTGCGCTGTTCGCGTTCGGACAGCGGCTTGTCGGCGGTCACCAACGTCGCGATGGCGCACACATTGCCGCGCACCAGGATCTTGCTGTATTTGTCGAACCGCGCCGACCCGCGCGTGTCGATGCCAATCCCCTGCGCGAAGCGGATCTCGGGGCAGGTACCAAGGAAGCTGGCATAATACCAGTTGCGCTGGCGGTCCTCCAGCCACACGCCCTTGTCGCTGTCGGCGCGAAAATTGCGGATGCCGCCCAGCGCGGGGAAGCTGATTTCGCCTTCGACGCCCACTTCGCGTTGGGGGGCTTCTTCGGCAGCAACGGCCAACGGGACAGCGGCAAGCGCGAGGGCGGAGGCGAATCTCATGGTGCTTTCCTGTCAATCGCGTCCTGAACCCATGCTGAAGACGTGGGGCACTCGTCGGCCAATATTGAGAACAGCCCTGTATCACGCACATGCCCGGTCCACGTGATCCGCTCGGCGCGCAGCACACCTTCCTTGGCCGCGCCCAGCTTGCGCACCGCCGCCTGGCTGCGCGCATTGCGTTCGTCGATGCGGAATTCGATGCGGCGGATGCCGACCGCAAAGGCATGGTCCAGCATCAACCGCTTGATCCGTCCGTTCAGGCCCGTGCCGCGCGCATCGGGGCGGAGGTAACTGTTGCCCAGTTCCACGGTTTGCGCCGACCAGTCGGGGCGCAGCCACGCGGTCATGCCAACCACCGCCCCGCCCAGCATGATCGCATAGGGCATGCGATGTTCGTGCCCGATTAGTGCGCCAAATGCCGCATCGAAATTGTCGGGGCCGAAGTTGGACGAATAGATGGCCCAGATTTCCCTATCGGCCGCGCAAGCGGCGCGCAGCCCCTCGCGATGCCGATCATTCAGTTTTTCCAGCAGCAGATCAGCATCGCGCAATTCGACATAAAGCGCCTCACGCATCGCCGGCCGCCCGGCGCGCGGCCATGAAATGTTTGCGGCACAGCGCGACATAGCGGTCGTTGCCGCCCACTTCGGTCTGAGCGCCGTCGAGCACAGCGCGCCCGCTGGCATCGACGCGCAGGTTCATTGTTGCCTTGCGGCCGCATTCGCACACGCCTTTGAGCTCGACCAGCGTATCGGCAATCCCCAGCAGCGCCGCCGAGCCCGGAAACAGTTCCGCCGCAAAATCGGTGCGTAGGCCATAGCAGACGACGGGAATATCATCCTCATCGGCCAGGCGCGCCAGATCGAGCACCTGGTCGCGCGACAGGAATTGTGCCTCGTCCACCAGCACGCAGGCGAGCGGCCGCGCGGCATGCTCGGCAATCACCGCCGTGCGGATATCCGTATCCGGGTCAAATTTATGGGCGCTGGCGCTCAGCCCGATGCGGCTGGTCACCGCGCCGACATCGTAACGATTGTCGAGCGCGGCGGTCCACAGCATCGTCGCCATCCCGCGCTCGCGATAGTTGAAATCGGCCTGCAACAACGTCGTTGATTTTCCCGCGTTCATGCTGGCGTAGTAAAAATACAGCTTTGCCATGGGGGCGTCATAAACAGACATGGCGACGCTTGCATAGGGGAGGGACCATGGCGTTGACGCTGGTCGCCAACACGGGGTTGATTGCCGCGCTTCTGCTCGCCGCTCCGTCAGCGATATTGGGCAACCGCGTAGATCCCGTCGCGAGCGATGTTGCCGCCAAAGTGTCGTTTCTGGGCTTTGGCAGCCGCACCGCGAGCTTTCCGGCGGTCAGCGGTGCCGTCAAGCTGGTGCCCAGGTAATCCTGCGGCAAACTTGACTCGCCCCGCTGCACTGCCATGCTGGCGATAACAAAAACAATACAGCGGGGGCGGACCATGCGGCTGATGCCGGTTACCGACGCAATGTTTCTGATGAGCGAGACGCGCGAAACGCCGATGCACGTCGGCGGCATCAATTTGTACACGCTGCCCGATGGCGTCGATGAGGCCGAATGGCTGAACGAACAGCTTGACCTGCTGCGCCAGCCGCAGGGCATTCGCCGGCCTTTTTCCGAGGTGCTGAAGCTCACCCCCTTTGGCCAATATGGCCCGATCCGGCTGGAGCCCGATCGCGACATCGACATGCATTATCATGTCCGCGCCGCCGCGCTGCCCAAGCCAGGGCGCTACCGCGAAATGTTCGAGCTGGCCTCACGGCTGCACTCGGGGCTGCTCGACCGGACGCGGCCCTTGTGGGAAATCACGCTCATCTCCGGTCTGCCGAACCGGCAGATCGCGACCTATACCAAAATCCACCATGCGCTGATGGACGGCGCTGCGACCATCCATTTCACCAATTCCATGTTGTCCAACGACCCTGCTGAACGCCGCGCCTCGTCGCCGCTGTCGGTCGAGGCCTATGAGGCCTATAAGCGCCGCTTCCCGCCGCCCAAAAAGCCACCGCGCCCCGACCTCACCGACATCAAGGCGATTGGCGATTTCCTGAAGGAGCAATGGGGCAATAGCGTCGGCGTGACCAAGGCGCTGAACCAATACACCGCCGCCATGCTTGGGCTGGGCGGCGACGGGCTGGCAACCCCCTTTGCCGGGGTGCCGCGCACCAGCTTCAACCGGAACATCACCGGCGCGCGGCGTTTTGTCGCGCAAAGCTGGTCGCTCGATCGCGTGCGCGCCATGGGCAAGGCTTATGACGGGACCATCAACGATGCGGTGCTGGGCATGTGCGCGGGCGCGCTGCGCAAATATCTGCAGTCGCTAAACGAACTGCCCGACAAGCCCCTCAAAGCCATGGCCCCGGTGTCAATCCGCCCGGCCGACGACATTGATTCGGGCAATTCGGTCGCGGCGGTCACGGCCAACCTCGCCACACACATCGACGATCCCGCCGAGCGCATGGCGACAATCCAGGCATCGATGAATGCGGCGAAGGCACAGCTCCGCGCCATGACCGCCAGCCAGATCCAGCTGTACACCGCCATCACCAGCCTGCCGATGATGCTGACCGCGCTCACCCGCACCGCCGACCGTTTTCCGGCTTACAGCGCGACCATTTCCAACGTGCCGGGCCCGCGCGAACAAATGTATTGGAACGGCGCGCGGCTGGACGGCATGTATCCCGCCAGCATTCCGGTGGACGGCATGGCGATGAACATCACGCAGGTGTCGAATTACAAAAATATCGATTTCGGCATCACTGCTTGCCGCCGCAGCGTGCCGCATGCCCAGCGGATGATCGACTATCTGGAAGATGCGCTGGTGGAGCTCGAGAAAGCGGCGGGTATCAAGCCGCCCAAGCGCTAGTCGCCCTCGCCGCTCTCCAGATCGCGCGCGACTTTGGGATCGCGCAGCAACGCGTCGATGTGGCTCGCCTCGTCAAAACTTTCGTCGGCCAGGAATTTGAGTTTCGCGGCATATTTCATCCGCACCTTCGCCGCGACGGTCTTTTGCAGGAACGCGGTGTTGGTGCGCAGCGCCTTCAGCACCGCTTCCTCATCGCGGCCCAGCAGCGGTTTCACGAAAACGGTGGCGTGGCGCAAGTCGGGCGACATGCGCACTTCGGTGACGCTTACTGGCCGCGCGGTCAGCACATCATCATGGACGTCGCCGCGCATCAAAATGTCGGACAGGATATGGCGCACCTGTTCGCCGACGCGCAGGACGCGGACGGATGGGCCAGCGGGCGTTTCTTTCTTCATGCGCCCGTCCCTTCCTGTTCGTCCAGCTTCGCGATGATCCGCGTGATCGAACGGATATTGCGCGCGGTGCCCTTGCACTGCAATTGCCGTTCGATGAACGCAGCCGTGAGCGGACTTTGCCCCGCGCCAGCGACATAGTCGATATGCAGTGCGCGATCCCCCAGCGCTATGCGCTCGGGCCCGCGCCCCGAATAGCGCAGCACCATTGCATCAAACTGCGCCGCCGTCGGCTGCGCGGTCAGGAACATCGTGTGGACCAGATTGGGCGCGCCATCGCTGGCAAAGGGATTGCCCGCCAGCGCCGCCGCCAGCTCGTCGCGGCTGCGCACAAGGGCGGTGCTGGTGAAACCAAAATGGTCGAGCATCAGCGCGCCCAGCTTCTCGCCCAGCCCGTCGGTGGGGCGCGCATCATGGTCGAACAGCACATTGCCGCTCGCTACCACCGTTTCGACATTGGTCAGCCCTTCGCCCTCAAACGCGCGGCGCAGTTCGGCCATGGTTACCCGGTTGCGCCCGACATTGACGCTGCCGAGCAGCGCGACATAGCGCGGCATTACAGCGTCCGTTCGCGTTCCTCGACCTCGAAGACTTCGAGCATGTCGCCGGCCTTGATGTCGTTGGTATCCGCCAGCACGACGCCGCATTCGAGGCCCGCGCGGACTTCGTCGACATTGTCCTTGAAGCGGCGCAGCGATGCGATGGTGGTCGCCGAAACGATGACATCTTCGCGCGTGAGGCGCGCGAACAGGCCCTTTTTGATGCTGCCTTCCAGCACCAGCAGACCTGCGGCCTTGTCGCGCTTGCCCGCCGGGAAGACTTCGCGCACTTCGGCGCGGCCGACGACGGTTTCGATGCGTTCGGGGCCAAGCTCGCCTGCCATCTCCTTCGCCACCGCTTCGGTGAGGTGATAGATGACGTCGTAGTAAAGGAAGCGCACCTTGTCGCGGTTTGCCAGTTCGCGCGCTTTCGCATTGGGGCGGACATTGAAACCGATGATCGGCGCACCGGTCGCCGCAGCGAGCGTCATGTCGCTTTCAGTAATCGCGCCAACGCCCGAGGAAAGCACGCGTACGCGGATCTCGTCGGTCGACAGGCGGTTGAGGGCGTTGACGATAGCTTCGGCTGACCCCTGGACATCGGCGCGGATGACGACCGGCCATTCGATGACCTTGGCCTTATCAGCCAAAGCACTGAACATGCCTTCCAAGCTGACCGGGGCCTGCGTCGTACGCTGGCGCAGCGCGGTTTCGTGGCGATAGGCCGCCACTTCGCGCGCGCGCGCTTCATTTTCCACGACGGTGAGCGTGTCGCCTGCCATCGGCACGCCGCCGAGACCCAGTACTTCGACCGGCATCGACGGCACCGCTTCCTTGATTTGCTGGCCCTTGTCGTTGATCAGTGCACGCACGCGCCCGCTTTCCGCGCCGCACACGAAAATGTCGCCGACCTTCAGCGTGCCGCGACGCACCAATATGGTCGCCACCGGACCGCGTCCCTTGTCGAGTTTGGCCTCGATTACCGTGCCTTCGGCGGCGCGGTCAGGATTGGCCTTGAGCTCCATAATTTCGGCCTGCAACGCGATAGCGTCGAGCAGCGTATCGAGACCTTGCTTCTTGAGCGCCGACACTTCGACATCCTGCACTTCGCCGCCCATTTTTTCGACCATGATTTCATGTTCGAGCAGGCGTTCGCGCACGCGCTGCGGGTTGGCGCCATCCTTGTCGACCTTGTTGATCGCGATGATCATCGGCACGCCCGCCGCCTTGGCATGGTTGATCGATTCGATCGTCTGCGGCTTGATGCCGTCGTCGGCGGCGACCACCAGAATGGCGATGTCGGTGACGTTGGCACCGCGTGCGCGCATGTCGGTAAAGGCTTCGTGACCCGGCGTGTCGAGGAAGGTGACCAACGAACCATCGGGCGTCTTAATCTGGTAGGCACCGATATGCTGGGTGATGCCGCCAGCCTCGCCCGCCACCACGTTGGCGCCGCGCAGGGCATCGAGCAGGCTGGTCTTGCCATGGTCGACATGGCCCATAATGGTGACCACCGGCGCGCGCTGGCGCAGCGTTTCGGGCGCATCGACATCGGCGTCGGTATCGATATCAACATCGGCCTCGCTGACGCGCTTCACTTCATGCCCGAATTCGGTCACCAGCAGTTCGGCGGTGTCGTGGTCGATGGTTTCGTTGATGGTGACCATCACGCCCATTTTGAACAGCGCCTTGACCAGGTCGGACCCCTTTTCGGCCATACGGTTGGCGAGTTCCTGGATAGTAATGGCGTCAGGTACCACGACTTCGCGTACCTGCTTCTCGCGCGGGCCGCTGTGGCCCATATGCGCGCGCTTTTCCTTTTCGCGGGCGCGCTTCAGCGCGGCAAGGCTGCGCGCGCGGGCGCCTTCGTCCTCGTTCAGCGCACGGCTGACCGTCAGCTTGCCGGACTGGCGACGGCTGTCGCCCGCGCCTTTGCGTTCGCCCTGCGGCTTCGCCGGCTTGGGCTCTGGACGCTTGGGCGCGGCAACCGGGGTAAAGCGACGCGGCGCCGGGGTCGGCGTCGCGGCAGTATCGGCATCATCGCCGGCCGCTGGAAGCTCAGGCTCAGTCGTTTCGACGGGCTCGGCGGCAGCGGGCACTTCGGCGACCGGCGCAGGGGCCTCGCTGCGCTGTTCGGCGCGGGCGCGCTCCTGCTCTTGCTGGCGAGCGCGCTCCTGCTCTTCGCGGCGGCGCGCGTCTTCCAGCGCGGCAAGCCGCGCTTCTTCGGCCTCGCGCAGCAATTGCGCTTGCCGCTCCTGCCGCGACATCAGGCTGCTCGCCTCGCTCTGGCGCGGGGCAACGGGGGCAGGTTTGGTAACCGGCGCGGGGGCGGGAGCCGGCGCGGGTTCGGGTGCAACCTCAACTTCGGGCGCAGCTTCGCCGGGGCGGCCGATCAAACGGCGCCGCTTGACTTCAACCACCACAGTGTTGCGGCGGCCGTGGCTGAATTGCTGTTGCACCTGGCCAGCCTCAACCGTGCGCTTCAGCCCCAGCGGCTTGCGCGTCAAGGTCGGCTTGTCCTGTTCGTCACTCATCGAAAACCCACTTATCCTTCAAAAATCATGTCCATCGGCGGATGCAACAGCACCCGCGCCCGTTTCGCTTGCCGGGTCGCCATTGGCGGCGTCCCTAGCCCATCCCAGATAAAACTGCCAGCGGTCCAGCAACGCTTGTACGCGCGCAGCCGCCCGGGCGTCGGTCAACGCCATATGCACGGCATTTTCGCGGCCCAATGCCACAGACAGCGCGCCGCGGTCCACCGGCAAGATGACGCCCTCGACGCCGCTGCCTTCCTGGTCAGAGCCCACGCGCCACGCCTGTGCCAGCTTGCGGCGCCCGTCGGCGGCGGCATCACTAGCGTGCAGCAGCAAAGCCACCTGCCCGGCGCGCGCCGCCGTTTCGATGCGTTCATTGCCCGTCAACAAATATCCGCCGCGCGCCTCGAGACCCAGCCGTTCCAATGTCACGCGCTGAAGCGCCGCGGCCACCCGTGCGCCAAGATCGGCCGGAATCGCAATCGCGCTGGTTTTGAACGCGCGCGCCAGAGCGCCTTTAAGCTTGCCCTTCGCGACGGCAGCTTCAAGGGCTACGCGATCGACCGCGATCCATGCGCCGCGCCCAGGTGCTTTGGCCTGCACATCGGGCAACACATCGCCGTCCGGTCCAAGCGCCAGGCGCACCTGCTGTTCGGCGGGTGCAACCGCGCCGGTCAAAACGCAGCGGCGTTCGGGTTCATGCTTCCCCCGGACGCGCGGGGGGCGCTCGTCACCTATGCCGGTATCATTGGGAGGGTTCCGCATTGGCGGCCTCCTCAGTGGCTGGCTCGTCTTCGAACCAGTGCGCGCGCGCAGCCATGATGATCTCGTTGCCCTGCTCTTCGGACAGGCCATATTCGCCAAGCACGCCGCCCTTGTCTTCGGTGCGTTCGCGCGCCGGGCCGCGGCGGTTGTCCTGCCGCTTTTTGGCAATCAGCTCGTCGGTGGCGAGGTCAGCAAGGTCGTCCAGCGTCTTGATGCCCGCCTTGCCCAGCGTGACCAGCATGGCCTCGGTCAGATGCGGCATAGTTGCAAGATCATCCTCGACGCCCATCGCGCGCCGTTCCTCGCGGGCTGCAGCTTCACGCTTTTCGAGCGCTTCCAAGGCGCGGCTCTGCAACTCTTCGGCCAGATCCTCATCAAAACCTTCGATGCTGGCGAGTTCTTCAAGTGCGACATAGCCGACTTCTTCGAGCTCGCTAAAGCCTTCGGCAACGAGCAGCTGGGCGAGCGTTTCGTCGACGTCGAGCTCTTCCTGGAACATGGTCGAACGTTCGACGAATTCGCGCTGGCGCTTTTCGCTGGCGTCGGCCTCGGTCATGATATCGATCTGCTTGCCGGTCAGCTGGCTGGCGAGGCGGACATTCTGCCCGCGCCGCCCAATGGCGAGGCTAAGCTGATCATCGGGCACGACGACTTCGATGCGGCCATCATCTTCGTCGATCACCACGCGCTGCACGGTGGCGGGCTGGAGCGCGTTGACAACGAAAGTTGCGGTGTCTTCAGACCAGGGAATGATGTCGATTTTTTCGCCCTGCATTTCCTGCACAACGGCCTGGACGCGGCTGCCCTTCATGCCGACGCAGGCGCCGACTGGGTCGATGCTGCCGTCATAGCTGATGACGCCAATCTTGGCGCGGCTGCCCGGATCGCGCGCGGCGGCCTTGATTTCGATGATGCCGTCGTAAATTTCGGGCACTTCCTGTGCGAACAATTTCTTCATGAAATCGGGGTGCGCACGCGACAGGAAAATCTGCGGCCCGCGGTTTTCGCGGCGCACCGACAGGATGATGGCGCGGACGCGATCGCCAACGCGCATCAATTCGCGCGGGATTTGCTGGTCGCGGCGGATGACGCCTTCGGCGCGGCCCAGATTGACGACAATGTGTCCGAACTCGACCGATTTGACGACGCCGGTGATAATCTCGCCAGTGCGGTCCTTATATTCTTCAAACTGGCGCTCGCGATCGGCCTCGCGCACTTTTTGGAAAATGACCTGCTTGGCCGATTGGGCATCGATGCGGCCAAGATCCACGGCGGGCAGCGGGTCGACGATGAAGTCGCCAACCTTGGCCCCGGCTTCCAGCTTTTGGCCTGCAGCGAGATCGACCTGTTTGAAATAATCCTCAACCACTTCGACCACTTCGACCACGCGCCACAAACGCAGGTCGCCGGTCTGCGGATCGAGCTTGGCGCGAATGTCGTTTTCGGCACCATAGCGGGCACGCGCGGCGCGCTGGATTGCTTCCTCGATCGCCTCGATGACGATCGCCTTGTCGATCATCTTTTCGGTGGCGACGCTATTGGCAATCGCCAGCAGTTCGGCCTTGTTGGCGGAAATGGCAGTGGCCATCAGTCCTGTCCTTCTTCTTCAAATTCGTCCGCGCCGTCGGCGACGAGCGGGACCGTTGCGGCAATTAATTTGTCGGTGAGCACCAACTTGGCGCTGTCAATATCGGCGAATGGCAGGCGATGGTCCATGCCCTGCCGGTCGGTCAAAGTGATGACGCCGTCTGCATGGATGCCAATAAGCTCGCCCTGAAACCGCTGGCGGCCATCACGCTTTTCCTTCAGCGCAATCTTGGCCTCATGCCCCGCCCAGTCGGCAAAGTCGGCGAGTCGCGTCAGCGGGCGATCGATGCCCGGTGACGACACTTCCAGCCGATAGGCGACATCGATCGGATCGCGCCCTTCGGCCTCCAGCGCGTCGAGCCGGTCCGAAATGCGGCGCGACAGTTCGGCGCAATCGTCGATGCCCAGCTGGCGCGTGTCGGGGCGCTCGGCCATCACCTGCAGCGTCGGATCGCTGTCGCCGCCAAAGAAAGCAACGCGCACCAGCGCCAGGCCGAGCGCGTCGGCTTCGGGTGCAATGATCGCGGTAAGGGCGTCGAGATCGACCAAGCGGCTTTGTCCAATTGCGACCGGAAAGCCCAAGCAGAAACGGCCGCCGCGGCCCGCGGCCCCGACGTCCCAACTGGCTAACCATGTCAAGAAGTGAGGGCCATATAGGCCGGTCTGGCCGCAAGGGCAAGTGCCCTCTCGCCATTTGACGGTTACGCCCCTATATCGCAGCTTATGTATAGTTATGTCGAAGTCGCGGGCGGCGAAACGCTGGCCCCCTCGCCCGTGCGAGACGGGACAATCAAGCTGCATGATGCGGCCGGATTTGCGGGCATGCGCACGGCTGGGCGCGTGTCGGCGGATATTCTGGACGCGCTCACCGAATTTGTCCGCCCCGGCGTTACCACCGCGCAGATCGACGATTTTGTGCGCGAACGCATGCTGGCGGCGGGCGGCGTTCCTGCGACGCTGGGCTATCGCGGCTATACGCACAGCTGTTGCACCAGCATCAACCACGTCGTGTGCCACGGCATCCCCAATGACAAGCCGCTCAAGGATGGCGACATCATCAACATCGATGTGACCACCATTTTGGACGGCTGGCACGGCGACACCAGCCGTATGTATTTTGTCGGCGACGTGCCGCTGCGCGCGCGCCGGCTGGTCGAGGTTACTTATGAATGCATGATGCTGGGAATAGAGGCGGCGCGTGCGGGCAACACCATGGGCGATGTCGCGCACGCCATCCAGACGCACGCCGAGCGCCACCGCTATGCCGTGGTGCGCGATTTCTGCGGCCATGGGCTGGGCCGACTGTTCCACGATGCGCCCGAAGTGGTTCACGCCGGTCGCCCCGGCACGGGGCCCGAGCTTAAGCCCGGCATGTTCTTCACCATCGAGCCGATGATCAACCTCGGCAAGGCGGCGGTGAAGGTGCTTGACGACGGCTGGACGGCGGTGACCCGCGACCGCGGCCTATCCGCCCAGTTCGAACATAGTATCGGGATTACCGACGGCGCGCCCGAGATCTTTACGCAGAGCACAAGGGGCCTGCACTGCCCGCCATGGTGAGTTTCAAATCACCACTTGCCTGAATCGCCGCTTCGTTTCACTTTCCCCGCATAAAAATGGGAGAGGGTTATGGGGAATTGGACAAAGCGCGGCGCGGCGGCGCTGGGCTGCGCATTGGCGTTGGCACTGGCAGGTTGCGGCGAAAGCGCGCCGCAGATCGACGAACAGGAAGCTGCCACCGCAAAATTGCTGTCAACCGGCGGCAACGGCGACAATTGGGGCGCCATCGGCTTTTCCTATGATGAACAACGCCACAGCCCGCTGACCGACATCAACGATGGCAATGTCGGCAAGCTCGGAATCGCCTGGTTTGCCGATCTGGATGACGCGCGCGGCCAGGAAGCGACCCCGGTCGTGATCGATGGCACCCTGTATGTCACCCACGCCTGGTCAAAGGTTTCGGCATGGGACGCTGCCACCGGCAAATCCCTGTGGAAATATGATCCCGAAGTCCCGGGTGAAAAGGCGGTCAACGCCTGCTGCGATGTCGTCAATCGCGGGGTGGCGGTGTGGGGCGACAAATTGTTCGTCGGCACCATCGACGGACGGCTGATCGCGCTTGACCGTTTGTCGGGCAAGGAAATCTGGTCCGAACAGACGACTGATCGCGACCGCCCATACACCATCACCGGCGCGCCGCGCGTGGTGAAGGACATGGTGCTGATCGGCAATGGCGGGGCAGAGATGGGCGTGCGCGGCTATGTGTCGGCCCATAGCGCCGACACCGGCAAGCTGATCTGGCGGTTCTACACGACACCCAATCCTGACAAGAAAGAGGACGGCGCGGCAAGCGATGCGATTTTTGCCAAAGCGGGCAACGCCACCTGGTCCGACAAGGGCGAATGGCAGACCTCGGGCGGCGGTGGAACTGCGTGGGACGCCATCGTCTATGACCAGAAACTCGACCAGATTCTGATTGGCGTCGGCAACGGCAACCCTTGGAACCATGGCACAAGATCAAATGGCGAGGGCGACAACTGGTTCCTATCGTCGATCCTGGCGCTCGATGCGACAACGGGCGAATATAAATGGCATTATCAGGAAACGCCGGCCGAGACCTGGGATTATACCGCGACCCAGCCGATCATTCTGGCGCAGCAGCAGGTGGACGGCAAGGATACGCCGGTCCTGTATCACGCACCCAAGAATGGCTTTTTCTTCACCATCAACCGGGAGAACGGCAAGCTGATCGACGCCAAACCCTTTGTCGACGGTATCAATTGGGCGAGCGGCTACGACCTGAAAACCGGTCGCCCGATCGAAAATCCCGAAGCGCGTTTCTACAAGACCGGCAAGCCGTTCATCGGCAACCCTGGCGCGCTGGGGGCGCACAATTGGCACCCGATGAGCTATAATCCCAAAACGGGGCTGGTTTACATTCCTGCGATGCAAATCCCGCAGGCCTATATCGCCGAACAGGGGCCGCTCGACGCGCGCAAGCCAGTGGGCTTCAACGTCGGCCTGTCGCTGCTGGCGGGTGCGGCGCCCGATGATCCGGCGATCCACCGCGCCGGCGTCGCCATGACCACCGGGCGGCTGGTGGCGTTCGATCCGCGCGCTGGCAAGGTGGCGTGGAGCGTCGATTATCCCGCGTCGTGGAACGGTGGCACGCTGACCACCGCTGGCAATCTGGTGTTTCAGGGCACCAGCCTGGGCCGCTTTCGCGCCTATGCCGCCGACACGGGCAAGCAATTGCTCGACCTCGATCTGCAATCGGGCATCGTCAGCGCGCCGTCGACCTTCCGCGTAAAGGGCGTGCAATATGTGGCGTTCATGACCAGCAAGGGCGGGGCATTCCCGCTGGTTGCCGGCATCGCGGGCGGCGCGACGCGCAAGGTGCCCAATATCCCGCGCTTGGTGGTCATGAAGTTGGGCGGCACGGCCCAATTGCCCGCCCTGCCCGCCGCCACCGCGCTCGATTGGACCCCGCCAGCGCGCATTGGAACGGCAGCGCAGGTGGCGCAGGGCAAGGCCTTTTACACCCGTTATTGCACCGTGTGCCACGGCGACAGCGCGGTGGGCAACGGCTTCACCCCCGACCTGCGCATCTCGGCCACGCTGGCCAGTTCCGAGGCCTGGAACGATGTGGTCCTTGGCGGCGCGCTGAAAAGCCGGGGCATGGTGGGCTTTGGCAATGTCCTCAAGCCCGCCGACGCCGACGCGCTGCGCGCCTATGTGATCGAACGGTCAAACTGGACGAAAGCCAATCTGGCGGTAGAGACGGCACCGGTGGGGCGGTAGTGAAAACATATTGCTCGGCCATCGCATTACTGCTTATGTCTTGCGCTGAGCCGCGGGGCAGAACAGCTGCTCTGTCCATTGCCGACGAAGCCATGCGCGATGGTGGTTCTTTCTTGGTCAAACGCGGGGATGTAAAGATCACGCCCAGACCCAAAGGTTGGCTATTCCACTATACGCCGCCACCGGACTATGTCGGGGGCGACTGCTACGTGTTTGTGGATCGCGCCACAATGAAGGTTACGGAAAAGCTGTGTTCGCAGTAAATTGAGTTAGCAGCCAATTCGGGCATTGTACTCCTATGGTTGCTTCACCATGGGCATTGCACGCCAGTCCCCGTCCTCGTCATCTCGTGCTTGACCCGGGAAAACAGGCTCCCCTTGGCGCGTTGTCCCGGATCAAGTCCGGGACGACGAAGCGCAGTGCATTTGCAACTATGCTGCCCAATTTTTGCGCAACTTCCCGCCGCCTTTGCCCAATAGGGCGGCACAGCGCCACGTGTCATTGCCACCAGCCCCCACCCCTGCCCGCGATTTCCACAATTGGCACGGGTCTTGATTGGTGGAATAGCGATGGGGACGGGTCGAATCGACCGGGCCGGACGGGGATTGCCCGATCCGGCCAATGGCGTAACCGGCACCGTGTCTGTCCATGAGAGGGGTCAGGGCGTGAAGAAAATCGAGGCGATCATCAAACCCTTCAAGCTCGACGAGGTAAAGGAGGCGCTGCACGACGTCGGCGTTTCCGGCATCACCGTGACCGAGGCCAAGGGATTCGGACGGCAGAAGGGGCACACCGAACTGTATCGCGGTGCCGAATATGTCGTCGATTTTCTGCCCAAGGTGAAGCTGGAGGTTGTCGTTGAGGATAGTCTGGCGGAGCGGGTGGTCGAAGCCATCGCCGCCGCCGCCCAGACCGGCCGCATCGGCGATGGCAAGATTTTCGTCATCCCCATTGAAAGCGCGCTGCGCATCCGCACCGGCGAACGCGATGGCGACGCCATCTGACCCCCTTAAACAAACGCAATAACCGCAGAAAAGGACGCAATATCATGGCCACCAGCCCCAAGGACATTATCAAGCGCATCAAGGAAAATGAAATTGAGTGGGTCGACCTGCGCTTCACCGACCCCAAGGGCAAATGGCAGCATCTGACCATGTGCGCCGGCGTGATCGATGAAGACGCGCTTGAAGACGGGTTGATGTTCGACGGGTCGTCGATCGCCGGGTGGAAGGCGATCAACGAGAGCGACATGATCCTCAAGCCCGACCTTGACGCGGTGTATGACGACCCCTTCTCGGCGACGCCCATGCTCGTCATCTTCTGCGACATTGTCGAACCTTCGACCGGCGAAGGTTATACCCGCGACCCGCGCACCACGGCGAAGCGCGCCGAGGCCTATCTCGGCTCGACCAAGATCGGCGACACCGTCTATGTCGGGCCGGAAGCCGAATTTTTCATGTTCGACGATGTCCGCTTCGAAACCGGCTATAACAAGTCCGGGTTTGAAATCGATGATATCGAACTGCCGACCAACACCGGCCGGTCCTACGAGAGCGGCAACCTCGCCCACCGTCCGCGCGCCAAGGGCGGCTATTTCCCCGTCGCGCCGGTCGACAGCGCGGTCGACATCCGCGCCGAAATGGTTTCGACCATGCTGGAAATGGGCCTGCCGTGCGACAAGCACCATCATGAGGTTGCCGCCGCGCAGCATGAACTGGGCCTGACCTTCGGCACGCTGACCCAAACCGCCGACCGCATGCAGATTTACAAATATGTCGTGCACCAGGTCGCGCACGCCTATGGCAAGACCGCGACCTTCATGCCCAAGCCGATCAAGGACGATAACGGCAGCGGCATGCACACGCACATGTCGATCTGGGAAAAGGGAAAACCCTTGTTCGCGGGGAACGGCTATGCTGGCCTCTCCGACATGTGCCTTTACTACATCGGCGGCGTCATTAAGCACGCCAAGGCGCTGAATGCCTTCACCAACCCCACGACCAACAGCTACAAGCGGCTGGTGCCGGGGTTTGAGGCACCGGTGTTGCTCGCCTATTCGTCGCGCAACCGTTCGGCGAGCTGCCGCATCCCCTATGGTGCGGGCGCCAAGGCGAAGCGCGTCGAGTTCCGCTTCCCCGACGCAATGGCCAACCCCTATCTCTGCTACGCCGCACTGCTGATGGCCGGACTCGACGGCATCCAGAACAAAATCCATCCCGGCGACGCGATGGACAAGAACCTCTATGACCTGCCGCCCGAAGAGCTGAAGGAAGTGCCGACCGTGTGCGGTTCACTGCGCGAGGCGCTCAATGCGCTGGCCGACGACCATGACTTCCTGCTGAAGGGCGATGTTTTCACGAAGGACCAGATCGAGGCCTATATCGAGCTGAAATGGGAAGAGGTTTTTGCCTGGGAAATGGCGCCGAGCCCGGTTGAGTTCGACATGTATTACAGCGCCTGAACGGCAGATATGCAACGAAAGGCCCGGGGGCGACCCTGGGCCTTTTTTGTTGGGGACGGCCGCGCTTGGCTGCTGACAGCACCATAGGCTGCTGCTAATCGCGGATGATGACCTATGATTTAAACGGCCAACTCATCACCCTGTTCGGCGGGGGCGGATTTATCGGGCGCTATGCGGCGCAGCAATTGCTCAGCGCCGGGGCGCGGGTGCGTATTGCCCAGCGGCAGCCAAAGCTTGCCGAGTTTCTAAAGCCGCTGGGCAATTTGGGGCAGACGCAGTTTGCTGCCGTCGATGTGCGCGATATCGCTTCGGTCGCGCGCGCGGTCGCGGGCAGCGATGCCGTGGTCAATCTGGTCGGGGCGTTTAGCGACATGGCGGCGGTCCAGCATCGCGGCGCGGCCAATATCGCCAATGCGGCGCGCGATGCGGGCGTCACGCAGCTGGTGCATGTGTCGGCAATTGGCGCCGATGTGAACAGCCCTGCCGAATATGGCCGCAGCAAGGGGCTTGGCGAAGCCGCGGTGTTGGCGGCGGTGCCGACCGCGACCATCTTGCGCCCGTCGACCGTCTTCGGGCGCGAGGACCAGTTCATCAACCGCTTTGCCGGGATGATCCGCATGACGCCCGTCGTTCCACTGGTCGCCGGGACGGCCAAGTTCCAGCCGGTCTATGTCGGCGATGTGGCCAGTGCGGTCCGCGCGGCGTTAACCGACCATGCGGCAGCAGGGCGCACTTATGAACTCGGCGGACCGCAAATCCTGTCGATGGAAGAATTGTTCCGCTGGATCGCGCGCGCAATCGGGCGCGACCCGCTGTTCGCGCCCATTCCCGATGCCGTGGCAGCGGGGATGGCACGCTTCACCGGATGGCTGCCCGGCGCGCCGATTACCTGGGACCAGTGGCTGATGCTGCAAAAGGACACTGTTGTTGCGCCCGGCGCAGCGACCATTGGCGACCTCGGCATCGCGGCAACTTCGCTCGGGGCAGTCGCACCGGAATGGCTGGTCGCCTATCGCCGCCACGGCCGCTTCGCTGCGACAACCAAGCAATAGGACCGTATCGGCCCTTTTATTATTCTATTGTTGCGCAATTATGCGGACATCGCGCCGTTGTTGCCAATTTTAGGTCAGCTGTGCTGACTTAATATGCATTTATCGCGTGACAAAAGGCCTGCGCCGCGCCAGCGAGCTCCCGAATTGAGGGGTTTTTGCCGATGGCCGCCGAGCGCATGCTGCAATTTGTCCGTCAGGACCAAGCCTATCCTGACAAGCGGGAGCCGCAGGCACGCGCGCAGGATTTCCGCGAGATCGCCAACCGCTATGCCGCCGCCGAGGCCGATGAACAGGCGGCGCGCTGTTCGCAATGCGGCGTGCCTTATTGTTCGGTACATTGCCCGCTGCAGAACCATATTCCAGACTGGCTGCGCCTGACCGCTGAGGGGCGGCTGCGCGAGGCCTATGAGCTGTCCAACGCGACATCGACCATGCCCGAGATTTGCGGCCGCATCTGTCCGCAGGATCGGCTGTGCGAAGGCAATTGCGTCATCGAATTTTCCGGCCATGGTGCAGTCACGATCGGCAGCGTCGAGAAATATATCACCGACACCGCGTGGGAAGAGGGCTGGGTCGAGCCGCTGGTCCCTGGCCGCGCCACCGGCCAGTCGGTCGGCGTGATCGGTGCAGGGCCAGCGGGGCTGACGGCGGCGGAATATCTGCGCGCAGCGGGGCATGAAGTCACCGTCTATGACCGCCACGACCGCGCCGGCGGGCTGCTGACCTACGGCATCCCCGGCTTCAAGCTCGAAAAGCCGGTGGTCATGCGCCGCATCGAGCGGCTCGAGGCGGGCGGCATCATTTTCCAGCTGGGGTTTGAGGTCGGGCGCGAGGCGACGCTGGCCGAACTGCGCCAGCGCCACGATGCGATCCTGATTGCCACCGGTGTTTATAAGGCGCGCGCCATCACCGCCCCCGGCACCGCGCTGCCCGGCGTGGTCGAGGCGCTCGATTATCTGATCGCGTCGAACCGCAAAGGCTTTGGCGACGCGGTACCCGATTTCGACAGCGGCGCGCTCGACGCCAAGGGCAAGCATGTCGTGGTCATCGGCGGCGGTGATACCGCGATGGACTGTGTCCGCACGGCGGTGCGGCAGGGAGCAGCGTCGGTCAAATGCCTCTATCGCCGGGATCGCACCAATATGCCGGGTTCGCAGCGCGAGGTCGCCAATGCCGAGGAGGAAGGCGTCGAATTTGTTTGGCTGTCCGCCCCCGCCGCGATGCTGGGCGACGCCGCAGTCACCGGCGTGCTGGCGAACGGCATCCGTCTGGGCGCACCCGACGCCTCCGGCCGCCGCGCACCCGAGGTCGACCCTGAACGGCAATTTTCCTTGCTCGCAGATCTAGTCATCAAGGCGCTGGGTTTCGATGCCGAGGATCTGCCGCACATGTTTGGCGAACCGGGCTTAAGTGTCACACGTTGGGGCACTTTGCGCGTCGATCATGCCACCATGATGACCAGTCTTGACGGTGTCTTTGCCGCCGGTGACATAGTGCGTGGAGCCAGCCTGGTTGTCTGGGGCATTCGCGATGGTCGCGATGTCAGCGAGACAATGCAGGTCTGGCTGAAAGCGCGTGCAAACGCCGCGCGGGTTGCGGCCTGACCGGGCCGGAGGGGAAAATGACGATGCTTAAATCCTTGCTAAAATCGGCGGCAGCCCCGCTGGCGTTGCTGACGCTGACCGTACCCGCGCACGCCGCCGATCCGGCGATGGGCGGACCGGGCGCAGCGAACAGCGAAGCGGCGCTGATGGAGATGTTCAGCAAGTTGTTCGACGCCGGCGACAAGACGCCGATCGATCCCGCGCAACTGGCGCTGGGTCAGACGACCGCAGCCAAGCTGCTGCCCGACGGCGCATATGGCAAGATGATGAACGATATGATCGGGTCCTTCATCAAGCCCATGCTGCAGCTCGATGAAAATATGAGCGGCAACCAGATTGCGATGAAGACCGGCGTTGATTTCGAGAAAGCCAATGCGCTGACCGACGAACAGCGCGGCGCGGTGATGGCGATCCTCGACCCAAACCGTAAGGCCCGTAACGAAGGCATGTTCGAAGTGATGACCCCGCTGCTGCTCGAGGTTGGCAAGGCGCTGGAAGGGCCTATGCGCGAAGGGCTGGCGCGCGCCTATGCCCGCAAATTCACCGCCGAACAACTGACCACGGTCAACGCTTTTTTCGCGACGCCAGCGGGCAGCGCCTTTGCCGCCGAGAGTTTCGCCATTCAGGGCGACCCCGAAGTGCTGTCGGCGACGTTCCAGGCCATCCCGGTGATGATGACCAAGCTGATGGGAAGCGCGGGCGATCTGGAAAAGCAGTTGAATGCCCTGCCGCAAGAGCGCAAGCTGACCGAACTTAGTAACGGCGAACTGGCGCAGCTCGCCAAGATTTTGGACACCACAGTCGATGCGCTGAAAGATTTTAGTGCCAACAGCGCGACGACGGATGTCTCGATTGACACCATGATGGCCGCTGACGCTGCCGCCGACGCAGGCGAGGCCGTCGATGCAGCAGTCATGGCCGCCGGCAGCGCCGCCGACGAACCTTGGCTCGACCGCGCCAATTGGGACCCCGCCGATCGTGCGCGCGTCGAGGCACTGGAAAAGCAGACCAGCGACACCATCAGCGCGCAGATCGAGGCCGAGGAAGCCGCCATCGCCAAGGTGCGCGCAGCAATGACCGCAAAGAGCAAGTGAGGAGCCAGTCCATGTCCAAAAAATTGTTGCTCGCCGCGTCGCTGGCCGCTTCGTCCGTTTTCCTCGTAGCACCCGTTGTGCTCGCCCAGTCCGAGGCGGGCGCGCTGTCGCCCGCAGCGCAGCGCTTTGGCACCTTGTTCGTGCCAACCGAGCTGAGCATCGAAACCGCCGTCGCCGGGTTCAACAAGGAATTTGAACCCGCGATGCGCGCCGACGCCAATGTTGTCGCATTGGACCAGCGATTTCCGGGTCTGATCGAGGTGGCGGGCAACGCCGGGCGCAGCACGATGGAACGCGTCCTGCGCGCGCGCATCCCCGAAACGCAGCGCCGCGTCGGCGCACTTGCTGCGACGCGGCTGAGCCCCGCCGAGCTGGATGTGACCAACGCCTATCTGGGCTCGCCCGCGGGTCAGCGGCTGCAGCGCATCATGGCCGAAACCGCCGACGGAACGGCGCTCTCACAAACGATCCGCGACACCGGCGCCATCCCCGAGCTGGATGGCAAACAGATTATGGCGATGGTCAACCCCGCCGCCTTATCGCGCCTCAGCAAGGAAGACCTCACCGCGCTGATCCAGTTCAGCGCCTCTCCCGCAGGCCGCAAGTTCGACGCCGCCGGCGGCCCCTTCGCCGAACTGGTCGCGAGCGAGATGAACGTGATGATCGAGACGATGAAGCCAGAGATTGAACAGGCGGTGACGGCGGCGATCATGGCACATCTAGGACGGAAATAAGCGCATACAGATGACCCACCCCCTCTCCCCCGACCATGCCCGGCTTGCCGCCGACGGCATGTATCATCCCGATCTCGAATCGGATGCCTGCGGCGTGGGCCTTGTCGCGGCGACCGATGGCAAGCCTTCGCGGCGGGTGGTCGAGGCAGCGATCGAGGCGCTGCGGGCGGTGTGGCATCGCGGCGCGGTCGATGCCGATGGCAAGACGGGCGACGGCGCGGGGATCCATGTCGACCTGCCGGTGCGTTTCTTCGACGATGCAATCGCAGCGGGAGGCCACAAGGTGCTGCCCGGCCAGCTCGCCGTCGGCATGATGTTCCTGCCGCGCACGGACCTCAGCGCGCAGGAAGCGTGCCGGACCATCGTCGAGGCCGAGATCATCGAGGCGGGTTACACCATCTATGGCTGGCGGCAGGTACCGGTGAATGTCGCGGTAATTGGCGACAAGGCGCAGCGCACGCGCCCGGAAATCGAGCAGATTATGATCGCCGGGCCACTCGCCGAGATGCAATCACCAGCCGAATTCGAAAAGCAGCTTTATCTCGTTCGGCGCCGCATCGAAAAGAAGGTCGTCGCGGCACAGATTGCCGATTTTTACGCTTGCAGCCTGTCGTGCCGCTCGATCATCTATAAGGGTCTGTTCCTGGCCGAAAGCCTGTCGGACTTTTACCCCGACCTGACCGACAAGCGCTTCGAAAGCCGGGTTGCGATTTTCCATCAGCGCTATTCGACCAATACGTTCCCGCAATGGTGGCTGGCGCAGCCGTTCCGCTGCCTCGCGCATAATGGCGAGGTCAACACCATCCGTGGCAACAAAAATTGGATGAAAAGCCACGAGATCAAGATGGCGAGCCTGGCCTTCGGCGAGCATAGCGAGGACATCAAGCCGGTGATCCCGGCGGGCGCTTCCGACACGGCAGCACTCGATGCGGTGTTTGAAACCTTGTGCCGTGCCGGGCGCGACGCCCCCACGGCCAAACTGATTTTGGTACCCGAGGCCTGGGCCAATGATCCCGACATGCCGCGCGAACACCGCGACATGTATGCTTTCCTGTCGAGCGTGATGGAACCGTGGGACGGCCCTGCCGCCCTGGCGATGACCGACGGGAGATGGGCCGTGGCGGGGATGGACCGCAACGCGCTGCGCCCGCTGCGCTATACGCTGACCAGCGACAAATTGCTGATCGTCGGGTCCGAAAGCGGGATGGTGCTGATCCCCGAGGCGAGCGTGCGCAAAAAGGGCCGCCTTGGCCCCGGCCAGATGATCGCGGTCGATCTGGAGCGCGGCGAACTGCTCGAGGATCGCGCGATCAAAGACCGCATCGCGGCAGGCCAGGATTATGGCGCTGCGGTCAAGGGTTTCCGGACCATGGCGGACTTGCCCCGCGCGGGCAAATCAACCCTGCCCGCGTTCGACCGGCCTGAACTGCTGCGGCGACAGGTGGCGGCGGGGCTGACGCTCGAAGATATGGAGCTGATCCTCGCACCGATGGCCGAGGACGGAAAGGAAGCCGTGGGGTCGATGGGCGACGACACCCCGCTCGCGGTGATTTCGGACAAGCCACGCCACGTCGCGCAATTTTTTCGCCAGAATTTCAGCCAGGTCACCAACCCGCCGATCGACAGCTTGCGCGAACGCCATGTGATGAGCCTGAAGACGCGCTTTGCCAACCTCGGCAATATCCTCGACCAACAGGGCCAGAGCGCGCATGTGCTGGTTATCGATTCACCCGTTCTGATTGGCGACGATTGGGATCGGCTGCGCGCCTATTTCGGCGACAATGTTGCGAGTATCGATTGCACTATGGCGACGGGCGGCACGCCTGCTACCCTGCGTGAGGCCATCGCGCGCATTCGCAGTGAGGCCGAGGCCGCCGTGCGCGCGGGGCGCAGCGAATTGTTCCTGTCCGACGAAAAGATTGGCGAGAAGCGCGTCAGCGTGGCGATGGTGCTCGCCGCCGCAGCCGTCCACACGCATTTGGTGCGCAAAGGGCTACGCAGCTTTGCCTCGATCAACGTACGCTCGGCCGAGGTGCTCGATACCCATGCTTTTGCCGTGTTGATCGGTGTCGGCGCGACCACCGTCCACGCCTACCTTGCCGAAGCCGCGATTGCCGACCGCCACGCGCGCGGGCTGGCGGGCAAATTGTCGCTCGACGAGTGTCGCGCCAATTATCGCAAAGCCGTGGACGATGGCCTGCTCAAGATCATGGCGAAGATGGGGATCGCCGTAATATCCAGCTATCGCGGCGGCTATAATTTCGAAGCCGTGGGCCTGTCGCGCGCACTGGTCGCGGACCTCTTCCCGGGGATGCCCGCAAAGATTTCGGGCGAGGGCTATCATTCGTTGTTCATTAACGCGACCGAGAAGCACGATGCGGCGTTCGATGCGCGCGTCACCACGCTGCCCATCGGCGGCTTTTACCGCCAGCGTGCCGGCGGCGAAACGCATGCCTATTCCGCGCAGCTGATGCATTTGCTCCAGACGGCGGTCGCGACCGACAGCTATTCAACCTACCTCCAGTTCTCGCGCGGGGTCGCCGACTTACCGCCGGTTTATTTGCGCGATTTGATGGAGTTCAACTACCCGTCCGAAGCGGTTCTGCTCGACAGCGTCGAGGCGATTACTGAGATCCGCAAACGCTTTGTGACGCCGGGCATGTCGCTGGGCGCGCTGTCGCCCGAGGCGCACGAGACGCTGGCCATTGCAATGAACCGCATCGGCGCGAAGGCTGTGTCGGGCGAAGGCGGCGAAGACCCGGTGCGGTTCAAACCCGACGCGCGCGGCAACAATGCCAACAGCAATATCAAACAGATCGCATCGGGGCGCTTTGGCGTGACCGCCGAATATCTGGGCAATTGCGACGAGATTGAAATCAAGGTCGCACAGGGTGCCAAGCCCGGCGAGGGCGGGCAGTTGCCGGGGTTCAAAGTCACCGAATTCATCGCCAAGCTGCGCCACTCGACGCCCGGCGTGACGCTGATTTCGCCGCCGCCGCACCATGATATCTATTCAATCGAAGACCTCGCCCAGCTCATCTATGACCTGAAGCAAATCAACCCGCGTGCGCGGGTGTGCGTGAAGCTGGTCAGCAGCGCAGGCATAGGCACGGTTGCCGCAGGTGTCGCCAAGGCACACGCCGACGTCATTCTCGTCAGCGGCAACACCGGTGGCACCGGGGCTTCGCCCCAAACCAGCATCAAATATGCCGGCACGCCATGGGAAATGGGCCTTTCCGAAGTCAATCAGGTGCTGCTCTTGAACGGCCTCAGGCACCGCATCCGGCTGCGCACCGATGGCGGGCTCAAGACCGGGCGCGATATCGTCATCGCCGCGATATTGGGTGCAGAAGAGTTCGGCATCGGCACGCTCAGTCTGGTCGCCATGGGCTGCATCATGGTGCGCCAGTGCCACTCGAACACCTGCCCCGTCGGCGTGTGCACGCAGGATGAAAAGCTGCGCCAGAAATTCGCTGGCTCGCCTGAAAAGGTCATCAACCTGATGACCTTCATTGCCGAGGAAGTGCGCGAGATCCTCGCCCGCCTCGGCTGCCGCAGCCTCGACGAAGTGATTGGCCGTACCGAACTGCTGCGCCAGGTCAGCCGCGGGGCCGAACATCTCGACGACCTCGATTTGAACCCCATCCTCGCCAAGGTCGACGCGCCCGAGGACAAGCGCCGCTCCACCCCCGGCCACCGCAACCCGGTTCCCGACAGCCTCGACGCGCAGATATTGGCCGACGCCGTGCCCTTGTTCGAACGCGGTGAACGGATGCAGCTGACCTATAATGTGCGCAACACGCACCGCGCGGTCGGCACGCGGCTGTCGGCAGAAATTACCGAGCGTTTCGGTATGCGCGCGCTCGAGGACAACCATGTCCATGTCCGCCTGCGCGGGACGGCGGGCCAGTCGCTGGGCGCCTTCCTGTGTCAGGGCATTACGCTCGAAGTGTTTGGCGATGCCAACGACTATGTCGGTAAGGGGCTGTCGGGTGGGCGCATCATCGTGCGGCCGACCGTGTCGAGCCCACTGGAAAGTCAACACAACACCATCATCGGCAACACCGTGCTCTATGGCGCAACCGCCGGAACGCTGCTTGCGGCCGGACAGGCGGGCGAGCGGTTCGCGGTGCGCAATTCGGGCGCGCGCGTGGTGGTCGAAGGCTGCGGATCGAACGGCTGCGAATATATGACCGGCGGCATGGCGGTGATTTTGGGGCCTGTGGGATCGAACTTTGGCGCGGGCATGACCGGCGGCATGGCGTTCGTGCTCGACACCGACGACAGTTTTGCGCGCCGCGCCAACCCTGAGAATATCGTGTGGCAGCGCCTCGCCAGCTACCATTGGGAAGACCAACTGCGCGGCCTGATCGCCGAACATGCCCATGCGACGAGCAGCAAATGGGCCACCGAAATTTTAGCCGACTGGGACCGTTGGCGCGATCGGTTCTGGCAGGTGTGCCCGAAGGAAATGCTAACGCGGCTGAATGAGCCGCTCAGCGATGCGGGAGCGGTGGAGGCGGCGGAGTAAGTAAACTTCCGTTCGTGTCGAGCGAAGTCGATACACCCCAAAGGCGTGCACGACCGAAGGGCCTCTCGACTTCGCTCGAGGCGAACGGTTTTTTTCTTTTATTCAGCCCAGCGAAAGCCATGCGCGCATAGACCCTTGGCCGCGCCGCCAGACTGCTCTGGCGGGCTGTTGTGTCCAAGGACCATGCCCATGTCCCGTGCCCTGCTCGCCCTCCCGCTAATTGCCCTTGCCCTGCCCGCGCCCGTGCTGGCGCAGGACAGCGACGACGATCTGATCCGCACCGCCAAACAGTTGCAGGACCCGCGCACGCAAGACACGCTAGCGGCGGTACTCAGCGCCATGGTCGGCGCGATGCTGGATGCTCCTGTTGGGGGGATGGTCAATGCGGTCGCCAAGGCCGACCCCAGCGGCCGCACCCGCGAAGTCGACCCCGCTATGACCGTCGCCGACATGGCATCGCGCGACAACCCCGATTTCGAACGCGAACTCGACGCCGACATTCGCGACGGCACGCGCATGGTTGGCACGATGGCTGGCGCGCTCGCCGAATTGCTGCCGCAGCTGACCGTGCTGGCCCGTGATGTCGAGGAGCGGGTTGCTGCGGCGCGCACGACGGCGCGGCAATACTAATCCACAAGCACGGCGCCAACCCCGTTGCGCTGCGCCCCGCGCTGCCGCTATGCGATTAGGCCATGTGGCAGCTTTATCAATTCCCGCTCTGTCCCTTTTCGCGCAAGGTGCGCCTGCTGCTCGGCGAAAAGGGCGTGGGCTATGAACTGGTGCGCGAAAATCCCTGGGAAAAGCGCGACGAATTTGTCGACCTGAACCCCGCCGGGCGCACGCCGGTGATGGTCGAGACCGAACGCAGCGTTACGCTGATCGACAGCGACGCCATTGCCGAATATTTCGAAGAAACGGTTGAGGGCAAGGCGATGCTGGGCGGCACCGCCCCCTACCGTGCCGAGGTGCGCCGGCTGGCGGCATGGTTCGACCAGGAATTCTACCGCGATGTCACGGGGCCACTGCTGTTCGAACGCATGGAAAAGCGCGTCGTGCACAAAGCTCCCCCCGACGGCGGCGCGCTGCGCGAGGCGATGAAGGCGGCGAACAATCATCTCGATTATGTTGATTATCTGATCGATCACCGCAGCTGGCTCGCGGGCGCGACGATGAGCCTCGCTGACCTCGCCGCCGCCGCGCAGATTTCGGTAGCCGATTATCTGGGCGGCATTGACTGGACGGGCCATGAGCAGACCAAGGGCTGGTATGCGGGCCTCAAATCGCGGCCGAGTTTCCGGCCGTTGCTGAGCGAGCGGATGGAGCTGGTGCAGCCACCGGCCTATTATGAGCAGGTGGACTTCTAGCCTCTATCGTCGTCCCGAACTTGTTTCGGGACAACAAGCGACAGTGGCGCGTTGTGCTGAAACAAGCTCAGCACGACGATGGATTTGAACGCGCCGTCATCAAATAATTCAGCGCATCACTGCCACCCAGCTTGAAGCCCTTGGCGGGCGACAGCGACAGCGCGGTGGTATCGACAACCTTCAGCTCCGCCGCCTCAACTATCAGCGTCAGTTCCTCGGGCTTCAGAAACTTGTCCCAGTCATGCGTCCCACGCGGGACCATGCCGATGCGCTCGGCCCCCTCGACCAGCAACAGCCGCGATGCGGCGGTGCGGTTGGGGGTCGAGAGGATCAACAGCCCGCCCGGCGCCAGCCGCGCCGCGAGCGCGTCGATGAAGGCGCTAGGATCGGTGACATGCTCGACCACCTCCATGCTGGTGATGAGGTCGAACGCGCCAAGGTTAAGCGCCGCAATGTCGCCCGCGACATAGCCTATCGCCAGCCCCTGCCCCGCCGCATGCGCCTTGGCCGCTTCGATATTCTCGGGTGCAGCGTCAACGCCGGTCACTGTCCCGCCGAGCCGCGCCAACGGCTCGGTAAGCAGACCCGCACCACAGCCGACATCAAGCACGCGCTTGCCCGCCAGCGGCCGCCGGTCGCGCGGGTCGGTGCCCCAGTGCGCATCGACCTGCTGCCGCACATATTGGAGCCGCGCCGGATTGAGCTTGTGCAGCATCGCCGACGATCCCTTGGGGTCCCACCAGTCGGCGGCGAGCGCGCCGAAATGCGCGGCTTCAGCTGCGTTGATCGTGGTCTGGGTCATGCCTGCGACTATGCGGTTTGGTTGCCAAAGATACAAGAAAATTGCCCGTGTGCGCTTGCCCTTGCCCGCCCCGCTACCTAGAGACGCGCGGGCAATAGAGGCGGGAAAGCTACGCACCCATGGCGCGCATCGTGATGAAATTCGGCGGCACCAGCATGGCGGGGACCGAGCGGATCCGCCGCGTCGCGGGCATCGTCATGCGCCAGCGCGCCGCGGGGCATGAAGTGGCGGTTGTCGTGTCGGCCATGGCGGGCGAGACCGACCGGCTGGTGGGTTTCTGCCGCGAAGCGAGCCCGATGTACGACCCCGCCGAATATGACGTCGTCGTCGCCTCGGGCGAGCAAGTGACCGCCGGGCTGCTCGCGCTCACCCTGCAAGCCATGGGCGTGCCTGCGCGCAGCTGGCTGGGGTGGCAGCTGCCGATCCGCACCGACGACGCGCACAGCAAGGCGCGCATCGAGGGCATGGACGCGCCCGCGCTCACCGCCAGCATGGCGCGCGGCGAAGTGGCGGTGATTCCGGGCTTTCAGGGGCTAGCCGATGATGGCCGCGTCACCACGCTGGGGCGCGGCGGATCGGACACCTCGGCAGTCGCGGTCGCGGCGGCGCTGAAGGCTGATCGCTGCGACATTTATACCGACGTCGACGGCGTCTACACCACCGATCCACGCATTGTCGCCAAGGCGCGCAAGCTGAAAAACGTCACCTATGAAGAGATGCTCGAGCTAGCCAGCGTGGGCAGCAAGGTGCTGCAAACCCGCTCCGTCGGGCTCGCTATGAAAGAAGGTGTGCGCGTGCAGGTGCTGTCGTCCTTCATCGACGATGATGCGCCGCCCGCCGACAGCCTGCCCGGTACGATGATCGTCAGCGACGAAGAACTAGAGAAGATATTGGAAGGCATGGATATGGAACGCCAGCTGATCACCGGCATCGCCGCCGACAAGAATGAGGCCAAGGTTACGCTGACGCGCATCGCTGACCAACCCGGCGCGGTCGCGACCATTTTCGGCCCGCTCGCCGCCGCCAACATCAACGTCGATATGATCATCCAGAATATCGCCAAGGACAAGGGCGAGACCGACGTCACCTTCACCGTCCCGGCCGCCGACCTGGTGCGCACGCAGGCGCTGCTCGAGGAGCATAAGGACAAGATCGGCTATTTCCGCCTGATCTGCGACAGCGGCGTTGCCAAGATTTCGGTCGTCGGCGTCGGCATGAAAAGCCACGCCGGGGTCGCCAGCACCATGTTCCGTGCGCTCGCCGACCGCGGCATCAATATTCAGGCCATCAGCACCAGCGAAATCAAGGTCAGCGTGCTGATCGACGCCGACGAAACCGAACTCGCCGTGCGCGTGCTCCACACCGCTTATGGGCTGGATGCCGAGGCGGCCTAACAAATCCATCCATGCTTCGTCGTCCCGGGCTTGATCCGGGACAACATGCCGCCATTCGCTTGTTATCCCGGATCAAGCCCGGGATGACGATAATCTTGATTGTCGGTCCACCGGCCTAAGCAATCGCCTTATACAGCGAAAACAGGCTGGTTGCCGTCAGCACCACCCCGACCAGCATCATCAGATTTTTCGCCGGAATCCGCTTGGCGATAATCGCACCAATCGGTGCCGCCAAAATCCCGCCGATCAGCAGGCCGCCGGTGACGATCGTGAACGCCTCAATCCCGATGGTCAGCATGAAGGTGATCGACACGCTGAAAGTGAGCAGAAATTCGGCAGTGTTCACCGTGCCCACCGTCTTGCGTGGGTCGGTGCCCTGAATCAGCAGGTTCGACGTCACCACCGGCCCCCAACCGCCGCCGCCCGATGCATCAAGGAAACCGCCAATCAGCCCGAGCGGCACCGTGACCTTGGCATCGCGCGCTTTGGGCATGGCAGGGTAAGTCAGCGCCTTATAAAGCAGGTAGAAGCCGATGCATGTCAAATAGAGCATTACCAGCGGGCGCGCGACGCCCGCATCGATGTTGGACAGGACATAGGCTCCCAAAACGCCGCCGATGATCCCGGGCACCGCAATTTTCGCGAATAGCCGCCAGTCCACGTTGCGGTGATATATATGGCTCAGCCCCGACGCGCCGGTCGTAAACATTTCCACCAGATGCACGCCCGCACTCGCGCGCGCAGGCGGTACACCCATCACGCTGACCAGCAAGGTCGACGAAATGACGCCGAACGCCATGCCCAGCGCGCCATCGACCATCTGCGCCGCAAAGCCGATGGCGATGAAGGGCGCGATCGCCGCCCAATCGAGATTGCCAACCCATTCGAGCAAAAGCGCGACCCTTTCTCGTGCCTTGTGTCAGAACTCGGCGCGCAGCGATAGCCCATAGGTCGCCGGATCACCCGGCAGCCCCGCTATCAGGCCCGTGTTGCTCGGTGCCACGAAAAGTTGCTCAAAGTAATTTTCGTCAAATGCGTTGCGCGCCCAAGCGAAGATGCCGAATCCGGCATCCGAGCGAAAGCCGACGCGAAAATTGGACAGGCTGTAGCCATCGATATTGGTGTAGATTGATGGCGAGGCATTGGACGAAAAGCTCGACCGATAGCTGCCGTCGTAGCCGACATAAAATTCGCCGCTTTCGCCGAACAGCGTCACCGGCGTATTGGCCTCCGCCCCGAATGACAGCGAGTATTTCGACACACCGGGCAGGCGCTGGCCCGAAATATCGCAGTTGGCAGGGCTCAGCCCGCCGGGGGTGCCTGGTGCGCTGGGAGTTTGACCTGCGCCGACAATTGTCCCACCCGCCAGCTCGGGCGGGCACGGCGCATCGACGAAGCGGACATATTCGGCGTCAGTATAGGCGGCGTTGACATAGGCGTTGAACCGTTCGCTCGGGCGCAGCGAGAAATCGGCCTCGACCCCCTGGCTGCGCACCTTGTCGGCATTGGCCAGATAACCGCGCAGCACGCCCAGCTGGCCGTTGTTCACCGTCGCCTGATAATCCTCGATATCGGTGCGGAAGGCAGCAAGGTTGAGCGTAATGCGCCTGTCCCAGAACTGCGACTTGATGCCCACCTCATAATGATTGACCGTCTCGGGCCGGATTTGCCCCGCCGCCGCAATCGGCACGCCGGCCGCGTCGGTGGGCAGGCCATTTTGGTTGATGCCGACCGTCTTGAACGATTTGGCATAGGTGGCATAGCCGAGCACATCCTCCGCCAGATCATAGCTGACCGTCAGGTCATAGCTGAAGTTCCAGTCGGTCGCCTCAGGCGCGCTGATCTGCGGGGTAAAGACCGCCAGCTGCGCGGCGCGGCGCGCGCCGGGCTGGCCGAACAGCACGGGCAGGCCCTGCCCATCGAACACCTCGCGCTGATAAAAACCCTCTTTATTGTCATAGTTCAGGCGCGCGCCCGGCTGGATGGTCAGCGCGTCGGTGACTTTCCAGCTCAATTGCCCGAACAGGGCCAGGCTGGTGCTCTTCAAAAATTGCGTGTTGCGCGCGGTCAAGCCGTCGAGCACCGTCGGATCGTTGGACAGCGGGTTAGTAGGATTAATGTTCCACCGGCTGGCATCGGACCCTTGCGCCTCGGTCCCCTGCGTGTCGATACGCTGGTTAAAGGCAAAAGCACCGACCACGAAGTCGAACCGCTCGCCCGACTGCGAATACCGGAATTCCTGCGTATATTGGTCCTGCTGCGACGGGTTTTGCGACAGCGAAACGATCGACAGACCGGTAAAGTCGCGGTCGTTTTCCGGCTTCCAGTCCCAATAGCGCCACGCCGTGATCGACGTCAGCGTGCCCGCTCCCACTTCCCAGTTCACGCGCAGCGAGACGCCCGCAATCTTGTTCCCGGCATTCAGGCTGGCGTCGAGGTCGGTGATGCGGTCGAACGGATTGGTGCTGGGCGGTGCATAATTCAGCGCCGCTGCCAGCGCCGCAAATTGGCGATTCAGCGGCCGCTGCGTTGCGCCGGTGCGCACGAACACGGATCCGCAGCAAATGGCGTCTTGCTGATTATAGTCGCCGACCAGCGTTACGCTCAGCGCATCATTTGGTTCCCACAGCAATTGCCCCCGCAGCCCCAGATTGTCTTGGCTCTGGATGAAGCGGTCGGTGGTGACGTTGTAGATGGTGCCCCGGCGGCTGGTCGTTGACAGCGCCAGCCGTGCGGCCAGCGTATCCGACAGCGGCCCCGACACTGACGCCTTGGCCTGGCGGAAATCATAATTGCCGACGCTGATTTCGGCCTTGCCCTCAAAATCAAAGGTCGGCTGATTGGTGCGGATGTTGATCGCGCCGGCCGTCGTGTTCTTGCCATAAAGCGTGCCCTGCGGCCCGCGCAGCACCTCAATCTGCGCGACATCCAAAAAGTCGAACGTCGCCGAGGCAACGCGCGCATAATAGACATCGTCGATGTAAATGCCGACACCCTGTTCAAAGCCGTCGCTGGTCAGACCGAACGGCACGCCGATGCCGCGGATGTTCACTGCCGTGTTGCGCGGGTTCGATGAGTAGAATTGCAGCGTCGGGGTCAGCTGCTGCAGGCGGCCGACGTTGAAGCTGCCGGTATTGTCGATATGCTCGCCGCCAACGACCGAAACAGCGATCGGGATATCCTGCGCGCTTTCCTCGCGCCGCCGTGCCGTGACGATGATTTCGCTACTGTCGTCGCTGGCACCGGTGCCGACGGAGGTGGTGTCCGTTTGGGCAGAATCGGCCTCGGCCGTCACGGCCTCGTCGGCTGAGGCGGGCGCAGTCCATAGCAGCGTAAAAGGCAAAATGGCCGCAACGACCGGGCGGCGGGTAAAGTCAGACATGGCAATTTCCCTGTTCATACAGAAATTGCCGCGTCCGGTGGTCCGGTCGGCGGCGAGGTTGGGAGCATTCCTCAGCGAAGAAAGGGAGAGGAGAAAGGAGGAGTGCTGCCCTTTTTGAACCGGTGCTCCCTCAGTTGAGGTCGCGGTGGCGTTCGGTGACGTCAATTTGCACCAGCTTGCCATTGTGGACGGTCAGCTGGATCGACCCAAAGCTCAGCCGCTCAAGTGCGGCGGCAATGGTCTGAAACGCCCGGTTATGGTCGGCGGCACGGTCGGCATGGCGGGCTTCGGACGTCAATTTTGCGATGTTCGACATGGTGATTCCCTCCGGTTGAAACTTCAGCCAAGGATATGCCAATCTCTTTACTTGACAATAGCCGCCGTCGCGCATTTGCCACGCCTCGGCGCTGGCCCCGCGGAAAGGTGACACTCAAGCGTCGCCCTGTCATCAAAATGTAAGATTATTGTCTAGTATTTTCTGAGGGTTAACTCGATATATGACAGTCTTTTCGGAAGGCCAGCTTGGCTCTCATCAAGTTTTTCTTTAACCCGGACCGGCGCCCTGGCCCTGCCGACAAGGCATTGCGCTCACCCGTGCGCGCTGGCAAAGCGCGCGGCAATGGGCAAAATTCATGAATTGATGGCGCGCGGCACCGACCTGCTCGGCTGCGATGTCGCCATACTCTGCGGCGCGATGAGCTGGGTCTCCGAACGCCATCTGGTCAGCGCAATCAGCAACGCCGGCGGTTTTGGCGTCATTGCCTGCGGGGCAATGACGCCCGCACTGCTCGACGCCGAAATCGCTGGAACCAAGGCGCTGACCGCCAAACCGTTCGGCGTCAACCTGATCACCATGCACCCCGATCTGTTCGAACTGATCGAAGTGTGCGGACGCCACGGCGTGACCCACATCGTCCTCGCGGGCGGGCTGCCGCCCAAGGGCAGCCTCGAGGCGATCAAGGCCACCGGGGCCAAGGTCATCTGCTTCGCGCCCACGCTGGCGCTCGCCAAAAAGCTGGTGCGCTCAGGCGTCGATTCGCTGGTGATCGAGGGGATGGAGGCCGGCGGTCACATCGGCCCGGTATCGACCAGCGTGCTGGCGCAGGAAATCCTGCCGGTTCTCGCTGCCGACGTGCCGATTTTCGTCGCGGGCGGCATCGGGCGCGGTGAAGCCATCGCCGCCTACCTCGAAATGGGCGCAAGCGGGGTGCAGCTGGGTACGCGTTTCGTTTGCGCCACCGAATCCATCGCGCACCCCAGATTCAAGCAGGCGTTCATCCGCGCCGCCGCGCGCGATGCGGTTGCCAGCGTCCAGATCGACCCGCGCTTGCCAGTTATCCCCGTCCGTGCGCTTAAAAACGCGGGCACCGAGGCCTTTACCGAAAAGCAACGCGAGGTTGCCAATCTGCTCGACAGTGGAGCGGTCGACATGGGCGAAGCGCAGTTGCAGATCGAACATTATTGGGCCGGTGCGCTGCGCCGGGCGGTGATCGATGGCGACATCGAAAATGGCTCGTTAATGGCCGGTCAATCGGTCGGTATGGTAACGTCGGAGGAAAGCGCGGCTGAAATCGTCGCAAGCCTGATGCAACAGGCCGAAGCGGCCCTCGCCAAGCGCGATTGATTGGGGAATAAAGCGCGGGCTGCATCCGTTGAAGCAGGGTCGCCAGCAAATTTGGAACGGGGTTGTTGAAATGCGTCTGATCGCCAGTGCTGCCACGGCAATTGTTCTGATCGGCCTTGCCGCCTGTGCGCCAAAACCGGCGCCGATCGTCACGCCCAAGCCCGCGCCCGCCCCGCCGCCAGTGGTGCAAATCCCGCCGCGTCCGTTGTCGCCGGGCAGCGCGGCCGAAACGCAGCAGGTGCCGCCGCGCGATGCCACCGGCCGCTATGTCACCATCAACAGCGGGATCACCGGCGAACGCGCCTTCTGGCAATTGAAAACCGGGTTGAACGTCGCCGCCATCGGCTGCCGCGGCCCCGAAGAAGCGCCGCTCGTTGCCGCCTATAACCAGATTATCAAATCGCACACCCGCAGCATCGTCGCGGCGGAGAAAAAGGTCATTGCCGACCTGGGCAAGGCCAACCGCACCAGCGGCGTGAAAGAGCGTGACCGGCTGTCGACGCAATTGTTCAACTATTTCGCCCAGCCGCCCGCGCAGCGTCCCTTCTGCGAACGCGCGCTGGTGCTGGCCCAGACCGTAGCGACCACCCCGTCGGCGCAATTATTCGCCAACGCGAGCGAACAGCTCGCCACGCTCGACCAGCCCTTCACCGATTTCTATGCGGCATTCGAGCGCTACAAGGCTGAGTCGGCGGAGTGGGATGCCCGCTACGCGCAGCGCCCCGCCGCGACAACAGTGGCGTCCACCAACCCCGGCGGCTGAGTCTGCCTATTCGTCGTTGCCGTCGGAGGTCGCGGTGGCAATCAGCCAGCCGCCGACAACCAACACCATGACACCGCCAGCAACGGCCGCGACCGAGCCAATTTTCTCGCCAGTGCTCTGGCCATCTTCCTCTTTCGTATCTTCGGCGTGCAGTGCGCCGGTAGACAACAGCGATTGCCCACCCAGGCGCAGGCGCGACCCGCTGCCCGGACGCACGTCAAAACTGAACAACGGCGCAACGCGGTGATCCCGGCGATTGACGCCGTCTCGTGCATGAAAGCTGAGCGCAGGCCCGGCAAGCAGACCTAAGTTAACCCGTTCGTCATTTGCCACAACATCGCTGGGACCCAAAGTGATGCGCAGCGTGGCGGCAATCGCCACACCCGTGCTTTGCTGCTTTTCAACCGATGTCCAATAGCCGGGGCCGCTGAGGTGCTGGGCTTGTGCCGGCGTCGCCAATAGCGCGATGGTCGCCGCCATGCCGGCAATCGGATTACGCATGCTTCAATCCCCCCGAAGTCCCAGCACAGAAAAGCGCAGTTCTGCAATAGCGGGCCGCCATCCTATCTGATAGCAGCTAATTGCCATGACCGCGCCTCTGCCCCCTTCGTCCGCTGCCCAGTCCGCCCGCAATATTTTGACGCGGCTGCACGAGGTGATGGCGGCGCGCACCAATGCGCAGGCCAAACTCAACCAGGTCGTGCAGGTCATCGGCGAATGTCTCGATAGCGAGGTGTGCTCCATCTATCTGCTGCGCGATGGCGCGCTTGAGCTGTTCGCGACGCGCGGGCTGAAGCAAGAGGCAGTGCACGTCACCCGTCTGGGCATGGGCGAAGGGCTGGTCGGCACCATTGCCGAGCGCATCGAGATGCTGAACCTCGACGAAGCGGCGGCACACCCCGACTTTGTTTATCGGCCCGAAACAGGAGAAGATCTCTACCACAGCTTTGCCGGTGTCCCCATCATCCGGCGCGAGCGCGCGGTAGGCGTCCTGTGCGTGCAGCATGTCGACCCGCGCCGCTATGACGATATCGAGATCGAGACACTGCAAACCGTGGCGATGGTAATCAGCGAATTGATCGCCAATGCGCAATTGATCGACACGAGGGCACAGACCGACGCGGCCGCCAACGACCAGTCAGCCCAGCGCCTGTCGGGCCAAAAGCTGGTCGATGGCATGGGTCAGGGCGTTGCCGTATTTCACCAGCCGCGCGTGGTGATCGAGCATACCGTCGCCGAAGACACCGAGGCCGAACGCCACCGCGTCTATGCGGCATTTGACCGGATGCGCGAACAGATCGATCGCATGGCAAGCCAGGCTGAATTCGGCGTCGGCGGCGAGCATGAAGAGGTGCTCGAAACCTATAAAATGTTTGCTTACGATGAAGGCTGGTCGCGGCGCATAAACGAAGCCATCGACAGCGGCCTGACCGCCGAGGCTGCGATTGAGCGGGTACAGCAGCGCACCCGGATGCGCATGCGCCAGATCGACGATCCGCTGCTGCGCGACCGCATGCACGATCTGGAAGATTTGGCCAACCGACTGCTGCGCATCGTGTCGGGCCAGATGAACACAGCGGCGCAGGCCGGCCTGAGGCAGGATTCGATCCTGATTGCCCGCAATCTGGGGCCAGCAGAGCTACTCGAATACGACCGGCGGCGGCTTAAAGGCGTGATTTTGGAAGAAGGTTCGCTGACGGCGCATGTTATCATCGTTGCGCGCGCGATGGGGGTGCCAGTGCTCGGGCGCGTTCGCGAGCTGCGCGGGGTGATCCGCGAAGGGGATATGTTGCTCCTCGATGCAGCGTCAGGGGCCGTCCATGTCCGCCCGACCGCCTCCATGATTGACGCGTTCGCGTCCAAGCTCGAGCTCAGCCAAAAGCGCCGTGCCAGCTTTGCTGCGATGCGCGATCTGCCCGCTGTCACCAAGGATGGCCAGCCGATCGAGTTAATGATCAACGCCGGCTTGCGCGAAGATGTGATGGCGCTCGACCTGACCGGCGCCAGCGGCATTGGGCTGTTCCGGACCGAATTCCAGTTCCTCGTGTCAGCCACCATGCCGCAGCGCGAGCGCCAGCAGCGGCTTTACCGCGATGTGCTCGACGCCGCCGGGAACCGCCCGGTGATTTTCCGCACCGTCGATATCGGCGGCGACAAGGCGCTGCCCTATATGCGCGCGGAATCAGAGCAAGAGGAAAATCCTGCTATGGGCTGGCGCGCGTTGCGGATCGCGCTCGAACGCGACGGCCTTTTGAAGGTTCAGGCCCGCGCCCTGATCGAAGCGGCGGCAGGGCGCACGCTGAATGTCATGTTCCCGATGGTGGCCGAACCGTGGGAATATGACGCCGCCCGCCAGATTTTCATTGAACAGCGCGCCTGGCTTGCCAGCCGCAACAAGAAACTGCCGATCGCAATCCGCTATGGTGCGATGCTGGAAGTCCCGGGCCTTGCCGAAACGCTCGACCTGATCCTGCCGCACCTCGACTTCCTGTCGATCGGTACCAACGATCTCACGCAGTTTCTGTTCGCCGCCGACCGCGCGCACCCTCGGCTTGCCGAACGCTATGACTGGTTGTCGCCGACGGTGATGCGATTTCTGGACCGGGTTACGCAGCAAACCCAAGCCGCCGGGGTGACCATCGGCGTGTGCGGAGAAATGGGTGGTCGTCCGTTGGAAGCGATGGCGCTGCTGGGTCTGGGTATCAACCGGCTGTCGATCACGCCTGCCGGCATCGGCCCGGTGAAGGCGATGATCCGCAGCCTCGACCTTGGTGCGCTACGCGGAGCAATGCCCGCGATTTTGGCGCACCCGAGCGCCACCCCCCGCACCCAATATCAGGATTGGGCCAGCGCCAACGGCGTCGAATTGGGCGACTAGCGCAACCGTTCGGCCAGCGGCAACGCGCCATTTTCGGTGTGGAACGCGGGCAGGCCGGTCTTGGTATAGTCGGCGTTCTGCAGGCGATTAAGGTCGATCCCATCCGCCCCCGTGGGCAGCCCCGCTGCCGCCAGCATTGAGCGCGGAATGCGCTGCGCCGTGCACAACCCGCCATTGCCGTCATCAACCAGCCGCGTTTCAAACTTCAACCCCTGCTGGTTGCGTTTCGACCGGATCACATCGGCCACCGCCAGCTGGCCCTCGCCAAAATCAATCACGAATTTGGTGCCCAGCGGCACGTCGATTATCCCTTCAATCAGCGCGCCGGTTGCCGACAGGTTGCGGATGACGATGGGGTAATAATGATTTTCATGCACCGCACCCGCGCGGCGAAACATGGTCAGCCGTTTGTGCCGCTGCTTGGCTGGGCCGCTCGGCTTAAGAAACCACTGGCCGTCGCCGCAGCGCTGCATCACTTCGTCATGGCTAACCGCCTTGCTGTAGGCAAAGCCCTGAATATGGCTGACATTCAGTCGCCGAATCAAGTCGAGCTGGTCCAGCGTTTCGATGCCTTCGGCCGTCGTTTCCATGTCCAGCGTGGTGGCCAGCGCCACGATGGCCGCGATAATGGCTGCGTTGCGCGATCCCTTTTCGGTCGCCGTGCGGACAAAACTCTGGTCGATCTTGATCTTATCGAACGGTGCCGATTGCAAATAGGCCAGACTGGAATAACCGGTCCCGAAGTCATCGAGCGCCAGACGCACCCCTATGTCCTTAAGCGCCCCAAACATATTCTTGGTTTCGGGCGAATCGGTCAGAAACACGCTTTCGGTGATTTCCAGTTCCAGCCGCGCCGCAGGCAGTCCCGCCACCGAAATGGCATTGGCCACCAGTTTGGGCAGGCGCAGGTCGGCGAACTGGACCGGCGAAACATTAACCGCGACGCGCATATTGCCGGGCCACGATGCCGCATCCTTGCACGCTTGGCGCAGCATCCATTCGCCGAGCCGCGCAATCAGATCGGTTTCCTCAGCAATGGGGATGAAGAGCGCAGGGGAAACATAGCCGCGCTCGGGATGGTTCCAGCGCATCAGCGCTTCAAAGCCCGACACCTGGTCGGTCTTGGTGCACACAACCGGCTGGTAATGAACTTCGAGCTGCCCTTTGCCGAGGGCATCGACCAAATCCTCCTCTAGCGCGCGGCGGTCGGCAGCAGCCCGTAGCAGTTCATCGGAAAAGAAGCGGAAGCGCCCGCGCCCGCAGCCCTTGGCGGCATAGAGCGCCAAATCGGCGTTGCGCACCAATTCTTCGCTGCTGTCGCCGTCGAAGGGGCTGATGGCAATGCCCACCGATACGCCAATAATGCAGCGGCTTTCGTTGATGCTATAAGGTTCAGACAATTTGGCGATTATCTCGGACGCCAGTTCGCCCAGCGCGCCGCGATCATCGACATCCGGCAGGATGACCTGGAACTCATCGCCGCCCAGCCGGCTTACCCGCTCCTTATCCCCAATCACGTGCGCCAACCGCAATGCCACCTGTTTGAGCAGGGCATCGCCGGCGGGGTGCCCCAGCGTATCGTTGACCGCCTTAAAGCGATCAAGATCGAGCAACATGATCGCGCAATTGCGCTTCTGCGGCTTGAACGCCGCGAGCGTCGATTCCAGCATTTGCGCCATACGGAAGCGGTTGAGTAGACCCGTGAGCGAGTCATATTTGGTCAACCGCGTGCTTTGCTCCGCCGCCTCGCGCTGCGCCGTGATATCGGTTGCAAAGCCGCGAAAACCAGCAAAATTGCCGCCCGCATCGATCTGCGGAACGCCCGTTACAGCCCACCAGGTCGGCAGATCGCTGCGCTGCGAGCGCAATTGCACCTGATCAAACCGGGTCTTGCGCGCGAGCAGAAACGGCAGCGTGCGTTGGCGCTCCTCGCCGCGCTCGGGGGCCGCGAACAACGCCGTAAAAGGCTTACCCTGCGGGTCGGCTGCCATGCCCAGCCGTTCGGCAACGCTGGCCGACAAATATTGGATGGAGCCTTCGGCGTCCGATGACCAGAACCAACCTTGGCCCGTTTCCTCATAGTTCCGCAGTAGCGTGAAGGCCTCGCTACGGTCCAGCGCGGCTTCTCGCAACGCGCAAGGCGATGGCGTTTCCGGCTGCGGCGCGCGCGAGCCAAAACGCGCCAGCAACCCTTTGGGCCGCTCCCGGGCTGCGTTGCTCAAGCTATCGGCGACATTCCGCTTTGCCATGCACCTCTGGTCCCGACCGTCCCGGCGCAAGCGCACCCAGGCCTTTCCCCCGTAAGCGCGCTGGTTTGCGAAAGGGTTAAGCGGAAGGGATGGCAGGGGGTTGGGTGTTTCGGATTGGGACAGCGCACGCATTGCACCCGGTCAAAGCCCGTCCGGTGGAGCGAAGGCGATGACGGTCCGGGGGACCGCCATGCCCGAGCCGACGGCGCGGACGGGCTGCTCCGAGCGGGCGTAAGTCCGCTGGCTGTCGGCTTTTGACGATGGCTTTGCAGATGGGCCCCCGCCTTCGCGGGGGGCACGCACAAATCTTTGCGCTCACGGGGTTCGCTGCGATTTGTGGTGGTTGCGGGAGCAGGATTTGAACCTGCGACCTTCAGGTTATGAGCCTGACGAGCTACCGGGCTGCTCCATCCCGCGTCAACCACAGCGCACGGCGCAAAACTGCACCGGGCGAAACAGCAAAGGGCGGCCAAAGCCGCCCTTTAACATGTGAATGGGTTCCCCAAAATCACCCGCCTACGCCGGCTACAATGCCTGGCGACGTCCTACTCTTCCAACGCTTAAGCGGTAGTACCATCGGCGCTGTCAGGTTTCACGGCCGAGTTCGAGATGGGATCGGGTGGGTCACTGACGCTATGGCCACCAAGCAATGAAGCCGGCGTATGCGGGTGGGTTTGGGTTCAATCGATGCACCTTATGGGTATTAAGGGTCGTCAAGGCTTTGAACATCATCCGCCATCAAGCGACCAGCCCATTCAGGATGGTCATTGATGGTGGGACTCTCAAGCGCGAATAGGACAATTAGTATCGGTTAGCTCCATGCGTTACCGCACTTCTACATCCGATCTATCAACGTGGTGGTCTTCCACGGTCCTATGAAATCTTATCTTGAGGGAGGCTTCCCGCTTAGATGCTTTCAGCGGTTATCCCGTCCATACATAGCTACCCTGCTGCGCGGCTGGCGCCACGACAGGTACACCAGAGGTATGTTCAACCCGGTCCTCTCGTACTAGGGTCAACTCCTCTCAAATTTCGACGCCCACGGCAGATAGGGACCAAACTGTCTCACGACGTTCTGAACCCAGCTCACGTACCACTTTAATTGGCGAACAGCCAAACCCTT
>CAYNXF010000004.1:0-184324 GCA_964401155.1 uncultured Sphingopyxis sp.
GCCCGCGCCCCCACCCGGCCGCCCAATCGAGGTTACCTTGTGGGCGGCCGGGTGGGGGCGCGGGCCGGTGCCGCACGTTTCAGCGCAGCTGAAATATTGTGACAAACCCCGAAGAGCGCCCGTTCGGGGTCTGGACCGCTGCAGCGCTGGTCATGGGGGGCATGATTGGGTCGGGCATTTTCGTGATGCCCGGCCAGCTCGCCCGGTTCGGCTGGACGGGGTTGGCAGCATGGGCCGTGGTCATTCCTGGCGTGCTGGTGATGGCAGCCGTCATCGCGCGGATGATTGCGGCCCGACCTGACGCAACCGGGGCCGGGGCGGTCATTGGCGAGGCGCTAGGGCCCCTGCCCGCGATGCTCATCAACTGGAGCTATTGGATCAGTGTCTGGTCGGCAAACGCTGTGCTCGCACAAACTGCCGTCCGCTATATGGCCGTGTTCGAGCCGCGCCTTGCCGCCAGCGACCAGTCGCTAGCCATCTGGTCAGTGGTGCTGATCTGGGCGATGACCCTTCTTAACCTGCGCGGTCCGCAGGCGGCAGGCCGTTTCCAGCTGGTGACCACGACGCTGCGCATCTTGCCGCTGCTGGCCGTGATCCTGATCGGCGCGCAATTGCTGGGCACGGGCCAGACCGACGCAGCGTCGGCCGCATTGAAGCCTTTCAACGGCTCCGAATTTACGGTCGTGATGGCCATTGCCTTCTATGCGATGGTTGGTTTCGAAACCGCAGGGGTGGCGGCAGAACGGGTGCGTGATCCGGCGCACAATGTTGCGCGCGCGACGCTGATCGGCGTGGGGCTGACCGGGCTGCTTTATGTAGCGGTTTGCGCCGCGATCCTGCTCGCGCTGCCAGCGGCGGAGGTTGCCGCTTCGCCGGCCCCCATCGCGCTATTCGTCGAACGCTTTTGGGGTGCAGCGGCGGCGCAGTGGCTGGCTGCCTTTGCCGTCATCGCGGTGGTCGGCTGCCTCAACTGCTGGGTGCTGATGCAGGGCGAACATCCGTTGAGCATGGCGCGCGCCGGATTGCTGCCCGCCGCGCTGGGCGTCACCAACGCCCGCGACGTGCCGGTGCGCGTGGTGCTGTTTGCCAGCCTGTGCGCGTCGGTACTGCTGCTGTCGAGCGTCAGCGCCGACGGTGGCCTGCTGACCTTCATGCTCAACCTCACTTCAGCGGCGTCGCTGATATTCTATCTTGGGTGCTGCCTGGCCGCACTCTGGCTGGGCGTGGCAAGAGGCCTTGCGCTCGTGGGCCTCGCTTTTGGTTTGTGGGCGCTTTATGGGTCGGGCAGCGGCGCGCTGCTCAATTTCGTGCTGATGGCGGCGGCGCTGCCGCTTTACTGGTGGGCGCGGCGCAGCGTCAGCATTCCACAACATTGACGGCGAGACCGCCCTGCGCGGTTTCCTTGTACTTGCTGGACATATCGAGCCCGGTCTGGCGCATCGTTTCGATCACCTGATCGAGTGAAACGCGCATCGGCCCGACGCTATGCATCGCCAGCCGCGCGGCGTTGGCCGCCTTGACCGCGCCAATGGCGTTGCGCTCGATGCACGGGACCTGCACCAGCCCGCCCACGGGATCGCAGGTGAGGCCCAGATTATGCTCCATGCCGATCTCGGCGGCGATGGTGACCTGTTCGGGCGTTGCACCCCAGATCGCGGCCAGCCCCGCCGCCGCCATCGAACAGGCAACGCCGACTTCGCCCTGACAGCCCATTTCGGCCCCTGAAATTGACGCACGCTGTTTGTAGAGCAGGCCGATGCCCCCGGCGGTCGACAGGAAGGTGCGAATGTCGCGTGCTGGCCGTTCGGCATCGACGCAATAATAGCGGATGATCGCCGGGATAATCCCCGCCGCGCCATTGGTCGGCGCGGTCACCACGCGACCCCCGGCGGCATTTTCCTCGTTTACCGCCATCGCATAAGCGTTGAGCCAGTCGAACAAACTCTCGCGCTCGTTCGATAGCGGTGCACCGTCGAGCTTGCGCCATAGTGCGGCGGCGCGGCGTTGCACCCCCAGCTTGCCCGGCAGCATCCCTTCGGTCACAAGACCGCGCGCGACGCAATTGAGCATGACCGCGGCAATGGCATCGAGCCGCGCCTCGGTCTCGCCGCGCGGGCGCAGCGCATCTTCGTTGGCGAGCATCAGGTCGGCGATGCTGAGGCCATGCGCAGCGGTTAGCGCAAGTAGTTCGTCACCGCTGGCAAAAGAGTAAGGCGCGGCGAACCCGCTCGCGATCCTGTCGTCCGCTGCCGGCCGCTCCAGCTGGCGGCGCGATGCAATAAACCCGCCACCGGTTGAATAATAATCGCGGTCGGCGATACACGCTCCGCCCGCATCAAAGGCCAGACAGCGCATGCCATTGGGATGCAGCGTCGGCATAGCGTCATAAGCGAGGATCAGGTCGGTGGCAGGGTCGAAGCGGATGCTGTGACCGCTCGGCAGCGCGAGGCGGTGTGTGGCGTGTAGCGCCGCAAGCTCGGACTCGGCGCGGTTCATATCGACGCTTTCGGGCAGATGGCCGAGCAGCCCGAGCAGGCAAGCGCGCGGCGTGCCATGCCCCTCGCCGGTCAGCGCCAGCGACCCCTGCAATTCGATTCGCAGCCGAGCGACCCGCGCGATCAGCGCATGTTTTTGCAGATGGGCGAGGAAGCGCGCGGCGATGCGCATCGGCCCTACCGTGTGCGAGCTCGACGGCCCGATGCCGACGCGAAACAGGTCGAGGACCGAAAGCATGGCGCTGCCCTAGCGGCAATTTCCCGCGCTGGCGAGCGA
Source organism: uncultured Sphingopyxis sp. (assembly GCA_964401155.1). GTDB lineage: Bacteria > Pseudomonadota > Alphaproteobacteria > Sphingomonadales > Sphingomonadaceae > Sphingopyxis. Next base: position 2,773 of record CAYNXF010000004.1, read on the forward strand.
TGCGAATCTGTCGCGTAAAAACAAGTGCATTGTCACAGCTTTGACGCCGCTCTGACGCGCATTGTTCGCACATGCAGCATAGCCGCCGATACAAAGAAACAGGAGGCTCCCCCCCATGACCACCGCGGCCCCCACCCGTATCGCCTTGCTCTTTGCCGCCAGCAGCTTTGCCTTTGCCGCGCAGGCGCAAGAGGCCGAAGGCGACGACAATTCGGGCGAAATCATCGTCACCGCGCAAAAGATCGAGCAGCGCTCGGTGGATGTGCCGATCACCATTTCGGCGGTGTCGGGAACGCGCATTCGCGAGCTGGGCGTCAGCGACCTTGACGAGCTGTCGGCCTATGTCCCCGGTCTCAACATCCAGGAGCAGAGCGCGAACAACCCCGGCGTCGTCATTCGCGGCATCACGTCGGATTCGGGATCGGCGCAGCAGGGGCCGCGCGTGACGCTTTACTATAATGGCGTCGACATTTCGCGCTCGCGCGGTTCGTACCAAGCCATCTACGATCTGGAACGCGTCGAGGTGATCAAGGGCCCGCAGGCGACCCTGTTCGGCACCGCATCCGCGGTCGGCGCGATCAGTCTGACCTCAGCGCGCCCGCGCGAAGGATTTTCGGCCGAACTGACCGGCGGTTATGGCAATTTCGAACAGACGTTGCTCGGCGGGTTCATCAACCTCGGCGGTGAAAAGCTCGCCGCGCGCGTCGCCTTCGAATGGCGTACGCGCGACGGCTATGTCGAAAATCTGGCCGCTTCCCAGGATGAAGAGCTGTATGCGCAGGACCAGCTGGGCATCCGCGCCTCGCTGCGCTGGCGTCCTTACGAGGACGTAACGTTCGATCTGATCGGCACCTATGACCGCCAGCGCAACGGCGGAACACCTTTCATTTCGGGATCGCTGCCGACCAGCGACGGCCCCGCGAACCCGTTCGGCCGCGCCAATCTGGGCGGATCGCCGCTGTCCGAAAGCGTGCTGGGCGCTGCGCAATTGGGCCTCGACCGCGATGTGTACGACGTCAATTTCACCATCACTGCTGATGTGTCCGACGGGCTGACCTTCACCAGCGTCAACGGCTATCGCAAGTTCGACAGCCTTGAAATCTTCGACGCCGACGGCTCGGCGGCCTGGTATCTGGAATTTGCCGAACTGGCACAGGGTGAACAGGTCAGCCATGAGAGCCGCCTCAGCTATACCGACCCCAATTGGCGCGCGACCTTTGGCTGGAACTATTTCCGCGAAGACAGCATCCAGAATGTGCCGTTCAGCAGCGAAGAGGGCATTTTCCTGCAATGCGCCGCGCGCGTGGTGCCGGGCATTCCGTGCGTCGATGCGGCGGGCGTGGTGCAGGCAGCACAAGTGACTGCCTTGCTGACCGGCGGCGCGCTGACGCAGGTGCCCTATAGCTCGGTGTTCGAAAATGGCGGGATCAACGCCAGCTATTCGGTCTTCGCCGATGCCACCTGGATTGCCAGCGACCGGTTCGAGCTGACCGCAGGCGCGCGCGTGCTGATCGAGGATCGTGAATCAACCTTCTTCGCCCGCGTGCCGCGCCCGCGCCTCAACCCCGCAGCCTTCTCGCTGATTCCGGGGCAGGTCGACACCGGCGGGCAGACGTTTCGCACCAAGCGCAGCTATGCTGCCGTGCTGCCACGCGCCAACATCCTGTTCCGGCTTGATCAACGCAGCAACATCTTTGCCACCGTGTCCAAGGGTCGCCGTTCGCCGGTGGTCCAGCTGAACGCCGCGCGCGTCGGCGGGGTGCCGGTCCCCAACCGCCAGCTGGTGCCCGAAGAAACGGTGTGGAATTATGAAGCGGGCATCAAGGGCACCATCGGCCCGGTCTCGGGCGCGCTGGGCGTTTATTATCAGGTCTATGACGGTTTTCAGGTCAGCGTCATCCAGCCCAACGGCACGACATTGACCCAGAGCGCGGGCAAGGCGAGCAACCTTGGTGTCGAGCTGGAGGTCAATGTTCGCGCCGCCGACTGGCTCAGCCTGTTCGGCAATGTCGGCTACATCGATGGCGGCATCGACGACAACAACAGCTTCGCCCCGCAGTTTGCCGGCGCACGTTTCCGCCTGCAACCCGAATGGCAGGCGGCAGGTGGCTTCACCATCGACGCGCCGATTGGTTCGAGCGCGCGCTTCTTTGTGACGCCGACGGTCACGCACCGCAGCCGCATCTTCTTTGAAGTGCCGAACAACCCGCTGATCAGCCAAGGCCCTGTCACCCTGTTCAACGCGCGCGCGGGGGTGGCCTTTGCCGACGACCGGTTCGAAATCGCCGGCTTCATCCGCAACGCCAGCAATGAGGATTATTTGCTCGATGCCGGCAACACCGGCGGGGCATTTGGTATCCCGACCTTCATTCCGGGCGAGCCGCGCTTTTATGGGGTGTCAGTCACGGCGCGTTATTGAGGCCAGCGCGGAGCAAACCACCCCGACTGGTCGCGCAGCACCACGGCCGCCGCATTATGCCCCGGCGCGCCGGTTACGCCGCCGCCGGGGTGCGTGCCCGCGCCGCACATATAGAGATTCCGGATCGGACCGCGATAGCCGCCGTGGCCCAGCATCGGCCGCGCCGACCAGAGCTGGTCGAGGCTCATGTGACCGTGCATAATGTCGCCGCCAGCCAGCCCGAATTTGCGTTCCAGCCCCTTGGGTGACAGGATTTGCCGCCCCACGATGCTGGCGCGAAAACCTGGCGCATGCGCTTCGACCGTGTCGATGATGGTGTCGGCGGCCGCGTCCTCCTCCGCATCCCAATCGCGCCCGTCCGGCAGCACCGGCGCGAATTGCTGGCAGAAGAGGCTGGCGACATGGCAGCCTGCGGGCGCGAGGCTGTCGTCCACTGTCGACGGGATCAGCATTTCGACGATGGGCGCTTTCGACCAGCCGTGCGCCTTCGCATCGACAAAGGCCGCGTCCATATAATCCAGCGTCGGCGCGATGATGATGCCCGACTGATGGTGCTCGCCGGGTTCGGGGAGCGCGGAAAAATGCGGAAGTTCACTCAGCGCGACATTCATCCGGAACGTTCCGCTGCCGACTTTATAGCCCTTGATCCGTCGCGCGAAGTCCGATGGCAGATCGGCGCTGTCGACCATCCGGCCATAGAGCAATTTCGGTCCGACATTGGCGATGACGCGCGCAGCGGCAATTTCCTCGCCGCTTTCCAGCCGCACGCCGACCGCTTTGCCATTGTCCACCAGCACGCGCTCGACCGGCGCTTCGAGGCTGATTTCCACACCCAAATCACGGCACACCCGCGCCATGATCTGGGTGATCGTGCCCATACCGCCGATGCTGTGGCCCCATGCGCCCTTCTTGCCATTCACCTCGCCAAAGACATGGTGCAGCAGCACATAGGCGCTGCCCGGCGCGTCGGGGCTGGCGTAGTTGCCAACCACTGCGTCAAAGCCGAAGGCGGCCTTCACCGCTTCGCTTTCAAACCAGCCGTTCAGGAAATCGCGCGCCGATTTGGTGAACAGGTCGAGCACGTCGCGCTGCGCCTCCACCCCGAGACCTGCAAGCTTGCGCCCCTGCATTGCCGCATCCATCAACGTGCGCCAACCGTCGCCCACATTAGGAGGCACTTTGAGCGCCAGGTCGCGCAGCACTTCGGCGACGCCCTCTAATGCGTCGTAATAAGCGGGAAGCACCTCGGCATCGTGGCGGCTGAAGCGTGCAAACTCCGCTTGCGTGCGCTCCAGTCCACCGCCCAGCTTCACGTAACCACCATCCGGCTGCGGAAGGAAATTGCTGATCGGCCGTTCGATAACGCGGTAGCCATGCTTCGCCAGCTCCATGTCGGCGATAACCTTGGGTTGCAGCAGACTGACGGTATAGCTTGCTACCGAATTGCGGAATCCGGGATGAAACTCCTCGGTCACAGCCGCGCCGCCGACCACATCGCGGCGCTCGACGATGCGAACGCGCATGCCTGCCCGGGCAAGGTAAAAGGCGCAGACCAGGCCATTGTGCCCCGCGCCGATGATGACGGCGTCATATTTCTGATTCATGCTTTGCTCCACCCCGCCGCGGGGACATGTTCGTGCCGTGCCTCGGGGATGATGTCGCGCAGCCGGCGGCAGAAATTCCTTAGGCACACTTCCTTGTCGCTGAGCGGGCCCATGGTAAAACTTTGCGATGCCATGCCCTGCTGGACGCGGGTGATTAGCAAAGTATCCTCGGCATTGACCTGCCGGTTGATGCGCCAGTTCAAATAGCGCGCAGCGCGCATCTCGCGCCTGCTATCGGGCAGGACATAGCTAATTTCGCGGATGATGCAGCTCGTCGGCCCGGTCGGCAGCCACTGCATGAAATCAACCTGGTCGGGATAAATGTCGAACGCGACATTGGGCCACAATTTGAAATAGAGCCATCGCCGCTGGTTCGCGGGGGGGAGATGCGGCACGTGAGGGAGCAAGCACTGGTATGCGCGTTCGGACCAATTGACCGATGGCCGGTCGACCAGGTCCCCCCACATGCGGTCAACATGGGCCTCGGCCTCGACGCCATAGCTTTTGCCGAACAGGCGCGTCAGACCGGGGTGCGCGGGCGCAATGTGCAGCCCGTCCGAATAATTGTCGCCCACATTCTTCCAGTTCACGTCGCGCGGGCGCAGCGTAACGCGGCCGAGCGCGCGCAAATCTTCGAACTGGTAGGGGGCGATCTGGTCGGCATAGGGCGCCATCATGGCAGCGACCGAAGGCCCGGCACCCACCAGCCGGACGAACACAAAACCCTGCCATATTTCCAAATCGACCGGCACCAACCCTGCCTTGCTGCGGTCGAGCGTGGGGTAGGTCGCGCTATCAGGCACACCGGTCAGCCGCCCGTCAAGGTCATAGGCCCACGCATGATAAGGGCAAACCAGCTTCTTTGCGCAGCCGCTCGCCCCGTCGACCAGCCGCGACCCGCGATGTCGGCACACATTGGTAAAAGCGCGCAGCACCCCGTCCTGCCCACGCACCACAATCACGCTTTCGCCGACGTAATCAAGGCTGTGCCAATTACCCGGTTCCGCGATGTCGCTGACGTGGCAAACAATCTGCCACGACGGGCGGAAAATCCGTTCCGCCTCGACAGCCGCAAATTCAGGGTCCGCATAGGTCCATGCGGGCAGCGACCAGCCCTCGAGCGGGTCGGTCGCGGAATCGGGGTGCAGTGCGGTTGCCATGTCGGCATGCTTGTTATACATTCGTAAAACAAATGCAAGCCGCGCGCCAACCCTTCACCCGCGAAAGCGCCGATGTCCGCCGCGAAGCGTTGATCGACGCGACCTGTGCCGCGCTTGCTGAGGCGGGGCTGGAGGGCGTCAGCGTGCGCAGCATCTGTGCCCGCGCGGGCGTGTCGCCAGGGCTGCTGCGCCATTATTTCGCAGGCATCGACGATCTGGTATGCGCCGCCTATGCGGCGACCGCCGGGCGCATGGACGCCATCTTCGAGGAGGCGATTGTTGCCGCGCCTGCGCTTCCGCGCGCGCAGCTGACGGCCTTTTTGACCGCCAGCTTTCGCCCGCCGGTGACCGATCCGGCGCTGCTCGGTAGCTGGACCGCTTTCTGGGCATTGGCGCGCACCAACGCCCGCGCGGCGGAAATTCACCGCACGGGCTACGCCGCCTATCGCGCGCGGCTGGCGGGGCTGCTCGAGAAGTGCGGCATGGCCCCAGCGGCTGCTTCGCAGCTGGCAATTGCCCTCACCGCGCTGGTCGACGGGCTGTGGCTCGAACTGGTGCTCGACCCCGCCAGCTTTGGGAGCGACGGTGCCATCGCCCTTATTGAAACAACGCTGGCGGCCTATTTCGCGCGCGGCACCGACTTGGGTTTATAGCGGCACAAATCCGCCACGCCGCAGCGCCAGCATTCGGGCGTGCGCGCCTTGCACACATAGCGGCCGTGGAGGATCAGCCAGTGGTGCGCACCGACGCGAAACGGCGCGGGCGTGCGCTTGTCGAGCGCCTTTTCGACCGCCAACACCGTTTTCCCTGGTGCCAGACCAGTACGGTTGCCGACGCGAAAGATGTGCGTATCAACGGCGAAAGTTTCTGCCCCGAAGGCGCAGTTCATCACCACATTGGCGGTCTTGCGCCCGACGCCGGGCAGGCCAGTTAGGACATCGCGGTCGGCCGGCACTTGACCGCCAAAATCGCGCACCAAAACCTCTGAAAGGCCGATCACATTCTTCGCTTTGGCACGCCACAGCCCGATGGTCTTGATATGCGCTTTCAGGCCATCCTCGCCCAGATCGAGCATCTGTTGCGGCGTCTTGACTTGCTCAAACAAGGCGCGTGTTGCCTTGTTCACCCCGACGTCGGTGGCCTGTGCCGACAGCACAACCGCGACGAGCAATTGATAGGTGTTGTCATAGGCGAGCTCGGTTTCGGGCGAAGGATTGGCCTCGGCCAGGCGGCTGTAAAATTCGAAAATCTGCGCTCGGTTCATGCAGCACTGCGTAGTAGCTGATGAGCCATGCGATCAAGCGTTTGCAGAAAGGCCGACCGGTCCCGCGCGGTGAAGGGCGGCGGGCCACCGATCCCTTCACCCAATCCACTGCGTAGGTCGGCCATGATCGCGCGCGTCGCCACAGCGCCGCCGATCATGCCAGGCGTAAACGCCTTGCCATTGGGACCGGTGACCAGTGCCCCCGCCTTCAAACAGCGGTCGGCGAGCAAAATGTCGGCCGTGACGACGATGGTGCGCGGCCCCGCCGCGTCCGCGATCCAGTCGTCGGCGGCATCAAAACCATCGGCAACCACCACCCGGCTGACCAGCAGATGGTCGGGAATGCGGATACGCGTATTGGCAACGATGACCACGGGCAGATTAAGTCGCCAGGCAACGCGGTAAATCTCGTCCTTCACCGGGCAAGCATCGGCATCGACCAGGATGCGCCGGGCAGTCATCCGCGCGGCGGGCGGCCCCGGCCTTGGCCCGGCTTACCGCCAAATTTGCGCGGGGCCCCGGGACGCGGCCCGTGGCGTGGCGGCCCGCCGCGGGCATTGGCGCGCGCCGCTTCACGCGGGCTGCCCGCCATCGCTTCGATGACGATCCCGTCATCGGGATCCTCTTGCGCCGTGCGTTTCAGCGCTGCGGCAAAGCGGTCGGCGGCGTGGCGCGGCACGTCGAACATTGTTTCATGCTGGCCAATCTTGATTGCGCCGACCTCATTCTTGGTGACATGGCCGCGGCGGCAGAGCAGCGGCAAAATCCAGCGCACATCGGCGTTCTGACGGCGGCCGATGTTGAGCTTAAACCACACCGTATCGTCAAAGCCCTCGCGCTTCACCGGCGCGCGCCGTTCAGGCCCTGCGCTGCCGCTGTCCAGCAATTCCTCGATCGCCGGCATTTTGGCCCGATGCGCCTGCACCAGCGCCAGTGCGATATCGTCGGGCGTCAGGGTTTCCTGGACGCGCGCCGCGAGCGCGCGATCTTCGTCATCGCCCTCGACCGGCGCAGTGATGGCGGCGACCAAGCGTTCGCGGTCTTGCGCGCGCACTTCCTCAGCGGTCGGAGCCCGCTTCCATTCGGCCTCGATTCGCGCGCCGCGCAGCATCATTTCAACGCGGCGACGGCGCGGATAGGGGACGAGCAGGATCGCCGTGCCCTTTTTGCCTGCGCGCCCGGTGCGGCCCGAACGGTGCTGCAACGCCTCGGCATCGCGCGGCAATTCGACATGGATCACCAGCGACAATGCGGGCAGGTCGATCCCGCGTGCCGCCACATCGGTCGCGACGCACACCCGCGCGCGGCGGTCGCGCAGCGCCTGTAGCGCCTGATTGCGCTCATTCTGACTATGCTCGCCTGACAGCGCCACCGCTTGAAAGCCGCGCTCGATTAGGCTGGCGTGCAGGTGACGCACATTGTCGCGCGTCGCGCAGAACAGCATCGCCGTCTCCGCCTCGTAAAAGCGCAGCAGATTGACGACAGCATTCTCAATATCGGCAGGCGCAACAGTCACCGCCTGATAGGCGATGTCGCCATGCCCGCGATCTTCGCCCACCGTCGAAATGCGCAAGGCATCGCGCTGATAGCGTTTGGCGAGCGCAACAATCGGCTTGGGCATGGTTGCCGAGAACAGCAAGGTGCGGCGGTCAGCAGGCGTGGCATCGAGGATCTCTTCCAAATCCTCGCGAAAACCCATGTCGAGCATCTCGTCGGCCTCGTCGAGCACCACCACTTTCAACGCCGAAAGGTCGAGCGCGCCGCGCTCGAGATGGTCGCGCAGCCGCCCGGGCGTGCCGACCACGATATGCGCACCGCCCTGCAGATTGCGACGCTCGCGCGCGGCATCCATCCCGCCGACACAAGTGACAATCCGTGCGCGCGCCTTGGCATAGAGCCATTCAAGTTCCCGGCTGACCTGCAACGCCAGCTCGCGCGTTGGCGCAATCACCAGCGCCAGCGGCGCGAGCGCGTAAGATGCGGGTTGGCCTTCGGGGATAAGCTCGTCGGCAATGGCAATGCCAAAGGCGACGGTTTTGCCCGACCCCGTCTGCGCCGAAACGATGAGGTCGCGGCCCGAGGCCTCAGGCGCAAGCACAGCGGCTTGCACCGGGGAGGGCGCAGCATAGCCACGCGCAGCGATCGCTTCGCCAAGAAGCGCGGGAAGTGTCGAAAAAGGCATGGCAGCGCGCATAGGCGCATTTGCGCCGTTTAGATAGAGGGACAGAAATTTCGCACCGAGCATGCCAATTTGACGACCGTCAAAGTCCGCGACGCTGGTTCGCTGCATATTCGGCACACCAGTCAGGAGGCCAAGATGAGCAAGCCGATCCCCGCCGAAGTCTTTCAAAGCGCCCTGCCCGCCATTGGGCACAATGTAGCGGATTCAGAGATTCGCGCGGAAAGAACGATCGCGCGTAGCTTTGATCTGCCGACCGGGTTGTTTGCGGCGACTGTCGTGCTTTACTTCGCCTTTCTGGGCGTGATGGCGGTTGCCTTTGCCGATCCGGGGCTGATCCTGCCGATGAGCATCTTCTATATCTACATCATCATGGCGTTCGGCGTGCCCGCGCTGTGGGTGCGGATGAAGCCCGATCACGCCGACCGCCCGCTCAGCTGGCGCAGTTTCATGCGCGAAGGCGTCGATACACACACCGGACGGCTTGCTGGACGCGACGCCACCGTTCAGGTGTTGCTGCTGCCGACGCTGATCCTTGGCTGGGGTGTAGCGATGGCCACGATCGTCGCACTGATCGGCTAGACCGTATCGCCCGCCACAGCGCTCAGGCCCGCCGCATCCACGATATGCAGGATGCGGCGGCCTTCGCGTTTGATCAGACCGCGTGCTTCGAGCACGCCAAGCTGGCGGCTGACTGTCTCAATGGTGGTACCAAGCAGCGCCGCCATATCGCCGCGGGTTAACGGCAGCGCAAACCGATCTGCGGGCTGGCACGGTTCCTTGCCCGCCGCATCGGCCAGCGCCAATAACAGCCCCGCCACCCGCGCCTCGGTCCGCCGCCGGCCGATCAAGTCGAGCAGTGCGCGCGATTCGGCACTGGCCTTCAGCGCGCGGCGTGCCACGCCCATGGCGAGGCGCGGGTTCTCGGCGATCATGCGCGCATAGGCTGTGCGCGGGAACAGACACAGCCGCGCATCGGTCACGGCCCGAACCTCGCAATCGTCGCTAGGGCCAAACAGCTCACCCACGAACCCTGCTGGATGGATGAGGGCGACTATCCGTTCAACCCCGTCAGCGTCGGTGCACACCTGTTTGAGCACGCCCGAAATCAGCGTCGCGCAACCATGATCATCGCCGGGTGCGAAAAGCAGCTCGCCCGCAGCCACAGTCCGCTGCGTCCCGATCGCCGCCAGCTGCGTGCGCTCAGCATCGCTGAGTGCGGCGCAGGCGGCCTGATCGCGCGCCGGACAATCGTCGCAGCGCAGACCGCTCACGGCACCAGTACCGTGTCTTCGGCGACCATCAGCATATCCGGATAGTCGGTGTTGTAATGCAGCCCCCGACTCTCTTTCCGCCTGAGCGCGCTCTGTACGATCAAATCGGCGGTCTGGAGCAGGTTCCTTAGTTCAATCAAATCGGTCGTCACGCGGAAGTGGCCGTAATAATCGTTCACCTCTTCGCTCAGCATCCGGATGCGGTGCGCGGCGCGTTCGAGGCGCTTTGTCGTGCGCACGATACCGACATAATTCCACATGAAGCGGCGGATTTCGGTCCAGTTTTGTTTGATTACGACCTCTTCGTCGCTGTCGGTCACGCGGCTGGCGTCCCACGCGCGGATCGGCGGCGGAACATCGAGTTCCGCCCAGCGCGCCATGATGTCGCGCGCCGCTGCTTCGCCGAACACGAAACATTCGAGCAGGCTGTTGGACGCCAGCCGGTTGGCGCCGTGCAGCCCGCTCTCGCTGACCTCGCCCGCCGCGTAGAGACCAGGCAGGTCGGTGCGGCCACTAAGGTCGATCAGCACCCCGCCGCAGGTATAGTGCTGCGCTGGCACCACCGGGATCGGCCCCTTGGTCATGTCTATGCCCAGGCCCATCAGCTTGTCATAGATGTTGGGGAAATGGCCGCGCACAAAGTCCGGGTCCTTGTGGCTGATGTCGAGGTGGACATAGTCGAGGCCATAACGCTTGATCTGGTCATCATTCGCGCGCGCCACCACATCGCGCGGGGCGAGTTCGGCGCGGCCGTCATAATCGGGCATATAACGATGGCCGTTCAGCGGATGCTTTAAAACTCCGCCCTCGCCGCGCACCGCCTCGGTAATCAGGAAGTTTTTGACCTCCAGATTATAGAGGCAGGTCGGGTGGAACTGCATCATTTCCATATTGGAAACGCGGCACCCTGCGCGCCACGCCATGGCGATCCCGTCGCCCGTCGCGCCGCGCGGCGCGGTGGAAAACAGGTAGCAGCGCCCCGCGCCGCCCGTCGCCAATATCGTCGCGCGCCCGGTGTAGGCGTGGACTTGCCCCGTCAGTTCATCGAGCGCATAGACGCCCCAGACGCGCCCCGACCCCGAATAACGCTCCTCATGCCGCCCGGTGATGAGGTCAATCGCGGCGCGGTGCGGTTGCAGCGAGATGTTGGGATTGTCGGCTGCGGCTTTCAGCAGCGCCGCCTGCACCGCCCAGCCGGTCGCGTCGTCGACATGGACGATGCGGCGATGCGAATGCCCGCCCTCGCGCGTCAGGTGCAATACCTCATCATCCTTGTTGAAGGGCACGCCAAGTTCGACGAGGCGCTCGATCGCGCGCGGGGCGTTTTCAACGACAAATTCCACCGTCTCGCGCCGGTTCAGCCCCGCGCCCGCGACCATCGTATCATCGATATGGTTGGCAAAGGTATCGCCCGCATCGAGCACCGCCGCGATCCCGCCCTGCGCCCAGGCGGTCGACCCGCCCGTGAGGTCGCCCTTGGCGAGCACCAGCACCTTGTGCCGTTCGGCAAGCAACAATGCGGCGGTCAAGCCCGCTGCGCCCGAGCCGATGATAATGATGTCGTGTTGCGCTATACTATCCACGCCGCCCCTTAGCCGTTCGTGTCGAGCGAAGTCGAGACACCCATCGGCAAAGCGCAATGCGTAGGGGCATCTCGACTTCGCTCGATGTGAACGGTTACTTCACTTATCACACCGCCGCCCTCGTCAGGTTCAAAAACACATCCTCCAAGTCCGCCTCGCGCGTCGATACGTCGACAATGCGGTGGCCCTGCGCCTGCACCGCGCCCAGCACCTCGCCCGCGTTGGTCCGGTCCTTGTTGTAGGTGATGGCGAGCTCGCGCGCCCCGCCAAGCTCAACCTTCTCAAAACAATCATGCGCTGGCGGCGTCGCAATGTCCGCATCGGTGGTCACCACCACCACTTTCTCCCGTGCCATATCAACGAGCTCGCGCGTCGGTTTGTTGGCGATCAGTTGGCCATGATTGATGATCGCAATGCGGTCGCACAGTTCTTCGGCTTCCTCGAGGTAATGGGTGGTCAGCACCACCGTCACCCCACGCGCATTGAGCGAGCGGACATAGGTCCAAAGCTGTTGCCGCAGTTCAATATCGACCCCGGCAGTGGGCTCATCGAGTACCAGCACCGGCGGCGAATGGACCATGGCCTTGGCCACCAGCAAGCGCCGCTTCATGCCGCCCGACAAGGTGCGGGCATAGGCATTGGCCTTGTCAGCAAGGCCTACTGCTTCGAGCAATTCCATGCTGCGCCGTTTCGCTTTCGGAACGCCGTAAAGCCCGGCGACCAGTTCCAACGTTTCCAGCGGAGTAAAGAAGGGGTCGAAAACGATCTCCTGCGGCACAATGCCGATGCTGTTCTTGGCGTTGCGCGGGTGCGCGTCGATGTCGAAGCCCCAGATTTCTGCGGTCCCGCCGGTCTTGCGCACCATGCCCGAGAGGATGTTGATCAGCGTCGACTTGCCCGCACCATTGGGGCCAAGTAGCCCGAAAATTTGCCCGCGCGGCACGTCGAAGCTGACACCACCCAATGCCTGTTTGCCCCCGGCATAGGTTTTGGCGAGATCACGAATGACGATAGCGGACTGGGTCATGAACCGCCGCTTAGCCGCCAGCAGTCTTTGTTGAAAGCCATTTACCGGCGTGAAAGCATATCCCGCTAGTGCCGTCAGGCAATGGGGACCAGACCATTTCCGATTCTGCGGGCCGCGCGAGCGGTGCTGGCTGCGCTCGCTGGCGTGGCCGCGTTGCTGCTCGCCGCGCCAGCCGTCGCGCAATCGGATAACGTCGACGTGCAGACCGAAGCGATCATCCTGCGCCCCTTGAGCTTTTTCATCGTCGATCAGCTGCATTTCGGCGACATCATTCCCAATCCAACCGGCGCCGGCACGGTGCGGTTACAGCCCAATGGCACCCGCACCGCGACCGGCGGGGTGGTGCTGGTCGGCAACAGCCATCAACCCTCGCGCTTCGCCGGGCTGGGCCGCTTCAACCAGCAGGTGGCCATTTCGCTGCAATCGAACAGCATCTGGATTTACGGCCCCGGACCACGCATGCGCGTGCGCAACTTCGAAATCGGCAGCACCCCGACGGCAATCTTGTCGACCAGCCCGCTGCGTTTCCGCATCACCAGTGCCACCGGCGCGTTCAATTTTCCTCTCGGGGCGATATTGGAAGTGGGCGCAAACCAGCCTGCGGGCGATTATGTCGGCACCTATACGATCACGCTCAACTATCTTTGAGCGTTCCAAGAGATGGCAACCTGATGGCCCAATCCCGGCGCGGCCTTAACGTCACCTTAGCCAATTTTGCGCTAACCTCTAGGGCGTGGGACCAAACACCAAATCAAAGATTGAAATAGCTGTATGCCGGTGGCGCAAAGCCGCCTGCGCGGTTTTTGCGTGCATCGCCTTGGGATGGTGGCCAACAGCGGCACAGGCCCAAACCGCAAGCGACAATGCCAACGCGCGGGTGGCCATGCTGGCCAGCGGGCAGTTGGTGTCGACGCGCGCACTCGATTTCGGCGATGTACTGGCCAGCGCGGCCGGCACGGTTACCGTCGCCCCGGTTGGTACGATCGCATTTACCGGCGGCGTTACGCCCATAGGCGGGAACCACAGTTCAGGGCAATTCATCGGCATCGGTACGCGCAACCGCCTGATCAGGCTGGCTGTGACGCCAACGCAGATCACGATCGCCAATGGCACCGGCGGGTCCATGATTGTTGACAATTTCACGATCGGCGGCCTGGCGGGGCTGAACCAAAACGGCAATTCGAGTAATTATCGCATTGTTGCAGCCAATGGCCAGTTCACCTTCAATGTTGGAGCCCGGCTGAGCGTCGCTGCCAATCAGGCACCCGGAACATACAGCGGGACATTCAACGTGGAATTCAACTACCAGTGACGGCTTACAGCGGCACTATGCGCAAAAAAGTTCATGCGCGCGTTGCGCTTGGCCCAATTGCATGACCCCAGCACCATTGCTATGCGCGCGGGCATGACCGCTCCTGCCCCTGAAACGCTCCGCGTCGCCAAGACCCGCATCGCTTGTGACGGCACCGGTGACGGGCTAGCCGACGCTGCCCTCGGGCATCCACGCGTCTGGTTGGAAATTGATCCCGATCAGGGCTTTGCCGACTGCGGCTATTGCGACCGGCGCTTTGTGCTGATTGGCGGAGTTGCCGACCAGCACTAATGGTCGCCGGACGGCCGTTAACCCGCCGTTCGCCATGTCCATACACCCGATGCCAAGGCCAGGCGCATACGCATACGCCCGAGCGAGCATAGCGGCATCTTGCTGGCAAGGAGCGACAGGGACCAGTGCGCCATTTCCGGTGGATCAGGGCAATGGCGGCCACCATGATGGCGGCCGCAGCGGGGTTGCCTTCGCAGGCGGCGGCGCAATTGGCCGACGCCGACGCGTCGACCCGTGCCATCATCCTACGCCCCAACACACTGGTCAAGGTTGAGGATCTGGATTTCGGATCAATGATCAGCGGCCCCACCGCCGGGACCGTCACGATCAGCGCGTTGTCCGGTGCCCGCACCACCACGGGCGGCGTGACTCCGGTCGGTGGGACCGCGCAACGCGCCGAATTCCAGGGCACAGGCGGCGCAGTGCTGATCATCATCACCGGCAGCAATTCGGCAACGCTGGCGCGCGTCGGCGGCGGCGCGCCGAATATGACCGCGAGCCTCACGCGGGCGCGGCAGACCGCCGGCGGGCCGGTTGCCTTGCCCAATACGGCAATCATTTTCGGCGGGGGCTTTCGCATCTATTATGTCGGCGGAACGCTAACCGTACCCGCCAACCAACCGCCGGGCGATTATGTCGGCAGCTTTACGATGACCGTCAACTACATCTGACGATTGGCCGCATCGCCGCTTTGCCTTCGGCGACATGCTGCCTATATCAGCGCCATGACAGCCCTATCCGACCCCCGCCGCTTCCTTTACCGCGCCGATGCGCTCGACCCCGATATGGCGCAAAAGCTGGCCGCCAAGGCGCTGGCGCGCGCCGATGATGGCGAGTTATACCTGCAATATCGCGCGACCGAGAGCTTCGGCTTTGATGACGGTCGGCTGAAAACCGCCGACTATTCGACCGAAGCGGGCTTCGGTCTGCGCGCCGTGTCGGGCGAGATGACGGGTTTTGCCCATGCCAGCGATTTGAGCGCGCCGGCGATCCGCCGCGCTGCCGAGACACTGGCGTTGCTTGATCCGGCAACCAGCCCGCCTGCACCGCCGCCGGCGCGCACGAACCGGCGACTCTATGGCGACGCCAATCCGCTTGACCTTATCCCCTTTGCCCAGAAAGTGGCGCTTTGCCAACAGGTGGACGCCGCCGCGCGCGCGCGCGACCCGCGCATCGCCCAGGTCAGCGTCGGCCTTTCGGCAAGCTGGTCGGTGGTCGAAATTGTCCGCGCCGACGGTTTTGTCGCGACCGACGTGCGCCCGCTGGTGCGCCTGAATGTCAGCATCGTAGTCGAGGAAAATGGCCGCCGCGAAACTGGGTTTTTCGGCATCGGTGGCCGGTACATGTACGATCATCTGTTTGCCGAGGATCAGTGGCAACGCTGCATCGACGAGGCGTTGGCGCAGGCGTTGGTCAATCTGCGCGCGGTCGACGCTCCGGCAGGCGAGTTTACCGTCTTGCTCGGCCCCGGCTGGCCTGGCGTGCTGCTGCACGAAGCCGTTGGGCATGGCCTGGAAGGCGATTTCAACCGCAAGGGCACAAGCGCTTTTTCGGGCCGCATCGGCGAGCGTGTGGCTGCACCCGGCGTCACCGTGATCGACGACGGCAGCATGGCCAGCCCGGTGGCCGACGGCGGACGCCGTGGGTCGCTGTCGATCGACGACGAAGGCACGCCGACGCAGGAAAATGTCCTGATCGAGGATGGCGTCCTCAAAATGTATATGCAGGACCGCCTCAACGCGCGGCTGATGGGCGTTGCGCCGACCGGCAATGGCCGCCGCGAATCCTATGCCCATGCACCGATGCCGCGCATGACCAACACTTTCATGCGCGGCGGCAATGATGATCCGGGAGAACTGCTGAGCCGTATCAAGGACGGCATTTTCGCGCGCAGCTTTGGTGGCGGGCAAGTCGATATTGTGTCGGGCAAGTTCGTATTCAGCTGTACCGAGGCCTATAAGGTCAAGAACGGCAAGCTTGGTGACCCGATTAAGGGGGCGACGCTGATCGGTGACGGGCCGAGCGTGCTTACCAAGGTCACCGGTATCGGCAATGACATGGCGATTGACGAGGGTATCGGCATCTGCGGCAAGGGCGGGCAGAGCGTGCCCGCCGGGGTCGGCCAACCGAGCCTGCTGGTCGCGGGGTTGACGGTGGGCGGCACGGCGTGAACGAGAGCCGCCGCCTGCCGCGCTGGCTGTGGCCGGTCGGACTGGCGGGCGTGCTGGGCGGCGGCGCTTTGTTGGCCAGCGCGCTGCTCGCCGAAACCGGGCCGCGCTACCAGAATTTTGTGATTCCCAGCGAATCGATGGAGCCAACGCTGCGCGCGCGCGAACAATTTATCGCGCGCACCGGCGACTTGCCGCCAATCGAGCGAGGCGCCGTATATCTGGTCCGCAAACGCGATGTGGTGTTTGCCTATCGCGTTGTCGGTCTGCCCGGCGAAATCATTGCTATCACCGGCAGCAAATTGTCCATCAACAATGCGTTCGCCGAATATAGCGGGCAAGGCGTCGCTGGGCTGACCGGCACGTGCAGTTTTGGCGCGGCGACAGTGCGGCGCGAATCTCTGCCCGGCGGCGCGTCGCACGCCATCATGGGGTGCAGCGGCAATTTTGGTAATGACCAGCCCGCCGTCAAAATCCCCGCGGGCCATTATTTCCTGCTCGGCGACAATCGTGGCAATGCGGCCGACAGCCGCTTTACGGGTCCCGATTGGGGTCTGGGGATGGTGCCCGAGAGCGATTTCGTCGGCAAGGCCGAGCGCATATTGTTGAGCCGCGATAGCGCCCGTATCGGCAAGGAGATTGATTGAGATGGCCGACTTCACTGACACTCTCACCGACAAACACCGCGCCTTCATCGCCGCGCAGCCGATGTTCTTTGTCGCGACCGCCGCGCCCGATGCGCGCATCAACCTGTCGCCCAAGGGCTATGACGCGTTTCGCGTGCTCAGCGAAAATCAGGTCGCCTATCTGGACTTGGCAGGGTCAGGGAATGAAACGCACGCGCATCTGGCCGCCGACGGGCGCATTACAATCATGTTCAACGCGTTTGACCGCAGCGCGCTGATTTTGCGCATCTATGGGCGTGGGCGCGCTGTGCTGCCACAGGATGCCGAGTGGGAGGCATTGGTCGCACATTTCACCCTGCTGCCCGGCACGCGCCAAATTTTCGTCGTTGACATCGATAGCGTGCAAACCAGCTGCGGCTGGGGCGTGCCCTTCATGACGCTGGAGCGCGAGCGCGAGACGCTGAAAAAGGCGCACCGGCAGGCCGACCCCGCGCAGTGGCTGGAAAAAGTGGGCGGGCGTACCACCAGCATCGACGGCTTGCCGACGCGCCCCACGGACCGCTTCATCGCGGGCGATGAAGGCTGATGGCACTCGTCGAACTGGCGCGCCTGCCCAATGGGGCCGAAGCCGAGCTGCTGCGCGGACGGCTGGAAAGCGCAGGCGTACAAGCCGTTTGTTTTGACGCCGGGATGAACATCGCCGATAGCGCCGGGCTGATGATCCCGGTGCGGCTGATGGTGCTCGACGAAGATCTGGCCGAAGCACAGGCGCTACTCGCTGAGTTCGGACACGCGTGAGCCAGACCGCGCGCATCAAGGTCGCCAGTTATAATATCCGCAAGGCGGTCGGCCTCGATCGGCGGCGCGACCCGGGGCGCATCTTGGCGGTGCTGCGCGAACTCGACGCCGATATCATCGCCTTGCAAGAGGCCGACCGCCGCTTTGGCCAGCGGACCAGTGCCATCCCACCCTTTATGTTTGCCGAGCACAGCGACTATGACCCGGTCGCCATTGACGAAAGCCCGCACAGCATCGGCTGGCACGGCAATGCGCTGCTCGTCCGGCGCGGGACGGTGGTGGAGGAATGCCATGCACTGCACCTCCCCACGCTCGAGCCGCGCGGTGCGGTGGCCGCGACGCTGCGCACCACGGCCGGGCTGCGGCTGCGCGTTGTTGGCATGCATCTCGACCTGTCGGGCATCCGGCGACGGCAGCAGGCGCGCGCCATTCTGCACCATGTCGCACAAGGCGAGCCGCTGCCGACCATCTTGATGGGCGATTGCAACGAATGGCGCCCGCGCGGCGGCTGTCTGGCTGACTTTGCCGAGCAGCACCCTTGCATCGACACCGGCCCCAGTTTTCACAGCCGCCGTCCGGTGGCGCGGCTCGACCGGATTTTTGCCTCGCCGCACTTTGCCGCTGCCGCAGCCGCCGTGCACCGCAGCGCGCTGGCGATGCGCGCATCGGACCATCTGCCGGTGTGGGCCGAGCTGCAGAATTTGCCTAAAAAATAGGCACGCTTCGTTGGCGATTGCCAGCGAATTGACCGCAACCACGCAACAAAATGGCTCGTGATGACGTCAAAACGTCATAATCGGCGGCGGATCGCGCGCGTCCCGCAATCTGGCACGCATGTTGCACCGCAACAAGGCTTAGCCAGAAAACAAAGGGGAGCAAAGCATGAAGCTGATCCTGGCGATCATCAAACCGTTCAAACTCGACGAGGTGCGCGAGGCGCTCACCACGCTGGGTATCGCCGGCATGACCGTGACCGAAGTCAAGGGCTTTGGCCGGCAAAAGGGGCAGACCGAGATTTATCGCGGTGCTGAATACGCCACCAACATGGTGCCCAAGGTGAAGGTCGAGCTGGTGTGCGACGATGCGCTCGCGCCGCGCGTCGTGGAGACCGTGCAGGCCGCCGCGGGCACCGGATCAATCGGCGATGGCAAGATTTTCGTGCTCGACGTCGGTCAGGCCGTGCGCATCCGCACCGGCGAGACCGGCGAAGCCGCGCTTTAAGACAAAGGGGAACGCAATGAAGCTGATAAGCAAAATCGCGGGCGCGGGCACGGCGGCAAGCCTGGCCCTGTTCGCCGCGCTGCCCGTCTGGGCGCAGGAAGCGGTAGCCGAAGCCGCCACCGCACCAGCCGATGGGGCTGCCGAAGCAGCGGCGCCCGCCGCATTCGCGCCAACAGCCGAGATGGTCAACAAGGGCGACGTGGCATGGATGCTCGTCGCCTCGGCGCTCGTGCTGATGATGTCGGTGCCCGCGCTGGCGCTATTCTATGGCGGCCTGGTGCGCGCCAAGAATATGCTGTCGGTGCTGATGCAGGTGCTGACTATTGTCTGCGTCGCCGCGCTGGTCTGGTTCAGCTGGGGCTATTCGATGGCGTTCACGTCGACCGGCACGCCCTTTCCAACCATCGTCGGCGGTTTTGACAAGGCCTTTCTCGCCGGGGTCGATGTTACGACCTTTGCCGCGACTTTCTCGAACGGGGTGTACCTCCCCGAATATGTGTTCGTGATCTTCCAGATGACCTTCGCGTGCATCACGCCCGCGCTGATCGTCGGCGCCTTTGCCGAGCGCATCAAATTCACGCCGCTCATCATCTTCACGGTGCTGTGGTTGACCTTCGCCTATTTCCCCATAGCGCACATGGTATGGTATTGGGCCGGACCGGACTTCCTCCACGCCGCGCCGACCGATATGGGTCTGCTGTGGGGTTGGGGTGCGCTCGACTTTGCCGGTGGCACCGTCGTCCACATCAATGCCGGGATCGCCGGGCTGGTCGGTTGCCTGATCGTCGGGCCGCGCATCGGTTACAAGGCCGAACCCATGGCTCCGCATTCGCTGGTTATGACGATGATCGGGGCCTCGCTGCTGTGGGTGGGCTGGATCGGATTCAACGCCGGTTCGGGTCTCGAAGCCAACGCCTTTGGCGCACTCGCCTTCCTTAACACCATGACTGCAACAGCGGCAGCAGGCGCGACTTGGGCGGTTATCGAACAGGTGGTGCACAAGAAGCCGTCGCTGCTCGGCGGCGCGACCGGTGTGGTTGCGGGTCTGGTGGCGATCACCCCGGCGGCGGGCTTTGCCCATCCCGGAACCGCGATCCTGCTCGGCGCGGTGGCCTCTGCCGGATGCTTCTTCTTTGTCACCACGGTGAAGAACAAGTTCCGCTATGACGACAGCCTTGATGTCTTTGGCGTCCATGCCGTCGGCGGGATCATCGGCGCCATCGGCACCGGTTTTGTCGCCAACCCGGCGTGGGGCGGCCAAGGCTGGATCGATTACACCGCACCCGTTGCCAAGGCTGGTGAATTTGACCTGGCAGGTCAGGTGATGACGCAGTTGTGGGCCGTTGGCACCACCGTGCTGTGGACCGGCGTCGTCAGCGCGGTGCTGTTCCTTGGCCTCAAATATACCATCGGGCTGCGCCCGTCGGCAGACGTCGAGCAAGAAGGGCTCGACCTCGCCGAACATGGGGAGCGTGCCTACAACTATTGACGAGATTGGGGCCCGTCGCCGCCACCTCTCCTCTCCACTCCATGGGGCGGCGGCGGGTTCCAACCCAGGTTCCTCCTGCGAACCACCTGTGGCCGGGGTGCAACACACCCCGGCCCATTTTTGTCATTGGCCTGTCATCCGGTTGCCAAGCCGCTGAACTCGGCGCAGTTTCCTGCCACCCAGAAACGAGTTCGGTGCAGCGACGCCGCGCCGTGGTTTGCAGGAGAGATTTTATGCGCGCACGTGTCATCATGCTCGCGGGGCTTTCGGGTCTCGCCGTCGCCGTTGCAGCCCCGGTTGCCGCCCAGGAAGCCGAAGACGAGGACAGCAATGTCATCATTGTCACCGCCACCAAGCGCGACGCCAATTTGCAGGATGTGCCCTTTTCGATCAATGCCCAGACCGCCGAGGATATCCAGAAATCAGGCGCGGTGACGCTAGAGGATCTGTCGCGCAACGTGGCCGGGCTGTCGGTTCAGAACCTGGGGCCCGGGCAAAGCCAGGTGTCAGTGCGCGGCGTGTCGGCGGGTCAGGTCGTGCGCGACCAGCCCGGCGTCAAGGAACAAGTCGGCGTCTATCTCGATGAAAGCGTGATCTCACTCTCGCTCTTCACCCCCGATCTTGACCTGTTCGATTTGAACCGTGTCGAAACACTGCGCGGGCCGCAGGGCACGCTGTTCGGTTCGGGTTCGGTGGGCGGCACCATCCGCTATATCACCAACCAGCCGCGCCTTGGCGCCACCGAAGGGATGATCGAGGCGAACCTCAACCTCGTCGATGGCGACGATTTCGGTGGTCACCTGAAAGGCGCGGTCAATGTACCGCTCGGCGAGACCGCCGCGATCCGCGCAGTCGGCTATTTCACCCGCTATGGCGGTTTCATCAACGCCATCGGCCCGGCTGGCGGCGAGGATATCAACAGCGGTGAACGCTATGGCGGACGCATCGCGCTGACCTTTGAACCGTCCGACCGGTTCAGCATCACCCCGCGCATTGTCTATCAGAAGATCGAAGCCGACGGGTTCAACCGGCAGGAAATCTATAACCTGTTCGGCAATCGCTTCACCACCACGCGCCCGCAAGTGACGTTCGACGAGCGCGAACAATATCTGCTGCTGCGTGAGGCGTTTGAGGATGAAACCTTCATTGCCGATGCGACCATCAAAGTTGGCTTCGGCGGTGCCGAGCTGACCTCGGTCACCAGCTATATCGACCGCAGCATCTTGGTCAGCCGCGATGCCAGCGCGCTGACGGGATCGGTGTCGGTCGACCTTGGCTATCCCGCTGCTGCGGTGCTGCTGCCGTCAAACCTGCGCGACACGACCGAGCTTGAAACCTTTACGCAGGAATTGCGGCTCGCGTCGGACAATGACAGCCCGTTCCAGTGGGTCGTCGGCGGTTTCTATTCGAAAATCGACCGCGTCTATGCCCAACGGCTCCCGACCCCGGGCTATGACGCCTTCACCGATGCCGTGCTGGGCGCAGGCACATCGGCGGCCGTGGCCAATGGCTTTGGCACCGATTCGCCGTTCAATTCGGATCTGCCCTACGACATCAAGCAGTTCGCGGTGTTCGGCGAGGTCAGCTATGATCTGACCGACGCGCTGACGGTGACCGCGGGCGGGCGCTATTATGATTTCGAGGAAGAGCGTGTTATCACCACCGGCGGCCTGTTTGCCAACGGCGATGCCGGCGTCGTCGACCGCACCGCCTCGGACGGTTTCACCCCGCGCCTGTTGGTCAGCTATGACGTCAGCGAGGACGTGACCATCAACGCGCAGGCGTCGAAGGGCTTCCGTCTGGGCGGCGTCAACGATCCGCTCAACACCCCACTGTGCAACGCGACCGATCTGGCGCTGTTCGGTGGATTCCAGGATTATGGCGACGAAACGCTGTGGAACTACGAGCTGGGCGTGAAGACGCAAGGGCGCGGCTTTACCTTCAACGCCGCAGGTTTTTATACCGACATCAAGAACCTGCAGGTCACGCTCGACGCCGGAAGCTGTTCGTCGCGCATCGTCTTCAACGTCGACAAGGCGCATACGGCAGGCGTTGAATTCGAACTGGGCTTGCAGCCTGCAGACGGGCTCGACTTCACCCTTTCGGGCAGCATTATCGAGGCCGAGTTTGACACCACCCTGCCCGGCGCACTGGCGAGTGCGACCGGCATTCGCGAGGGCAACCGTTTGCCATCGGTTCCCAAGTTCCAGCTGTCAGCAGCGGGCAGCTATGAATGGCCAATCAGCGACGGTGCCGACGCCTTTGTCGCCGCCTCGTTCCAGCATGTCGGCAGCCGCTTCACCCAGCCGGCTGACCAGGAAAACAATCCGCGCACCTTTACCCACAATCTGCCGTTCGGCGGCGCCCCCGCGGCCTCGGCAACCACTGTCGATCTGCGGTTGCCCGATTACCAGCTGGTCAATCTGAGCGTGGGCGTCGACTTTGACGGGGGACTGTCGTTGACCGCTTATGTCAATAATGTGTTCGACGAAAACGCCCTGCTGTCGTTCGACCGCGAGCGCGGCGGGCGCGCGCGGCTGGGCTACAATGTCGGCCAGCCGCGCACTTTTGGCATCACCGCGCGCAAGAGTTTTTGAGGGGTTTGGGACAAGGCGATTGTAACAAAAATCCCCCTTTTCAGCATGACATTAATGTGGCATTCACGCGCCAACAGTTTCAGGAGGGGAGAGCCTGAAAGGCTGGGCCGGGACGCAAGTCCCGGCCCTCTTTTTTTGGTTTTTCAATGGCTTGAGTGCAGCATGTCGTGCAGCAAGACTGCAGCATAAACATAACATAGCGCCGATTCGTAACGCCGAAGATTCGCCGTAAAAATTTACGATAAATCGGCCGCCACAAAATCGGCACAGCGCTCGCCAATCATGATGCTGGGTGCATTGGTGTTGCCTGACACGAGGCGCGGCATAATGCTGGCATCGGCGACATAGAGCCCTTCGACCCCGCGCACGCGCAGGCGCGGATCGACCACTGCATCATCGTCGCTGCCCATTCGCGCGGTGCCCACGGCATGATAAATGGTGTCGGCGCGGTTACGGATCATCGCTTCCAGCGCTGCATCATCGTCGAGGTTGACCGGATTGCGGTCACGCCCGGCATATTTGGTCAGCGGCGGCGATTCCATGATGCGATAGCCGAGCTTGATCCCCCGCTTCAGCAATTCGAGATCGCGGTCGTCCGACAGGAAATTGGGATCAATCAGCGGCGGTGCCGCCGCATCGACCGAGGCAAGCCGCACCGTGCCCCGGCTATAGGGACGCAGCACACAGACGTGCAGGCTATACCCATGCGACTTTACCACGGTGCGGCCATGATCCTCGAGCGCGACGGGGAAAAAATGGAACTGGATATCAGGCGCGGGTGATGCTGGATCGACCGTCACGAAACCGCCGCTTTCGGCAAAGTTGGATGTCATTTTGCCCGATCGGTTCCAGAACCACTGCACTACAGCCTTGGCCGAATTTTTCAGGCCGACCAGCGTCTGACCCATGAAGCTGGTGTCGTCGCAATCATAGGCGATGGAATAGTCGAGATGGTCCTGCAAATCACTGCCCACCGCTGGTCGATCCACGAGCACGTCGATGCCATGCGCACGCAAATGATCGGCGGGACCAATGCCCGAAAGCATCAGCAATTGCGGCGTCCCGAATGCCCCGCCTGCGAGCACGACCGCGTGGCGCGCCCTGAGTTGGCGCAATGTACCACCCTCGCGGCAGGCGATGCCGCTTGCCTTGTTGCCGTCGAACAACACGCGCTCGACCGTGACATTGGTCAACACCGTCAGATTGTCGCGCGCCCTGTTGGGCTCAACATAAGCGCGCGCCGCCGACCAGCGCTCGCCATTCTTCTGGGTCACCTGATACAGGCCGACGCCCGCCTGCCGCGGGCCGTTGAAATCATCGTTGCGCGCAATTTGCAGTGAAGCGGCGGCTTCGACAAATTCGACCGATCCCTGATAAGGTGAAACCTGCTCGCTCACCCACAGCGGACCATCGTGCCCATGAAAATCATCGCCGCCACGCACGTTGCGCTCCGACCGTCTGAAGTAGGGCAGCACATCGGCATAGGACCAGCCGTCGCACCCTAGCGCCGCCCAATTGTCATAGTCCCACGCATTGCCGCGAATATAGACCATGCCGTTGATTGCGCTCGACCCACCCAGCCCTTTGCCTCGCGGCTGATACCCCAGCCGACCGTTCAGCCCCGCTTGCGGCACCGTATCAAATTTCCAGTTGGTCTTGTCGGTCTGGAACGCGACGAAGCCCGGAATGATGGTGCGATAACCAGTGTTATTGCCCCCCGCTTCGACCAGACAGACCCGGTATTTCCCGCCTTCGCTCAGCCGCCCGGCGACCGCGCTGCCACCGCTGCCGCCGCCGACGACGATGATGTCAAATTCATCCATGCTCATTCCCTTGTGCCGCCATCCAGCGCTGGCGGATCATATCGCTGGTCAGGCGGCTGCCATCATGGGTCCAGCCGGGTGGCCGCCACAAATAGGACAGCTTGTGCCGCCACGGTGCGCGCCACACGTCCTGCGCAATACCAATCCATTCGTGGAACACTGCCCAAATGAGGTTGAAGCTGCCCAGCTGTCTGACGATGCCATAGCGCGGGCGGTCGTCGTCGACTTCGGGCGCGAAAGTCCCGAACATCTTGTCCCAGACGATGAAGGTTCCCGCATAATTGCGGTCAAGGTAGCGCGGGTTGACCGCATGGTGAACGCGGTGGTGCGACGGTGTATTCATCACCGCTTCGAACCATTTCGGCAACCGTCCGATCGCCTCGGTATGAATCCAGAATTGATAGATCAGATTCACGGCGCCGCAGAACAGGATCATCGCGGGGTGAAAGCCGACGAACGCCAGCGGGATGCGAAAGATGAAGGACAGCGCGAAAAAACCTGTCCACGTCTGCCGCAGCGCCGTCGATAGGTTGTAGTGCTGGCTGCTATGGTGATTGACGTGCGCCGCCCAGAACCAGCGCACACGGTGGCCAGTGCGGTGCGCCCAATAATAGGCCAGATCATCGAGCACGAAGCACAGTGCCCACGCCCACCAAGCCCAACCGATCTCAAACAGGCGTTGCTCGTATAGCCATAGCGCCAACGCGAACACGATCCCGCCTGTCAGCGCCCCGGCCACCGTGCTACCCGTGCCGAGCAGGAGCGAGGTCAGCGTGTCCTTGGCCTCGTAGCGAGTGGGGTCGCGCCGCCGCGCCACCACCATTTCAATCAGGATGAGCAAGATGAAGGCCGGTATGGCGTAATCAACTGGGCTGAATGTTGGCGGCATCAGGCGGCCCTCACCACATCGCGCATGCGGCTTGCCCACAGTCCGGCATCCTTGCCGAGCCGCAGGGTAACGCTGCCAAAAGTGCGTTCGGGCGCCGTGAGCGTCAGAAATTCCTTGTCGAGCCGCCCGGTGAAATGCGTATCGACCACGCGCGCGGCAAATTGCACGCCGTGCGCACGGACCAACATCTGGCGCCCCGCGGCATTACGTACCAACGCGGCGAAGCCTGCGCGATCGAGCCCGACATCGACCCCGCCAAAGCCGACCTCGGCCTCCTCCGCGAGCCGGATTGCGTGAGCAGCATCGCGGATTCGCACTTCGCCGCCCAGCTTCATGCCCTTAACCAGCCACGCCACGCCAAACACCGCGAGCAGCGAGCCCGCCAGCTTCAACGCCTCGACCTGCCAGTCCATCAAACGCCTGCGCTAAGGCTGGTCATGATGGGTCGCAGCATGGAAATATCATAGCCTGCGGCCGCGGCTGCACCACACAAACCGTCGACGTCGGCCCCGCCGCGCGCCTGTGCAAGGGCCCATAGATGGGTCGATCGCGTGCCCGAGCGGCAATAGGCCAGCGCCTTGCCCGGATGCGCCGCGCGCGCCGCGTCGAGCGCATCAAGCTGCGCCGCGCTGAAACCGCCGTGCCCGACCGGGATTGCAGCATAGGCCAGGCCCGCCGCAGCAGCAGCCGCTGCCACGGCATCGCCCTGCGGCGCATCGGGCTCTTCACCATCGGGGCGGTTGTTGATGACGATGAGAAAACCCTGCGCTGCCACAGTAGCCAAGTCCGCCAGTTCGATCTGCGGTGCGACGTGGAAGTCATCTGTCAGACGGCGAAACATGGGCATCCTCTCTCCGCCCACCTGATATGCCCGCTGTTCGCTACTGACAAGCGTGAAGGTTGACGCTCACGTCAATGCTGGCGGATGACACCTAGCAATGCCTCGCCATAAGCAGCAATCTTGCGTGTGCCCAAGCCAGGGATATCAGCCAACGCCGCCTGGCTCATCGGTCGCCGCGTGGTCAGTTCGCGCAGCACGCTGTCGTGCGCGATCACATAGGGCGGCACGCCGGCTTCGGTGGCCAGATCTCGGCGCAGGGTGCGCAGCGCGTCGAACAGCGGGTCGCCGACGGGGTTGACCCCGCCATCGCTTGTTCCCGCGCGTTTGCGCCGCCGCGCCCGTTCGGGTTGCAGCGCCAGCCCGACGCTCGCCTCGCCCTTCAAAATCGCGCGCGCCGCCGGGCCCAGCATCCAGCCGCCATGCTCGGTCTGGCGCAGCGCGTCCTGCGCGGTCAGGCTGCGCGCGAGCGGGCGCAGCAACGCCGCTTCTTCAGGACCAACAATGCCAAACACCGTCAGTTGGTCGTGCCCGCGCGCCGCCACGCGCTCATCGGACTCGCCCGTCAGCACCTTGACGACATGGCCCAGCCCAAAGCTCTGCCCGGTGCGATAGACTGCCGACAGCAATTTGCGCGCCAGTTCCGTCGCGTCGGTTGCCGTTGGCGGGTTCAGACAATTGTCGCAATTGCCGCATGGCGGCGTGCCGCTCTCGCCGAAATGGGCAAGCAAGATCTGGCGGCGGCAGCCCGTCGCCTCGACCAGCGCGGCGAGCGCGTTCAATCGCACCCGCTCGCCCTCAACACGGTCCTCGGGCAGCTCAGCCAGCCGCGACCGCGCTGTAGCAAAATCGCCCGCGCCCCACAGCATGATTGCCAGTGCCGGATCGCCATCGCGCCCTGCCCGTCCCGTTTCCTGATAAAATCCCTCGATCGATTTGGGAATGCCAGCGTGGGCGACAAAGCGCACATCAGGCTTGTCTATGCCCATGCCAAAGGCCACCGTCGCCACGACGACCCCGTCCTCTGAAGCGACAAAGCGGCTTTGGGTGTTGGCGCGCACGTCCGGGTCGAGGCCCGCGTGATAGGGGGCGACCGGCCGCCCGGTCGCGCGCGCCAGCCCCTCGGCCAGGTCCTCGGCCTTCTTGCGCGTCGGCACATAGACGATGCCCGGCCCCGGCTGTTCGTTCAGCAGCTCGGTCAGTTGCTTCAAAGGGTTTGTGCGCGGCTGCATCGCATAGCGGATGTTCGGCCGGTCGAACCCGGCTAGGATCAAGCCCTCTTCCGGGATGCCCAGTTGCACCAATATGTCGGCGCGGGTGTGCGCGTCGGCCGTTGCGGTCAGCGCCAAGCGCGGGACATCGCCGAAGCGGTCAAGCAATGGCCGCAGCCCGCGGTAATCGGGCCGAAAGTCATGCCCCCATTCGGACACGCAATGCGCCTCGTCGATCGCGAACAGCGCGATGCGCGCCTGCTCGAGCAAATCGGCAAAGGCACTCCGCGTCGCGCGCTCGGGCGCGACATAGAGGAGGTCGAGCGCGCCATCCCGAAAGCGCGCCACCGTTTCAGCCTGATCGGCATCGACGCTGGTCAAGGTCGCCGCGCGAATTCCCGCCGCCAGCGCCCCGCGCAGCTGATCGTGCATCAACGCAATCAGCGGCGAGATCACCACCACCGTCCCGTCGAGCGCCAAGGCCGGAAGCTGGTATGTGAGCGACTTCCCCGCCCCCGTCGGCATCACCGCGAGTGCATGCTTCCTCGCCATGACGCGGTCGAGCACTTCGGCTTGCCGCCCTCTGAAGGCGTCGAAGCCAAAGGTCGATTTCAGCAGAGGGAGCAGCGCGGCGGAGGGGGACATGGCGGCGGCCTTAACGCGCATGTCCGGGGATGCATAGCGCCCGGCGACCCCCTATATGGCAGTCAGAACAGCAAAAGGCCTCTCCCTGCATGACCGACAACCGCAAATTGCCCGAGGGGCTGGCCGTGCCCGGCGGGCGCGCGGCGCGGATGCTGCGCTTTGGCAGCCTCGTCGGCGGCATTGCGGGCGGAATGATGGTCGACGGCGTGCGGCAGTTGGCCGAAGGGAAGCGCCCGCGTCTGTCCGACCTGATCCTGACTCCCGCCAACGCGTTGCGCCTGACCGATCAACTCAGCCGGCTGCGCGGTGCGGCGATGAAGTTGGGGCAGTTGCTCAGCCTCGACGCTGGCGATCTGCTGCCGCCCGAACTCTCGTCAATCCTCGCCCAGCTGCGAGCCGAGGCGCGGCCGATGCCCGCGCGGCAACTCGACAAGGCGCTGATCACCGCCTGGGGGCCCGCGTGGCAGGACAAGCTCGCCAGCTTTGAGCGCCGCCCCTTCGCCGCCGCGTCGATCGGCCAGGTCCACCGCGCGGTGACCAAATCGGGGCGCAAACTTGCGATCAAAGTCCAATATCCCGGCGTCGCGCGCAGCATCGACAGCGACGTCGACAATGTCGCGACCTTGCTCAAAATCTCGAACTTGCTCCCCCGCCACATCGACCTTGCGCCTTTGCTCGCCGAGGCGAAACTGCAACTGCATCAGGAGGCCGATTATGCGCGCGAAGGCGCTATGCTGGCGCGCTTTGGCAAGCTGCTGGCAGGCGACGACCGTTTCCTGATCCCGTGTCGCTATGCCCCACTGTCGGGACCGGGGGTGCTGGCGATGGACTATACGCCGGGCGTCGCCATCGAAACGCTCGGCCACCTGCCGCAAAAGCAGCGCGACCATGTGGCCGCGACCTTGTGCGAGCTGGTGCTGCGCGAGCTGTTCGAATTTGGCTTGATGCAGACCGATCCCAATTTCGCCAACTATCTTTTCGACGAAGCGAGCGGCCGCATCATCCTGCTCGACTTCGGCGCAACGCGCCAAATTCCGGCGGAGATTGTGGACGGCTATCGCGCCTTGCTGGCCAGCGCGATGCGGCAAGATGAAACAGGCGTGCGCGCCGCAATGGAGGACTTGGGCCTCGCCGCCCCGCGCGCATTCGAGCGCCACCCGGACGAGATGGCACGCATCATCGCCTCGCTGACCGACCTGTTCGCAGGACGCGGCAAACATGACTTCACCGACCGCACCCAATCCGCCGCAATCCGCGACGAAGCGCTGACTGTCGCCGCCGACCGCGCCAACTGGATCCTGCCGCAGCCCGACGCGCTGTTCATCCAGCGCAAGCTGGGCGGGACGTTCCTGCTGGCCGCACAGCTGGGGGCACGGGTCGATGTGCGAGGGCTGGTGGGGCGGTTTGTGGTTTAGACCTCGACGCGCTCATCCTGCTGCCTAGCCCACATGTCGGCATAAAGCCCGCGCGCGCGCAGCAGCTGAGCATGCGTGCCCGTTTCGGCGACGCGCCCCGCGTCGAGCACGACAATCCGGTCGGCCCCCACGACCGTCGACAGCCGGTGCGCGATGATGATTGTCGTGCGGCGTTCGGCGATTTCATCCAGCGTTGCCTGGATCGCATCCTCGGTGCGGCTGTCGAGTGCGCTCGTCGCTTCGTCCAAAATCAACAGCGGCGGGTTTTTGACGAGCGTGCGCGCGATCGCAACGCGCTGTTTCTCGCCGCCTGACAATTTCAGGCCACGCTCGCCGACCTCGGTCGAATATCCCTGCGGCAGCCGCGCGATGAAATCGTCGAGCGCCGCGCCGCGCGTGGCGGCGGCGATATCCTCAGCCGTCGCACCCTCGCGGCCATAGCCGATGTTATAGCCAATGCTGTCATTGAACAGCACCGTATCCTGCGGCACGATGCCGATGGCGGCGCGCAAGCTCGCCTGCGTCACTTGCCGGATATCCTGTCCATCGATGCGGATTGCGCCGCCCTGCGGATCGTAAAAGCGATAGAGCAGCCGCGCGATGGTCGATTTTCCCGCGCCCGAGGGACCGACGATCGCTAGCGTTTGCCCCGGCGCGACCGCGAAGCTGACCCCGTTCAAAATCGTCCGGTCGGGGTCATAGCCGAACACCACATTGTCAAATTCCACTGCCGCGCCATCGACCGCGAGCGGCTTGGCACCCGGCGCGTCGGTGATTTCGGAAGGCGTATCGATCAGCGCAAACATCGCCGCCATGTCGACCAGTCCCTGGCGAATGGTGCGATACACCATGCCGAGCATGTCCAGGGGTCGAAACAGCTGCATCAGCAGCGTGTTGATCGTGACCACATCGCCGGGCGTAAATTGCCCTTTGGACCAGCCCCAGACGGTAAAGGCCATCGCCCCGCCAAGCGTCGCGTTGGTGATAAAGGCCTGACCGATGTTGAGCGCTGCCAGACTGTTTTCGCTTTTGACCGCGGCGTTGGCCCATTGCTCGGCAACCTCAGCATAGCGCGCCGCCTCGCGGCGTTCGGCACCAAAATATTTGACCGTCTCGTAATTGAGCAGGCTGTCGACGCTGCGCCCGACGGTCAGCGTGTCGAGGTCGTTCATGCGCTCGCGCAGCGCATTGCGCCAGTCGGTTACGCGCCGGGTAAAGCTGATGTAAGCTATCACCATCACCGCCGTTGCGGCGGCCAGCCCCAGGCTGTATTTGACGGCAAAAATAGTCAACACCACGGCGAGCTCGAGGATTGTCGGCGCGATGTTGAACAGCAAGAAATAAAGCATCACATCGATGCTCTTCGTTCCGCGCTCGATCACCTTGGTCACCTCGCCCGTCCGCCGTGCAAGGTGGAAGCGCAAGGACAGCGCGTGGAGGTGTGTGAAGACCGACACGGCTAGCTCGCGCGTCGCGTCCTGCCCCACACGCTCGAACACGACATTGCGCAGATTGTCGAACAACACCCCGCCAAAGCGCGCCAGTGCATAAGCGAGCACCAGACCGATCGCGAGCGCAAACCCTTCTTCCATTCCCGGTGCCATCGCGTCGATCGCGGCGCCGAAGAGGAAGCCCAGCGAAATCTGCACACCCTTTGACACCAGCACGATCAGCGCCGCGCCAGCAATGCGCAGCTTCAGCTGCGGCTTATGCTCGGGCCACAGATAGGGCAGAAAGCGTTTGATCGTTTCCCAGACCGGCGGCTCGGCGCGGGGTGAAGAACTGGTGGCGGTATCAGGCGGCATCGCCCAGCCATGTAGGGCGGTGCGTGCATTTTACCAAGCCCGGCGCGGAGGCTTGGTAAAACGCAGCGCAGGCGGCGGGGGCGGCGAATAGCCATGGCGGATCAGAATGCGCGCGATGGTCGTGCGCTCGCTCTCGGTCGGCGGGCCAAGGTCGCGGAGCAGCGACGTGGGGCGAAGCATGGATGAGCGCTCCATCGGCGGGTACCTCGCAACGGCGCTGGCGCCCAAGACGGACGGCACAGCGGCAGTGGGCGGTCCCAAAACCGCACCTAGCAGGTCATGACGTCGACGTGGTTAAGTCCGGGGTCCGGTCAATTCCGCTTGGGCACGGTAAAGGTGCCCGTCACGCGCCCGCCAGTGCCACCTACGACCGGCTGACCATCAGGCCCGCGTCCCGCGCCGCGTCCGTCTACCGTCGCACGGCCGCTGTTCAAATCGATCACCAGCCGCCCACCGCGCAAATTGTTACCCGCCTGCACGAGCTCGACATTGCCGACCAGTGTGATGACGCGCTTGTCGAGGTCATAGATGGCGACATTGCCGCGCGCGCTTTCATTGCCCTTGGTCACCGTAACCCCGCCGGTCGCATCGATGCGATTGATTTCGGTGCCGCCCGAGCGGCTGTACGCAACCGTCATGCGTTCTGCGGTCAGGCGCAGTCCCGCTTGCGTCACTTCAACATTGCCGGTGATGAGAACACGGTCGGCACGGTCCTGTGCCTCGATGCTGTTCGCGGCGACATTGACCGGGGCATTGCTGTCATGGTTGGCCAGCGCCTGCGCGCGCGCCGTGTCACCGTTGCCATTGGCCAGAAGGGCCAGGGCCGTCAGCACAAATGCCGCAGTGCCAAGCCCCAAATTGGTGCGGGTCATCGGCGCAATCCTCCCTGATTGATGGTCAGCCGGGCATTGCCATCCAGCCGCACGGTACGGGCGTCAAGGTCGGCGACCAGCCGGTTGGCCGAAAAGCGCCCGATGTTCAAGCTGCCCTCGACACCGCCTGTTCCGGTCAGGCGGCGCGCCTTCAAATCCATGGTGACATCGCGCGCCTCGAGCTGGTAGCCGCCTGCGGCTTTGACCGTTATCGGCCCGGTCACCGCCACGGCCTCACGCTGCATATCATAGGCGCCGTCGGGGGCAAATATCGTGGCGGGGCCGTCGGCCAGCCGGATTGCGCCCGACAGGTCGGTCATCCGCACCACGGGGTCGGCGCTTGATTTCTGGACGGCACTTTTGGCCAGCAAGGCAAAGGGCTGACCCTTGGCATCCTGCCCGCGATAGGTCGCCTGAGCGACGCGCAGCCGTTCCTGCGCGACATCGACCTTATCCTTGCTCAAAAGAAAGCTGAGCTCCTCACGGTGGGTGAAGGGCGAAAAGACCAGCACCGCCGCGACGATGCCGATCACCAGCGGCAAGCCGGTTCGCAAAATGCGCACCACCCGGTCATGGCTGCCCCCCGCCGCCGCCCAGAGGCGGCGCATGTCGCGATCAAGGTCAGCAGCGGCAGACATTCGCGCCGCCTAGCTGTGCGCGAAGATGTCGGCTTCGGCCCAGCCGGCAAGATCCAGCTCAGCCCGCACCGGCAGAAAATCAAAGCAGGCCTGAGCCAGATGGGTGCGCCCCTCGCGCTCCAGCCGCAGGTCAAATTCTTGCCTGAGCCGGTGCAAAAAGCGCACGTCACTCGCTGCATAATCGCGCTGCGCTTCGCTCAGCACCGGCCCGCCCCAGTCACTGGACTGCTGCTGCTTGGACAGTTCCTGCCCCAACATTTCGCGCACCAGCTCTTTCAAGCCATGGCGGTCGGTATAGGTGCGCACCAGCCGCGAGGCGATTTTGGTGCAATAGACAGGTGCCGTCACCACGCCAAGATGATGGCGCAGCGCGGCAATGTCGAACCGCGCAAAGTGAAAGAGTTTGAGCCGCGCCGGATCGGTCAGCAATTCTTTTAGCACCGGCGCGTCATAGCGGCTGCCGGGCGCGAATCGCACCAGATGTTCATCGCCACCGCCATCGCTAAGCTGCACCAGACACAGCCGGTCGCGCAGCGGGTTGAGGCCCATCGTTTCGGTATCGATTGCAATAGGCCCGGGGCCCAAGGCATCGGTCGGCAGATCTTCGTCGTGCAGGTAAACAGTCATCGGCGCGCCATAGACCCGCTGCCCAGCGAATGGAAGCGCCGCGCATGGCCAGCTTATCCCCAAGTTTTCGTTCGCAGAGGCTTGTCTTTCTTGCTATGTCTATATTTGGCTGGGTGCAGGGTGAGTCTGTCCCGGTGGCTCATGCTGCCCTTCGTCCGGTGCGGCGCGTGCGACAAACAGGGTGCGGGCGAGGCGAAAGTGATACGACCAAGATGAGTTTCAACAAAGACCGCCGGGGCCCCCGCGGGCGCGGCAAGCGCGACGATTTCGGCAATTTCGACAGCTTCGAACCGCAGCCCTATGGCGAGCCGCGCCGTTCGTTCGGCGATGATCGTGGCGGCGGTTATGGTGGTGATCGCGGCGGCTTCGGCGGCGGCGGCCCGCGCGGCGGCGGCTTCGGTGGTGGTGGCGGCGGCTTTGGCGGCGGTGGCCCACGCGGCGGCGGGATGCCGGCGCAGGTCGTCGGTGAAGGCACAGGCCAGGTCAAATTTTTCAACGGCGGCAAGGGCTTTGGCTTCATTGCCCGCGATGACGGCGGCGAGGATGTGTTCGTCCACATCAGCGCGGTCGAACAGGCGGGCCTGACCGGTCTGGCCAATGGCCAGCCGCTCGGCTTCACGCTGGTCGAGCGCAATGGCAAGGTTTCGGCGATCGATTTGAAGATCGATGGCGAGCCGATGCCGGTCGAGGAATTTGCGCCGCGTGATCGCGGTGACCGGCCCGATCGTGGCCCTGCTGCGGGCGGTGCCCGCGGCCGGCGTCAGCTGACCGGCGAACGCGCCTCAGGCACGGTCAAGTTCTTTAACGAGACCAAGGGCTTCGGTTTTATTTCGCGCGACGATGGTCAGGCCGATGCCTTTGTCCACATCAGCGCGGTGCAGCGTGCGGGGATGCAGGGGCTGGTCGAAGGCCAGCGGCTCGCGTTCGACATCGAAGTCGATGACCGCGGCAAGTTCGCCGCTGTTAACCTCGCCGCCGAATAAGCACGCGGTTTCGAAACAAACATCAAAGGGGGCGGGTCACACCGCCCCCTTTTTGTGTATGTCACGGCGTCGGCGGATGTTTCGCCTTCCAATCCATCGCCGCGCGCACCCGACGCTCCACCGATGGGTGGGAATAGAACAGCATTTCCTGCACCGGATGCGGGCGCGGATAGCGATATTCGGCAGTCTTGACGAGTGCGCTGGCCAGCGCGTCAGGCAAGTTGACCGTGCGCAGCGAATAGGCATCGGCCTCTCGCTCACCGATGCGGACAAAGGCATTGGTCACCGGCGTTGCGAGGGTCGCCAGAACGCCAACGACAAACATCAACACCGGCAACCCACGCGCGTCGCCCAACGCTGCACTGCTGCCGAACAGCCTTGCCGTCGGGGCGTAAAGCCAGTCAGCAAGAAAGAAGAAGATTATAGCGAGCAGCGGCAACAGCATGGCCCAGCGCCAGACATGCCCCAACACATAATGACCAATTTCATGGCCCGTTACGGCCTTCACTTCGTCGAGCGAAGCGGTGGTCAGCGCCACATCGGACAGCGCAATTCGCGCCGATGTGCCGATGCCCGATACATTGGCGGTAAAATTGTTCGATTGGCGTGACCCGTCGAACACATAAATGCGGTCGGCCGGAATGCCGGCATCCTTGGCCATCGCGACCACCGCGTCGCGCACCGGCCCTTCGGGAACCGGCTTATAATCATTGAACAGCGGTTCAATCAGCACCGGGGCCAGCAATAGCATGAACAGCGCAGCTACCGCCGCAAGCCCGCCCGACCACAACCACCAGCGCTGGCCGGTCCGGCGGATCAGCGCGTAGACGCCCAGAAAAAATAGCCCGCCGAGCAGTGCGCTGACGCTGATGCCGATGGCGTCCTGCATCAAGAAGTCACTGAGCGGCTGGCTGGTGCGCCCATAGCTGCGCTCGCGGCCCCACTCTTCGTATATCCCCCACGGCAGCGAAAGGATCGCCGAGATCAGGAAAAAACCAGCACAGGTAAGGAAAACCCGCGACCGTTCGCCAAGCCGCCCCAACTGTGCGTGCCAACGGTCAAGCAGACCAAAGTGAACAATGACAAAGGTGACGGCGGCACTGACCACCACGCCCCATAACAGCATCCAATGGCTGCCGATGGTATAATCGGCAGCTGCGGCCAGCGCCTCGGGACCCAGCCCGTCGATCATCGTCTTGGTCGCAGCGGCGGGGTCAAAGGCCATGCGAAAAATCCTTCTGTATTATATTAGCAATACAGTCGTAATGGCAGTTTGCCGATACGTCAATCACACCTCGGATCGTGTGACCGCCGCAGCCCTGCCGCCGAATGCGTCGGCGCGCCCGCAAGCAGGATGTAACGGGTTGCGGGTCTCAGCGGCATTTTTCCTCTGTCCCAAACGTCGCAAATATGCCTAGCGTGCCCGTCCATGTCATTGTGCTTTGCCAAGCCCGCCGCCCCCCCTGCAACCTCCTCTGCCGCTGGGCGAACAAGGGGGCCTAGCGTGAACGTCATGAAATCTTCCCGCAGCCGCGCATGCGGATACCAGGCCGAGCGATCGTTGCTCAAATGCATCGGGGTGACGTACGATTGTGCCGGTTCTTGTAAACATCGGTACGGGGCCCGCGCCATATGACCAGCAACATCGTCATCCTGACCGGCGCAGGCATCAGCGCCGAAAGCGGTATTGGCACCTTTCGCGACAATGGCGGACTGTGGGAACAGCACCGGGTCGAGGATGTGGCAACGCCCGAGGCGTTCGCGCGTGACCCTGACCTCGTCCACCGCTTTTATGACATGCGCCGCGCCGCGATACAGGCAGCAGAGCCCAACGCCGCGCACGTCGCGCTGGCGCGGCTCGATGCGGAATGGACGGGGGACCTGACCATCGTCACCCAAAATGTTGACGATCTGCACGAACGCGCTGGGGCCAGGCGGTTGATCCACATGCACGGCGAACATTTAAATGCCTGGTGCACCGCCTGCGATGCGCGCCACCGCTGGACCGCAACCCTGTTAGAGCGCCCGCCCTGCCCCGCTTGCGGCGCAGCAGCGCTGCGCCCGGACATCGTCTGGTTCGGCGAAACGCCTTACCGCATGGACGAAATTTACGCAGCGCTCGCCCGTGCCGATTTGTTCGTCAGCATCGGCACCTCGGGGGCGGTTTATCCCGCTGCGGGGCTGGTACGCGAGGCGCGCGCGGCAGGGATTGCGACGCTGGAACTCAATATGGAGCCCAGCCAAGGGAGCCGCTGGTTCGACGAAGCCCGTCACGGCCCCGCTACCGGGTTAGTGCCCGCGTGGGTAGACGAACTGCTTCGCTAACGCCGCAATGCGAAGAAATCCTTGAGCAGCGCTGCCGCCTCGCCCGCGCCCAATCCATCGTACACCTCAGGCCGGTGGTGGCAGGTGGCGTGCGTGAAAACCCTTGCGCCATGGGTCACGCCGCCGCCCTTGGGGTCGCTGGCGCCAAAATAGAGCCGCGCGATGCGGGCGTGGCTGATGGCGCCCGCGCACATGGCGCAGGGTTCGAGCGTGACATAGAGGTCGCATCCCTCCAGCCGGTCACGCTCCAGCGCGGCCGCGGCGGCGCGAATCGCCACCAGTTCGGCATGGGCGCTGGGGTCGTGGTGGCCGGGCGGGGGATTGACGCCCTCCCCGACGATCTTCCCGTCCAGCACCACGACGGCGCCTACCGGCACCCCGCCCTCGCGCGCCGCCTGCGCCGCAAGGTCAAGCGCGCGCTGCATGCCGGGTGGAAGCGGAAAGGAAGCGGCCATGTATAGGGCCTATTCGCTTGACGAATCTGCCGCAAGCCGATAAGCGCGCGCACTTTCCCGGCCCATCCGGTTTGCCCAGCCCGCTTTCGGGGGCGAATCTGGCCGCCAGTCAATTGAGGAATTATCCATGTCGCGCATCTGCGAACTCACCGGCAAGGGCCGTCAAGTCGGTCACAATGTGAGCCATGCGAACAACAAGACCAAGCGTACCTTTCTGCCCAATCTGCAGAATGTGACGCTGATTTCGGACGCGCTAGGCAAAGGCGTGAAGCTGCGCGTATCGACGCACGGGCTGCGCTCGGTTGAGCACAATGGCGGCCTCGACAATTGGCTGCTAAAGGCCAGCGACGATCAGCTGTCGGACAATGCCCGCAAGCTGAAGAAGGAAGTGGCGAAGAAGCTGGCGGCCACCGCCGCCTGAGCTGGTTTCGTCTATTCCGATTGCATCAGGGGCGGGCCGGTGACGGCGCCGCCCTTTTTGCTGGCATCAACGCCTTCGGGTCGATGATGAAGCGTACCAGCCTTGTGGTCTGCCAATCCTGCAGATTGTCATCAGACACCAGCCACAGCGACAAGCCGTCGGGCCCTTCGCTCACCGCCGCGCCTTCATAGTTTTCGGCGATGCGGCCGTCATCAATAAGGGCGATCGGTCGGCTGGTTAGCGTTTGCCCGGCAGCGATTGCGCGCGGGTCGGCGATAGCGATGCTGATCCGAAAAACAGGGTTCAGCCAAAGTCGCCGGTGCAAAATGATAATCCGTCCATCGGGCAGTGCCGCAACTTCGGTCACATCCCCCTGCCCGCCGCTGTCATAGAAAAAGCGGACGCTGGGCGTGGCAGGATCGCCTGGATCGCCAGTGAACAGCAGGCCTTCGCGCCGACCCAGCACCGTGCGCGATTCGGACATGCCGATAAAGCGGCCGTCGGGCAGGCGGGTGAACGCTTCAACCCCGCCATTGTCAGGCCAGCTTTCAAACACCGCCTGCCGGGTGCGCAAAATCCGTCGGTGATCGGCAGCAAAGCTCCACACCTCCCCGGTCCCTTCCATCGCCGTCCAATAGCGCCCGGTCGTCGGATCGACGGTGACTGCCTCGGCGTCATAGTGATGCTTGCCGCGATAGCCCGCCACCGGCGGCGGCAAATGATCAAAGCGGCTGGCGCCGACCTTGCCATTGGCCGTCAGGGTGAAGCGCAAGCGGTAGCCAATGTCGCTCATCAACAGGAATGACCGCTCACCAACCAGCGCCAGACCGGAAAATCCGCCAAATTTGTCGTGCTTGCTGCCAATGTCCCATGCCTCGACCAGCTTGAGCGCCCCGAACTGCATCCCCCGTGGCACGCCCGCAACGGCGGCAATGTCCAATTGCTGCGTGTGGTTGGGCGGCGGCGGCGCAATCTGCGAACCGGGCAATGGCGCGAGCAAAATGAACAGCAAAAGGGCAATCAGGGTACGGCGCATGGGCGTAACCGCCCTGCCAGCCGCAGCGCCCCGCCGCAACGGCGAAAGATGAACGCCAGCCAACAGCCGTGTTCAGCTTTGGCTCAAAGGCGAATCGGCAAATCATGGTCATCGGCTATCCCGCCCGATGCACTGGAGATTTGCGATGACCCGCACCCTCACCCTGACCCTCGCCGCAGCGCTGGCGATCCCGGCCGTCGGCTTTGCCGCGCCGGCTGCTGCCGCCGATTATGGCTATAGCGGCGCCAGCTACTACTATGACGACGATGATGATGATCGTTACGAGCGCCGCTATGACCGTCGTTATGACCGGCGCTATGATCGCCGATCAGATCGGCGTTACGACCGTCGTTATGACCGCCGCCAGTACAGCCGCTGCGACAATGGCGATGGCGGCACCATTATCGGCGCCGTCGCTGGCGGTCTTGCTGGCCGTGAACTGGCAGGCCGACGCGGCGACCGCACCGTTGGCGCCATCATCGGCGGCGCACTGGGCGCGCTGGCCGGACGCGAGATTGACAAGTCGAATGATCCCTGCCGCCGCCGCTGACGCCTGATACCGGGGCGCGGCCATGGGGTTGCCATCGCCGCGCCCTGCCCCTAATCTGAACCCAAGTGCCCGATGACGGACAATCCGCCGCCGGGTGATTGGGAAGAGTGACCGGGCCATGCGCCATGCGGCAGTGCCACAAGGGCAGCCGTCCCAAAGGGGACCGCGCCCGCCGAACGCCAATGACCGGCCTGCGGCAGCGGCCAACCCCGCACACCATCGCACCCCAGGTTATGCCGCCATTGATCTTGGCACCAACAATTGCCGCCTGCTGATTGCGCGCGCCGAAGACAGCAAGCTGATAGTCGTCGACGCCTTTTCGCGCATCGTTCGGTTGGGTGAAGGTTTGCAAGCCACGGGACGCATCAGCGCAGCCGCGATGGACCGCGCGGTGGGCGCGCTGGCGGTGTGTGCCGACAAGCTGCGCCGCCGCCACGTCACCCTGTCGCGCGCGGTGGCCACTGAAGCCTGCCGCCGCGCTGTCAATGGCGCCGAACTGGTCGAGCGGGTGCGTCAGGAAACGGGGATTGCACTCGATGTCATCGACGCTGCTGAGGAAGCCCGCCTGGCCGTGCTGGGTTGCCACAGCCTGCTTGAACCTGGTGACGGACCAGCGCTGATTTTCGACATTGGCGGCGGGTCGACCGAGCTGATGCTGGTGGGTGAAGCCGACAACCGGGTCCGCATCGACGATTGGATCAGTATTCCCTGGGGCGTGGTGTCGCTAACCGAATATGCCCCCGTTATTGGCGATGATGTCGCCGCGCGGGTCGCCGCTTATGAACGCATGCGCAGCGTAACGCGCGATGCGCTGGCCAGCTTTGCAGCACGGGTGGCCACGGGCTCCAGCAGCGCAGCGTTGCGCCTGCTGGGCACCAGCGGCACGGTGACGACGCTGGCCAGCGTGTTTCTGGAACTGCCGCGTTATGACCGGCGCGCGGTGGACGGCCTGATTGTTCCCGCCGAAGCGATGCGCGATATCAGCGCCAAGCTCGCCGCCGCCTCGCTTGACGAACGCGCGGCCTTTGGCTGCATCGGGCGCGAGCGCGCCGACTTGGTGGTGGCGGGCTGCGCCATTTTGGAAGGCATTATGGATCTGTGGCCCGCAACCCGGGTCGGCGTGGCCGATCGCGGTATTCGTGAGGGCATTTTGCGCCGCCTCGCCGGATTTGATGGTGACAGTCCGGTCATCCGCCGTGGCCAGCCGCAATGACCCGCGGCGGCGGTAAAGCTGGCGGCAGCAGCAAGGCAGGAGGAGGCAAGGCAGGCAGCGGAGCGCGCGGGCTGCACCAGCGCGTTAAGAAAGCGCGGCGGCGCACGGTGTCTTCCAATCGCTGGCTCGAGCGCCAGCTCAACGATCCTTATGTGCGGCGCGCACAGGCCGAGGGATATCGCTCGCGCGCCGCCTACAAGCTTATCGAGCTGGATGAAAAATTCGCTTTTCTGAGCAGGGCACGCGCGGTCGCCGATCTAGGCATCGCGCCCGGCGGCTGGTCGCAAGTGGTACGCAAGCTCAACCCGCGCGCGGCGGTGGCGGGTATCGACCTGCTCGAATGCGCACCGATTGCAGGAGTGACGATCTTGCAACAAGATTTCATGGACGATGATGCGCCCGCCGCGCTGCTGGCCGCGCTTGGCTCCATGCCCGATCTGGTACTGTCGGATATGGCCGCAAATACCGTCGGTCATCCGCAGACCGACCATCTGCGCACCATGGCGCTGGCTGAAACTGCGGCTGATTTTGCTATCCGCACCCTAAAGCCCGGTGGCAGTTTCGTGACCAAAGTGTTTGCGGGCGGGGCCGACCGCGAACTGCTGACGCTACTCAAACAGAATTTCGCCAGCGTGAAACATGCCAAGCCCCCTGCAAGCCGCAAGGGATCACCCGAATTGTTCGTGGTCGCCCAAGGCTTTCGTGGACGGGCCGCAAGCGAAGCTTGACGCTGTTACAGGCTTGTTTCATCCCCGATTAACCGGCTCGGTGGCAGCATCGCCGGATCACTCAGCTTCCGGGGAAAATAGTTATGCGCGCAGGCGTTGCTTCCATCACCATAACAGCATTGCTGCTGTCCGGTTGTGGCGGCGGTGGTGGCGGATCCGCCCCGCCGGTTAGTGTGGCCCCGACGCCCACCCCGGCGCCAACGCCCACGCCGACGGCGGGCTGCTCGCTGACCGAGCGTCAGACCTTTGCCCGCGACGTCATCAACGAATGGTATCTGTTCCCGTCCGACGTCGCCTCCGGCGTCAACCCGTCGAGTTTTTCGACTGTCGATGCCTATATCGACGCGCTGGTTGCTCCGGCGCGCGCGGCGGGCAAGGACCGGTTTTTCACCTACATCACCTCAATTGCAGAGGAGAATGCGTTTTTCTCCAGCGGCGCGAGCGCGGGCTTTGGCGTGCGACTTTCCTATAACAGCGGCGCGCGGCGCTTGTTCATCGCCGAGGCCTATGAAGGCGCGCCGGCGCTTGCCGCCGGAATTGACCGCGGCACAGAAGTTGTTGCCATCGGGACGACGGCCAGCAATTTGCGCACCATCAACGAAATTGTCAGTGCCGAAGGCACAGCGGGCATCAACACGGCGCTGGGGCCCAACACAGCCGGCCTGTCGCGCGTGCTGCGCATCAACAATGGCGCGGGCAATGTCGACGTAACGGTGACTAAAGCTGATTTTTCCATCGATCCCATCTCGGACCGCTACGGCGCCAAGATTATCGAGGATGGGGGGCGCCGCTATGGCTATCTCAACC
The DNA here is from genome assembly GCA_964401155.1 of uncultured Sphingopyxis sp. Classification (GTDB taxonomy): domain Bacteria; phylum Pseudomonadota; class Alphaproteobacteria; order Sphingomonadales; family Sphingomonadaceae; genus Sphingopyxis. Next base: position 45,066 of record CAYNXF010000004.1, read on the forward strand.
TGCGCACCTTTATCTCTTCTGCTGATGCCCAGCTGCGCGCTGCCTTTTTGAACTTCCGCAACGAAGGCGTGACCGAGCTGATCATCGACTTCCGCTATAACGGCGGCGGACTGGTTTCGACTGCCGAGCTGATGGGCGATCTGATGGGCCAAAACCGTTTCACCAGCGAGATTTTCAGCCGCACCGATTTCCGCCCCGAAAAGGCGGCGAACAACGAGCTGGATTTCTTTGCGCCGCAGCCACAATCCATCGCGCCGACGCGCATCGCCTTCATCGGCACAGGATCAACCGCGTCGGCTAGCGAGTTTGTGATCAACGGTATGCTCCCCTATCTCGGCAGCAACCTGGCGCTGGTCGGCGCCAACACGTTTGGCAAGCCGGTGGGACAGATCGCGCTCGACCGCGCGGCGTGTGACGACCGGATGCGGGTGGTCGCCTTTTCCACCGGCAACGCGGCGGGCACCGGCGATTATTTCAACGGCCTCGCCTCCAAAGTACAACGAACCTGCGCCGCCGCAGACAATGTTTCATTCCCGCTGGGTGACGCGCGTGAAACTTCGATCGCGCGGGCCATCGATTTCCTTGCGGGCCGTTCTTGTAGCGCGATAAGCGAGGCCGGGGTGCAGGCACAGTCGGCACGCCAGCAAGTTATTGACGAACAAATGGTGCCGGTCACCGCCACGCAGCCATCCGCGGCGCAGCGGGAAATCCCCGGGCTGTTTTAGAAAAAGGCGAGCAACGCCACACCCAGCGCGACGCGGTACACGACAAACACCATCATTGTCGCCTTGCGTAGGAAGTTCATTAGGAACGCCATGGTGGCAAAGGCCGCGACAAAGGTCAGCGCGCCGGTGATCAGCGCGTCCATCTGCATCTGCGCCGTCGCATCAGCGAGCTCGAGCGCCACGAGCGTGCCCGCTCCGGCCACCGCTGGGATGGACAGCAGGAAAGAGAAACGCGCCGCCTCGACGCGCTTATAGCCGAGGAAGCGCGCCGCGGTCATCGTCACGCCCGACCGGCTGGTGCCGGGGACCAGCGCGAGCGCCTGCGCGCATCCAACGATGATGGCATCACGCAGCGTGAGATTTTCATAGCTGCGTTCTTCTTTGCCAAAACGGTCAGCGATGCCGAGCAGTATGCCATAGACAATCAGGTTGACCGCGACGAGGTGGGTCGAGCGAAACTCCTCAAGCATGTCTTTAAGCAGAAAGCCGACTGCGACCGCCGGGATGGTACCGATGACGATCCACAGGAACAGGTTGCGCTGTTCGGGTGCCTTGCCGATACCGATGGTGGCAAAACCGCCCTGCGCCAGCCCGCGCACGTCGCGCCAGAAATAGATGATGATGGCCAGCAGCGAACCGATATGCACCGCCACATCGATCAACGGCCCCTGATCGGGCAGTTCGGCCAGCTTAGGTAACAGGATGAGGTGGCCTGACGAGGAAATGGGCAAAAATTCGGTGACGCCCTGAATGACGGCAATCAGCAGCATTTGAATGAAAGACATCGGGTTTTCCTGCGCGGGCTGTGCCGCGCGCCTAGCCGCGCTGGCGGGGCATGTCCAGCATCAGCCCAGCGTGCGCTCGACGAACCACACCCCCGCGACAATGCCGATGGCATAGGCCGCCGCGCGGACAATGGCTGGCTCCGACCGCTGCGCCCATCGCCGCAGCAGCGCCAGCGCTGCCGCGCCCGCCAATACAATCGCAATTTGCCCCGCCTCGACCCCCAGGTTGAAGGCGAACAGCGCCATCGGCACTTCACCTTCGGGCAGCCCGATTTCACTGAGCGCACCAGCAAAGCCAAAGCCGTGCAGCAGGCCAAAGCCAAAGGCGACAATCCATGGTGCGCGTTCGGACAAGCGGGGATTGCCCGGCTGCTTCTTCAAAATCTCGACCGCCAGAAACATGATCGACAAGGCAATCACGCTTTCGACCGGCGCCGAGGGCAGGCCCAGATAGCCCAGCGTCGTCCCCACCAGCGTTACCGAGTGGGCAAGCGTAAAGGCCGTCACCGCCGCCGCAATGCGCCGCACCCCATCGAGCAGCAACACAAAGGCGAGCACGAACAGCAAATGGTCATAACCCAAGACGATGTGCTCGACGCCGATGATGAAATAGCTGCCCGCCACCTGCCACCGTCCCGCACGCGCGATGATTGTCGCCGTTGGTTCGTCGGGGGTCAGCCGGAGCGTTTGCACGGGTCGCCCCAGCGGCGCGACGCGAACAATAACGTCGGTTACCGCAAGGTCGAGCCCGGCCATGCCGATACGCTTGCCAGCGACATCTCCCGAACAGCGCACCGGCGCACGGCTGACCAGCGCGGTCGCGGACAGGCTGCGTTGGCCGGGCCTCGCCAACGCGCAGCCCGGCGGCAATACGGGCCGAACATCGGGTGTCAGATCAGCCTGCACCGGCAATTTCCAAAGCAATGTCCAGCTGCCGTTGCCACGCTCGGTAAATTCGACGTAGGCGGGGCGCAGCGTATCGGCGGCAGCAGGCCAAGCAGCCGCAAATGCCAGCAGCAGCGCCAATAGCGCGCGCATCATGGCCGTTCGATCTTGATCGTATAGCCGTCGAGCAATGCTTGATAGGCCTTGGCCTCGCGCTCCGCCCGCGTCGCGGCGCGCCAGTCATTTTCGGCTGCCTGCCTGACATCGATCAGGCGCGGCGCCGCGGTTGCCGTTACGGCCTGTACCCGCACCAAATGTGCGCCAAAGCCCGAGGAGAGCGGTCCCTGCCATTGTCCGGTCGGCAATGCGATTAGCCCGGCAGCAAAGCCAGCGCCAAACTGCCGATCGATGGCCGCGCGGTCAGCGCCCTCAACGGTGCGCGGCAGCGACAGCCGTTCGCCCAGCGTTGACCATGCCGCCCCGCTGCGCAGTTGCCGCCGGATGTCCGACGCCTGGACCGCCAAGGCGTCGGCGTCACCCTGTCCCAGATAGATCTGGTCAAAGCTGAAACGCGGCGCAGCAGCGTAGCGCGCCGGATTGCGGTCAAGCCACGCCTGCAATGTCGCATCATCGGGAACGGCATTTTCGGTCGCCGCGCCGCCCAGAAACTCCATCTTTGAGCGGAGGCGCCGCCGGATGATCGGGTCGTCCTGATCGAGCCCCAGCCGCAGCGCTTCGCGGTAATAAACCTCTTCCTTGATGTGATCGCGGATCAGCGCGTCGACCTCGGCCGGGGTCGGGCTGCGCTGCCATGCCGCCTGCCACCGCGCCACCAGTCGGCCCACCTGATCCTCGCTGATGGTGATGGTGCGGCTCGCCGGATCGACCGGCTGATCGCGCAGTGAGGCGACCAGAAACACCGCCAGCCCCGCGAGCAGGAAATGCACCAGCGGCTCGCGCAACCATTGGCGCACCCTATTGCCGGGCATCAGTCGGCCAATATCGGGTTCGGCCCCATGCCAATGTCATCGCCATTGGCCCAGCAGGCGTGCGTGCCCGAACAGATGCGCTCGGGCAGGATGATGCGGCACACCGGACCCGCCGCGAGATTCCGCGCGTCGTAAAGCACGCATTCGCTGCGATCGTTCGGCACGTCGGAAATGAAGGTGACGAGATATCCGTCATCTTCGTCCACCGCGCCCATTCGCGGGATAAAGGGGGCTTCGCTGCCGAAGCGGCCGGGGCCGAATTCCACGCTCTCGCTGGTGCCAGCAGTCAGGTCATGCTTCACCAGCCCGCGGAACAGGAACCAGCCGGGTTCGGGGATCGTGCTGTATCCATAGCGATATTTGCGGCCGGCATGGCGCTGGTTGATCGTGCCGAATTCCAATATGCGCTCGTCGAGCCGCTCTTCGCGCGTTTCCCCGGTTTTGAGGTTGAAGCGCCAGCGGTGCAGGTGCGGCTTCATCAATTGCTGGTCGAGGTACGCCATCATCCGCTCAAGCCCCGGCGGTGCCTCTGGGAAGGATTTGGGCATCGGCTCTTCCTGAAAATAGCCGTCAAGGATGATCTCGTCGCCCTCCTCCCAAGCGTTGAGCCAGTGGAGCGTGTAGGTTGGTGTAGCCTCGAACCAGCGGATGTCGGCGGCGCTGCCATAACGCGGAATGATCGCAAAGCGTGTCGGCTGGTCAGGGTGAAATCCCACCGCATGAATTCGCCTTTCGAGCAGCTCCGGGTCCCAGTAAAGCGGCATATCATTGAGGATGCTGAAATTTTCGGTGAAGGCCATGTCGTGCGGCAGGCGCGGGCCGGGCAGCGGGATGGGCACATAATGCTTCAGCCGGTTGTCCGCGCCGACCACGCCATAATGCATGAAGGGCGCATGCTTCGAATAGTTGAAGAACATCAGCTCGCCGGTAACCGGGTCGAGCTTCGGGTGCGCGGAAATGCCGTCAAGCGGGACCCATCCCTCGGTCCCCTCGGTCTCCAGCGTGAAGGGGTTGAGCCGGTATCCCTCGCCGCACTGATAAAAGGTCGAAAGCACGCGCCCGGCGTGGATGATGACATCGGTCGAGGAGCTGTCCTTCAGCCATTCCTGCGCGCCCCAGCCCGGCCGCGTCGATTTGTGCGGCGGCTCCATGAGCCCCGCCCACAATGCGCGCCCTGCCTCGGCCTCGGCCGCCATGCCCTTGGTGCGCACGAAGCGGCTGCGATAGGCCGCACGCCCGCCTTTGAACGACATGCAGTGCAGAAAGCCGTCGCCGTCAAACGGATGATAGCGCCCGATGGGTTCGTGTATCTGGTTCTCACCAGTGCGCACATAAACACCGTCGATGTCGGTGGGGATGGCCCCGATCACTTCGGCATCGCCCGGGCCGAACAATGCATTCCATTCGTTGAACGTCGGCCGCCACGCGCCGCCCAGATAGGGGTTGTCGCTGGGCCCAAGCGTCGAATGAATGGTTCCGGCCTTCACCGCTGGCATGACAAGCTCTCCAGGCGCGGCACCGCCGCCGCCCGACTATGGCGCACAAACTCTAACGCTTGCAAGCTTCGCCGCGACCTTTCTCAACCTGCAACCGCGAGGTCAGGCTGGTCGACGTCGTGTTGATGCGGATGCCGGTGGCTTCGCAGCGCCGCAACTGGAAGCGCACCTTGCGTGCGCGGAAATCGAGCGAGACGCGGCGAAAGGTTGCCATCAGGTCGGTGCCCAGCAGCAGCGCGGGCTGGTCCGCCATGCCAAAGACAGCAAAGGGCGGCACGTCGGCAAAGGCAATTGGTACGTTATGCAGAATGATGCTGCCCAGCCGCACTTCGCGCACCACCGCGATTTCCAGCGGCACGGTGACCCCGGTCACACCGGTCACCTCGATCGTCTCGATGGTCGCGCTACGTCGCCGGATGATCTGGTCGCGCAGCGCCATATTGCCGATGGTGATTTCGGACCCGGTGTCGATGACCGCTTCGATCGGACGGTCGTTGGCCTTGACCTGCGTCAATATCAGTTGGCCGCTGCGCCGCCGGGCGGTGACGACGATTTCGCCGTCAAACCGCGGCGCAGGACGCCGCGCATCCTCGACATTGATGGTGCGCTTTTCAAAGTCGAGCATCAGCCGCTGTTCCGTGAGCGCGTCGATGCCCAGCATGCCGTCGCCCCCCAGATCATTTTCCGACAGAACGGGGAGTTCAAGGTCGGCCACGCGCGACGTGCCTAGCGCCAGTTCGCCCACCAGCACGCGCGGCACGATACTGCTGCCCGTCATCGCGTTGAGGGTGATGTTGCTGCCCGCGGGCAAGTTCAGCGCGCGGGCGATGCGCGTGCCAATGACGCTACTGTCTGCGCCGCTGTCGACGACAAATCGATAGGGGCCGGTGCCATCGACCTTGACCGCCACGGTCATCCGCGTGCGCTGCCGCCGCGCATCAATATCCTCGCCGCCAATGGTCAGCGTATCGTCGATGATGGCGGGCGGCAGCGGCGCCATCGGTGCGGGTGCGACGTGCACCGGTTTGGGAATCGGAGTGGGATCCGGGGCACCCTGCGCTACGGGGCCCATGGCAGCCAGCGCCAGGAAAGAAGCACCGATGTGCCAAATGCGATGCGCCATCCGCATTCCCGCCCCCAATGGCAAGCCGCGCTCCGGTCCGCCGGTGGTTACAGTTCGGACCGCAGCAACGCTGAGCATATAGCATGGAGATGCCAGAGTGCGCCAGCCGCACCGATCCGCGTCACGGCAAAGGCTAACAAGTCAATCAAAATGGGATGCTGCGCGAAAAACTGGAGCGGGCGAAGGGATTCGAACCCTCGACCCCAACCTTGGCAAGGTTGTGCTCTACCCCTGAGCTACGCCCGCTCTGGCGCTGATTGACGGGGGCCGAAGGCTGGACCCGTCTGGGCAGGAGCGGGCCGCTAGCATGGCGGGCGGGGCGGGGCAAGGGCATTTTTGCGGTGCAGCGCCACCGCGCGAATCCCTTGGCAATTGCCCTCTGTCGCCCCACATAGGGTCGAAGACAAAAAACGCGCGGGCCGAGTCCGCGCCAAAGCGAAAGCGAAAATTACGGTGGCAACTCTGGGATTGAGTCCTGACGAACAGCGTGCGGTCGAGGAATTTCGGCGCACGGTCGTAGATCCGTCGATGACCAAATTGGTGATTCTGGATTTTTGGGCCGAATGGTGCGGGCCGTGCAAGCAGCTGACCCCCGTTCTGGAAAAGGTTGCCGCCGATTATGCTGATCGAGGGGTCGTGCTGGCCAAAATCGACGTCGATGCCAATCGCTTCATCGCCGCGCAGTTTCAGGTGCAGTCCATCCCCACCGTCTATGCGATTTTTCAAGGGCAACCGGTCGCGAACCTGACCAACGCACGGACCGAGGGGCAGCTGAAAGCCATGCTCGACCAGTTGCTCGCGCAGTTGCCGGTGGAAAGCGCGGCGGGCGATTTGGCGGCGCAGATTGCGCCGCTGATCGACATGGGCGAGACTGTGCTGGGCGAAGGCGACGGCCCGCGCGCCGCCAATATTTTTGCCCAGATTATTGAGATGGCGCCCGACCATGCCGCCGCGCACGCCGGGCGGGTGCGCGCGCTGGTCGCAGCGGGCGATGTTGCGGGGGCGGAAGCCGCGCTGGCGGCAGTGCCCGAGGCAATTGCAGCCGATCCCGCACTGGCACAAGCGCGCTCAGCGCTGGCGCTTGCTGCCGACGCGCCCGATGCGGGCGAACGCACCGCGCTGGAGGCCGCCGTCGCCGCCGATCCGACCGACCATCAGGCGCGCTTTGATCTGGCCGCCGCGCAGATTGCGGCGGGTGAGCGCGACGCGGGGGCCGATCATCTGCTGCACATCATCGCCGCCGAGCGCGACTGGAATGAGGGCGCAGCGCGGACCAAGCTACTCGCCTTGTTTGAAGCGGTCGGGCTGGAAGACCCGTGGGTCGCCGCCCAGCGCCGCCGTTTGTCGCTGATCCTGTTCGGATGACCGTTCGCCGCCTTGCCATATTCCCGCTGACGGGCGCAGTACTGTTTCCTGGCCTGCAACTGCCACTGCATATTTTCGAGCCGCGCTACCGCGCGATGGTGCAGGAGGTGCTGGTGCGCGACCGGCGCATCGGCATGATTCAACCGCGTGTGGTTGCCGGTGCGGAAATGCGCGAGCCGCCAGCGCTGTTCGATATTGGCTGTGTGGGCCATATCGCCGATGTCGAGGCGCTGGACGATGGCCGCTTCAATCTGGTGCTGGCGGGTTTGACGCGCTTTCGCGTGCTGCGCGAGCTCGAGGTCGTCACGCCGTTCCGCCAGGTCGAGGCCGAGATCGAGGACAGCGCCGCCGACGACAGCTTGTCGAGCATCGAGCGCGCCGGGGTGGAGCGCGAAGCCAAACGCTTCGCCGAGCGGCAGGGCTATCTGGTCGACTGGAATGCGGTAGGCCAGCTCGACGATGCGACGCTGGTCAACGGCATCGCGCAAGTCGCGCCGTTCGACGCGGCGGCGAAGCAGGCACTGCTAGAAGCCGAGACGATCGGCGAGCGCGCTGAACTGGCGGTACAGCTGATGCAGTTTTTCGGGCGCGCCGATGGCGATGAGGGGTATGTTACGCTGCAATAGCAGCGCTAAACCTCAACCCCCGCCAGCAACCTGGGCAAATCGCCCGCCTCGCCGCGCGCTTGATCCATGAAGAAACGCTTGAGCATCGGCGTACGCTGCACCGCGCCCAATCCGGCGCGCCGGATCGCCGACGCCGCTCCGCCCGGCGCGCCGAACAGCCGGTTAAGCCCGTCGGTCGCTAGCGCCACCAGCATATTGTCAAGCCCGCGCCAGCGCTGGTAGCGCGCCAGCAACGCCGCATCGCCAAGGTCGAGCCCCAGCCGCGTGCCTTCCACCAGCACTTCGGCCAACGCGGCAACGTCGCGCAAGCCAAGGTTGAACCCCTGCCCAGCGATCGGATGGATGCCGTGCGCCGCATCGCCCACCAGCACAAGCCGTTCGCTGACAAGGCCAGCGGTGCGATGGAAACCCAGCGGCCAGGACTGACGCGGTGCGATCATTTCGATCTGGCCCAGCACCCCGCCCATGCATTTTTCGAGCTCGGCGGTGAAGCCGCGTTCCCCCAGCTTCATCAGCCCCGGGCCGCGCGCCTCGCTGACGCTCCACACAAATGCCGAACGGTGGCGGCCATCGGCGAGGTCGTTCAGCGGCAGGATCGCAAAGGGCCCTTCGCTGTAAAAAATCTCATAGGCGATATTGTTGTGTGGCTTTTCATGGGCAAAGCCGCCGATCAGCGCGTGGTGGTGGTAGGACCACTGCGCAATCGTAAAGCCCGCTGCATCGCGCGTCGGCGAGCGCCGCCCCTCGCACACCGCGAGCAATGGTGCGGCCAGCCGGGTGCCATCGGCGAGCATCAGCACTGCACCGTGTGTCCCGCGCTCTTGCGATATCACCTGCGCCGGCGCCATCAGCCGGATCAGCGGCGACGCCGACAGCAGCTCGGCGAGTGCCAACCTTAGCGCGCGATTTTCGACCATATGGCCCAGCGCGCCGTCATCCTCATTCGGCACGAAATCGAGCTCGCCGGGGCGCAGCGCGTCGCTAACCCAGATTTGCCGGATCGGGCAGGCGAGCGGGGCAAGCCGCTGCGTCAGCCCCAGCACCTCGAACATCCGCCAGCTGGCGCTGGCAATCGCCGTGGCGCGTCCATCAAAATCGGGGGCAATGCTGGCGATGGGATCGGCCGGATCGACGATAGTTGATGAAAGCCCGTGATGCGCTAGCGCAATCGCGAGCGTCTGGCCGATCAGGCCGCCGCCCGAAATGATGACATCGCTGGAAAGGGTTTCGGCCATGGCTTTTCCACTAATGCCTGCGCACGCGCGGCGCAATGCCGCCCGCTTCGCTTGACGGCGAGTCCGCGCGGCGTGCATAGCACCGCAGCGCGCCGTTAACCGTTGGCGCGCGGGGGAATGAAGCGTCTATGGCAAGCCAGCGGGCCGGAATGACACGCGTCGATTGGCGGACGACCTTCCGCCAGAGCATCGCGCGCATCAGTTGGCTGGCGGGCTCCGTGCTGATGTTTGCCTTTACCCTGTTTCTGCTCTTGGCGCTCGTAACCTATGACCCGCGCGACGATGCCATCCACACAGCGGCAGGCGGGGCCAGCGCCAACTGGATGGGCGGCGCCGGGGCAATGGTTGCCGACGCGCTGTTGTTCACCGGCGGGATCGGAGCGGTGCTGCTGGTCCCGTTAACGGCCGTTTTTGCCGCGCGGATGTGGCGCGGCGACACGCAGCCCAGATGGAAACGCCAGCTTGTCATGCTGCTCGGCGGCGTGCTGCTGGTCGGGCTGGGGGCTGAGCTATGGTCACCCGCCAGCAATGCCGCGCTCCCGGCCGGATGGGGCGGGATTGTCGCGTTACTGGCCGGTCGCGAGGCGGCGCCGCTGTTCGACCTTATCGCCGCGCCCTGGGCCGCGCTGCTGCGTTTTGGGGTGATCCTGCTGCTCGCCGCGCTGGGGCTGTGGCTCGCGTGGCGCGCGCTGGCGCTGCCGAAGGATTGGGCGAGCGGCTGGTCGTGGGGCAGCGGCGATGCGCCTTTCATTGCCGACCGCGCGCCCGCGCTCGCTGGCGAAAGGCCCGCTTCGCTGGTCGCCAAGGTCATCCGCCCGCGTCCGCGCGCTGCTACCGAACCGCGCGCGCCGGTGGAAATCAGCGATCCGGTGCCGCGCAGTGCGCCTGCATCGCGTCCCAAACCCGCGCGCCAGACCGAGCTGTTCACCCAATATCAGCTGCCCTCGCTCGACCTGCTCGCGCCGCCGCCGCCGCGCCAGGGGGGCACCATCGACAAAGCCGCGCTGGAGCGCAACGCGCGCCTGCTTGAATCGGTGCTGGAAGATTTCCAGGTCAAAGGCGTCGTCACCGCCGTGCGCCCCGGCCCGGTCGTGACCATGTACGAACTCGAACCCGCGCCGGGCACCAAGGCGAGCCGCGTGTCAAACCTGGCTGACGATATCGCGCGCAACATGTCGGCTCTGTCGGCGCGCATTGCCCCCATTCCCGGGCGTACGGTGATCGGCATCGAGCTGCCCAATGCTAGGCGGGAGGCTGTCGTGCTCCACGAAATGATCGGCAGCGGCCTGTTCGCCGAACAGACCGGCCAGCTGCCTATCATCCTGGGCAAGAATATCAGCGGCGATCCGGTGATCGCCGACTTGGCGCCAATGCCGCACCTGCTGATCGCGGGGACGACGGGGTCGGGCAAGTCAGTGGGGCTTAATGCGATGATTTTGTCGCTGCTCTACCGGCTGGGTCCCGACAATTGCCGGATGATCCTGATCGACCCCAAGATGTTGGAACTCAGCGTCTATGACGGCATCCCGCATCTGCTGTCGCCGGTGGTGACCGAACCCAAAAAGGCGATCCGCGCATTGAAATGGGCGGTCGAGCAGATGGAGGATCGCTACCGCATGATGTCGTCGCTGTCGGTGCGTAACCTCGCCAGCTATAACGAGAAAGTGCGCGGCGCGCTTGCCAAGGGCAAGTCGCTCGGGCGGCGCGTGCAAACGGGCTATGACCCCGACACCGGCCAGCCGGTCTATGAGGAAGAGACGCTCGATTACCAGCCGCTGCCGCAGATTGTCGTGGTGGTTGACGAGCTCGCCGACCTGATGATGACCGCAGGCAAGGAAGTCGAGTTCCTGATCCAGCGCCTCGCACAAAAGGCGCGTGCAGCGGGGATCCATTTGATCCTCGCGACGCAGCGCCCCTCGGTCGATGTCATCACCGGCGTGATCAAGGCGAACCTGCCGACGCGCATCTCGTTCAACGTCACCTCGAAAATCGACAGTCGCACCATTTTGGGCGAGGCGGGGGCCGAACAGCTGCTGGGCAAGGGCGATATGCTATACGTCCCCGGCGGCAAACAGATTACGCGCATCCACGGCCCGTTCGTGTCGGATGACGAGGTGCGCGCGGTCGCCGACCATTGGCGCACGCAGGGCCAGCCCGATTATATCGAATCGGTGACCGAGGAGCCCGAGGACGGCGGCTTTGCCCTCGACGGCGCCCCGGTGGGCGAGGACAGCGCCGAGGACCGCATCTACAGCAAGGCCAAGCAGATCGTGATCGAAAGCCAGAAAGCGTCGACCAGCTGGCTGCAGCGCCAGCTGCGCATCGGCTATAACAGCGCGGCGCGGCTGATCGACCGGCTGGAGGAGGACGGCATTATCGGTCCCCCCAATCATGTCGGCCGGCGCGATGTGCTGGTCGACCGCAACGGGTTTCCACGATGACCTTACCCGCCGCGTCATTGCGAGCCGAAGGCGAAGCAATCCAGGGCTGTGTTGGACCGCTCTGGATTGCTTCGCTGCGCTCGCAATGACGGGAATGGCCCGAATTCACCCCTTGTTCAACGCTGACCCTGCAAAGAAGCGAAATGAAAACTGTCCGTCCCACGATTGCGCTCGCTTTTGCTGCTCTCACCAGCGTCGCCGCCATCCCCGCGCTCGTCGCGCAAACCACCCCCGCACCCGCTCTGTCCGCGGTGCAGGCGCATTTGCGCGCAACCAGTTCGATGACCGCCGATTTCGTCCAGACCGACCGCAATGGCCAGCGGCTGACCGGCAAGCTGACCTTGAAGCGCCCCGGCAAAATCCGTTTTCAGTATCAAAAGGATGTGCCGCTGCTGATTGTAGGCGATGGCAATTCGCTGACCATGATCGATTATGAGGTGCGCCAGGTGCAGCGCTGGCCGGTCAAAAATTCGCCGCTGACCGTGCTGCTCGACCCCGAACGCGACCTGACGCCCTTTGCCACGCTGGTGCCCACCGGCGATCCCGATGTCACCAGCGTTGCGGTGCGCGATCCCAAGCGCCCCGAATTTGGCACCATCACCATGGTGTTCACCCGTGACGCCGCCGCACCCGCTGGCCTTCGTCTGCGCGGCTGGGTCGCGCTCGATGCCAAAAACAACCGCACACGCATCGACCTCGCCAATCAGCGCTTCAATGTGGCGGTCGCTGATTCGGCGTTCAAATGGACCGATCCGCGCCCGCGCCGTCGCCCCGGCACCTGACCAGGCAACGCCTCATCGTCGCACCGGCTCATCTGCCCGCAAAAGACCGCATTTCGTTCATCAAGGCGACAGGCTTGGCGCGCTAATCCCGCTTTCGAAGAGCGCATCAACGGCGCGGCACTTGTTCGGGTTTCCCCCCTGTTGCCCCGACAGCCCCGCCAGCACTCTTCTTTCAAGAGCGTGACGAACGCTAGCCTTGAACCCCCGTTCCACCGCCCCTGGAACGGGGGTTTATGATTCTGGGGAAGTGCAGTTGCACCCCGCCTGTGCCGCCGATATGGCGACCAGCTATGCCTATCTCCATCGCATCATGGAACATCAACAGCGTCCGCGCGCGCATCGGCATTGTCGAGCGTTTCCTGCGCGAGGCCACGCCCGACATTCTCTGCCTGCAGGAAATCAAGGTCGAATGCGGGCTGTTCCCGCACGCCGCCTTCAAGGCATTGGGCTATGACCATGTCATCACCCACGGCCAGCGCATGCACCACGGCGTCGCCATCATCAGCCGCATTCCGCTCACTGACATCAGCAAGCATGACTGGCAGGCGAATGGCGAGGCGCGGCATGTCGGCGCGCTGCTGCCCGGAGGGGTGCGGCTCGACAATGTCTATGTGCCCGCTGGCGGCGATATTGCCGACCGCAACCTTAATCCGAAATTCGGCCAGAAACTGGACTTTCTCGAACGGATGATCGGCTGGTCGGGGTCACTGGCAACGCCGACGATTTTGGTGGGCGATTTCAACATCGCGCCGCTCGAATCGGACGTGTGGAACCATAAGGCGCTGCTCGACGTGGTCAGCCATACGCCGGTTGAAGTGGAGACGCTGGCTCGATTGCAAACGGCCGCAAACTGGGTTGATTTGGGCCGTCATTTTACCCCCGCGCCTGAGCGGCTTTATACCTGGTGGAGTTACCGCGCCAAGGATTGGGCAGAAAGCGATCGCGGCCGCCGCCTCGACCATATGTGGGCGACGCCCGATGTCGCCCCAAAAGCCATAGCCCATCGGATCCACGAGCCTTGTCGCAGCTGGGACAAGCCATCGGACCATATCCCATTGGTGACGGAGTTTGCGCTTTGACCGATACCGCTGCGCGCCGCGCCGCGCGCGGGGCCGACGCGCTGCGGCGCGGCTGGCCGGTGCGGATCGGCGGACTCGACCTGCTCGCGGTGGAAAGCGCCGATGACCGGGCGCTCGCGAATTTTGCCAGCGCCGACCTCATCCTCTCGGGCGAACGTGCGGCGACGCTGAAGCTCACCAACCAGCGCGCGGCAGCCGCGCCGGGGCCAGTGCGGCTTGCGGGCGCAGGCACCAGCGTCGCGGCTGCCCTTGCGATCGCCGACCCGGCGCTTGATTTGGCGCATCCGTTCAAGGGACCCTTTTCGACCGTACCCGTTGGGGACGAAGCCGCCGCCACTGCCGCAATCACGCTGGCCCGCCACATTGGCATTTTGCCCGCTGCCTTCGTGCGCGCCGCTGGGGGGATGGTTGAGGCCGAATTGGAAGCCGAGGATATTTCAGCCTTGCTGGATCCTGCCCGGCTGCGCATCGCGGCGCGCGCGCAGCTGCCGGTTGCCGCTGCCGAGACAAGTGAAATCGTCGCCTTCCGCTCGCCTGAGGAAGCGTCGGACCATGTCGCGCTGATCATCGGCCAACCCACCGCCGCGCCCCCCGTGGTCCGCTTGCACAGCGAATGTCTGACCGGCGACGTACTGGGCAGTCTGAAATGCGATTGCGGGCCGCAATTGCACGCCGCGCTCGCCGCCATGGCGGCGAACGACTGGGGCATCCTCCTCTATCTGCGGCAGGAGGGGCGCGGCATCGGCCTTGTCAACAAACTGCGCGCCTACGCCTTGCAGGATCAGGGGTTTGATACGGTCGATGCCAATATCCGGTTGGGCTTTCCGGTCGAGGCCCGCGACTTTGCTATCGCGGCGCAGATGCTCAAGCTGCTCGGACGCACCTACATCCGGCTGATGACCAACAACCCTGACAAGGTGGCGAGGCTGGTCTCCGAAGGCATCGACGTCACCGAGCGGTTACCGCTGGCGCTGCCGCCTAATCCGCACAACGAACATTATCTGGCGACCAAACGCGACCGGACGGGCCACCAGCTTTAGTGCACGAAGCGCGCCACTACGTCGCGATAGCTGCGCGACACTTTGACCTGCGCACCGGACCCCAACACCAGAAAACATTCTCCATTGGTGTGCGGCTTGACCTGTTTGACCTGACCCAAATTGACGATGGTCGACCGGTGGACGCGCTGGAAGTTTCTGGGATCAAGCCGCTTTTCCAGATCTTTCATCGTCTCGCGCAGAATTAGCGAATTGTCGGCGGTATAGATGCACATATAATCGCCGGCGGCATCAATCCGCTCGATGCTGTCAACGTCGACGCGGAAAATCTGGCCGCGATCCTTGATGTTGATCAGCTTTTCATAGCGGTCCGCCGACGGCGCTTCGGCTGAAGGCTCGGACAGTGTATCGGCCACGTCGGGGGCGATTTCGGCGATCACCTCTTTAAGCCGCTCGACCTCGGCAGCGCCGCGCTTTTCCAAAAGACGCTGGCGCACCCGGTCGAGCGCGTCGGCCAGCCGTTCGGGTTCGACCGGCTTGACCAGATAATCGACCGCCTGCGCCTCGAAGGCGCGGATCGCATGGTCGCTATAGGCGGTGACGAACACCACCAGCGGTGGTTCGACATCCATCAGCCCCTGCAACACCGAAAAGCCGTCAAAGCCCGGCATCTGGACGTCCAGAAAGACAAGGTCAGGCTTGTGCGTTTTGATTTTGCGAATGGCCTCGCGCCCGTTCTGGGCCGTGTCGACGATCTCGATGTCGGCGTGCGGTTCGAGCCGCAACTGCAACCCCTGCACCGCCAGTTTTTCATCATCCACCAAAATGGTGCGTATGGTCATGCGCGGGTTAATCCAATCATGTCTTGGCCAATCTAGTCCGGTGCGGCCGCTTGATACGGAAATTCGATAACGACCAGAAAACCGCCTTCAGGTCCTGAACGCACATCAAACCGGCTGCGTTCCCCAAAAGCCTGTGCCAGCCGGTCGCGAATATTAGCGAGGCCAACGCCGGTGGAATCTGTCGTCACCGGCAAAGTGGGCGCTGTTGGCACGGCTGACAATCCCGGGCCCGTGTCCGACACGCTGATCCGCACATTTTGACCGGCGAGCTGTGCCGTCACCGTGATGTCGGCCCCTTCCTCCTGCGGCGACACCGCATATTTGATGGCATTTTCGATTAATGGCTGCAGCAGCAGCGATGGCAGCCGCGCCTGCTCGGCCGCCGGATCGATGCTGAAATGCGGTCGCAGCCGCTCTTCGAAGCGCATTTTTTCGATCTCGAGATACAATTTGAGCGTTTCGATTTCCTGCGCCAGCGTTACCTGCGCGGTTGGTTCATTCGCCAGCGTATAGCGCAGGAAAGAGGACAGCCGCGACAGCATGGCATTGGCGGGGCCCGTCTGCTTGAGCAGCACCAGCGTCGAAATGCTATTCAGCGTATTGAACAGGAAATGGGGGTTGAGCTGATAGCGCAGCATAGCGAGCTGCGCCGATGCGGCCTGCGCCTCAAGCCGCAGCATGCGATCCTGTTGCTCCTCCAGCTTCAGGAAATAATTGATGGCGTAATAGAGCGCCGACCACGCCGCGACCGACGTCGCGTCTATATAAAAGGCAGCCAGAAACAGGCTGGTGAAGCCAACCTCGCTTGCCGGATTCTGGATTTGCGCGATCCAGGCGTCGATAAAGGCCCAAAGCCCAGTCGCCAGCCCGGCCAAAAGGAACGACACGCTCCACATCCACAGCGGGCGCCGGTCGATCAGCTGGCCATAAAAGACCGACAGGATCAAAGTCAGCGAAAAACCGGTGACCGCCGATATCGTCTGCGGAATCAGAAAGCCGATGGGTTGGCCGGTGGCGAGCCCCGATACGCCGCGCAAACCCAGCCACGCCAACCAGCCCAACGTTTGTAGCCGCCAGAAGGCACGCACTTTGTCATCGAAGAAAGGGCCCTGATCGGAAAGCGCAAGCAGCGACATTGGTGAAGTCGGCGCGATGATCAGCTGCGGGCGCGGGCGCGGACGGTCATTCGGCCGCGATGACCAGTGGACGGGCGCTGCCCAGCGGTTGCAGTTCGGCGCGGTGCTTCCAGCACAGCTCCTGATAGGCGAGCGCGCGGCCGTCATGCGCTTGCAGCGTCAGCGGCCGGATCGGCTGTTCGTCATGAATATCGACGAGCACTGGGGTCGAGGGCACGCCATCACCCCATTTTTCGCCCCATTGGCGCAGCGCGATCATCGCCGGCAGCAGGTCCATGCCCTTTTCCGTGAGGGCATAATGTACCTTGCGCCGATCGCAGACCATCACCTGGCGCTCCAGCACGCCATGTTCGACC
This sequence comes from uncultured Sphingopyxis sp., assembly GCA_964401155.1. Classification (GTDB taxonomy): domain Bacteria; phylum Pseudomonadota; class Alphaproteobacteria; order Sphingomonadales; family Sphingomonadaceae; genus Sphingopyxis. The sequence continues at coordinate 61,929 of CAYNXF010000004.1, forward strand.
AGCCGCGCCAGCCGGTTGGACAAGATGTTGCGGGCAATGCCCAGCACTTGCTGAAATTCCTCGAAATGATGCACACCGTTGAAAGCGGCGCGCAAAATCATGAACGACCAGCGCTCGCCCATCGCCTCGAGCGCAACCGGCAGCGCGCAGTTCAGCCCTTCGGCTTCGCTCAATGGCTCGCGTAACTTTCCCATACCCGGGGGTTCTAACGCAAAATCCAGGCTTGTCACACAAAAGTCTGATGCCGCAGCACGCGCACGGCATGCCATGCCAGCCCGGGCGCGCTGCGCAGCGTGTCGAGCGGTGCCAGCCGTAGCGCCCGCAGGATCAGATCGGTGCGCAAATGGAAATGGTTGCGCCGCACCTGATCGCGCAGCGCAGCAGCACGGCGCGCCTTTGGGACGTGGCCCGTCAACGCTTCAACCACCACCGCGGTTGTCAGCGCCTGGATGGCTGCCGCGCGGCTGTTGGTCAGGCTGCGCGGGTGTTTGCGGTACAGATAAAGATCCTCGGGTGCATGATGAAATCGATAGTGCGCGGCGGCGCGCAACCAGAAATCATAATCCTCGGCCCCGAACAGGTCGGGATCATAGCCCCCCAGCGCAAAATCAACCTCGCGCCGGTAAAGGAAGCTGGCTCCGACATTGTTGCCCAGCAGCAGATTTTCGGCCGGACCGACGCGGACCGTTTCCTGCACGATACCGCTGCCGTCGATCACGCTATAGTCGCTGTGCGCGATGCCGCATTCGGGATGATCATCGAGCGCGGCCACCAGCCGTGCCAGCATGGCCGGACGCAGGACATTGTCGTCCGAGGTCCAGCCGAAATAGGCACCGCGCGCACGGGCAAAGCCGGCGTTGAGCGCAGCCGGCAGCCCGACATTGGCGTCTATCCGAACATATTGGATGCGCGAATCCGTTGCCGCGGCAGCGGTCAGCAATGCGGGCGAACCATCCGAAGAGGCATCATCGACACAGATGAGTTCATAGTCGGTGAAACTTTGCGCCGCGATTGAGGCCAGCGCCTCGGCCAGATAGGCCTCGCCATTGTGCACAGGCAGCACCAGCGACACGCGGGGGACAGGGGCTTTGGCGGTCGTCACCGCGCCCCCATAATCCCGAAAACGGCGCGGGCGAACCGGTTTAACCACAATGCGCCCGCACAAGTTTCGCTTGCAAGGCCGCTTGGCGTCGCCACATTGCCCTGATGCTCAGGCAATATGAACTGGTGGAGCGCATTCGCGACTATGATCCCGACGCCGACGAGGCGTTGATCAACCGCGCCTATGTGTTCACCGTCCAGAAGCACGGCAGCCAGCTTCGCGCGTCGGGCGACCCCTATTTCAGCCATCCGGTCGAGGTCGCGGGCATCCTCACCGAGCTGCGGCTCGACACCGAGTCGATCATCACCGCACTGCTCCACGACACACTCGAAGACACGCTGACCACGCCCGAGGAGATCGAACGGCTGTTCGGCGGCAATGTGGCGCGGCTGGTCGACGGTGTGACCAAGCTCAGCAAAATTGAAGCGCAGACCGAAAATGAGCGTGCCGCGGAAAATTTGCGCAAATTCCTGCTGGCGATGTCGGACGATATCCGCGTGCTGCTGGTCAAGCTCGCTGACCGGCTGCACAATATGCGCACGCTGCACCATATCAAGGACCCGGCCAAACGGCGGCGTATCGCCAAGGAAACGATGGATATCTACGCTCCGCTCGCCGAGCGGATCGGCATGTATGAATATATGCGCGAGATGCAGCTGCTCGCCTTTCGCGAGCTCGAGCCCGAGGCTTATGAAACCATTACCGGGCGGCTCTCCAAGCTGTCGGCAGGCGGCAAGGACCAGGTCGCGCGCATCCAGCGCGAATTTAGTGAACTGCTCAAAGCCTCGCTGATCGATGCCGATGTGTCGGGGCGCGAAAAGCACCCTTATTCGATCTGGCGCAAAATGCAGGAACGCCACGTCAGTTTTGAGCAGGTCACCGACATCATCGCCTTTCGCATCATCACGCCGACCGACGATGATTGTTACAAGGCGCTGGGGCTGATCCATCGCAAATGGAAAATGGTGCCGGGCCGGTTCAAGGATTATATCTCGACCCCTAAGCGCAACGGCTATCGCTCGCTGCACACCACGATCATGCACCAGCTCAATATGCGCATCGAGATTCAGATTCGCAGCCGCACAATGCACCAGCAAAGCGAATTCGGGCTCGCCGCGCACTGGGCCTATAAGCAAAAGGGCGGGTCGCCTGACGGCCAGGCAGGCTGGATCCGCGACCTTATCGAAATTCTCGACCAGACGCACGATGCCGACGAACTGCTCGAAAACACGCGCATCGCCATGTATCAGGATCGCATCTTTGCCTTCACGCCCAAAGGCGCGCTGCACCAGCTGCCCAAGGGCGCGACGCCGATTGACTTTGCCTATGCCGTCCACACCAAATTGGGCGACCGCACCGTGGGGGCCAAGGTCAATGGGCGGTTGGTGCCGATGCGCACCCAGCTGAGCAATGGCGACACGGTCGAAATTTTGGTGTCGGACAAACAGACGCCGCAACCCGCCTGGCTGGGCTTTACCGTCACCGCGAAGGCGCGCGCGGCCATCCGTCGCCATGTGCGCGGGCAGGAACGCGCCCAGCTGATCGCGCTCGGCAAGCAGCTTTATGACGAGCTGGTCGCGCGGTTGCCCGGCAAAGTCGGCGTCAAGGCGCGCGCGGAGGCCGTCAAGCGGTTGAAGCTGGAGGATGACAACGCCCTTTACGTTGCGATCGCGCGCCAGCGGCTGCGCGACAATGACGTGCTCGAAGCGCTGGTCCCCGGCGTTACCAGCGACAAGAAGCTTAAGCCCGGCAAGCTGCGCCAGGGAGCAGCGGTGTCGATTGCGGGGCTGACCCCTGGGGTTGCCTATAAGCTCGCCGAATGCTGCCATCCCGTGCCAGGCGACCGCATCATCGGTTTAACGCGCGAAAATGTGGGGATCGAGGTGCATACCATCGATTGCCCGCTGCTCGCCGAGCGCGGCGATGCCGACTGGATTGACCTCAAATGGCAGGAAGACAGCGAAGGCGGCAGCGCGCGGCTGCAGGTGGTGGTACCCAACGAGCCCGGCACGCTCGCGGAAATGGCCAGCATCCTGGCGGCGCACGATGCCAATATCATGAACTTGCGCATCAGCGCGCGCGATGGCGATTTCCACACCTATGAAGCGATGGTCGAAGTGCAGGATGTCCAGCACCTGATGCGCATCCTGTCGGCGCTGCGCGCCTCCGACACGGTGGTTCAAGCCGAGCGGGGGTAGGGGGCAGCCCCCTCTCCCTCAGGGGAGAGGGCAGCGAGACCTGGTGGCTTTGCCACCTAGTCGCAGCGGAAAAGGGGATGGGCTCTCACGATAGTGCACACACCCTCACCCAGCTTCGCCTAGACAACAAGTTGCCAAGGCTGCGCAACCCTCTCCCATGAAGGGAGAGGGACTAGACTCAAGGCGCATCGCTCACCTTATACAGCAGCGACTGGCCGTCCTTTTGATAGAGGAACAGCGCTTCCATTTCCTTGCGCGTAAACGGCCGCGAGCCCAGCCGCCCGAACACCGCGATCTGGCCGCCGGTTTCATCGACGGCGCGGTCGCGGTCGAGGCCTTTGGACAGCGCCAGCGCGGCGCTGGGCGTTTTGGCCCAGGCAATCATTTCGGGCACCGGGCGCGGTGAGAAGCCATAGAAATTGGGCTGGCTCGACGGGCTGGTAAGCTGCAGGATTTTCACCCCGTTGCGCCCGTCGGCGACATAGGCGAACAGCGAGGCGTTGGTGGTCGCGACCATCACATCCTCTACATCGTTCATCGTCCCGCCAAAGGTTAGCGACGGCCAGACCTGCGGCGCGGCCGGGCGGGTGACATCGACGATGACCAAGCCATCTTGTTTGGCCGCGACATAAAGATAGGTGCGCGCGAGATAGAGTTTGCGCGCATTGGCGAGGCGGATGGTGCCCGCCGGGACCGCCACGGGTGCGCGCAAGTCGGTAACATCGAACAGCTTCACCCCGTCGGCGTCGGTGACCCATAGATAACGGAACTGGATGGCGCTGGCGCGGGCATCGCTGAGCGGGATTTGCGCCGTTACGCGCGGCTCGAGCGGCTTGTCCAGATTGACCACCACCAGCCCGGCGTCGGTGGTGATATAGGCAATGGTCCCCGCCAGCGTGATGTGCCGCGCCCCGGCCAGGACATTGTCGGGATTCCAAGTCAGCGCGCGGGTCAGTTTGTTGTTACGGAACTCGCCATCGGCCAGCGTGTCGATATCGACCAGGATCAGCCCTTCGGCGGCATCGGTGATGATGGCGTAGCGATAAAGCTCGTGCATCGCCTGTTCCTGATTTTCGGGGAAGTTGGCGGTAATGTCGCGGTTTCGCTTGACCGAAATCGGCTGGGTGGTGCCGATGGCCATACAGGTGGCGTTGCTGGTCTTTACATGCGTGTCGTGCCCCAGCGCGCTGAACGGTGCGCGGACGATGCGTTCGGAAAAACCCTTGTTGCCGATGCTCGCGATATCATAGACGCGAAAACCCCCGCGCCCTTCGGCCACGAACATATATTCGCCGCGCTGTTGCAGACAGTTCACCCGCCCGCTAGTGCCCTGCACGATATTGGCGAACTCCTCGAGCGCTTGGGTTTCACCCGAGAATTTCTTGTCGAACGTCTTGCCGCGCACCCAGTTTTTGAGCTCGCGACCATTCTGGTCGACGTGCAGCCGGTAATAGTCGGGATAGGCATAACGGTGGAGATAGCTGCCGATTACCGCCTGTGGTTCATCCCATTCGGTGACGCGGGTCGCTTGAAAACCGTCCTCCATGCCTGACCACACGTTCAGCCCGACGAAGTTGACGAAATTGGTGCCAAGCAACAGCAGCTGCGACATGATGGCATTGTTGTCGTCGGCAGCCGACAGGTGGCAGTCGCTGCACTGCTTGGTTTCTTGCAAGCGTACGGTGTGCGGGAAGTGCGGCGCGAACGCCTGTGAAGAATAGCCCGCCGAGGAAATTGGCGGCTGCTGGATATAGATGCGCTCGCGGTTGATGTTGGTCGACGACAGCACCAGCGCCGAGGTGGAGCGCACCGGCGCGATGATATTGCCCTTGGTCGTCTGGTGCCGCCCCAGCTGGAACATTTCGTCGCGCGCGACCTGCGGATTATAGGTCGCGAAATTGCGCGACTGGTCGCCTTCGAAATGATGGCCCTTGGTTTTCCAATTGGCCTCGATCGGCAAATGGCAACCGCCGCAGCTGGTTGTCCAGGACAGGTGACAGGTGAAGCAGGTCAGCTTGTCATCGCCATGCGCACGCTCGGCGGCGGGGATGCTCGCGTCCCACGCGAATTCGCCATTGCCACTGTTCAGGCGCGCCATGAGCTTGGCGCGCGCCGCCTTGGCATTGAATTGCGGCGCGCCCTTGGTCACCGTTTGCTTGACCAGGCTGACCTGCCATTCGAGCTTGGGATCGACAATCGAGCGCTGGATCAGACCCACCGCGTTGCCGTCATCATCATACTGCCATTCAAAACGCCGCCGCCCGTCGGGGTTGCGCAACAGCGCCAAATTGGTCCCCTGAGGCCGCGCCGCGACGTTGGAGGTGAGCAAGTTCGGCAGCGCGTCGGCGGTACCGTGGCAATCTTTGCAGCCAATTTCGACGGCGTTCGCCACCTCGCCCTGAATATAGCCATTGCCATGGCTGTCCTGCGCGAAATGGCAATCGGCGCACTGCATGCCCTTTTCGGCGTGGATGTCCATCATATGCACGGTCTTGCCGGGGTTGAGGCCCGCGGGGACGAATTTGCCCTCGACCCCCGGCTTGTCGGGATCGGCATTATCCTCGCACAACTTCACCTGCTCCGGCGTCGGCAGCAGTGCGCAGCGTTTGCGCCAACGTTCGGGATCGTCGGGCGAAACGATATTAGCGGTGTCGGTGCCATAGGTCGCCATATTGCCGTCGGCGTTCAACAAATTGCCGTTGCGGTCGCGCTTGAAAATGCCGCGGAAATTCCAGCCATGACCGTGATAATCGGCGAACTGCGTGTCCTTGTTGGTCGGGTTGACGTCATAGACGTCGCGCAGGAATTCGACGTCACCCCACAGCCCCTTGGGTGCCGCAGCCTCCGGATTGCGTTGCAGGATCGCCAGCGTTTCCTTTGCGGTGGGATAGCGCTGCTCGCGATATTTCTTCGCGAACTCGGCGTCGCTCATCCCGGCGGGTTTGGGCAGCGTGTTCTCTGGCCCCGGCCACAGCTGCGGGGCGTCGGATTCATAGTCCCACATGGTATAGCCCAAATAGCTGTTCAGGAAGATATTGGGCTGGTGCATGTGGCAATTCATGCACTGCGCAGTCGGGATGGCGCGGGTGAAAGCATGCTGGATAGGGTGGCCCGATTCCTTGCGCTTGCCGCCTTTCGGATCGATCAGCGCGCCGTGCCCGCTGCCGTCCCAGCCATCACCCGCCTTGCCGTCACCGCCATGGTTGTCATTGCCGCCATGCGCGTCACCGTAACCGGGCTTGGCGCCGGGCAGCACCATCTTGCCCTTGATTGTCGGGTCGACCGTCGCGGTCTGGCCGTCGCGGCCATATTGCGCCCAGGTCAGGCTGTGGCGCGGTTCGCGGTCGTTGGCATAGACGACATGGCAGCTCGCGCAGCCCGACGAGCGATAGTCGCCCGGCTGGTCGTTGGTGCCCATAAACCACATGAAGGGATCGTTGAGCCGCGTCTTGTGGATGTTGAGCACCGGGATGGCGACGCGGATGCCGGTGCCAGGGCCACGGTTCGATTGTTTAAGGTCGGGTCGCCCCGGCTCCTCGAGCCGCTGGATGCTGCCGGTGGGGTTGGGGAGGCCGATTTCGGGGAACTGGGTGATGATGTTGCGCCCGCCGCGCTCGAACACGCGGAACACGTCGCCCGGCGGGATGACGGTCCAGTTGGGCAGCGGATACATTTTGCCCAGCGCGCCGCGCGCGCGTTCCTTGTCGGACAAAATCTTGTCGAAGGGGAAGGACGGATCGCACGCCTTGGCATATTCCTCTTTGGTCAGCGTGGTCGTCGGCGAGAGCAGGCAGGCGGGCTTGCCATCGCGCGTATAGGCCTCGCCCATGATGTAATTTTTCTGCTTGAGGATACCGTTGTTATAGGCCGCGCCGCCCCACAGCATCGCGCCCGTCGCCATGATCGAGCGTTCGGCCGCCTCGATCACCTCCAGATGGCACGACCCGCACGCCTCGCGCGCGACGCGGTAATCGCTGGGGTTGACGAAGCGGATGAACTCGGGCGCCTCGCGGTTGAGCAGCGTGTAACTGCGCTGCGGGTTGGCCGAAGTGCCGTGCCAGCTGGTGGGATAGGTCGGCTGGACATGGGCTTGGCGTTCGGCGGCCTTGTTGTCGGCATGGTCGTAGCCGAGCGCGGGGTTGCCGCGCACGCTGGCATCGCCGCCGTGGCAATCGGTGCAGCCCAGCCGCACCGCGGGCGTCTTATGCATCGTCGGCTGGTCTGTCTGGACGTGGCAGCTGTAACAGCCGTCCGATTTCTCGGCCATTTGCGCCAATGTCTGCTCGCGCGGGGCGGGCGGGGTGAAGCGATAGACGACCTTGACCGGCTTTTCCTTCTCCGCCGCCTGCACCGCCACGGGTGCGGCAATCAGCGCGAGCAGGGCAAGGATGAGGCGGGTCAGCAGGCGCATCGTCAATAACTCAAGATGACATTGGCGAGGATGGAATAATAGGCATCGGTTTTGGGTTTCGAATCGAACAAATCCTTGAAGCCGCTGCCCGGAACGAAGGCGGCTGCTGACAGCCGCCCGACGATATTCTGCATCGCCTTGGGCCGCCAGATCGCAGCGACCGACACGTCCCAGCCGATATCTTTGGGGATCGACCCTTCGGTGCGCAGCGCCTGCAGCACCGAGGTATCTTCGAACCACAGATGGTTGAGGTTGAAGCTGACCCGCGTCTGCGGCGAGAAATCAAGGTCTGCGCCCGCGCCGACAAACATGGTGCCGGGGTTATTGAAATTGGACTGGCCCTGTTCCTTCGACGAGCGCAGGCTGTTCAATATGCCGTTGCGGCCATTAACGCCAATGACGCGCCCGCCGCCCGCAAAGGGAATGGTCTGGCGGATCCAGTAGCTGGTGTCGGCCCCGCCAAAGATGGGGTTTTCGAAAATGGCGTCGAACCCGCCCTCGGTATTGTTATAGGGGTCGCTGTCGCCGGTGGCATAAAGCGCCGACAGTCGGAAACGCAGCCAGTCGGTGTCATAGCTGAGTTCGGCAGCGGCAAAGCCAGCCCGAATTTTGGCGGCGCGGCTGGTGAACAAGCTGTTCCGGTCCTCGCCCAGCACGCCATAAAGGCTGGCGGTCACATTGATCCGCCCGATACGGCCATCGGCGTTGTAACCGATATAATAGGCGTCATAGTTGCGCCCGCGCAGATCGCCGAGCAGCGCGGGACGCACCGGAAAACCGTTGGTATCAATCTCGACGTCGCTCGCCTCGCGGTTGAGGTTAGCCACCGCAGTGATCTGGCTGGTCAGCCCGACGAAGGGGAAATCCTGGCGATAGACATTGGCGATAAAGACATAATCCTCACGCGGCGTCTGCACTACCGAGTTGAGGCCCGAATTGGTGTCCTTTTCCAGCCGCCAGAAGGCGGCAAGATTATATTGGAAGCGGTTGTTGTCGCGGTTGCCGAACAGGCGCACGCCCAATTGGCTGTCGTTGAACAGGAAACCCCGAAAATCCGACTGGAAGGGCTGGATGCCCAGCCGGATCGAGTGGAAATCATAACGGTCGCTGTCGTCGCGCAAATGTTTGTCGATGAAGAGTTCCTGCACGCCCAGAAAATGGTCGAGGCGGTCCGATTTCTTTGACGGCTGGACAAACAGCACGCGCCGTTCGGGCACGTCGACATAGTTGATGTTGTAGGCGAGCGTCAGCCGATATTCGACATCGGGCGGCTTGAACGCGGTCATCCCCTTGATAAGCGCGATGCCGCTGATGAAGGTTTGCGACAACACCAGGCTGGGGTTGCGCCCGAACACATCGAGGCTGCCGGGCCGTTCGGTCGTCTGCACGCCCACAGGGATAGGAAAGGTGCGCGGCTCGACCACCGTGTCGCTGACTGCGCTGACCACAAAAAACCAGTCAGGGCTTTCGAGGCCGAGGAATTTTGGCGTGGCGCATTTGGGGATGCTCGCCGCCTTGCGCTTCGCCTGCTCTTCGTCGGTGGGGATGCAGATCGGCCGGTCGCCTTTCAGGAGATTCTGGTTATAGGGGTCGAACCAGCGTTCCTTCACAATGCCGAGCGACTCAATAAGCCGCCAGCGGTCGGGCACCGGCAGCTGGTTTTCCATCAGCGGAAACGCCGAGGGCGGCGGCGGGCGCAGCGCGCCGGGGTTATCCTGCGTCACTTGGGGCGGCAGATCGGGACGATAGCCGGGGCGGCGGCGGCCTTCGATAATCTGGGTCACCAGATCGCCCGACAATTGATCCTGCCAGTTAATCGGTGGCGGCGGCGGCGTGAGCTCTTCGGCCCCGGGTTCTGCCACTTTTTCCGGATCATCGGGCGCGATGTGGGCAGGCGCGGCGTCGCCGGGTTCGGCGTGCTGCGCGGCACCGGCCGTCAGGAAAGCGTCGGCCAAGCGGGGCAGTTCCAACTGGACGGGGGGCAGTTCGGGGCGACGCTGCGGCAAGGCGGAGCGGGTGGGGTCCGGCTTCGCCAGAAAATCTTCCATCGCCTGCACATCTTGCGCGAGCGGAAAGACGCTGGCCCCGTTGAGCAGCGAAGCCGTCAGCGGCACGATGGCAACCACGACGCTCACAGCCCGTCGCAGACATTCTGCGCCGCGGTATCCAGGAAGGGCGCAAAGGGGCAACTAACATAGCGCAGGCGGACGGTGCGATTGTCGGCGAGCGTCACGATGATGCGGTCAGCGCGGATGGCGAGCGGGGCATTGCCGATGCCGCCAACGCGCGCGCCGGCATTGTGCGTGCCCAGAAAGCTGATCATGTCGTCCTGATCGATGCCGTCGCCCGACACGCCAATCGCGCCGACCAGCCGATTGCCGCGATAGACGGGCACCGATCCCGGGAAAATCTGGATGCCATTGTGCAGCCGGTTCTGCGCGGGTGCGACATCGGGCAGCGTGGTGCAGCGCTGCGGCGTATCGGGCCCCAGCCCCAGCACAAAGCCCAGATGCTGGCCGATATTGCCGATCACCAGCGCCGATTGCAGGCCGGTCGAGAAGGGATTGAACTGCGCGATGGGGCGCGACAGCGGACCATTGGGGCGGCCCACTTCACCATCGGGGAAATAGGGCCGCGCGATATTGCCGACCGAGCGATTGCCATAGGCGAAGGTGCCGGTTAGCGCCGACTGGTCATTCAGAAACGCCCGCGTTGCCGTCACCATGGCCGCAACGTCGGCACTGCCGCTCGCGGCGAGTTCGGCCCCCGCATTGGGGTGCGCAAAGAAATTCGCGGTGCGCGCCTTCTGCAGGGATACGTCGATCCCGAAAATCGGGGCGTCGGGTGATCGCACCTGCCCAAGCACCGCGCCGTGCGTATCAACGAGGCTGATCGTCACCTGCGCGCGGCTGTCGAGCGGGCGGCGGATCTGGGCGCGCGCGCGGCTCATTACCGTGAAGGCTTCTTCCAGGATGGCGCGCGATTCGGCGAGCGTCAGCGGGGTGGGGTTGCTCGCCGCGTCGGTTCCGCCGCGCAGCGGGAAGCGCGCAGCGCCACTGCCGTTGGTGAGCAGAAAGGCGTCGCGGTTCGAAAATTCGGCCGCGGTGGAGGCACGGATGCCCGAAGCTTCGCTGCCATAGGCAGTGCCAGCAAGGATTGTCGCCGCCGCATATCCGGTCACCGCAACCAGCGTTCCGGCGGGTCCGTTCAGCGTCGCAAAGGCAGGCGCGCTGGTGGTGCTAAGCCCGGCGACGGTGGCGTCGGAAAAGCGCAAGCTGGTGCCATCGACGGTAATCCGGTCGGCGCGGATGTCGGTGGGTGCGTCAAAGCCGCGGGTACCAGCGAGCGCGATAAATTCTTCCGCGTCATTGTCGACGTCAAGGATATTGGGGTCCGAGCCATAGACGCCATCGGCCATCACCCCAACCCCGCCGACCAGCACGCCATTTTTGTACAGCGGCAACCCGCCGGGGTCCGCCGCCAGCCCCAGCGGCGAACGCTTGGGGCCTGTCAGCGCCGCTGCGCCCGCTGCGCCAAAACGCTGGTTCAGGTCCGAACAGGGCAGCTGGCTGAACTGCACCCCGAACAAGGGCCCGCTTTCGAGACCCACGGTCGTCGGCGCGGGCGGGAAATGTTCCTGCACAATCTGGCTGGCCGTGCGCGTGGAAAAGGCGTTGCCGCCGCTCGACAGATAGGCCCCGGTAATCGCCTTGGCGATGGCTCCCGCCTCGGCCGGGAAGGTGACATTCTGCGCGTCGATATTCGCGCCATTGGCTGCAGCGCTGCTGGTCGCATTGGCGCGGGCGCCGGTCATGCGGAACACGGCGAGCACATTGCCGACGCGGTCGGTGACGGCGATGACGGCGGGCAGGCTGCGCGCCTGCGCCTCCGCAATGCTCTGCGCCAAAACCCGCTCGACATCGGCCACGCTCAGCGATTCGGCGGCAGGAACCGAAAAGAGGTTGCCCGCAGGCGGCGGGGTGGGCGTCGGCGTGGGCACCACCGGCGGCGCGCTGCCGCCGCCCCCGCCGCAGGATGCAAGCAGTAAGGCCGCAATGGTCGTGGCAGATGTCAGGGGTCGCCTTTTCTGCATAAATCCAGCCTTAGCGCAGCGCCCGGATGGCGCGCACCGCGCTGCCGAGCGCGGCCTGAAAGTCGGCGGGGCGATAGGCATTGGGGTCCTTGACCGCCCCATAGGCACGGTCGATGTCGCTGCGGATACCAGCTGCCGCGCCGATGGTGACGCGGCCAGAAGCGACCATAGCGTTGAGCAGCGTGTCGATCCCCATCACCGCCTGCACTGAACCGGAGTAATCGGTGAAGCGCGGCGCAATTGCGCTGCCCGCGATGGCGTCAACCAGCCGGAAGCCGTCCTCGGTCGAAAAATTGCGCGCCGCGAAGGCGTTTTCCAACTTCGCGCTGGTTTCGGCGAGCGCGGCGGCTGCCTTGACAGCACTGGTACGCCCTTCGGCCATCGCTGCATGGAATGCCTTGCCGCGCGCATCAAGCTCGGCAGCAAGGCCGGGATCGGCCAGCCGCGCAGCCGCCGCGAGCATGATCATATTTTCATCGTTGAACGGCGGCATCCCTTCGGGCAGACCCGCTCGGCCGGGATTGTTGATGCCGGTGCGCACCGCTTTGGCTTGATCGAAAATGCGGCGATGGCAGCTGTGGCAATCATAGAAGTAGAATTCGGGGAACACGCCTTCGGTCCCGCGCCGCGACTGGAACAGCGCAAGGCTGCGCGACAGCGCTGCCGCCTGCCCCACCGCCCACATCTGCATATGATCAGGCGCGCCCTTGCGCACCGTATAATCGCGGTCTTCGGCATGATGCTGTTGGAGGGTCGAGAAGAGGTCCATTTCAAAGGCGATGCGCGGATGCCCCGCCGCCATGATGCGGTGGGTGACGAACTGGCCATCGCCCGCCGCGCCATAATGGCAATCGAGGCAGACGCGCGCGCGCACTTTGGGGTCTTCCAGTTTGACCAGGCCTGCACCCAAATTGGCCAAATGTTTGGCGCGCATCTCAGCGTCAGGGTCGGCGCTGGTGCCCACCCCGGCATAATGGCTCGCCAGCCAGCCCCCCGACGGGCCGTGGCACGATTCGCAGCCAACCCCGTCGCTGCGATAGGCCGAGCCGCCGACCGCGTCGCTGCTGTGGCAGCCCAGGCACATCGGCGCGCTGCTCGCGTCGCTGATCCCCAGATTGCGCGCGATGAATTGGCTGCGGCCGTTCGACAAAACCGCATAAGCGCGGCTGTGCGCACCGCCAGGGGTTGATGGTTCCTGCCAGCGCATCAGCTCGTCCTGGCGCACGACGGTCCCGTCGCCCTCCATCCGGCCGTGACAGGTCGACCCGGCGCAGGAGGCGACCCCGGTAAAGCGCGGCCCCCCTTCGGCCTGCGCCTGCGTCGCGGGGGCGCGGATGATGCCAAACGCCAGCAGGGCGCAGGCAAGCAACATGGCAACGAGCCCGAAGCGTCCGCTCCGCCCCGTGATCCAGCTGCGCAGTTCCATCCCCTGCATGGCCGTCACCCCCCTTTGACCCCCCGGTCGAATCCCCGCCCCTATACCACGCCAAAGGCCAGCATGGCATCGGCAACTTTCTTAAATCCGGCGATATTTGCGCCCTTCACATAGTCGATATAGCCGCCGCCCTGATCACCATAGGCCAGACAACGTTCGTGGATGCCGTCCATGATATCCTTCAGCATCTGTTGCAACTCGGCTTCTTTCCAGCTGCGCCGTTCGCTGTTCTGGCTCATTTCGAGGCCCGAAACCGCGACGCCGCCGGCATTGGCGGCCTTGCCCGGCGCGAACATGATTTTCGCATCCTTGAACACATGCACGCCGTCCAGATTGGTGGGCATGTTCGCACCTTCGCTGACCGCGATGCAACCGTTGGCGACCAGCGTCTTGGCATCCTCGCCCAGCAGCTCATTCTGCGTGGCGCAGGGCAGCGCGACATCGCACGGCACGCCCCACGGTGTTTTGCCCGCATGGAAGCTCGCCGACTTAAACTCAGCGCAATAATCCTCGATGCGGCCGCGCCGGTGCGTCTTGTGCGCTTTCACCCAGTCGATCTTTTCCTGCGTGATGCCGTCAGGATCGTGAATAAAGCCGCCCGAATCCGAAAGGGTCAGCACCTTGCCGCCCAGCTGGACAATTTTTTCGGCCGCGTGCGTCGCGACATTGCCCGATCCCGAGATGACCGCGGTCTTGCCAGTCAGGTCCTGCCCCTTGGCGGCGAGCATATTGGCGAGGAAATAGACCGCACCATAGCCCGTCGCCTCAGTGCGGATAAGACTGCCGCCCCACTCCAGCCCCTTGCCGGTCAGCACGCCGGTGAATTCGTTGGTGATGCGCTTATATTGGCCAAACATAAAGCCGATCTCGCGCCCGCCGACGCCAATGTCACCGGCCGGCACGTCCACATCCGCGCCGATGTGGCGGTACAGCTCGGTCATGAACGATTGGCAGAAGCGCATGATCTCGCGCACGCTTTTGCCCTTGGGGTTGAAGTTCGACCCGCCCTTGCCGCCGCCCATCGGCAGCCCGGTCAGCGCATTTTTGAACGTCTGTTCAAAGGCGAGGAATTTGAGGACCGATTCATTGACCGACGGATGGAAACGGATCCCGCCCTTATAGGGGCCGATGGCATTATTGTTCTGCACCCGCCAGCCGCGCTGGACGCGGATATTGCCATTGTCATCCTCCCAGCAGACGCGGAACGACACCACCCGGTCGGGTTCGGCGATGCGGCGCAGGATTTGCTGGGCGTGATATTCTTCCTTGTCGGCCATGAAGTCGAAAATATCCTCGGCGACTTCCTGCACCGCCTGGATAAATTCGGTTTGGCCGGGATTGCGCTTCTTCACACCCTCCATGAAGGTTGGAAAATCGACATGATCCGAAACTGCCATTGCACCCCTCCCCGCGTGAAAGCTGGTTTATCGGTGCGACCCTTGAGATCGTGTTTTTTCTTGACCGACCTTCGGGCAAGAACGCTACACAATTGCAATTCAAAGGCAAGTGCGCGGGAGCACAGCGGCGCAAGAATGTGGCTGCTGTCCAGTAGGATCGGTGGTTAATGGCAGAAAGTGGCGGAATTTCGCGGATAAATCTGGCAATGCTGGCGATTGCTGCCGCCGTGTTGGCCGGGGCCATCGCCTATAGCCAGTGGGACAAGGGCGGCGACACGCCGAATCCTGCACCAACGGGCGCCGCCGCGAATCCGGCCGACTCGCTCGCCGCGCTCGAGGCTGCCGCGCGCGCCAACCCGCAAAGCGTCGATGCCTGGCAGACGCTGGGCGCGGCGCTGTTCGACACAGGGCGCTTTGCCGATGCGGCGCAGGCGTTTGAAAAGGCCGTCGCGATCGCTCCGCAAACCGCCGTGCTTTGGTCGGCACTGGGCGAAGCAAGAGTTATGGCGAGCGAGCGCGACCCGATGCCGCCGCCTGCGCTGGAGGCTTTTCGCAAGGCCGCTTCAATCGACCCCAAAGACCCGCGCACGCGCTATTTTCTCGCCGTCAAACGCGACATTGACGGCGACCACCAGGGCGCAATCAACGACTGGCTGGCGCTGCTGGCCGACACGCCTGCCGGAGCGCCATGGGAAGCAGACCTGCGGCGCACCATCGAACAGGTCGGGCAAATCCACAAAATCGAAGTCGCCAGCCGGCTCGCCGCCACCAAGCCGCGCGCGCTGACCGCCGAAGAGTTGCCCGTCGCCGCGCGTGCCATCCCCGGCCCCAGCCGCGCCGACATGGAGGCTGCGAGCCAGCTGCCCAAGGGCCAGCAAGACGCGATGATCAATTCGATGGTCGAGGGGCTGGAGGCCAAACTCAAAACCAACCCCACCAATGTCGACGGCTGGATCATGCTGATGCGCAGCCGCATGACGCTGGGCGAAACCGCCAAGGCCAGCGCGGCGCTGAAAAATGCGATTGCAGCCAATCCGGGTGCGGCAGCGCGGTTGCGCGCGCAGGCCGAGCTGCTGGGTGTGCCGGGGGCTTAAACAATGAAGGAACGGTTTATGCAATTTTTCCGGACAAGCGCAGCGGTAATGCTGATCTCCTGTTTGATGCCATCCCCAGCATGGGCCGCCGAATTTCAGTTCACCGTCGGTGACCAGTTGCTGACCTTGCCATTGCCGACGGGATATTGTTTGCCGGCCAACCGCGATAAGCAAATCGCGGACCTTGTTGCTGCTGGCGACACCGCAAACGTCACGCACACGATGTTCATTCGATGCGAGCGGGCAGGGAACAACAAGGGACCCGGCAATGACTATATCATTATTAAGACGCCCTTATCAGCGGTCAGCGCTGTCGTAGAGCGTGATGAACTGTTGGCTGAACTAGCCACGGAGTTCGGGAAAGCGAATTGGCAAAATGGGGATGTTGCCAAGGAAATAGATAAAGAGAGCGAAGCAGGGCTTTCCCGTGTCTTGGGCACCTCGATAGCGATTGAGGGTGAATTTGGACCACGCGGGGCAGACGCCGAGTGCGCCTATCTTGGCGGATCGGTTAACGTCAGCGGCGCAGGCGTAAGCTATCCGGTCATCACAGGAAGCTGCATCACCTCGGCGGCTGGCAAGGTCGTGGTAGTCCACACTTATGACGACCCAGGCAAAGGTGGCGGGGTCGAAGGCAAGATGCGCTTTGCAAAGTCCATCGCCCTGACAATCAACAAGGCGCCCTAACCCGCCATCAACGCCGCATTGCCCCCCGCCGCCGTCACATCGGTCGAAATCACCTTTTCTTCGGCAAAGCGGAACAAGTAATGCGGCCCGCCTGCTTTCGGTCCGGTGCCCGACAGGCCGCGCCCGCCGAACGGCTGTGAGCCGACGATCGCGCCGATCTGGTTGCGGTTGACATAGACATTGCCGACCTGCGCGCGCGCGGCGATGTGCGCAGCCACGCTGTCGATGCGCGTATGCACGCCCAAAGTCAGGCCATAGCCCGAGGCGTTGATGGCATCGATCAGCTGGTCGAGTTCTCCCGCCTTCCAGGTGGCGACGTGCAAGACGGGTCCGAAAATCTCACGCGTCAGGTCAGTCACCTTATCCAGGCGCACCATCACCGGCGGCACAAAATGCCCATCGCCGGGCAACACCAGCCGGTCGGCCTCCGCCAACACGCGCCCCTCGGCGCGCGCCGCTGCGACATAGGCGGCAATATTCGCCTGCGCTTCGGCATCGATGATCGGGCCGACATCGGTCGCGGGGTCAGCGGGGTCGCCAACATTCAGCTCGCCCATCGCGCCCGCGATCATTTCAATCATCGTGTCGGCGACATCTTCTTGCACGCACAGCAGGCGCAGCGCCGAACAGCGTTGCCCCGCCGACTGGAAGGCCGATGCGACGGCATCGCGTGCCACCTGTTCGGGCAGCGCCGACGAATCGACGATCATGGCGTTGGCCCCGCCAGTTTCGGCAATCAGCGTTGCAATCGGCCCATCGCGCGCGGCCAATGTGCGGTTGATCGCGCGCGCCACCTCGGTCGATCCGGTGAAGGCCACGCCGGCAATCCCAGGATGGCTCGTCAGCACCGCGCCGACCGTCTCGCCGCGCCCGGGCAACAGGTGCAGCACGTCGGTGGGGATGCCCGCCGCATGGAGCAACTCCACCGCCGCCGCCGCGATCAGCGGTGTCTGTTCGGCGGGCTTGGCGAGCACCGCATTGCCCGCCGCCAGCGCCGCCGCGACCTGTCCGGTAAAGATCGCCAGCGGGAAGTTCCACGGGCTGATGCACACAAACACCCCGCGTCCTTCGAGCAGCAATTCGTTGCGTTCCCCCGTTGGGCCAGGCAGCATCGCCGGACGTTCAAAATGCACGCGCGCTTCGGCCGCATAATAGCGCAGGAAATCGACCGCTTCGCGCAGTTCGGCGACGGCATCGGCCAGCGTCTTGCCCGCCTCGTCCATCGCCAGCGCCAGCAGCCGTGCCTCGGCCTCCTCGAACCGATCGGCAGCGCGCTCCAGCCGTGCCGCGCGAAAGGCGCCCCCTGCCAGACTCCAGTCGTCTTGTGCCGCGCGCGCGGCGGCGAAGGCCTGGTCGATGGCAGCAGTCTCCGCCTCGACGACATGGCCGACCACGGTGCCCGTTGCAGGGTTGCGCACGGCCATACGCGTGCCGTCACGCTGGTCCCCGTCAATAATCGGAAGCGCCAGCGCCGCTTCGCCCCGCGCCGCCGCCATACGCCCCAGCAGCGCTTCGGGCACGCCGGGTTGTCCCAGATCATGCCCGCGCGAATTGCGCCGCACGGGATCGAACAGCGCCGCGCCCGTCACCTGCGCTGGGGTGGGCCCTGATGCCAGCTCGCGCGGGTCGATGGCCAGCTGTTCCGCGGTAACATCGGGGTCAGAGAATTGATGCACAAAGCTGCTGTTCGCGCCATTTTCCAGCAGGCGCCGCACCAGATAGGCAAGCAGGTCGCGGTGGGTGCCCACCGGCGCATACACCCGCACCGGGCGCGGCGGCGGGTCCAACGCAACCAGCGCGTCGTGCGCGCCCTCGCCCATGCCGTGCAGCCGCTGCAGCTCATAATCCGCGCCAGCAAAGGCGCGCGCGACATAAGCGAGCGTCATCGCATTATGGCTGGCAAAGGCCGGATAAATCGCATCCTGCATCCCCCGCAGCCGCAGCGCACAGGCGAGGTAATTGAGGTCGGTATGCTCTTTTGCCGTGAACACCGGAAAATCGGCAAGGCCCATCAACTGGGCGCGCTTGATCTCGGTATCCCAATAGGCCCCCTTGACCAGCCGCAGCGCCAGTTTCGCCCCGCGCGCGCGGGCCAGTGCCGCGACCCAGTCGATCACCGCGGGCGCACGCTTCTGATAGGCCTGCACGACAATCCCGAGGCCCGGCCAGCCGTCGGCAACGCCTGCCTCGACCAGCCCGGCAAAGATATCGAGATGCGGTTCCAGCCGGTCGCTTTCCTCGGCATCGATCATCAAGGGAATGTTGACGGCGCGGGCCGCGCGCGCGAGTTCGATCACGCGCGGCAGCAACTCGGCCCGCACGCGCGCACCTTGCAGATATTCGTAGCGCGGGTGCAGCGCGCTTAGCTTGATCGAAATGCCATGGTTGGCGTGCGGATCGCCGGGCCTCGCATCGCGGCCGATGCGCGCAATCGCATCGGCATAGCTTTGCCAATAGCGCGCCGCATCGCCCGCGGTCCGCGCCGCTTCGCCCAGCATGTCAAAGCTCGCCAGTTCGCGGCTCTCTTTGTCGGCGCGCCTGACCGCCGCGTCGATGGTTTCACCCATCACAAATTGCTGACCGAGCAGCTTCATCGCCGCGAGCGCGGCCTGGCGGATCACCGGCTCGCCCGAACGCCGGATCATCCGCTTCAAAATGGTGAAGGGATTGGCCTGGCTGCCGATCTGGTCGAGCAGCAAAGTCGCCGACCCCAGCGACAGCCCGCGCGCCGACAATTCGACGATCAGCGGGCTGGCATCGGCATCCTCGCCGCCGGTCCAGTGGCGCCCGGCAATTTTGTCGCGAATCAGCGCATTGGCGGTCGCCGAATCGGGGATGCGCAGCAACGCCTCGGCGAGGCACATCAGCACGACGCCTTCCTCGGTTGACAGGCGATAGCGGTTCATTAGCTGCGCGACGAGCGTCTCGCGCTCACCCTCATCCTTGGCGCGGCGGATGAGCGCGAGGCCATGCGCCTTGATGCTAGCCACATCGGGCCCGCCAATCGCCAACGCCGCACGCAGTTTCGCCACACAACCGGCCTCGCCGGTGTCCGCCAGCGCGCGAATGGCAATGCGATCAAGGGGGGGAGGGGTCATGGGCGCGCTCCGGCGGTTGGTTGCGACGGCCTGCATAGCCGAGGGGCCATCCGCGTTCCACATGGCGCTTGAAATAAAGTTGCGCACGCCAGTCACAGTACCCGCTCCCAATTGACGCTGCCGCGACGCTGTGCCAGAGGCCGCCGCCGACGCGCGGGTGTAGCTCAATGGTAGAGCAGAAGCTTCCCAAGCTTACGACGAGGGTTCGATTCCCTTCACCGCTCCAGCCCCCACCGTCCCATAGTTGCCGCCAAAATGGTGCTGCTTTGGTGACAGTTGCGCTTAGGTATTTGCCGCAGGCGCGGCATAACCATGTTCATGCAGCCAAGCGAAACCATCTTGTTGCTAATGCCCGACGCCGGCCGCCGCGCGGCCTGTTTTGCCGCATTGGCCGACCGCCCGCAACGCATTGTCCGCGCCTTTGGCGAAAGCGATGATGTCACCGAAGTCCTTGGCGGGATTGAACAGGCCTGCTTGGTGATCGACAAAGCGGCAATCCGTCAGTCGGGCTTTCGCGCGCTAACCGCGTCGCTGGAGCGTCGCCCTGCCATTTTTTCGCTCGCGCTAGCTCCCGGGCTCGATGTCGATGACGCCATGACGCTGCTGACTTGCCCGCGCTGCGAGATTTTGCGCAGCGATGACGTCGCGGCGGCGGCGGACCGTGCTGAGGCGTTGTTGCCGGCCATTGCTGCCGTCGGCGAACGCTGGCGCGCGGAACAGGCGGCGCGGCTGGCGCTGGCACGACTCAGCCCGCGTGAAGCCACGGTGCTGGCAGGGCTGGCAGGCGGGCAAACCAGCAAGGATATTGCGCGCGTGCTGGGCGTCAGCCCGCGCACCATCGAAGTCCACCGCGCCAGCATCATGCGCCGCACCGGATCGGATACGTTGGCCGGGCTGCTGCGGCTCTATTTCCTGGCTGAATTGCCCGTGGCGCCGCTGCTTGCGCGCGCGGCCTAGAGTCTGTCCCAGCTACGTTGAAACGCGCGGACCCGTGCCGCTGCCACTCTTGTGGAACAACCCCTAAAGCGCGAACGTCACTCCCTGCGCCAGCGGCAGGTCGCGGCCGTAATTGATGCTGTTGGTGGCGCGGCGCATATAGGCGCGCCACGCATCTGACCCGCTTTCGCGGCCCCCGCCGGTTTCCTTTTCGCCGCCGAACGCACCGCCAATTTCGGCGCCCGAAGTGCCAAGGTTGACGTTGGCGATGCCGCAATCGCTGCCCGCCGCCGACATAAAGCGCTCCGCCTCGCGCATGTCGGTGGTAAAAATGGCCGACGACAGCCCCTGCGCGACAGCATTTTGCGCCAAAATGGCGTCATCAAGGGTCTGGTAGCGCATCACATACAGGATCGGCGCAAAGGTTTCTTCGAGCACCGGCCCGGTCTGCCCGCCCATTTCCACCAGCGCCGGGCGGACATAGACGCCGCCACCGCCCACCGGCACCCGCTCGCCGCCGTGGATCGTGCCGCCAAGCGCACGCGCCGCGGCCAGCGCCCGACCCATTGCCGCCCCCGCGGGCGCGTCGATCAACGGGCCCACCAGCACGCCAGCCGTGCGCGGATCACCGACCGCGACACTGGCATAGGCGGCGCGCAGCCGCGCGGTGAAGTCGGGGTAAATGGCGTCATGGACGAACAGACGGCGCAGCGTCGTGCAGCGCTGTCCTGCGGTCCCCATGGCGGCAAAGGCGACGCCGCGCAGGGCAAGGTCCAGGTCAGCCGAGGGCGCGATGATGGCGGCATTGTTGCCACCGAGTTCGAGCAAACTGCGACCAAAACGCGCCGCAACGCGCGGGCCGACGACGCGGCCCATCGCGGTCGATCCGGTCGCCGACACCAGCGCAACGCGCGGGTCGTCGGCCAACGCCGCACCGACATCGCGCCCGCCGATGACGAGCTGCGCCAGCCCATCAGGCGCGTCGTGCCCCGCCGCACGGTAGCGATCGAGCGCGCGGTCCATGATCGCCTGCACCGCAAGCGCCGTCAGCGGGGTCTTCTCCGACGGTTTCCACACCACCGGGTCGCCGCAAACCAGCGCCAGTGCGGCGTTCCAGGCCCAGACCGCCACGGGAAAATTGAACGCGGTGATGATGCCGACGACGCCCAGTGGGTGCCATTGCTCCATCATCCGGTGGTCGGGTCGTTCGGTCGCGATGGTGAGGCCATGGAGCTGGCGCGACAGGCCGACGGCGAAATCGGCGATGTCGATCATCTCCTGCACCTCGCCCTGCCCTTCGCTCACCACCTTGCCGGCCTCGATGGTCACCAGCATGGCGAGCGCATCCTTGTGCGCGCGCAGTTCCTCACCCAACAGGCGAACGAGTTCGCCGCGTTTGGGGGCAGGGACAATGCGCCATTGCAGGAAAGCGGCGGCGGCGCCCGCCAGCACTGCGTCAATTTCACCGCTGCTGTGCACCGCGCCAATCACGCTGCCGTCGATGGGCGAATGGGCGAACAGATCGCCGCCGGTGAAGGCGGCGTCGGCCACTCCCAGCTGGCGGAGCAGCGCGGCGGTTTCAGCAGCAATGGTCATGTGACGATTTCCCTCTGGCCTGCACGGCCCATGCTGATGAGCAACGGGTCGTCCGCCTGGCGCTGGGCAAAGTCGGCCTTGGACGATAGCCCGCGCCAACGAACCGCGATCAGCGCCTGGGCAATCGCGCCGCCCAGCGTCTCGCCGGGGCCGAGCAGGATGATGCGGTCAGGTGCATATTCCTTGACGGCAACCTGCACCGCCGTCGTGAAGTCATAGGCGGCGAGGATTTGGTGGCCGAAGGTGTAATCCCACAGTTCCGTCGGCGCGCTGGCGAAACGGCGCCAGATATGCCCGCGCCCGTCGACCAGCGGGACGGCGGGACCCGCGAACATGGCGGCGGCGAGCTGCGCCTTCGCGCGTGCCGAACTTTCGTGCATCAATTCCGTATGAAACGGCCCGTGCCCGGCAAGCGGCAGCGGCGCGCGCCCCGGCGTTTCGGGCAGCTCGGCGGCGAGCGCTTTTATCCCCGCTTCATTGCCCGCCAGCACCAGCATCCCGCCGAGGTCAATCGACAGCGCCGCGAAATGGCTCGGCCGCGCCGAAATACGGTCGCACAGCCCGAGCACTGCTTCGCGCAGTCCTGGAACATCGCGCCATTCCTCGTCCACCACCGTCACGACAATCTGCCCGCCCGGCCCGTGCGCCTGGCTGTTCATCCCCATCGCGTCGGCGATGGTAAAACCATCATCCCCGCTGACCACCCCGCCGCACGCCAGCGCCGAATACCAGCCCATCGAATTGCCGGTCACCGCGACGACGTCGAAGCGCGCACGGTCAATGGCGAGGAAATCAAGATAGCTCGCCGCATAGATGAGCGGCGCCGCAACATCGCCGCGCAGGTGCAGGCTGTTGGAGAAACGCTCCGCCCCATCCAGCTCGGTCAGCGTTGGCTGCCCGCGCCCCGCGCGCACCGCGTCGAAACGGGCGATGATGTTGGCCCGCGAACCATGATGCCGCGCCAGATAGCCAAGCTCGCCCTTGGCATAAGTCCCACGCCCGGGGGCGATGACGAGCGCGGTTTGCTTGGCACTCATGCCAGCAGCGCCTTCGCCGCCGCGACAATGTCATCCCGTGATGGCAGCGGGATGGTCGCTGCCTTCCCCAGCGGAATGAAGCAATCATCCGCCGCCAGCCGCGCCACCCGCTTGTCCGGCATCTGCTCCATCACCAGCGCCATCAGCGCCTCGCTCTGCGAGCCCGTCACGCGGCATTCGTCGACGATCAGCACGCGCGTTGCATCACCCACCGCGTCCATGATTCCCGCCGGATCGAGCGGCGCCAGCCAGCGCAGATCGATCACGCGCGTTTTGACCCCGTCCTTGGCGAGTAGGGCTTCGGCCTGACGCGAGAGGAAATAGCCATTGCCATAGGTGATGATGGCAAGGTCCTTGCCATCGCCATGCACGCCCAGCTGCCCCAGCCGGATTTCGCCTTCGCCGGGCGCCGCATAGGTGCTGGTCCACAGCCCATCGCCCTCGGCGTGCAGATCGCGCGTCATATACAGCGCGATGGGTTCGACGAACACCACCACGCGCTGCTCTTCGCGCGCTAGCCGCACGCATTCGCGCAGCATCAGCACCGCGTCGCGCCCATTCGACGGCACCGCCAAAATCACGCCGGGAATGTCGCGGAACACGGCCAGGCTGTTGTCGTTGTGGAAATGCCCGCCGAAGCCCTTCTGGTAGCCCAGCCCCGCGATGCGGATGACCATCGGGTTGCTATACTGACCATCGGAAAAGAAGCTCAGCGTCGCCGCCTCGCCGCGGATCTGGTCCTCGGCATTGTGGACATAGGCGAGGAACTGGATCTCGGGCATCGGCACGAACCCGTTGTGCGCCATGCCGATGGCGAGCCCCAGAATCGCCTGCTCATCAAGCAGGGTGTTAATGACTCGTCCCGAGCCGAAGCGTGCGTGCAGTTTCGCCGTGCAATTATACACCCCGCCCTTCGGCCCCACATCTTCGCCCATCACCGCAATTTCGGGGTAGGCGAGCATCAGGTCGGCCAGCGCCCAGCTGATCAGGCGCGCCATATGCTGCGGCTTGTCCATCTGCGCGGCATCGCTCGCGAACATCGCCGTGCGCGCGTCGGCGGGCGGCTGGTTGGTGGCTAGCACATCGCGCTTCGGCGGAATCAGGCTGGCGCGCACGGCAGCGCGGCTGGTCAGCTTGGGACGACGGATGGCGTCCTCGGCAGCCCGCGCCAGCGTGCTGCCGATATCTTCATACAGCTCGGCAATCTGCACCGGCGTCATCAGCCCGCCTTCGACCATCAGCGCCGCGCCAAAGGCAAGCGGATCGCGCTCCTCATCGGCCTCGATGACCGATTTGGGGAGGTATGTCAGCTGCACGTCCGACCCAGCATGGCCATAGAGCCGCACCGTTTCCATATGCAGGAACACCGGCCTTTTCTTCGTGCGCGCAAAGTCCACCGCTTCGCGCGCGCCGCGCCACGCATCCGCGATGTCGAGGCCCGAAGCGCGGACATAATGCAGCCCGGCGCGGTGACGGAATTGCGCTTCGATCCACCCATGGGGCGTGCGCGTCGAAATGCCGATGCCATTATCCTCGCAGCAAAAGACCAGCGGCAACGGCGATCCCTGAAACGCGCTCCACCCGGCGGTGTTGAACGCCCCCTGCGCGGTCGAATGATTGGCTGACGCATCGCCAAAGGTTGCAACGACAATGGCGTCGTCGGGCATCGCCGTGCCATCCAGCTTCAGCCGCTTGGCAAGCGGAATGGAGAAAGCCGCGCCGACCGCCTTGGGCAAATGGCTGGCGATGGTGCTCGTCTGCGGCGGGATGAACAAAGGCTTCGACCCGATCACCTTGTGCCGCCCGCCCGATATCGGATCTTCGGCCGACGCCGCGAAGGACAGCAGCAAATCCCAGGTCGGGGTCGTCCCCGGCAATTGCCGCGCGCGCTGCAGCTGAAACGCGTTCGAACGATAGTGCAGAAACGCCATGTCAGTGAGCCGCAGCGCGGCAGCGAGCGCGGCATTGCCCTCATGCCCCGACGACCCGATGGTGTAAAACCCCTCGCCGCGTGCCTGCAGGCTGCGCGACAGCCGGTCCATCTGGCGCGTCGTCAGCTGCGTTTCGTATATGTCGGCGAGCGTCGCGGCATCGAGACCGACGCTGGCCGGATCAGGCAAACCGCGCCGGTCGGGCAAACGCCCGTCCTTCAACCGCGCCAGAAATTTCTCATGTACGGCCTGCGCGGCGTCCATTGTCTATTCCCCCTGCCCGATGGCCTCGAGCACATCCTCGAGCCGCGCCGGATCGCCCAGTGCCAGCACATGGCCCTCGCTGGTCGCCGACAATGGCTCGCCGTTCCAGTCGCACATCATCCCGCCGGCGCCCTCAACCACCGGCACCAGCGCGGCAAAATCATGGAGCTTCAGCCCCGCTTCGCACACCAGATCGATATGCCCCGACGCCAGCAGACCGTAGTTATAGCAATCGCCGCCATAAAGGATGCGCCGCGACACGAGCTGGCTGGCGAGCGCCAGAAAATGCCCCGCGGCATGATCGTCAAAGGCGTGCGGGCTGGTCGTCCCCAGCACCGCTTCGTGCAGCACCGAGCAGGCGCGCGTGCGAATGGGCGCGCCGTTGAACCACGCCCCGCCATCGACCGCATCGATCGCGCCGACCCAGCGCTCGCGCGCAATCGGCTGGTCAATCACCCCCAGCACCGGCCATCCATCGACGAGCAGCGCGATTAGCGTGCCAAAGGTTGGCTTGCCCGCCATGAAGCTGGTCGTGCCATCGATGGGATCGAGCACCCATTGCCGCGAGGCGCCCGGCCGTTCGGCGCCAAATTCCTCGCCGATAATGCCGTCACGCGGCACCTCGGCATTCAATATCCGGCGGATCGCTTCCTCCGCCGCGCGGTCCGCCTCGGTGACGGGCGAGGCATCGGACTTGGTTTCATGCGTAAAGGCGGCGCGAAAAAAGGGCCGAATCGCCGCCCCCGCCGCATCGGCAAGGCGCTGGGCGAGCGCAAGGTCGGTTTCGAGGGTCATAAGTCAGATCCCATGACACGGACGACATATTGATCGAACATGGGAACGGTAAAAGCCGTATCGCCATGCTCGGGGCTGAAGATCATCCCCTTGCGGATAAGCGCGTTGCGGGTAGGCCCGACGCTGGTCACCTTCACCTTCAGCCGGTCCGCAATGTCACCCGACCGGTGCGGCCCGGCCCCAAGCGTTGCCATTGCCTGCATATAGCGCTTCTCGGTGGGCGTCAGCCGGTCAAACCTGACGCGGAAGAAGCTAGCGTCGAGCTGCGCCAGGGCCGCAGCCGAAGCCACCGCCACATCGGCATCGGTGATTGGCGATGTTTCGGCAACATCCCAGCTCTGCTTGCCCCATTCTTGCAAGAAATAGGGATAGCCCTGCGTAGCCGCAGTGATGGCAGCAATTGCGCCGTCCGTTATGCTCTCGCCTTCTTCCTCGATTGGCGCACGCAGGGCCAAGGTTACCGCTTCGGCATCGAGCGCCCCAAGTGGCTCGAACAGGAACAGCCGCTCTGCATAGGATTTGGCACGGCCCATCCGGGCCAACAACTGCGGCAAACCCGCACCAACCAGGGTCACCGGAAGCTGAGCCTGATTGGCGCGGTGCAGCGCGGTAATCAGCGCAGCGAGTTCGGGTTCGGCGACATATTGCAGCTCGTCAATAAACATGACCAAAGCTGTGCCAGCACTTCGTGCGGCCTCGCCCGCTGCTGTCACCAGATCGTTGAGATCGTTGCCCAGCTCTCCGCTGTCAGCGAGTCCGCGCTCGGCTTCAAGGTCTAGCGCAACTTCGATATCCGCGTAGCGAACCTTGAGTTTTACAAATCCGGCCAAGGCCCGCAGCGCGCGCTTGGCTGCATCCCCAACCGCCGCCATTCGGTCCATGCGCAGGAACGCTGCGCGGAGCGACGGGGCCAAAATTGCTGGCAGCGAGCGATCCTCTGGCGATTCAATTGCCACCGTGACCATACCACTGGCTTCGGCGGCAAGTCGCATCTCATTCAGCAGCACCGTTTTGCCCACCCCGCGCAGACCATAGAGCAATACGCTTTGCGCGGACCGACCTGCGCGGATGCGATCTAGCGCAATGGCAACGCGCTCCAGCAGCGCGGCACGGCCGGCCAATTCCGGCGGCGGCGTCCCGGCTCCTGGCGCGAAAGGATTGCGGCGTGGGTCCATTTATAGAAAGTTTATCCCATATTATCGTTTTTTTGTAAACTGGGTTAAATTCGCTATAAACGCCTTCAATCAAACAGCGACGACACGCTGCTCTCATCGGCAATGCGCTTGATCGCCTCGCCCAGCAACGGCGCGACGGTCAGCACGCGGACGCGCGCGCTGTCGGTCACCGCATCGGTCGGCTGGATCGAATCGGTGATGACCAGCTCGGTCAGCTCGCTGTCCTCGACCCGCGCCACCGCGCCGCCCGACAGCACGCCGTGGCTGCAATAGGCAACGACGCCCTCGGCTCCCGCGGCCTTCAGCGCGGCGGCGGCATTGCACAGCGTGCCTGCCGAATCGACGATATCGTCGATCAAGATGCAAAAGCGGCCCGCAACGTCGCCGATGATGTTCATCACCTCGCTCTCGCCCGCGCGCTCGCGGCGTTTGTCGACGATGGCGAGCGGCGCGTTGTCGAGCCGCTTCGCCAGCGCGCGCGCGCGCACCACGCCGCCGACGTCGGGCGACACGACCATCAGATTTTTGTCACCAAAGCGCGCCTGGATGTCGGCGCTCATCACCGGCGCGGCATAGAGGTTATCGGTCGGGATATCGAAAAAGCCCTGGATCTGACCGGCGTGCAGGTCAATTGCCAGCACGCGGTCGGCCCCCGCCGTGGTGATGATGTTCGCCACCAGCTTCGCTGAAATCGGCGTGCGCGGCCCCGGCTTGCGGTCCTGCCGCGCATAGCCAAAGTAAGGAACCACCGCAGTAATCCGCTTTGCCGACGCGCGGCGCAGCGCGTCGCAGATGATCAGCAATTCCATGAGGTTATCGTTGGCGGGAAAATTGGTCGGCTGGATGATGAACACATCTTCGCCGCGCACATTTTCATGGATTTCGACGAACACTTCCTCGTCGGCAAAGCGGCGCACGCTGGCATCGGTCAGCGGCGCGTCGAGATAATCGGCAACCGCGCGCGCCAGCGGCAGGTTGCTGTTGCCCGAGATGAGTTTCATTGCTGCTGAGTCCCCACGCGCGCCAGATGTTGGCCGCGCCTTAGCCACCACGGCTGGCAAGGGGAAGGCCAATCTGCTCGCCCGACGCATGTCGGCGGTGGGTGCCGAACAAATGGTCCCAGATGCTCAGCGCAAAGCCGTAATTGTGATTATGGTCATCCCCGTGCGCGCCATGATGGACGCGGTGCATCGCGGGCGTCACCCAGATGCGGCGCAGTGCGGCATCGGCGCGCGGGGACAGCCGCAAATTGGCATGCTCGATAACACTCCCCACCGCCAGCCACGCCTCAAACGCCAGCACCGCCACCAGCGGCAGGCCAAGGAACAACGTCAGCGCGCTTTTATACAGCATCGACACGATGGCCTCGGCCGGGTTGAAGCGCACCGCCGTCGACACATCCATCGCGCTGTCGGCATGGTGCAGCCGGT
This sequence comes from uncultured Sphingopyxis sp., assembly GCA_964401155.1. Lineage (GTDB taxonomy): Bacteria > Pseudomonadota > Alphaproteobacteria > Sphingomonadales > Sphingomonadaceae > Sphingopyxis. Next base: position 90,608 of record CAYNXF010000004.1, read on the forward strand.
GCAGCGCCCACCCCCAGCGCGTCGCGTGGAACAGGCGGTGCTGCCAGTAAATGGCGAAGTCCATGGCGATGATCGCGATGATGATGACGGCGGGAAGCGGCAGGGCGAATTGGCGGAGCAGGCCGTAATCTGCTGTCTCCGCGAGCACGGCGACTCCGGCGGGAGCGGCAACGCCGGCGAGGCGGACGAGCAGGGCATTGAAGAGGCCAAGCCCGAAGTTGACCGGCCAGCGGCGGCGCGCCGCCGGACGGTCGGGCCGCGCCAGCTCGGCAAGCGCGACCAGCACCAGCGCCGAAGCGATGACCGCGATGGGCCATAGCGCTGCCAGCGGGGGGGCTTGGGTGAAAGCAGGGACAGCAACCATGGCGGGCAAGCTAGCGGATACGGCGAAAAATTGGAAAGCAATGATGGCAGGCCGTGACCAATTGGCACGCACCACCCCCGCCCCTTCACCCATCGTCGCCCAGCAGTTGATGCGGGGCTTGGCTATCCTTGTGCGGACCAGCGCGCCGGCCGCAAGCCCATCAAGAGCCAAACGCCGTTTCACGCACAGGGCGACGGGTGGGGCGTCGTCGGGGCGATGTCGGGGTGCGACGCCATTGCGGCCTACCCAGCTGGTGCTACCATGCTCAAATGATACGAATTCTGCTCGCCGAAACTGCCCCGCTCATGCTGGGCGCGTGCAGCGATCCATGCTCCAATAACGTCGCAGCGCGATTGGCTTCGCCCGATGGCCGATACGAAGCCGTCCTATTTCAGCGTGACTGCGGCGCCACCACGGGTTTTTCAACGCAGATTTCGGTTCTGGAGGCTGGAGAAAAATTATCAGGAGGCGGCAATATCTTTCGGGCGGACGATGACCATGGTGCAGCGAAAATCGGCGCATGGGGTGGTTCATGGGCCGAAATGAAATGGCTGGCGGCGGACCGTTTGCATGTTCGATATGCCGTAAATTCCCGGCTGTTTGAGCAAGACGAATCCGTTGCCGGGGTCACGGTAAGCTACGAAATGGTCGGTCGCTGAAATACCACATCCCGGCTCCGGCGCGCCCACTTTCCGCTTTCCTACATCCTCCGCTTCTGTCTTAGCTGCGGCAATGCTCGTCCACGCTCGCCCTTTCCCGCAAGCCCTTTGGACCCCCGCCGCTAAAGCGACAAAGGCAGCACTCCCACTGCGAACGACGGTATCTTTTGCATCCTTATCGCTCGCCCCGCCGTCGCCCTGCGGTCCACCCCAAAGCCCCCAACCAAGGGGGGGACGTACCGTGAACTTCGTGAACTTTGCCGGTTGTGAACGCCGCCCGCCCACGCCAAGACATTCCCCATGACCGACGCCCTCATCCCCGGTAAACTGACCATCGTCATTGCCCAGCTGACGCAGGCCGTCGGCGACCTCGCCGCCAATGCCGCCGCGATGCTGAGCGTCCGGGCGCGGCATCCATCCGCCGACCTCATCCTCTATCCCGAGCTGCAGCTGATCGGCTATCCGCCCGAGGATCTGGTGCTCAAGCCCGCGCTCGCTGTCCGCGCTGCCAATGAACTCGCCAAACTCGCCGCCGCCACCGCCGATGTCGGCCCCGCCATGCTCGTCGGCAGCGTCGAGCGCGATGCGGATGGCAAGCTCTATAACATCGTCGCGCTGCTCGATGGCGGGCGCACCCACGCGGTGCGGCGCAAGCATGACCTGCCCAATTACGGCACGTTCGACGAAAAGCGCGTCTTCGCTGCCGGGCCGATGCCCGATGTGGTCGAATGGCGCGGCGTCAAGCTTGGCCTGCCGATTTGCGAGGATGGCTGGTATCCGCCGGTTTGCGCGCACCTCGCCGCGCAGGGGGCCGAAATCCTCATCTCGGTCAACGGCAGCCCCTATGAAATCGACAAGGACGAACGCCGCCTCAGCGAGGTGTTCGCGGGGCGCGTTGCCGAAACCGGGCTACCGCTCATCTTTTTGAACCGTGTCGGCGGGCAGGACGAGCTGGTGTTCGATGGCTGCTCGTTCGTGCTGGGGGCCGACGGCCGCATGCGCCACCGCTTGCCCGACTGGGAAGAGGCCGAAGCGGTAACGCACTGGAAACACGGCGATGGCGGCTGGGAATGCGACGATGGCATCATCGCGCCATGGGACGACCACCCCGCCGATATCTATCACGCCATGGTCGTGAGCCTGCGCGACTATGTTGATCGCAACCGCTTTCCGGGCGTCGTCTTGGGCCTGTCGGGCGGGATCGACAGCGCCATTTGTGCCGCCATCGCCGCCGACGCGCTGGGGCCCGAGCGGGTGTGGTGCGTCATGCTGCCCAGCCGCTTCACCAGCAATGCGAGCCTGGACGACGCCGCCGCCTGCGCCGAGATGATTGGCGCGCGCCACGACGTCATCCCCATCGTGCCCGCAGTCGAGGCGTTTGACGCCATGCTCGAGGGCAGCTTTGCCGACCGCAACTACGACACCACCGAAGAAAATGTGCAATCGCGCATTCGCGGCGTGACGCTGATGGCGCTCAGCAACAAATTCGGACCCATGCTGCTAACCACCGGCAACAAGAGCGAGATGAGCGTCGGCTATGCGACCATCTATGGCGATATGGCGGGGGGCTATAACCCGCTGAAGGATGCGTATAAAACCACGGTGTTCGCGCTCGCCAAGTGGCGCAACGCCAATGTCCCGCGCCTGTCGCTGAACCCGGTCGCGCCGGTGATGCCCGATCGCATCATCACCAAACCGCCCAGCGCCGAGCTGCGCCCCGACCAGAAGGACGAGGACAGCCTGCCGCCGTACGCGGACCTCGACCGCATGCTGCATATGCTGGTCGAGGAAGAGGCGAGCGTCGATGACGTCGTGGCGCGTTACGGCTTTGACCGCGCGGCGGTGGTGCGGATCGAACGGCTGCTGGCGATTGCCGAATATAAACGGCGACAGGCCCCGCCGGGGGTCAAGCTGGGCACGCGCAATTTCGGCCGCGACCGGCGCTATCCCATCACCCATGGGTTCCGGACGGGCTAATGTTTGTTGCGCTGACGTGGAAGCGGCGCGCGCGGGGCCGGGGCCGGGTGTTTCAGCGCCGCTGCAGCAGCAATTAGGCGGCCGCGCGGTTGGCCCGACGCGTCGTGCCTGCCTTGCGGTCGCGGCTGTCTTTTGCGGCATAGAGTGTCGCGTCGGCGGCAGCGAACAGCTCGGTCAGGTTGCGACCGTCCTTGGGTGATACCGCCATCCCGGCGCTGGCACCCAGCGTGATCAGCGCGCTGCCGACATGAAAGGTGGGGACCAACGCGGTCAGCATTCGATTGACGCGCGCGGCGAGCGACGCGGCTTCGGGTCCGGCCACGAGGAGCGCAAATTCATCGCCGCCCAGCCGGGCGAGCATCGCGTCCGCTCCCACCGCGCGCTGCATCCGCGCGGCAATCTGTACCAGCAGCGCATCGCCCGCTGCATGGCCGTGACGGTCGTTGACGGCTTTGAAACCGTCGAGATCAATGAGCGCAAGGCCGACCATCGCGTCGGGCGCGGCAAAGGCATCTTCGGCGAGTTCAACCAGCGCGCGGCGGTTGAACAGCCCGGTCAGCGGATCGGTGTTTGCCTGTTCGCGCAGCCGGTGTTTGAGCAGCATCAGGTCGAGCAGCTGGCGGTGCTGGTCGGCAATCATCCGCACCAGAAAGAGGGTGGCGATAGCAACAAAGGCCCCGGCCACGCGGTCCAGCTCGCTGCCGAACAGCATCAGCGCGGTTGCGATCGGCGTTATGCCGCCGGCAAGATTGGCATAGGACACCATGCGGATGGCGGCGACACTGAATGCCGTCGTCAGCGACCCCATGGCGATGAACATGGGGTAATAGCTTTGCTGCTCCGGCGCGGCATAATGCCAGCTGGCGATGCACCACAACGAACACAGCGCACAGATGGCGCAGGACAGCAGCGCCGTGCGCGCAATCTGCTGCCGCGCTGCATCGGCAGCAATGCACTTGCCGCGCTGCATCAGCCACCACACCAGCCGCAGCCCCGCGCCGACAATGACAAAGCAAGGGATGCCGATGCGCACCAGCCAAGGCGCGGCAGCATCGGCCGCCAGCATGGCCGTAAAGACGACCAAGATGATGGTGAGATAGACGGTTGGCAGCCGCTGCTGCAGTTGCTCATAGCGAAGCAACGCCACTTCGTCGCGGATTTCCGCCGGAATCGGCGGCCAAATCTGGTTCCGGAGTGTTTGCAGCCCAGCCATGCTGCTCGCATAGGCCGTTAAGGAAAACAAAGCGTAAAACCGAAGACCCGTTTGCTAACGGATTCGCATTGGAACGAAACATTGGCAGTCGCCCTCGCGCTGCCCCAAAAACCCGCTATAGGCGCTGCCCATGACTGTCGTGACCCGTTTTGCTCCTTCACCCACCGGCCATTTGCATGTCGGCAACGTCCGCACCGCAATTCACAACTGGATGTGGGCCAGGAAGCACGGCGGCCGCTTTCTGCTGCGCATCGACGACACCGACGGCGAACGGTCGCGCGAGGAATTTGTCGAAGGCATCCGCGCCGATCTGGCCTGGTTGGGCCTGACCACTGACAGCGAGGAACGGCAGTCGGCCCGTTTTAGCCTCTATGAACAATCGTTTGAACGGCTAAAGACGGCGGGGCGCGTCTATGCCTGCTACGAAACACCCGAAGAACTCGACATCCGCCGCAAGATATTGCTGTCGCGCGGTCTGCCCCCGGTTTACGAGCGCAAGCCCGCCGATGCGCCGGTGCCGGCTGGTATCGCGCCGCATTGGCGCTTCCGGCTTGACTATGACGCGCCGATTGCGTGGGACGATCTGGTGCGCGGCCCCCAAAATTTCGACCCCAAATTGCTGTCCGATCCCGTCGTGCGCCGCGCCGACGGCAGCTGGCTCTATCTCCTCCCCAGCGTGATCGACGATATCGATATGGGCATTACCCATGTCGTGCGCGGCGAGGACCATGTGTCGAACACCGCGGCGCAGGTGCAGATGTTCACGGCGCTCGGCGCCGCGCCGCCGGTGTTTGCGCACGAGGCGCTGCTGGTGGGGACCGAGGGCAAGCTGTCCAAGCGCCTCGGCGCGCTGGGAATGGACCATTTTCGCGGGGAAGGGATCGAGCCCATCGCGCTGCTCGCGCTGCTGGCGCGGCTCGGGACGAGCGACCCGGTCGAGCCGGTGACCGAAGTAGCGCCGCTCATTGCCAGCATCGATTTTGCTCGCTTCGGCCGCGCCCCGGCGCGCTTTGACGAAGAAGAATTGGCGCTGCTCAATGCCAAGATCATCCACCAGCTGCCCTATGCGACTGTCGCCGAGCGGCTGCCACTCGCGATTTCGGCGGCAGCATGGGACGCAATCCGGCCCAATCTGGCGACGGTTGCAGAATCCGGTGAGTGGGCCGACGTGCTGGCGACCGGATTCCCTCCGCCCGCCGCTGCTCCCGACGATGCCGACCTGCTGCGCGCTGCCGCTGACCTGTTGCCCGGCCTTAACTGGGCGGCCGACCCTTGGCACACGCTGACCGGCGCGCTCAAGGACGCGACGGGGCGCAAGGGCCGCGCGCTGTTCATGCCGCTGCGCCTCGCGCTGACCGGGCGCGACCATGGGCCGGATATGGCGGCGCTGCTGCCACTGATCGGGCAGGAGGAAGCTGTGCGGCGGCTGCGCGTGGCGGCCAACTAAGCCACGGGCTGCTTTCCGCGAGCGTCAACTTTCCGTAACGACCAAGATGATATATTATCACTCTGTCAATCCGTATTGGGATTGGCTTCGGTGCCTCGCCGACTCGCGCACAAGACATGCTGGCGGCGGCGCACCGGACCTTTGGCAAGGAGAGATGCCATGAGCCTGATACCCCTGTTGCTGGGCCGCGCGGCGACCCATGCGATCCCTGAAACCGCCGGTCCAGCACGTTACAATCCCGGCGGCGGCCACCGTCCGGTTGTCGGCGCGGTCGCGGTCGGATTGCCCCTCGCGCTGGTGGTTGCGGTGGCGCTGTCGCCGTTTGAAATGCCCGAGATTGTCGAATTTGAACCCATTGAGACGTGGAATATTCCAGCGCCGGTGCCGCCACCCCCGCCGCCGGACAGTGTCGATCCGCAGCCGCCAAAGCCCGACACCAAGACCACTGCGCCGCCGACTCCCTTTCCGCCCATCGATGATACGCATACGGTCAATCCGCCGATCGATCAGCCCCTGCCGCCTATCCCTGAGGTCGGCGAGAATCCGCCTGTCGAGGTCAAGCCGACGCCGCCGACGCCAGTCTTCATCGATGCCAAGCTCGACCCGCGTTACAAATCCACGTTCCAGCCCGATTATCCGTCATACGAGCAGCGCAATGAGATTGAGGGCATCGCCAAAGTGCGCGTGCTGGTCGGGGCCGATGGCCGGGTGAAGGAGGTCGTCGAGCTGTCGAGCAGCAGCCCTGGCTTCTTTGCCGAAACCAAACGCCGCGCGCTCGCCAAATGGCGGTTCAAACCCGCGACGCGCGGCGGCACTGCGGAGGACAGCTGGGTCACCATGACGGTGCGTTTCGAGCTGAATCGCAGTTGATCCGCAGCGGGCGGGGCCAGCCCGGAACCGCCCCGCCCCTTGACATTGCCGAGGGAATCGACCAATGGCGCGCGCTACCGGAGCGGCAGCGCGCCAGCGCGCCGCCCTTTTTCGTTTCAACCATCGGCGGCGCGGGGCAATGTCCCGCCCCGCAGCACTGTTTAGGGATTAAGGGTCATGGCCAAGCCGACCACCGTCAAAATCCGGCTGGTAAGCACCGCCGACACGGGCTTCTTCTATGTAACGAAGAAGAACCCGCGCACCATGACCGACAAGATGGTGCAGAAGAAGTACGACCCCGTCGTGCGCAAGCATGTCGAGTTCAAGGAAGCGAAGATTAAGTGACACATTTCCCCGTGCGCTGAAAGCGCACGGCCTTGGAAATGTGTCACCCCGGACCTGATCCGGGGTCCAGCACCCAAAGGGGCGGCCGTGTGCCGCCCTTTTTCATGGCGTCACGCAAAGGCCCCCACGCTTTCGATAAACTTAATCACCGAAATCGGCTTCGACACATACGCCTCGGCCCCCGCCGCGCGGATGCGGTCTTCGTCGCCTTTGCCGGCATAGGCGGTCACCGCCATGATCGGCACCGATGACAGCTGGGCGTCGGCCTTCAGCTGGACGATCAAATCCATCCCGCTGACGTGTGGCAACTGAATGTCCATGATGATCAGCTCGGGCTGCACCTCGCGCGCGCGCGCCAGGCAGTCGCGGCCGTCGCGCACCGCGTGGGCGGTATAGCCATGTGCGTTGAGCAGGTCGCAGAACAGCCGCAGGTTCAGCTCATTGTCTTCGACCACCAATACGGTCTTGCCCATGATATCACGCTACTTTCGCGGCTTGTGTCGTGCGCGGGTTTAGGCGAAGCGGGGGCATGAAACAATCACCCTCGCCCGATGCCGACGATGTGGCGCTGGCGCTGACCGCCTTGGCATGGATTTTGGGCGACGAGGCGCGCGCGGAGCGGTTTCTGGCGCTTACGGGACTGACGCCCGATGCCTTGCGCGGTGCATTGGAAGACCGCGCGACGCAGGCGGCAATCTTAACCTTTCTGACAGGCCACGAAAATGACCTTGTGTCCTGCGCGGCGGCCATCGATAGCGACCCAACCTTACTCGCTGCCGCAGCGGCCCGACTCGATGGAACCGAATTTTAATGACCCGCCCGCTAATCATCACCGATTGCGACGAAGTGCTGATGCACATGGTCGTGCCCTTTGCAGAGTGGGTTGATGCCGAACATGGCGTCGAATTCCGCATTGAGGATGCGAGCTTTGCCGGCGCCCTAAAGCGTAAAGAGTGCGGCACGCCGCTGGAAGCAATGGAGGTGTGGCCGCTGCTCGACGCCTTTTTCACCAACGAAATGCCGCGCCAGAAGCCGATTGCCGGGGCACTGGAAGCGCTGGCAGCGCTGGGCGATCTCGCTGATATCGTGATCCTGACCAATGTCGGGCCGGAGCATCAGCCGCGTCGGGTGGAGCAACTGGCCGCCTATGGCGTCGACATACCCGTCATCGGCAGCCGCGGCGGGAAAGGCGAACCGGTGGCAGCGCTAGTCGCCGAACGCCAGCCGTCGGTTGCGCTATTCATCGACGATCTGGCGCAACATCATGGCTCGGTCGCCGAACACGCGCCCGGGGTGTGGCGGCTGCACATGGTGGGCGAGCCCGCCATTGCCGACAAGATCAAACCCGCGCGCCATGCCCATGCACGCATCGATAGCTGGACCGAGGCGCACGCTTGGATTGGCGCAACCCTGATGGCAGGCCAGCCCGCACCTTCAATCGAAACCGTCTGAAAGGACCCGCTCATGACCGATGTTGCCACCCGCTTTGCCGAACTGGGCCTGACCCTGCCCGCCCCTGCCGCGCCGGTGGCGGCCTATGTGCCGACGGTCGAGCATGGCGGCCTGCTACACATTTCAGGCCAGCTGCCCTTTCTGGACGATGGCAGCTTCGTCACCGGTCGGCTGGGCGATGATGTCGATCTGGCGGGTGGGCAGCATGCCGCCAAGCGCTGCGGCGTGATGCTGATCGCGCAAATTGGCGCGGCGCTCGGCGGCGATTTTTCGCGCGTCGAACGCATCGTCAAGCTGGGCGTGTTCGTGAATTCGACCCCCGATTTCACGGACCAGCCGCAGGTCGCCAATGGCGCATCCGAGCTGATGGAGGCAGTGTTCGGCGCAAATGGCAAACACGCCCGCAGTGCGGTCGGTGTCGCTGTGCTGCCGCGCGGTGCGGCGGTGGAAATCGACGCCATCGTCGCGGTGCGCCCGGCGTAAGAGCGCATGGCCGAGGCCGACCGCCTCACTCTGAAAATCGGCAGCGGGGTTAGCGAAATTCCTGCTGCCGCATGGGATGCGCTGCACGATGGTGGCAATCCCTTTGTTGGCCACGCCTTTTTGACGCTGCTCGAGCAATCAGACAGCGTTGGCCCCGGCACCGGCTGGCAGGCGGCACCCTTGCTGGTCGAGGATGCGGGGGGCAGGTTGCTCGCCGCCGCGCCCGCCTATGTGAAAGGGCATAGCCAGGGCGAATATGTGTTTGACCATAGCTGGGCCGATGCGTGGCACCGCGCTGGCGGCGATTATTATCCCAAGTTGCAGATCGCAGTGCCGTTCACGCCGGTGTCTGGACCGCGCCTGCTTGGCCGCGATGCCGACGCGCTGGCGCTGCTGGTACGCGGGGCCGAGGCGCTGGTGCGCGGCAACAGCCTGTCATCGGCGCATGCGACCTTTGTGACGCGCGACCAAATGCCATTGTTCGAGCGCGCCGGGTGGTTGCCGCGCCGTGACATCCAGTTTCATTTCACCAACCCAGGCTACCGCGATTTTGGGGATTTCCTCTCCACCCTCACCTCGGCGCGGCGCAAACAACTCAGGAAAGAGCGAGCCAAGGCAGCTGAGGGGTTGCGGCTGGAGAATCGCAGCGGCACCGAGCTGACCCAATCAGACTGGGACGCGATGTGGTATTTCTATCAGGACACCGGCGCACGCAAATGGGGCCAGCCCTATCTGACCCGCGCGGCGTTCGACCTAATGGCCGCGCGGATGGCGGACCAGATCATCTTGTCGCTAGCCTATCGCGGCGAGGCGGCGGTCGCTGGGGCGCTGCACTTCATTGGCGCGGACACATTATACGGCCGCTATTGGGGCGCGCGGGCCGACATCCCCTATCTGCATTTCGAGCTATGCTATTATCAGGCGATCGACATTGCGATCGCGCGCGGCCTGAAAACCGTCGAGGCGGGGGCGCAGGGCGGACATAAGCTGGCGCGTGGTTATGCCCCCGTTGCCACTTGGTCGGCGCATTATATCGCCGATTCCGGGTTTCGCCGCGCGGTGGCCGAATTTCTGGAGCGCGAGCGCGCTGCCGAGGAAGTCGAGGCCGACTGGCTGGCGCGGCATCTGCCCTATCGCAAGGCTTAAGCCGCGTAGCGGCGTGCGTGTTCCGCCGGGCGGCGGGCCGTTTCGTCGAGCCAGGCGCGCGCCTGACGCTGTGCTTCGGCGATTTCCTCGCGGCTCATTTCGGCCGAGACATCGGCGCGGCACTGCTGGCCTTCGCGGTTGCCAGCCAGCGCCGCCAAGTTGAACCATTTGTGGGCCTGGATGAGGTCGACATCGACCCCGCCGCTGCCGGTGGAGAAAGCGATGCCGAGGTCGAAATAGGCCGCCGCTTCGCCGCGTGCGGCCCCCGCCAGGCTGCCTTCGACCAGATACTGCGCGCTCTTCATGCTGTTGGCCATGTGCCGTCCCCCCCAAGCCCGAACACACCGGGCTGACAGAGGGAAATTTGCCGAGCGTGGTCAACAAAAGGTTAACGCAGCTAGTAGAAATTTTGATTTCGGTATTAACTGTATGAAAAAAAGTTGTTTAATCCATTAACCAACCGGCCAATTGTCGATCAATCGGGTGCGCCCGAGGCGCGCCGCAGCCAGCAGGCGCGCCGGTTCACGCCAAGTTTCGAGCCGTTCGAGCGTGACCGCATCGGCGAGCGCAATATAGTCGATGCTTTCAAAGCCGCCCGCCAAAATGGCAGCTTCGGCGCCCGCCAATGCTTCCGCGACAGGGGTTCCCGCCGCAATTGCGCGCGCGGCTTCCTTAAGCGCGCGCGGAAAGGCCGCAGCCGCCGCGCGCTGCCCTTCTGACAGATATGCATTGCGCGACGAACGGGCGAGCCCGTCGGCTTCGCGCACGATGGCGACGCCGTGCACCGCAACCGGCAGGTCGAGGTCGGCGGTCATCTGGCGGATGATGGCGAGTTGCTGCCAATCCTTTTCACCGAACAGCGCGATGTCAGGCTGAATCTGGTTGAAGAGTTTGGTGACCACGGTCGCCACGCCGTCGAAATGGCCGGGGCGCGCTGCGCCGCAAAAATCATCACCGAGCCCCGCGACTGCAATATGGGTAGCATGCCCCGCCGGATACATGGCGGCGACATCGGGGGCCCACAGCAACGACACTCCGGCATCGATCAACAGGGCCGCGTCGCGCGGTTCGTCGCGCGGATAGGCCGCAAAATCTTCATTCGGTCCAAACTGGGTCGGATTGACGAAAATCGACACCACCACATGGTCTGCCTTGCGCCGCGCCTCGGCAACCAGCGCCAGATGCCCTGCATGCAGCGCGCCCATCGTCGGTACCAGCGCCAGCGTCGCTCCGTCCGTGCGCAAATGCCGTACCGCGCTGCGCAGCGCGCTCACTTCACGGATGATTTGCACCGCTTCGCCTGCTCCTCTAACACCATGCCCAGTCAACCCGCGCGGGCTTTTATGCCCGCAATTTACAAAGCCGCAATGCCCATGAACCCTGCCAGCCCGCATGTCATCCTGTTCGCCAACGAGAAGGGTGGGACTGGCAAATCGACCTGCGCGGTGCATTTTGCTGTGGCCTTGTCGGCCATGGGGTGGCGCGTATCGGGCATCGACCTTGATTCGCGCCAGCGCACCTTCCACCGCTATCTGGAAAACCGCCAGCGCACAGCGGCGCGGCGCGACATCGATTTGCCTAGCCCGCGCTTCGACGTGTTCAATGGCGATTCGATTGCAACGCTGGACAATCAGATCAATGCACTGGCGACCGACTGCGACTATCTGGTCATCGACACGCCGGGTCGCGATGACAAATTCACCCGTTATCTGGCCACGCGCGCCGATACTTTGGTTACTCCTATCAACGACAGCTTCATCGATTTCGACCTGATCGGCGAAGTTGACCCGGAGGATTTTCGCGTCATCCGCCCCAGTTTCTATTCCGAGCTGATCTGGGACACGCGCAAAGCGCGTGCCAAGGCGGATGGGCGCACGATCGATTGGGTCATCCTGCGCAACCGCTTGCAGCATGTCGAAGCACGCAACATGCGCCGCGTCGGCGATGCCCTGGACCAGCTGGCGCGGCGCGTTGGCTTTCGTGTGATCCCCGGGCTGGGCGAGCGAGTGATTTACCGCGAACTGTTTCCGACCGGGCTGACTTTGCTCGACAAGGCGCACCTGGGCGGCCTTGCCATTGCACATGTGGTCGCGCGGCAGGAATTGCGCGAGGCGTTGGCGGGACTTAACCTGCCGCAGCGCGAACGCATGCACCCCGATGGCGATTTGTTCGCACCGCCGGTCGCCGCGGACTAGGCCAAGGTCGCTAGCAGCATCGCGGTCTGCAATAGCAGAATCAGCACGGCCTCGGCGCGCAAGCGATAATCGGGACGGTCAGTGTCAAACATTAACGGGGGCATGGCGCCAACAGCGCGGCGTGTCGCAGCCAAGCCCGCCCGATCCGGCGCCGTTTTGGTATACCAAGCAAAAATCCTGCCAGATTGACCTTTGCCGCGCCGCTGGGGTAACGCAGCGCCAATTCCATTCAGGCAGCAAGCAATTCCATGGCCGACAGCGAAATCACCACTTCCGCGTCCAGCAGCACGCATGGCGTTGCCGAAAATGTCGCACACGCGCACGAGGATGCCGTGCGCGGCAACGGCCTTGCCGTCATCAGCATCGCCAAAAGTTACGACAAGCGTGTCGTTCTGTCCGATGTTTCGCTATCGGTTGCAAAGGGTGAGGTTGTTGGATTGCTCGGCCCCAATGGCGCAGGGAAGACCACTTGTTTCTATTCGATCATGGGGCTGGTCAAACCCGATGCCGGGCGCATCATGCTGGACGGCGCCGACATTACGCAATTGCCCATGTATCGCCGCGCGATTTTGGGGCTGGGCTATTTGCCCCAAGAAACGTCAATTTTTCGCGGGCTGACGGTTGAACAAAATATCGCCTCGGTGTTGGAGCTGAGCGAGCCTGACAAGGGAGCGAGGTCCGAGAAGCTTGAGCGGCTGCTCGACGAGTTCGGTCTGACGCGTCTGCGCGAATCGCCATCGATGGCGCTGTCAGGGGGCGAGCGCCGCCGCGCCGAAATTGCCCGCGCGCTGGCCGCCGACCCGTCAATCATTTTGCTCGATGAACCCTTTGCCGGCATCGATCCGTTATCGATCAGCGATATTCGCGATCTGGTGGCAGATTTGAAGACGCGCGGCATCGGCGTGCTGATCACCGACCATAATGTGCGCGAGACGCTGGAACTCGTCGACCGCGCCTGCATTATTTATGACGGCAAGGTGCTGCTTGCGGGGTCACCCGCCGAGCTGGTGGCTGATGCGGATGTGCGGCGGCTGTATCTGGGCGAAAGTTTTTCGCTGTGAGCCGGTCCGGGCGCGGCAGCTGACGGCGGAGTAACCAAGGATGGCGCTCGGTCCCCGCCTTGACCTTCGCCAGAGCCAAGCGCTGGTGATGACGCCGCAGCTGCAGCAAGCAATCAAGCTGCTCGCGTTGTCCAACCTCGAGCTTGAAGATTATCTCAGCGACGCGTTGGCCGCTAACCCGCTGCTGGAAATGGATGGCAGCGGTGGCGACGCTGACAGCGAAGTTAATGACGACATTGCACCCGAGGCAAAGGTTATCGCCAACGATGGTGCGGCCGATACGATGCTGAGCGGTGATGCGCCGGTGGCCGACGATCTGGACGTCGATTTCGGCGCCGAAACCTTTCACCATGACAGCCTGAGCGACAGTGTGATGACCGGCGGCGGTGATGGCGAGGGCGTCGATTTCGATGGCTTTGCCTGTCCTGAAGCCAGTTTGTGTGACCATTTGCTGGCGCAGGCCGGCCAGCGGTTTTCGGGGCTGGACCTGCTGATTGCCGATCAGATTATCGGGCTGATCGACGAGACTGGCTATTTGCGCGCCGACATTGCCGAACTGGCTGATCGGTTGGGCGTGGCGCGCGCGGACGTCGAGGCGGTGCTTGCCGAGGTGCAGCGCTTCGACCCGAGCGGGGTGGGCGCGCGCGACCTTGCTGAATGCATTGCCATTCAGGCGCGCGAGGTCGACCGCTATGACCCCGCCATGGCGACGCTGATTGCGCATCTCGATCTGCTGGCCAAGGGTGCGCTGCCGCAGTTGAAGCGCATCTGCGGTGTCGATGACGAGGATTTGGCTGACATGATCCGCGAGTTGCGCGGTTATGACCCGCGGCCAGGGCTGCGCTTTGGCAGCGAGGCGCCCGAGCCGGTGGTGCCCGATGTGTTTGTGCGGCCAGTCAAGGCGGGCTGGGCAATCGAGATCAACGGCGCGACCCTGCCGCGGCTGTTGGTCAACCGACGTTACTATACGGAACTGGTGAAGGGCGCAGCGGCGAAAAGCCGGGCGTGGTTGTCCGAACAATTGGCCGACGCGAACTGGCTGGTGCGCGCGCTCGACCAGCGCCAGCGCACCATCGTCAAGGTCGCTAGTGAAATTGTGAAGCAACAGGATGGCTTTTTTCGCAGCGGGGTGAGCGCGATGCGCCCGCTGACGCTGCGGCAAGTGGCTGAGGCCATCAGCATGCACGAATCGACCGTCAGCCGCGTCACCAGCAACAAATATCTCGCTTGCCCGCGCGGGGTGTTCGAACTCAAATATTTCTTCTCGAGCGGGATTGCCGCGACCGACGGCGAAGGAGCGGCATCGGCGGAGGCGATCAAGAGCCGTATCCGCGCACTGATCGAGGGCGAGGATGGCAAGGCGATCTTGTCAGATGATGCTATCGCCGCGTTGCTTGCGAAGGAGGGGCATGACATCGCCCGCCGCACCGTGGTCAAATATCGGGAGGCGATGGGGATTGGCTCGTCAGTCCAGCGGCGGCGGCAGAAAGCGCTGGCTTGCTGATTTTGTTTACATCGAGGGCGTAGACCCGAACAAAGCCGCTGCTCTTGCCTCGGTTACGGTTGACATTCACCGCTTTGCCCCATAGGTGCGCCGCTTCGCGTGCAACGCCAGATATTCGGAACCAGTCATGAAGATTCGCAACAGCCTGAAATCACTGAAGGACCGCCACCGGGACAACCGCGTGATTCGCCGCCGTGGCCGGACCTATGTGATCAACAAGACCAACCGCCGCTTCAAGGCGCGCCAGGGCTGATGCCGCTGGCCGGGGCAAATTTGCCCCGCCCGTCATTGTTGAATAGCGTCACGCCGTCGGAGGATTCCGGCGGCGCTTTCGCGTGGGTAGAGCGCGCATGATCCCCCGCTGCGTTATCTTCGACGTGGGCAAGGTGCTGTTCCAGTGGGATTTGCGCCACCTTTTCGCCAAGCTGATCGACGATCCGGCCGAGCTGGAATGGTTCGTCACCAACGTCGTCACGCCCGAATGGCATTTCCAGCACGATGCGGGGCGGCCACTGGCCGTAATGCTGCCCGAGTTGAAGGCACAGTTTCCCGCGCACGCCGCGCTGATCGACGCCTATGCTGCGCGGTTCAACGAGACCATACCAGGGCCCGTGCCGGGCAGCCTGGAGCTGGTCGAACGGCTCGACGCGGCGGGTGTGCCCTTGTTCGCCATCACCAATTTCGGCCATGAATTCTGGGAAATGTTCCGTCCGACGCAGCCGATCTTTTACCGGTTCCGCGATATCATCGTGTCGGGGACGGAGCAGCTGGTAAAGCCGGACCCAGCGATCTACGCGCTGGCCATTGAACGGTTCAGTATCGACCCGGCAGGCGCATATTTCATCGACGACATCGCCGCCAATGTGGCCGGAGCGGCGTCGCTGGGGATTGCGGGACATCTTTTTACCGGAGCCCCCGAGTTGGCCCGCGACCTTGCGGCGCGCGGCTATTTGCCGGACTGAGCCGTCCCCTACTTCTCCACCCCCAGCTGCGTCAGCACAAAGGCAAATTCCTCGGCATCCTCGCGCAATGCGCCCCAGCGGCCCGATTTGCCGCCGTGACCCGCGCCCATATTGGTGCGCAGCAAGACAGTCGCGTCATTGGTTCGTTTTGCCCGGATTTGGGCAACCCATTTGGCTGGCTCCCAATAGGTCACACGCGGGTCGTTGAGCCCCGCTGATACCAACATGGGCGGATAGGCCTTCGCCGCCACATTTTCATAAGGGCTGTAGGACAGCATATAATCAAAGCTGTCCTTGCTGGTGATGGGATTGCCCCATTCGGGCCATTCGCCCGGCGTGAGTGGCAGGCTTTCATCGGTCATGGTGTTGATGACATCGACGAAAGGCACGCCCGCGAGCACCGCGCCCCACAGCTCGGGCGCTTCGTTATACACCACGCCCATCACCTGCCCGCCCGCCGAGCGGCCTTCGATGCTGATTTTGCCCGCGCTGGTGTATTTTTTCGCGATCAAGCCGCGCGCCACGTCGATGAAATCGTTGAACGTATTTTTGCGCTCGAACATTTTCCCCGCAAGATACCATTTGCGCCCCAGATCATCGCCGCCGCGCACATGCGCGATGGCGTAGACCATGCCGCGGTCAACCAGGCTGAGGCGGGTGGTCGAGAAACCGGGGGGCACGCGGTAGCCATAGCTGCCGTAGACATAGAGATGCAGCGGCGCCGAGCCGTCGCGCTTCAGCCCTTTCTTATACATCAGCGATACTGGCACCAGCGTGCCGTCGCGCGCCTGCACATTCACCAATTCGGTTACATATTGGCTGGCGTCATAACCCGAAGGGATTTCCTGCACCTTCAGCGTTTCGAGCTTTGTCGCGCCAATATCATAGTCAAACACGGTGTCCGGGGTGATCATCGATTCATAGTCGATGCGCAGCTTGTCTTGATGATATTCGGGATTGTCGCCCAGCCCCGCGACATAAGTGGTTTCGGGAAAGGCAATCCGGCCCGGCGTCTTCGGGGCGGCATAGCGGCGCACGTCAATCTGGTCGATGCCGCCCTCGCGCGTCTCGAGCACGAAATAGTCGCGGAAGATCGAGAGGTCGGTGATGTAGACATCGTCCGACCCAGCGATCAGCGTGGTCCATTGGTCCGGCGTATCAAGGCTGGCGGTGGCAACACGGAAATTGACATGATCGTCATTGGTCAAAATGTAGAGCGTCTTTTCGCGCACATCGACGCTGTATTCGCGGCCCTTTTTGCGCGCCGACACCAGCATTGGCTGCGCATTCGGTTCGTCCGCGGGGAGAAGATAAACCTCGCTGGTTTCATTGTCGCCGGTGGCGATGACGATATAATCGTCGGCAGCGGTGGTGCCGATGCCGACGCCGAAGCCGGGGTCGGCTTCCTTGAAAATCTGCACATCTTCGCTTTGCTTGGTGCCGATGACGTGCATCCAGACATTGTCGGTGCGCCAATTTTCGTTGGCGAGGCCATAGAGCAGCACATTGTTGTTTTCGGCCCAGACCAGCGACGACAAGGTGCCGGGTATGACGTCGGCGAGCATCGCCCCGGTCGTCAGATCTCGAAAACGAACCTCGAAGCGTTCGGAGCCATTATCGTCGACGCTGAACGCCAGCAGTTTGCCATTGGGACTGACCGAAAAGGCGCCAAGGCGGAAATATTCCTTGCCCTTGGCGAGCGCGACCTCGTCGAGGATGAGCTGCGCATCGCCGCCCGCGACGGGCTTGCGGTACCATTTCTTATATTCGGCGCCCTCCTCATACTCGACCCAATAAAGGTAATCGCCGTCCTTTTGCGGCACGCTGGCGTCGGCTTCCTTGATGCGCCCGCGCATTTCCTGAAACAAGGTCTCGGTCAGCGCCGCATGCGGTTTCATCACCGCGTCGAAATAGGCGTTTTCGGCATTGAGATAATCGAGCACCGGTTGGTCATCGATCTTGGGATAACCCTGGTCTTTCAGCCAGTGGTAATCGTCGGTCATCGTCACACCGTGGCGAACAGTCGTGTGCGGGATTTTCTTGGCAATCGGCGGTTTGGCTTCGGTCATGGGTGCTTTCTGGGCAAGGGCAGGAGCGGTGAGCGCGGCAAGGGTAAGGGCAAAGGTGGCGAAGGCGCGCATGGACAAGGCTCCGGTCATTTCACTGTAACAGGCCTTGGCACAGACCGCCGATGGGGGAAATGGCGTTTCGACCGGGGACAGCAGCAGCGTTGTGCAGCGCGTGCCCGGGTATCGCAAGCCCGTCTTCCGGCGCGCGGTTCACGGGGTCAAAGTTCACGAAGTCCAAGAAGTTCACGATACGTACCCCTCTGCTTCGCCTTTGCATGATCGGTGGAGCGGGCGCGGCAAGCGCTGCGAAAGTGGAGGTGTGCGGACCGAGGGCATAGCGCAGGCTATGCTCTTTTGCCGCTTGTAGGAAAGCGAAAAACGATTGTTCGTCTCTGCATCGCTCGTGGCGAATGTAGGGACAATTATGGGGACACGAGACGTAATTGCGCGCGCGTGATTGACGTGACGAGCGGGCAGGGTCAATTAAGTCTCGTGTCCCGTTAATGTGAATTTGCTCTAATGTAGTGAGAGGATTGCAATGCCGCGTATGGCGCGAATTGTGATCCCCGACATTCCGCATCATGTCACCCAGCGCGGCAACCGTCGGCAGGACGTGTTCTTTAGCGAAGCCGACTATGCTGCCTATTTTGCTTTGCTGAAGAGCGCCTGCCAGGCGACGGGCGTGCAGTGCCTTGCCTGGTGCTTGATGCCCAACCATGTCCACCTGGTCCTGACCCCGCCAAGTGCCGCGGCGTTGCAACTCGCCGTTTCGGACCTGCATCGCCGCTATGCCCGGCGGGTCAATAAAGCGCATGGCTGGACCGGCTATTTGTTTCAAGGGCGCTTTGCCAGCTATCCGATGGAAGACGCCCATTTGTTGAACGCAGTGCGCTATGTTGAAAATAATCCGGTTACCGCAGGGCTTGTCGAGCGGGCCGAAGATTGGCGCTGGTCCAGTGCCCGCGTGCATATTGGCGGGAAGAGCGACGGGATCACGAGCCTCGCCGCCTTGGCCGACGCGCATCCCAATTGGCGCGCCATGTTGCGCGATGGATGGCAGGCAAGCGAACTGTCCGAAGGCTTGGCCAAAGCGATGGAAACCAGCTTGAAAACCGGCCGCCCGATTGGGTCACCAAGCTTTGTTGAAAGGCTGGAAGGCGTGACGGGGCGGTCTTTGCAAAAAGCAAAGCCAGGACCCAAGCGGACAGGCAATTAAACTACGGGGAATTAAGGGGACACGAGACTTAATTCAAAATGCTAGAAACGTTTACGCGCTGTTCGCGCCGTGAATTAAGTCTCGTGTCCCCTTAATTCCCTTAACCGCGCGTGATTCTTCCCCTGCTGCTTCGCTGGGCAGCAAAGGCTGTGTTGGTGGGCTCCCCGCTGCAATGGGCGGACGCGGCTGCACCGTGGCAAACGCTTTCCCTTGCCGCGTGCGGCAGCTATGCTGACGGCATCAACGCAACGGTCTGGAAATCCATGTCGCCCTATTCTGCCCGCCTTGCCGCGCTGCGCGCGCAGCTCACCGCCGACGGCCTCGACGGCTTCGTCATCCCCATTAGCGATGAACATATGTCCGAATATGTCGGTGACTATGCCCAACGGCTGGCGTGGCTGACGGGCTTTGGCGGGTCGGCGGGGACGGCGGCGGTGCTGGCCGGCAAGGCGGCGATGTTCGCCGACGGGCGCTATACGTTGCAAGTGCGCCAGCAGGTGAGCGGCGAAGATTATGACTATGTCGATGTGCCGGCGTCCAGCGTGGCGGCGTGGCTGGCCGCCAACGTGTCGGCGGGCCAGCGGATTGGCTATGATCCGTGGCTGCACGGCGTTGACTGGGTAAAATCGACCGCCGCCCAGCTCGCCGCCAAGGGGGCCGCGTTGGTCGCGGTGGCGCGCAACCCCATCGATGCGGTGTGGACCGACCGCCCCGCGCCCAGCGCCGCGCCGGTGGCGGTGCACAGCGATGCGCTGGCGGGGCAAAGCGCGAGCGCCAAACGCGCCACCATCGCCGATTGGCTGAAGGCCGAGGGGCTGGACGCCACCGTAATGACCGCGCTCGATTCGGTGGCCTGGACCTTCAATCTGCGCGGCGCCGATGTGGCGCGGACGCCGGTGGGGCTGGCATTTGCACTGGTTCATGCCGATGCGACCGCCGACCTGTTCATCGCGCCCGGGAAGCTGACCGATGCGGTGCGCCAGCATTTGGGCAATTCGGTCCGGTTGCATGATTATGGCGCGCTGACCGCGGCATTGACCGCGATGCAGGGCAAACGCGTCGCCGCCGACCCAGAGCGCGCGGTTGCGGCGATCTTCAAGGCGCTGGAAGACGGCGGAGCGACCATCGTGCGCCGCCGCGACCCCGCCGTGCTGCCCAAGGCGTGCAAGAATCCGGTCGAGATCGCCGGCATGAAAAATGCCCATGTGCGCGACGGCGTTGCGGTGACGCGCTTCCTGCGCTGGCTGGAGGGCGCTGCCCCGGCGGGCGGGCTGACCGAGGCAAGCGTTGCCGACAAGTTGCGCGGCTTTCGCGAGATGAGCGGCGATTTGAAAGATTTATCGTTCGACACGATTTCGGCGGCGGCGGGCAATGCCGCGAGCCCGCATTACCGCTTTGACCCGGAGAATAGCGCACCGTTGCCGATGCAGGGGATTTACCTCGTTGATTCGGGTGGCCAATATCCCGATGGCACGACCGACATCACGCGCACCGTCGCGATTGGCGAGCCAACCGCGGAAATGAAACGGCGCTTCACGCAGGTGTTGAAGGGTCATATCGCGCTCGCCACTGCGCGCTTTCCGGTTGGCACGCGCGGCAGCCAGCTCGACACGCTGGCGCGGCAATTTCTGTGGGCCGACGGGGTCGATTATGCGCATGGCACCGGCCACGGCGTCGGCACCTACCTTGCGGTGCACGAAGGGCCCGCGCGCATTGCCAAGCCAGCGGGCGGGCAAGCCGGGACCGAAGAGCCGCTGCACGCAGGGATGATTCTGTCGAACGAGCCCGGATATTATAAGGCGGGCGAATATGGCATCCGCATCGAAAATCTGGTGCTGGTCGTGCCCGCGCCGCTGGCCGATGCTGAACAGCCGATGCTGGCGTTCGAAACCATCACACTCGCCCCGATCGACAAGACTCTGATCGACGCGGCGCTGATGTCGCCTGCGGAAATTGCCTGGTTTAATGCCTATCACGCCGACGTTTTTACCAAATTGGCACATAGCATGACCGATGAAGAACTGGATTGGTTGAGAAGCGCGACAGGCCCGCTCGCCATCGCGCAGCCGGCGCTCGCCGCCTGAACCCGCCATGGATGATCGCTTTCACGCCGTCCCCAAGGCGCAGTTCCGCATGCAGCATGATGCGCGCGTGCGCTTCAACGAGCTCGACCGCACCGGTGTTGTCTATAGCAGCAACTATCTGGTCTATGCCGATCTTGGCTTGACCGAATATTTCCGTGCACTCGGCGAAGGATTGCCCGAGCAATATTTCCAGCAATATCTGACCGATATTGTCGTGGTGAATGCCGAAATTGATTATCATGCCCCGGCGCGGCTGGACGAGATCGTTACCATCGGCGCGCGCGTGGCCTGGTTCGGACGCGATCAATTCACGCTGCATTGCGGGATGTTCCGTGGCGACGAGCGGCTGTGCGACGTCACGCTGACCTTTGCCCATGTCGGCCTGGACAGCGGCGAAACCGAGCCATTGCCCGGTAGCTTTATCGCCGAGGTGCGGCGATTCGAAGCGATAATGCCCGATCAGAGCTAAAGGAGAGCCGGCGGATGGTGACGCGCCCAAGAAAAAAGGGCCACCCGAGGGTGGCCCTGTGAAAGTTTTGGGAGAGGATGCCTGAAAGGCAAGGCTGATATTGCAGTGCAGCATTGATTGTGCAACTGCGAAATGCACATTCAAAATTGCAGAATTTGCAATCGTATTTTGGCGAGCGATGGCGGTCCGCGCCTGTTTCCTCCGGGGCACACGGCAATGACGGCTTGCGCATCAATGTCTGGCAACGCCGCGCCGAATCGCCTAAATCATGGTGATGCGCATGTTTGGCAATTGGGATGTAGCGGGCGGAGCGAGTGATTTCTGGGCCTATATCCGTGAACCACGCCCACACCGCTGGCCGCTGCTCGGCGTTGCGGCGGCACTGGCGGCAGTTGTTTTCTGGGGTTTTTCCGAAAAGCTGATCCGTTATGACCCGCCCCGCGCGAGCATCGTCTATTTCGAGAGCTGGAAAGCCGATCGCAGCGATGCCGAAGTGCGCGCCGACTGGATCGCGCGCGCCAAGGAAACCACCCGGCGCAACGCCGAGCGGCGGCGCAATTACCAGGAACTCGCCAAGTCGCTTGGCATCGAATATGATTCGACCGAGGCCGACAAGCTGACGCGCGAGACGTTGGGGGCCGAAGCCGACGCGATTGGCAAACGGCCCGAAGTCAAGCGATCCACCTTGGCCGAGCGCGCCGCGCGCGGCGCCCCGCCGCCGCGTTGAGCAAGGCCGCAAACCCGGATGATGCCCGCTGGATGGCGGCCGCGCTAGCGCTGGCGGCGCGCGGGGCAGCGCGGACGACGCCCAATCCCAATGTCGGATGCGTGCTGGTCAAGGACGGCCGAGTCGTCGGGCGCGGCTGGACCCAGCCCGGCGGCCGCCCGCACGCCGAGGCGATGGCGCTGACCGAGGCGGGAGCGGCGGCGCGCGGTGCGACCGCTTATGTCACGCTGGAGCCATGCGCGCATGTCAGCGAGCGCGGGCCTGCCTGTTCCGACAGCCTGATTGCAGCAGGGGTAGCGCGCGTGGTTGCCGCGCTGACCGACCCCGATGTGCGCACGACCGGACAGGGACTTGCCCGTCTGCGTGCCGCCGATGTTGCGGTGAGCGAAGGCATTGGCGGCGCGGCGGCGCGCGCTAGCATGGCCCCGTGGCTGTCGCGCGTCCGGCGCGGTCGGCCCTTCATCACGCTGAAAATCGCAACTTCGCTGGACGGGATGATCGCGCGCGCGGATGGCCAGAGTCGCTGGATCACCGGGGACCGCGCGCGCATGCATGGGCATGTCGAGCGCGCTCGGCACGATGCGATTTTGGTCGGGCGTGGGACTTTGGCGGCCGACGCCCCGCGGCTTGATGTGCGACTGCAGGGGCTGGAAGGGCGCAGCCCGCGGCGACTGGTGCTCACCAGCGGCCGCGCACCCGAAGGCTGGACCGCGGTTGCCAGCCCCGACACCACAGACGCGCTGCCTGGTATTGATTCGCTGCTGGTCGAGGGCGGAGCGCAGACCGCCGCTGCTTTCCTGCGCGCGGGCCGCGTCGACCGGCTGCTGCATTATCAGGCCCCGATCCTGATCGGTGCAGGGCGCAGCGCGCTGTCCGACATTGGCCTCGATGACCTGGCGGATGCGCACGGGCGCTGGCGGCTAAGCGACAGCCGGATGCTTGGCAGCGACCGGCTGGCCGTCTACGACGCGGTGCGAGAGGATTGAGCCCAACCATGTTTACCGGCATCATCACCGATATTGGCACCGTTCGCGCGCGCGAGGAGCGCGGCGATTTGCGATTGATCATAGGCACCGCCTATGACCCCGCCGGTATTGCCATCGGCGCGTCGATCGCCTGTTCGGGCGTGTGCCTGACGGTGGTCGACAAGGGCAGCGACGCGGAAGGTCACTGGTTTGCGATTGACGCGAGCGCCGAAACGCAGGCGCGCACGGCATCTGGCATGTGGGAAGCGGGCCGCCGCCTGAACCTGGAACGCGCGCTGAAGGTCGGCGACGAGTTGGGCGGGCATATCGTCACCGGCCATGTCGACGGGGTGGGCGAAGTGGTCAGCGTCACACCCAGCGGCGACAGCTGGGTGGTCACCATTTCTGCACCTGCCGAAATCGCGCCTTATCTGGCCCCCAAGGGGTCGATTACGGTCGATGGCGTGTCGTTGACGGTGAACAGCGTGGCGGATCAGAGTGACGGGCGCGCGCATTTTACGCTGAACATCATCCCGCATACCCGCGCGATGACCGCGCTGGACGAAGCAGCGGCGGGGCGGCCGGTCAATCTGGAGATCGATATCCTCGCGCGCTATTTGCAGCGGATGCAGACGCGCGGTTAGCCGTCGGCCCAGTCGGCGGCCAAGTCGGGATCATTGGCGACCATTAACCGCCGCATCGCGAGCCGCGCCACCCGCAGCAGTTCGGCCTTGCGCCGCGCGCTGGCGATTGGTTCGACCGCCGCTTCGCGCACCAGCGCTGCGCCATAGCGATCGGCGATGATCAGCCCCGCCATATCGGGGCGATAGGGCGGCGTATCGAGGATCGCGGGATCAAGCCCGTCGGCGAGCGCCCAATAAAAGCGGTCGCACCAGTCGCAATAGTCGGGCCATTTGCCGTCGCCGTGGAGGTCAGCGCGGCTGACCTTGACCTCGACAATCGTGATTTGGCCTTTGGCATCGATGGCCAGCAGGTCGGCGCGGCGGCCATTTGGGAGTGGCACTTCGGGGATGGCCACCAGCCCCGTCTGTGCAAACAGGCGGGCAACACCTCGGCAGACATCGATGGCGGTGATCGGCGAAAGGGCCGCCATGCCATGTCTCAGAAGGGCACGTCGTCGTCGAGATCATCGTCAAAGGGCGCGCGCGAGCCCCCGCTGCCGCCCGACGGCGCTCCGCCGCCCTGATCCCAGCTGCTGCCACCACCGCCGCTGCCATTGCCCCAGCCGTCGTTGCTGCGCGATCCGCCGCCACCGCCGGGTGCGCCGTCGAGCATGGTCAGCGCTCCGCCCATGCCCGCGACCACGACTTCGGTGGTATAGCGGTCATTGCCGTCGCGGTCCTGCCATTTGCGGGTGCGCAAGGATCCTTCGATATAAACCTTGCTGCCCTTTTTCAGATAGCGTTCAACGACGCCGACCAGCCCGTCGCCATTGATAACGACATTGTGCCATTCGGTGCGTTCCTTGCGCTCGCCCGACATGCGGTCTTTCCACTGTTCGGACGTGGCAATGCGGATGTTGGCAATTTTGCCGCCATTCTGGAAGGATTTGATTTCGGGATCGGCGCCCAGATTACCGATTAAAATGACTTTGTTGACGCTGCCAGCCATGGCCCCATTTGCTCCCCAGATTGTTCAGCTGTCAGCCGAGCCCGAGGGCGACAGCCGTCCAGTAAGTGATACCCGCAGCGGCATAGGCCAGCGCGAACAGATAGCCAACCATGAACAGCGGCCATTTCCACCCGCCGGTTTCGCGGCGCGTGACGGCGATGGTCGAGATGCACTGCGGCGCGAACACGAACCAGGCGAGGAAAGCGAGCGCGGTGGCGAGCGACCATTTGCCCGCGAGCGTATCACCCAGCGCGGTTGCCATGGCTTCCTCATCATCCCCCGCATCGACCGCATTGGCGGTGGCGAGCGCGGCGACCGCTACCTCGCGCGCTGCCATGGCGGGGATCAGCGCAAGGGCAATGTCGTGGTTGAAGCCGATAGGCTTAACGACGACCTCAAGCCCCGAAGCGATGCGGCCAGCGACGCTGTAATCAACCTGGCTGACCTCGCTGCCCGGTGGCACCTTGGGGTAAGTGAGGAGCAGCCACAGGACTACCGTGGTGGCAAGAATGATGGTCCCGGCGCGGCGCAGGAAGGCCCGGGCGCGCTGCCACAGCCCCAGCATCACATCGCCCAGCCGCGGCAATTGATAGCGCGGCAATTCCATCATCATCCCCGCCGTCGTGCCGCGCGTGACCGTGCGGCGCAGCACCAGCGCCACCAGCAGCGCGCCGACGATGCCGAACAGGTAAAGCCCGAACAGCACCAGTCCCTGCAAGCCCACGGGGGTGCCGCCGACCGTGGTGGCGGGAATGAAGGCCGCGATGATCACCGCATAGACGGGCAGCCGCGCCGAACAGGTCATCAGCGGGGCGACGAGGATGGTGGTCAGCCGGTCCTGCGCATCGGGCATCGCGCGCGTCGCCATAATGCCGGGGATCGCACAGGCAAAGCTGGAGAGGAGCGGAATGAAGCCGCGCCCCGACAGCCCGACCTTGGCCATCAGCCCGTCCATCAGAAAGGCGGCGCGCGTCATATAGCCCGACGCCTCGAGCAGCAGGATGAAGAGGAAAAGGATCAATATCTGCGGCAGGAAGACGACGACCGAGCCGACGCCGCCGAGCAGCCCTTCAACGATCAGCCCGCGCAGAAAGCCATCGGGCATGGCATCGACCACCAGCCCCTGCAGCACCGCAATGCCGCCTTCGAGCGCGTCGGCGAAGGGCGTGGCCCAGGCGAACACCGCCTGAAACATCACGAACAGCAGCGCGAGCAGGATGGCGAAACCGGCCACAGGGTGCAGCAATATGCGGTCGAGCGCGTGCGTCCAGCGGCGGGCGGGCGCCTCGCGGACGATGGCTTGCCGCGCCAGGCTGCGCGCCTGATGATGCAGCGCGCGTTGATCATCGTTGGCGGTGGGCGGCGATGCGGTGCCACCCCGCAAGGCACCATCGAGCGCGTCAAGCAGCGCATCGAGCCCGCGTTTGCGCACCGCGACGGTCGGCACCACCGGCACGCCGAGCCCGGCGGCAAGCGCGGCGGCATCGAGCTCGAGCCCGTCGCGCGCCGCCATATCGACCATGTTGAGCGCGATGACCACGGGCAGTCCCTGACCAATGAGTTCGAGCGCGAAGCAGAGATGCTGATCCAAATTGCCCGCGTCGACGACGACGATCAGGCCGTCGGGGCGGCGTTCGCCCGCCTGCTGGCCCAGCACCACATCGCGCGTGACCGCTTCGTCGAGGCTGGCGGGGGTGAGGCTGTAGCTGCCCGGGAGATCGATGAGTTCGAGCGGGCGGCCGTCGGCAAAGCTGGCGCGCCCACTGTGCCGTTCGACGGTGACGCCGGGATAATTGGCAATTTTCTGGCGCGCGCCGGTGAGCGCGTTGAACAGGCTGGATTTGCCGGCATTGGGATTGCCGACCAGCGCGACCAAGGGCGCAGCGGTGGTCACAGGGCCTGCACCCGGATCGCGGCGGCATGGCGCGCGCGAATGGCGATGCGCATCCGGCCGATGGCAACGGCGAGCGGATCGCGCCAGAACAGTCCGCCGCGGTGCAGCGCGGTCAATTCGGTGCCATCGAGCAGTCCCAATTCGCGCAGCCGCCGCCCTTCGGCAACGTCAAGCGCGTCCCAGTCGATGGCGATGATGCGGGCCGTTTGACCGAGCGGCAGCCGGTCCAGCGTGGTTTCCATTTGCGAGCGATTATCAATAGAAATTGGGCTTGGCGAGTCGATAACGCGTCCCGCAACGATTATTTCCCCGAATAGCGCAGCCGCCCGATGAAGCGGGTGAGGCTGGGCCGTTCCAACTTGGCGGCATTGCGGCGGTGCTTCCAGCTCTCAAATTTCATCACCCCCGCGATCCGGCGCGCCAGGAAGGCGCGCGTGTCGGCATGGTCTTCGCTTTCGTCATTCAGGAACACCGCCATGGTGGCGGCATAGACGCTGCCCAAAATGGCGCGCTTGCTATAGTGGTTGAAATCGGTCGCGGTGTCGCCCGCCGCCGCCCACATGGTGTCGGCGGCGCGCCAGCCGAGCCGGGCGGCCAGCGGCACATTGGCCGGCAGCGCCAGCACGCCAAGCGCGCGGCGCAGCGATTCGCGGTCGGGGGCGAGGATGGCGAGCCGCGCTTCGACCAGCGCGGTGATGCGGTCGCGGATCTTCATCGCCGCCAATTGTTCGGCGGGCAAGCGTTCGAGCATGGCTGCGTCGACGCTGGCAAACCAGGCATCGACCATGTCCGCCGCGCCGCCGGGGAAGGCAAGCGCAGCAACATCGGGATCAATCCCCGCATCCTGCGCGGCATTGGCGATGGCGAGCGGAGTGAAGCCGTCAAAAGCCGCGGCCCGCGCGATGGCGGGCGCTAGCGCGACGCGAATCTCGTCGAGCGTGGGGTCGGCGGGGAGGGGGGCGATGGTCTGAGACAAAGCTGAAATCCTTCACCGGAGCCCTGAGCCTGTCGAAGGGCGTGTCGCTGCGAAACGGGCTTCGACAAGCTCAGCCCTGCGGTAGCCTGATTTAGGCGTGCGTGCGCATGTCGGCAAGGCGCACCAGCACCAGCGCAGCCATGACCATGACGCCGCCAATGAGGTCGAGCGGCGTCAGCGCCTCATCAAAGGCCCACCAGCCAGCCAGCGCCGACAGCGCGGGCTGGAGCAGCAGCGCGAGGCCGAGCACCAGCGGGCTGACGTGCGGCATGGCAAAAGTGAGCAGGCCCTGGCCGATAATCTGGCTGGTCAGCGCGAGGATGATGAGTGGGGTCCAATCGCCGGGCAAGACGCGTTCGTCCGCGTAGAGCGCAGCGGGCAGCAGCAATGCGGCGGCGACGGCGCTGGCGATGGCGAGCGCCATCCAGCTTTCCGCACTTTCGCGCGCGCGCATCATCGCGACGAGATAGAAAGTGTAGAAGAGGCCTGCGAGCAGGCTGAGCAAATCGCCGTTAAAGTGGCGCGGGCTAAGTTCGAAGCTTTGCAACATCAGCAGCGCCGCGCCGCCGAACGCCAGCAGCATCGCAGTGCCCTGCATCGGCGTGGGTAGCCTACGCGCTAGCACTACGCCATAAATGGCGAGCAGCAGGCTGGCGCAGTTGGCAAGCAGCGTGGCATTGCCGAGCTTGGTCTGGAAGATTGAAATGTGCCAGGCGATAATGTCGGCGGCGAACAACAGGCCCGCAAGCGTCAGCAAGGCGAGCACCCCGCCCGAGAGCTGGCGCGGGCGAAACCCGGCGCGCCAACCGATGAGCGCGAGCAGCGGCGCGGCAAGCGCAAGTCGCCAGAAGCCTGTGGCAATCGGCCCGGTGTCGGCCAGCCGGACAAGCAGCGGGCCGAAGGCGATAGCGACATTGCCGAGGATCAGCGCGGCGAAGGCCAGCCCCGCGCTGCCGCGCTTGGCGGCCGGATAGTTTATCTTGTCGGCTGGGCGACTTGCATCGGTCATCACGCGCGCTTAGCTGACGGCCATTCGGTTGCAAGTTGCAATGCAAGGAGATTCTGTTTCATGGCCAGTCTGTTCGATCCCATCCAGCTGGGCGCGATCCACGCCCCCAACCGCATTTTGATGGCGCCGCTGACGCGCGGGCGGTCGAGCGCAGGGCATGTACCCATCACCGCCCTGAAGGCTGAATATTACAGCCAGCGCGCCGCCGCCGGGCTGATCATCGCCGAGGCCACAGGGATTAGCCAAGAAGGGCTGGGCTGGCCCGCAGCGCCGGGCATCTGGTCCGAGGCGCAGGTCGAGGCGTGGAAGCCGGTGACCGAGGCCGTGCACGATGCGGGCGGGCGCATTATCCTGCAGCTGTGGCACATGGGCCGCCTCGTCCATTCGGATTTCCTGGGCGGCGAGCCACCGGTGTCGTCGTCGGCAACCAAAGCGCCGGGCTTTGCCCACACCGCCGAGGGCAAGAAGGATTATGTCGAAGCGCGCGCGCTGCGGCTCGACGAGATCCCGCGTGTCATTGGCGATTATGTCCATGCCGCCAAGAATGCGCTGCGTGCCGGGTTTGACGGGGTGCAGATCCATGCGGCCAACGGCTATCTGATCGACCAGTTTTTGCGCGACAACAGCAATTTCCGCGATGATGCCTATGGCGGGCCGATCGAGAATCGTATCCGCCTGCTCGCTGAAGTGACACAGGCGGTGGCCGATACCGTCGGTGCAGATCGCACCGCGGTGCGGCTGTCGCCCAATGGCGAAACGCAAGGGGCCGACGATAGCAATCCAGTGGCGCTGTTTACCGCCGCCGCCTCTGAATTGCAGCGCATCGGCATCGCTTTCCTCGAGCTGCGCGAACAAAAGCCCTATGGCGACTTCGGGCAAAGCGACGTGCCGCGCGTGTCGCCCGATATCCGCAAGGTGTTCAAGGCGCCGCTGGTGCTCAACCAGGAATATGATGGCGAGAATTTCGCCGAGGATCTGGCATCGGGGCTAGCCGATGCGATCAGCTATGGCCGCCCCTTTATTTCCAGCCCCGATCTGGTCGAACGGCTGCGCGTAGGGGCACCGTTCGGCACGTCGACCCCGCGCGATTGGTATGGCCCGGGGGCCGAGGGCTACACCGACTTCCCGACACTGGCGGCGGCGAGCGCTTAGGTCAGCGCGTTGATACGTCGGCCTTAAGCGCGTCGTCGATCAGCCAGGCGCCAATGGGGCCGATGATTGTGCCGCCAAAACGGAAGAGTGCGAAGCCGGCCACCAGCAGCAGCGCGGGTTGCACGATGATCATGGCAACCACCACGAAAAAGGCAACAATCAGCGCCGTCATAAAATTGCCCGACAGCTTGGCCCGCCCCTTGTCGCCCAGATCGACGGTGCGCGGACCATTGCTGTCCCACCATTTGCCGGTGACGAAGCGCTGCCGCTTGCCACTGCTCAACCCAGTCGCACGCGGCGCGGGGCGCGAAGATGCGCTATCGCTGTTCGGGCTGGGCCGTGCCCGTTCTTCGGATTGGGATTGCGCGCCGAGCTGGGCGCGGCCGCCATCGCCGCCCCAGGGATTGCTGCGCTTGGCGAGCGCCGCGCGGATCGGATCGGTCGGGACAGGCCGGGCGGCAGGGGGTGGGACGGGCGCAGTGCCAACGATTCCATCCCCTGCTTCCTCAAGCCGGTCGAAGCGCAGCGCGGCGTGACCATGTGCGGCGTCGTGCGCGGCCATGCGCTCGGCGGCGCTTTGCGGGCGTTCGCCGGTTTCGCCGTCGATCACCTCGAGCCGCCCGCCGCGCTCGACGATACGGTAGCGCGAAGGCGGCATCCGGTCAGGCAACGCCGAACCGGTATTTGAGCGCCAGCATGGCGAGCGCCGCCTGTGCCGCTTCGCCGCCCTTGTTTTTCAATGTTTTGTCGGCGCGGACCAGCGCCTGCGCCTCATTCTCCACGGTCAATATGCCGTTGCCAATGGCAAGACCGTCGAGGCTGAGCGCCATGATCGCGCGCGCGCTTTCGTTCGATACGACTTCGAAATGATAGGTTTCGCCGCGAATCACGACGCCGACCGCGACGTAGGCATCATAGCGTCCGGTTTCGCTGGCGAGCGCGATGGCGGCGGGTATTTCGAGCGCGCCGGGAACGGTGACGGTTTCGTGGGTATGCCCCGCCGCGTCGATCACGCTGCGGACGCCATCGAGCAACATGTCATTGATATGCGCATAAAAGCGCGCTTCGACAATCAGCAGATTGGCCATGAATCATTCGCCTCCGGTGCCTGGAATGGCGCGTTCGCCGACAATCGACAAGCCATAACCGTCGAGCCCCACCAGGCTGTGGTGCGTGTTGCTCAGCAACACCATGTCGTGCACGCCCAGTTCGGCAAGGATTTGTGCGCCGACGCCATAGTCGCGCAGTTCCTCGACCTGCGGGTCGCCGGCCGATTTGCCCGCCGCGCGCAGGGCCATGAAGCGGGTGACGATACCCTGCATCGGTTTGTTGATGAGCACCAGCACGCCGCGCCCTTCGGCCGCGATCATTTCCATCGAGCGCGACAGAAGGCCCGACCGCTCATTGGTTTCGCCGAACACATCGACGAACATCGACATGGTGTGCATGCGCACCAGTGTCGGCTGCCCGGGGTCGATATGGCCTTTGACCAGCGCCATGGTTTCATCGCCGGTCGCCTTGTTGAAGAAGGTAATCGCCTTCCAGTCGCCGCCCCAGCGGCTGGTGAAGGTCATTTCGGCGCGCTTTTCGACGAGGTGATCATGCTGGCGGCGATAGGCGATGAGGTCGCGAATCGTCCCCATTTTCAGTTTGTGCAGCCGCGCAAAGGCGACGAGATCATCCATCCGCGCCATGGTCCCGTCATCCTTCATGATTTCGCAGATCACCCCCGCCGGGTTGAGCCCGGCGAGCCGGGCGACGTCGACCGCCGCCTCGGTATGCCCGGCGCGCACCAGCACGCCGCCGTCGCGCGCCACCAGCGGAAAGACGTGCCCCGGTGTGACGATATCGTCGCGCGATTTGCCCGCATCGATGGCCACCGCGATGGTGCGCGCGCGGTCGTGGGCCGAAATACCCGTCGTCACGCCTTCGCGCGCCTCGATCGACACGGTGAAGGCGGTTTCGTGGCGCGTGCCGTTGGAACGGCTCATGAGGTCAAGGCCGAGCTGGTCGACGCGGCTGCGCGTCATCGCGAGGCAGATGAGCCCCCGGCCATGCGTCGCCATGAAGTTGATCGCATCGGGGGTCGCCATTTGCGCAGGAATGATAAGGTCGCCTTCATTCTCGCGGTCCTCGTCATCGACCAGGATGAACATGCGACCGTTGCGCGCTTCCTCGATAATTTCTTCGATCGGGACGAGCGCGGGCGTGTCGTCGCTGTCGAACAAATAGGCTTCGAGCTTGCGTAATGTGTCGGCGGTGGGGTTCCAGTCGGGCTGGTCCAGATCGCGCAAGGTATTGGCATGCAGCCCCGCCGCACGGGCGAGCCCCGAGCGCGACAATCCGCCTTCGGTGACAAGGCCGCGCAGGCGGGTAATGAGTTCGGTCGACATGGCACACACCTTCCACTGTGGAGATGTGCCACAATTTCACATTATAATGTGATTTACAAGTGCCCAATCACATTGAACCGGTCAATTCGGTCCAAATACCGGTCCCAGCGGCCTGGTGGTTTCGTCTTTTGCGTCGAGCAACGCCAGCATGGTGCCGGTGCGATCGTCGCGCTTGGCATAGTCACGCGCCGACAGGCCGGCGATATGGTCGGTCTTGTCCGGATTCGCTCCGCGTTTGACCAGCATGCGCACCATTGCCGCGTCGCGGCGCTGCACCGCCAGAATCAGCGCGGTTTCGCCGCGGCTGTTGGCCTGATCGACCTGCGCGCCGCGCCCCAGCAGCGCCTCCGCGCCGTCGGTAAAGCCGAGGAGTGTCGCGTGCATGAGCGGCGTCATCCCTTGGCGGTCGGCGATTCCGGGATTGGCGCCCTTAGCGAGCAGGAAGCGCGTCCAGCTAAGGTCGCGATTCTTGATGACAATGGCGAGCGCCGTTTCCCCGCTCGACGTATCGCGCGTATTGATGACACGGGTTGTTTCGTCGTTCAGATATTTGCTCGCCTCGGCCCCGTCGCGCTCGCGCACGGCTTTGAGGAAATTATAGCTGTCCGAAAATTGCGCGGCTGCGCTGGTGGGCAAGAGCAGCGCCGCGACGAGTGCGGGAAAAACAAATCGGGCAAAACGGGCAAAACGCAGCATGGGGCCACCTGACGAACGCTTGATTTTGCCGCCATAGGCCAGCAAGGCTGGCGGCATGATGAACCAACTATATGGGGCCTTCGCCCCCCGCCGTGCAAGGGTGATGCTAGGGACGGCCATGCTGGCGCCCATCCTGCTGCTGAGCGCCGCCTGTTCGGGCCCGCCGCCCGAGCCGCCGTTGCAGGGTGCGACGATTGGCGGTCCCTTCACGCTCACCGACCAGCGCGGCAAAACGGTGCGCGATAGTGATTTTAAAGGGCGATATCGGCTGATCTATTTCGGATACAGCTTTTGCCCCGATGTCTGCCCGGTCGATTTGCAGAAGCTGATGGCGGGCCTGCGTCAGTTCGAGAGCATCGACCCCGAGCGCGGGGCCAAGGTCGCACCGATTTTTGTCAGCATCGACCCGGCGCGCGACACCCCCGAAGCGCTGGCACCGTTTGTTACGCGCTATCACCCGCGCCTCATCGGCCTGACCGGAAGCGATGCAGCGGTGGCGCAGGCGGCCAAGGCCTTTCTCGTCACCTATAAGAAGCAGGAGGGTTCCGCCCCCGACCGCTATCTGATGGCGCATACGCAACTCGCCTATCTGATGGGGCCCGAGGGCGAGCCGCTGGCGTTGCTCCCCATCGACGACATCAGCACGCCCGACGACGAGGGGCGGCCCGCGCTGGTCGCCGCCGAGCTTGACCGCTGGGTCAAATGAGCGCGGCGGCCCGCTGGTGGGATGCGCCGCTGCACACGCTGGACGCGGGACAGTGGGAGGCGCTGTGTGACGGCTGCGGCAAATGCTGCCTCCACAAGCTGGAGGATGAGGATACGGGCCGGATCTATCCCACCAACGTGGTGTGCCGGATGATCGACCCCGCGACCGCGCGCTGCAGCGATTATGCGAACCGCAATCGCCATGTGCCCGATTGCCTGACGCTGAGCCGCCACAAGATTGCCGACATCGAATGGCTGCCGCTGACCTGCGCCTACCGGCTGCGGGCCGACGGTTTGCCCTTGCCCGACTGGCATTATCTGGAAAGCGGCGACCGCGCGGCCGTGCACCGTGCCGGGCAGTCGATTGTCGGGTGGACGGTGAACGAAACCATTGCCGGGCCGCTGGAGCAGCATCTTGTCGAACGCGAAGTCTGAGGCGGTGCATATCGCCGTTGCGGGGCGAGACTGGCCGTTGCGGCTCGTGCGCCACGCTGCTGCGCGGCGGTACCGGCTGGTGTTCGACGCGGTGCGCGGCGAGCTGCGCCTGACCATCCCGCGCCGCGCGAGCGAGCGGCAGGCGCTGGCGTGGGTTAAGGACCAGCAGGGGTGGATCGCGGGGCAAGTGGCGCGCGACGAGGGCCCGATTGCGGTGACAGCCGGCGTCAGCCTGCCCGTGCGCGGAACGCTGCGCCGGGTTGACTGGGACGCGGGTCGGGCGCGCAAGGTGGTGGACGACGGCGCGGCGCTGATGCTGGGCGGCCCCGCCGAAACCGTGGGTCCACGGATCGGGCGCTGGCTGAAAGCCGAAGCGCTGGCGCTGCTTGATGCCGAAAGCCGCACCATCGCCGCCGCGCATGACATTGCCATCGCCAAAGTCGCGGTGGGCGATCCGAGAAGCCGCTGGGGCAGCTGCGCCGCCGACGGACGGCTGCGCTATAGCTGGCGGCTAATCATGGCTCCCGACGCGGTCCGCCGCGCGACCGTGGCGCATGAAGTGGCGCACCGGGTGCACATGCACCATGGGCCGGAGTTTCACACGTTAGTCGACGTTCTCAACGGCGCTCCGGTGGCGGGCGCGCGGCGCTGGCTGAAAGCCAACGGGCGCGAATTGCACCGCTATCGCTTTGGCTAGGGGCGGGGCGGAGGCTGCGCGCCCCCGCCTCCGGTTTGTTCGTTGAGCCAATCTTCGTCGAGCTTTGGTTCGACCGGCTGCTTGGGCGGGGCCACAAACTCCCCGCCTTCACCCGTCTCCGGTTCGACGGGCAGCTCAATGGGCATGCCGTTTTCGTCGACATAACCCTCAGCCCCCGGCTCGCCGAAATAGGCCTCACCGTCTTCTTCCAGCTGCCATTCGGGCAGTACAACTTCGGTGTCAAAGGGCTCGACCGGGCGGCGCGCGACGGCGATGCGCATATATTGCGCAAAGGCCTGCGCCGGGGCGCGGCCACCCTGGAGCCCGCCGACCGCTTTGGCATCGTCGCGGCCCATCCACACGCCGGTGGTGAGACCGCTGGAGAAACCAAGGAACCAGCCGTCCTTGTTGCTGGTCGTGGTGCCGGTCTTGCCAGCGACCGGACGGCCGATTTGCGCAGCACGACCGGTGCCGGTGTTGACCGCGGTTTGCAGCAGGTCGGTGATCCCCGCCGCAACCCAATCATCGACGAGCCGTTGGCCCGCCTGCGGCTTGCGCTGGTACAGCAGCTCGCCTTCGGTCGTGGCAACCTTGGTGATGCCATAGGGTTCGACCGACACGCCGCGCCGCGCGACCGCGGCAAAGGCCGCGGTCATGTCGATGACGCGCACCTCAGCTGTGCCGAGCACCATCGAGGGCTGGGTATTGACCGGGGTGGTGATACCAAAGCGGCGCGCCATGCCCGCCACCGCCGAAAAGCCGATCTCATCGCCGATCACCGCAGCCACGGTGTTGATCGAATTGGCAAAGGCGGTGCGCACGGTCATTTCGCCCGAGAAGCGCCCGGTCGCATTGCGCGGGCTCCACCCGTTGATCGTCACGGGCTGGTCGACCACCTTGTCATCGACGCGCAGCCCCGATTCGAGCGCGGCGAGATAGACAAACAATTTCCACGCCGACCCCGGCTGGCGGACGGCCTGCGTGGCGCGATTATAGTTGGAGCTGACATAGTCGGTGCCGCCGACCATCGCCCGCACCGCGCCGTCGCGGTCAAGGCTGACCAGCGCGCCCTGCACCCCGCGCGGGACATTGGCCTGGATCGCGCTGGTGGCGGCGCGCTGGAGATTGAGGTCGAGCGTGGTCCAAACATCAAGCGCCTTAGTACCTTCGTCGATGACCAGATCGAGCTGCGGCAGCACCCAGTCGGTGAAATAGCGCGCGCTGTTTTGACCGCTTTCCTGCGCCATTTTGACATTGGCGGGCTTGGCGTTGGCGGCTTCGGCGGCGGTCAGAAAACCGGCATCAACCATAACGTCCAGCACGACGCCGGCGCGGCCGAGCGCGGCGCGCGGGTCGGCGGTGGGGGCATAGCGCGACGGGGCCTTGACCAAGCCCGCGACCACCGCCGCCTCTGACAGTGACATTTCGGTGGCGCTGTGGCCGAAAAAGGTGCGCGAGGCGGCGTCGATGCCGTAACTGCCGCCGCCGAAATAGACTTTGTTGAGGTAAATTTCGAGAATCTGGTCCTTCGAGAATTTCCATTCGAGCGCCATCGCCAGCACGGCTTCGCGCAATTTGCGGACGTAGCTGCGGTTGTTCGACAGGAACAGGTTGCGCGCAAGTTGCTGCGAGATGGTGGACACGGCGCGCAGCCGCCCGCCGCCGGTCGCGCTCACCGTAACGGCGCGCGCGATGCCGACCGGATCAACACCAGGGTGATAGCGAAAGCGCCGATCCTCGACCGCGACCATCGCGTCCTGCATCACTTGCGGCACTTCGCTGAGCGGCAACCAGCGGCCATAATTGGGGCCGAGGGTGAAGAACACGGTGCCATCAACCGCACGCACGCGGATCGTCTGGCCCGCTGGCGTGCCCTTCAGCTGTTCAAAGCTGGGGATGCGCTGCACCGCAATCCCCACCGCGACGCCAAGTGCGACAAAAGCAACCAAGCCCGCACCCAGACCCCAGCGGATGAGGCGGCGCAGCCACAGCCGCCAGCCGGTCGGCGGGACATCGTCGGGGCGCGGTGCGGAGGGTTTGTTCACGCTGCGGCCGCCATTGCCGCCGCCTGCCAATTGTCGCCGTTCACCGCGCAAAAGCCGTCATCCTTTTGTCCATCACCCGGTGTGGCCTTGACGCAGCCTCGCTTTATGCCGCGTTAATCAGTGCCCGTGCCCGCGTCATCCGCGTCGCGCGCGGCGAAGTCAAGCGCCGCGCTGTTGATGCAATAGCGCAGGCCCGTCGGCCCGGGACCGTCGGGAAAGACATGCCCCAGATGACCTTCGCAGCGCGCGCAGCGCACCTCGACGCGGCGCATGCCGTGGCTGGTGTCGGCCAGTTCCTTGACCGCTGCTTCGTCGGCGGGCGCGGTGTAGCTGGGCCAACCCGAGCCGCTGTCATATTTGGTTTGGCTATCGAACAGCGGTGCGCCACAACCGGCGCAGTGGAACATACCGTCGCCCTTGAAATCATTATATTTTCCGGTAAAGGCGCGTTCGGTGCCGCCTTCGCGCAGCACATATTCGGCCATCGGGTCGAGCGGTTTCGGATTGGTCATGGGTCAGCCTTTCGTGACTGGTGCAACCCGCATATCGGGGCGCAGCGGGTTCGCTGCAAGAGGGGCCGCGGTTACGCCGGCCAGTCGGGCGGTTACGGCGCGTTAACCATGATGTGCCAAGGCCGAAGCTGTGACATTGCGTCTGGTCCCCGCGTTGCTGCTGGCAGCCCTGTTCTGGCCTTCTGCCAGCGCCGCGCCGTGCCTGCTGTGCGACCAAAGCGGCGCGAGCGCCGACCGGCCGGTCCCGGCGAGCAACGAACTGCCCTTGCGCATCGAAATTTCGGCTGGGCTGGACTTCAGCCGCGTTGCCACCGGACGCAGCGGTGGAAGCGTGACGGTCGATCCGGTCAGCGGGCAGCGGCGGCTGAGCGGCGATGT
Organism: uncultured Sphingopyxis sp.; assembly: GCA_964401155.1. GTDB lineage: Bacteria > Pseudomonadota > Alphaproteobacteria > Sphingomonadales > Sphingomonadaceae > Sphingopyxis. Next base: position 128,340 of record CAYNXF010000004.1, read on the forward strand.
GCGCGATTTGGGGGGTATGGCGCTGACGGGCGAAGCCATGATCAGCGGCACGCCCGGACGCGCCGTCCGCATCGCAATCCCCCCAGAAATCCTACTGGACGGCGATCAAGGGCGCAGCGCCCGCGTGGTTGATGTCATGACAGACCTTGGCCCGGCGCCGCGACTAGACCCCAATGGGCGGCTGCGTTTCCGCTTTGGCGGGCGGCTGACCGTGGCGAGCGACGATGACGGCAATTACCGCGGGCGTATTCCGATTTCGGTGGAGTATGAATAGGCGCTAGCGCGCTCTCGCGGCCTGCCGTGCAACATCCACTAGCAGGCGCCGCAGCAGCACCGACCCCGCCGTTCCCGATGCCTTGAGCGCGCGTTCGCAGCCCAGCAAAAGGCTCATCAAACGCGCCAGCCGGATTGCATCCCACAGCCGCAGCTGAACTGTGACGGCATCAACCTCTTTCCAGAAAATACCGTAGCGTTTGTCGCTGACCAAGGTGCGCGGGTGCTGGCCGCCGTCGACCTCTGCGCGCAGCCGCGCGAGCAATTGCACCCGAATGGCCAGCGCGCGCAACAGGCGGATATCCGCGACCCCGACGGCTTCGGCGCTGGCCAGCATCGCGGGCAATTCGGCAACCTTGCCGCCCAGCACGACATTGACGCAGGCCCCAATATCTTCCTCATCAATGCCCGCGCCCAGAGCCCTGATGTCTTCGGCCACCACCGCGCGCTGGCGGTCGGGCGCGGCATCGCGGTAGAGCGCCAGTTTCTCTATCTCGCGCACCAGCAATTGCTGGTCACCGGCCACCATTTCAACCAGCATCGTCGCCTCGCGCCCCCCGAGCTGCAACCCTTGGCCGCGGGCCGCAGCGACAGCGATGGTGACCAGCTCGCGCGTGTCGGGTTGGTAACAAACGGCAGCGCGCACCAGCGGCGAATCTTCCGCCAGCTTGAACAGCTTCGATTTCTTGGTGAGCGACGGCGCGGTGGCGACGACCGGATTGGGTGCGGCATCGGCCGCGAGCAGCGCCGCCACGGCATCAAGACAGTCATCGCCGCTGCCCGCAATGGTCAGCCGCACGACCCGCGCTCCGGCGAACAGCGATAGCGACGCGGCTTCGGTGGCGAGGCGCGCCGGATCGCGCTTTACCTCGTCGCTTGACAGATCAATGCGCTCGGCATCGGCACCGGCCAGGGCGACGAGGTGCGCGCCCAGCGCGGCGCAGCTTGCTTCGTCGGGACCGGCCACCAGATAAAAACGCGTGCCGCCGCCGAGGCTGGTCAGGCGGGCAAGGTCGGCAGGCTTTTCCGCCTTCATCGCCCCGGCGCGGCAGCACGGCGGCGCGCAAAGACGGCCAGGCGCGCGACAATCTGGTCGGCAATGGCCTGCGCGAGGCGTTCCTGCGCGCTTTGTTCAGCCGCAATTGTGGCGAATTCGCTGCCGACAACATCAATGCCTGCGTCCGATGTGGCGGTGGCGTCGAGCAGCACTTCGCCCGTCGCTGCTTCGACCAGCTGGTAGCGCGCGCGAAGCGTGCGGCGCTCGCGCGTAACCGAATCGTCGGCGCGCACGCCAAAGCCGGTGATGCTGTCCTCCAGCTTGATGTCGAGACGGAAGCGCTCGCCCGGCCCTTCGCCCCCCTGCGCCGCGACCAGACGGTCGCGCAGCGCGTTGCGCACCAGCCAGCCGGCTTGCCCTTCAATTGGGGCGACGCGGACATCGGCAAGTGTTTCGGCAACCACGCCCTTGCCCCCTGCACTATAGAGCGGCTGCAGCCCGCAAGCAGCCAGCAGTATTGGAGCAAGGAGAAAAATCAGACGCATCAGGTGACGATATTGACCAGCCGGTCGGGCACGACAATCACCTTTTTAGGGCTCGCCCCCGCCAGCAATTCGATGATGCGCGGCGCGGCAAGCGCGGCGGCCTCCAGCTCTTCACGCGGCAATCCCTTGGCCACGGTGATGGTTTCGCGCAGCTTGCCCATCATCTGGATGGCGATCGTCACTTCATCCTCGACCAACAAGGTGGAGTCGACCTCGGGCCAAGGTGCATCGGCGACAAGCAGGGTGGGGCGCAACGCAGGCGGCAGCCCGGCCCAGCCTTCTTCGGCCAGATGCGGCATCATCGGCGCGATTAGCCGGATGAGCGTGGCGCAGGCTTCGGCCCGCGTCGCCGAAGGGGCAGCCTTTTCGACCGCATTGGCGAGCGCGTGGATTTTGGCGACCGCTTTGTTGAATTGCAGCGAGTCGATATCCTGCGCGCAGCCCGCAATGGCCTGATGCAGAGCGCGCGCGAGCGGCTTGTCGACGCCGCCATCGCCGGTCTTTTCCACCTCGCCAAACAGGCGCCACAGCCGCTGGACGAAACGCCATGCGCCCTCGATCCCCGCTTCGCTCCACGGCAGGTCGCGCTCGGGCGGGCTGTCTGACAGCATGAACCAGCGCACCGCGTCGGCGCCGTACTGGTCGAGAATGGCGTCGGGATCGACGACATTCTTCTTTGACTTCGACATTTTGATCACGCGGCCGATGGTTACGGGCGCGCCGTCCGCCTGCAGCTTCGCGCCGTCGGCGGAGCGATCTACTTCATCCGGCGTGAAGAACAGCGGCGGCAGCCCCTCACCTTGATCGCGGCTGTAGGTTTCGTGCGTCACCATGCCTTGCGTAAACAACGCCGCAAAGGGTTCGGCAAAGTCGAGCTTGCCCATATGCTGGAGCGCGCGGGTCCAGAAGCGCGCGTAAAGCAGGTGGAGGATCGCATGTTCGACGCCGCCGATATATTGGGTGACCGGCAACCAGCGCTGCACCACCGCCGGATCAAAGGGCGCATCGGCGGGCGCGCTGGCGAAGCGCAGAAAATACCAGCTCGAATCAACGAAAGTATCCAGCGTGTCGGTTTCACGCCGCGCCGCCTGCCCGCATTGAGGGCAAGGGACGTGCTTCCATGTCGGGTGCCGGTCGAGCGGGTTACCCGGAATGTCGAAGCTGACATCATCGGGCAGCGTCACCGGCAGCTGATCCTTGGGCACCGGCACCACGCCACACGCATCGCAGTGGATGAAGGGGATGGGCGTGCCCCAATAGCGCTGGCGCGACACGCCCCAGTCGCGCAGCCGCCACACGGTGGTGCCTTTGCCCCAGCCGTCATGTTCGGCGCGCGCAATGATCGCGGCCTTAGCCTGATCGATGGTCATGCCATTGAGGAAATGGCTGTTCACCACTTTGCCCGGCCCGGTGTAGGCTTCATCGCCAGTGAAATGCGGGTCGTTATTGTCGCCGTCGGCAATCACGCGGATCACCGGCAGGTCGTATTTGCGCGCAAAATCGAGGTCGCGCTGGTCGTGCGCCGGGCAGCCGAAAATCGCGCCGGTGCCATAATCCATCAGTACATAGTTGACGACCCAGACGGGCAGATGCTGGGCGGGATCAAGCGGATGTTCGACCGCAAGGCCCGTGTCGAAACCCATTTTTTCAGCGGTTTCAACCTCGGCCGCGCTGGTCCCCTGCTGACGGCAGCGGGCGATGAAATCGGCAAGCTCCGGGCTGTTCGTGGCCAGTTCCGCCGCGAGCGGATGGTCGGGCGAAATCGCAGTGAAGCTAGCCCCGTAGAGCGTGTCGGGGCGCGTCGTGAACACTTCGAACGCGGGCTTGCCGCCGACAAAGCGGAAGCCGAACTGCATGCCAACCGACTTGCCGATCCAGTTTTCCTGCATCAGCCGCACCTTGTCGGGCCATTGGTCGAGCGTGCCGAGGCCAGCGAGCAGATCGTCGGCAAAGTCGGTGATTTTCAGGAACCATTGGCTGAGCTTGCGCCGTTCGACCAACGCGCCCGAACGCCAGCCGCGCCCGTCGATCACCTGTTCATTGGCAAGGACGGTCATGTCGACCGGATCCCAGTTGACGAAGCTTTCCTTGCGATAGACGAGGCCCGCCGCGAACAGATCAAGGAACAGCGCCTGTTCCTGCCCATAATAAGCGGGATCGCAGGTGGCGAGTTCGCGGCTCCAGTCGATGGCCAGGCCCAGCCGCTTCAGCTGACCGCGCATCGCAGCGATATTGGCATAGGTCCAGCCGCCGGGGTGTACCCCCTTTTCCATCGCGGCATTTTCGGCCGGCATGCCAAAAGCGTCCCAGCCCATCGGGTGCAGCACTTCGTGCCCCGTCATCTTCTTGAAGCGCGCGATGACGTCGCCCATCGTATAGTTGCGCACATGCCCCATGTGGATGCGCCCCGAGGGATAGGGAAACATCTCGAGCACATAGGCGCGCGGTTTGGGGCTGGTGTCGTCGGCGCGGAAGCTGGCCGACGCCTCCCATGCTGCCTGCCAGCGCGCATCTGCGGCGAGCGGCGAGAAGCGCGGGTCGCGAGTCATGCGATATCCTTTTCGGCCGTCGGGCGCGGCCGCATGTTCAGTTCAAGAAATTCAGCCCTCGATCGCGCTTTGGCGCAGGTCGCGGGCGCGGGTGAGGATGATCTCCTCCAGCTTTTGCACGGTCGCCGCCTGCACCGGTGCATCGACCCAGGTTCCGCCCTGCGCCACCTGGCGCGAGGCCGCAACGCGCAGCGCATCGGCGCGCAAATCGCGGTCAAGGATCGAAACGGTGACCTTCATCCGTTCATTGGGGTTCGACGGATTGGCATACCAGTCGGTGATGATCACCCCGCCGGACGAATCGGCCTGCAACAACGGCATGAACGACAGGGCGTCGAGCGAAGCGCGCCACAAAAAGCTGTTCACGCCGATGGTGGTAACCTGCGAGGCGGCGACATCGGCGCGCGGGCGTTCCTTGCCGCCACATGCTGTCAGCATGGCGAGTGCGGTGCCGACCACAATCAGTCGGGTTGCTTGGTTCATGGCAATCATCGCTGTATCTTGTCTTTCCTTGGCGTAGCCGCGTGCCGGGCGGGCGCATGATCCTGTTGGTGGCTTGCTCTAGCCATGTTCGCGGGGGCGGGCAAGCGGGGCGGACAGCAGCGGGTGTGGACTCATTGCAACAGCGCGGCATGATTCGCTGGCTTGCCGATTTCCCTCCTCAATTTTCTGGTTAGCGCGCTTTGCAATATGGCCACCAGCGCCTATGTAACAAACGTTGGCTGGAGTCGTTTGTGACAATGACAGAGCGTGGGGCAAGCTGGTTGAAGCGGGGGGTTGCGGTTGCGGCCTTGGCTGCGCTTGCGCTGCCGCCCGCACTGGCCGCGATGAGCCGCACCGACCGGATCCGCGAAACCGGCCTGTCGAATGCATTGCTCGGCCAGTTTACACCCGCCGCCGGGGATCCGCGCCTGATCGCCCGATATGCGCAGGTGTCCGAACGGGCGCGCCAGAATTTCAGCTTTACGCCGGTCGTTGCTAGCGGGCAGACCAATCGCGCGATTACCGTGGTGGTGCGTGCGCGCGATGGCGCGCCGGCCGGAGACGCAGCGCGCACGCGCGCGCTGGTTGGCGGCACCAGCCAGCCGGTGACCATTGCTCCTGTCGCCTATAATTTGGGCAAGTCGGTTGGCTTTGAAAAGTTCGTGCTGCCGCAAGTTGGGCGTGGGCTGGACATCCGCAATTTACCGCAGGCGCGCGCGCCGGAGGAACGCGAAGGCAAGCCGTCGCGCTTTGCCTCACGCGTCAGCAGCGTTGTCGCTGATCCCGTGGGCGCAACCCCGCGTGCTGGCGCACCCGCTGCCGGGCAGGAGGTGGACTTAAGCGGGCGGTACCGCGTTAGCCGCAATATCGATGTCACCGCCGGCGTGCGCTATTCGAGCGATGAGCGCTTGGGTCCGCTGACCAACGACCAGCGTGACAATCAGGCGGTCTATGTGGGCACACAGTTCCGCTTCTAACGCTGCGCCTTAATGCGCTTTTTCCCAAGCATCGATGGCGGCCCAGCCGGGGGCGATACGACTGTAGCGCAAGCGTAGCGCGCGGTGGCGCGCCGCCGTCATCCCGCCAAGCGCGACCGGTACAGCGCGCGCCGCCAACGCGAGCTGGATAAAGCGGCGCTGTCCGATTGATGATGCGCCCGGATGGCTGCGCGTCGCAAAGAGCGGCGAAATCAGCGCATAATCGATGCGCGCACGTGCCGCCGCGCGCGCCTCTTGCCGATTATGCACCGGCGCGCTGACGCGAAGCCCGGCGCGGCGTGCAGCCCCCGCCAACCGCGCCGAGCGGCTGCGCAAGTGCACGCCGTCGGCACCCATCCGCCGCGCCAGTTCAATATCGTCACCGGCGACAAGCAGCCGCAGCCGCCGGGCACGGCAGATGCGCTTGAGCCTGATCGCGAGCACCCGCCGCATGGCCCGACCAAGTGTATCGCTGCGCAGGACGATCGTGCTGCCGGGCGGCAAACGGCGCGCCGCTGCCAGCCCGTGCCCGGCGAGCCGCGCATCGGTGAGCAGCCATCCGCGCGAGGGATTACAAGAAACCATGAACGCACCTATAGGCACGGCTTCGACCGGCACAAGCAAGAGGCCCCCATGACCGACGATGCAGCACAGCGGCTGATTGACGTACAGCAGGACATTGCCGCAGCGGCACGCAGGGCCGGGCGCGGGGCACATGATGTGACGCTGATCGCGGTGAGCAAGACATATGACGCCGCCGCCATCGTGCCGTTGATTGCCGCCGGTCAGCGCGTGTTTGGCGAAAACCGGGTGCAGGAGGCGGCGGGCAAATGGCCCGCGCTGCGAGCAGCAACGCCCGGCATAGCGCTGCATCTGATCGGCCAGTTGCAATCCAACAAGGCGGATGAGGCAGTAGCGCTGTTCGATGCCGTGCATTCGCTCGACCGTTCATCGCTGGTGACGGCACTGGCGCGAGCCTGCGACAAGGCGGGGAAGCAGCCGACGCTGTTCGTCCAGGTCAATATCGGTGAAGAAGCGCAAAAGGGCGGCGTGGCGATTCCCGCGCTGCCTGCGCTGCTGGCCGAGGCAAAAGATGCCGGGCTGGCGGTGAGCGGGCTGATGGCGATTCCGCCCGCGGACACCGAACCTGCGCCCTATTTCGCGCTGCTTGCCGAACTGGCCGACCGGCACGCCTTACCGCTGCGCAGCATGGGGATGAGCGGCGATTTTGCCACCGCCGTGATGCTGGGCGCGACGCACATTCGCGTCGGCACTGCGCTGTTCGGCGCGCGCGGATAGACAAAAGGCCCGCCCACCGCTGGGGTGGACGGGCCTTTTGCTTAACCGGTCAGGCGATCAGAAGCTGCCGCGCAGCGTGATGCCATAGGTGCGCGGTTCGGCCAGGAACTGCGAAAAGATCTGGCGGCCGCCCGGATAGTTGGGATCAACAAACGGCGCGGAAGTTGTGCCCGCCTGGAAGGGCGAGTTGAACGCAACCTGCGCATATTGTTTGTTGAAGATATTCTGCCCCCACAGCTCGATGCTCCATTTTTCATCGGGCCCGCGCAGGCCAACGCGTGCGTTGAACAGCGCAAAGCCGTCCTGCGCCTTTTGCGGGAACAAGTCGGAGCCCGTGTTGTAATCGCTGGTCAGGCGGCCATCGATATAGACAAGACCGGTGAGGCCATTGCTGCCGATGTCGGGCGTCCAGGTGATGCTGCTGGTGGCGACGAATTCGGGCGCGTTCGACAGATTCTTGCCTGGCAGAACGCGCAGGGCAGCGTCGAGCGGCACCAGACCGCTTTCCGTACCGATAAGATCGCTGCGATATTTGGTGCGGGCATAAGTCAAGCCCGCCGCAACGCGGAAGTTGCGCACCGGCGACAGCGAGGTTTCAAGCTCAAAGCCCTGCGTGCGCACGCCATAGGTCACATCGCCAGGCGCGCAGGTGCCGGAGGCGTTGCTCAGGTCGTTATCTGCACCCGGCCCGCCGACCAGATTGTCGCAGCCATTGACCGTCGCCACCAAGAACACCGAACCGTTAAAGGTGTTCAGCTGGAAGTTGCTGAAGTCCGAGCGGAACGCCGACAGGCTGGCGCTGAACGCACCGCTCGAATATTTGGCGCCGACTTCATAGCTGTCGACCAGTTCGGGGTCGAACTGCAGATTGCCGACCAGCGCCTGCGCGCCGCCGACCGAGGCAAAGGTCGGGATCGACGATTTGAGCGCCGAGCGGTCGAGGTTAAAGCCGCCTGCCTTATAGCCGCGGGCGAAGCTGCCGTAGAGCAACAGGTCGTCCATCGGCTTCCACGACAGGATGGCGGTACCGGTCCATTCATCCTCGCTGCGGCTGTCGTTGATCGACACGCCGTTGAGTTCGGCGGTCGAGTTGCCCTGACAGCCAAGGCCGATGAGTGCACCGGCGAGCGCCCGCGCCGTCGCGTTGGGGCTGGCCAGATCATCCAACACCAGCCCCTGAATGGTGGTGCAAACGGTGTTGTCGTTGGTGAAGGTGGCGTCGAAATCCTTCTTGTCGTTGGTGTAACGCACGCCGAGCGTCAAATCGACCGTGTCGGTGATGTGGATGATATTGTGGGTGAACAATGCCCAGTTGGTGCCATCCTGACGGTAACGGTCATTGATCGTCCCGCGATCGCTGAGGCCGTCGAGCGCGGTGAAGGCCGCGACAATGTCTGGGCCCGAAGCACCGGTGGCACCGGCGAGGGTCGCCGGGCCAACGCCGGGGACAACGCACGATGGGCTGGTCGGCGAGTAAAGCCCGGCCAGACCGCCGCCCGAAATGATACGGCAGGCTGCAAAGCGGCCATATTGCGCCCCGAAACGTAGATTGTCGCGGACGGTGAGCTTTTCATTGGCGTAGAAGCCGCCGACGAGCCAGTCGAGCTTGCCATCGAATGCCTCACCCTGCAGGCGAACTTCCTGCGTGAAGGTGTGGAACTGGCGATAGGCGTCATCGCTGGGGGCGCGATAGAGGATGTCAACCGTACCATAGTCGGTGTCCGATGCCTGACCCGAGCGGTATTGGCGGTAGGCGGTAATCGAGGTCAGCGTTGCAGCGCCGATATCCCATTCGAGTTCGCCCGAAATACCATAATCCTTGGTCTCACCAGCAAAGCTGCGGCCCCGAGTAACCGAGATACCGCGGCCATAGCCCTGGTTGAACGCCGCCAACGGTTGGCCCAAATCGCGCAGCACGTTGATGATGTTGTTGCCATTCTGCTGGAGCGGCGCGAGCGGGGTCGACGGATTATTGAGATTGCCGATGAACTGGTTGACCGAGCTGTCGACATAGGTCGCCGCGCAGCATTTTTCATCGCGATAAGTATAGTCCGCGATCAGGCGGAACGACACGGCGTCGCTGGGTTCGAACAGCAATTGGCCGCGCACGAAATAGCGGTTGCGATCATTGACGTCGGTATTGTTGGTCGTGTCGCGGTAAAAGCCGTCGCGCTTGACATAGACGCCGTCGAGGCGTGCCGCGATGGTGTCGCTGAGCGGGCCGGTGATGCTGCCGGTGAAGCGCAGGAAATCATAATTGCCATAGGTCGCTTCGCCATTGGCGCCGAATTCGAAGCGGGGCCGTTTGGAATAGATGCTGATGAGGCCGGCCGACGAGTTGCGGCCGCCCAATGTGCCCTGCGGACCGCGCTGCACCTCGACCCGGTCGATTTCGCCTAGCTCGTTAAGGCCGATGCCCGAGCGCGAACGATAGACGCCGTCGATAAACACCGGCACCGAGCTTTCCAGACCGGGGTTGTCACCGACCGTGCCGATGCCGCGAATACGCGCCGAACCATTGGCCTCGCTACCCGTTGACGACACGAGCAGCGACGGTGCCACCTGGTTGAGTTGGCGAATGTCGTTGGCGCCGCTGTTCTGCAACGTTTCGGCGTTGACCGCCGAAATGGCGACAGGCACATCGGACAGAAGCTGGGAACGGCCCTGCGCGGTCACGACGATAGCGTCGTCCGCGACTTCTTCTTCAGCCGGAGCTTCAGCATCCTGCGCCGCAGCGGGCATCGCAACGACAGCGACCGCCAGCGAGAAACCGAGAGCGGAGCCGCGCAACAAATTGGCCACGCCCGTCGAGCGGAATTTCGTCATAATGTCATCCTCTCCAATCAAACCATTTTTCTTTATGGCACCGTCATAACGAGCAACGGCCATGTTGCTAGGCGCGGTGCAGCAAAAATCGCATATTATTCGGGGATATGCGACATTTTCGCCACAGGCGCGCGGGCAAAGCGGGCTAGCCCCTGCGCCGTAGGAACCAAGGCAGCATAGGGTCCGGCGAAGAGGCGTGCGATGGCAGGATCATCGACGTCCAGTCCACCAGTCAGACTGCCGAATGCAGGCAAGATCAGCGCGCCTGCCCCGCAGGCAAAACAGGCGCGGCGCACCTGTCTTCCGCGCATTTGCACTAGCGTTTTGGGATGGAAGTGGCCGGAAATCTGCGGCCGCGGGTCGGCAGGGTCATGTTCATGACGAAAAACAATGCCTTGGTCGGTCCATTCTTCGCACGATAGGGTGCCCCACTGTCCATCTGGCAGCCCGTCATGGTTGCCCGCAATGAAGCGCCAGCGGTGGCGGGCAGCGAGCTGAGCCAATAGCGTAGCCGCCGCCGGGTCAAGCCGCGCCTGACCGCCATGGTCGTGGAAGCTGTCGCCCAGACACCAAATTTCATCGGGGGCGAGGCGCGCCGCCACCGCGGCCAGCGACGCCAAAGTGGACCGGCTGTCATAGGGCGGCAAGGGCTGGCCATGCGCGGCAAACCAGCTCGCCTTTTCCAGGTGCAGGTCGGCAACCAGCAGTACGCGGCGACGCGGCCAGAACAGCGCGCCTTCCGACGTCGCTGACCAGCGTTCCCCCGCGAAATCAAAAGTAAATGGGTCAGGCGTCGCGGTTTCCATCACCCCAGGGGCGCTAACCCGCCGCACCGCTTGCGGCAAGGCCGATCAGGATGCGCGCGCGGGTTTGGCCCCTGCCGCCAGCCGCTGGCCGCCGGTGCGTCCCGCGCCATCCGGCAGATCGAGGATGATGCGTTTGTTGGCATAATCAATCTCGATCCGGTCGAACAGGCGCAGCCCGTCCATCCCCAGCAGCATCGCCGGGCGGTCACGCAGCCCGAGCGCGCGAAAGGCGTGGCTGTCCGCGAAAGACACGGTGAGGTCGTTGACATCAATGCCTTCAATATTGATGCGGCGCAGCACCGTCTTTTCAGCCGGTATTGTCTCGCCGTTCACGCCGGTCAGCTGGCTCGCGACGAAGGGAAACCGATTCTCGCCGCGCTGGCTTACCAGCCGCATCATCGCCAGATTGCCGATGCTGGTTTGGGCGCCGGTATCGACAATCACGTCCACGCGCTTGCCGTCAATGCGCGCATCGGAGAGGATCAGGCGCCCCGCCTGATTGCGCGCGGTGACGACAATCGCATCATCATCGCGAATTATCGGACGCAGATTGCGGCGGCTGGCGCTGATGCGCATTTCCTCGCGGCGGAAATCGATAAGCACGCGGCGGCCTTGCAGCATATCGACGCCCAACAACCCGGCTGCGCCGATATGGCTGCCATAAAGCGCCGGCGCTTCAAAGGGCGCCAGCGTGAGGTCGGTCATAGCCAGCGCCGCTACTTTATAGGACGGCGCGGTGGCGGGGCCGCTGATGGTGGCGAGGCGCAGCTGCTGGCCCTGCGCCAATGCCAGCCGGTTCGCCAGTTCGCGCGAAATGACGGTGCGCTCCGCGCCTGTATCGACCAGAAAGCTGAACGGCCCTTGATCGCCAATGGTCACCGGCACCGCCATGCGCCGCGAGGCATCGATGTCGAAGGGCTGGATTAGCGGCGTTGCCACCATTTCGGTCGGCGCGTTGGCATCAATGACGTTGGGACTTGGCGCGTCGGGCGCGGCGACCGGAGTCGTGCCGACGAGCAGCGGGGCAGCAAGCAGCACAGCGGCTGCGGTGAATTTACGGGCCATCATCGGCTCCTCTCCGGGGATCATGATATGCCTCTGTCGGGCCCGCCGCAAGCGGCCTCAACCTGCCGCGACCGCCGCCAGTTCTTGGGCTGCCGCTTCCATCAGCAGCGCGTCGTCGGTGGCATCGGTGCCGACGCTTTCGCGCCCGATCAGCACGAGCAAAGGCACCGCGAGCGGGCTGATGCGGTTTAGTTGCTTATGCAGCAGCGTCCCCGCCGCGCGGTCGAGGAGGTCGCCGAGCCGGGCAACGTCGGTGAGGCGCGCGCGCGCATCGGCCCAGGCCGCCTGAATGAGCAAGTGGTCGGGTTCGAATTTGCGCAAGACGTCGTAAATCAGGTCAGTGGAAAAAGTGACCTGTTTACCGGTCTTGCGCTTGCCCGGATGCTGGCGTTCGATGAGGCCGCCGATCACCGCCACCTCCCGAAAAGCGCGTTTGAGCAGGTTCGAACCTTCGACCCATTCGATGAATTCGTCGGTCAAAATGTCGGGCGATAGGAGAGCAGCGGGGTCGGCTACCGGGCGCACCGACCAGATGGCGAGCGCATAGTCCGAGGCGACAAAACCCAAGGGTTGCAGCCCCGCGCGCTCCATCCGCTTGGTGAGCAGCATGCCAAGCGACTGGTGCGCGTTCCAGCCTTCGAATGGGTAGAGCGCCAGATACTGGCGGCCTTCGTGCGGGAAGGTTTCGGCGAGCAGCTCACCCGGGCGCGGCAGCACCGATTTGGCCGCCTGCAAGCGCAGCCAATCGCATACGTCGGGGGGGAAGCGCTCCCAGCTGGCCGGATGGGCGAGAAAGTCGCGTACCCGGTCAGCGAGGCGCGTCGACAGTGCGATGCGCGCGCCATTGTAGCTGGGGATGCGCGCAGGCTTGCTGGTCGCGCGCACGATGAGGTCCATGTCGCGCAGCGCCTCTACCTCCAGCGACAAACCGGCGAAAGCGAAGGTGTCACCCACGGTCAATGTGCTCGCAAAATACTCCTCGACGCTGCCCAGTCGTCGCCCGTTTTTGAAGCGCACATCGAGCGTGGGGGCGTCGACGATGATGCCTGCATTCATGCGGTGCTGGGTAACAAGGCGCGGGTGTGCGATGCGCCAGCGTATCCTGCCATCTTTGGCGGGTCCATCGGGCGCCAACCGCCGAAAGCGGTCATAGGCCTTGAGCGCATAGCCGCCGTCGCGCACGAAACCGATGATGCGCGCGAATTCTTCGGCCGACATATCGGCATAAGGAGCGGCACTTTGCACTTCGGCGAACAGTTCCGCTTCGACAAATGGCGCGGCACAGGCCATGCCCATGACGTGCTGTGCCAGCACGTCGCGTGCGCCGGGGCGGAAAGCATCGGCGTCGCGCTCCCCCGCCGCGACCGCGTCGAGTGCCGCCTGCGCTTCCAGAAACTCGAACCGGTTGCCCGGCACCAGCAGCGCGCGGCTGGGTTCGTCGAGCCGGTGGTTGGCGCGGCCGATGCGCTGGAGCAGCCGCGACGAGCCTTTGGGCGCGCCCATCTGGATGACGCAATCGACGTCGCCCCAGTCGAGCCCCATGTCGAGGCTCGAGGTGGCGACGAGCGCGCGCAGCCGCCCTGCGGCCATCGCTGCCTCAGCGCGCAGACGGGCCTCTCGATCAAGGCTGCCGTGGTGGATGGCGATGGGCAGGCCAGCGTCATTTGCCTTCCACAGCTCCTGAAACAACAGCTCGGCCAGCCCGCGCGTATTGCAGAAAATGATGGTGGTGCGGTGCCTTGCAACTTCGGCCATCACCTGGTGGATGGCATAGCGGCCCGAATGGCCCGCCCACGGCACGGCGCCTTCGGGCAATAAAATGCGCACATCGGGGTCGGCCCCGGCCTCGCCCTCGACCAATCGTACCTTGTCGGCGTCGCTGCCGGGGCCGAGCCAGCGACGGTAGGCGTCGGCGTCGGCGATGGTCGCCGACAGCGCGACGCGGCGCAGCGCGGGGTTGATGGCTTGCAGCCTTGCCAGCGCCAGCGCCAAGAGGTCACCGCGCTTGCCGGTAGCGAAGGCGTGAACCTCGTCGATCACCACGGTTTTGAGGTTCGCGAACAGGGTGAAGCTGTCGGGATAGGACAGCAGCAGCGACAGCGATTCGGGCGTGGTCAGCAAGATATGCGGCGGGCGGCTGCGCTGGCGCGCTTTGGCGTCGCTCGATGTATCGCCGCTGCGGGTTTCGACGCGGATCGGCAGACCCATATCGGCAATGGGCGCGGCGAGATTGCGCTCGATATCGGCTGCGAGCGCCTTCAATGGCGAGACATAGAGCGTGTGGAGGCCGTCATGCTGCCTGTCGACCAGATCAATGAGGCTAGGGAGGAATCCCGCGAGCGTTTTCCCCGCGCCGGTGGCGGCGACGAGGAGCGCATGTTCACCTGCCTTGGCTGCCGTGATCATCGCCGTCTGATGGGCGCGCAAGATCCAGCCGCGCTGCGCGAACCAGTGGGCGAAGGCGGGAGGGAGAGGCATGGATATTGGTCTCAAAGGATAGACTGCGTCATTATGTTCATTGCACTACATGCTCGTCATCCCGAACTTGTTTCGTGATAACAAGCGGGACTGGGGTGCGTTATCCCGGATCAAGTCAGGGATGACGATGATTTGGGTTAGGCAGGAGATGAACGTGACCGGTATGACTTCGCTGCACCCTGGCTTTCGCACCGTCGTCATCGGCGCGGGCGGGGGCATTGGCGCGGCGGTGGCGGCGCGGTTGGCGGGCGATCCACGGTGCGGGGTGCTGCACTGTGTCAGCCGCAGCGGCGACGCCGGGCCGACGAGCGCCATCCGGCATGCCGCCGATTTGACTGATGCCGCCAGCATGGCCGCCGCGGCCGCAGCAATCGGCGCGGACGGCCCTATCGACCTGATTTTCATCGCCAGCGGGTTGCTCCATCGCGGCGATAGGGTGCAGCCCGAGAAGAGCTGGAAAGCCATAGAGGCCGACGCCTTTGCCACCCTGTTCGCGGTCAACGCCACCGGGCCACTGCTGGCGGTCAAAGCGCTGTTACCACATATACCGCGCGACCGGCGGGCGTTGATCGGGGTCATCGGTGCGCGGGTGGGAAGCATCGGCGATAACCGGCTGGGCGGCTGGTATGGCTATCGCGCCAGCAAGGCGGCGCTGGCGATGCTGCTGCGCACGTTGAGCATCGAATTGGCGCGCACGCATCCGCAGCTCGCCGTGCTGATGTTGCATCCGGGCACGGTCGACACGGCTCTGTCGCAGCCATTCCAGCGTGGCGTCGCCAATCTGCTGACGCCCGAGGCGAGTGCAGGCGCGATACTGGCGGTGCTCGATGCGGCAACGCCGGAACAATCGGGGCAGCAGCGCGACTGGAACGGCGAACTGGTGGTGCCTTGATGAACTGTGCTAGCCGGCCAGCATGACCGAAGCCCCCTTTATCGATCTCGAACGCTGTGTCACCCAAGCCTATGAGGTCGCTTTGCCACACGTCGGCAAGGGCAAGGTTGCTGATTATATTCCCGCGCTGGCGAACGTCGAACCACGCGCATTGGGCATTGCCCTAGCGCTGCCCGACGGGACAGTGCATGTCGCGGGCGACGCCGATGTGCCCTTTTCAATCCAGTCGGTGTCGAAAGTGTTCACCCTGGCGATGGCGCTGCGGCGGCTGGGCAGCGATTTATGGTCGAGCGTCGGGCGCGAGCCGTCCGGCAGCGCGTTCAATTCGATTGTCCAACTGGAAAACGAGCAAGGGATCCCGCGCAACCCGTTCATCAACGCCGGGGCGATTGCCACGACCGACCGGCTGATCGACGGGCGCGCGAGCGATGTCGTGGTTGCCGAGATCCTGAAATATATGCGCGCGCGCGCCCACGATGATGGCGTGACCATTGATGCAGAGGTTGCGAGTTCCGAGTCGCAGACCGGCGCGCGCAACCGCAGCCTCGCGCATTTCATGGCGGCATTCCGCAATCTGCGGCATCCTGTGGAAACAGTGCTGGAGGTTTATTTTCGCCAATGCGCGCTGGCGATGAGCTGTCGCCAGCTCGCCCAAGCGGGGCTGTTCCTAGCGTGCAATGGCCGCGACCCCCGCACCGGCGAGCAGTTGGTTGAACCGCACCGCGCACGGCGCATCAACGCCATCATGCTGGGGTGCGGCCATTATGACAATTCAGGCGAATTCGCCTTCAAGGTCGGGCTGCCCGGCAAGTCAGGCGTGGGCGGCGGCATTTTGTGTATTGCGCCTGGGCGCGGGTCGATCGCGGTGTGGTCGCCGGGGCTGAATGTCGCGGGAACCTCGCTGGCAGGGGGAGAGGCGCTGGAGCATTTCGCCTGGGCAACTGGCTGGTCGGTTTTTGGCTAAAGGCCAAGCTCGCCAAGACAAGCTTCACCATCGGCCATCAGCGCGGCGCGCTTGTCTGCGCCCCAATTGTTCAGCGTCCGGTACATTGGGGCCATGCGCGGATTGCGCGCCAGCCGGTCGGCATGGCGGATGAGGAAAGGCCAATAGAGGCGATTGAAGGGACAGGCTTTCGAGCCACTCTTGGCCTTCGCATCATAGCGGCACCCGCGGCAATAGTCCGACATGCGGTCGATGTAGGCGCCGCTCGCCGCATAGGGTTTGGACGCAAGCAGGCCGCCGTCGGCAAACTGGCTCATGCCGATGGTGTTGGGCGCCTCGACCCACTCATAGGCGTCAGCATAGACGGCGAGATACCAAAGGTGCAGCGCGTGCGGATCAATGCCCGCAAGCAGCGCGAAATTGCCGGTGACCATCAATCGCTGGATGTGGTGGGCATAGGCGTGATCGCGCGTTTGCTGAACCGCCGCGCGGACGCATGCCATGTCGGTGTCGGCGCTCCAGTAGAATTCGGGCAGCGGGCGCGTCGCGTCCAGCGCATTACGATGGACATAATCCGGCCCCTCGCGCCAGTAGATCCCGCGCACATATTCGCGCCAACCGATGATCTGACGGATATAGCCTTCGGCCGCGTTGAGCGGCACATGGCCTTCGCGCCACGCGCGTTCGACCGCCTGAGAGACACTTAATGGATCGAGCAGGCCGACATTGAGGTAGAGCGCGATGATGCTGTGATAAAGCCAGGGTTCGCCGACCAGCATTGCATCCTGATAATCGCCGAAGCGCGGCAGCGCGTGGGCCACGAAATCGTCGAACTGCGCTTGGGCGTCGTCGCGGGTGACGGCGAACCAGAAGTCATCGAGGCTGCCGAAGCGGTCGGGGAAGCGCTGTTGCACCAACGCCAGCACCTGCTGCGTAACGGCGTCGGGCGCTGTACGACGCGGGCGCGGCATGAGCAGGTCGGCGCTGGCGGGCTTGCGGTTGTCGGCGTCATAATTCCATTGGCCGCCCGCGGGCTGGTTGCCCTCCATCAAAAGGCCGGTTTTGCGGCGCATGTCACGGTAGAAATATTCCATGCGCAGCGCCTTGCGCCCTTCGGCCCAGGCGGCGAATTCGGCTTCGCTGCACAGAAAACGGTCGTCGGCGCGTAGGGTGACGGAGATGCCAAGCGTGGCGGACCAGCCCGCCATCTCAGCGCGCAGCCGCCATTCGCCGGCATCTGTGACGATTAGCTGCTGCGCCCGATGGCGCTGGATGGCGCGCGCGACCTCGCCGCCCAAGCTGCCGCTGTTCGCAGGGTCGTCGAGCGCGACATAATCCACGGTCCAACCCGCGTCGCGCAGCGCGGCGGCGTGGTGGCGCATCGCGCTGAACACAAACGCCAGCTTCTTGCGGTGGTGCCAGACATAGTCGGCCTCGGCCGCGACCTCGGCCATCAGGATGATGGCGGTGGCGGGGTCGGCATCGCGCAAGCTGCTGATGTCGGACGAGAGTTGGTCACCGAGGATGAGGATGATGGTGGGGAATGTCACCGGGCAACAACGCAGCGAGCCGCAGCCGGTTGCTTTTGCCACGCCCACCCCGCTGCGACTAGCAAGCAAGCTTGCAAGTCTCGCTGCCCCTCCCGCTTGCGGGAGGGGTTGGGGTGGGCCTGTCGCGGCAGATTGTTGCTAAGGATCAAACGTCCAAGTTCGCCACGTTCAGGGCATTGGCCTGAATGAAGTCGCGGCGCGGTTCGACCTCGTCACCCATCAGCCGTTCGAAGATGTCGTGCGCGACATCGGCCTGCTCGGCCTCGACGCGCAAAAGTGAACGATTTGAAGGGTCGAGCGTGGTTTCCCACAATTGCTCGGCGTTCATTTCGCCCAGCCCCTTATAGCGACTGATGGCAAGACCCTTGCGGCTGTATGCGAACACACCTTCGAGCAAGTCCGACGGGCGGGTGACTACCGTGCTGGCCGGGGTGCGCGCGGCAGCCGTTTCACCGTCGTCGCTCTCGGCCTCGGGCTCGGCGGCCTGCGCGCTCGTGAGTTTGACGAGGCGCGCGGGGGTGGCATAGCTTGCGGTCTCTGCCACCGCCAGCGCATGGACACGGCGCGCCTCCTGGCTGGCGAGGAACGCGGCATCGATGGCGTGGTGATCGGACACGCCGCGCCAACGCCGCTCGGCGCCATAGCCACCATCGACCAGGGCGATGGTCCATTGCGATTCGCGCGTGCCGCTGGTCGCGGCATCGGCAGCGTCGAGCCAGCTGGCTGT
Organism: uncultured Sphingopyxis sp.; assembly: GCA_964401155.1. GTDB lineage: Bacteria > Pseudomonadota > Alphaproteobacteria > Sphingomonadales > Sphingomonadaceae > Sphingopyxis. The sequence continues at coordinate 146,750 of CAYNXF010000004.1, forward strand.
GCGGGCGGCAGCGGCGGAGCGCGCGGAAACATCAAGCGCTGGGTCAAGCGCGCCGTTCAGCGCCAGCGCCTCGACCAGCGCAGCATCATAGCGGCGCGGGACATAGCGCATCAGCGCGCGGGTGCGGCGGGCATGGTCGATCAACCCGCGCAGATCGGCCCCGCTGCGCGCGCCGCCCACAGTTTCGAGCCGCAGGCCGTCGAGTGCAGTGTCGACCAGATAATTTTCAAGCGCCGCATCGTCCTTGAGATAAACCTCTGACCGCCCCTTGGCGACTTTGTAGAGCGGCGGCTGCGCGATATAAAGATGACCCCTTTCAATAATTTGGGGCATTTGCCGGTAAAAGAACGTGAGCAGCAATGTGCGGATATGCGCGCCGTCGACATCAGCGTCGGTCATAATCACGATTTTGTGATAGCGCAGCTTTTCGAGGTTGAATTCATCGCGGATGCCGGTGCCCAGCGCTTGAATCAGTGTGCCAACTTCCTTTGACGAGATGATGCGGTCAAAGCGCGCGCGCTCGACGTTCAGGATCTTGCCCTTCAAGGGCAGGATCGCCTGGACATGGCGGTCGCGGCCCTGTTTCGCCGAGCCGCCCGCCGAGTCACCTTCGACGAGGAAGAGTTCGCACTTCGTCGGGTCGCGTTCCTGACAATCGGCGAGCTTGCCGGGCAGGCTGGCGATGTCCATCGCGCCCTTGCGCCGGGTGAGCTCGCGTGCCTTGCGCGCGGCTTCGCGCGCGGCGGCGGCGTCGATGATTTTTGCGATCACTGCCTTGGCATAAGCAGGATTTTCCTCGAGCCATTCGCTCATCCGGTCGGCCATCAGGCTTTCGAGTGGCTGGCGCACCTCCGAGGAGACGAGCTTGTCTTTGGTCTGCGAAGAGAATTTGGGGTCGGGGAGCTTGACCGAGACGATCGCGGTCAACCCTTCGCGCATATCCTCGCCAGTCAGGCTGACCTTCTCTTTCTTCAGGATGCCCGATTTCTCGCCATAATTGTTGAGCGTGCGCGTGAGCGCGGCGCGGAATGCGGCAAGGTGGGTGCCGCCGTCGCGCTGCGGGATGTTGTTGGTGAAACACAGCACATTTTCATAATAGCTGTCGTTCCATTCGAGCGCGACGTCGATGCCGATACCGTCGCGTTCGCTGCTGATTGCAATCGGATCGGGCAGCAGTGCGGTCTTGTTGCGGTCGAGCCACTTCACGAAAGCCGCGATGCCGCCCTCATAATAAAGATCATGCTCGATCCGTTCGGCGTGGCGTTCGTCGGCCAGGATCACGCGCACCCCCGAATTCAGAAACGCCAGTTCGCGGTAGCGATGCTCGAGCTTGTCAAAGTCGAATTCAGTGACATTTTTGAACGTGTCGGTCGAGGCGAGGAAGGTAACGCGCGTGCCCTTCTTTCCTTCGGGCGCCGGGCCGCTGACGCGCAGCGGCGCGACCGCATCGCCATGTTCAAAGCGCATCCAATGTTCCTGGCCATCGCGCCAGATGGTGAGTTCAAGCCATTCGGACAGCGCGTTGACCACGCTGACGCCGACGCCGTGCAGGCCGCCCGAGACCTTATAGGCGTTATCGTCGCTGGTGTTTTCAAATTTGCCGCCCGCGTGCAGCTGGGTCATGATAACTTCGGCGGCGCTGACGCCCTCTTCGGCATGGATGCCCGTGGGGATGCCACGGCCATTGTCCTCGACGCTGACCGAGCCATCGGCGTTCAAGGTGATGAGCACGCGGTCACAGTGGCCCGCCAGCGCTTCGTCAATCGCATTGTCGCTAACCTCGAACACCATATGGTGCAGGCCCGAGCCATCGTCGGTATCGCCGATATACATGCCGGGGCGCTTGCGAACGGCGTCGAGGCCCTTCAGCACCTTAATCGAATCGGCGCCATAGGCGTTGGTATTGGGCGTTTGCTGACGCGGATTTTCAGGGGTCTCGTTCATGCCGATTCTATAGGGATGAGAAGCACAAAACCCAAGGAAAAACGTAACTCGGCAGCGATTGCCAGCAGCGCCGCGCGCGGCTAATTTGCGGCGATGAAATATGTTCTTGTCGCCGCCTTTGCCCTGTCTGTCGCCGCGTGCAGCGAAGCGCCGCCACCGCCCGATAACGCCGCGCTGGATGATGGCGGGGCTGCGATTGCGTCACGCCCGGTGAATATCGGCAGCGAAGGCGCTAGTCTGCCCGCCTGCCCCAGCGTGTCGCGGGTGATCGAGGCCGGGACCGAGGTTTACTGGGCCCCCGATGAAACGCGCGTGATCAAGGCGCGGCTGGCGGGCGGGGCGCGGGTCGCGCTGTGCGAGGCGACCGACGACGACCGCTGGTTCGGTGTGGTGTTCCCCGCGCCCGGCGGCGATATGGACCTGTGCCAAGTCGGTCGCCCGGTGCGCGATGCGCGCGAATATCAGGGCCCGTGCCGCTGGGGCTGGATCAAGGGCGGGACGGTGCGGCTGGGGAGCTAGAGTAAGGACCTTAACCGCGGCAATCCTCGATCACGCGGCCGATTTCGGCCTGCACCGGCAGTACCAGCAATTGCGAGGCGCGGAGCGCGAAACGGCCACGGCTGAAGGCGATGGCATCGAGGATCGGATCGCCCACCGGCACGTCGGCCGAGCCATCAGCGAGCATGAGGTCGCGCAGGTCGCTGCTCGTTGAAATGCCCAGCCGCATGGCCCGCTCTCCGTTCAGGCTGATCCGGATGATGCGCCCCGGGGCCGCGCAGGCGATCGCCGCGCGTTCAACGCCGCCATCGTCCACGAAGCGCGCAGCGCGGCCGTCTGCAGCCAGTTGCCAGCCGCCCTCGGTGACCGGCAGTTCGTCCCATGGCTGCGCTGGTGGCGGGGGCAAAGCGGGCGCGGGCGGCGGCGCGACAACCACTGGTGGACGGGGCGGCGGGGGAGCTGGCTTGGGCGTAGCGACGCACCCGGCGAGCATCGCGGCGAGCAGTCCGGCCGCAATCCGGCGAGTCATGCTTCGAAACCCCGCCATTCGATCACTTCATCAAGCGGTGCGCGCGGGACGGGCCAGTTATTGACCGGATTGTCGGTATCGGTGTGGCCGATGGCGAGGCCGCAGAAAAGGATCTGGTCGTCGGCGATCCCGAGTTCGTTCCGGATGGTTTCGCCATAGACCGCCCAGCATTCCTGCGCGCAGGTGCCGAGGCCCGCTTCGGTCAGCAGCAGCATCAGCGATTGCAGCCACATCCCCATGTCGGACCATTGCGGCGGCCCCATAGTGCGCGGGGTATAGAGAAACAGCATGACCGGCGCGCCGAAGCCGCGGAAATTTTCTGCAAATTGCAGCATCCGGCCCATCTTGTTTTCGCGTGGAATCCCAAGCGCGCCATAGAGCGCCTCGCCCACGCCATAGCGGCGCGATTTCCACGGATCGGGCAGGATTTCGGGGTAGATGGGATATTCCATCTGCTGGCCAGCAGCGCCCAATGCCAAACGTTCGCCCACCACCGCTTTCAACCGCTCCCACGGTCCGCCGGTCAGCACGATCGCGCGCCACGGCTGGAGGTTCCCGCCCGAGGGCGCGCGCTGCGCCGCCGCCAGCGCATCCTGCAAGATTTGCGGATCGACCGGATCGGACCTGAACGCGCGCACCGAGCGGCGTGCATGGAGGGCATCGGCGACAGACATAAGCTTATTCCTTGACGAATTTGTTGGCGCGGCGTTTGCCGAAAAGCATTCCCCGTTCCAGCCGCGTGCGCAATTGACGGTAATAGGCTTCGAGGAAAATGGCATCATCCTCGGCGCGCAGGCGGCCGATTTTGGCGCGGATAGTGTCGGCGACCTGCGTGACCACCCGCGCTTCGCCGGTGCGCAGCACGCGTTCCAGTTCCTGCAGTTCAAATTCGCCATAAACTGCAAGTTCGGCGTCGGTGAAGCGCAAGCCTTCGTCGGCGACGCTGGCGGTGGCGAGATCGCGGGCGAGCCGCGCACGCCCCGCCTGCACCACCCAGGTGCCCGCGATCAGATCGCCCATGCGCATGCGGTCGCGGTTGAACAGCAGGAAGAAGCCCAAAGTCAGCGTCCATGCCGCGCCCGCGAGGCTGGTGCCCCAGCCGACCACATCCTCAGCCGCGCCCGCGCCGAGGAAGGTGAAGGGCAGGAAGATTTCGAGCTCGCGGATCAGATTGCGCGCGATCACCGCGTCCGCCGTCAAACGCCCGCCGTCGCGCGCGACGACACGGATGCCGGTGATGCGCTTGCCCGGCGTCGCGGCACGCTTGCCGAGCTCGAAGCCGATGAACCAGAAGGTGCGCAGCAGAAAGAAGCCGAGCAGCCAGATGGTGAAGCCGGTTGCGGCACCGCTGCCATAACCAATCCAGACCGCCAGCAGGGTGAACAGGATCAGAATCAGCACCAGCAGGGTGAGATCGATCACCAGCGCGGCAAAGCGCAACCCCGAGCTGGCAATGGCCAGTTCAAGGTCGACGCCTTCGGGCGTGACAAATTGGCGGCGCTTATCGCGCTTGTTCTGGATTGCTGCGGCCCGCGTGGCCCCCTCCGGCGTCATGTGGCGCTCCGCCGCGGCGCATAGTAAAAGGCGAGCCAGCCGAGCAGCAGCGTGCCGCCGATGCTGTAGCGCAGCACCGTGTCGGTGATCAGCTGGCGCGCAAAGCCTTCGAGCAGGCCGGCGCAAAGCATCATGATGATCACCCCGACCATTACCTTGCCCGCGGTGCGTCCCGCGCGCGACAGTGCGGTCAGCCGGTCCATCTCGCCGGGAAAGACCATCGTCGTCCCGATCTTGAGCCCCGCCGCGCCCGCAAGGATGATGGCGAACAATTCGGTCGTGCCGTGGATGGCAAGCCAGCCGCCGAAGTCGACGCCCAGTCCCTTGCCCGCGAACACCGCCAGCATCGGCCCCAGCGACAGACCATTGTAAAAGATAAGCAGCAATGTCGGCACGCCAAAGGCAAATCCCAGCGCAAAAGACATAATGCCGATGCGGCTGTTGTGCTGAAACAAATAGGAGGCAAAGACAGCCATGCCGCTGCGCTCGCCATCTTCGACCAGCGCCTTGCCATGGCCGATGGTCGAGCGGAGATATTCGGTGCTCGCTTCGGGCGTGCGCCCGCCCGCTAGATTTTCGGGAACGAACTGGAAGAACCATTGCGGGTCGCTGGCGGTCAAGGACCAGCTGGTCGCAATGCCAAGCAAGAGCACCAGCGCGATCACCAGTGTCTCCTTCCAAACCGCGCGCACGGCGGCGGGCCAGTCGTGGGCGAAGAATCGCAGGAGCCGCGCGCTGCGCTTTTCGCGCACGCCGTAGAGCAGGAAATAGCCGCGCATCGCGAGCGATTCGAGGTGATCGTTGAGCGCGCGATCAAGGCTGGTGGCGCGCGCAATGGAAAGTGACGAAAGTGTCGCGCGGTATAACACGGGCAGGCGCAGCAGCTCGTCGGTGGACAAGGACGATGCCGACCCTTTTTCCAGCCGGGTCAGCAATTGGTCGAAAATGATCCAGTCGGCCTCGCGCTCGGCGCGGAAGCGGCTGGCGGAAAAGGCGGGGGCTTGTACGGCAGGCATCAGAGACTCCCGGCCTTTTTGATCGCCATCCAGGCATCGAGCACACCGCTCGACACGCGATCATGCGCCACTTCGACCACATCGACGCCCATGCGTTGCAGCCGGGCGATGACAATCCGGCGGTCACGCAGCAGCGCGGCAGCGACATTGGTGCGCACCAGATCGGCGGGCTCGGTTGGCTCCATCCGTTCAACCGCTTCCAACTCGCTGTCCTTGAGCACCACGAACAGCAGGCGGTGTTGCTTCACCAGCCGTCCGGCGGCGCGGATCATCAGCTCGGCGCTGGTAGGATCGGTGAATTCGGTGAAGAGGACAATCAGCGATCGGCGGTTGAGCTGCGCGCCAAGGGTTGCCAGCGCCAGTGTGAAATTGCTTTCCTCATGCGCATAATCGATGCGTGCGGCAGCTGCCTGGAGCAGGGGAAAATCGCTGCTGTGCGCCAGTACCGGCGTCGATCCGCCAGGCTTGGCAGCGAAGTGGAACAGGCTGACCCGGTCCTCCATCTTCAAGGCAACAAAGGCGAGCAGCAGCGCCGCCGAAACGGCGCGGTCGACGCGCGGCATGCCGTCAACCGGCTCGCTCATCGTGCGGCCGGCGTCGATGGCCAGCACCAGCCGGTTGTCGCGTTCGATGCGATATTCTTTCGCCAAAAGTTTCACATGGCGCGCCGATGCGGTCCAATCGATGCTGCGCCGGTCCATGCCGGGCTGATATTCGCCCAGCGCTTCATACTCGCTGCCTTCGCCCACCAGCATTTGTTGACGCAGGCCGAATTGCGCATCGCGGCGAAACAGCTTGAGGCCGTCTTCGCGCACGCTGCGCAAGCTGGGCACAACGGCGATTTCGCGGTGCTCGGCATAGCGGCGCTGGAGGATGGCGAGGCCCAAGGGTCCGCGCCAGCGCAGCCACAGCCCGTCGATGCGCGCGGTGCCGCGCCGCGCAGCGGCAAGGGTGAAATTCTTGATCAGCGTCAGCCCCGCCCCACCGGGCGCATCGGCGGGGAAACCGATACCCGCAATCCGTCCCCCGGCATCGAGCCGCGCATCGACCGCCATGGCAATGTCAATCTTTGCCGGTTTCCAGCGCGCGCCCGGCGCGTCGAGGCGCACCAGCAGGTTGAAGGGGTCGCCGATGCCCACGCTGCGCGGCGCGCGCAGATCAACCGCGATCCGGCGCAGATCGCCCGCGACCAGCGCATCGACCAGCATCAGCGCCGCGATGACCCCAATCCACACCAGCGACAAGAGCCACAAGTCGGGGCGGATCAGGCCCAGCCCCAGCGCCACCGGCGCGCCGGTGAGCAGCAACAGAATCGTGAGCGGCGTGGGCAGAATCAACGCGGCACCTCGGTCGCGTTCACCAGTTCCTCGACCACCGTTTCGACATTGCGCCCGTCGATTTCGGCGGCGGGCGACAGGATCAAACGGTGGCGCAGTACATTGGCGGCGAGGCGTTTGACATCGTCGGGGATGGTATAGTCGCGCCCGTCGATAGCCGCGCTTGCGCAGGCAGCGCGCGCAAGCAGGCTGGCGGCGCGAGGGCTGGCCCCGCATTCGAGATCGGCGGTGGCGCGCGTCGCGCGGACGAGGCGCACGATATAGTCGACAATCTCGTCGGCCAGCCGCACTTGGGCGACGACATCAATCGCCTCCGCGATGGCCGCGGCGTCGGCAATCTGTGTGACCCCGAAATCGCCCGCTGCCGGCGCCTTGAAGCGTCCGCCATGGTCGGCGACGATCCGCCGTTCCTCGGCGGCATCGGGATAGCCGATGATGAGCTTGAACAGGAAGCGGTCGAGCTGCGCCTCGGGCAGTGGATAGACGCCCTGCTGCTCGATCGGGTTTTGCGTTGCCAGCACTGTGAAGCGCGGGCTGAGACTGTGCGGCTCGCCATTTATGGTCACGCGGCGTTCCTGCATCGCTTCCAAAAGCGCGGCCTGCGTCTTGGGCGGGGTGCGGTTGATTTCGTCGGCGAGCAGCAGCTCGGTGAAAATCGGCCCCTTGGTGAGGGTGAAGGTCGAGGTCTGGAAGTTGAACAGGTTCGACCCCAAAATGTCACCGGGCATCAGATCGGGCGTGAACTGGATGCGCCCGAAACCCAGCCCTGCGGCGCGGGCAAAGCATTGGGCGAGCAGCGTCTTGGCGGTACCCGGTGGCCCTTCGAGCAGGCAATGGCCGCCCGCGAGCAGCGCAATGCTGACCATATCAACAAGGGCGTCCTGTCCGACCACGGCTTTGCCCACTTCGGCGCGCAGCTGGCCCGCGAGTTTGGCGACGCCGTCGATGTTATCAATGCTCACGCAGCAAATCCTTTCTGATGGTGTGCAGGGCGCGGGCGAGCCCCAATAATTCGTTGCTATTACGGGCTAGCGGGAGGCGGCGGCCGAGCGCGGCAAAGCCATCGTCCCCATCCCTGGCCGGGCGGCGGCGGTCGATCCAGTCATCAAGCGCGGCACCTTCGAGCCCCGGCGGCGCGTGCAGCGCGCGCCCCAGCGCCTCGCGCTGACCACGCAGCCAGGCGTCGGCACCATCGGCCTCACGCCGCGTCTGTGCGACCAGTTCGGCGCTGCTTTCAATGAGCGCGCGCTTGGAAATGGGGATGGCACGCGCGGGCACACGCGCGGGGCCGAAACGCGCCGCCGCCTGCCATAGCGCAAGCAAACCCGCCGCAATCAGGCAGGCGGTGATGCCGATGAAAGGCGGCACAAACGCAAGCCGCAGAAAGCCGCTGCCGCCGCCGAGGCCATTGAGCGTGACATCGAAGGCGATTCCAGCTGCGTCGCTGTCCTCTGCCACCATATCAAGCACGGCGAGCGCGGTGCGCGCGCGTTCGCGGCTGGCAAAAGCAAAATTGTTGATGAGATCGGGGTCGGCGAGGACATAGAGACGGCGATCAGCCGAGCGGATGAGGAGCGCCGGGTTTTCGGCAGCGCGCATCTCGCTTTGCGTCGCGGCGGGCCGACCGGGCGGCTTCCAGAAAAGCGGTACGTCGGGCATGCCGATCATCACCGTCCCGCCGCCGCCGAACAGCGCCTGCCACTGGCCGGGCTGGGTGGCTGCCGTGCCGCGCTGATAGCCCGAACCCTTGAACGCCAGCGGCCCCGGCTGTCGCGTGGTGATCAGCGCCACATCGGGTTCGCGCCCGCCGAAACGGTCCCACGGCACCAGGCGTGGGTGCGCGGACGCTACAAAGGCCAGGCCCGCCCACCCCCTTCGTTGCGGATGCGGCAGCGTGCGCCATTTGGGCAGCACGATCAGCACCGGTTCGCGCCCATGTGCCATGATCAGCGCTTCGATCTCGTCAGGCTCGCTGCTCTGGTCAGGGGTGAGGACCAGCAGCGTGCTGCCCTCATCATCGCCCAGCGGTGTCGCCTCGACCACTTCGCGGCGCACATCGACCCAAATGTCGGCGCGCTCGGCATAATCGACGATCCCGGCATAACCCGCCACGCCCTTCGACAGCGCATGACCCTGCGCATTATTGCCCGCCGACAATTGCGGGCCGAGCGCCATCAATGCCCACATGGCGATGAAGCCGATGACGCCGATGACGATCACCGCGCCGATCACGCGCGGGTCGAACGGGGTGCGGGCGGTATCGGCGCTCATGCCGTGGCCCATGCCTTGGGAACGGTCAATTCCGAATAGGCGGCGCGGCATTCGCCCCACACCCCGGCATCAACCGGCTGGCCGCCGAACAGGCTGATCTCCACCGCGCGGGCGATGCGCGAAAAGGCGGTGCGGGCGATCCCGGGCAAGTCGCGCGAAGCCGCCAGATCGCGCGAGGTGATCGCGGGTTTGACAAGGCCGGGGCGGCGCGCAGCGATATCATCGACGCTGCGATAGAGCAGCAGGTGCACCGCCTCGGCATAGCGCCCCTCGGCGGCGAGCGCGTCGGCATCGGCAAGGCGTGCGCGCGCGGCGCTGGCTTCGGCCAAACCCTGTTCGGGCAAATCTTCCTCGACCCTGCGCCCGAGCAGGCCATTGATCCACTCGGCAAAGCCGGGAAACAGGCGATAAGCGATGAACAGGACGAGCAGCGCGCCAAGGCCCCACAGCACATAAATCAGCCCGTCGCCCGATTGTTCGAAAAAGCGGTCGAGCCATTCGAAGAAATCGAGCAGCCATTGCGGAAATTCGCGCACCGGCTGGTCGGGCAGCTTGGGCAGGCTGGTTTGCAGTCCTTCATTGGCGATGGTTTCGGCATAGGCCGGATCGACCAGATCGGCATCGGCGAGCCATGGGTCGGCCAGCGCGCCGCTGTCCACCTCCGCGCGCGCGGGTCCGTCCGGCAAGCGCTGCGGCGGCGGGCCCTTGGCCGGAACCGGTGCCTTGGCAGTCATGCGGGGGAGCGCGGGCAGGACGACAACATTGACATCAGTCCTAACGCAGGCGGCGGCGTTGGCAAGGCCTGCGCACGGGACGGCCGGAAAGCGCCGAATCGCTTGCATTTCGCGCCGCGCTTCGCTAACGGCCCCGCTTCGCTGACGATCGCGTGATGACCTGCCTGGCTACAAGGGCTGCCAGGGCCGGTCGAGATTGTCCCAGAACAAGGAGACCGAAATGCCCAAGATGAAGACCAAGAGCGGTGTGAAGAAGCGCTTCAAATTCACCGCGACAGGCAAGGTGAAGCACGGCGTCGCCGGCAAGCGTCACCGCCTGATCAGCCACAATTCGAAATATATCCGCACCAACCGCGGCACCAGCGTGCTGAGCGATGCCGATGCGGGGCATGTGCGCCTGTGGGCGCCGTACGGCCTGAAGTAAGGAGCGCTAGACCATGTCACGCATCAAACGCGGCACCACGACGCGCACCAAGCACAAGCGGATTTTGGAGCAGGCGAAGGGCTTTTACGGCCGGCGCAAGAACACCATCCGCATCGCCCGCCAGGCCGTCGAAAAGGCCGGGCAATATGCCTATCGCGACCGCAAGGTTAACAAGCGCAATTTCCGCGCGCTGTGGATCCAGCGGATCAACGCGGCGGTTCGCGCCGAGGGCCTCACTTATTCGCAGTTCATGCACGGCGTGAAGCTGGCCGGGATCGAGCTGGACCGGAAAGTCATGGCCGACCTCGCGATGAATGAAGGCGCGGTGTTTACCGCCATCATCGCGCAGGCGAAGGCGGCGCTGCCCAAAGCAGCCTAAACCGACTTTGTAAGAATGCGCGCAAGGGCGTGGACGGCAGTTGCCGTTCGCGCCCTTTCGCTTATGGGCAAACCGGCTTTACCGGGAAGATGATGATGAGTGACCTCGATACCCTGCAATCCGATCTGCTGACGCGGATCGATACCGCTGCCGATCTCGATACGGTCGAGGCGATCCGCATCGAAGCGCTGGGCAAGGCGGGGAGCGTATCGGCGCTGCTCAAGACGCTGGGCGGGATGACCCCCGAACAGCGCGCCAGCGAAGGCCCGCGCATCAATGGGCTGCGCGAGGCGGTCACTGCCGCGCTGGCCAAGCGCAAAGCGACGTTGGAGACCGAGGTGCTCGCCGCGCGGCTCGCGTCCGAGCGCGTCGACCTGACGCTGCCCGCGCCCGAAAGCCTGCACGGATCGGTGCATCCGGTGAGCCAAGTCATGGACGAGCTCGCCGAGATTTTCGCCGACATGGGCTTTGCCGTGGCCGAAGGGCCGGAGATCGAGGACGACTGGCACAATTTCACCGCGCTCAACATTCCCGAAACGCACCCGGCGCGGGCGATGCACGACACCTTCTATTTCGGCGACAATATGCGCGGCCCCGATGGCAGGGCGATGCTGCTGCGCACGCACACCTCGCCGGTGCAGATCCGCACGATGATGTCGCAGGAGCCACCGATCCGCATCATCGCGCCGGGGCGCGTTTACCGCAGCGACAGCGACGCGACGCACACGCCGATGTTCCACCAGATCGAGGGGTTGGTGATCGATCGCGGCATCACCCTGGGTCATTTGAAATGGACGCTCGAGACCTTCCTCAAGGCCTTTTTCGAGCGCGACGATGTCGTGCTGCGGCTGCGCCCGAGCTATTTCCCCTTCACCGAGCCGAGCGCCGAGGTCGATGTCGGTTATAGCCTGGTGAACGGCAAGCGCGTGATTGGCGGGTCCGAAGGCTGGATGGAGGTGCTGGGCAGCGGCATGGTCCACCCCAAGGTCATTGCCGCCTGCGGGCTCGACCCCGACGAGTGGCAGGGCTTTGCGTTCGGCACCGGCGTCGACCGGCTGGCGATGTTGAAATATGGTATGGACGACCTGCGCGCTTTCTTTGACGGCGATATGCGCTGGCTGGGCCACTATGGGTTTGGCGCGCTGGATGTCCCCACGCTGAGCGGGGGAGTCGGCGCATGAAATTCTCGCTGAGCTGGCTCAAGAGCCATTTGGACACCGACGCTGACATATATGCCGTTGCGGACACGCTCAACTGTATCGGGTTGGAGGTCGAAGGCATCGAGAATCCCGCCGAGCGGCTGGCGGGCTTCACTGTTGCAAGGGTTTTGACTGCCGAACGCCACCCCCAGGCCGACAAGCTGCAGCTGCTGACGGTCGATCAGGGCGACGGCGTGCCGCTGCAGGTCGTGTGCGGCGCACCCAATGCGCGGGCCGGGCTGGTCGGCGTGTTCGGCCGCGAGGGCGCGGTGGTGCCGGCGAACGGCATGGTGCTGAAGAAGGCGGCGATCCGCGGCGTCGAATCGAACGGCATGATGTGCTCCTCGCGCGAGCTGGAGCTGGGCGATGACCATGACGGCATCATCGAACTGCCCGCCGATGCGCCGGTCGGCGCGGCGTTCAGCGACTATGCCGATTTGAACGACCCGGTGATCGATGTGGCGGTGACCCCCAACCGGCAGGATTGCATGGGCGTCCGCGGCATTGCGCGCGACCTGGCGGCGGCGGGGCTGGGGACACTCAAGCCGCTCAATTGCCTGTATCAGGATGAACTCGGCACGATTGGCGGTTTTCCCTACCCACATAGCTCACATGACATTTTCGGCGGCCCCCAAGGAAACTTTCCCTGCCCAGTCGAAATCCGCACCGATGACCCCGAAGGCTGCCCTGCTTTTTATGGCCGCGTCATCAAGGGCGTGACCAATGGCGCATCCCCGGCATGGATGCAGGCTCGGCTGAAAAGTGCGGGGCAGCGGCCGATTTCGGCGCTGGTCGACATTACCAACTATGTGATGCTCGACCATGGGCGGCCGAGCCATGCCTATGATCTGGCACAGCTCACCGGTGCGGTGGTGGCGCGGCGAGCCGAGGACGGCGAGACCGTCACCGCGCTGAACGGCAAGCAATATGCGCTGACGTCCGCCATGACCGTGATTGCCGACGACAGCGGGGTGCACGACATCGCCGGGATCATGGGCGGTGAGCATTCGGGGTGCAGCGAGGCTACCACTGATGTGCTGTTGGAGGTCGCCTATTTTACCCCCGAACATATCGCGCGGACAGGACAAGCGCTGGGGCTGACCAGCGATGCACGCACGCGGTTCGAGCGGGGGGTCGATCCGACCTTTCTCGATAATGGTTTGGACATATTGACCCATCTGATCACGCAGATTTGCGGCGGCACACCGTCGCAGGCAGTGCGGGCTGGCAACCCGCCGATGGAACAGCGTGAGGTTCCCTATCGCCCCGACCTATGCCGCACGCTGGGTGGCATTGATGTTTCTGACAGCAAGCAGCGCGAGATTTTGGCGTCACTTGGCATTGTTGTGTTGGGCGAAGGCGACAGCACCGCTTTCCTGCCCGGCTGGCGGCGCGACATTGATGGTCCGGCCGATCTGGTCGAGGAAGTCACTCGCATCATCGGCTTCGACAATATCGCCAGCGCCCCGCTGCCGCGCGCAGACGGGGTCGCCAAGCCGACGGCCACGCCGATGCAAAAGGTCGAGCGCCGGGTGCGGCGCACGGCGGCGGCGCGCGGATTGAACGAGGCGATCACCTGGTCCTTCCTGCCGGAGAGCGCTGCTGAAGCCTTTGGCGGGGGCGACTGGTCGCTCGCCAATCCGATCAGCGAGGATTTGAAGGTGATGCGCCCGTCGCTGCTGCCCGGCCTGCTGATGGCGGCGCAGCGCAATATGGACCGCGGCGCGGCGAGCGTCCGGCTGTTCGAGATCGGGCGGCGTTATTTCCGCAGCGCCGAAGGCACGAGTGATGAGCGGCTGACGCTGGGGCTGATACTGGGCGGCGAAAAGGGGCCGCGCGGCTGGGCGAGCGGTAAAGCGGCGCGCTTTGATGCGTTTGACGCCAAAGCCGAAGTGCTGGCTTTGCTGGCAGCGGCCGGCGCACCGACCGACAATCTGCAGGTCATGGGTGAAGCGGGCGCGCACTATCACCCCGGCCAGTCTGCCACGCTGCGGCTAGGGCCCAAGACGGTGCTCGCGGCGTTCGGCATGCTGCACCCCGCGACGGCCAAGGCGTTCGATCTGGATGGGCCGGTCGCGGTCGCGGAGATTCATCTCGACGCCATTCCGGCGAAGCGCGCGTCAGGTTTCATGCGCGCGCCTTTCGCCCCGCCCGCCTTGCAGGCGGTGACCCGCGACTTTGCCTTCCTCGCGCCCGACAGCCTGACGGCGGGCGAGCTGGTGCGCGCGGTCAAGGGTGCGGACAAGGCGCATATTGTCGCGGCGCGACTGTTCGACCGATTTGCCGGCCAGGGCGTGCCCGAGGGGCAGGTCAGTCTGGCGGTCGAGGTGGTGCTGCAGCCCGGCGATAAGAGCTTCACCGATGCCGATCTCAAAGCCATCAGCGACGCCGTGGTGGCAGCAGCGGTGAAGCTGGGGGCAGTGCTGCGCAGTTAGGCCGCGACCGCGCCCGCCACTTCGCCGGCAGCCGCCTCAAGCAAGCGCTTTTCCAACGCCCGCACGCGCGCGGCGCTGTCGATTTTGCCGCCGAGCAGGTCGGTGACGTAAAACACGTCGACCGCGCGTTCGCCATAGGTGGCGACATGCGCGCTGTGCACGGTGACCTTTGACTGGAACAGCGCATAGGCGAGCTGGTTCAACAGCGCCGGGCGGTCCTGTGCATTCACCTCGACCACCGTAAACCGGTTCGACGCCTTGTTATCGATCAGCACATTGGGGGCAATGCGAAAGGTTTCGGCACGGGTGCGCGGCAAGGGGCGGGCTGCGAGCTTGGGCAGCAATTTCTGGCGGTTGGCGAGCGCATCGTCGATCGCGCGCGACAGCCGTTCGATCTGGCGATCATCGGCGAAGGGCCGCCCCAAAGGATCCTGCACCAGGAAATTGTCGAGGGCCATGCCGTCACGCGTGGTGTGGATGCGTGCGTCGATGATGTTGCCTCCGGCCAGATGGATGCCGCCGGCGATGCGGTAGAAGAGCCCCGGATGGTCGGCGGCGAGCACCATCACAAGGGTCGCGCCGCGATCGGCGTCGGGGATGGCGCTGACCGCGAGTGCCGCGCCGGGATGGGCGAGCATGTGACGCAGGTTGGCGGCGATTACATCGACCGATTCGGCGATCCAATAGCTTTCGGGCAAGCGCCGGGCGAGCGCGTCAAAGGCGCTAGGAGCAAGCGCCAGCCGCTCCGCCGCCGCTTCTTTCTTGGCCGCGATGCGGGCCTCGCGCCCGCGCTGCTTGTGGCCAAGGCGCAGTACTTCTTCGGCGGCATCATAGAGTTCGCTGAGCAATTGGCGCTTCCAGCCGTTCCACACGCCCGGGCCGACCGCGCGGATATCGACCACGGTGAGCACCAACAGCAAGCGCAGCCGTTCGGGCGATTGCACCGCGCCCGCAAAATCCAGGATGGTTTTGAAATCGGCGAGGTCGCGCTTGAAGGCGGTCGCCGACATGAGCAAATGATAGCGCACCAGCCAGGACACGGTTTCGGTTTCGGCCGCGGTCATGCCGAGGCGCGGACAGAGGGTGAGCGCGAGTTCGGCCCCCAGCACGCTATGGTCGCCGCCGCGCCCCTTGGCGATGTCGTGCAGCAGGACCGCGACATAAAGCGCACGGCGCGACTGAATCTGCGCCATAATCACGCTGGACAAGGGATGATCGCCCTTGAGCTTGCCCGCCTCGATCCGCGCGAGCAGGCCGATGGCGCGGATCGTATGTTCATCGACTGTGTAGTGATGATACATGTCAAACTGCATCTGCGCGACGACACGGCCGAAATCGGGAATGAAACGACCGAAGACCCCCGCCTCGTTCTTCCAGCGCAGCACGGTTTCGGGGTCGCGCGGTGACGTCAGTACGTCAAGAAACAGCGCATTGGCGCGCGGATCGCGGCGCACCGCCTGATCAATCAACCGCGCATCGTGGCGCGCCTGGCGCATCGCGGTGGGATGGACCTCCAGCCCGTGCTTGTCCGCGAGCGCAAAAATTTCGAGCAGGCGCACCGGGTCTTCGATAAAATGTTTGTCCGAAGGCAGCGCCAGCCGCCCGCGGTCGAGCACAAAGCTGCCGAGTTTGGCCGGACGGCGGAACATCGTCGGCAGGAATCGCCGGCCGCGCGCGGCCTGCTGGTCATCGAGGTGCGCAAGGAATGTTCCGGTGAGGTCGCCCACCGCTTTGGCATGCAAGAAATATAGCTGCATGAAACGTTCGACTGCGCTCTTGCCCGGCCGCGCGGCAAAGCGCATCCGTTCGGCGATCTCGCGCTGGACGTCAAACGTCAGCCGATCCTCGGTGCGCCCGGTGATCAGGTGAAGGTGGCAGCGCACCGCGAGCAGGAAATTTTCCGCGCGGGCAAATTGCCGCAATTCGCCCGCCGTCAGGAGCCCGGCGTCGACCAGTTCGGGGGCAGCGCGCACCTGATGAATGAATTTGCCGATCCACAACAGCGTGTGGAGGTCGCGCAGGCCGCCCTTGCCCTCTTTCACATTGGGTTCGACGACATAGCGCGAATCGCCCATTTTGACGTGGCGATCGTCGCGCTCGGCGAGCTTGTCGGCGACGAACGCCTTGGCATTGCCCGCCACCACCTCGGCAGCAAAGCGCGCCGAGGCCGCTTCATACAGCGCGCGATCCCCCCAGATGAAGCGCGCTTCCAAAAGCGCGGTACGCACGGTCAGATCGTCGCGCGCAGCGCGGATCATTTCATCGACCGAGCGCGATGAATGGCCGACCTTCAGCCCCAGATCCCAGAAGGTGTAGAGCATCGCCTCGATCACCTGTTCGGTCCAGCTGGTTTGTTTGAACGGGGTGATGAAGCCGATGTCGACGTCGCTGTGCGGGCACAGCTCGGCGCGGCCATAACCGCCGACTGCGATCAATGCGAGGCGTTCACCCGATGATTTGTTACCCGAAGGATAGAGGTGGTCGGTCACGACATCGTGCGCCAACCGGATGATCTGGTCGATCAGAAAGGTTTGCGCCAGCGCCGCCGCGCGTCCGGCGGTAGGGTGGAGGGCCAGCCGCCGCGCTACCTCGGCCCGCCCCGCGTCCAGCGCATCTTTGAGCATGAGCACCAAAATGCGCCGCCGCGCGCTGCCGTGCCGCGCATTCGCCATTGCTGTGTCGAGCGCATCGGCCAGTGCGCGCCGGTCGATGATGGCGCGGCGGTCGTCAAGGCTGGCGAAGCGGTCGGTCATGCCCCGTCTGCCAGACCCTTAAGCCGGTAGAGCAGTTCCAGCGCGTCGCGCGGGGTCAGGCTGTCAGGCTGAATATCCGCGAGCGCGTCGCGCAGCGCGTCGGTTGGTGGCGCGGGCGCCTCAGCGACGGTTGCGGCAAAGAGGGGCAGATCGTCGAGCCCCGCTGCGAGCCCGCCGGTGGCGGCGCGCCCGGCCTCGAGCTTGGCGAGCACCGCTTCGGCGCGCTGGACGACGCGCGGGGCAACCCCCGCGAGGCGCGCGACGGCGAGGCCGTAGCTGCGGTCGGCGGGGCCATCGGCGAGTTCGTGGAGCAGCACCAGATCGCCCTGCCATTCGCGCGCGCGGACATGGTGGAGCGACAGCGCATCCAACGTTTCGGCAAGGCGCGTCAATTCGTGATAATGGGTCGCGAACAGGCAGCGGCAGCGGTTGACCTCGTGCACCGCCTCAACCACCGCCCAGGCGAGCGCGAGGCCGTCGTAAGTTGACGTGCCGCGCCCGACTTCATCCAAAATCACGAAACTGCGCGGCGTCGCCTGCGCGAGGATCGCAGCGGTTTCGACCATTTCGACCATGAAGGTTGAGCGCCCGCGCGCGAGATTGTCGCTGGCGCCGACGCGGCTGAACAGCCGGTCGGTGAGACCGATGGTGGCCGCCGACGCGGGTACAAATGCGCCAGCCTGCGCGAGCACGATGATCAGCGCATTTTGCCGTAGGAAGGTCGATTTCCCGCCCATATTGGGGCCGGTGACCAGCCACAGCCGGTCGCTTGGCGACAAAGCCAGATCGTTGGGGACGAACTGTTCGCCGCGCGCCGCCAGCGCCGCTTCGACCACGGGGTGGCGGCCGCCGCGGATGGCGAGCGCATTGTCATCGGTCAGCCCGGGACGGCACCAGCCGTGGGTCATGGCATGGTCGGCGTGCGCGGCGGCAACATCGATGCGCGCCAGCGCATCGCAGCTGCGCGCAATCGGCTCGCGGCGGGCGACCGCAAGCGCGGTCAGCGCCTCGAGATGCGCCGCCTCGGCGGCCAGCGCATGCGCACCCGCCTGCGTCACGCGCAGCGCGGCTTCGTGCAGGTCGGGCGCGTTGAAGCGCACCACCCCGGCGAGCGTCTGGCGATGGGTAAACCCCGACGTGGGCGCCATCAGCGCATCAGCCGCCTTCGCCGTTACCTCGACATGATAGCCGAGCACGCCGTTATGGCGGATTTTGAGCCCCGCGATGCCGGTGCGCGCGCGGTAATCGGCCTCGAGCGCCGCAATCGCCTGCCGCCCGTCGCGTGCCGTGTGGCGCAGCGCGTCGAGCGCGTGGTCGTAACCTTCGGCGATATAGCCGCCTTGGGTCGCATCGAGCGGCGGACTTTCCACCAGCGCGCGGGTGAGTTCATCGACGAGCGCACCGTGCCCGTCGAGCGCGGGGAGGATGGCATCGAGCAGCGCCGGGCGCTGCGGCAATGCCCCGAGCCGTTCGCGCAGCCGCCGCGCGCCGCCGAGCGCATCGCGCAGCTGGGCGAGGTCACGCGGGGATCCTCTGCCCGCCACCAGCCGCCCCAATGCCCGCGCTGCGTCGGGCAGCGCGCGCAGGGCATCGCGCACCTCGGCGCGCAGCAAGGCATCGCGCGCGAACCAGTCGACGAGGTCGAGCCGGTCGGTGATGGCGGCCATGTCGGTGAGCGGCGCGGCGATATCGTCGGACAGCTGGCGCGCGCCGCCGGCGGTCACGGTGCGGTCGATGGCGGCGAGCAGGCTGCCGCCGCGCTGGCCGTCGGCGGTGCGGGTCAGCTCCAGACTGTCGCGCGTCGCGGCATCGATGGCCATGACGCCGCCGGCCGCCGCGCGCACGGGCGCCTGCAAGAACACCGCGCTGCCGCGCCCGACATGGCCGAGATAGGCGTCGAGCGCGCCCATCGCGGCAAGTTCGGCGCGGGAAAAATCGCCGAAGCCGTCGAGCGTGGCGACGCCGAAGCGCGCCTGCAGCCGCTTGGTCGCGGCGGCGCTGGCGAAGTCGGCGGCGGGGCGTTCGATGGCGCGCGCGGCGAAGAGGGCGGGGACCGCGCTCCCCTCGGCCACCAAAATTTCGCTGGGGGCGAGGCGCGCGAGTTCGGCCTCGACGCGGCCCGCGTCGGTCAGCACCACTTCGAAGCGTCCGGTGGAAATATCGGCGGCGGCGATGGCGGTTTCGCCCGTCGCGGCGATCGTCGCCAATGCGGCGAGGCGGTTGGCGCTGCGCCCCTCAAGCAATGTCTCCTCGGTCAGTGTGCCCGCGGTGACAAAGCGCACGATGGCGCGCGCGACCAGCGCTTTTGACCCGCCGCGCGCCTTGGCCTCGGCGGGGGTTTCGACCTGTTCGGCAATCGCGACGCGGTGCCCGGCGCGGATCAGCCGCGCGAGGTAGTTTTCGGCAGCATGCACCGGCACCCCGCACATCGGCACCGCTTCGCCGCCATGCTCACCGCGCGAGGTGAGCGCGATGTCGAGCGTCGCGGCGGCGGCCTTCGCATCGTCAAAGAACAGCTCGAAGAAATCGCCCATGCGATAGAAGAGCAAGCAATCGGGTGCCTCAGCCTTCAGCGCCCAATATTGCGCCATCATCGGGGTGGCGGCGGGGAGCGGGGGGGAAAGGGCGGGGGCGGATGACATGCGCCATCTGCTTAGGGCGCAGAGCCATAGGTCCGCAAGGGCCGCGCGCCAGTATCGCCCCGCCCCCCTTGCCCTTGCCACGCCCCGGTCATAGGGTCGCTTTACGGCGTGAAAAAACGGGAGCGGGGCGATGAGCGACGAGAGCAAGGTGCAGTTTTCGGACCGCGAGGCGCTGCTCTATCATGCCACGGGGCGGCCGGGGAAGATCGAGATTATTGCGTCGAAGCCGATGGCGACGCAGCGCGACCTGTCGCTTGCCTACTCCCCCGGTGTCGCGGTGCCGGTGCGCGCCATCGCCGAGGACCCCGCCGCCGCGTATGAATATACCGCCAAGGGCAATCTGGTCGCAGTGATTTCAAACGGCACCGCGATTTTGGGCCTCGGCAACCTTGGTGCGCTCGCGTCGAAACCGGTGATGGAGGGCAAGGCGGTGCTGTTCAAGCGCTTTGCCGACGTCGATTCGATCGATCTGGAGGTTGCGACCGAGGACCCGCAGGCGTTTATCGACGCCGTCGCGCTGCTCGAGCCGAGCTTCGGCGGGATTAACCTGGAAGATATTGCCGCGCCCAATTGCTTCATCATCGAGCAGGCTTTGCGCGAGCGCATGAACATCCCCGTGTTCCACGACGACCAGCATGGCACGGCGATCATTTCCGCCGCCGGGATCATCAACGCCTGTTTCCTGACCGGGCGCAAGCTCGACGAGGTCAAGGTCGTTGTCAACGGCGCGGGCGCGGCGGCGATTGCCTGCACCGAGCTGATGAAGGCGATGGGGGTGCGGCACGAAAATGTGACCATGTGCGACCGCAAGGGCGTGATTTATCAGGGCCGCACCGAGAGCATGGACCAGTGGAAATCGGCGCATGCGATTCCGACCAAGGCCCGCACGCTGACCGAGGCGCTGGTCGATGCCGATATCTTTCTGGGCCTGTCGGCGGCGGGCGCGCTGAAGCCCGAGATGGTGCGGGACATGAAGGCCGCGCCGATCATCTTTGCGATGGCCAATCCCGACCCCGAAATTTCGCCGCCCGATGCGCGCGCGGCGCGGCCCGACGCGATTATCGCGACGGGGCGGTCGGATTATCCCAACCAGGTCAACAATGTCCTGTGTTTCCCCTTCATCTTTCGCGGCGCGCTGGATGTGCGCGCGACGGGGATCAACGATGCGATGAAGATCGCCGCCGCGCACGCGATCGCCGAGCTGGCGCGCCAGCAGGTGCCCGAGGAAGTGGCGGCGGCCTATGGCGGGCGCGCGTCGAGCTTTGGCCCCGATTATATCATCCCGTCGCCCTTCGATCCGCGCCTCATGGAAATTGTGCCGTGCGCGGTGGCGAAGGCGGCGATGGAATCGGGCGTCGCGCAAAAGCCGATCGAGGATTTCGAGGCCTATGCGCGGTCATTGCGCGCGCGGCTCAATCCCACCACCTCGGTGCTGACGCTGGCCTATGACGCCGCCAAGGCCAACCCCAAGCGCGTGGTGTTTGCCGAAGGCGAGGAAGAGGTGGTGCTGCGCGCCGCGATCCAGTTCCGCGACGGCGGCTATGGTATCCCCGTGCTCGTCGGGCGCGATTGGACGCGCGAGCGGCTGGTCGAAATGGGGGTGCCCGACCCCGACGCCTTTGAAATCCACAACAGCACCAATTCGCCGCACGTGCCCGCGATGGTCGAGATGCTGTACGAACGGTTGCAGCGGCGCGGCTATCTGCGCCGCGACTGCGAGCGGATGGTCAACCGCGACCGCAACACCTTTGCCGCGCTCATGCTGAAAATGGGGCTGGCCGATGCGATGATTACCGGGGTAACGCGCCCCTATGCCCAGACGCTGCGCGATGTGAAGCGGGTGATCGACCCGGCGGCGGGCAAGACCCCGCTGGGCGTGCACATCTTTGTCGGTCAGCACCAGACGATCTTCCTCGCTGACACCACGGTCAACGAGCGGCCAACGTCCGAACAGCTCGCCGACATTGCCGAGCGCACCGCGATGGTCGCGCGCGCAATGGGGCACGAGCCGCGCGTGGCTTTCCTGTCCTATTCGACCTTTGGCAATCCCGCGGGCAATTGGCTCGATAGTATCCGCGGCGCGGTGGGCGCGCTCGATGCCCGCGAATGCACGTTTGAGTATGAAGGCGAGATGGCCCCCGACGTGGCGCTCAATCCAAATGTGATGAAAAACTACCCCTTCTGCCGCCTGTCGGGGCCGGCCAATGTGCTGATCATGCCGGGACTGCAATCGGGGAACCTGTCGGCCAAGCTGCTGCGCGAGCTGGGCAGCGGAACCATTATCGGCCCGATGCTGTTGAACATGAAATATCCGGTGCAGATCGCAACGATGGCGTCGCCCGCGTCGGAACTGGTGACGCTGGCGGTGCTGGCGGCGGGGGGGATTGCGGTTTAAGTCCGCGATGACGAAAATGGGGTGCGATGTCGCCTAGCGCTTGATCGTTACTGCTGCGGCGCGCCTGCGCCTGCGGCACCCACGGCGCCAATGTTGCCGAAGATATCTTCAAAGAAGCTGCGTTCGCGGCCCAGCGTCGGCGTTTTGTCGCCCTCGGGGCTCAAACGCACGACATTTTCGAGGCCGGTGCGCTCGACCGCGGTGACATTGCCCGCCGCGTCGAATTTCACGTGCATGACAATCTGCGCCACCGGGCGCGGATTGGCAAAGGCTAGCTGGCGGGTTTCGCGCGCGACATAGAAATAGTCGCGGTCCGAAAATTGGCCCACGAACGTCGGGCGACCCAGCGTTTTTTCCACCGATTCGCGGTTGTCGACGCCAGCGGTCACCGAATCGGCGAGCACCGGATCGACGACATAGCCCTGCCGCCCGCGCAATTGCGCACAGCCGCTGAGCAAGGTGGTGACGATCAGGCCGCCGACGATGGCGGTGCGAAAACGGCTGGCATGCATCAACAAATTCTCCCGTGCGGCGCGGCGCGCTGCGGTACCGCCCCGCTTAGCCGCAAGCGCTTCCTTCGCACAAGCCGCTTGTCGCCCCGGTGAACGGCTTTGTGAACGGCTTTCGCTGGCGCGCGGAAATCGCTATGCGCGGGCCATGGCCCTGTTTGATCGACTGTTTCGCCGCGCCGCCGACCCGCGCGATGCCCTGCGTCCGTTGTGGCATGCGGTTGTGGCGCGCGCGCGCGAGGAACATTGGTATCTGCGCGGCGGCGTCGCCGACACGCTCGACGGGCGCTTTGACATGGTCGCGCTGGTGCTGGCCCAAGTGCTGCTGCGCATCGAGGAAGCGCCCGAGCATGGCCGCGACGGCGTGTTGCTGACCGAAATATTCGTCGACGATATGGACGGACAGATGCGCCAGATCGGGTTTGGCGACCTGATCGTCGGCAAACAGATCGGCCAGATTATGAGCGCGCTGGGCGGGCGGCTGGGGGCCTATCGCGAAGGCGCGCGCGACCCGGCGGCGATGGAGGCGGCGCTGCTGCGCAACCTGTATCGCGGCGAAGCGCCTGCGCCGGAGGCGGTGGCGTATGTGCAGGCCGAAGTGTCCACGCTGCGCGCTGCGCTGGCGGCGATGCCGGTGGCCGAACTGGTCGCGGCGGAGCGGCTGCCTGGATGAGTGAATTTTCGCACCTGGTGGCGCAGGATGCAATCGGGCGGACGGGGCCGATTGCGGTCGTCGCCGATGCCGAGGCGCGGGCGCGGGTGGCAGCGCGGCTGGGGCTGGAGGCGCTGGACCGGTTCGAGGTTACCGCTACGCTCGAGCCGGTGGCCGGCGGGGCGCTGCTGAAGGGCACGGTAGCCGCTGATGTGGTTCAGGCCTGCGCCGCGACAAGCCTGCCCATGGCCGCCACGCTGACCGAACCCTTTGCGCTGCGCTATGTCGCGGCGCTCAGCCTTCCCGACGAGGCCGATGCCGAGGTTGAGCTGGGTGATGCCGATTTGGATATCATGCCGCTCGAGCCCGGCGGGGTCGATGTTGGCGAAGCCGCGGTCCAGTCACTGGCGCTGGCGCTTGATCCCTTTCCGCGCCACCCCGATGCCGACCGTATTTTGGCCGAGCGCGGCGTGCTGCGCGAGGATCAGGCCGGGCCGTTTGCGGCGCTGGCGGCGCTGAAGGGCAAATAAAATCGTCATTGCGAGCGCAGCGAAGCAATGATGAACTATTCTTCCGGCGCTTCCTCTTCCTTCTTCGCCGCTTCTTCCAGCGCCTTGGCGGTGTCGGCCAGATCGCCCTCCGCTTTCACTGCCGCGCCCTCGGCCGGCAACGCGCCGCCGAGCGCTTTGGCGAGGCCGGCGAGCTGCTGGCCAATCACGCCGTCGACAGCGGGGGCGATGTCGGCGACCTTAAAGCGCATATAGCCGCCGACGACATAGTCGAAGCGAATGACGCTGCCGCCATCGACCGCCTTGATCTGGATGGTCAGCGTGCCGGTGACCGCCTCCCCCTGCAACGGGCCAAGCGCGCCCGACAGGCGGAGCAATTCGCCGGGCTTGGCAAAGAGGATGCGCGCATGCTGGACGCTGCCCATCATGCCTTCGCTGCCGGGCAGCTTTTCGCAGAAGCAGCCACCCGCCTGCGCGTCCATCCAGAAATTGGCGGCATTGCCCGACCAGCTATGTTCGGGAGACCACCAGTTTTGCGGCGCGCGCAGCATTTTCCAGACGTCGGCAGGACTGGCCGCGACGCGCGCGCTGTGCGCGGCGGTGAAGCCGGTGTCGCTTTGGTCGATGACCTTGGCGGCGGCGGGAAGGGGCGAAGCGGCGATGCAGGCTGCGAGCAGGAACCGGCCAACCATCATCATTTTCCCCCTATTGAACCTCAGCCGCGAATAATGGCCTCAATGGCTTCGCCCACCGCATCCATGCTGGCCATGCCGTCGACGCGCGCGACAATGCCGCGCGCTTCATAAATGGGCAGGATTGGCTCAGTTTTGGCGCGATATTCGGCCATGCGCGTGCGCACGGTTTCTTCATTGTCATCGGGGCGACGTTTGAAGTCGGTGCCGCCGCATTTGTCGCACGTGCCCGCCTTGGCCGGCAGTTTGTGGCGGTCGTGATAGCCCTCGCCGCAAGTACCACAAGTGAAGCGGCCGGTAATGCGGTCGACGAGCGCGTCTTCGTCGACCACCAATTCGATGACATGGTCAAGCTTGCGCCCGCGCGATTTCAAAATGGCGTCGAGCGCCTCCGCCTGCGTCGCCGTGCGGGGGTAGCCGTCAAAAATCACCGACGTGCCGGGGGGCAGAGCGTCGAGCTTTTCCCCGATCAGGCCCGAGACAATTTCGTCGGAGACCAGCTCGCCCGCGTCCATCACCGCCTTGGCCTGGAGGCCAATGGGCGTGCCCGCCTTCACCGCGGCGCGCAGCATGTCACCGGTCGACAGCTGGACCATGGCATGCTCATCGACCAGCCGCGCTGCCTGCGTCCCTTTGCCCGCGCCGGGCGGACCCAGCAGGATGATGTCGATGGTCATGCCCTATGCGCCCCCAAGAACCCCAATGCCGTCCTGCCGCGCTGCGCCGCCGCCGTCAACGGCGGACCGCGCCGCCCTTCAGCTTCGATTTCTTGATAAGGTCGGCATATTGGTGCGCGAGCAAATGGCTTTGGATCTGGGTGATGGTGTCGATGGTGACATTGACCACGATCAACAGGCTGGTGCCGCCAAGGTAGAAGGGCAGACCCGCCTGCGCGATGAAATATTCGGGCACCAGACAGATAATCACCAGATAGGCCGAACCCAGCACGGTGATGCGGGTGAGCACATGGTCGAGATAGGCGGCGGTGTTTTTGCCCGGGCGGATGCCGGGGATGAAGCCGTTCTGGCGCTTCAGATTGTCGGCGGTTTCCTCGGGATTGAAGACCACCGCGACATAGAAGAAGCAGAAAAAGACGATACCAAGCCCATAGAGCAGCATATAGAGCGGCTGGCCGTGCGCGAGCAGCTGGTTGAGCGTGATCAGGAAACTGCCCGAGGTCGTCTCGCCGTCGACCCCTTGGCCCATCAGCTGGGTGATGGTCAGCGGCATGAGCAGGAGCGAGCTGGCAAAGATCGGCGGAATGACGCCGGCGGTATTGACCTTGAGCGGCAAATGGCTGCGGTCGGCCTGCATCACGCCATTTTGGGTGGCGCGCTTGGGATATTGCACCAGCACGCGGCGCTGCGCGCGTTCCATGAAGCTGATGAAAGCGATGATCGCCACCGCGCCGATCAGCACAGCAAGAATGGTACCGCCGCCGGTGGCGCCCGAACGGCCCTGTTCGAACAGCTGTGCAAAGCTGCGCGGCAGCTGCGCCAAAATGCCCGCCATGATGATCAGCGACACGCCGTTGCCGATGCCGCGGCTGGTGATTTGTTCGCCGAGCCACATCAGGAACAGGGTGCCGCCGACGATGCTGATGACCGCCGAGATGCGGAACATCATGCCGGGATCGATGACGGCATTGATACCCGACGTCTGGCCCAATGTTTCGAGGCTGAGCGCGACGAAATAGCCCTGGATCGCGGTCAGCGCGACGGTGCCATAGCGGGTGTATTGGTTGAGTTTCTTGCGCCCGCTTTCACCCTCTTTCTTGAGCGCGGCGAGCGTCGGCGACAGCGCCGAGGCCAGCTGCACCACGATCGACGCGGTGATATAGGGCATCACGCCCAGCGCGATGATGCTCATCCGTTCCAGGCTGCCGCCCGAGAAGGTGTTGAAAATGTCGAGCACGCCGCCCGACGCGGCCTGTTCATACAGCCGCGCCAGCGCGACCGGATCGACGCCCGGTAGCGGCACAAACGACAGAAAGCGGAAGACGATGAGCGCACCGATGGTGAACCAGATACGGTTCTTGAGTTCGGTCGCCTGCCCGAATTTCGAGAAATTGATATTCGAAGCCAGTTGATCGGCGCGAGAGGCCATCGACGCTTGTCCTTAATAGCTTAGCTGCGGCCCCACCCCGGCGCGACCTTTGCGCCTAAATGCGGATGCCACGGCGCAGTTGCAAGGGGGAAGCGGCATTATGGCGAAAGGGGCGGTGGCATTGCGGCCCCGCCCCTTCGTTAATGGTCAACCTTCTGCGGCTTCTGGCGCCTTGGCGGTCTGCTTGACCGTGCCGCCGGCCTTTTCGACCGCCGCCACCGCGCTCGCCGAGGCGCCCGCGACTTCAAAGTTCAGTTTCGCGGTCAGTTCGCCCTTGGCAAGCAGGCGCACGCCGTCCTTGCCGCCGCGGGCCACGCCAGCGGCCTTGAGCGCGGCGTGATCGACCACGGCCTTGGCATCGAGCTTTTTCGCATCGACCAGCTTCTGGATCATGCCCAGATTGACGATGGCATAGTCGGTGCCGAAGATATTGTTGAAGCCGCGCTTCGGGATGCGCATGTGGAGCGGCATCTGGCCACCTTCAAAGCCGTTGATGGCGACGCCCGAGCGGGCCTTCTGGCCCTTTTGACCGCGCCCGGCGGTCTTGCCCTTGCCCGAGCCGATGCCGCGTCCGACGCGCATCCGGCCCTTGCGGGCGCCATCATTGTCACGAAGATCGTTGAGTTTCATTGTCTTGCACTCGCTTTCGCTATGTTCGCGCTAAATTTCAGGAACGACGAAGGTCTTAGCCTTCGACTACTTCCACCATATGGGGCAGCTTGCGGATCATGCCGCGCACTTCGGGGCTGTCTTCCAGCTCGACGACGCGGTGCATCTTGCCCAGGCCCAGACCCGCGAGGATCTTGCGCTGGCTTGCCGGGCGGCGGATCGGCGAACCGATCTGCTTGATCTTGATCTTCGCCATCTTGCTTACTCCGTAACCGCAGCGGCTTCGGCTTCGGCGAGCTTTGCCGACGCGCCACCGCGCTTCAGCAGGTCCGACACCTTCTTGCCGCGGCGCTGCGCCACCGATTTGGGGCTGGTCTGTTCGCCCAGCGCCTCAAAGGTCGCCCGCACCATGTTATAGGGGTTCGACGTGCCGACCGACTTGGTCACCACATCGGCCACGCCCAGCGATTCAAACACGGCACGCATCGGGCCGCCGGCGATGATGCCGGTCCCGGCCGGGGCCGAGCGCACCGTCACATTGCCCGCGCCAAAATGGCCACGGCCATCATGGTGCAGCGTCCGGCCATCCTTGAGCGGCACGCGGATCATCGCCTTCTTGGCAGCGGCGGTTGCCTTGGAAATCGCCTCCGGCACTTCGCGCGCCTTGCCATGGCCAAAGCCGACGCGGCCCTTGCCATCGCCGACGACGACCAGCGCCGCAAAGCCAAAGCGCTTGCCGCCCTTCACCGTCTTCGACACGCGGTTGATGTGGACGAGCTTTTCGATCAACTCTTCGCCGCCCTCTTCCCCATCGCGCGGGGGGCGGCGTTCGTCGCGGCGGCCACCACGGCCACCGCCATCGCGGCCACCGCCACGGCCACCACGGCCACGGCGCGGGGCACCGCTATCGTCGGCGGCAGGGGCGCCTTCGGCGTTCAGAATCTCATCAGCCATGTCTTAAAACTCCAATCCGCCTTCGCGCGCGGCATCGGCCAGCGCCTTGATGCGGCCATGGAACAGGAAACCGCCACGATCGAACACAACCTGGGTCACGCCCGCCTGCTTGGCAGCAGCGGCGATGCGCTTGCCAACTTCGGCGGCCGCCGCAGCGTTTGAACCCGCCGCGCCGCGCACATCCTTGTCCAGGGTCGACGCAGCGGCGACGGTCTTGCCCGCCGC
Source organism: uncultured Sphingopyxis sp. (assembly GCA_964401155.1). GTDB lineage: Bacteria > Pseudomonadota > Alphaproteobacteria > Sphingomonadales > Sphingomonadaceae > Sphingopyxis. Next base: position 175,116 of record CAYNXF010000004.1, read on the forward strand.
ATCGTCGATGACCTGCGCATAGATATGGCGGCCCGAACGGTGCACAGAGAGGCGCGGACGCCCGGCAGCGCGGAGACGAAGCGCGGTGCGAACCCGCTGGCGGCGCTTCTGAAAGGGGGTAAGATGTGCCATGGCTTACTTCTTCTTGCCTTCTTTGCGGAAGATGAACTCGCCGCGATATTTGATGCCCTTGCCCTTATAGGGTTCGGGTTTGCGCCAGCGGCGGATTTCCGCCGCGACCTGGCCGACCTTTTGCCGGTCGATGCCGCTGATCTCGATCGTCGTATTGTCCGGCGTCTTGATCTCAATGCCTTCGGGCACCGCATAGTCGACATCATGGCTATAGCCGAGCTGGAGCTTCAGCGTCCGGCCCTGCGCATTGGCGCGGTAACCGACGCCGGTGATTTCCAGCACCTTGGTAAAGCCGTCGGTGACGCCGGTGACCAGGTTCTGGACCAGCGTGCGCTGCATGCCCCAGAAAGCGCGGGCGCGCTTGGTGGCATTGGCGGGCTGAACCGAAATCTCGCCTTCGCGGACTTCATAAGCGATGTCGTCGAACAGCGCGAGCGCCAGCGTACCTTTCGGACCCTTGACCGACAGCGTCCCCGCTTCGATCGAGGCCGACACGCCGCTGGGCAGTGCGACAGGTTTCTTGCCAATACGCGACATGATCAGAACACCTCCGCCAGCACTTCGCCGCCGACGTTCAGGTCGCGGGCTTCGGCATCCGAAAGCACGCCGCGCGGCGTCGAGACGATGGTGATGCCAAGGCCGTTGCGCACCACCGGCAGTTCCTTTGCGCCCGAATAGACCCGGCGACCGGGCTTCGACACGCGCGCAACATGCTGGATGGCCGGTTGGCCTTCAAAATATTTGAGCTCGATGCGCAGGCCCTTGTGCTGGCCCTTGGCGCCCAGCGCCTCTTCGCTGTAGCCGCGAATATAGCCTTCGCGCTGCAGCACATCGAGAACGCGGACACGCAGGGTCGAAGCGGGCGTCAGGACGCTGTCCTTCTTCGCGCGCTGGCCGTTGCGGATGCGGGTGAGCATATCACCCAGAGGATCGGTCATTGCCATCTTGGGTCTTCCTTACCAGCTCGACTTCACGACGCCCGGGATCAGGCCCTTGTTGGCCAGATCACGAAGCTGCACGCGGCACAGCCGGAATTTGCGATAATAAGCGCGCGGACGCCCGGTCAGCTCGCAACGGTTGCGAATGCGGGTCGGATTGCCGTTGCGCGGCACTTCCGCCATCTTCAGGCGCGCGATCATCCGCTCGCCATCGTCGAGCGACTTGTCCTTCGCCATTGCCTTCAGCTTCGCATAACGGCCGGCATATTTCTTCACCAGCTTCTTGCGACGCTCATTCTTGTTCACGGAACTCAGTTTCGCCATGACTTAAGTTCTCTTTCCTTGTCGGTCAGAGGAAGGGTCAGGATCCCGTCGGGGGATCAGGCCGCTTCCTTCTCCTGGGCTTCGATGGGGAAGGGGAAGCCGAACAGCCGGAGCAGTTCGCGGGCTTCGTCATCCGTCCGCGCGGTGGTGGTCACGATCACATCCATGCCGCGCACCTGGTCGATGCGGTCATAGTTGATTTCGGGGAAGATGATCTGCTCTTTCAGGCCAAGGGCATAGTTGCCGCGGCCATCAAAGCTCTTCGCCGAAACCCCGCGAAAGTCGCGAATCCGCGGCATGGCGATGGTGATCAGCCGGTCCAGGAATTCATACATGCGTTCGCGGCGCAGGGTCACCTTGCACCCGATCGGCATGCCTTCGCGCAGCTTGAAGCCGGCAATCGACTTCTTGGCCTTGGTCACCACCGGCTTTTGCCCGGCGATAAGTTCCATTTCGGCAGCGGCCGTATCGACCTTTTTCTTGTCCTGAACCGCGTCGCCCACGCCCATGTTGAGCGTGATCTTTTCGATCTTCGGCACTTCCATCACATTTTTATAGCCGAACTTCTCGGTCATCGCCTTGATGATGACGTCGTCGTAGCGCGACTTCATGCGCGGGGTATATTTGTCAGCCATTGATCGTCTCCCCGGACTTCACGGCCACGCGGACCTTCTTGCCGTCCTTGGTTTCAAAGCGGACGCGCGTCGGCTTGCCGGTCTTGGGATCGGCGAGCGCGACCTTGGACGCGTGCAGCGGTGCCTCGCGGCGCTCCAGCCCGCCCTGCGGGTCGGCCTGGGTCGGTTTCTTGTGGCGGGTGATGATGTTCACGCCGCCAACGACCAGCTTGCCCTCTTTGGGCAGGCTCTTGGTGACTTCGCCGGTCTTGCCCTTGTCCTTGCCGGACAGGATGACGACCGTGTCGCCCTTTTTGATCTTTGCCATGCCCATGATTACAAGACCTCCGGCGCCAGGCTGATGATCTTCATGAACCCGCGGCCGCGCAGTTCGCGCACGACGGGGCCAAAGATACGCGTGCCGATGGGCTCTTCATTCTTGTTGATGAGCACGGCGGCATTGGTGTCGAACCGGATGACCGACCCATCGGCGCGGCGCACATCTTTCGCGGTGCGGACGATGACGGCGCGGTGGACGTCGCCCTTTTTCACCTTGGTGCGCGGCTGGGCTTCCTTCACCGACACGACGATGATGTCGCCGACACCCGCGGTGCGGCGCTTGGAGCCGCCCAGCACCTTGATGCACTGGACGCGCTTGGCGCCGCTGTTGTCGGCGACCTCCAGCTGTGACTGCATCTGGATCATCGATGCATTTCCTTCCTTTTCGGCCTACCGGGCCATCCCGGCGGTTCCAGCAAAATCAACGCCTGGGGCAATCAGCCTTCGGCAGCGGGGGCGGCGGCTTGCGGCGTCGCGCGGGTATCGACCTTGTCGAGCACGCGCCACGTCTTCAGCTTTGAAATCGGCCGCGTTTCTTCGATGCGGACGGTTTCGCCGGCCTTGAATTCATTGGCTTCGTCATGGGCATGATATTTCTTCGACTGGCGAATAATCTTGCCATAGAGCGGGTGCTTAACCTTACGCTCCACTTTCACGACGACGGTCTTGTCGCCTTTGTCGGACACCACGGTGCCGGTCAGAATGCGCTTTGGCATCTGGGTGCTCCTTACTTCGCCGCCGAGCGCGCGCGCTCGGTCTGGACGGTCTTGATACGCGCGATCGAGCGGCGGACTTCTTTCACCCGCGACGCCTTTTCCATCTGGCCGGTGGCAGCCTGAAACCGCAGGTTGAACGCCTCGCGCTTCAGCTCGCCCAATGATTCCGCCAGCTGGTCGTCGGTCTTGGTGCGCAGGTCGGTGGTTTTTTCCATAGCCATGGCCCTTAACCCTCCAGATGCGAGGTGTCGCCGAGGCGGGCAACGACCTTCGTCTTGATCGGCAGCTTCATTGCAGCGCGTTCGAATGCCAGCGCAGCGACCGGACCCGGCACACCGTCGAGTTCGAACAGGATGCGGCCCGGCTTAACCCGCGCGGCCCAGAATTCGGGCGAACCCTTGCCCTTACCCATGCGGACTTCGGCAGGCTTCGACGATACCGGCAGGTCAGGGAACACGCGGATCCACAAACGGCCCTGGCGCTTGATGGCGCGGCTGATCGCGCGGCGCGCCGCTTCGATCTGGCGCGCGGTGATGCGCTCGGGTTCCATCGCCTTCAGCCCGTAGGAGCCGAAGTTGAGGTCGGTGCCGCCCTTGGCGTTGCCGTGGATGCGGCCCTTGAACGCCTTGCGGAACTTGGTTTTTTTCGGTTGCAACATGTCAGCTGTCCTTACCGGCGGTCTTCGCGCGCCGGGCGCACACCCGACGTTTGCGCGTCGAGCATCAACCGGTCGGTCGCCATCGGGTCATGGCCCAGGATTTCGCCCTTGAAGATCCACACCTTGATACCGCAAACGCCATAGGCCGTGTGCGCTTCGGCTTCGGCGTAATCGACGTTGGCGCGCAGCGTGTGCAGCGGCACCCGGCCTTCGCGATACCATTCGGTCCGCGCGATTTCCGCGCCGCCCAGACGGCCCGCGCAGTTGATGCGAATGCCCTCTGCGCCCAGGCGCATGGCCGATTGCACCGCGCGCTTCATCGCCCGGCGGAACGCCACGCGGCGCTCCAGCTGGTCGGCAACGCCCTGCGCCACCAGCCGTGCGTCGACCTCGGGCTTGCGGATTTCGACAATGTTGAGCGACACTTCGCTGGTGGTGAAAGCGCCCAGCGCCTTCTTCAGCTTTTCAATGTCGGCGCCCTTCTTGCCGATGATCACGCCCGGACGCGCGGCATAAACCGACACGCGGCACAGCTTCGCCGGACGCTCGATCACGACCTTCGAGATCGCGGCCTGCGGCAGCTCCTTGAAGATATATTGGCGAATCTTCAGATCTTCGATCAGCAGACGGCCATAGTCGCCGCCTTCGGCGAACCAGCGGCTGTCCCAGGTGCGGTTGACCTGCAGGCGCAGGCCGATCGGATTGCTCTTCTGGCCCATCTTACGCCTCTTCTGCTTTTTCTTGGACGACAATGCGGATGCGGCTGAACGGCTTCATGATCCGCGTCGATTTGCCGCGACCGCGCGCATGCCAGCGCTTCATGGTCATCGCTTTGCCGACGCTGGCTTCCTTGACCACCAGCGCGTCGACATCCAGATTATGGTTGTTTTCCGCATTGGCGATTGCCGAGGCGAGCACCTTGCGCACGTCAACCGCCATCGCCTTTTTGGAAAAGGCCAGGATGTTCAGCGCCTCTTCGACGCGGCGGCCACGGATCAGCGCCGCCACCAGGTTCAGCTTCTGAGCCGAGCCACGGATCTGCGTGCCGACCGACAGCGCCTCATTTTCCGCCACGCGGCGGGGAGCTTTTGCCTTGGACATCAGCGTTTGCCCTTCTTGTCGGCGGCGTGACCGGGGAAGAAGCGCGTCGGCGCAAATTCACCCAGCTTCATGCCGACCATGTCTTCGTTCACCGACACCGGCACGAATTTGCGGCCGTTATAGACGTTGAAGGTCAGCCCGACGAACTGCGGCAGGATGGTGGAGCGGCGCGACCAGGTCTTGATCGGCGCGGTGCTGCCTTCGCCTGCGGCTTCGGCCTTTTTCAGCAGGTGCAGGTCGACGAACGGACCCTTCCAGACGGAGCGTGCCATGACTTACCTCTTCTTCTTCGCATGGCGCGACCGGATGATCATGCCATCGGTGCGCTTGTTGTTGCGGGTGCGGGCGCCCTTGGTCGGCTTGCCCCACGGGGTGACCGGGTGGCGGCCGCCCGAGGTGCGGCCTTCACCACCGCCATGCGGGTGGTCGACCGGGTTCTTGGCAACGCCGCGCGTCAGCGGCTTTTTGCCTGCCCAGCGATTGCGGCCGGCCTTGGCGAGCGTCTGGTTGGCGTTGTCAGGGTTCGACACCGCACCCACCGAGCCCATGCATTCGCCGCGGATATAGCGCTGTTCGCCCGAGTTGAGGCGAACGATGACGAGGCCGCGGTCACGGCCGACAACCTGTGCATAGGTGCCAGCGGCACGCGCGATCTGACCACCCTTGCCAGGCTTCATCTCGATGTTGTGGACAATCGTCCCCACCGGCATTTGTGCCAGTTCCATCGCATTGCCCGGCTTTACGTCGGTCTTCTTACCCGCGACGACGGTATCGCCAACGGCCAAGCGCTGCGGCGCGAGGATATAGGTCTGGATGCCGTCTTCGTAGCGCAGCAGCGCGATGAAGGCGGTGCGGTTGGGGTCATATTCCATCCGCTCGACCGTGGCCGGCATGTCCCACTTGCGGCGCTTGAAATCGACAATGCGATAGCGCTGCTTATGTCCGCCGCCGATGCCGCGCGAGGTGACATGGCCCATATTGTTGCGGCCGCCGGTCTTCGACTTGCCTTCGGTCAGCGCCTTGACGGGCTTGCCCTTCCACAGCTTCGACCGGTCGACCAGAATCAGGCCGCGCTGGGCGGGGCTGGTCGGATTATAGGATTTGAGTGCCATTTTTCCGTTTCCTCGCTCAAACGCCCGTGGTGACGTCGATCGACTGGCCTTCGGCCAGCGTCACAATCGCCTTTTTGACGTCGCTGCGGGTATAGGGTTTGCCCTTCCAGCGCTTGGTCTTGCCCTTGGTCACCATGGTGTTGACCTTGGTGACCTTGACATCGAACAACGCTTCGACCGCCGCCTTGATGGCGGGCTTGGTCGCATCGTCGGCCACCTTGAAGACCACCGCATTGTTTTCGCTGAGCAGCGTCGATTTTTCGGTGATCACCGGGGCGAGGATGACGTCGTAATGACGCGCATCGATGGTTTTTGCCTTAGCCATTGCAACGTGCCTCCAGCTTTTCGACCGCAGCGCGGGTCAGCACCAGCGTGTCGGCACGCAGGATGTCGTAAACATTGGCACCGATGGCGGGCAGCGCGTCGACCCCGATCAGGTTGGCCGAGGCCAGCGCGAAGCTGGTTTCCACGGCGTCACCGTCGATGAACAGCGCCCGGCCAAAGCCCAGCTTGTCGAGCTGGCCAGCGAGTGCCTTGGTCTTGGCGTCCTTGAGCGCCAGCGTGTCGAGCACGACCAGCTTGCCGCCCAATGCCTTGTCCGACAGCGCCATTTTCAGGCCCAGCGTGCGGATCTTCTTGTTGAGGCTGTGGCCAAAGGTGCGGGCACGCGGACCATGCGCCTTACCACCGCCGATGAACACCGGGGCGCGGCGATCGCCGTGACGCGCCGTACCGCCGCCCTTCTGGCGACCGAACTTCTTGCCGGTGCGCGCAACATCGCTGCGCTCGCGCGCGGCACGGGCCGGGCTGCGGCGCTTTTCCAGCTGCCAGGTGACGACGCGGTGCAAAATGTCGGCGCGCGGCTCGACACCGAACACGGCATCGTTCAGCTCGACATCGCTGCCGGCTTTGCCTTCAAGGGTTTGAACCTTGACCTTCATGATCAGGACTCCTGCGCGCCGTCGGCTGCCACTTCGGCGGCTGCGGTGTCTTCCGCAGGCGTCGCGGCAGGCGCGTCGTGATTGTTGGCGTTGGCCGCGCTCTTGATCGCGGCGGGATAGGGCGCTTCGGGGTGGCGCGGCAGCTTGACCGCATCATTGACCATCAGCCAGCCGCCCTTCGAGCCCGGGACCGAGCCCTTAACGAACAGCAGCCCGCGTTCGGCGTCGGTGCGCACGATTTCCAGGTTCTGCTGGGTGCGGTTGCGTGCGCCCATGTGGCCGGCCATCTTCTTGTTCTTGAAGACGCGGCCGGGATCCTGGCGGTTACCCGTCGAACCATGCGCACGGTGCGAGATCGACACGCCGTGCGTGGCGCGCATACCGCCGAAACCCCAGCGCTTCATCGCACCGGCAAAGCCCTTGCCCTGCGTCACGCCCGAGACGTCGACGATCTGGCCGGCGACGAAATGGTCGGCCGAAATTTCGGCGCCCACTTCGAGCACGGCATCGTCAGCGACGCGGAATTCGACGAGCTTTGCCTTGGGCTCCACTTCGGCCTTGCCGAACTGGCCGCGCTGCGGCTTGGCAACATTCTTTGCCTTGGCGCTGCCTGCGCCAAGCTGGACAGCGACATAGCCATCGCGATCTTTTTCGCGCACGGACACGACCTGACAGCCTTCGAGGCTCAGGACGGTCACGGGAACATGGCGGCCGTCTTCTTGGAACAGCCGGGTCATCCCCATCTTTCGCGCGATCACGCCAGTACGCATGATCAAACTCCTCAACAGAGGCCGGGCGGGACCATCCCGCGCGGCTTGCCAACCCGATATTTTAGCTGCGCCCCGTCCGGGCTGAATGTCCTCTCCACCAGCGGAGGGACAAGACGGGGGACGCAGCCCGGTGAAAATCCTCTCACAAGAGGCACCGGCGGTATCCACCCTATCGTGGCGTCAGGCTATTGCCTGACCGATAGAGGCCCCCGCCTGCGCGGGGGCTGTGTTGGCTTACGCCAACTTGATCTCAACATTCACACCAGCGGCCAGATCGAGCTTCATCAGCGCGTCGACCGTCTGCGGCGTGGGCTGCACGATGTCGAGCAGCCGCTTGTGGGTGCGCACCTCAAACTGCTCGCGCGACTTTTTGTCGATGTGCGGGCCGCGGTTCACGGTGAATTTTTCAATGCGCGTCGGCAGCGGGATGGGACCGCGAATAAGCGCGCCGGTGCGGCGGGCCGTGTCGGCGATGTCGCCCGTGGCCTGATCCAGCACGCGGTGGTCAAAAGCCTTGAGGCGGATGCGAATATTCTGCGTTTCCATGACTATTCCAGTCGAATCCCGTCTGACGATGCGAAAGAGCCGAAATGGCCCGCGCCGACCCCCAATGAGGGAGGCCGGTGAGGCCATTCAAAATCCCAAAAGCTACGGGCCGCGCGATTTTGCCGAATCAGGCGAATCGCGCGGCTCGCGGCCCTATATTACTTCGTGATGTCCGCGACAACCCCTGCACCAACGGTGCGGCCACCTTCGCGGATGGCGAAGCGCAGACCCTGGTCCATGGCAATCGGGGCAATCAGCTTCACGCTCAGCTGGACGTTGTCGCCCGGCATCACCATTTCCGTGCCTTCGGGCAGAACGACTTCGCCGGTCACGTCGGTGGTGCGGAAGTAGAACTGCGGACGATAGTTGGCGAAGAACGGCGTGTGACGGCCGCCCTCATCCTTCGACAGCACATAGACTTCCGAGGTGAATTCGGTGTGCGGCTTGATCGAGCCGGGCTTGCACAGCACCTGACCACGCTCCACTTCTTCACGGCCGACGCCGCGGATCAGCGCACCGATGTTATCGCCAGCCTGGCCCTGGTCGAGCAGCTTGCGGAACATTTCGACGCCGGTAACGACGGTTTTCTTGGTGTCCTTGATGCCGACGATTTCGACTTCTTCACCCACCTTGACGATGCCGGTTTCGACACGGCCGGTCACGACGGTGCCGCGACCCGAGATCGAGAACACGTCTTCGATCGGCATCAGGAAGGGCTTGTCGAGCGGACGCTCGGGCTGCGGGATCCAGCTGTCGACAGCGTCCATCAGCTTCAGGATCGCGTCCTTGCCGATGGCGTCGTCGCGGCCTTCGAGTGCGGCCAGCGCCGAACCCGGGATGATCGGAATATTGTCGCCGTCGAAATCCCGCTTCGACAGTTCTTCGCGGATTTCCAGCTCAACCAGTTCGAGCAGTTCGGGATCGTCCAGCTGGTCGACCTTGTTAAGGAAGACGACCATGGTCGGCACGCCGACCTGCTTGGCGAGCAGGATGTGCTCCTTGGTCTGCGGCATCGGGC
>CAYNXF010000005.1:0-122761 GCA_964401155.1 uncultured Sphingopyxis sp.
CCCACAAGGTAACCTCGATTGGGCGGCCGGGTGGGGGCGCGGGCCGGTGCCGTTTCCACGTCCGTGGACCCTTAAAAGTCTTTGGTGACCTTCAGCCCCACGAGCCGCGGCCGGATGACCGTGTCGTAAAACACCCCGCCGGTGCTGCTGACATTGCCGGGATCGCCGCAGGTCGTCTCGACGCACTGCACGCCGGAATTGATCACGCCATTTTCGTTGAACAAATTGGTCGCGAACAGCTCAAGGCTCCAACCTTCGCCGGCAATCCCCGCCGAGATATCGGCAGTGGTATAGGCGTCGAAGAAGCCCTTGATGGCATTTTCGGCGGTGCGTAAATCGCTGCGGCGGCTGCCGATATGGTTGACCGCAAATTGGATATGCCCATCAAGCGCGCCAATGGGCGCTTCGTAACGCGCCACCGCATTGCCCTTGAACTTGGCCGTCACCGGCAGGCGCGTCCCCGCAGGTGCCAGCAGGCTATTGCCCGCCGTCGTGCAGTCAAACTGCGGGTTGGCAATGCGGCAGAAATCGCGGCGGATTTCGGCATCGTTATAGCTGGCCCCGGCGTTCAGGCTGAACCCGCCGGAACGGAAGCCGATATCGGCTTCGATGCCCCGGATGCGGGCGATCCCAGCATTGCGCACCTCGCTGAGGCCGTTCGCGCCGAGGAAGGACAGCTGGATACCTTTCCAGTCGAGCTGGTACACCGAACCGTTAAAGCGGAAGGGGCCGAAATTGGTCTTCCACCCCAGCTCATAATTATCGAGCGTGTCGGGTCCATAGGGCGGCAGCGTACCGCGCCTGTTGACCCCGCCGGGGCGGAAGCCACGCGACCATGTAGCATAGAGCAGCACGTCATCATTGACGCGGTAGCTGGCGTTCAGTTTCCAGATGGCATCGGTGTCCGACGTCGTCTTGTCGACGTTGGTGCAAGGGCTACCCGCCACCTGCGCCGGGCCAAAGCACGCCGCCTCGCCGGTGCGGCTGGAGAATCCCGCACTATAGCCGAAAAAGCCAACCAGCGAGTTTTCATATTTATACAGGCGCCCGCCCGCCGTGACCGTGAACCGGTCGGTTAGATCATAGGCGATTTCGCCAAACAGCGCATAGTCGCGGTCGACGCGCAGCTGTTTGGTCAGCCAGATATTGCTGTCGGTGCCGGTGACAGTGATGGCGTCGCTGATATTGTCGACGATGTAATTTTGTTCGATATTGTGTGACTGGCGCTGATAGAAAACGCCGCCAATGAAACGCAGCGGCGCATCGGCGGGCGACGCCAGCCGGATTTCTGCAAAGCTTTTGCGATAGCGGTCGGTACCCTGAATATATTGGTTGGGGTTGACGGGGTCGCCATTATTGTCGGTAAAATAAGCCCCGTAGCCGAACAGCGCGTCGTAGAAATAGGCATAGTCCGAATAGTCGCTTTCGGTTTCGGTCTTGCGGCGCAAATGGCCGCCGGTGGCCGTCAGATCCCAGCTGCCAATCTTGCCCTCGATGGTCAGCGCGGCCTGAACCCATTCGTCATTGCTCGATTCCGGGTTGTACTGGACCGTCTGCAGCTTGCCCGATACGGCGGTCGAGCGCTCTTGGGCAAAGCTGCCCGACACTTCCTGCACCTGACCGATAATGGTCGGACGGATCGTCCAGTCATCATCCAGCTCGATGCCCAGCGCAATGCGTCCGCCGAATGTGTCGACGTCGTTGTAATTGCGTTCGACCAGATCGGCGTTGGTCTGGGTAATTCCCGAGGTGGGATAGGTGCGGCTGCCAAAGACATTGTCGATATAGCCCGCGTCATGGCGGTAATAGGCGACGATACGCGCAGCGGCGCGCTCCGAAATTGGCGCGTTCAGAAAGCCTTCGACCAACCCGCCCAAGCCCCCCGACACGGCATTGAGTTCGGCCCCAACCTCACCATAGGTGCCGCTGGTGTCAGGTTTGTTGGTGACCAGCTTGATCGTGCCGGCCATCGAGCTTGCGCCATAGAGCGTGCCTTGCGGCCCAGCGAGCGCCTCGACGCGGGCAAGGTCATAGGCGTGCAGATCGAGCGCACCCTGGATCGTCGTGATCGGCATTTCATCAAGGTAGGTGCCGACAGTAGGCAAGGAAGTGGAGTGGTTCGCGTTCTCGCCCGACGCGACGCCGCGGAAATAGACCTGCGCAAAACCCGGCGCAGCCGTCTGGATCGTTACCGATGGCAGGAATTTAATAACGTCGGCAAATTCCTTGACCTGCAATTCGTCAAGCCGCTCGGTGCCAAAGGCGGTGATGGCGAGCGGAACATCCTGCAGATTTTGTTCGCGCTTGGTTGCGGTGACGACGATATCGGCATCATCGCTAGAGTCGGCCTCCTGCGCCATAGCGCCGGTGGTGCAAAGGATCGTGGTCGACAGCAAAACCGCGCTGTTGCGGGTGACGGCGGAAACAAAGGAACGCATGCAAACCCCCCAAAGGTTGAAGCCACACTCAATCCCTTGGGCCGATATTGCGCAAGTCCCGTTCGTCCAAATGCCCGTTCGCGATACAATAATTCGCCTGATTGTGACCAATTAGTCACAAAACGCGGGCGGCGCAGCAGGGTAGTGGTCCAGCACCGGTCCCAGCGCGGTGGTGAGATCGCCCAGCCAAGGGGCATAGGGCTTCCATTGATCAACACCGTCACGATTAATCGGGCGGCGCACTTGCTCGCTCGACGCCGTCCGCACCGCACGGGCATTTTCGTGGAACGCCATACAGCCCGCTTCAAAGGGCACGCTCAGATAGTCGAGCAGCGCGCGCACCTCGGCCTCGGGATCATCGAGCAGCGCTTCGTGGATCACACGGTGGACGCGGGCCGGTTGCACGGCGTCGATATGCGCCATCAGCCGCACATAATCGGCATAATAGCGCCCCATGTCGGCAAGGCCGTAGCTGAACGCCTGTCCTTTGGCGAAATGTTGGCGATAGTTGGACCAGCAGCAATCCATGGGATGCCGCCGTGCGTCGATAATGCGTGCGTTCGGCAGGATCAGGCGGATAAAGGCGGTGTAGAGCCAATTGTTGGGCAGTTTGTCGATGTAGAAGGGCTTATCGGTTTTGCGCTGTACGGCGGTGCGCGTCAGATATTCACCGCCCAGCGCGGTCAGCTCGGCGGCGGAAAGCTCGCCCAGTGCCTCCACCCACTGCCGCCCATGCTCGCGCCGTGCGCGGCCCAGATCGAGCGCCATCGCCGGAATGTCAGGCAGCTCCTGTGTGCCTTCGATGGCGCTGTGGCTCGCCAATATCTGTTCGACCAATGTCGATCCCGCGCGCGGCATGCCCAGGATGAAGATGGGGTCAGCGGCAGAATCGCCTGCACCTGCACGCGCCGCGAAATAATCGGCATCGAAGGTGGCGATCATCCGGTCGACCAGCGCACTGGTTTCGCCCGCATCATAGCCCAGTTGGTCGCGGCGGATGGCGTTTCCTGCGGAATAATGATCGAAGGCGGCCTTCGCGTCGCCGACATCATCAAACGCCTTGCCCAAGGCAAAGTTGAGGTGCAGGCGGTCATCCTGCCGCGCCTGGTCCGCCTCATCAATGGCTGCCAGCGCCGCCAGCATGGCGAGGCGATCCCTTTCATCGAAGCGGATGGTTTTGAGGTTGGCGAGGCTCCACCACACCTCGCCCAGGCCCGGATCGACAGCGATGGCAGCGCGATAGGCGGCGATGCTGTCGTCCTGCCGCCCCACGGTTTTCAGCATATGGCCATAGCTCATGGCGAGCTTGGCATGGTCGGGAAAGCGCTGCGTCAGTTCGGCATAAAGGGCTATCGCCTCGTCATAGCCGCCGATCCGTCCTAGCGCGGCCGCCTTCAGATTGCGCAGCGCTGGATTGTCAGGGTCGAAGGCCAACGCGCCCGACAGCACCTCGACCGCCTCGGCAAAGCGGCTTTGTTTATAGAGGACAGTGGCGAGGTTAGCGCGCGCCGCGCCAAAGGCTGGGGCCAGTTCCAGGGCACGGCGTAGCAATTTTTCGGCGTCGGCATAGCGCCCGATCCGCCCCGCAACCTCGGCGAGCATGCGGATCGCGGCAACATCGCTGGCATCGCGGCGCAGCCGGTCCCGCAAGGCGGCCTCGGCGTCGGGCAGCCGGTCCTGTGCTAGGGCGAGGCCCGCCGCAATCATCTCGGGGTCGTGGATCGCGGCCGATACGGCGTCGAGCGAGGCTGCCTGCGCCTCGGCCTCGCGCCCGAGCCGCCGTAGCGCGTGCGCGGCCAATCGCTGCGCTTCGGCGACTCCGTCATTTTGCGCGATGATGGTCTGTACTAGCGCCAGCGCGCGCACGGGATCGCCAGCCAGCGCGGCATGCGCCGCCGCCAGTTGACCTTCAATCGTCCCGCTAGCGTTCAACCTGCGTCAGCTCGCGGCGCGCGCATCGGCCACAGCCTGCTTCAACGCGTCATAGCCAACCGCCCCGGCGATCAGCCGCGACCCGATGATCATCGACGGGGTGGCGTTGATGTTCAGCTGCTGCGCCAGCGCGAGATTATTGTCGATCTCACGCTCGAACAGTCGCGCGTCGGCGTTGGCGTCGCTGCGCCCGTCAAGGATGACGCCAGCGCGCGTGCTGGCGGCGTCAATCGCGCTGCGATCAAGGCTGCCGGCGGCGAACATGGCGTGGTGGAAGGCGTCATATTTCCCCTGCCGCGCGGCGGCGAGCGCGGCAATGGCAGCGTCCTTGCTTTGCGGTGCGATGATGGGGAGTTCGCGGAACACCACCTTCACGCCCTTGTCCTCGCGTACCAGCCGGTCGATGTCGGGCAGCGCCGCGCGGCAAAAGACGCAGCCATAATCGGTGAAGACGGTCAGCGTCACATCGCCCTTGGCATTGCCGATCCATGCGCCCGAAAAGGGCTTTTCCAGCACCGGGCGCACCGCGTCGATCGCGCTCGCCATCTGGTTTGCCTGATATTTTTCCAGTGCCTGCGGCACGATTTCGGGGTTGGCGAGGATGGTGTCGCGCACCAGCGCCTGCATGTCGGCCTCGCTCATCGTGCTGCCGCCCCAGCGGCTGCCCGCCCAGAAAGTTAGTGCGAGTACCGCCAATGCCGCCGTCGCGAGCAGTAGCCAGCGGGGCAGCGCTGGGGGCTCGCCCGACGCGGCGGCGGGCGGTAGCGCCGCGCGCAGCGGTCGCTCGTCGGCGCTAAATTCATCGTGGGCGGCTGCGGCAAGCGGCGCTGCCGGTTCGGGTGCCGTGGCGGGGGCCGCGCGGAACAGCGGCAAATTGCTGGTATCGGTCTTCGCCGGTTCTTCCGCGAGCAGGCGATCCAGCCCCGATTCGGGCGGCGTGATGGGTTCGGCAACGGGTGGGCGCAGCTTGGCGATGTGGCGTGCGCCGCCTTGCTTGCTGCTGGCGACCATTTCGCCCAGCCCCTGCTGGGCAGCCGCCGCGGCCTTGCCCAATTGTGCGGCGGCGGCGGTGCCCGCCTTGCCCGTGGCGGCGGCGGTTGCCCGCCCGGCGATGCCCAGCAGCTTGCCGGTGCGCCGCGCCGCCTCGGCGCTGCGGCGCGGAATTTCGAGTGCGGCAATACGCGCGGGCACATCGGCCCGCTCGCCGACACGGATGGTCCAATCGGCAAAGGCGCGTGCGCCGCGCACGGTGGCGGCCCAGCCCAGCCCCGCGCCGGTCTGCGCCGCAGCAATGACGGGCTTGATGCGATCCGTTTGGGGCTGGGGCGCGGCGGGCGCGGGTTTTGCGGCATAGCCCGCGACATCTATGCCCAGCGGCGGCGGCTCGTCGCGGGCCAGCCCCGTGTCGCTTGGTGGTGGCGCGGGTTCATAGCGCCGCTTCACCGGGACAGGCGGCGGCGGGTTCTGGCGGAGCCAGGGCTGGTAAAATTCGTCGTTGCGCTCGCTCACATCGGACCTTCGCTAAACCGGGACGAGCGCTCTAGCGCCTCTTGCGCTGCTGTTCCACCTCGGCGCGCGCCACCAGCGCAATATCCTGTGCACGAATCCAGTCGGGCGACCCGTTGGGCAGCCCGGCCATTGCCATTTCGGCATGCTGCAATGCGAGCGGTGCCGCACGCCCCTGCAGCTGATAGCGTTCGGCGGTGGCGAGTGCAGCGCGCCCTTGGTCACCGCGCTGGGCATAAACCACGCCCAGTTGATACCAAGCAAAGGGATTTTCATTGTCGAGCGTCACCGCTGTGCGCAGCACCTGCTCGGCCTCGGCAGCGAGGCTCTGGTCTTCCGTGGCGATCAGGGCATGGCCCAACAGCGCGGCGATCAGCGGCTGTGACCGGCTGCCCGCCACCGCCTTGCGCAGCGGCGGAACGGCATCGCGCGGGCGACCCGACTCCAGCAGAATCTGGCCCTGCAATTCCAGAAAATATGGGTCATCGGGGTCTCTAGCTAGCAGCGCCTCAGTCTCGGCCAGTGCACGGTCGGGATAGGCGCTCTTGTGCCAGGCGTAAGCGCGGGCGTAGCGTGCGGGAATGCTGGTGTCGCTTGCAGGATAGAGGCGCAGCGTTCGCGTGGGTTCGGCAATGAAACCGACGAGCTTGGCTTTGACGCGAACGAACCGTGCTTCGAGCGCGGGGTCACTGGGCTTGTCCCACGCCGGATCGACAACATAGGTTTCGCGCAGCGCCGCGATGCGGTCCCCGCTCAGCGGGTGGGTGCGACTATAGGCCTGATCATCATCCTGCTTGACCGCATAACGGAACTCCAGATTTTGTAGTCGTTTGAAGAAATCCAGACTGCCGCGCCCGGTGATCCCTGCCTTTGACAGATATTGCGCGCCGGCCGCATCGGCGGTCGATTCCTGCACGCGGCTGAAAGCGAGATATTTGCCCAGCGCGGCTTGTTGCCCGGCCATCAAAATGCCTATCCCGGCATCGCCCGCGCCGGCCGCGACGGCAGCCGCGCCCAAGATCAGGCTAAGCAGCGAAATGCCGGTGGCGTTTTTGATGCCTTCCGACGAGCGGATCACATGGCCGCCCTGAATATGGCCCAGCTCGTGCGCGAGCACGCCCTGGACCTCGTTGGCGGTCCCGGCCGCCTCGATGAGGCCGCTGTGGACATAGATATCCTGCGATCCCGCGACAAAGGCATTGATGCTGCGATCGCCGATCAGATGGACACGGATTTGCCCGGGCTTTAGCCCCGCTGCCTGTTCGAGCGGGGCCATCATCTCGCGGAACAGCGCCTCGGTCTCGGCATCGCGCAGGATCGACTGGGCGGCGGCGGGGCGAACGGCCAGCACAAAGGTGGCGAACAGCAGCAAGACTGCACGCAGCAGCAACATGCCCGGCCAGATGGTCGGACGGGGACGGGGGACACGCGCCATGACGGGGTCATGGCGCGCGCTGCCTGAACGCGGGGTGAAGCGGCGGTTCGCAAGCTGCCGGACCGCCGCCATGGTCAGGCCCCGAAGGTCCGTTGCCACCAGCCGCGACGGCCATTGCCGCCTTCACCTGCCGCTTCGCCATTTTCGACGGTGTCGGCGGCGACCGGTGTTTTCGAGCCATTGCCGCCTGCGTCGTCGGCCACCGCTTCGTCTACCTTCTTGCGGGCACGCGGCGCGCGCTTGGGCTTGGCGGATGCTTCGGGTTCGGCTTTGGCGGCTGGTTCCGCTTCGGCCGCCGCTTCAACCGGCGTGTCATCGACCGGCTTCTTGCGGCTGCGGCTTGCGCGCTTGGGCTTTTCGGGCGCGGCTTCGGCGACCGGCTCGGCCTCAATCACGGCCTCGGCAGCGGGCTCAGCATCAATGGCAGCCAATTCGGCATCAGCGCTCTGCGGCTTGCGGCCACGACCACCGCGCCGCCGCTTGGGCTTGGCGGGGGTGTCCGTATCGCTTTCGGCTACGTCTGCTGGCGCCTCTTCGCCGTCGCGCTCATCAGCCGCTTCGGCCTCGCCAGCCTGGGCATCGCCAGCGGCGTCGCTGCCGGGCTCGTCATCGCGGCGACCGCGACGGCCACGGCGACGGCGCTTGCGGCGGCGTTTGCCTTCGCCATCATCTTCGCTGCGCTCGCCCTGGGGCTGGCTGCGGCGCGGGGCTTCGGCCTCTTCGGCTTCCTCCTCGTCGTCTTCATCCTCATCGTCATAGGGCAGATCGTCGTCGTCATCGGCGGCGATCACCACAGGCGCGAATTGCGGTCGCTGCGTCGGCGGCGGGCCGCTCACCTCGACTGCCATTTTCGCACCCTCGGCCTCGCTGTTCGGCAGAATTTCGATGGTGACGCCGTACAGCTCCTCGATCTCGCGCAGTTCGCGGCGCTTTTCGTTGAGCAGATAGAAGGTCGCCTCCTGGCTAGCCCGCAGCGTGATACGACTGCCCTTGCCGCGCGCGGCCTCTTCTTCGATCATGCGCAGCGCGCCAAGGCCCGCCGATGATGCGGTGCGGACGAGGCCGGTGCCGTCGCAGTGGGGGCAGGGCCGGGTCGATGCCTCGAGCACCCCGGTGCGCAGCCGCTGGCGGCTCATTTCCATCAGGCCAAAGCCCGAAATGCGGCCGATCTGGATGCGTGCGCGATCGTTTTTCAGCGCTTCCTTCATTGCGCGCTCGACCTTGCGGATATTGCTGCTGTGATCCATGTCGATGAAATCGATCACGACCAGACCTGCCATGTCGCGTAGGCGCAGCTGGCGCGCAATCTCGTTCGCGGCTTCCAAATTGGTATTGAGCGCGGTTTGCTCGATATTGTGCTCACGCGTTGAGCGGCCCGAGTTGATGTCGATCGACACCAGCGCCTCGGTCGGATTGATGACAAGGTAGCCACCCGATTTCAGCTGGACGACGGGGTTGTACATCCCCGCCAGCTGATCCTCGACGCCGTAGCGCTGATACAGCGACACCGGGTCAGCATATTGCTTCACCTTGCGCGCATGGCTCGGCATCAACAGCTTCATGAATTCCTTGGCCGCGCGGAAGCCTTCTTCGCCTTCGACCAGCACCTCTTCGATATCGCGGTGATAAATGTCGCGGATCGCGCGCTTGATGAGGTCGCTATCCGAATGGATGAGCGCGGGCGCGGCACTTTGCAGCGTCTTGTCGCGGATCTCGTCCCACAGGCGGGCGAGGTAATCAAAGTCGCGCTTAATCTCGACCTTGGTGCGGCTCATCCCAGCGGTGCGGACAATGCAGCCCATCGTCGGCGGCAGGTCGAGCTCGTCGATCATTGCTTTCAGCTTGCGGCGATCGGCGCCGTTCGAGATTTTGCGGCTGATGCCGCCGCCGTGCATTGTGTTGGGCATGAGCACGCAATAGCGGCCAGCGAGACTGAGATAGGTGGTCAGCGCCGCGCCCTTGCTGCCACGCTCTTCCTTGACGACCTGTACCAGCATCACCTGGCGGCGGCGGATGACGTCCTGGATTTTATATTTGCGGCGCAGCGACATTTTGCTGGTGTCGCGCTCGTCGTCACGGCGGTTGCCGCGTCCGCGACCCTTGCCGCGGCGACCATCGCGGCGCGGGCCGCGCTGTTCTTCGCGGGCTTCGGATCCTTCATTTTCGCCGTCGTCGTCCTCGCCGCTGTCGACGGCCGCGTCATCGGCAAAGTCAGCCGCTTCGTCTCCGTGGTCGTCAAAGCCGTCCTCGTCATGGACGTCGCGGCGCTCATTGTCGCCATCGGCAGCCATGTCCTCGACTTCGCCTTCCAGCGCGTCGAGATCATCCTCGGCGCGCATCGCGGCTTCGGCAGCATGTTCGGCCTCTTCGCGCAGCAGCGCGGCGCGGTCTTCTTTGGGAATCTGGTAATAATCGGGGTGGATTTCGCTGAAGGCCAGGAATCCGTGGCGATTCCCGCCATATTCAACGAACGCCGCTTGTAGCGACGGTTCGACGCGGGTGACTTTGGCGAGGTAGATATTCCCCTTGAGCTGTTTGTGCTCGGCAGATTCGAAATCAAATTCCTCGATGCGGTTTCCCTTGGTCACGGCAACGCGGGTTTCCTCGCGGTGCCGCGCATCGATCAACATGCGCGTGGTCATTGGTATAACTCCGGCGCGCGCAAACATAGCCGCGCGTCGCCCCTAATAGATTGAATGATAATGTGTTATTGCCGCAATCGGGCTGCTCCCGGCCGCTCGCAAGCGAGCTGTTCGTCCGGGCGCGCACGCGGTCCGAACCCGATGCGAACAAGCGCAGCAAAGCGCCATTCGGGCAAAGGGTGGAGGGCGTGACAAGCCGCATGTGGCATCAACCTGACGGAGGATGGCGATTAGAGGCAGACCATACCGCCCCCGCACCATCCCATGGATCGCCGGTGCGCAAGGCGTGCAACCGGCATGACCGGGGGTGCTAGCAGCGCTGCAGACGGGCGGCAACAAAAACAACCGGTGAGGTCAGTCGGTTCGGGCATCTGTTCAGGCGCGCCCAGCGATGGCATAGTGGCTGCATGGCATTGCTGACTGGCCTGATCCTCACTTTTCTGGCGCCCGGCGGCGTGCCAGAGCACCGCTTTCACGCAGCCAAGCGGCCCGGCGCGCGCTATAGCGTGACCATGCCCATCGGCCGACCGCGCCCGCCGACCGAGCTGCCGAAGATTGCCGGACCGAACGATGCCAATTTGCCGCTGGTGGTGATTGATGCCGGGCATGGCGGGCACGATCCCGGCGCGATCAGCCCGCATAACGGCGCGCGCGAGAAGGATGTGACGCTGGCGCTGGCCCGAGCGCTGCGCACCGAATTGCTGGCGACGGGGCGAATCCGCGTCGCGTTGACGCGCAGCGACGACCGTTTCCTGATCCTTGAAGAGCGCTATGGCGTCGCCCGGCGGTTGAAAGCCGATCTGTTTATCTCGCTCCACGCTGATGCCGCCGCGACACCCGACGCGCGCGGCGCCTCTATCTATACGCTGTCTGAAACTGCGTCGGACCGCGAGGCAGCGCGGCTGGCGATGCGCGAAAACCGCGCCAATGTTATTGGGGGCGTTGACCTTAGCCAGCAAAGCAACGCCGTGTCGTCGATCCTGATTGACCTTAGCCAGCGCGAAACAATGCAATTGTCGGTGGATTTTGCTCGGCTTTTGCAGCGCGAAACTTCCCCCGCTGTCACCTTTCGCACTACGGCGCGGCGGTTTGCCGCCTTTGTGGTGCTAAAATCGCCGGATACGCCGTCTGTCCTGTTCGAAACCGGCTTTATTTCCAATCGCGAAGATGCCGAATTCCTGGCGTCCACCAGCGGGCAGCGCGCGCTGGCTCGGGGCGTACGCGCGGCGGTGCAGGCGCATTTCGCGCGGCTGGCGGCGGCGCGTTGAGCAGGGTCGGAGGTCAAGGGCCATTTTGCTTTCCTCCACGATTCTGAAACGGTAGAGGCACTGGGCAATGGTCGCCGAAGCCCCCAGCAATTTCCGTATGCGCCTGCGTCGTGATTCGGGCGCGGTATGGCAATGGGCGCGGGACAAGTGGGTACATCGCTGGTTCCGCTGGCCCATCTATGCGTTGGGCGGGCTGGTCCTGCTGTGGTCGCTGATCTGGATATTGTTTGCGCGCGACCTGCCATCGGTTGACCAGCTGCGCGACTATGAACCGCCGCTGCCCACCATCGTGCGCGATGCGAACGGCATGCCGGTGCACAGCTATGCGCGCGAGCGACGGGTGCAGCTGGCCTATAACGAATATCCGCAAATGTTGGTCCGCGCCTTTCTGGCGGCCGAAGACAAGACATTTTTCGAGCATGGCGGGCTCGATTATCCCGGCCTCGTGCGCGCCGCTTGGGATGGGCTGACCAGCGGGGAAACGCCGCGCGGCACATCAACGATCACCCAGCAGGTCGCCAAGAATCTGCTGTTGTCGAACGAGGTAACCTACACGCGCAAGCTGCGTGAAGCGATTGTCGCCTTCCGCATGGAAGACGCGCTGACCAAGGAACAGATTCTCGAGCTGTACCTGAACGAAATCCCGCTGGGCCGGCGCAGCTTCGGCGTGCAGGCGGCAGCGCGCGCCTATTTTGACAAGGACGTTGGCGATCTGGCGCTGCATGAGATGGCCTTTCTGTCGATCCTGCCCAAGGCGCCTGAAACGCTGGGCCGCTCAAAATTTGCTGCGCGCGCGCTGGAACGGCGCGATTATGTGCTGGGGCAGATGCTGGCCAATGGCTGGATCACCGCCGCGGAGCGGCAGGCCGCCGCCGCGCAGCCGCTGGGCGTGGTGGCACAGCAGGGCAGCCCATTCCGTCAGGTTGGCGGCTATTATATGGAACAGGTGCGCCGTGACCTGATCGAGAAATTCGGTGAGGATGCCGAAAAGGGCAGCAAGAACAGCGTCTATGACGGCGGGCTGTGGGTACGTAGCGCCTATGACCACGACATGCAGGTGGCGACCACGCGTGCGCTGCGCAGCGGCTTGCAACGCTATGACGCGGGCAAGGGCTGGTCGGGGCCGATTGCGACGATTGAAGCCGATGACCAGTGGCAGAGCCGTCTGGCGTCGAGCTTCGTCAGCATCAATTATGAGGATTGGCGCATCGCCGCCGTCCTGTCGAAAAGTGGCAGTACGGCACGCATCGGCTTTGCCAATGGCGATACCGGGACCTTGCCCGCCAGCATGGCCGGCATGCCCTATCGCCGTGCCGGTACCGCAGCGTTCAACGCGCTGCGCCCCGGCCAGCTGATCGCGGTCAAGCCGCAGGGGCGTGATGTTTATGCATTGCGCAACATCCCCGAAGTGTCGGGCGGGATGGTGGTGCAGAACACCCATAATGGCCGCGTCCATGCAATGCAGGGCGGGTTCGACGTCAATCTGTCACCATTTAACCGCGCCACGCAAGCCGAGCGTCAGCCGGGGTCGACGATCAAGCCGTTTGTCTATGCCGCCGCGCTCGATAACGGTATGACGCCCGCCTCGCTGATCGTTGACGGCCCGTTTTGTGTCTATCAGGGCGCGCGCTTCGGCAACAAATGCTTCCGCAACTTTGGCGGTGCGCGCGGCGCAGGCGAACAGACGATGCGCTGGGGCCTGGAGCAGTCTCGCAACCTGATGACGGTCAAGACCGCCAGCACCATCGGGATGGAGCCGATCGTCGAAACCATCGAGAAAATGGGGATCGGCAAGCACGAACCCTATCTCTCGACTGCGCTCGGCGCGGGGTCGACGACGGTGATGAAGCTGACCAATGCCTATGCAATGCTGGCCAATCACGGCCGCGAGCTGCGCCCCAAGCTGATCGATTATGTGCAGGACCGGCGTGGGCGGGTGATTTATCCCGAGAAGTGGAAGCCCTGCGCCGGTTGCAACATGAAGGATTGGGACGGCAAACCGATGCCGCGCTTTGCGGTAACCGGCAAACAGCTGATGGACCCGATCACCGCCTATCAGATGGTGCATATATTGGAGGGCGTCGTCCAGCGCGGCACGGCGGTGACTTTGCGCGATCTGGGCCTGCCCTTGTTTGGCAAAACCGGCACCACCAACGGGCCGAAGGATGTATGGTTCGTCGGTGGAACGCCCGACATTGTGGCTGGCGTCTACATCGGGTTTGACACGCCGCGCGACATGGGCGGCTATGCGCAGGGCGGCAGTCTAGCCGCGCCGATTTTCAAGCAATTCGCGACCTTGGCGCTCGCCGAGCGCCAACCGGTGCCGTTCGTCGCGCCCAAAGGCGTGCGTATGGTGCGCATCGACCGGCGCAGCGGCAAACGCATCTATGGCGGCTGGCCGACTGACGACCCCAAGGCGGCGATCATCTGGGAAGCGTTCAAGCCCGAGAGCGAACCGCGCCGGACGATAAGGCAGGACGAAGTGGAACGGCGCGGGCCGGTGCGGCAAACGGGGCCGGCGCAAAAGGCCGCGCCTAAGGGGCGGAGCGATCAGGATTTCCTGGAGGATCGCGGCGGGATTATTTGAGGGGTGGGGGGAGGCTGTGCGCGTTTCCGAAAATCTCTCAAGGCTGCTTCGATGCACAGCCATTTGCTTGATAATGGCTGCCACTGCCTGTCAACCACCGGCAGAACAGGACGCCAGTGCGACGCTACCAGATTGGGTTGCCGATTTAATTGCCACAAAGCAGGCGCGGCTGATTGAAGAAAATACTTATCAAGGACGCCGCGTTTATCTTGTTATGCCATCAAATCGCGGAGACGACGTTGGCAATGAACATGTACTTTACTCGCAGGATGGCCGAATAATTTGTGAGTATGGCGGCATTGCTGGACAAGTTACGGTGGGCATTTGCGATATTGATCAGATCAAGTTCGTTCGAACCCTTTACGCGAAATCTAGTAGTAACTAGCCCTGAGGCCCACTGGGAGATTTAGGAGAAGGTCTTCCAACCACAAAGTTTTCAATCCCGCGACAGTTTCAAGATTTCACGCGAAGAGCGCGAAGGGGCGAAGGTTCGCGAAGCGGATAAGTCGATAGGCCGGTTTGCTCCTTGGATGTGGCTGATGGCGCCGCATTCAAGCCGAAAGCGGCTCTGCCGCATAAATATCTTCGCGCCCCTTTGCTCCTTCGCGCCCTTCGCGTGAAATCAATGCAGAAGCGCGGCCAGACACCGCCGTCAGCCAAGCGGGTGCGCTATCGGTTAATGCGCAATCATTTCCGCTGGCGTGAGAATATCGACACCATCGAGCAAACCCCGGAAATGGCCAACATTCCAAGTCACCAACACGCCCGCGCCAGCCGCCCGCGCAGCGCGGGCGATCAAGTGATCGTAGATGCGCGCACCAATGTTGCCCGCCGCCGCAAAGTCGCGCACGGCGTCGAAGCTCTGCGCCGGGGTCAGCCCCACCAACCGTGTCACTGCGGCGACGCTTTCCAGTGCGGCCCATGCTTCTCCGGGCGGCCAGCGGAACGGGGCATGGTCGCCGCGGCGGGTGAGAGTGGTGTAGGCCTCGGCATAGCAATGCGCGGCGACAGCCAGCTGGAGCGACGGGTCGGCGGCAAACAGCGCCAGCGATGGCGGATGATGTTCGTGTGCCTCGGCCACGGCCGCGACGATGACATTGGTGTCGATCAGAATCAGCTGGCCCGGCACCGCTCAGCGATCGTCGCGCGAGGCATCCAGCGCGGCATTGGCGGCATCCAGCGTCACCTTGCTGCCACCGGGCCGCACCAGCAGCACGCCGCGCCGCACGAGCTTGCCGGGTGGCGTCGCAACCGGCGGCGTGTAGGCCCGCAGCGCTTCTTCAACGATTTGCGTCGTGGTCATGCCCGTGGTCCGCGCCAACATGGCGGCGCGTTCACGGGCGTAGCGCGATCGGACATTGAGCTGAGTGGCGGGACGATTCATGAGTCGCGGGATAGCGTTGCGTGAGCAACTTGTCTAGCCATTACGTGTGACTGGCTAGCAAACCTGATCCCTTCGCGCCCCCACTTCCCCTAACCCCGCTATCCCACTAAGGGCGGTGGCAATCATCTTTTGGAGCAAACCACATGCGCGCTGAAGCGCAGGATCATATTGACCGTATCAAGGCTGCGATGGCGCTGGTGCGCCGTTTCCTGGACTGGGAGCGCGCGCTGCGGCGGCTCGACGAGCTGAACAACCGCGTGGAGGACCCTTTGCTTTGGAACGACCCCAAGGCGGCGCAGGAGGTGATGCGCGAGCGGCGGCGGCTGGACGAGGCCGTGGGCGCGGTGCGCGCCATCGAACAGGAGATGGCGGACACCGCCGAGCTGATCGAACTTGCCGAAATGGAGGGTGACGAGGCGATGGTCGATGAGGCCGTCGCCGGGCTGGCGGCGCTGGCCGAGCGCGCAGATGAAGACAAGATCAAGGCGCTGCTGGCGGGCGAGGCCGATGGCAATGATTGCTATATCGAAATCCACGCCGGGGCCGGCGGTACCGAAAGCCAGGACTGGGCCGAAATGCTGCTGCGCATGTACCAGCGTTGGGCCGAAAAGCGCCGCATGAAGGTCGAAATGGTCGAATATCAGGGCGGCGACCAGGCGGGGATCAAATCGGCGACTTTGCTGTGCAAAGGCGAAAACGCCTATGGCTATGCCAAGACCGAAAGCGGCGTACACCGGCTGGTGCGCATCTCGCCCTATGATTCATCGGCGCGGCGGCACACCAGTTTCTCGAGCGTTTGGGTCTATCCGGTGATCGACGACAATATCGAGATTGAGATCAACGAAGGCGACCTCAAGATCGATACCTATCGCGCGTCGGGCGCAGGCGGCCAGCATGTCAATACCACCGACAGCGCGGTGCGCATCACCCACATCCCGACCGGCATTGTCGTCGCAAGCCAGAATGACCGCTCGCAGCACAAGAACCGCGCTACCGCGATGGGGATGCTGAAAGCGCGCATGTACGAGGCCGAACTGCAAAAGCGCGAGGCTGAGGCGTCGGGCGAATATCAGGCCAAAACCGAGATTGGCTGGGGCCACCAGATCCGCTCCTATGTGCTCCAGCCCTATCAGCTGGTGAAGGATTTGCGCACGGGGGTGACTTCGACTGCGCCGGGCGATGTGCTCGACGGCGCGCTCGACCCGTTCATGGCCGCCGCGCTGTCGCAGAAGGTGACGGGCGAAAAGGTGGTGGTGGAGGATATCGACTAATGCGCCGCGCCGCCGCTTTGCTTTTGCCGTTGTTGCTTGCGGCATGCGAAGGCCCGCTGTTGGGCGGCGACGAGCGGGTCGATACGGCGCGGCAATTCCCGCCTGCCGATCGCCCCGTCGCGCCGACCGTATCGACCAAATGGTCGACCGAGGAAGCGCGCGACCGGGTACGCGAGGCCGAGCAGATTATGGACGCTGCCGCTGTCGCGCCGGGCATGACAGTGGCCGATATCGGCGCGGGCGATGGGTATTACACCGTGCGGCTGGCGCAGCGCGTGGGCGAACGTGGGCGGGTGCTGGCGCAGGATATCCAGCCCAAGGTGATCGAGAGACTGGCTGACCGCGTGGCACGCGAGCGGTTGGACAATGTGTCGCTGAAGCTGGGTGGGGTGGATGATCCGCGCCTGCCACCGAACAGCTTTGACCGGGTGTTTCTGGTTCACATGTACCACGAAATTGGCGAACCTTATGCCTTTCTGTGGCGGTTATGGCCTGCGCTGCGCGACGGTGGCGAAGTGATTGTGGTCGACAGCGACCGCCCAACCGATCAGCATGGTACGCCATTCCGCCTGCTGGTGTGCGAATATGAGGCGGTCGGTTACCGGCTGGTGGCCTTCAGCGAGAAAAAGGATGTGGGCGCCTATTTTGCCCGTTTTGCCCGCCAACCCAAGCGACCCGAGCCTGAGGCGATGACGGCGTGCAAAAACGGGTGACGCGGCTTAGTAACTAACCACCAGCGCATTCGCGGGCACCGCCGCCAGATAGCCGACCAGCCCGGTTGCGCGGGCGTCAACCGCCAGCGCCTCCATCGTTACCCCGGCCAGCGCAAGCCCCGACTGGCATACGAATATAGGCACGCCGGCCGCGCGCACTTCGCCAAGCAGTGTTGCCAGATCGGGCTGGCCCGCTGCCTGCCGCGCATGGTCGGCGGGGTGGATAACTGGGCGGCGCAAGCCCGCGACCGCCTCACCCTGAAAGAAAATTTCAACTTCGCGTCCCAGCGCGGACCAGGCCATCGCCGCCTCTAGCGCGGCATAGATGCGTGCGCTGTCCAGTGCGGCGACGATGATCCTCACTGGCGACATGCGGGGCACTCCGGGTCTTTGGCGATGCGCACTTCGCGCCAGCGCCGCTCGAGCATATCGCTGAGGACTAGCTTTCCGGTTAACGGCGCACCGAATCCCGCGATCATGCGGACCGCTTCCACTGCGGCCAGCGTGCCGGCAAACCCCGCGAGCGCCCCAAGCACGCCCGCTTCGGCGCAATTGACGCCGTCGCGCGCGGGGTCGTTACCGACGAGGCAGGCATAGCAGGGTTGGTCGGACCCCCACCCTTCGAAGAGCGCGACCTGTGCATCGAACGCACCGATGGCGGCGCTGAGCAGCGGGATGCGCGCGGCGATGCACGCCGCGTTCACCGCCAGCCGCGTCGCGAAATTGTCGCAGCCGTCGAGGACCAGTGTGGTCTGCGCCAGCAATGCTGCGGCATTGCTTGCATCGATACGCTGGGTGCGTGCATGATATCGGCCATGCGGGTTGATGCGCTGGGCCACTTTGGCTGCGGCTTCGGCCTTGGGTACGCCAATGTCGGCGTCGGCGAACAAAATCTGGCGCTGTAGGTTCGACAATTCGACCCTATCGTCGTCGATGATGGTCAGCGCGCCTACCCCCGCCGCCGCCAGATATTGGATGACCGGACAGCCGATTCCGCCCGCACCAATGACTGCGACATGCGCCGCCTTCAGCCGCGCCTGTCCCGAACCGCCGATTTGCGGCAGCACGATATGCCGCGCATATCGGTCGAGTTCAGCGTCGCTCAGCAAGGTCACTCGCCGGGGCGGCGCATCTTCATGCCAGTCAGCGAGCCAACGCCCTTGGGATCGGCATCGTCATCGGCATCGCTGTCGGTGCCTGTTGATCCGAAACCGCCCGAACCGCGATCGGTTTGTGGCAACTCTGCCACCTCGGCAAAAAGGGCACGCTGCACCGGCGCGGGCACCAGTTGGGCGATGCGGTCGCCGCGTTTGATGTCGAAATTGTCGCTACCCATATTGGCGAGGATGACTTTCACTTCGCCGCGATAATCGCTGTCGATGGTGCCTGGGCTATTGAGGCAGGTGATGCCATGATTGAGCGCAAGGCCCGACCGCGGGCGCACCTGCACCTCAAATCCTGGCGGGATCGCCATAGCAAAGCCAGTGGCGACCGCATGGCGCGTGCCGGGACGCAGGGTCAGCGTTTCGGCTGCGACCACATCCATGCCCGCTGCGCCCGCGCTGGCATAGGCGGGCAGGGGCAGGCCGCCACCGTTGGGCAGCCGCTGGATTGCAATTTCAATTGGTTGGGGAGTTGGGGGTGTCGGGGGCAAGGACATCGGCGATCCTTTCAATCAGCTTGGCAGCAACCTTGTCCTTGGCCATGCGCTGCCAACTGTCAACGCCGGCGGCGCTGACAATATGCACCCTATTAACCTCTCCGCCCATCGCGTCGGCCGTAACGTCATTGGCGACGATCCAGTCGCATCCCTTTTTGGCGAGCTTGGCTTGGGAATGGACAAGCACATCATTCGTCTCGGCGGCAAAGCCGATCAGGAGGCGTGGGCGCTGCGCATGTTTGCCCAGAGTTGCCAGAATATCGGGATTTTCAGTGAGATGGAGCGGCGGCACCGCGCCGGACCCGTCTTTTTTTATCTTGGTTGCTGACGCGTCCGCTGCGCGCCAGTCGGCCACCGCTGCGACCATAATCGCCGCGTCAGCAGGGAGCGCGGCCTCGACCGCCGCCGCCATCTCGCGCGCGCTTTCCACATCGTGGCGGATAACGCCCACTGGGGTGGGCAGATTGACCGGTCCCGCGATGAGCGTGACATCGGCTCCGGCCTGCGCGGCGGCGGCCGCGATGGCAAAGCCCTGTTTCCCGCTCGACCGGTTGGCGATGTAGCGCACCGGGTCGATGGCCTCGTGCGTGGGGCCTGCGGTGATCAGGATGCGCTGGCCGTGCAGCGGGCGGTGGTTGGTGGGGGCGAAGTCGGGTTGAGCTGACAAATCTCCCCTCCCGCTTGCGGGAGGGGTCGGGGGTGGGCCAGCGATTGTGGACAGGCCCACCCCAACCCCTCCCGCAAGCGGGAGGGGCTTTTTAAGCAGCTCGCCAATCACCCGCGCCACCGCCTCCGGTTCCGGCAACCGGCCCGGCCCATATTCGCCGCACGCCATTTCGCCCTCGTCAGGCTCCATCACCGTCACCCCGTCGCTGCGCAGTGTGGCGACATTGCGCCGGGTGGCGGGGTGGAGCCACATGCGCACATTCATTGCGGGCACCGCCAGCACGCGCTTGTCGGTGGCGAGCAGCAAGGTGGTGGCGAGATCGTCGGCAATCCCCGCTGCCATTTTGGCAAGCAGGTCAGCGGTGGCGGGGCAGACGACAACCAGTTCGGCCTGACGCGACAACTGGATATGCCCCATCTCAACCTCGTCCTTCAGATCGAAGATATTGGTGTGGACAGGATTTTCGGATAGCGCCGCCAGCGTCAGCGGCGTCACAAACTGCTCGCCCCCGCGCGTGAGGACGCAGCGCACCTCTATCCCCGCCTTCTTGAGCAGGCGGACCAGTTCGATGCTCTTATAGGCCGCGATACCGCCGCCGATGATCAGAAGGATGCTGGGCGCAGGCATATCAATATCCGCTCAAGAGCATGTCGATCGCCCCGATGATAGCGAAGTGATGTTCGGCGAGCGATGTCACGCGATGCGTTAATTCCGCCACCGGGACCGCAAGCGCGAATTGCGGATAAAGCACCAGATCCTGCCCATTGATTGAGAAGGCCGGGTTCAACCGGGCGATGGCTTGCGGTGCCTGCGCCGGGTCCAGCAATGGTAAAACGAGGCGCGTGTCAAAATGATCGAGCAACTCCGACTGCACATCGACCAAATGCTCGCCCGCCTGAGTGCGATAGACGTCTAGCTGCGCCAAAGGCCGTTCCGGTAACGGGCCAGCGGCAGGCCGTGTTCGCGCACATATTGGTTGTACGATTCAATCGCCGCGCGATTCTCCTCTTTCCATGCCGCTTCGCGCGCCGCTTTCACTTCGGCCGCAAGACCCCGCTGACAGGCCTGGCTGACATTGATGCCAAACCGCTTGGCGTCCTCCACTAGGTCCACCGCGAGCGAGACATTGGTCGCGCGTTTGGGCGAGTCAATTTTGACAGGGCGGCTCATGCGTGACTCCAATGCGCAGAAATTATGCGCATTGACCCGGCAAGTCAATCGAGTGCCATAATCGCCGCTACTGCAACCACCGCCCCCGCGCCCGCGCTCAGTGCATAACGCCACCAGCCGCTGCCCTTGCGCTCCCACATCAGCGGCACATTGGGCAGCGGTGGTGCTGGCGGGGCGCCGCCCTTGCGCGGGAGTTGTTCGTCGAGGCGGCGGATGATGTCGGGAATGAGTGCCAGGGTGTTCACCTGCTCGCGCAGGCCATCGGCAAGCGCGGCTTCGGGACCGAGTTCGTCGCGGATCCATTCCTTCACATAGGGCCCCGATGTGTCCCACATGTTGATGCCGGGGTGCAGCGCCGTCGCGACGCCTTCGACCATCACCATCGTTTTCTGGAGCAGCAGCAAGTGCGGCTGCGTCTGCATGTCGAAATCACGGGTGATGGCGAACAGGCCGTCGAGCATCTGGCCGACCGACAGCTCGCTCACCGGCTTGCCGCGCATCGGCTCACCCACGGCGCGCAGGGCTGTCGCGAATTCCTCGACATTGTGGTGCGCAGGCACATATTGCGCCTCGAAATGAATTTCGGCGACGCGTTTATAGTTGCCCGTGGTGAGGCCATAGAGAATCTCGGCGAGCCAAAAGCGCGCCTTGCGGTTGATCCGCCCCATGATGCCGAAATCGACCACCGCGACACGCCCGTCGGCCAGCACGAACAAATTGCCCTGGTGCATGTCGGCGTGGAAAAAGCCCTCGGCAATTGCCTGGCGCAGGAAGCTCTTGACCAGATTCGCGGCCATGGCAGGCAGGTCGTGCCCGGCGGCGACCAGCTTGTCGCGCTCCGAAATTTTGATGCCGTCGAGCCACTCCAAGGTTAGCACGCGGCCCGAGGTGCGGTCCCAGTCGATCGCTGGGACGTGATAATGGGCGTCGCTCGCCATCGCCTCGGCGAGTTCGCTGGCCGATGCCGCCTCGCGCCGGAAATCAAGTTCGCGCATTGTCCAGCGCTTGAAATTGGCGATGACCAATCGCGGTCGCAGGCGGCTCGCCTCGCCGCCCAGCGCCTCCAAATGCGCAGCCGCCCATTCATAGGTGTCGATGTCGCGCGCAAATTGCTTGTCGATGCCGGGCCGGCGCACCTTGATGGCGACGGTGCGCCCGTCGCTGGTGACGCCCTTGTGTACCTGCGCAATACTGGCCGAGCCGACGGGCACGGGGTCAATGCTCTGGAACAGGCTGTCGACCGGGCCGGGCAGCGCAAGTTCCAGCTCGGCGCGGATCGCGGCAAAGGGCAACGGCGCGAGCGCGTCCTGCAACGTCAGCAAATTGCGTGCGGCTTCTTCGCCAACCAGATCGGGGCGCGTCGCCAGCGTTTGTCCCAGCTTGACCGCTGCCGGACCGATGGCCTGAAACGCGGCGGCATAATCGGGCACGCGCGGCTGGCGGGCGCCGAAGCGCGCAATGCGGCACAGCCGCTTGACGCCCGGAGGCGTCGTGGGCGATGCTTCGATGCCGCGCAGCGCCCCGTGGCGCGCAAGGATGCGGCCCCACTTCAGCAGGCGGAAAATATGCGTCGCGGGTTGCGTCACACCTTCCACCCGCTGTGGATCGCTACCAGCCCGCCCATGATCGGTTCAACCTTGACCTGCGCAAAGCCCGCACGGCGAATCATTGCGGCAAATTCGGGCATGGGCGGAAAACGGCGGATCGACTCGATCAGATAGCGATAGCTGTCGGCGTCGCCCGCGATCATCTCGCCCAGTTTGGGGACGACGCGATGCGAGTAGGCGTCATAGACTTGCGCAAAACCCGGCCATTCGTTGGTCGAAAACTCAAGGCAAAAGAAGCGCCCGCCATATTTCAGCACGCGGTGCGCTTCGGCCAGCGCGCGGTCAATGTGCGTCACATTGCGGATGCCGAAAGCGATGGTGTAGGCGTCGAAAAAGCGGTCGGGGAAGGACAGCGTTTCGGCATTCTGTTCGCTCCACACGAGGCTGTTGATGCCGCGCTGCGCCGCGCGTTCCATGCCGACGCCCAGCATGTCGGGATTGATATCGGCGACCGTGATGCTGGCCCCCGATGGCTCCATGCGAAAGGCAATGTCGCCCGTGCCGCCGGCCATGTCCAAAATCTGCTCGCCGGCGCGCGGTTTGACCCGGCGTACAAAGCGATCCTTCCAGCGGCGGTGCAGCCCCGCCGACATGGCATCGTTCATCCGGTCATAATTGCGCGCGACACTGGAAAAAACCGCGCCGACGCGGGTCGTCTTTTCGGCCGGGGTGACATCGGTGTAGCCGAAGCTGACCGTTTCGGGAGAAGGCATGGGTGCGGCCCTGTGGCGGCGGAATAGCCGCGCTTGGACAACGCCCTTAGCCAAGGGTTGCGGCCTTCGCAAATGGCGTATAGCGCCCGCGCACCATGCCCGAACTGCCCGAAGTCGAAACCACCGTGCGCGGGCTTGCTCCGTTGCTGACGGGTCAGCGGCTGACACGCGTGGCAACCTTTCGCGCCGACTTGCGCCGTCCGTTCCCGGTTGATCTGGTCCAGCGGCTGACCGGCGCCACCGTGACGCAGCTATCGCGGCGCGCCAAATATGGCCTGATCCACACCGACCGCGACGATGCGATGATCTTTCACCTCGGCATGTCGGGGCGCTGGCGCACCGATGGGGCAGAGCCTGAAAAGCACGACCATTTGCTGCTTGAAACCGGCGGCGGGCGGCGGCTGTATTTGCACGATCCGCGCCGTTTCGGCTCGGTCGATCTGGTCGCGGGCGATGCCGAAACCGCGTTTGCGCCCTTCCGCGCGCTGGGACCGGAACCGCTGACCGACGCGCTGTCGGCCGCTTATCTGGCAAAGGCGCTGGCGGGCAAGGCCACCGCCATCAAGCTGGCATTGCTCGACCAGCGCATCATCGCGGGTCTGGGGAATATCTATGTGTGCGAGGCGCTGAATCTGACCGGCATTGCACCGACGCGCGCGGCGGGCTCGCTCAGCCGCGCCAAGCTGGCCGCGCTCGTCGAGGCGATTCGCGATGTACTGACCGCGGCGATTGCGGCGGGTGGCTCGTCCTTGCGCGATTTTCTCCATCCCGATGGGGCGCTGGGCTATTTCGCCAATGACTGGCGCGTCTATGGGCGCGAGGGCGAGGTGTGCCCGTGCGGGCGCGGCGGCATGGTCGTGCGGACCGTCCAAGGCGGGCGATCGACCTTTTTCTGCGCGAAATGCCAACGCTGAGCGGTTGACGAATCTGTTGGACCCGCCTAAGGGCGCTCCTTCGACAGGCGGGCGAGCTATGCCCTCTGCCCCCAACTACTTGAATTTCGAGGAAGACAATGGCCAATACGCCGCAGGCAAAAAAGCGCATCCGCCGCAACACCGCGCGCACCGCCGTCAACAAGAACCGCGTTTCGCGCATCCGCACGCTGGTTAAGAAGGTCGAGAACGCGCTGGTCGCTGGCGACAAGGCCGCAGCCACCGAAGCGCTGAAGGTCGCGCAGCCCGAACTGGCGCGCGGCGTTGCCAAGGGCGTCGTGCACAAGAACACGGCCTCGCGCAAATATGCCAGGCTGACGAAGGCGATCGCCGCGCTCGGCTGATTATACTGACCGTTTTCGGAACACAAAGGCCCGCTGGTTCAACCGAACCGGCGGGCTTTTTCGTGTCACAAAATTACGCGGCAAAAAGTCATCAAGCCGTCATCAATACGCAATCAAGGATTCCCGCCGATTCGCGGGCAAGCAATGCCGAATTGACAGCGAACTATATGATTTAATTCATAAATTTGAAGTGAAACCGCTTTTCCAAGCACTTGTCCGAGTCAAGTTATTTATTTCGGATTTTTTACATTTGTTGCCCTTGAACGACTCGCCTTGCCCAGCCTAGACAAAGGTGTCGCACGCGAATCCGCGTCGCGGTCGTCACGACAGGGTGCTCTTCAAATCGGCAGACCTCGGTTCTGCCGGCTGGGTGTTTGTTGCCCACGACAAGGGCAGGGTGATGACCAGCAGACGGGACGGGCGGTAGGGTTGAGGGGCATGAAAAGGCGCGCCGGATGTGCGCGAACGCAAGGGAAAGACGAAGCGGACGTGGCAAAAGGCGGGGGTACATTGGCACGAGCGGACAGCGCTCAGGATATTGGGTCGCTCTGGCTCCAAGTCGCCGAGGGGCTGCGCCGCGATTTGGGTGTGCGCACCTTTGACCATTGGCTGAAGCCAGTGGCATTCGTTGATTATTGCCCGGTCAGCGGCGTCGTAACTTTATCAGCTCCGACCAGTTTTGCAGCCAATTGGGTAGCCGAACGATTTGCCGATCGGCTGCTGCTGGCCTGGCGCCAGATACTTCCCACGGTGCGTAGCATCGTCGTGCGCGCGGGGCGCCCGGCGGGCGCGCCCCCACTTGCCGCGCTGCCCGCAGTGCGTTTTGACCCGCCAGTGCCATTGCCGAGCGAGCATATTGCCCAGTTCGACGCGCGGCTGTGCTTTGACCGCTTTGTAATTGCGCGCAGCAATGTCCTTGCCGCCAACGCCGCACGGCGCATGGCCGCCGAAGAAACGCCGCTGTTTAATCCGCTCTATCTCCATTCGGGGACCGGACAGGGCAAAACGCATCTGTTGCATGCCATTGGCCAAGCGTTTGCCGCTGTGCGTCCGCACGCGACTATCATTCTGATGTCGGCGGAAAAATTCATGCGCGAATTTGTCGCCGCGATGCGCGGCGGCGACATGATGGAGTTTAAGGCGCGGCTCCGCGCGGCCGACCTGTTGCTGATCGACGATTTGCAGTTCGTCATCGGCAAGGGATCAACGCAGGAAGAATTGCTCCACACTTTTGACGACTTGCTCACTTCGGGCAAGCGGCTGGTGGTCACCGCCGACCGGCCGCCCGCGATGCTCGACGGGGTGGAGGCGCGGCTGTTGTCGCGGCTGGGCGGGGGCTTGGTTGCCGATATCGAAGCGCCCGAAGCGACGCTGCGCGAGGCGATTGTGCGCCAGCGACTGGCGGCGGTGCCCGGGGTCGACGTCCCCGATGCGGTGGTCGATTATCTGGTGCGCCATTTCACGCGCAATATCCGCGAGCTCGAAGGCGCGCTCAACAAGCTGCTGGCCTATGCCTCGCTCACCAATGTCGCGATCACCCTGCCGATGGCCGAGGAACGGCTGGCCGAATCGGTGCGCAGTGCGCGCCCGCGCATTACCATCGAGGAAATCCAGCGCAGCGTGTGCGCGCATTTCAAGCTCGACAAATCGGACATGGTATCAAAACGCCGCCTGCGCGCCGTCGCCCGCCCGCGCCAGATTGCCATGTATCTGGCCAAAGAGATGACGCCGCGCAGCTACCCTGAAATTGGTCGGCGCTTTGGCGGGCGCGACCATTCGACGGTGATCCATGCGGTACGGGTGATCGAAAGCCTGCGGGTCACCGACAGCGAGATTGACGCCGATATCGCCGCGATCCGGCGCGCGCTGAACGCGTAATTTGATCCACAAACGTGGTGCGGTGCGTTCCAGCGCAGCTGGAACAATAATCAACGCGCGCTTGGTGCCACCGTTATCCGGACCTTCTCGCCCGAATTGCCGGGAAAGCCGGTGAACATTGCCGCGACCAGATTGGGAACAATCTGGGTCAGATTATTGTCGCGCGACTGCGCCTCGGCGCGGCCTTCGAACAGGCGGGTGCCGTCGGCCGCGCGGTCGATCTTGAGGTCGAGCCCGGTGGTATACACCGTATAACTTTCGACGCGGTCATAGCCGCCGAAGCCACCAAACAGAAAAGGGTCGTGCCAGCCGTAGACATAGCTGCGCCCGTGGCGCCCGCGCACGATAACCGGGCGATAATAGCCACGGCCATAGCCGAAATAGCTGCCGTACCAGGGATCATAGAAGCCCGGCGTGCTGCGCACCCGCTCACGCCCCTGATCGATTTCATAGGCCATCGACACGGTCAGCTCGGACGCCTCGCCAGGTGCGGCAGGGCGATAGCCGAGGCGCGTCAGCTCGCCCGCGACAATGCTGGCATATTGGCCAAACTCAATCCCGCCCGCGAGCGCGGGATCGCCTGCAACGATGCTGAAGCTCTGGCCCTGAGGCGCGGGCAACGCCGCCTGAAAGCGTGCGACATCGGCGCGAAAGCCCGGCGTAGCACAGCCGCCCAGCGCCAGCGCGGCTGCGGCAAGTGCGATGCCAAGAGGGCGGGACAGACGGACGGCCATGGTCATTCTCCGAATCGGGAGCGCAAGTTGCGGCGCGATTTGACTTATATTGTGCACATGGCGGCTGAATTCCAGTTGAACCGGAATTCCGTGCCTCAGCGGCACAGCCCCAGCGCGGCATAGGCGGCGTCCAATGTCGGGCGGGCCAGCGCGCTGGCCCGTGCCGCGCCGCCCACCAGCGCCGCGTCGATCGCGGCATGATCACCCTTCAGCGCAACGAATCGGTCGCGGATCGGGCGCAGGGTCTCGACCAGCAACTCGCCCAGCGCGGGTTTGAACGCGCCGAACCCCTGCCCTGCAAAGCGGGCGCACACGGCGTCCGCGCTTTCATCGGACAATGCCGCGAAAATGCCAACCAGATTGGCGGCTTCGGGCCGCCCTTCCAACCCTTTGGCCTCGGATGGCAGCGCGTCCGCGTCGCTCTTGGCCTTGCGGATTTTTTGCATCACCGTGTCGGCGTCGTCGGTCAGATTGATTCGGCTCAGATCGCTGGGGTCCGATTTCGACATTTTGGCGGACCCGTCGCGCAGGCTCATGATGCGGGCGGCGGCGGGGGGGATGATCGGCTCGGGCAGGGTAAAGGTGTCGGTGCCGGTGTCGAGGTTGAATTTGGTCGCAATGTCGCGCGCCAGCTCCAGATGCTGCTTCTGGTCCTCACCCACCGGCACATGGCTTGCCTGATACAGCAGCACATCGGCGGCCTGCAGCACCGGATAGCTGAACAGCCCGACGCTGGCCCCTTCGCGGTTTTTGCCCGATTTTTCCTTGAACTGCGTCATGCGGTTCAGCCAGCCGATGCGCGCGGTGCAAAACAGCAGCCAGGCCAGCTCGGCATGCGCGGGAACGCGTGCCTGGTTGAACAATATGGCGCGGGTGGGGTCTATACCACAGGCGATCAATGCCGCCGCCATCTCGCGCGTATTGGCGGTCAGCTCGGCGGGGTCATTGTGCACGGTAATGGCGTGCAGATCGGCTAGGAAATAAAGCGTCTCGCCTGCAAATTCGTCCTGCATCCGCACCCAGTTACGGATCGCGCCCAGATAGTTGCCCAAATGTAGATTGCCTGTGGGCTGGATGCCTGAAACGACACGCATGGTTCAGATTTCCTGTGCTGTGCTGGCAGCATCTTTGGGCCGACGCCGCATCATGGCCAACAGATCCTTGTCGATTGCCCCAATGGCATAGGCTACGCCAAAGAATACCGCCATCCCCGTGCCCGTGAGCAGCGCAAGCGACCAGATGCGATCAAAGGTTCCGCCAGTGTAATAGGGCGCAAGCGGCGCCATCAATATCCACAGGACGGCCGACATCGCCCCTGCGGCGAAAAGTTGCCGGGCAATCCGTGCACCCAGCTTGGCAGTAAAGCGGTACCAGCCGCGCCGGTGCAGCACGGTATAGAGCAGAAGGCAGTTCAGTGTTGCCGATGCGGCGGTCGCGCCCGCCAGACCGACGATGCCAAAGCGCTCGACGACATACAGGTTGAGCCCCACATTGAAGATGAGCGAAATCAGCGCGGTCCACACCGGGGTGCGCGTATCCTCGCGCGCGAAAAACCCGGGGTTCAAAACTTTGACGATAACATAGGCGGGCAGACCCGCGACCAGCGCTACCACAATCTGCGCCATCAACGCGCCGTCCGCCGACGTAAATTTGCCGCCTACGAAGAAAGCAGCGGTAAAGGCGGGGGCGCAGATCGCCAGCGCCGCTGCGGCAGGCAATGTCAGCAGCGTTGCAATTTCCATGGCATTGCCCTGCAGCCGCTGCGCCTCGCTATGATCGTCGCCATGGATGTGCCGGGCGAGCATGGGCAGGATTGCGGTGCCAAGGGCGATACCAACAATGCCAAGAGGCATCTGGTTCAGCCGGTCCGCCAGCTTGAGCAATGTGAGCGAGCCTTGCGGCAGCGAGGTTGCAAAGAAAGTATCGACCAGCTGGCTGATCTGGTAGATGCCGGCACCGAAGGTGGCTGGCAGGATCAGCGTGCCCAGCCGTCGCACCTCGGGTGTCAGGCGTGGCCGGCGAATGTGCAGCCGCAGTCCGGCGCGTCGCACCGCCCACCACAAATACACGAGCTGGACGACGCCCGACAGAGACACGGCAGCGCTTAAGGATTCGGCGACGATGCGATCGTCACCGCCAGGGCCGCGCAAATACCATCCCAGCACAATTCCGCCGATCAGTGTCAGGTTGAACAGCACCGGTGCAAAGGCCCCCGGCGCGAATCGCGACCGGGCATTGAGCAAGCCCGACAGCATTGCGACGACGCTGATAAAGGCCAGATAGGGAAAAGTGACTTGGCTGAGGAAGACGGCAAGCTCTAACTTGCCTTCGATTTTGGCATATTCGCTGGCCAGCGCCCACACGATCCAGGGCATGGCCAGCATCGCGATGCCGGTAAAGCCCAGCAGCACCCAGATGAACACCGACAGCACATCATCGGCAAAGCGTGCCGCTGCGGCCTCGCCGTCGGGACCAGCGAGCTGGCGGCTGTACATGGGCACAAAGGCAACCGAGAAAGCGCCTTCGGCAAAAAGCCGTCGGAAGGTGTTGGGCAAGGTAAAGGCCAGCTGGAACGCGTCGGCTGCCAGTCCCGCTCCCAGCACCCGCGCCAGCAACATGTCGCGGACGAATCCGAAAATGCGGCTTAGCATTGTCAGCGCGCCAATCGTGCCGACATTCTTGACGAGGCTGCTCATGCCGGGTTTGTCGCTGGCAAGCTTGTTGCCGAAATCAGGCCTCGCCCGCCGGCGCTGCGGCGATGCCGGCTTCGGCCTGCATCTGGGCGGCCTGTTGCAGGAACAGCCCGTGGAAATCGATGGGCTCCAGCAGCAACGGGGCAAAGCCGCCGTCGCGCACGGCATCGGCAATCACGCGGCGCGCGAAGGGGAAAAGGATGCGGGGCGCTTCGGCCAGGAAAAAGGGCTGCAGCTGCTCGGCAGGCACATTGCGCACGCCAAACAGGCCGGCATAGGTAAGGTCGACCACAAACAAGGTGCCGTCATCGCTCGCCGAACTGACGTCAATCTTGAGAATGACTTCATGAACATTTTCACCCGCAGGCTGCGCACCAATATTGAACTGGACGTCGACATTGGGTGTGGCCTGCCACTGGTAAACGCCGGGCGCGTTCGGATTTTCGAACGACAGGTCCTTCACATATTGCGAGATCAGGCCGATTGCCGGGCTGTTGTCTTCGCCGTTGGGCAGGGTCGGGGTGGTTTCGTCGGCCATGATGTTGATGAACCTTTTTTGACAATGTGGGTTGGCGGGGCGGAGCCGGAATTGGGCCATTCCCCTTGGCTGGCGCGGCGCTTAGCAGTGGTATTTGTGCAGCACAATGCCGCGCGCGGCGATTTCCGATGCGCATGGGAACCGACGCGATTTGAAACTATTGTTGCTATAGCCTATGTAAGGGTGGAAGACCCTTTCCCGCAGCTTCAGGATTTTTGCCCCGTGACCATGATTTCGATTGTCCTTCTGGCGATGGTTGCCGCCTTCCTTGGCCTGCGCCTTTATTCGGTGCTTGGTAAACGCACGGGGCACGAACAAGAACCGGTCCTCCCCCGCGCCGAGGATCGGGCCGGATCGGGTTCCGCACGCATGCCCGATCTGGGTGAGGCGACGCCGGCCACCGACGCACACCAGGTCGCGCACGGAACTGTCTATGACCCGGCAGCCGAGGCAGGGGTAAAAGCGTTGCTGGCGGCCGACCGTGGCTTTGACGCGGGCCGGTTTGTCAGTGGCGCAGAAGCGGCTTACCGCATGATTTTAGAGGCATTCTGGACAGGCGACCGCGATACGCTGAAGGATCTGTGCGACAGCGATACCTATACCGCCTTTGACTTGGCCATTGCGGCGCGCGAGGAACGCGGCGAAACGCTCGACAACCGGCTGGTCCGGATTGACAGCGCGCGCATCGCCGATGCGGACGTGAACCGCGGCGTCGCGCGCGTCACAGTTGCCTACACTGCCGATATCGTTGCGGTAACGCGGGGCAAGGATGGCGCGGTTGTCGCTGGGTCGATGTCCGATGCGGTCGAGACGCACGACCGCTGGACTTTTGTGCGCGATATTTCGAGCAACGACCCCAACTGGAAGCTCGACGAAACCGAATCGGCGTGATGCGCCGGGCAGGTCGCCCGACCGTCTGGCATCCTGCGGCCTTGGCCAGCACCTCGTTGCTGCTGGTCAGTTGCAATGTTGTTCCAAAAGGCGCCCCGGCCGCGCCGAGCAGCGAAGCCGTCGCGCAGCCGGCACCCGCCATCCCCAACAAACCGCTGCCTGCCCCTGCGCCGCCCGTTGATGCGGCAACGGCCATGGCGGCGGGCATCGCAGCCGGACCGGCCGTTGCCGAACTCGGCCTGACTCCTGCCAACGCTCGTGCGGCGCTTGGCGCGTTCCGAATTTCCTGCCCCGCGGTTCAGCGCCGAACCGATGTCAGCGGGCTGACGCAACCGGGCGATTGGGGCGCGGCGTGCGAGGCTGCCTCGGGCTGGCGCGACGATGATGCCATCGGGTTTTTCGCGACCCATTTTGCTGCGGTGCAGGTGGGCGACGGCAAGGCCTTTGCCACCGGCTATTATGAACCCGAAATCCTCGCCTCGCGTACCCGCCAGCCGGGCTATACGGTTCCCGTATATCGCCGCCCTGACGATTTGATCGAGGTCGAATTGGGCGATTTTGCCAAGGATCTGGCGGGGCGCAAATTGCGCGGGCGGATCGATGGCGCACGGCTGGTGCGCTATCATGACCGCGCGGCGATTGACGCAGGCGCGCTGGCAGGGCGCGGGCTAGAAATCGCCTGGGCCGCCGACGCGGGCGAATTCTTCTTCCTGCAAATCCAGGGATCCGGCCGCTTGCGCCTGCCCGATGGGCAAGTGATTCGCATCGGCTATGACACCCAGAACGGGCATGATTATGTCGGTATCGGGCGGCTGCTTCGCGATCGTGGAGCGCTCCAGCCCGGGCAGGCGAGCATGCAGGGCATCCTCGATTATCTGCGCGCCGACCCGGTGCGCGGCGCGGCGGTGATGCGCGAAAACCCCAGCTGGGTGTTTTTCCGCGAACTCACCGGGCCAGGACCGTTGGGGGCGCTGGGCCTGCCGGTGACGCCGCGCGCCACTGTCGCGACTGACCCCAAATTTGTCCCGCTGGGCGCGCCAATTTTCTTGTCGATGGATCGCGCCGAGCCCAACGGGCTGTGGATCGCCCAAGACACCGGGGGCGCGATCAAGGGCGCAAACCGGGTTGATACTTTCTGGGGTGCCGGTGCTGATGCGCGGGCCATCGCCGGCGGCATGGCCGCTCGCGGCACAGCATTGCTGTTGCTGCCCAAGGTCAGCGTGGCGCGGCTGACAGAGGCGCCATAATGGCGAGGCGGCTAGCCCCGGAGGAGAGTGCATTGTGGCAGCGCTTGGCCGCAACGGTGGCGCCGATTGCCAAACGGCCAGCCAAAGTCCCGCAATCGCCAGCGGATCCACCCACACCAAAACCGGCCGCAAAGGCGCCCAAAGGCCGCGTCCCGCCGCCCTTGCCCCTACCCGCGATAGCGCCTGCTCGCCGTGCGGCCTTTGCCCGCGCCAGCCTAGACGGGACGTGGGACCGGAGGCTGCGTAAGGGCCTGGTGCGCCCCGATATGACCATCGATCTGCACGGCCACAGCCTCGTCTCGGCGCATGCGATGCTTGAAGACAGTCTGGCGCGGGCGATGCAGCGCGGCGCGCGCGTGCTGCTCGTGGTCGCGGGGCGGGTGCGGCCCGGGCCGCACCATCCACCGTTTCACGGCGAATCGCGCCCGCGGGGGGCGATTCGCGCGGCCCTGCCCGATTGGCTCGCGGCCAGCGCACACGCCGACGCCATCCTTGCCACGCGCCCGGCGGCACAGGCGCATGGCGGCGGCGGGGCCGTGTATGTCGTGCTACGCCGCGCGTTCGAAAGCTGATTGCACAATGCGCCGGTAAATTGCGGCTAGGCGGTCGATGTCGGCAATCTCGGCTGCCTCGTCCAGCTTGTGCATGGTCGCGTTGCGCAGCCCGAATTCGACTACCGGGCACAGCTTGTGCAAGAAACGCGCATCCGACGTACCGCCAGTGGTCGACAGTTCGGGCGTGACGCCGGTTTCGGCGGCAATAGCCGCGCTGACCAAGGCTGACAGGTCGC
Source organism: uncultured Sphingopyxis sp. (assembly GCA_964401155.1). Classification (GTDB taxonomy): domain Bacteria; phylum Pseudomonadota; class Alphaproteobacteria; order Sphingomonadales; family Sphingomonadaceae; genus Sphingopyxis. Next base: position 33,041 of record CAYNXF010000005.1, read on the forward strand.
CCGGCGGGGTCAGAAAAGCCTCGCCCGAAATCCTGCCCAGCACCTTCGCATTTGCGGCATGCTTGTGCGCAATTGCCTCCATCAGCGCCACCAGTGCTTCGCCTCGCTGTTGGTCGTTAAACCGGATCGAAAGGCGCGCGCGGGCGTGCGCGGGGATGACATTGGTGGCGTGATTGCCGACCTCGATATCGGTGACCTCGATGTTCGACGGCTGGAACCAGTTGCTGCCGTCGTCCAGATGGATGGCGTCAATCTCCGCCAATATCGCCACCAGCTTGGGGATGGGATTGTCGGCGAGATGGGGGTAGGCGACATGGCCCTGCACGCCGGGGACGTCGATCCAGATGTTAACTGACCCGCGCCGCCCGATTTTCACCATATCGCCCAGTCGGTTGACGCTAGTGGGCTCGCCCACCACGATCATGTCGGGGCGGATGCCGCGTGCGTCCATATGGTCCATCAACGCGCGCGTGCCGAAAATGGCGGGGCCTTCCTCATCGCCGGTGATGATCAGGCTGATCGTGCCGGCGTCGGCCGGGATATCGGCAACGGCGGCAACAAAGGCCGCAATGCTGCCTTTCATGTCAACCGCGCCGCGCCCGTAAAGCAAGTCGCCGCGGATCTCTGGGACAAAGGCATCGCTGGTCCAGCCCACGCCCGGAGGCACAACATCCAAATGGCCAGCAAAGCCGAAATGCGGCGTGCCGGGCGCGCCGCGCCGCACGGCGAGCAGATTCTCAACCGGCCCGTCGGGCTCCATACCGTCGACGAAGCGCTCGACCGTGAAGCCCAGTGGTGTGAGCGCCGCCTCGAGCACGTCGAATACCGCGCCGGTGGCGGGGGTAACGCTGGGTGCTGCGATCAGGGCTTGGGCAAGGGAGAGGGGGTCGCGTTCCATGAATACCCCTTAGCCGTTCGTGTCGAGCGAAGTCGAGACACCCATCGGCGAAGCGCTGTGTCGCCGGGCCTCTCGACTTCGCTCGAGGCGAGCGGCAAGGATAAGCCAGGAGATAAGTCATGCCCAAACTCGACCTCGCCGCCATCCCGCAAACCAATGTCACGGGCTATCCCGCGCCGTTCGACCAACCTGTGCAAGGCCGCTGGTACCGCCGCCTCGCGCCGCCGAGCGGCCTGACCCAGTTCGCCGCCAGCCATGTCACGCTGAAACCCGGCGCTTGGTCGTCACAGCGCCACTGGCACGCAGGCGAGGATGAAATGGTCATCGTGCTCGTCGGCGAGGCGGTGCTGGTCGAGGATGATGGGCGCACGGTCATGCGCGCGGGCGATATCGCCGTGTGGCCCAAGGGCAGCACCAACGGCCATCACCTGATCAACGAATCGGACACCGACTGCGTGCTGGTCGCGCTGGGTGGCGGCAAGCAATATGACAGCGGCGGCGGCTATTCGGACATCGACATGCTGTTTACGCCCGATGGCTATACCCACAAGGACGGGACGCCCTATCCGACGACCCGCATTCCGTGACGGCAGCCGACTGGGCCGGATTTGCGCTGGCCATCCTGCTGATCGAACTAACGCCGGGGCCGAACATGGCGTGGCTGGCAGCACTGGCGCTCGGCCAGGGCCGCCGCGCCGGGCTGATGGCCTGCGCCGGGATTGCGCTGGGCCTGCTGGTCAATGCGCTGGTGGCAGGGTTTGGCGTTGCGGCCTTTATCATTGCCAACCCCGGTTGGTGGCAGGTGCTGCGCTGGGGCGGCGTGTCGTTCATGCTGTGGCTGGCGTGGGAGGCGTGGCGCGAGGCAGACGCGCCCGTTTCGACGAACACGCCTACCAACGACGCTGGTACGCAGCGCCATTTCTTGTCGGGGTTGGTGGTCAATCTGCTCAACCCCAAAGCGCTGATCTTTTTCGCGGTGCTCATCCCGCAATTTGTGGGATCAGCTGAGCCCGCTGCCGCGCTGGTCGTGGCGGTGTCACTGCTCAGCGTGACCATCGCCACGCTGGTGCATGTCGCCATCGTGCTGGGCGGCAGCGGTGTATCGCGCTGGCTGGCGGACAGCGGGCGCAGCCGCCCGGTGCGGCGCGGACTGGCACTGTCGCTGGTGGGCGTGGCCATATGGTTTGCCGCCGGGGCCACGCCGCCAGCCTGAATTGCGGTCAGCGTTCGAACCGGTCGATGACCCAAGTCTCGTCGGCCGCCGCTGCCACCCATTCCACCATGTGCGGATGGGCCATAACGGCGGCGCAATAGGTCGCGGCATCCGCGGACAGGGCGATGCTATAGGTCAGCAGCCGCGTGACTACCGGCGCAAACATCATGTCGGCCGCGCTCCACGCGCCGAACAGAAAATCGCCGCCCGCGCCGAAGCGGGAGCGCGCGTCGGCCCACAGCGCGGTGATACGCGCGACATCGCCAGCCACTTCGGGCAACAGCGGCTGCGGCGCGTAGGTGCGGCGCAAATTCATGCTGTGGTTGCTGCGCAACGGTACGAAGCCCGCGTGCATTTCGGCGGACATCGACCGCGCCAGCGCGCGTGCCGCCATCTCGTCGGGCCAATAGCCGCGCTCGCCGCCGGTCTTTTCGTCGAGATAATCGACGATGGCCAGGCTTTCCCAAATGGCAATGTCGCCGTCCCACAGGATCGGCACTTTGCCGTTCGATGCGGTGAACTCCGGCGAATTCCGACGGTCTGCCCAATTCGCGTCATACAGCGGCACGACAATTTCCTCGAACGCCAGCCCGCTATGCTTGGCGGCCAGCCAGCCGCGCAGGCTCCAGCTCGAATAGGCCTTGTTGCCGATGTAGAGATTCACGTTTCTCCCCTCCCGCTTGCGGGAGGGGCCGGGGGTGGGCCTGTCCCGCTACCAAATACTGGCCCACCCCAACCCCTCCCGCAAGCGGGAGGGGCTTAAATTTCCACCGCCTCCAGCACCGCCGTGCGCAACTCGGATATTCCCAGCCCCTTGTCGCTGCTGGTGACAATCACATCGGGGTGCGCGGCGGGGTGCTGCTTCGCTTCAGCCAGTGTTTCGGCATAGACCGCTTCCAGCTCGCTGGCTTTAATCTTGTCGGCCTTGGTCAGGATGATGCGGTAACTGACTGCCGCTTCGTCGAGCATGGCCAGCACGTCGCGGTCGACATCCTTGATGCCATGGCGACTGTCGATCAGCACGAGTGTGCGTTTAAGCACCGCGCGCCCGCGCAGATAATCGTTGATCAGGAAGCGCCATTTTTTGACAACATCCTTGGGCGCCTTGGCAAAGCCATAGCCGGGCATGTCGACCAGCCGGAAGATGAGCGGCGCACCCACGTCAAAGAAGTTCAATTCCTGCGTCCGCCCCGGCGTCACCGAAGTGCGCGCCAGCCCATTGCGGTTCGTCAGCGCGTTGATCAGCGACGATTTGCCGACGTTGGACCGCCCGGCAAAGGCCACCTCGGGCACAGCCGGGTCGGGCAGATGCTTCAGCGCCGGGGCCGATTTCAGAAAGGCGATCGGCCCGGCAAAGGCCTTGCGCGCGCGTTCGGCGCGCTCGGCGGCAAGCTGTTCATCGTCACTCACTTCGCGGGCGCGGTCTTCAGCGCCGGGAACTGGCGGTACATCCACTGCTGCTGCGCGATCGACAGGATGTTGTTGGTGATCCAGTAGAGCAGCAATCCGGCGGCAAAGGGTGCCATCATGAACATCATCATCCACGGCATGATCGCGAACACTTGCTGCTGCACCGGGTCGGTTGGCGTCGGGTTCAGGCGGAACTGCAACCACATGGTGATGCCCAGGACGATGGCCAGCACGCCGACGCCCAGGATCGCGGGCGGAGTGAAATCGAGCAGGCCGAACAGGTTCAGCACCATCGCCGGATCGGGCGCGGACAAATCCTTGATCCACAGCGCAAAGGGCTGGTGGCGCATTTCGATGGTCAGCATCAGCACCTTGTACAGCGCATAGAAGATGGGGATTTGCAGCAGGATCGGCAGGCAGCCCGCGAGCGGATTAATCTTCTCGGTCTTATAGAGCTTCATCAGCTCCTGCTGCATGCGCGGCTTGTCGTCCTTATATTTGTCCTGCAGTTCCTTCATCTTGGGCTGCACAACACGCATCTGCGCCATCGAATGAAACTGCTTCTGAGCGATGGGGAACATCAGCAAGCGAATGATCAGCGTCAGGATCATGATCGCGACGCCAAAGTTCAGCACCGATTTGAACAGCCAGTCGAGCAGGTAGAAAATTGGCTTGGCGATGACCGCGAACCAGCCCCAATCGATGGCATAGTCGAGCCGCGTGATGCCCAGCCGCTCTGTATAGTCGTCGAGGATATTGACCTCTTTCGCACCGGCGAAGATCTGGCTGGTCTGGGTAATCGCCCTGCCTGCGGGCACGACCACCGCAGGACGCACGAAATTCGTCTGATAGAGTTCGCCCGCGCCAACCTTCATCTCGGCGGTGACCTTCTCCTTCTGGCCCGGGATGACGGCGGCAAGCCAATATTTGTCGGTGAAACCGATCCAGCCGCCCGTGCTGTCAAAACGGGTTGCATTCCCTGCCGCTTCATCGAGGTCGGTATAGTCCCATTCATAATTGGTGGCGCCACCAAGCTGCCCGATCGGCCCATTGTGGATGGTCCAACTGTCGATGTCGTCGGGGTGCGTCGGTTTGCCGCGCCGGTTGACGAAGGCATAGCTCGCCACCTGCACCGGGGTCGCGGCGGTGTTGCTGATGCTTTGCTTGGCGGTGATCAGGTAGTTGGCATCGATGCTATACTTGATGCGGAACGTCTGGCCGGTGCCGTTGGACCAGTTCAGCGTGACCGGAGTCGTCGGCGAAAGCACCGAGCCCGTCGCCGCCCACACCGTCTGCTGGTTCGGCACGTCAATGCCCTGCGCGGTCCAGCCGACGCTGGCGAAATAGGCGCGGGCCGTGCCGCCCGGGGCAAACAGCCGCACCGGCGGTGCATCCTTGGCAATCGACTGGCGATAATTGGTGAGCGTCAAATCGTCGATGCGCGCGCCGACAGGATTGAGCGAACCTTTGAGCTTGGGCGTTTCAATGCGGATACGCGCGCCCTCAGCCAGCGCGGCGGCGAGGCTGCGGTTGGCCTGCGGCGTCGCGGCGGGCGCGGGGGCTGCAGCGGTCGGCGCGCCAAGATCGCCGGTCGTTGCGGCAGGCGCCGCGCCCTGGCTGGCGGCCTGCTTTGCCGCCTCGGCCTTGACCACATTGGGCGCGGGCGCGGGGAAAAAGCGCTCTGCGATGAAATTCCAGCCGATCAGGATCAACACCGACAGCAGGATGGCGGTGATCATGTTACGCTTGTCGTCCACGCGGATGGCTCTCTCTTCGTCTCAAATTTTCGGGGGAATTCGGTGCTACGGCACCGGGTCATGGCCGTGGCCGCCCCATGGGTGGCAGCGCAATAGCCGCTTTATCGCCAACCAGCCACCCTTCATCGCACCATAGCGCGTCAACGCGGTAATGGCATAGGCGCTGCACGAGGGGCTGTAGCGGCAGGTGGGCGGCAACACGCGCGACGGGCCAATCTGCCAGCCGCGCGCAACCAGGATCAGCAGGCGCGCGATCATGCGAGCCTCTTCGCCGCGCGCGCCAAAGCGCCGTCAAGCTGGGCGGCGAGGTCGGCGAAACCAATCTCGTTGCCACCGTGCCGCCCGATGAAGACATGGTCGGCGCCAGATATGCCGCGCTCCGGCAAGGCGGCCCGCGCCAGTGCGCGCAGCCGCCGCTTCATGCGGTTGCGGGTGACGGCGTTGCCGACCTTCTTGCTGACGGTAAAGCCCACACCCAGCGCCGCGTCATCGTCGCCGCGCGGGCGAACGAGCAAAACAAAGCCGGGGGTGGGAAAACGCTGGCCGCGATTCGCCGCCAGAAATTCGCTGCGGGCGGTCATCTGGCGCAGCATCGCGCCATTACCCGGCGTTGCGGTCAGGCCGACAGCTTCTTGCGGCCACGCGCGCGGCGGGCAGCGAGCACCTTGCGGCCGCCGACAGTTGCCTTGCGGGCGCGAAAGCCGTGGCGCCGTTTGCGCACGAGGCGGCTGGGTTGATAGGTGCGCTTCATCGAGCTGTCCTCAAAATCCATCCGGGTCCGAATCGGACCGCCAAAATCAACGAAAAAGGGCCGCAACACGCGTGCGGCCGCTGGTGGAGGGTGCCGTTAGGCACATGCGCCGCGAAAGTCAATCACCATCCGCGCCTTGGTGGCCCACCGAGCGAAGCTTTTCTGCCGCGCGGCGGCGCAGCGCACTCGGGCGGCGCATCAGCCGGTCGGACCAAGCCGCATAGCGCGGGTGGCGCCGCTTGAACCGGCCATAGATGCGCTTCGCCCAGGTGCTGTTCTGCAGCGTCAGCGCCATACCGATGGGGAACAGGATGATCCCGCCCGGGCCGGGCAGCAGCCCGATGATCGGCGTCAGGATCAGCAGCAGGCAGCCGAGCAGGAACAGTGCAAAGCGCACCCATGCGTTCTGGCGAATGCGTTGATAGAGCGAGCGGCGGGCCATGCCGGCTCAAGTGGGGCGCGCTGTGCCGGACGGCAAGCGCCCGACCGACAATTGGTCAATTCAGCGCGACATAGCGTGCAATATCGGCCTTGGTCAGATAGCGCATCTGGTCATAGCCGCTGGCATTGGTCATCGCATAGAAGGCCCGCGCCGTGGCGGCGTCGAGGCCCATTTCGCGGTAATAATCCAGATATTCGGCATGCACCGGGTCATCGGCGGGATAATCGCCTGCTTCCAGCCCCGCCTCGTCGCGCCAGCTGTGCACCCCAAATTCGGCCGAAGGGTGTGCGCTGCGCGTGACGCCCGCGAGAAACAGCTCAACCGCGCCTGATCGCACCGACCCACCTTCGGGGATATGCGTCGCCAGACCTGCGCGGCGCACCATGCGCGCCAGACGCAGATTGGCCTCTTCGTCCAGACTGCCGGGGCAATCGATCAGCTCGATGCGCTTCAGGCCCGGGTGCGCGGCGAGCATCGCGGCGAAGTCTTGCGGCGTCGCGCCGGTCACGCTGCCCGCCATCCGCGCAGTTTCGCCATCGACGACCGTAAAGGGGCCAAAGTGCGGTCCCGATGCGGCTTCGCGCAGCAGACCCGGGGCAGGGGCGTGGCGCTTGCTGGCACCGGTGTCCCCAACGACCGTATCGCCCCCATCGCCGTCATCTGCATCGACGATTTCATATTCGACGATGGTTTCGATGGTGATTGAGTGCTCGCTTCCGGCGTGCGCGGGCGCAAAGGCCAGCGCGGCGGCAAACAGAGCCACCAGCGCGGTGCGGAGCAGGTTCACGTGCGACACCATACCTCGCGCCTACGCGCGCGGTAGTCAACGCCCGCGTAAGGGATAGCGTGAGCGCAGCGTTAACCCTAATGCTGCGAACCCAGCGCCAATGCCGCAATCACCAGCTGCCCTCCGCCATCCGTCGCTGGCGGTCGGCTTCGCGCGCACTGGTCGATTGCGGCCCTGCCCAGCCATGTTCGATGGCCGCGCCGGGCTCGTAAGTAGCGATTATGGTGCCGGTGCGGGTGACCTTATGCGCCACGTGCCGCAGGCCCTGCGCGGGCGTGCCTTCGCCGAACATTCTCTTGCCGCTGCCCACCACGACAGGGAAGATCATCATCGTCAATTGGTCGAGCAGACCCGCGGCCAGCAATTGGGGATAGAGCGTGCCGCTGCCCTGGATCAGCAGGTCGGGGCCGTCGCTGGCCTTCATCGCGCGCAGCGCGTCAAAGTCGGCCAGCGCATGGCTGTTCGCCCAGCCCAGATCGGGAGTGCCCCGCGTCATTACATATTTGTTGGCGCGGGTGAACGCCTCCGCCATGGCCAGCGCCTCCGCCTCGCCACCGTCGCTGCCGGTTGACTCGAACAGCTGGCCAATGCCCGTCGTGTCGCCGCCCAGATAGGGCCAGTAGGCCGCGAAAATTTCATAGGTGCGCCGCCCCAATAGCAAGGCATAGGATTCGCCAAAGAAAGCGTCGATCGCCGCCCCGACATCCTCGTCGAAAAATTGCGGCAGCCAGCCGCCATGGGCAAATCCGCCGGTCGGGTCTTCGCTGGGCCCCCCGGGGGCCTGGATGACACCGTCGAGCGAGACGAACACACTACCCCGGATTTTACGCATGGTTGCTCGCCCGTGCACCAACCAGTCCGAAATGGGCGCCGTCGGGATCCTGCGCGATCAGGCTGAAATCGCCGCCGGGGATTTCCTGCGGCTCCTGATAGATTGATCCGCCCGCCGCCGTGGCCGCGCGGTGCGCGGCGTCGATGTCGGCGACGCGAAAATAGAAGAGCCAGTGCGACGGTTCGTCGTTCACTGCGCGCATGACTGCGCCCTGCAAGAAGCGTTTGCCGCTGGACCACAAAAATTCATATTGTCCCAGCGGCCCCATATCCATGTCGCCGTCCTGCACCCAGCCGAATTGGGAGGTGTAGAAAGCCTTGGCAACGGTGGGGTCACTCGATGCCAGCTCGTTCCACGCGCCATGGCCGACCTTGGGCTCGGCCGCGGCAAAGCTGTGGCTCGCCTCGTCTGATGCGCCGCGCATGACATAGAAGGGCGCGCCGCTGGGGTCCACGACCATCGCCATGCGCCCGACGCCGTCCAGCGTCATCGCGGGCATCAGCTCGGCCCCGCCCGCGGCCACAATCGCGGCGACGCTGGCATCGACATCATCGACCGCCAGATAGCCGATCCACGCGGGCCTCGCCCCATGCTCGGCCATCTCTGGCGTGATCGCCATAAAGCCGCCCACGCCATCGGCCATATTGCTGCCGTCGGCGCTGGAAAAAAAGCGATAGTCCATGCCTGGCTGGCCCGACGGGCTGCTGCTCCAGCCAACAACCTTGGCATAGAAGTCCGCCGCCGCATCGGCGTCGTGGGTCAGCAGTTCGTACCAGATGAAGTCGCCGTGAAGATTGGCCACGTCACTTCTCCATCGCGACGACAGGATTGAAGCCGCCCCAGATCATGCGTTTGCCGTCAAACGGCATGGGGTTCTTTTCCGGGTCCATGCGCGGGTCTTTGAAATCGGGGGCCATCATGATGGCATAGGCTTTGTCGCGCGTTTCCTTGTCGGGCCATTCGATCCAGCTGAAGACGACATCTTCGTCCGTCTCGGCCTTCACCGCCATACGGAAATCGGTTGTCTTGCCTTCGGGCACATCGTCGGCCCAGCATTCAAGTACGCGGATTGCCCCCATTTCGATGAACATGCCGTCTGCCATCTGGGCATGGTCGATGAACTTCTGGCGGTTGGCTTTTGGCACCGCGATGACGAAACCGTCGATGTAGGACATAATCTCTCTCCCTCCGCTGGGCACGCTAGTCGCAATGCGCGGCAAATCCATCGTGCCATCGACGGGCAGTGCCACCCGCCCGACGATTGCGAAAAAGACTCGACGCCCCGGCGCATTCTTGTCACAAGCTCGGCAGAACAAAGCAAGCACATTGTATTGATAGCGCAGAGGCACCATGGTCGCGATCGTCTCCACCACCGCCTATCTCGGCCTCGAAGCGCGCGGGGTGGAGGTGCAGTGCCAGATCACGCCCGGCATGCCCAAATTCATCATCGTCGGGCTGCCCGATAAGGCGGTGGGCGAAAGCCGCGAGCGTGTGCGCGCCGCGCTGGCCGCGATCGGCCTGGCGCTGCCGCCCAAGGTGATCACCGTCAATCTGTCGCCTGCCGACCTGCCCAAGGAAGGGTCGCATTACGACCTGCCGATTGCGCTGGCGCTGCTCGGCGCGATGGGGGTGATCGATGCTGAGACGCTGGCGAGCTATGTTGTCGTCGGTGAGCTCGGTCTCGATGGTCGCGTGGCACCGTCGCCGGGCGTATTGCTCGCGGCGCTGCATGCGGGGGCGGAAAGCAAGGGTCTCGTCTGCCCCGTTGCTCAGGGTCCGGAAGCGGCATGGGCAGGCAATGTCGAGGTGCTCGCCGCGCCCGACTTGCTGTCGCTGCTCAATCATTTCCGGGGCCATGCCCTGCTCCCCGCGCCGCAACCTGGCGCGGTGGAGGAACCGGTGCGCCGTGCCGATTTGCGCCAAGTGAAGGGGCAAGAAGTCGCGAAACGCGCGCTCGAAATCGCCGCGGCGGGCGGGCATAATCTGCTGATGAGCGGTCCGCCTGGCGCGGGCAAATCGCTGATGGCCTCGTGCTTGCCGGGCATCTTGCCCGATCTGACACCCGCCGAAGCCTTCGGCATTATGTAGCAAACGCACCAAGCCCTGCCTACCTTTATCTGCATATCCGATGCATAAGGCAGTATGACCGATTACATGGTAACAGGGTTGGTAAAGCGCCGCGCTGCATTGGCTGGCGACATGCTACGGACGCAAGAGGCGCTATCCCAAATGGCGCGCGATCTGGAAACGCTGGACGCTGCTATCAAGCTGGTTGCGCCTGAGTTGGACATTCCCGCCATCGCCCCCAAGATGGTCAAGCCGCCTGAGGATTGGTCAAAGCGCGGTGAAATGTCGCGCCAAGTGTTCGGCATCATGCGGGCTGCGAACAAGCCGCTTACGTCCAGAGAGATCGCCGCTCAGATGATTGTCCAGCGCGGGCTGGCAGCAACGCCAAAGCTGCTGAACCTAATGACAAGGCGCGTGTCTGGCTGCCTGAGGGACAAGCGGGACGCTGGACAGGCGCGCAATGTCGAAACGCGCGGCGGGCAGTATCTGGAATGGGAGTTGGTGCGCTAAAGCTGCGTCCATGCCCAGTAGGCTATGTTGCCCAAGACCCACGCGGCGATGATGTAGCCGGTGGCTATCGCCAGCTTGGTTCGGGCTTGATCTGAAGGGCTCATATAACGGTATCTTTATATGTTGCATTGGCGACTCATGTATGCTTAGACTCGCCTCGCGAGCTGCAAAAGTGGCCGCGCTACCGAGATTACTCGCTGTTAGAAGTTAAACGAATACTGGTGCGGCCATGATCGAGTGTGAGCACACACACTCTCCCATCGGCCAAAGCGCCAGCGACGATATGCACGGACAAAAACCCGCATCGTCACCTCCTTTGTCTGAAAACTGGCTTAGGGCCAGTCCCTCCGAGGTGCCTTGCGCCCCTCGCGCGCAATAGAGACGCCAAGGGCCGGAAGATCGGACAAAGTGGTAGCGCGACCGCAACCTTTATCGAATCAAAAGTGTCTTTGAGTCAATGGTAAACAATTGCCATTTTGTTCATGCTTCGGTGTTTAAGTGTTCCGCTGCCAATAACCCTTCCAAGTCCGGCTAACCCGCGACGCCATCGCAGCACCGCCAACCAGTGCCGCTTGATCGCCGTTCGACACGCGACGGTTATCTTCGCGCCATGATGCTTCACGCGCGTAGCTGGCAAGATACGGTCCAGCGATATGGTGGTGCGTCCCGACTTCCATACGGCGAAGGCGGCTGAAATAGCTTTCGGCTTGGTTGGTGCAAGCGCCCTTGTCGAAGAACTGGACCGAGTGATTGACGCGCTCAGTCATCCAACCGGCATGAAGCGCATCCCAGCCCGAACCTTCATCGGCATGAAGGATGGCAAGGTTAGCGACATGATCGCGGACGTAGGGAACGGCATCGCCTTCATTGGCGACAACGAAGGGCAACGACCGGCCTTTGCGCTCACGCATCACCACAACGCACTGGCGCTTGCCTGAGCGGTTGAACGACAGGCGGCGGTCAACGCGATCTTCCTTGCGGTTTTCGGGTTTGACGTAACCGCCAAAGTAAGCGCCGTCGATCTCGACAACGCCGTCTAGTGTCCGGCCTTGCTGTTCGCGGGCCATAGCTTCGCGCAGCTTGTGCGACAGGACAAAGGCGGTCTTGTATTGCACGTCCAGATCGCGGCTGACTTGAAGCGCCGAAACGCCCTTCGCGCCGTTCACGAAAATGACAATCGCGGCCAACAAGTCGGTGAAGGACAGCTTGCGGCTGGCGAAGATCGTCCCGCTGGTGACGCTGAATTGATGGTGACAGCCAACGCACTTGAACTTGCGGCGGGTAGGAATGTCATAGGTCTCGACACAGCCACAGCGCGGGCAAACGGCGTCCCCGTCCGCCTCTGCCCAGCGCAGCTTGCGGAATGTATCATAAGCCTGATCTTCGCCCATGCGGAACACAGCCTTGAGGCTGAGGGTGCGGGCGGCGGCGGAAAGAAGGAAGTGTTGAGCCATTTGTCACTATCTGCGTTGCTAATGCATCGTATATAGTGACATATCCGCACTGTTGTCAATGGCAAATGTATCGTATATGATGATTATGTCATCACAGGAGATACAAATGCCCGATACGGAATGGGAAGCGCGCGCCAAAGGGCTGTTAAAGGCCGAATTGAAGCGGCGGAACGTGTCCTATGCCCAGCTGGTTGACCGGCTGGCAGATATAGGGGTGGTGGACTCTGAGCCGAATATCAGGAACAAGCTGAGCCGGGGCAAATTCACAGCGGTGTTCATGTTGCAATGCTTAGAGGCTATCGGCGTAAGAGAGTTACGCCTGTAGGTTCGCCGCTGATCGTATCGTATTTTGAAGCTCACTTTCTTTAGAGCGAACAAAAGCCTTGACGCCCTCAATCTTGGCGCTTGCGACCATGAATGCTTTCTTTCCAGCATTGGTGCCAAATAGGGGCCTCTCATGCTCTTCAATGACATAGTTTAGCGGATCGCTGGAAAGCGCGGCGACCGCTGCCTTTATGGCCTCGTCCAGTCCAGTCCACTCTGGCCGCCCGACAAGCGAGTTCTTCATTGAATTAATCAGGTTTTCGACGTCGCGGTAAGCGCGACGCGGCGCGCCATCTGGCGTGAACGGCACCGGATTGACCCCAGCGAAAGAATCAATCCGTGTTTGCAATGCCTTTACAGTCTCAAGATCTAAACGGGCTTTCTCCGCCGCAGCTAGCAACCTTGTTTTTTGACCAGCTTCATTGAGCCTTGCTTCTAGTTCGGCAATCTTGGGGTCAGACAAAGCGGCCCCTTCGCTGGCTCCGCGCGCATTTTTTTCAGGGGCGTGCACACTATTGGGAACTGATAAGGCCTCCCTCTTGCTGCTCCACTCTTGCAGCCCCAGGTTGATCCACAAGGCAATCGTAGCGCCTAGAAAAAATGCAAACGCGAGGCTCAGCCAGAATCCATTTTCACCAAGCCAAGCCATTATTTCCGTCCAGTGCTTGGACAATAACTTGTCGTAGCCCTTTTCGGTCGAAAGGGTTTCGATATTTTGTCCGATAAGCACCCATGCGATGCGCCCAAACAAAAGCAGGGTGATGGCCGAGAAGCCGTAGATAAGTAAGCCGGGGAGAGATTTGGGCTTGGGAAGCTGCATAAGAAAACCTTCATGCCGCAGTTTACTGCGCATGGGGAGTCCTTGGTGCGTTTGCTACATAATGCCGGAAGCCTTGGAAGTATCGATGATCGCCTCGGTCGCAGGGCAGCTAGAAGGAGGGCGATTGGTCCGCGCGCGCCCCTTTCGCGCGCCGCACCACAGCGCCTCAATGCCCGCGCTCGTCGGCGGCGGCCTGCGCGTGCGCCCGGGCGAGGTCAGCCTCGCGCATCTTGGCGTCCTCTTCCTCGACGAATTGCCCGAATTCCAGAGCACCGTGCTCGATTCGCTGCGCCAGCCGCTCGAAACGGGTGAGGTCAGCATCGCGCGCGCCAACAGCCATGTCACCTTTCCCGCGCGGGTGCAGCTGATTGCGGCGATGAACCCGTGCCGCTGCGGCCATCTCGGCGACGCCGCGCTGGCGTGCAGCCGCGCGCCCAAATGCGCGGGCGATTATCAGGCTAAGGTTTCGGGCCCGATGCTCGACCGGATCGATTTGCATGTCGAGGTGCAGGCGGTCAGCGCCGCCGATCTGGTCCTGCCGCCCCCCGCAGAGGGGAGTGCCGAGGTGGCCGCAAGAGTCGCCGCCGCGCGCGACCTGCAAACGGCGCGCTATGCCGGGACAAGCGCGCGCACTAACGCCGAAATCGATGGCGATCTGCTCGAAAGCGCCGCGACCCCCGACGAGCCCGGCCGCAAGCTGCTGGCCCAGGCCGCCGAAGCGATGCGCCTCAGCGCGCGCGGCTATACGCGGATTTTGCGCGTGGCCCGGACGATTGCCGATCTCGCCGGCGCAGAAAAGGTTGGCCGCATCCATATCGCCGAGGCGCTGAGCTACCGGCGGATCGGGGTGCGGGGGTAACTTTTCTGTTTCGCATTACGTCGTGCACCGAATCCAGTTGCTTTCCTTCGCACTGCTGTCATTAATCAGCGCATAATCATGGAGTTAAACGTGCCAGATCTGCTGGCTCCCGAAAATCTGCCCTTTGCCGTTGCGCTCGCTTTCCTCGCCATGCTCGTCATGGTGCAGGCACTGGGTCTCGGCGATTTGCTTGGCGACAGCGACACGCCTGCCGACACGCATGACCCTGCCGATCTTGGTGGCGGGATGGTCAGCATTTTGGGGATCGGGCGGGTCCCGTTGCTCGTCTGGCTCGCCAGCTTCCTGGCCAGTTTTGCGTTGCTCGGTTTGTCTTTGCAGCAACTGGTGACGAACATATTCGGTGCGCCCTTCGCGGCCCTGCCCGCCGCAGGCATGGGAATATTGGCGGCGATCCCTGCCAATGCGGTCCTGACCCGGCTGCTCGGCCGAATCTGGCCGCACGACGAAAGCACCGCGGTTGATATCGGCGATCTGCTGGGCAAGCGCGGGACCATTGCCGTTGGAACCGCCAAGCGCGGCAGTCCGGCCCGCGCCACCATCCACGACCGTTTTGGCCAGCTGCACAACGTCATGGTCGAGCCGCACGAGGATGACAGGGTGCTGGGCCAAGGCACCGAAATCCTGCTGGTGCGGCGCGAGGGCGAACTTTTCTTTGCGCTGGATGGCCAGGGGCCAATCCGCTTGGGCGATTGAGGCACGGAGAAGAAAGATGGATCAGCTTATCACTATCGGCATCTATGCGGGGTCGGCGCTCGCCATCTTCCTGACCATCGTCTTCACCCTGACCCGCCTCTACCGCCGCGCGACCAAGGAGGTCGGCTTTGTCCGTACCGGCTTCGGCGGCGAGCGCGTGGTGATCAACGGCGGCGCACTGGTGCTACCGGTACTCCATGAAACCATGCCAGTGAATATGAACACGGTGCGTCTCGCCGTCGAGCGCAAGAACACGGATGCACTGATCACTCTCGACCGGCTGCGCATCGATGTGAAGGCCGAGTTTTACGTTCGCGTCCGTCCCGACGCCAATGCGATCGCCATGGCCGCACAAACGCTGGGCTTGCGCACCATGAACCCGGAAGCGCTCAAAGATCTGGTCGAAGGCAAATTTGTCGACGCATTGCGCTCGGTCGCTGCGGGGATGACAATGAACCAGCTGCACGAACAGCGCGCCGATTTCGTGCAAAAGGTGCAGCAGGTGTCTTCCAATGACCTCGCCATGAATGGGCTGGAACTGGAATCGGTGTCACTCACCGGGTTGGACCAGACCTCAATCGAACATTTCAATGCCAACAACGCCTTTGATGCCGAAGGCTTGACCAAGCTGACCGAGCAGATCGAGCTACGCAAAAAGGCACGGAACGACATTGAGCAGGACACGCGCGTCCAAATTGAGAAGAAGAATCTTGAAGCGCAGCAGCAAAGTTTCCAGATCGCGCGCGATAATGAATTTGCCCGGCTCGAGCAGGAACGCGAGGTAGAAATGCGCCGGGCAGCGCAAGGCGCAGAGGTGGCGCGCGAGCAAGCCAAGCGCTCGCAAGAGGCCGAAGCTGCCCGCATCGAGGCCAAGAAGATGGTCGACAGCCAGCAGATCGAAGCCGACCGCACAGTCCAAGAAGCCCAAATTGCGCAAGTTCAAGCGCTCGAAATCGCGCGGCAGGAGCAGCAGATCGCGGTCCAGAACAAGAGCCGCGAGGAGAGCCAGGCCAAGGCGGACGCCGATGAGGCGCGCGCCAAATCGGCCGCCGCCGAGGAACAAGTCATCACGGCGCGCGAAACCGAGGTGGCAGAGCGCGAAAAGCGCATTGAGCTGATCGAGGCAGCCAAGGCCGCCGAACGCGACGCCATCCGCGTCAAGGTCGAAGCGCAAGCCGAGAAAGAAGCCGCCGCGAACCGCGCAGAAGCCGTTCGGCTTGATGCCGAGGGTCAGGCCGAGGCAGAAAAGCTGCGCGCAGAGGCCAGTCGTGTGCGCTTCGACGTCGAAGCCGCAGGTCAGCGCGCGATAAACGAGGCGGCCAACCTATTGTCATCAGATCAGATCACACTGCAGACCAAGCTCGCGCTGCTCAAAGTGTTGCCAGACTTGGTGCGCGAGTCGGCCAAGCCGTTGGAGGCCATAGATTCGATCAAAATCGTCCAGGTCGATGGTTTGACACGCGGCGCAGCTGGGGACCCTGGCGCGGGCGGCAACGGAGGTGGCGCCAACCTCGCTAGCGATGCTTTGTCTGCCGCGTTATCGTATCGCGCGCAGGCCCCGATCATCGATGGGCTGATGAAGGAACTCGGACTCGACGGCGCATCGTTGGACGGTCTGGTCAAGGGCGCTGCGGTGGCGGATGATAGGGCAATGGCCCCGCCAGTTGGAAAGCCCAAGCTGCCTCGTAAGGATGAAGCGGAGGCCACCGACGCCGGCTAAATCCGCGCCGGTCTACCCCGCCAGCTGGCCCTCACCACCGCTGCCACCCACCACGCCCAGCGCCGGTTTCGCAACCCCTGCGCGGCGGTGGGTCAGTTTGCCGTCGACATGCGCGCCCTGTTCGATGGTCACGCTTTCATAAGTGACGTCGCCGGTGATGCGCGCGCTGGCGTGGATGACCAGCGTCTTGGCCTCGATGCTGCCGTCGATGGCGCCGGCCAGCTTCGCCGAATCGGCAACAACGCTGCCTTTGATTTCGCTTGCCTCGCCCTGCACCAGATTGGCGCATTTAAGGTCGCCCTGGATTTTGCCGTCGATATGCAAATCGACGCTGGCTGACACATTGCCGGTGATGACCACATCGGCACCCAGGATCGAGAAAGTGGTGTGGCGCGCGCCAGTGGCCATGCTTGCCATCCTATTGGTTCCGGGCGACGGCGGCGACGCGCTCTCGGGCGTCGGCTTTGGCTTCGAGAACATCTTTGTTCACCTCCAGAAAGCGGCGCGGATTGACCGCGGCGCCGTTGATGCGGACTTCGAAATGCAAATGGCTGCCGGTCGAACGTCCGGTCGATCCCATACGCCCGATCTTGTCGCCCGCCGCGACCATCTGGCCCACGCGCGCGTCAAAGCCTGACAGGTGAGCATAGCGCGTCATGATGCCCTGACCATGGTCGATCTCGATGGTCTGGCCATAGCCGCCCTGCCAGCCGACGCTGGCCACGCGGCCAGGCGCGGCGGCCAAAATGGGCGTGCCCACCGGCCCTTTGAAGTCCAGTCCGCTATGCATCGCCGCCCCGCCGTTGAACGGATCGCTGCGATAGCCAAAGCCCGAGGACATCAGGGTAATGCTGGCGGGCTTGCCTGACGGCATGGCGACCAGCGTACGTTCCAGCACTTCCATACGGAACAGCGCGCCCTCCAGCGCGGCAAAGGCAGGCCCCAGCGCCTTGGCGCGGCCCAGGCGGCCCTTATAGGGGATGAAGGGACCACCGCGACCGCGCTGGGCATTCTGGACCAGCGCCTTGGGGTTCAGTCCCAGCTTGGCAACCGCCATTTCGGCCTGCGCGGCGCGGGCGTTGACGGCGGCAAGCAAGCGCCCGGCGAACGCCTCCTGCCGCGCTTCGATGCGCGCCAGCGCCTGCGCTTCGGGGGGCAGGCTGGGGTCGATCACAAAAGTCGTTTTCAGCGGTTCGGCGGGTGCGGCATCGGCCGCGGGCAACGCGCCCGCGTCCTCGCCAAAATGCTCTTTGGCCCAGCCCTCGAGCTGCGTCTGGCGCTCGTCGAGGTCGGCGGCAGTCTCGGTGACGCGGCCCTGATATTTGGCAATGCGCGCTTCCGCTGCCGCCGCCTTGGCCTGCTGCGCGGCGACGGCGGCGCGTTCGTCGGCGGTCAGCCACTGGTTGACCAGCATGGCGACGGTGAAGGCCGCCCAGGCAAACAGGACGAGCGCGGCAATCGCCGCCACACGCTTTTGCAAGCGCGCGCTGATGCGCACGAAACGGACTTCGCCGTGCGTGCGAACAAAAATCTCATGGTCCTGAAACAGGGCAGCAACACGGTTGCGCCACTGGCTCAGGCCAGTCGGTAGTGATGGCAAGGTGACGACCCCATCCGTTATTGTCGGGCGTTGCTTTTGCATTGCCCCCCGATTGTGGGAGGCCCCTAGCAGCCCCGCGCGCGGAGTCCGAATCTTGCACGGCGGACTCGGGCCGAGTCGAACCATCAACAAGGTGAAGTGTGGAACAAGCCGCCGAATCGACCCCGGCAAGCGAATCACCTGTCCCATATTGAAACGATTCGCGGCGGTTGACGCCTCCCTAACTTTTGGCGGTTATGCGCAAGGATAATGACTTTGATGCGCCCACTGGTCGCCGCCCCGACCCCTGCCGCGCCGCCGCCCGATGCGGTGGCGGTAGCAACCGCGCGTCCGCGCTCGGCGGTCAGCGCGGGTGTCGGCTATGCTGGGCTGGCGGGCCTGATTCTCTATCTGCTCACGGCGCGCGCCGCCCCCGAAATCGCCTCTTTTTTGGGCGTCGACTGGGGCAATCGCGGAGTGATGAGCGGGCCGAGTTCGGCCATTGCCAGCGTGCTCGCCTGCGCCATCCCGATGGTCTTGTGGTCGGTGCTGGTCGACCGCGTGCACCGCAGCCCAACCACCGGGATCAACTGGGCCTTGCGGCGTCCATGGCGCGAGACACTGGACATCAGTTTCGTGAAGCTCGCCGGGCTATGGGCGACATGGGGCCTCATTGCCTTGGCCTATGGCGGGCTGCGATACTATTGGCAGGGTCAGTATCTTTTCTCAATGCAGTTGCTGGGTGCGGTGCTGCCGGCGCTCGTTTTGCTGTCGGTGCCCTATGTGCTGTGGCTTGACCGCCGGCTAATTGATCCGCGCGATGGCTGCCATGCGTTCGGCAGCTGGCTCATGGGCCAAGGCGCTGATGCGAACGCGCGCCGCGCCATCGGCCATCATCTGCGCGCTTGGGCGGTGAAGGGCTTTTTTACTGCCTTCATGCTGTCGATCGTGCCGGGCAACTTTGCGAGCCTGGTCAGCGTGCCTATCGCCGAGGTCACGGCCAATCCTTACGCCCTCGCGCTGTGGACGATCAACTTCCTGTTCCTGATTGACGTCCATGTCGCGACCGTGGGCTACATACTGACGGTCAAGCCGCTCGATGCACATATCCGGACCGCCAATCCCTATGGCATGGCATGGGTGGCGGCGCTGATTTGTTACCCGCCGTTTATCCTGATGAATTCAGGCGGTCTGCTCGACTATTACGCCGGGGCTGCCGACTGGGGATATTGGTTTGCGGGGCAGGAGGCGCTGCTGATCCTTTGGGGGGTCATGCTCGCAGGGCTAACGGCGGTTTATAGCTGGGCGACGCTGGCGTTCGGCATCCGCTTTTCGAACCTCACGCACCGCGGCATCATCACCCACGGCCCATACCGGTTTACCCGCCACCCCGCTTATGTCGCGAAGAATCTGACCTGGTGGCTGGGGGCGATGCCCTTTCTGGTGACGTCAGGCAGCGTGGTCGAAGGACTGCGCAACGCCGTCCTGCTCGGCGGGGTCAGCCTCATCTATTATTGGCGAGCCAAGACCGAGGAAAAGCACCTGCTCGCTGACCCGGCCTATGCCGCCTATTGGCACTGGGCGCAGCAGCATGCGCTGATCCCACGCCTGTGCGCGCGGCTAACTGGGCGGGCGAAGCCGCTGGTGGTGCCGCAACCCGATCCCGCCGTCGGGCCTGTCGCCTAAACAAAGGGCCCCGGCATTGCTGCCGAGGCCCCTTGATTAGCTGGTAAGAGGGTTCAGAACTTGAACCCGGCTTCGATCCCCCAGATCCGCGGCTCGTTGACGAAACCGGTCAGGTTGTTGAAGTCGATACCGCCCACCGCTGACGTGTCGCCGGTGATGTTGCGGACGAAGCCAGCCACGTCGAAGCTGTCGGTTTTGTAACCGATGCGCAGTCCGCCTTCGAGCATACGCGCGTCGGTGAACTCGACCGAGCGATACAGGAAGAAATGGATGCGGCTGCGATAGGCCCAGTCGGTATAGGCATAAACTTCGCCATCGCCGACCGGGATGCCGTACCGCGCGGTCCAGTTGACAATCCACTTGGGACTTTGCGGCAGGCTGTTGCCGTCAATGTTCACAATCGCGGCGCTGAACGGCGCGGCGGGGGTCACAATCGGGTCGGTGACCGTGCACAGCGACGGATCGGCGGGCAGCAGGTCAAGGCGCACGGCGCCGCATGCCGCCGTGGTCAACCCGGGGCTGCGGATTTCGGTGTTGTTGTACGACAGGCCTGCCGTCAGCGTCAGTTCGGGCACCGGGCGCAGTTCCAGATCTGCTTCAAACCCATAGCCGCGCACATTGTCGGCGTTGATCAGGCGGTTGGCGTTCACCCCGCCGCCGACGGCCGTCAGCTGGGCATCGTCGAGGTTGTAGAGAAAGCCGTTCAGATTGAAGCGGCCCCGCCCGTCAAGGAAAGTCGTCTTGACGCCCGCTTCCCACGACAGGATGGTTTCGGCATCGCCGATGGTGACGCCATCTTCCAGCGGGGTGGCGGTCGCCGGCGGGAACAACACACGGCCCTGAATCGACGGCGCGCGATAACCGCGCGCGACGCGGGCATAAAGATTCACATCGTCGCTGGCGGCGTAAGTTGCGCTCAAATCCCAGGTAATATTGTCGTCTTCGACCGAGCGGGTAACGGTACCGAGCGGGTTTTGCAGGAAGGCCGGGAACTGCGTGTCGCGGCTCCGCACCACGACGAAATCGCGGCTGTCGTTGTTGTAACGGATACCGCCGGTCACCGACAAGGCATCGGTCAAAGCGTAGGTCAGCGATCCGAACACGCCCCACGCTTCGCTCTGCTGGTCCTGCGCGACCAAAATATTGACGCCGCCCGGCGCGTTGTTGGGGTCGCCCAGCGTCGAATAATTCTCGCTGACGATGGTCAGATCTTCGTCGAAGTAGAAGACACCCGCCTGATAGCTCAGCGGCCCGGTGCCGTTGCTGGCGATGCGCAGCTCCTGCGTGAACTGCTTCAGGCTGGGCACGCTGTCACGCGTTTCGGCGGTGAAAGGAATCTGCCCCGGCCCCGTTAGGTTGGGCGGCAGGAAGTTGGCGCCAAAGCCGCCGTCGACGTCGCCGACCGAGGTCGCATCGCCGTCCCAATAGCTGGTCACCGAGATGATATCGACCGCGCCGGCATCATAGGTGATGCGCGCCGACAGGTTCCAGGTATCAACTTCCTGCTCATTCTGGCCATCGACCGACACCTGATTGCGGCGGAAATTGGCGTTAAGGCCAGACTGCCCCTTGGTGAACACATTGGCGCGGAACACGCGCGCGGTGCCGTCGAGCGAACGGATCTGGCCGCCCAGCAAAATGTCGAGATTGTCACCGGGTTCGAACAGGATCTGCGCACGCGCGGCAAATTCTTCATAACCTTCCAGCGCGTCCTTGGTGGTGCCGGACGGCAGGACATTGTCGATGTAATCGTCCTGACGCTGATACATGGCGGAAAGGCGGGCCGAAACGGTGTCGGACAGGCGGCCCCCGATGGCACCTTGCGCGTTCACATTGTTGTAGCGGCCCCAGGAAATGCGGCCATAGCCATTGGTGTCGTCGCCCGGCTTGACCGAATCAAACTTGACGATGCCCGCTGGCGTGTTGCGCCCGAACAGGGTGCCCTGCGGCCCGCGCAGCACTTCGATGCGGTCAAGGTCAAATACCGGGAAACCTTTCAGGATCGGGTTTTCTAGGACGACATCGTCATAGACCAAACTGACCGGCTGCGACGCATTGAAGTCGAAATCGGTATTGCCGAGGCCGCGAATGTAAAAGCGCGGGAAGGTGCGGCCGAACGAGCTTTCGATGAGCAGGCTGGGGACGCGCCCCGACAAGCCGCGCACATCGACGCCGCCCGCGGTGATCGCGTCCAGCTTGTCGCCGCCCACGGCAGTGATCGACAGCGGAATATCCTGCAGATTTTCCTCACGGCGCTGCGCCGTGACGATGATTTCGCCCAGTGTGCCGTCTTCCTGTGCACTGGTGTCTTGTGCGAAAACGGGAGCGGCCCAACCGGTGACAGACAGGGCGGTGGTCAGCGAAAGAGCGGAAATCAGGCGGCGCATTGGCTTTGCTCCTGTTGCAAAAAGGGGGAACGCGTATCGCATTGCAACCCGAAAGCAGGGTCTGACTGCGCCGTTGACTTGCCCGCGCGGCAGCGTCAACGGCGCGCGGCTGTGCGGCGCGAATAATTGCAGCACTGTTGCAAAATTGCGGCGGTTTGTGACAGTCGCCAGGGGTTTTATGACATATTCAGAAGCTGAGCTCGTCATAAATGGGATCGAGTGACCCACCCCATGGCCCTTCATAGCGTTTGATGAGGTCATGCGCGGGCGACATGCCGCTCGCAACGATGCGGCGCAGTGGCTCGAGAAAGCCGACCTCGGTATCGCCCATGGCATTGACTTCGCCGCGCGCGATCAAGCCAGCACTCGCAATCTCCAGCACTTGTTTGGCAAGGTCACCAACCGTCCCACCGCCCGGCGCCGGAGCGCACAGCCCTTCGCGCGGAACGGCATCGCGCAGCGCCTGTTGCTCGGCGATGCTCCAGCCCTTGACCAGGTCCCACGCCGCATCGAGCGCGCTTTGGTCATAGAGCAGCCCGACCCACAGCGCTGGCAACGCACAGATGCGGTTCCATGGGCCGCCATCAGCACCGCGCATCTCGAGATAGCCCTTGAGCCGGACCTCGGGGAATGCGGTAGACAGGTGATCCATCCAGTCCGCCGCGCGCGGCAGTTCGCCGGGCAGCGCCGGCAGTTCGCCTTTCATGAAATCCCGGAACGACTGGCCCGCTGCGTCGATATATCTGCCGTCGCGAAACACGAAATACATGGGCACATCGAGCATATAGTCGACATAACGATCGTAGCCAAATCCATCCTCGAACACGAACGGGATCATGCCAGTGCGCGCCGGATCGGTGTCGGTCCAGATATGGCTGCGGTACGATAGAAAGCCGTTAGGCTTGCCCTCGGTAAAGGGAGACGAGGCGAACAGCGCGGTGGCGACGGGTTGCAGCGCGAGTGACACGCGAAATTTCTGCACCATGTCCATTTCGCTGCTGTAATCAAGATTGGTCTGGATGGTGCAGGTGCGCAGCATCATGTCGAGCCCCATCGTGCCAACGCGCGGCATATGGTCGAGCATGATCTTGTAACGCCCCTTGGGCATGATGGGCAGTTCGGCGCGGGTCTTGTCAGGCCACATCCCAAGTCCGAGGAAGCCCAGGCCGAGTTCGGCGCCCACTTCCTTGACCTGTTTCAGGTGGCGCCCGGTTTCGGCACAAGTCTGGTGCAGGTTAGCGAGCGGCGCGCCCGACAATTCGAGCTGGCCTGCCGGTTCAAGGCTGACGGTGCCATCGCTACCTGCCAGCGCGATGACGTTTTCCGTGCCATCTGGGCCGCGCTCGAGCACCGGTTCCCAGCCAAATCGGGTCAGAGCCATGAGCAGGTCGCGAATGCCACCGGGTTCGTCATAACTGGGGGCGCGATGGTCAGCGGTGCGATAAACAAATTTTTCATGCTCGGTGCCAATGCGCCACGCTGATTTGGGCTTTTCGCCCTTGCGCATCGGCGCGAGCAACTGGTCGCGGCTTTCGATGAAGGGATCGTTTTCTTTTGAAACCTGCCGCGTGCTCATGTCTGCCGTTTAAGGGGGCATCGCGGGGGCGACAAGTCAGTTTATTGTGACTTGAAAAACCATGGCAAAGGTTGCGTTGGCGGCAAGCGAAGCAGCGCTGCCTGAGACAGTGCCGCCGGAAAAGGCCATGCCGAAAGGGTCGCTCTCATCGGCGCCGACATTGTCATCATCCTCGACTATGGTCGCACCCGCACAACTCGGGCCCGATCGCAAACTGCCGGTCACATAAGTGGTGTTCGAGGGCAGGGGATCGTTGACCAAGATGTTGGTTGACGCGGCGGTCACAGCGTTGCCGTTGTTAGTGACCAAAATGCAATATTGTACCGTCGAACCCGGAATCGCTTTGGGGTTGGCGGCATTGTTGATGGGGTCGCTGATAACCGTGGAGCTTTTCGCGGTCGACAGGCTGGTCGAGGTGATGAGCAGATCGGCGCGGCGAAAATTGCCGGTATCGGCGCTGACAGCATCGCAAATGCGCAGGCTCCATGTGCCCGCTGCATCCTGACCATCAAAGGCATTGAGCGGGTTCGCGGGCCGAAAGCTGTGGTTGTAAGGTGGAGGGGTGGGAGTCAGTGGGTCGTTGACTGTCGCATTGTGCGACGTAATCGCTGCAGCGGCCTCATCATCGAACAGATCATTCAGGTTGTTGCCCGATTGGACATTGGTCGTCCACGGCAGCAAGCTGACGCTGGTCCCCGCTGGCGAGGTGAGAAAGATGCGCAGGTCACTGCGATAGGTGTGATCGAGCAAGATGCCCACGTTGACGTCGCCAACGATGTAAGAGGTTGGGACGGTGAATGTTCGGGTAAGCTGGGAGGCGATGGGGAGGTTGCAGCTGACGTCGGAAATCCCTCCGCCGGTAGCGTTAGAATAGGTGGTTTGCGTTTGCGCCGCGGCCAGGCCGGGCCACGCCAAAAGCGACAGCGCAGCGAGCAGGCACCCCAGTGCCCGCGGCTGTGACCAAGCCGACAAATTGGTACATCGGCTCGCCAGCAACAATGCGCGCCCGCCAGACATGCCCCGCTGTCTCAAACATTGGTTAATTTTGGCCTTATGTCGGCGCAGCGGGGCTAGGCAACTAGGGTTTTGCCCAATAAGGATTCATCGTGACTAGGGGCGTTCGGCCAGCAATCAAGAGGCTGCTGTTGCTTTTGGCAATGGCATCGGCGGCGCTGTTCGCCGCCGCGCCTGTGGCTGCGCAAACCTGTTCACCGGCGGCTACGCAGGGCACAGCGCCCGATGGCTGGCAAACCTATTGCTGGCTCAATTTTGCCGCCTACAATGACACAGCGGCACGTTCGGGGGCAGGACAGAATTTTTCCTACACGCTGACAGACGGGTCGACGCTGACGTTCAACTTGCGGGTAACGCTTGGATCTGGGACGGCATTCAATGCCGTGGCGGCGCCATCGTGGACCGGTGCTGCGGTGGGCAATACCGCCTTTCTCGGGATTCCCGGGCGGCCCATTCTCTACACTGCCGCGGCTGGGACCCGCCTCATCACCATCTCCAACATATTGATCACCCCGCCTGCCGGGGCCAGCGCGGTGACGGCATACAGTTTTGTGGTGGCCGATGCGGAGTCGTCCAACGATGGTGAGTCGCTGATTTACACCACCAATGGTTCGGCCTGGACGGTGTTGGATATTGTGCCGCCGATCAGCGGTAACAATTATCCAGCAATCAGCGGCGCAGGCACTACCACCTTCACCGTAACGGGTGCGCCCGGTACGGTTGGCGGGCACATCGTTGGGTCGAACAGCCCCACCACAGTAACCGCGCAGCTACAGGCGGGCGGGTTGCAAGGGGTGATGTTCGCGGTGCGATTTGCGTCCATCCGCTTGAACAAGCTGATTACCGGAGCGCGGGTCAACGCGGCGGATCAGTTCACCTTTAATGTCACGGCGACGTCGTCGGGCGGCACCCTAGCAACCGGCACGACCACGGGCACCGGCAATGGCCCCTTCGCCGCGACCGCGGTTAGCCTGGCATCGGGTATTTCGCTGACCCTCAGCGAAGCCATGGCCACGGGCAGCGTCAGCAGCATCAGCCAATATCGACCGTCGCTAACCTGCACCAACAGCACTTCGGGATCGTCGACGCCGTTACCGGTCAATGTGCAGACAACCAGCTATGTGCTCGGCGCGCTGGCTTTTGGCGACGCGCTGGTGTGCAATTTCACCAACGCTGCATTCCCGCATGTGCAATTGCGCAAAGCGCTGGGTGGCGGGGGCAGGCGGTTTGCCGGGGACCAATTCACTGTTCGCATTCGCAATGGTGCAACGGTGCTGGCTTCGGCGACGACCAGCGGAACCGGAGGAACCGTGACTGGCGGCGATACCGGTCTGGTGCAGTTGACCGCCGGAACCGCACTGACGCTCGATGAGATTGCTGCGGGTACCGGCAACCTTGGCAATTATAGCCAGGCTATGGCGTGCACCAACGCTTTCGGGTCTTCTTCGACCGTGCTGCCTACGACCTATCCCGGCGCGCTGACGCCGCAACTGGGCGATGTGGTGACGTGCGCACTGACCAACACGCGGCTGGCCACCGCCAATCTGGTGGTGACCAAAACATCGACGGTCATTTCCGATCCCGTCAATGGCACCATCAACCCCAAGCTGATCCCGGGGGCGGTGGTCGAATATGCGATCAGTGTGACCAATGCTGGGAACCAGACGGTGACGGCGAGCTCGATCATCGTCGCCGATGTCCTCCCCGCCGACTTCACTTATGATGCCTCGACGCCGGTCACCTTTGCCAATGGGACGACAGCCAGCGGCCTCAACGCCTTCAACGCCGCGACGATGGTCAGCTTTTCCACCCAGCCCAGCGGCGGCGCGCCCTTCACCTATACGCCAACGGCGGGCTATGACCCCAATGTGCGGGGGGTGCGGATCGCCCCGACCGGCACCATGGCCGCGGCCACGGCGACCACCCAGCCCAGCTTTACCCTGCGGTTCAGGGGGCGGGTGAATTAGCCATCCATATGGCCGTGGCGGCGAGGGCCGCCGTTTCCGCCCGCAGTATGCGTGGTCCCAATGAAAAGCGGCGGGTGGCGGGGTGCGCCAAAACCAGTGCTCGCTCGCGGCCAGTGAAGCCGCCTTCGGGGCCGGTGAGCAGCGCGGCAGGGGCGGGGGAAGCCGCCATTGCGCCTGCCGCCGGATCTCCGCCGGCTTCATCGGCGAACAGCAGGGTGCGTCCGGTGGGCCAGTCGGCCAGCAGCGCGGGCAGCTTCACCGGCTCGGCAAGGACGGGCAGCGCGGTGCGCCCGCACTGCTCGGCCGCCTCGATGGTGATGGCGCGCAGCCGCTCCAGATTGACGCGGTCGACGATGGTGCGCTCGGTGATCACCGGTACCAGCCGCGCCGCGCCAAGTTCGGTCGCCTTTTCGACCAGCCAGTCGAGCGGGGCTTTTTTGATCGGCGCAAAACACAGCCACAGGTCAGGCACCGCCTCGCGGTCGCGCAGTTTGTGCGTCAGCGTCGCGACCACGCTGCGCTTGCCTGACAACGAGCAGCTAGCCAGCCATTCGCCGCTGACGTCATCGAACAGGCACAGCGGCGCACCATCGGCGATGCGCATCACGTTGCGCAGATAATGGGCGGCATTGCCGTCGATGGTCAGGCTGGCGCCTTCGCTCAGGGCTTCAGTGACGAAGAGGCGGGGCGTGCTGGCTGGCGGCCAGGCGGGCACCGCCGTCATTCATTGGCCGCCTGATGCAGCCAGTCGGCGTGGCGCGGGGCCTTTTTGGTCTGGCTCCATTCGTCGAGCATGAGCGGGGCAACCCGCGCAAGTTCGGCATATTGGTCGGCCGTGCCGATGTCGCAGGCCAGCTCGACGCGGTGGCCGTTGGGGTCGAAGAAATAGATCGACTTGAAAATGCCGTGGTGCGTCGGGCCGAGCACGTCGATGCCTTCGCTCTCAATATGCGCCTTCGCCGCGAGCAAAGCATCGAGCGTCGGCACGCGAAAGGCGAGGTGCTGGACCCATTTGGGCGTATTGGGATCCTTGCCCATCTCGGGCTGGTTCGGCAGTTCGAAGAAGGCGAGGATATTGCCGTTCCCAGCCTCCAGAAACACGTGCATATAGGGGTCATATTCGCCGGTTGACGGCACATGATCCTCGGCAAATGCGGTGGTGTAGCGCATGCCGAGCACGCGTTCATACCATTCCACCGTCTCTTTGGCGTCTTTACAGCGATAAGCGGCGTGATGGATGCCGCCGAGTTTGACAGGGTGGCTCATTCTGCACTCTCCACCGCCAGCGCGCCGCGTTCCAGCTGGTCGCGCTCCATCGATTTGAACAGCGCGGTGAAATTGCCCTCGCCAAAGCCTTCGTCGCCCTTGCGCTGGATGAATTCGAAGAACACCGGGCCGATCTGCGGCTGGGCGAAAATTTGCAGCAGCAGGCGCGCATCGCCCGCCTCGGTCGATCCATCGAGCAAAATGCCGCGCGCCTTGAGTTCCTCAACTGGCTCGCCATGGCCCGGCAGCCGTTCCTCGAGCATCGCATAGTAAGTGGCGGGCGGCGCGGTCATCAGCGGCACGCCGTTCGCCTTCAATCGGTCGAGGCAGGAAATGAGGTCGTCGCAGATGAAGGCGATATGCTGGATGCCCTCGCCATTATATTCGCGCAGATATTCCTCAATTTGTCCGCCACCCGCCTTGCCTTCCTCGTTCAAGGGAATGCGGATTTTGCCGTCGGGCGCGGTCATCGCCTTCGACGTCAGCCCCGTATATTCGCCCTTGATGTCGAAGTAGCGGATTTCGCGGAAGTTGAAGACGCGCTCGTAGAAGGCCGCCCAATGCGCCATGCGCCCGGCATAGACATTGTGGGTCAGGTGATCGATTTTCTTGAAACCAGCACCGACCGGATTGCGGTCGACGCCGGGGACAAATTCGAAGTCGATGTCATAGATGGACAGCGCGTCGGGCTCGTCGAGCGTGGCATAGCGGTCGACCAGATAGATGAATGCACCGCCGATGCCCTTGATGGCGGGGATGCGGAGTTCCATGACGCCGGTTTTGCTTTCGACCGGTTCGGCGCCGCGCTCGATCGCCTCGGCATAGGCCTTCGCGGCGTTGCGCACGCGAAACGCCATGCCGCATGCCGAAGGGCCATGTTCGGCGGCGAAATAGGCGGCCGGCGAGCGCGGCTCATAATTGGCGATCAGGTTGATCTCGCCCTGCCGCCACAGTTCGACGTCCTTTGAGCGGTGGCGCGCGACGAGGGCGAAGCCCATCGCCTGAAACACCGGTTCGAGCAGGCCTTTTTCGGGTGCGGAAAATTCGACGAACTCGAAGCCGTCGAGGCCGAGCGGATTGTCGAACAGATCGGGCATCGCTGCATCCTGTTTCAATCTAGTTTCACTTGAAACCAATTATCGCGCTTGGGTGATAGCGAGTCAAGCCGTCAGCCGCGCGGTCCGAATCGGGCAAAGTTCACGAAGTTCACACTACGTCCCCCCTTGTTTGCCTGTCCGTACAAATTTTTCGGGCCATTGGATCATGCAAAAGCGGCGTCGAAGGTCATCCATTGACCGGAGCGAAGCAGATTTGCGCGATGTAGGACAGCGGTAAAATTGTGCGGGGCGGATCGCCCGTCGCTTGCGCATCCCAGCCGCTGTGTTAGCGATGCGCCCATGGGTGGGTTTCCTTTCAGCGCCATCGTCGGTCAGGACGAGATGAAGCGCGCGTTGCTGCTGGCGGCGGTTGATCCGCGCATCGGCGGGGTGATGATTTTCGGCGATCGCGGGACGGGCAAGTCCACCGCCGCGCGCGCACTGGCCGCGCTTTTGCCGCCGATCAGCGTGGTGAGAGGATGCCGGTTTGGTCTCGCCGCCGAGGAGATTGAGCGCAGCCCCGATTTTGATCCTGCAGCGAAGGTGAAGACGGTCAAAGCGCCCGTCCCCTTTGTCGACCTGCCACTCGGCTCGACCGAGGACCGGGTGCTGGGCACATTGGACCTCGAACGTGCGCTCGCGCATGGCGAGCGGCGCTTCGAACCGGGACTGCTGGCGAAAGCGCATCGCGGGTTTCTGTATATCGACGAGATTAACCTGCTCGAGGATCATGTTGTTGACCTGCTGCTCGACGTGGCAGCGTCGGGCGAAAATCTGGTCGAGCGCGATGGCCTGTCCATCCGCCACCCAGCGCGTTTCGTGTTGCTGGGCAGCGGCAATCCCGAAGAGGGCGAACTGCGCCCGCAATTGCTCGACCGGTTCGGCCTGTCGGTCGAGGTGCGCACGCCCGAGGCCATTGCCGACCGCGTCGAGATTATGAAGCGCTGCGCCGCGCACGAGACCAAGCCTGACGATTTCGCTGCCGAATGGGCCGATGCCGACGCCAAAATCCTGAAACGCATTGCCCGGGCCAAATCGTCGCTCGACAAGGTTGCGGTGCCCGATGGGCTTTATGAAGATATGGCGCAGCTGTGCAAAGCGGTGGGCGCCGACGGGCTGCGCGGCGAATTGACCTTGCTGCGCGCGGCGCGGGCGAGCGCGGCGCTGGACGGGGCCAAGGCAGCATCGCGCAAGCAATTGACAGCAGTCGCGCCGCTCGCACTGCGCCACCGGCTGCGGCGCAATGTGCTCGATGAAACAGGCTCCACGGTGCGGATTGAGCGCGCGCTCGCCGAGCTGTTCGGGTGAGTGACGCCGAACTGGCGTTGATCCTGTTCCTGCGCGACCCGCAGCGCTTTGGCGGCATCATTTTGCGGGGTGACGGCCCTGTTCGCGATGCCATGCTCGCGGCTATTGGCGCGGCGATAAAGCCGCTGGTGCGTATTCCCGCCAATGTCGATGCCGAACGGTTGCTCGGCGGTCTCGACCTGACCGCAACACTCGCCAGCGGGGCCACGGTCATGCGTCCCGGATTGCTTGAAGCCGCGCGGGGCGGAGCAGTGCTAGTGCCGATGGCCGAACGGCTGCGTGCCCATGTTGCGGCGCACCTGGCGCAGGCGATGGATGCGGGCGGACTGGCAGCGGTATTGCTGGACGACGGACGCGAGGCCGATGAGGGTGTGCCAGCGGCGCTGGCCGAGCGGGTAGCCTTTCATTGCGATGTGGGGAGTTTATCCTACCCCGCTCGCCCGTCGACAAGCTCAGGACAGACGGCAACGGGGGATAAAGCCATTGCCGAAGGTGCGCAACTCGATCACGAGCAGCTGACTGCCCTTGCCGTTGCTGCTTCCGCCCTTGGCGTCTCATCGGTCCGCGCGCTCAACTTTGTGCAGACTGCGGCGCGGGCGCATGCCGCGCTTCATGATCAATCGGGCATGGATGACGACGACATCGCCGCCGCCGTGCGTTTGGTGCTTGCTCCGCGCGCGACGAAGGTGCCGCAACCTGCGCCGCCGCCGGAAGCCGAGGGCGAAGATGCGTCGCCACCCGACGACCAGCCCGGCGACGACAGCGCCCGTAACATCGACCCCAGCGAGCTTGACGATATCTTGCTTGAGGCCGCCACCGCCGCCATTCCGCCGCACATCCTCGACCAAATTGAGCGCCGTGCGCGCGGGGGCGGGCGTGCAATGGGCGGGCGCAGCGGCGACCGACAGAAATCGGCACAGCGCGGGCGGCCGCTGGGCGCACGGCGGGGGGTGCCAGGACATGGGCGGAAATTGGCGCTGATCGCCAGTCTGCGCGCCGCCGCGCCGTGGCAGGCCATCCGCCGCCGGGATGCCAAGCCCGATGACGCGCGCCGCGTCCACATCCGCAAGGATGATTTGCGCGTACGCGCGTTTGAGGAGCGGCGCGGGACGTTGACCATCTTTGCCGTCGATGCATCGGGCTCGGCGGCCATGTCGCGGCTGGCCGAGGCGAAGGGCGCCGTCGAGCTGATGCTGGCCGCGGCTTATGTCAAACGCGCGCAAGTGGCGCTGATCGCCTTTCGCAAGGAAGGCGCCGAATTGCTGTTGCCGCCGACGCGCTCGTTAACGCGCGCGCGCCGGGCGCTGGCCGAACTGCCGGGCGGTGGGGGCACGCCGCTGGCTGCTGGCCTGATCGCGGCGCAGCAACTTGCCAGCAACGCCCAGCGCAGCGGACAGACGCCGGTCATCGCGCTGCTGACCGACGGCAAGGCCAATGTCCGGCGCGACGGTAGCGCCGGCCGTGCCGAGGCGATGGCCGAAGCCGAGGTGGCGGCTCACGCGCTGCGCATCGCCGGGCATGCCAGCGTCGTCATCGACATTGCCCCGCGCCCTACACCCGAGGCCGCCGCGCTCGCCGATGCGCTGGGGGGGCGTTACGTCCCGCTGCCCCGCGCAGGCAGCGCCGCGCTGGTCGCGGCCGTGGAAAGCGTGGGCGCGCCATGAGCCGCTATGCCGAATGGGAGCGTGACGGCGCCGACTGGCCCAACCGCGAAGCCAGCCGCTTTGTCGCGGCCGACGGCTATCGCTGGCATGTGCAAGAGTTGGGCAGCGGCCCCGTCTGCCTGTTGCTGCATGGCACAGGCGCAGCGACGCACAGCTGGCGGGATGTGCTGCCGCTGCTGGCGCAGCATTACCGCGTGATTGCCATGGATCTGCCCGGCCATGGTTTTACCCGGCCCAATTTGGGGCGACGCGCGACGCTGCCGGCGATGGCGGCGTCGGTGGGGGTGTTGCTCGATGAACTGGGGGCGGTGCCGGACTTGATTGTCGGGCACAGCGCCGGGGTGGCCATCGGGTTGCAACTGGCGCTGACCCGCGGCTGGAAAGCGCCGGTGGTGGGCTTCACGCCCGCGCTGATGCCTTTTCCCGGCCTTGCGGCACGGTTGTTTCCGGCGCTCGCCAAAATTTTGTTCTCCAATCCGTTCGTGGCTATCATCTTCGCGCGCCTGGCAAGCGGACCGGGCGAGACAGCGAAATTCTTGAAGCGTGCTACGGGCTCGATGATCGATGCCGATGGGGAGCGTTTTTACCAGCGCCTGTTCCGCACGTCGGGGCACTGCGACGGTGCCATCCGGATGATGGCGAACTGGCAGCTGGAACCCTTGCGTGACCGGCTGGGGGCGGTTGCTGCGCCGGTGCTGTTGGTGCACGGCGCGCGTGATGCGGCGATTGCGGAAAAAGATGTGCTCGCTGCGGCGGCGCTGATCCCGGGTTGTCAGACCCAGCGGGTCGCGCATGGTCATCTGGCGCATGAGGAGGCACCGGCGGAAGCTGTGGCCATCATCACGGCATTTGCGCAGGGTGCCGCGCCGGCGTAGTTTCACGCGCCAGAGGAGACAGACGATGGGTTCACTCGACAATTATGGCTTTATCGAAATCATCTTCGTCGGCGTGGTCGCGTTGGGGCTGGGCTTTTGGCAGCTGCGGTCGATCAACCGTGAGATTGCCAAGGACAAGGAAAAGGCCGCGGGCAAAGACGCCAACCCGGACTAGAATATGCTCTAGGCTTCCCTCGGCATCTTATAGGGCAGCATGAATTGCACCACGGGGTGCACCAGCCGGTCCATAGCGATGCTCTCCTGAACCGCTGTTACGTGTTGACCAAACAGGTTCATGGCCAGTTTGGAACGCGCATAAAAGGGGGCGTCTTCCCATGTTTTGGCTACGCGGGCGAACCCGCGGTCGGCGCGTGTCGTACGTTCCATCAGCCAGCCGGTGCGGGGAAGCGGAGCGACGGGGGGCAATTCCTCGTCCTGCACCCGTCCGCGCCGGTCGAAACGCAGCGCGCTGGCAAAGGGGCTGCCGTCGCGGCGTTCGCCTTCGTAAATCACCGCAACTTCGCGGCCGATGTGCGCGCGTGACCAGTGCCAATGTTTGAAACCGGTTTCCAGCGGCTCGATGCCATAGTTGCCGTCGAGATAGGCGTTGCCCGACCAGCGCAGACCCGGCTGTGCCATGTCGACTTCGACCCGTGCCAGCGGGGCGATCGCGTGCCAATGATGCCTGCCCGCTGGATCAAGCTTGTACGACTGCGGATTGAACATCGCGGGGTGTAAGGTGACCCGCCCAGCAACGCGTCGCCGCCACGGCACGCCCAGCCGGATGTCGCGTTCCTCGATATCAATGACCAGCCGGTCGCGCTCCCAGCGCATCGCGCTGGGGCCGATCGCCAGCTCGTCGGTGCTCTGGATAGTGTCGTGCTGTCCCCGCTCGGTCATTACCCAGCGGCCGCGCGGGCCATAGAGCGCGACGTTGAGGCAGCTGTGGTTCACCGGCGTACTGCGCCCGGATCGCTTGTAGTAGGGTGAAAAAACGCTGCCGATAAAGGCGATGATGGTCAGGCCGTGGCGCCCGTCGTCGCTGATCGCGTCGACATACCACCAACGATAGCCCTGGGGCGTGACAGCTTCGTCAAACCAAGGTCGGACAACAGCGCGTGCGCCGCCAGCTTCCCCGACAAGGCGGCCATCGGCACCCCCGCGCCCGGATGGGTCGCCCCGCCCGCGCAGTAAAGCCCAGGGATCGCGGTCCGGCTGCCGGGGCGCAGGAAGCTTGCCGCCCACCCGTGCGAGGCCCGTCCATAAAGGGCTCCACCCGTCGCCGGGAAGCGCGCCGAAAAATCCGTCGGGGTAAGCAAATGATGCGGAAACGCCGCCTCCAGCTCCAGTCCGCCGCGCCGCAAGCTCGCCAGCATGTTCGCTGTGCATTTTTGCCTCTCCTCTGCAACATAGTCATGGGTGTCGCCGTCGGGCGGCGCATTGACGATAATCTGCAAACGCTCGCGGCCTGCGGGTGCGGCGCGACCTTCGCCGCGATCCAGGGCGCAAACATAGGCGGTCGGCTGCTGCGGCACCTGGCCGCGCGCCAGCTGATCGAACTCGGCGGGATAATCGCCGGAGAAAAACACATTATGGTGGGCAAGGTCGAAGCCGCTGGTCCGGGCGTGCGCCAGCCACACCATCGCCGACAGCGAGCGCGCTTTCACCGGCGTGGTGCGCGCAGCGGCGCAGACGTCGGGGCCCAGCAGGCCCGCTCCCAGCGCGGCAGGGTCGCCATTGAAGAACACCGCCGATGCGGCAACGCGTTCGCCGCTGGCGAGCGCGACACCGGCAGCGCGCCCCCGTGCGGTCAGGATTTGCGCGACTCCATCACCATAGCGCAGCGTCGCCCCATTGGCGGCGGCGACATTGGCGAGCGCCTGCGCCAGTGCGCTGATGCCGCCAGCAATTTCCCACACCCCCTGCGCCTCGGCATGGGCAATCAGCATCAAGGTTGCCGGGGTCTTGAACGGCGAGGAGCCGCAATAGGTGGTATAGCGACCGAATAACTGGCGCAGGCGCGGGTCGGCAAAATGTTCGCCCAGGACCTTCCACAAGCTTTCATAGGGGCGGATCGCGAGCAGCGCGCCGATACGCCATAACCCGATGCGCCACATCAGCCCGGGGGGATAAGTTTTGCTGTTCTGCAAAAAGCTTTTGTCGAGGATGTCGTGGATGCGCCGTGCTTCGGCGGCAAAACCGCGATAGCCTTCGGCCGCTTTCACCCCCGCAAACCGGGCAATCGCGTCGCAGCTTTCTTCGAAATCGGCAAAAAGATCGAGCCGTTCGTCCTGTCCCCAGCTGTGACGCGCAAGGCGAGTCGCGCGGCGCAGGGTCAGATGATCGTCCGCGGTTGCCCCCGCTTCTGCAAAGATGGTGTCGATAACCGGGCGCATGGTGAAAACGGTTGGGCCCGCATCAACCATCATGCCGTCCACCGGCAGTTGCCGTGCCTTGCCGCCCGGGTGGTCGGCCTGCTCGATCAGCGTTACCGGAACCCCGCGCGCCGCCAACAGCGCAGCACCGACCAGTCCGCCGATTCCAGCGCCGATAATCACCACAGGGTCCTGGCGCTGCGCCACGCGGGCTCGCCTCCATCGCTAAATATTTGACCGCAGCGTAACAGACGTCCAGTTTATTGGACAGTTGAATATGTCCATTGATAATATCCCGTTGCCCAGTGCGCTCAATGCCCGGTCCCGCTGGGTGTTGTGGCGTAACCGGATTTTGGGAAGCGCGCGGTTCCAGCATTGGGCGGCGCGCAACATATTGACGCGCGGCGTGGCGCGGCGGCGTGCGGCGGCGCAGTTCGATCTGGTCGCAGGCTTTGTCTATTCGCAGATACTGGCAGCGTTCGTCGAAGCAGGTTTGCTTGAATTTCTGGACGGGGCGTTGCTCAGCGATGCTGCGGTCGCCGCGCATGTGCGCCTGCCGCCCGATGCATCGGACCGCTTGCTGCGTGCTGCTGCTGCGCTTGGTCTTGCCGAATCGCCGCAGCCAGGCCTCTGGACGCTGGGAAGCGCAGGAGCGGAGCTGAAGCCAAACCGCGGGGGGCAGGCGATGATTGCCCACCATCAATTGCTCTACGCCGATCTTGCTGCTCCGCTTGATCTGCTGCGCGCGGGGCGCAGCGCGCCGACGGCCCTGTCGCAATTTTGGACCTATGTTGCACGCCGGCCGGAAGACGCGGCGCAAGAGGCAGCACCTTATTCGGCGCTGATGGCGGCGACGCAGCCAATGGTCGTGGCTGAGATCATGGGGCGATTCGACTTTGGCGCATCGCGCCGCATGCTGGATATCGGCGGCGGTTCGGGATCCTTTGCGCGTGCGGTTGCGGCGGCTGTGCCCGGCATCGGCATTGGCATCTTCGACTTGCCCGAAGTGGTGGCGCTTGCCGAACAAAGATTTGCTGCTGACCCGCCGGTGCGACCCATTGCACTTTATGGCGGTAGTTTCAAAAGCGATCCGCTGCCTGTGGGCCACGATCTGATGACGCTGGTGCGCATTTTGCACGATCATGATGATGCCGTGGCAGCAAATTTGCTGCGCAGCATTTTTGCAGCATTGCCCGGCGATGGCCGCTTGTTGATCGTCGAACCGTTGGCGGACGAATCGGCCGCGCCGCGCATGGGCGATGCCTATTTTGGTCTGTATCTGTGGGCCATGGGGTCAGGGCGACCGCGCAGCTTTGGCTGCTTGCAGGCGATGCTGTATGCGGCGGGATTTCGTCGTGTTCGCCGCATTGCCACCGCGCAGCCCATCATCACCAGCGCCCTTGTCGCGACAAAGTGACACCAAAGTGTCCAAATAATTTGACATTCAAAAGCGTTCCTATAGCTTGACAGGTGAGAGAGACTCTATCTGGCCAATGCAGCCTGAAGAGCGGGGTCGAGGAAGAGGGCGTTTTGCAAAGTTCCGCCATCATTTTTGAAGCACCTGGCCAGCTGGTGATGCGCAAAACCGCGCTGAAATCCATTGGTCCGAGCGACGTGCTGGTGGAAATCAGCTTTAGCGGCATTAGCACTGGCACGGAAAAACTGCTGTGGACCGGGCAGATGCCAAACTTCCCCGGCATGGGATATCCGCTTGTTCCGGGATACGAATCGGTTGGACGCATTGTCGATGCCGGCGCCGAGGCGCGTGCGCGGATTGGCGAGTGGGTCTTTGTTCCGGGTGCCAATTGCTATCATGACGCACGCGGTCTGTTCGGCGGCGCCGCGCGCCGTGTGGTGATTGCTTCGGCGCGCGCCATGCCGGTCGAGGAGCGGCTGGCGGAGCAGGGCATTCTTTATGCGCTCGCCGCCACTGCGCTGCATGCCATTTCGCGTGGCGACCTGCCGCAGCTGATCATCGGCCACGGCGTGCTGGGGCGGTTGATGGCGCGGTTGACCGTGGCGGCGGGCGCGCCAGCCCCCACGGTATGGGATACCAACGCGCTGCGTATGGGCGGGGCCGATGGCTATCGTGTGATCCATCCCGACGACGATGACCGCCACGATTATCGCACCATTTATGATGTCAGCGGTGATGCCGCGTCGCTGGACCAGTTTATCGGACGGCTGGCCAAGGGTGGCGAGCTGGTGCTGGCGGGCTTCTACTGCGATCCGATTGCCTTTGCCTTTGCACCAGCCTTTCAGCGCGAGGCGCGGCTACGCATCGCCGCCGAATGGCAGCCCGATGACCTCGCCTCGGTGCGTGCGCTGATCGAGGCCGGCAATTTGCACCTTGATGGGCTGATCTCGCGCATCGAGCCGGTGCGCAATGCGGCAGCGGCCTATCCCGAAGCCTTTGAAAACCCCGAGTGCCTGAAAATGGTGCTCGACTGGAGCGATTGCGAATGACGATGCTGGATGTCCAGGCGCTGCGCGACGAAGCGGCAATCGTACCCGATGCGATAGCGACGGGGGCGGTGACCAAGGAAACGCAGATTATTGCCATTTATGGCAAGGGCGGTAGCGGCAAGAGCTTCGCGCTCGCCAACCTGTCCTACATGATGGCGCAGCAGGGTAAGCGCGTGTTGCTGATCGGCTGCGATCCCAAATCGGACACCACCAGCCTGCTTTTCGGCGGCAAGTCGACCCCGACGATTATCGAGACGTCGTCGGCCAAAAAACTGGCGGGCGAGGAAATCGGTATCGAGGATGTGTGCTTCCAGCGCGACGGCGTGTTCGCGATGGAGCTGGGCGGGCCCGAGGTCGGGCGCGGCTGCGGCGGGCGCGGCATCATCCACGGTTTCGAGACGCTGGAGAAGCTGGGCTTTCACGAGTGGGGCTTTGATTATGTCCTGCTCGATTTTCTGGGAGACGTCGTGTGCGGCGGCTTCGGCCTGCCGATTGCGCGTGACATGTGCCAGAAAGTGATTGTCGTCGCGTCGAACGACCTGCAATCGCTCTATGTCG
Organism: uncultured Sphingopyxis sp.; assembly: GCA_964401155.1. Lineage (GTDB taxonomy): Bacteria > Pseudomonadota > Alphaproteobacteria > Sphingomonadales > Sphingomonadaceae > Sphingopyxis. The sequence goes on from CAYNXF010000005.1 coordinate 71,417, forward strand.
CCAACAATGTCTGCAAGGCAGTCGAGTATTTCCGCAAGATGGGCGGCAATGTCGGCGTTGCGGGCATGATCCTGAACAAGGATGACGGGACGGGAGAGGCCAATGCCTTTGCAGAGGCCGTCGGCATCCCGATCCTTACCGCCATCCCGGCGAACGAGGATATCCGCAAGAAGTCGGCGAATTACCAGATTATCGGCAAGCCGGGTGGCGAGTGGGCTTCGTTGTTCGAAGAGCTGGCGATCAATGTCGCAGCTGCGCCGCCGCTGCGCCCGACGCCGCTCGATCAGGACGGGTTGCTTGGCCTGTTCAGCGCCGATGTGACCGGCGCGGATTTCACCCTTTACCCGGCGACGCAGGCCGACATGCGCGGTGGCACTTTCGAGACCAAGCCGACGCTCGAAGTGATTTATGACGAGGTATGATGCGTGACTGAACCAACCGCCCCGGCTGAACTTGATCGTGTGCGCGACCGCATCGATCTGGGCGCGGGTGGCGGCTGTTCGTCGAAAGATACCATGCGCGAGGCCGCGCGGCAGGCCGGTAAGAGCGACGTGCTCGACCGCTACGCCGCCGATTATCCGGTCGGGCCGCATGACCAGCCGCAATCGATGTGCCCGGCCTTTGGCTCGCTGCGCGTCGGCCTGCGCATGCGGCGTACGGCGACGGTGTTATCGGGATCGGCGTGCTGCGTTTACGGACTGACCTTCACCAGCCATTTCTATGGTGCGCGGCGCAGCGTCGGCTATGTCCCCTTCAGTTCCGAAACGCTCGTCACCGGCAAGCTGTTCGAGGATATCAAGGAAGCGGTCGAGCAATTGGCCGACCCGGAAAAATACGACACCATCGTCGTCACCAACCTGTGCGTGCCCACCGCGAGCGGGGTGCCGCTGCGCTTGCTCCCCGACGCCATCAACGGCGTGCGCATTATCGGTATCGACGTGCCCGGGTTCGGTATTCCGACCCATGCCGAGGCCAAGGATGTGCTCGCCGGCGCCATGCTGAACTATGCACGGTTGGAGGCCAAGCAAGGGCCGGTCGCCGCGCCCGCGTCGCGCAGCGACAAGCCGTCGGTGACGCTATTGGGCGAAATGTTCCCCGCCGATCCCATGGGCATCGGCCTGATGCTGGCGCCGCTGGGGCTGGCGGCGGGGCCGACGGTGCCGACACGCGAATGGCGCGAGCTTTATGCCGCGCTCGATTGCGCCGTGGTCGCTGCCATCCATCCTTTCTACACCGCCAGTGTCCGCGAATTTGAAGCGGCGGGGCGGGCCGTGGTCGGCTCGGCGCCCGTCGGGCGCGACGGGACGGCGGAATGGCTCGCGGCGATCGGCGCAGCGACGGGTGCCAGCGCCGACCAGATTGCCCTGGCGCAAAATGCCGTCCTGCCGGCCATCGACGCCGCGCTGAAGGCCAAACCCATTGCGGGGCGCATCACCGTTTCGGGCTATGAAGGTTCCGAACTGCTGGTGGCGCGCCTGCTGATCGAAAGCGGGGCTGACGTGCCTTATGTCGGCACCGCCTGTCCGCGCACGCCCTGGTCGGAGCCGGACCGCGAATGGCTGACGGCGCGCGGGGTGCGCGTGCAATATCGCGCCAGCCTGGAGCAGGACATCGCGGCGGTCGAGGAATTTGGCCCCGACCTTGCCATCGGCACAACGCCGGTGGTGCAGCATGCCAAGGCCAAAGCCATTCCGGCGCTCTATTTCACCAACCTTATCTCGGCGCGCCCGTTGATGGGTCCGGCGGGGGCGGGCAGTCTGGCACAGGTCGTCAATGCCGCCATCGGCAACAAGGCACGTTTTGACCGGATGCACGCCTTTTTCGAAGGTGTCGGCAGCGGGCATACGGCGGGCATCTGGGAGGATACTCCCACCGACCGACCGAAGTTCAAGGCCAAATATGCCGCGCAAAATGCTGCGGCGGCCAAGGCAGCCGAGGCGATCGGGTCATGACGCTGATCCTCGATCACGACCGCGCGGGCGGCTATTGGGGCGCGGTTTATGCCTTTACCGCGGTCAAAGGGCTGCAGGTCATCATTGATGGTCCGGTGGGGTGCGAGAATCTGCCGGTCACCTCGGTGCTGCATTACACCGACGGGCTGCCACCGCATGAATTGCCGATTGTCGTCACCGGCCTTGGCGAGGAAGAGCTGGGCAAGACCGGGACCGAAGGCGCGATGAAGCGCGCCTGGAAATCGCTGGACCCCGATCTGCCCGCCGTGGTCGTCACCGGATCGATTGCCGAGATGATCGGTGGCGGGGTGACGCCCGAGGGCACCAACATCAAACGCTTTCTGCCGCGCACCATCGACGAGGATCAGTGGCAGTCCGAAGACCGCGCGCTTGCTTGGTTGTGGACCGAATTTGGCCCGAAGAAAATGCCCGCCGCGCCCGAACTGAAAGAAGGCGTCAAACCGCGCGTCAACATCATCGGTCCCGCCTATGGCATGTTTAACATGCCCAGCGATCTGGCCGAAATCCGGCGGCTGGTCGAAGGCATGGGGTGCGAGGTGAATATGGTCTTCCCGCTGGGGAGCCATCTGGCCGACATCGCCAAACTGACCAACGCCAACGTCAACATCTGTATGTACCGCGAGTTCGGGCGCAAGCTGTGCGAGCTGCTCGAGCGGCCCTATCTCCAAGCCCCCATCGGGCTGGAATCGACCACCCTGTTCCTGCGCCAGCTCGGCGAACTGACCGGGCTGGACCCCGAACCGTTTATCGAACGCGAGAAACACACCACGATCAAGCCGCTGTGGGATTTGTGGCGCTCGGTTACCCAGGATTTCTTCGCCACCGCCAGTTTTGGCATCGTGGCCAACGAAACCTATGCGCGCGGCATCCGCAAATTCCTTGAGGATGACATGGGGCTGCCCTGCGTCTTTGCCTTTGCACGAAAGGCGGGGGTCAAGCCGGACAATCAGGCGGTGCGCGAGGCGATTTTCAACACGCCCGCAATGATCACCTTCGGCAGTTATAACGAGCGGATGTATATCGCCGAAAGCGGCGGGCGGGGCATGTTTCTTCCCGCAAGTTTCCCCGGCGCGGCGATCCGGCGGCACACCGGCACGCCCTATATGGGCTATGCGGGGGCGACCTGGCTGGTGCAGGAAGTGTGCAACGCTTTGTTCGACGCGCTGTTCCACATTTTGCCGCTGTCGACGCAGATGGATGCGGGTGCAGCCACACCAGCGCGGCGCGAAGCGGGCCTGAACTGGGACGCGGCCGCCAAGGAAAAACTGGACGCCATCGTCGAAGCGCAGCCGGTGCTGGTGCGCATTTCCGCCGCCAAACGGCTGCGCGATGCCGCCGAGCGCAGCGCGCGCGCGGCGGGCGAGGATCATGTCTCCGCCGACCGGCTGGCGACCACCATGCTTCAGGGGGAAGGCGTATGACGCACAACCCCACCTATTCGTCCGGGGGCACGGCCCCCGCGACAACCGCAACCTGTGCAGCGCCGTTTGCTGCAAGGCGAGTGCCCGGAAGAGCTGCTTCGCGCCGCTTGCATGGGGCTAAAATGGAGAAGGGACTATGAGCGATAATGAACGCTTTGGCCCGGGGGCATATCTGACCCCGGAAGAAGCCAAGGAATTTCACAAAATGTTTGTGAGCAGCTTCATCATGTTCACCATCGTCGCCATCGTGGCGCACGTATTGGTGTGGATGTGGCGGCCGTGGTTTCCGAGCGTCAATGGCTATGCCATGATCAACGACGCCACCGAGCTCGCAAACGCGACCATCATGACTTTGCTGGCATAAGGAGGCCGTATCATGTGGAGAATTTGGCTAATTTTCGATCCACGCCGGACCTTGGTCGCGCTCGCGATCTTCCTGTTCGTGCTGGCTTTGTTGATCCATTTCATCCTGCTCAGCACTGACAGGTTCAACTGGATCGAAGGCCCGGCGGTTGTGGCCGCGGCTCCGGCGGCTCCGGCCCCGGCTCCTGCGCCTGCTCCGGCGGCAGCCGATCCGGCAGCGCCGGCTGGCTGACCATAAGACCCTAGCCCCAAAGAGGTCGTGGCGCCCCAGGCGTCACGACCCTTCCGGGCCAGGCAACAGATTGTTTCTATCCATCGGGTGCGCGTCAGCAGTGGCGGCAGGGGATGTGCTATGTCGTTGTTAAGCTTTGAACGAAAATATCGTGTTCGCGGTGGCACGCTGATCGGCGGCGATTTGTTCGATTTCTGGATCGGGCCCTTTTACGTCGGCTTCTTCGGCGTGACGGCTGCGATTTGCGCGATCCTCGGGACGGCGCTCATCTTCTATGCGGCGGCCATCGGGCCGACGTGGAACCCGTGGCTGATCTCGATCAATCCGCCGGCAGAAAGCGTGGGGCTGGGCCTCGCGCCGCTGAAAGAAGGGGGATTCTGGCAGATTATCACCATGTGTGCGATCGGGGCCTTTGTGTCCTGGGCGCTGCGCGAGGTCGAGATTTGCCGCAAGCTGGGCATGGGATATCATGTTCCTATCGCCTTCGGCTTTGCCATCCTGGCCTATGTCACGCTGGTGGTGTTTCGCCCGGTGCTGATGGGGGCATGGTCCTATGGCTTTCCCTACGGGATTTTCAGCCATTTGGACTGGGTGTCGAACACCGGATATATGTATGTGAATTTCCACTATAATCCGGCGCATATGATCGCGGTGTCGTTCTTCTTTACGACCTGCTTCGCGCTCGCCTTGCACGGCGCGCTGATCCTGTCGGCGGTGAACCCCAAAAAGGGCGAAGTACGCACGCCCGAATATGAGGACACCTTTTTCCGCGACTTCATCGGCTATTCGGTCGGCACCATCGGCATCCACCGGCTAGGTCTGTTCCTGGCGCTCAACGCCGGTTTCTGGAGCGCGGTGTGCATCATCATTGCGGGGCCGCTCTATGCGGGCGGCTGGCCCGAATGGTGGGAATGGTGGCGCAACATTCCGATCTGGTCTTGAGGGGAGCATAGGTAATGGCACGCTATCAGAACATATTCACACAGGTGCAGCTGACCTATGCCCCCGAAATGGGCATGCACCTTCCCGCCGGGGATGAACGCCGCATCGAAATGACGGGGTTCAGTTATTGGATGGGCAAATTCGGGCAGGCGCAGCTGGGGCCAATCTATCTCGGCTGGCTGGGCCTCGCCTCGTTGCTATTCGGTTTCCTGGCAATCGAGATTATCGGCTTCAACATGGCCGCGTCGGTCAATTGGGATCCGGTGGAATTTGTCCGTCAGTTCTTCTGGCTGACGCTCAACCCGCCGGGACCTGAGCATGGCTTTTCGCCCTTTGTCCCACTTAATGAGGGCGGCTGGTGGATCATGGCGGGCTTCTTCCTGACGCTGTCGATCATCCTGTGGTGGGTGCGCGGCTATCGCCGCGCCCGCGCGCTGGGCATGGGCACGCATGTGTCCTGGGCCTTTGCCGCTGCCATCTGGCTCTATCTGGTGCTGGGCTTCATCCGCCCCTTCTTCATGGGCAGCTGGGCCGAGGCGGTGCCGTTCGGCATTTTCTCGCACCTTGAATGGACCAACAATTTCTCGCTCCAGTACGGGAACCTGTTTTACAATCCGTTCCACGCGCTTTCGATTGTCTTCCTGTACGGCTCGGCGTTGCTGTTCGCGATGCACGGCGCGACCATTCTCGCGGTCGGGCGCTACGGCGGCGAGCGCGAGCTGGAGCAGATTACCGACCGCGGCACCGCATCGGAGCGCGCCGCATTGTTCTGGCGCTGGACCATGGGCTTCAACGCCACGATGGAATCGATCCACCGCTGGGCGTGGTGGTTCGCGGTGCTGTGCCCGCTGACCGGCGGCATCGGCATCCTGTTGACCGGCACGGTGGTCGATAACTGGTATCTGTGGGCCATCGAGCATCATTACGCGCCGGAATATTGACGGCGACAACGGCAAAGGCCGGGCATGCACCCTGCCCGGCCCCCAAGAAGACCCGGCCTAACCCGCCGGGTCTTTTTTGTGCATCCCCCGCCGCTGCAAATCATAGAGATGCACCGGAAAGGCGAGGGCCAGCGGCAGCGAGATAAAGGGCCAGGCCATGCCTGTCAGTGCGGCACGCAAGGCGGTCATCATTAGCACGGCGGGGAGCAGCGCGGGGATGATGTCGGCCCAGCGCTGGCCGCGCGCTTTCAGCCAGACAGCCTCGAGCAGCAGCACCAGCAGCACGACATCCACCGCGCGGCCGCTGGCGAAAAATTGCTCCATTCAGCCAAACGGCCCGTTGAGCTGGACCACCTGCCAATTGAGCGCGCCGGCGATCGTCACCCAGACGATATACGGCACCAGCAGCGCCGCCGCTGCTTTGGAGAAGCGCCCGCAGAACCCGATTAGCGCGGCAATCGACAGCCACAGCGCGATCAGCTCATAAAAGGCGAGGTCGGGCCGCTGCATGCGGAAGAACAGGAAGCTCCAGCCGAGGTTGAGGAAGCCGTTCAAGGCAAACAGCCCGATGCTGATTTCCACATCGCGCCGCGTTGGCGCGCGTTCCCACGCGAACACACCGGCGAGCGCGATCATTGCAAAGACCCCCGTCCAGATGATGCCAAACATATAGCCGGGCGGGGCCCATGCAGGTTGCTGAAGCGAATAATACCAGTCGTCGAGAACGGTGATGGTGCCGCCCACTGTTGCCGTCACCAATGCGAGCGAGCCCGCGATCAGGATCGGCCAAACCCCCGCCTTGGTCATCCCTACCCCTTAGCTTTCAACCGCACGCAGCCCGAACAGATGACCAAGGTCCTTAAAGAAGATGCGCACATGTGCCAAGGGATCGCGGCGCACGAGTGTCTTGTTCATATAGGCTTCCCAGGTGAGCCGCTGAACGTCGGGGTCTGCGCACATTTTGACGAAGCGTTCGCGGCGCTTGTCACTACTATACCAGAAATACTGCATCACGCCCAAAATCCAGAAGACGCGGCCATGATCCTTCATGAACGCCTTGCGCGCTCCCGCGAGCGTACGCACATCGGCGGTGCGCAGATAGGCGGCAACCGCATCCGCACCCATTCGCCCGGCGGTCATGGCGTAATAAATGCCTTCGCCCGATGACGGGGCTACCACGCCGGCGGCATCGCCAACGACCAGAACATTGCGGCCATTGTCCCAGCGCTTGAGCGGTTTCAAGGGGATCGGCGCGCCTTCGCGGCGCAGCGTTTTCCACCCCGCCAGCCCGACCTGATCGCGCATCAGCGCGGTCGCCTCGCGCAGGGCAAAGCCCTTGTTGGCGCTGCCGAGGCCAATGCTGGCGGTTTTGCCGTGCGGGAAGACCCAGGCGTAGAAATCGGGGGACAAATGCCCCTGATAGTAAACGTCGCAGCGCGCGGGTTCATAATCTTCGTTGATCTGGTCGGGCACTTCGACGACTTCGTGATAGGCGAACACGCACGGCACCTTGTCGCCATCCTTGATGCATTGCCGTGCCACCGCCGAGCGTGCGCCGTCGGCGCCGATGATCGCGCGCGCGCTGACGGTTTGCGGTGCACCATCGCGCCCCGTGCGGAAGGTCAGGCGCGCGATGTCGCCGTCGGCGTCAACATTTTCGCACCGCCCGGTGACGCGCGTCGCCCCGGCATCGGCAGCGCGGGCGCGCAGCCATTCGTCAAACACATCGCGGTCGACCATCCCGACAAAGCCCTCGCCCACCGGCATCGTCACGGTCTTGTTCGACGGCGCGATGATGCGCGCCGCCTTTACCCGCGCCACGATCAATGACAGCGGAATGTCGAAATCCTTGATCAGCCGAGGCGGGATCGCGCCGCCGCACGGTTTGGTCCGCCCAGCCCGGTCGAGCAGCATGACGCGGTGCCCGGCGCAGGCCAGATCGTGGGCGGCGGTGGCGCCTGAAGGCCCGCCGCCGACGACGATGACATCGAAGTCGGTTTTGTGAGTCATGTCGTCATTGCCCCTCCTGCGGCACGGGCGCGGGTCAGGCGGGTGCCTGCCGCCACGACTGCCGCCAGCACAAATAATCCCGCTTCCAATGCGAACACCGCCTGAAAGGCCGCGCCGTCCGCGCCAAGCGCGGCGCGTAGTCCGTCAACCAGCACCGCGCCCAAAAAACCGCCGAGCCCAAAGGCAATTGCCTGTGCCGCGCCCCACACGCCCATGCGTGCGCCCTCGCCCGAACCGCGGCCGTCGCTGGCGAGGCCGAGCATCGCGCCCACCGCCGCCACCGCAAACACACCATTGGCGATGCCCAGGCCAAAGACATTGGCAGCCAGCGGCCAGCCCGGCCCGACGCCAGCGCCGACCGAAAGGCATGCGAGCATCAGCGCCGACCCCAAACAGCCGCAGGTAATCCAGAGTTTGAGGCGCGGACCAAAACGGCGCGCAAGCATGCTGCCGCCCGCACCCGCGATCACCATGCCCAGCAAAATCCCCTGATGCTGGACGCCTGCCAGGCCCGTCGATTGCCCCGGCGTCATCGCGAAGACCAATCCCGCAAAAGGTTCAAGGATCAGATCCTGCATGCTGTAGGCCAGCATCGAAATGAAGACGAAACCGGTGAACTGGCGTGCCTGCGTGTCGGCCCAGATATCGCGCAGCGTGTCGGCAAAGGGCTGGCGCAGCGGCGGCGCGTCGCGCGGGACCGGCAGGCTGGTCGCCTCAACCCGGTACAGCGCGGCGAGCGCGAGCAGGAAGGCGCCCAGTGCCACCAAGCTGCAGAAAATGGCAAGGCGCGCGGGGCTGAAGGGGTCGAGGAAAGCCTGTCCCGTGGCGGCGGCGATCACGATGCCCGCCACCATCATGGTCCAGCAAATGGCCGCTGCACCGGGCTTGCGCGCCGGCGCGGTGCGCGAGGCGAGCAGGGCCAGCAGCGACGTGCCCGCCATGCCGACGCCCAGCCCGATCATCGTATAGCCCAGCACCGCCAGCACCAGCGGCCACCAGCGCCCGCCGCCCATGAACAGGGTGGCATCGACGGAAACCAGCACGCCCAGCGCCAGCAAGGCCATGCCGGTCAGTATCCACGGGGTGCGGCGCGGCGACTGGTCGGCGCGGTATCCCCACACAGGACGGCTCAATTGCACGGCATAGTGCCAGCCGACGAGCGCGCCCGGAATGGCGGCGGCGAGCGCATATTCGACCACCATGACGCGGTTGAGCAGCGAGGTAACAAGCATCACCATCGCGCCGATCGCCGCCTGTACCGCGCCCAGCCGGACGATGCCGAACCAGCCGAGGCCGACCGTGCCGCTCATAAATGGCCACCCAGCCCGAGCGCTGCGGCGAGCATGCCGAGCACAAAGAGCGACACACCCGTCGCATTATACCACGGGGCAAGCCGCGCCGGATCGCGCACCAGCCGGACCATGCAGCCGAGCTGCACGGCCAGCAGCAGCGTGACGATCGCCGCCGAGAGCCACAGCGCCAGCGCCGCCAATACGCCGATCACGGCAATCTGAGCCAGCGCCATCACGGCGCAGGCGAGCAGCGCGGCGTTGCGGACGCCCAGCGTTACCGGCAGCGAACGCAGCCCGGTGGCGCGGTCGCCTGCCACCGCTTTGAAATCGTTGAGTGTCATGATGCCATGTGCGCCCAGGCTGTAGAGCAGCAGAACGACCAATACCGGCAGCAGCGGCGCAGCGGCGAGCAATACGGCGGCCCCGGTAAACCAGGCCAGCCCTTCATAGCTGAGTGCGCAAACCAACGGCCCGGTCCACCCGCTGCGTTTGAAGCGCAGCGGCGGTGCGCTGTAGGCCCAACCGCAGAATAGGGCGGCGCAGGTGGCCCAGAAAGCCCAGCTGCCGAGCGCCGCGCCCAATGCCAGCGACAGCGCGGCCCCGACCAGCGCTATCCCGACCGGCCAGCGCCCCGGCACGCGCCCTGACGGGATCGGGCGATCGGGTTCGTTGATGGCATCGACATGACGGTCGCACCAATCGTTGATGACCTGGCTGGTCCCGCACACCAAGGGGCCGGTGAGCAGTGTGCCAGCAACCAGCAGCGGCCAATTTTCCGCAAGCGGCATGCCTGATGAGACCGCGCCGCACAAAAAGGCCCACATCGGCGGGAACCACGTGACCGGTTTGGTGAGCGCCAGCACATCACGCGGCGCGGGCGTGCGTGGCAGACGGGTTAGAAGCGCCGAGTCTGGCATGGGCAAAGGCTATGCCCGCCCACACAGAGTGTCAAATTAATTGGACATAAAATACGTCAAGCCGATTCGCGGCTTAATCGTCGCCGATCAGATTGCCAAGGCCGTGGCGATGCAGTTTGGAATAGAGGCTTTGGCGGCTGAGCCCCAAAATTTCGGCGGCCGAGGCGCGATTGTCCGACGTGTGCAGCAGCGCCGCCTCGATACACATGCGTTCGATGAGGTCGGTGCTTTCGCGCACAATTTCTTTGAGCGTTTTGCGCCCAACCAGCTCGGTCAATTGATCGACCGAGCGGGGGAATTCGCGGCCTGTGGCGGGGAGGTCGCGCTCGCGCCGGCCCACGCTGCGCAGCGAATAACCAAAAAGCGGCTGGTCGCGTTCAAGCATCAGCGCGGAAATTTCCACCGGCTCTTCGCCGCCGCCGATATCCTGCACGATAGAGCTGAAGTTGCGGACATATTGATTATCGCGCAATTGTTTGCGCAGCAGGTTGAGGTCGACATCGGGCCGGCCGATATAACGTCCCAGCGGCGTCCCGAGCAATTGTTCGACCGACCCCGCCTGCACCATCTCGGCAAAGGCGCGGTTGGCCGCAATAATTGCATGTTTATCGTCGGCCAGCACAAAGGCATCGGGCATGCGCTCGATGACGGCCAGAACATCATGGTCAGCGCGGCGCACGGGCACCTGATGCGTGCCATCGTCGACATTGACCAGCAGATATTGCCGCCCGGATTGGCGAAAAGCGGTGGCGGCCAGCTTCACTTCCTGGCTGCGCCCGGAAATCTTTACATCGACCGGCGGGACGGCACTGTTCACGGAAACAGCCCCGAAATAGGCGATGATCGCGCTACGCTGGCCAGCATCGAACAGCGTGAATAGTGACTTGCCCTCAAGTGTCCCCGGTGCCGCCTCAAGCAGACGATAGGCCGCGTGATTGGCCTGCTGCACGTCATAGTCATCGGCCTCGACTATCAACACCGGATAGGCGATGTTGTCGAACAACAAACGATAGCGCGTCTCGGTCTGGCGCAAGTGCAAATAATCGCGCTCCATCGACTGCTGGGTCTTGAGCAGCCGCTGTTGCAGCGCCGACATGGCGCGCAAGTCGCGGCCGATGGCCAGGCTCCAACCGCTACCCTCGGGCTTGATGATCTTGTAGCTGACCGGGAAATCATCGCCCTCCAGCGGGTGGTTGACTTGCCGCCACAGCGCGCGTGAAGGGTGATGCGGGTCAAGCATCTGGGCAATTTTGCTGCGGCTTTCCGGCGCTACCGTATCGACCCATTTTTGCCCAATCCACTGCACGGCAAAGCCATGGTCGCGGACATTGGCGGCAATGTCGCGCACAACATGCTGGTCGTCGATCGCCAGAATGAAGTCGCCCGCAGAATAGGCCAGGGCGATAACATCCGCCTGCCGGAAATTGGCGAAAATCGCCTCAGGGTCATTGAAGGGGATCTGATCCGCAGTGGAGGATTCAAGGTTCATTGACCTGACCAGTTCCCTAAATCGGGGTGTCGAAAATGCTCGCTTTGGCCGGAACCAGATATTCGGCCAGCGCGACCGCCGACGGGGCGTCGCTCGCCGTCGCATCTGCGCCGCATTCGCCAAGCAGTTCGGGGCGTTCGTTTATCGAGCGTCCGCCGACCATGATCCGGATACCGGGGTTGTTGGACACAGCACGGAGCGCCGTGACCAAATTGCCGAGCGCGGCGCTAGAGCAATCGCAACTCACGGTCAATCCAACCAGATCATAGCGGTGATGCGCGATTTTGCCGGTCAGTTCGGACGTGGTGGGTTCGATTAGCACATCGCACGCCCATCCGGCGCGCTCGAAACAATCGGATACCATCAACGTGCCAAAGCTATGCTGCTCCCCGGGCATCGTTGCGAACAGCGCGTTGCGCTGGCCCTGGTCGGTGCGCGCCGGCGGCGGCGCGCGCAGCGCCAGTTCGCGCAATATTTCCTGAATGCGCCACAGCGCCATCGTCACTTCAACAAAATCGCGCTGATCCGCCTCCCAATATTCGCCCAACCGCCGCGCGGCCGGGGCCAGCAGTTCGATGTAGATTGTCTCTACGCTGCGGCCAGATTCCATGCACCGCTCGACAAATGTCAGCAGCGCCGCCGCATCGTCGGCAACGGCCAGATTGGCAAAAATCCCTACTTCGTCAGCGGTAATGCTGGGTTCCAGCGGCAATGTTTCGGCAATGGTGATGGCGGGTTGGACCACCTTGCGGACTGGCCCACGCTCGGCAATCAGCCGCGAGATAACGACATTTTCAAGCAGCAGTGAAAGGTCATATTGCCCGTCTGCTTCCGTTTCGCAAATGTCGGTACTGCGCACCTCTTTATCTGGGTCATCTGGATCGTCAAAGGCGGGGTCCGATTTCGCCGGTGACGGTCGTCGAAGGGTGACACCGGTCAGCCCCGTCCGCCAACCGTAAATACGCGATCGAATTTCGGCTATCCCGAACACTGAAGCCATTGCCTGACTCTCCCGCGACATCTGGTCGGCGTGGCATAACGTCGGCCTCGCGGATGCTTTCCCATCTCGCGCGACTCGGAGCGTATAGAAGAAACTTCCGCACTGCAATCGCCAGAGTGTCAATTTTATTGGACGTCTAAAAAACTTGACACTTGGCGCCAATTGACCTTTCCTCTCAGTCAGAAAAATATGGGAGTTGGGTCCTGTCCATGCACGGACATATTGAGCGGAGCGGGGATTCCGGAAAAGCCGCCGCTACCGCGGCTGTCGCGGGATCGGCGCGGTCTTGCTCGCTCTACACGCCCGCCGAGCGAAAGCGCCGTGACGAGTCGGTATGGACGCTGGTGCAGGGCATATTGGCCCCGGTTCAGTTCCTGATTTTCCTGGTCAGCCTGTTTTTGGTTGCACGGTTTTTGACAACGGGTGTTGGCGAAATCGCCGCCGACACCTCGATCATTGTCAAGACGCTGGCCCTTTATACCATCATGATTACCGGCTCGATCTGGGAAAAGGCGGTATTCGGCGAATGGCTGTTCGCCCGGCCCTTCTTTTGGGAAGATATGTTCAGCATGGCGGTGCTGGCGCTGCATAGCGCTTATCTGGTCATGCTGTTCGGCGGCTTCGGCACCGCCGAAGAACGGATGGCCGTCGCGCTTGCGGGCTATGCGGCCTATGTCATCAACGCTGGGCAGTTTCTTTGGAAATTGCGCATTGCGCGGTTGCAATCGCCGCAGGCGGCGGCGGTATGAACGCCCCCGCACGCCTCCTTTCTGCTGATACGGCCGATTGCGCGCCGGTGCTCAAAGAGCGCGGCCAGCGCGAAGTGTTTTGCGGGCTGACCGGCATCATCTGGCTGCACCGCAAGATGCAGGATGCCTTCTTCCTGGTCGTCGGTTCGCGCACCTGCGCGCATTTGCTGCAATCGGCGGCGGGGGTGATGATTTTTGCCGAGCCGCGCTTTGCCACTGCCATTATGGAGGAACGCGATCTGGCGGGCCTCGCCGATGCCAATGTCGAGCTGGACCGCATTGTGGACCAGCTGCTCGCGCGGCGTGGCGACATCAAGACGCTGTTCTTGGTTGGCAGCTGCCCTTCCGAGGTGATCAAGCTCGACCTCGCGAAAGCGGCGCAGCGGCTGGGCGCGAAACATGCCCCGCGGGTCCGCGTGCTCAACTATTCGGGTAGCGGCATTGAAACCACCTTTACGGAGGGCGAGGATGCGTGCCTTGCATCGCTCGTTCCGGTAATGCCGGCGCTGGATGCGGCCGCGGAACGCAATTTGATCATTGTCGGGTCTTTGCCCGACGTTGTCGAGGACCAGTTTCGCCGCATCTTTGCTGACCTTGGCATCGGTCCCGTCGCGAGCCTGCCAGAACGCGCAGTTGCCGACCTGCCCGGTGTTGGCCCCAACACCCGCTTCCTGCTCGCCCAGCCCTTCCTCGGCGATACCGCGGCGCGGCTGGAAGAGCGCGGCGCGCGGCGGCTGGACGCACTGTTTCCGTTCGGCATCGAGGGTACCACCAGCTGGATGCTCGCCGCCGCGCGCGAATTCGGCGTGGCCGACGCCCATTTCGATGCAGTGCTGGCCCCCTATCAGGCGCGCGCTGAAAAGGCGCTGGCGCATCACCGCGCGCGGCTTGCGGGGCGCAGCATTTTCTTCATGCCCGATTCGCAGCTGGAGGTGCCGCTCGCCCGCTTTCTCGCCAATGAACTTGGCATGGTGTTGACCGAGGTTGGCACGCCCTATCTCCACCGCCGCCACCTGGCGCAGGAGCTCGCCGCGCTGCCGGCGGGCGTGCAATTGAGCGAGGGGCAGGATGTTGATCGCCAGCTCGACCGCGTGCGCAGCATTCGCCCCGACCTCACCGTCTGCGGCCTCGGCCTCGCCAATCCGCTCGAGGCCGAGGGGCTCTCGACCAAATGGGCGATCGAACTCGTTTTCTCACCCATCCACGGGTTCGACCAGGCCGGTGACCTTGCCGAATTGTTCGCGCGGCCGCTGCGCCGCCGTGATGTCCTGAGGGTCTAGGGCGATGCAATTATCCGTCTGGACATATGAAGGCCCCCCGCACGTCGGCGCGATGCGCGTCGCGACCGCAATGAAGGGCGTGCATTTCCTGCTGCACGCGCCGCAGGGCGATACCTATGCCGATCTATTGTTCACCATGATCGAGCGGAGAGCAAAGCGCCCGCCGGTAACCTACACGACGTTTCAGGCGCGCGATCTGGGCCATGATACGTCACAATTGTTCCAGACCGCCGCGGCCGATGTGCTGGCGCGCTTTGCCCCCGATGCGCTGCTGGTCGGGGCGTCGTGCACCGCGGAATTGATTCAGGACGACCCGGCAGGCCTGATCGAGAAAATGGGTTTGCCCATTCCGGTCATCCCGCTCGAGCTGCCCAGCTATCAGCGCAAGGAACATTGGGGCGCGGCCGAAACTTTCTATCAGATCGTTCGCAAATTGGCCAACAAGGATGCCCGGCCGAGCCCGCGCGAAGGTCGCCGCCCGTGCGCCAATTTGCTGGGGCCGACCGCGCTGGGCTTCCGTCACCGCGACGATGTGCAAGAAATCACGGGCCTGCTGAGCAAACTGGGCGTCGACGTGAATGTCGTCGCGCCGCTGGGAGCCAGCGCTGCCGACGTTGCCCGGCTCGGTGCGGCCGATTTCAACATCCTCCTCTATCCCGAAACCGGCGATCTGGCGGCGCAATATCTGGAACGGACCTTCGGACAAAAGACCGTGCGTGCCGTCCCCATTGGCCTGGGCGCGACGCAGGACTTTATCCGCGAAGTCGCCGAACTGGCGGGCGTCGATGCCGCGCCAATGCTCTGCGAAGGCCAGTCGCGCATGGGCTGGTGGAGCCGCTCGATCGATTCCAACTATCTGACCGGCAAGCGCGTTTTCATCTTCGGCGATGGCACCCACGCGGTTGCCGCCGCGCGCGTCGCGCACGAGGAGCTGGGTTTCAAGGTCGTTGGCCTCGGCTGCTATAACCGCGAATATGCCCGCGACGTGCGCGCCGCCGCCAAACTCTATGGCGTCGAGGCGCTGATCACCGACGACCATCTGGCCGTCGAAGCCGCCATTGAGGCGCTGCAGCCCGAGCTGGTGCTGGGCACGCAGATGGAGCGCCACATCGCCAAACGCTTTGCCATCCCTTGTGCGGTCATCTCATCGCCGGTGCATGTGCAGGATTTCCCGGCGCGCCATTCCCCACAAATGGGTTTCGAGGGCGCGAATGTGCTGTTCGACAGCTGGGTCCACCCACTGACCATGGGATTGGAAGAGCATCTGCTCACCATGTTCCGCGACGATTTCGAGTTTCATGACGGGGCGGGGGCATCGCATCTGGGGCCCGGACACAGTGCACCCGCTCCGGTTGTTGCGCCGGTTGCTGTGAACGATACCGCTTGGAGCGACGAAGCCGAGCGCGAACTGAAGAAAATCCCCTTCTTCGTGCGCGGCAAGGCGCGGCGTAACACCGAGGCTTTTGCCGCCGAGCGCGGTGTTGTCACGATCGAGCTTGCCACCCTTTATGAGGCAAAGGCGCATTATGCCCGCTAGCGCGCCCCAAGTCCGCGTGGTTATCATCACGCTCGACAACCACCTCGCCGCGGCGGTCGAGCGGGCGAACGACGCGCTGGCGCGCGACAATGTCAATGTGACGCTGTTTGCCGCATCGGACTGGGATCGCGACCCGGGCGTGCTCGAGCGCGCCAAGGCGGCGATTGCCGAGGCCGACATCGTCATCGCCACGATGCTGTTCCTGGAGGACCATATCCGCGCCATCCACCCCGCGCTCGCAGCGCGGCGCGAGGATTGCGACGCGATGGTAGGCCTGATGTCCGCAGGCGACATCGTCAAGCTGACCAAGCTCGGCGGCTACCGCATGGACAAGCCGGCGAAGGGCCCGCTGGCGCTACTCAAGAAATTGCGTGGATCGAGTAAACCCGGCGCGAGCTCGGGCGCGGGGCAGATGAAAATGCTGCGCCGCCTGCCGAAAATCCTGCGCTTCGTGCCGGGCACGGCACAGGATGTGCGGCAATATTTCCTAACGCTGCAATATTGGCTGGCGGGCAGCGACGACAACGTCGTCGATATGGTGCGCGGGCTGATCGACCGTTACGCGAGCGGCGAGCGCGCCGCGCTGAAGGGCAAATTGCCGGCGCAGGCCCCGCGCGAATATCCCGAGGTTGGCGTCTATCACCCCGCCATTGCTGGTCGGTTGAGCGAAGACGCCGAGCGCCTGCCGCGTGCCAAAGCCGCACGCGGCACCGTGGGCGTGCTGATGCTTCGCTCCTATTTGCTCGGCAAGGATGCGGGCCACTATGACGGGATGATCGCCGCGCTCGAAGCGCAGGGGTTGAATGTCATCCCGGCCTTTGCCAGCGGCCTTGATGCGCGTCCGGCGATTGAGCGCTATTTTGTGACGGGCGGCCAGCCAAGCGTAGATGCCATTGTCAACCTGACCGGCTTTTCACTCGTCGGCGGCCCGGCCTATAATGACGTCGACGCAGCGGTGACGACGCTGGCGGGGCTCGACGTCCCCTATGTCGCCGCACACCCGATCGAGTTCCAGAGCCTGGAGCAATGGGGCGCTGGGCGCATGGGCCTGTTACCGCTCGAAACCACGATGATGGTCGCCATCCCCGAGCTCGACGGGGCCATCGTGCCGAGCGTGTTTGGCGGGCGGGCAGATGGCGCGGCGGCGGGCTGCCCTGGCTGTGCGCGCAATTGCCAATTTGCCGGCGGTGCGGTGCGCGCGATGCACAGCTGTCCCGAACGCGCCGAGGCGCTGGCGGCCAAGGTGGGCGGGCTGGTCGATCTCAGGCGCTCGGCCCGCGCCGCACGCAAGCTCGCCATTGTCTTGTTCAACTTTCCGCCCAACGCCGGGGCGATGGGCACGGCCGCCCATCTGGCGGTATTCGAATCGCTCCACGCCACGCTGCACCGTCTGGCTGCCGAAGGTTATGCCGTCGACGCTCCCGCCAGCGTTGACGACCTGCGCGACGCCATCTTGCACGGCAATTCCGCGCAATATGGCGCCGACGCCAATGTCGCCGCACGGATCGCTGCCGACGAACATGTCGCGCGCGAGCCGCACCTCGCCGCCATCGAGGCGCAGTGGGGGCCAGCCCCAGGCCGCCAACAAGCTGACAGCCAGTCGATCCATGTGCTTGGCGCGCAGTTCGGCAATGTCTTTGTCGGGGTGCAGCCCGCCTTTGGCTATGAGGGCGATCCGATGCGTCTCTTGTTCGAGGGCGATTTTGCCCCGACGCACGCCTTCTCCGCCTTTTACCGTTATCTGCGCGAAGATTTTGGGGCCGACGCGGTGCTGCATTTTGGCACGCACGGCGCGCTGGAGTTCATGCCCGGCAAGCAGGCCGGGCTGTCGGGCGATTGCTGGCCCGAACGGCTGATCGGCGACCTGCCCAATTTCTATCTTTATGCCAGCAACAACCCGTCCGAAGGCTTGGTTGCCAAGCGCCGCTCGGGTGCAACCTTGGTGAGTTATCTCACGCCGCCGCTTGCCGAAGCGGGGCTGACCAAGGATTTTGGGGACCTCAAAGCCATGGTCGAACGCTATCGCAGCGTGGCTGACGAGGGCGACGAACGCAGCGACCTGGCTAAGATGATCCGCGATGCCTGCACCGCGCTGAACATCGCCAGCGACGATCTCAACACGCTGCCCGGCCGCCTCTATGAAATCGAGCGCGAACTAATCCCGCACGGATTGCATGTATTCGGCGGCAAGCTGAGCGACACGGCGCGGTCTGACCTAGTCGACGCCATGGCCGCCGCCTCCCCTGAAATAGCGCGCGCCGATATTGCCGCAAAGCTGGACGCCAATGACGAGCTGGGCGCGCTGATCCATGCGCTTGACGGCGGCTATGTCCGCCCGGCCCCCGGCGGTGATTTGCTCAAAAACCCAGAGGTATTGCCGACGGGGCGCAACATCCACGGCTTTGACCCGTTCCGCATCCCGAGCGCCTATGCTTGCGCGACGGGCCACGCGCATGCCGAGCAACTGCTGGCGCGGCATACTGCGGATGGCGGCACCCTGCCCGAAAGCATCGCGATGGTGCTGTGGGGCACCGACAATCTGAAGAGCGAGGGCGCGCAGATTGCGCAGGCGCTCGCATTGATCGGGGCGCGCCCGCGCTTTGACGATTATGGCCGGCTCGCAGGGGCCGAATTGATTGCGCTTGAAGAACTGGGACGTCCGCGCATCGACGTGGTGGTAACGCTGTCGGGCATTTTCCGCGACCTGTTGCCGCTGCAGACGCGCATGCTGGCCGAGGCGAGCTGGCTCGCCAGCACCGTCGACGAAGCGCCCGAGGCAAACTTTGTGCGCAAGCACAGTTTGGCACATGCTGCGCAGCATGGATGCAGCATGGATGTCGCGAGCTTACGCGTCTTTTCCAATGCGCAAGGGGCCTATGGCGCCAATGTCAACATGATGATCGACGGTGGTGCGTGGGCCGATCCCGACGAGCTCGCCGAAATGTTCGAAACGCACAAGGGCTATGCCTATGGCCGCAGCGGCGCGCCGGTGCAGCACCGCGCGCTGCTGGAAAGCGAGCTCGCCGGGGTTGAGCTGACCTATCAGAATCTGGAAAGCGTCGAGCTGGGCGTCACCGACATCGACCATTATGTCGACGGGCTGGGCGGTATGAGCAAGGCGGTGGCCAAGGCACGTGGCAGTGCCGCGCCGGTTTACATTGTCGATGCGACGCAGGGCGACAGCAAAGTGCGCACGCTGGGCGAGCAGATTGATCTCGAGACCCGCACCCGCATGCTCAACCCCAAATGGTATGAAGCGATGCTGGAGCATGGGTTTGAGGGTGTCCGCCACCTCGAATGCCATGTCACCAATACGGTCGGCTGGTCGGCGACGACGGGCAGCGTCAACCCGTGGGTCTATCAGCAGATTAGTGAGACGTTCGTGCTCGACCCCGCGATGCGCGCGCGGCTGGCGGCGCTCAATCCCAAATCATCCGCGCGCGTCGCCGACCGCCTGCTCGAGGCCTGCGACCGCCAGCTGTGGACCCCCGATGCCGCAACGCTGGCGGCGCTGAAAGCCGCTGCTGAAGATCTGGAGGACCGGCTGGAAGGCCTGGTCGCCGCCGAATGACTGGAGAAACCATATGACCCTGCTCGATCATGGCAGCGCCCCGCCTGATGGCGAGGGCAGCGTGCAAGTCGCGCTCGACCCCAAGGACAAGATCGGGACCGCCAAAGTGTTCGCCGTCTATGGCAAGGGCGGCATCGGCAAATCGACGACCTCGTCCAACTTGTCGGCGGCCTTTAGCAAACTGGGCCACCGCGTGCTGCAGATCGGCTGCGATCCCAAGCATGATTCGACCTTCACGCTGACCGGCAAGATGGTTCCAACCGTCATCGACGTGCTCGAAACGGTCGATTTCCACAGCGAGGAACTGCGCCCCGAAGATTATATGTTCGAAGGCTATAATGGCGTGATGTGCGTCGAGGCGGGCGGGCCGCCGGCAGGCACCGGCTGCGGCGGCTATGTCGTCGGCCAGACGGTGAAACTGCTCAAACAGCATCACCTGCTTGAGGACACCGATGTCGTCATTTTTGACGTACTGGGCGATGTTGTGTGCGGCGGCTTCGCTGCGCCGCTGCAGCATGCCGATGCCGCGATTGTCGTTGCCGCCAATGATTTCGACAGCATCTTCGCGATGAACCGCATCGTCGCCGCGATCAATGCCAAGGCCAAGAATTACAATGTCCGCCTTGCGGGGGTGGTCGCCAATCGCAGCCGCGAGACCGACGAGATCGACCGCTTCTCGGACGCCATTGGCATGCGCCGCCTCGCCCATTTTGGCGATGTTGACGCGATCCGCCGTTCGCGCCTGAAGAAATGCACGCTGTTCGAAATGCCCGATTCACCTGAGGTCGAGGCGGCGCGTGAGGAATATATGAACCTCGCCCGCAAACTGTGGGCCGGGGTCGAGCCGATTGAGGCGACGCCGATGAAGGACCGCGAAATCTTTGATTTTCTGGGGTTTGAATGATGGAAGCGGGCCTCGCCTCGACCAGCTATCAGGAAAGCCGCTCGCGGCTGGAAACCTATTTTGACCGTACCGCGCGCAAGGCGTGGGAGGATTTGACCAGCGATGTGCCCGTCAGCGGCATCCGCGCCACCGTCCGCGCGGGACGAGATACGATGCGCGCGCTGTTGTTGGACCAGTTGCCCGCAGACATGCGCGGGCGAAGGCTGCTCGATGCTGGCTGCGGCACCGGGGCACTGGCGATTGCGGCGGCGGAGCGCGGGGCTGAAGTCGTCGCCATCGACGTTTCGCAGGGCCTGATCGACGTGGCGCGTGATCGTGCGCCTGCGGGCCTCGCGATTGACTGGCGGGTCGGCGACATGCGTTGCCACCATCTTGGCCGGTTCGACCATGTCGTCGCGATGGATTCGCTGATCCATTATGATGAAAGCGACATCATCGGCGTGCTGCGTGCCTGGGCCCAGCGCTGCGACCATATCGCCTTCACCTTCGCCCCCGGCACGCCGCTGCTGCGTGCGATGCACGTCGCGGGCAAATTGTTCCCGCGCAGTGACCGCTCGCCGGCGATCAAGCCCGTTGCCCAGGCGCGCCTGGCGCAGGCCATCGCTGCCGGGCTGCCCGGCTGGGCCGTCACCGGGACCGAGCGCGTGTCGAGCGGATTTTACAAGTCAGAGATGATGGAGGTGTGCCGGGGGTGAGCGACAAGCCGACCGCCTTGAATTTCTGGCAAGCGGTGGGAACGCGGTTCCTGCCCTTTGCCGATGCGGCGAGTGTGGATTTGCCGCTGGGGCGCTTGCTGCGGCTGTCGCTGTTTCAGGTCAGCGTCGGCATCGCGGCGGTGCTGCTCAACGGCACCCTCAACCGCGTGCTGATTGTCGAGATGGGAACGCCCGCGTGGATCGTCGCGCTGATGATTGCCATCCCGCTGCTCATTGCCCCGTTCCGCGCGCTGATCGGCCACCGGTCGGACCATCATAAGTCGGTGCTGGGCTGGCGGCGCGTACCCTATATTTGGTTCGGGACACTTGGCCAGTTCGGCGGGTTGGCGATTATGCCCTTTGCGCTGATTCTGCTGACGCGCGGCGAGACATTTGCGTTGGGGGTCGCGGCGTCGTGCCTCGCCTTCCTGCTGACCGGTGCAGGTATGCATGTGACACAAACCGCAGGGCTGGCGCTCGCCACCGATCTCGCCGCCGAGGACAAGCGCCCGCGCGTGGTCGCGCTGCTTTATGTCATGCTGCTCGCCGGCATGATGTTGGCGTCGTTCACCATTGGCAACCTGCTGCAGAATTTCACTGCAACGCGGCTGGTGCAGGTGATCCAGGGCGCGGCGGCGCTGACGATGGTGTTGAACATCACTGCATTGTGGAAACAGGAAGCGCGCAATCGCGCCTTGTCCCACCGCGCGCAGCCGGTTCCACGCTTTGCCGAGATGTGGGCCGCTTTTACCGCGCGCCCCGAAACCGCACGGCTGTTGCTTGCGATTGGCATCGGCGCGCTTGCGTTTGCCATGCAAGATGCGCTGCTCGAACCCTATGGCGGCGAAATTCTGGGGCTGGCCGTCGCGTCGACGACCGCATTGACCGGCATTTGGGCCCTGGGGGCGTTGAGCGCTTTTGCCTTTAGCGCGCAGCGGCTGGCGGGCGGTTCTGATCCCTTGCGGCTGGCCGGGCTTGGCGCAGTGATCGGGATTGTCGCATTTTTGATGGCGCTGTTTGCTGCCCCGCTTGCCGCACCCTCGCTTTTGTTTTTGGCCGCTGCCGGGATCGGCTTTGGCATCGGACTTTTCTCGGTCGGCACCATGATTGCCGCGATGGGCCTCGCGACGCGCGGCGGCGCAGGGCTGGCGCTCGGCGCATGGGGCGCGGTGCAGGCCAGCGGCGCAGGACTGGGCATCGCGCTCGGCGGCCTGATCCGCGACGGCGTTGCCTATGCCGCGCTGCACGATGCGATGGGTGCGGCGCTGGCCGACCGGGCGACAGGCTATCTGGTGGTTTATGGCATTGAAATATTCCTGTTGCTCGCAGCGCTGGTGGTGCTGGGTCCGGTGATTGGCCTGCAGCGCAAATTTGGCGGCGAACAGCAGCAACGGTTTGGATTGAGCGAGTTCCCGACTTGATGTTTTCGGGCTGGTTTTGTGGCGGAGAGAGACAATGGATGACGTAAAAATTGTTGGAAGCTTCGATGTGACAGAAATGCTGTTTCTGGCCTTCGTCCTGTTCTTCATAGCCCTGATCGTCTATCTGCAGCGAGAGAGCCGGCGCGAAGGCTATCCGCTGGAAGACGAAGTCACCGGCCGCGTCGACACCCCGGGCGGCATCCTGCACACGGCATCGCCCAAAGTGTTCCAAATGCCCTTTGGCCGCGGGACTATGACCTCGCCGCCTCCCGGCCGCGACCCGGTTGATGTGCCTGCGACGCGGGCCTTTCGTTCGCCGGGCGCACCCTATGTACCGACCGGCAATCCGCTGACATCAGGCATGGGGCCGGCGGCCTATGCGCAGCGCCAGGACCATCCCGATCTCGACGGCGAAGGGCGTAATCGCATCGTGCCAATCGGCCTGACCAGCGACATCGCCATTCATGCGCGCGATGCCGACCCGCGCGGTATGGCCGCCGTGGGCGCGGACGGTGCGGTGGCGGGCACCATCACCGACGTCTGGGTTGACCGCGCCGAGCATCAGATCCGCTATTTGGAAGTCGACACCGGGTCAAACCGCGTGCTTGCTCCCATGGGCATGGCCAAGGTGGAACGGCGCAGCAACCGGGTGGTGATTGATGCCATCAATGCTGCCGATTTCGCCGCAGCGCCAGTGCCCAAAACGGCCGGGCAAATTACCTTCCTCGAGGAAGAAAAAATCTTCGGCTATTTCGGCGGCGGTTATCTTTATGCCAACGCCGCGCGGCAGGAACCGATCCTGTGAGCGAATATGACCATGAACCGGTCCGGGGTCTGCCCGAAGCCCTGCCAGCGGATGAAACCATCCTCTGGCAGGGCAGCCCCGACTGGAAGCAGCTTGCCGCGCATGCACTGCATATCCGGCTGGCGGCGCTGTACTTTGGCGCGATTGTGCTCTGGGCTATTGCCCGCGGTGACGTGAATACCGCCATCGGCGTGGGCACGTTGGGGCTCATCGTCTTTGCCATGCAATTGCTGTTCGCCTGGGGCGTGGGCCGCACGACCGTCTATACGCTGACCAGCAAGCGCATCGTCATGCGCATCGGCGTAGCGCTCAACAAGTGCATCAATTTGCCGTTGGGCGAAATTGAAACGGCCGATTTGAAAATGCTCGGCCTTGGCCATGGCAATATCGTGCTGCACCTAAAAGGCATGCCGCGCATGGGCTATATCATGCTGTGGCCGCACGTGCGTTCGCTGCGCATTGTGCGCCCGGCGCCGATGTTGCGCGCCATTCCCGAGGCGCAGACGGTTGGCCAAACGCTGTTCAAGGCCGCGCAGCAGATCCAGCCCGTCGCCGTGCGCGCGGTTGAACCGCAGCGCGCGCCCGAGCGGCCCATGCAAGGTGTGGCAGCATGAGCCACGCCCACCACGACCCGACCGTACCCAAACAGGCGCTGATTGCCACAGCTGCCCTGCTGGGCGTCACGATGGCGCTGACCGGCGCGGTCAGCATGGGATGGATTGCCAAATCGGCAATGCCCGAAGCTGGCCGTGCGGCAAGCGGGATTGCCCCTGAAGCGTCGCGGCTGTTGACCGTTGCCGACCGCGCTGACGGAGCCGTGATTATCAGCGACGCCGTGTCGGGCGAAGCGGTGATGGAAATAGGCTATGGGCAGGGCGGCTTTGTCCGCGCCACGCTGCGCCGGCTTGCCAAGGCACGCGCCGCCGCGGGCATCGGTTCCGAACCGCCATTTGAACTGGTGCGCTGGTCCAATGGGGCGCTCAGCCTGCGCGATCCGCAGACCGGCAAGACCGCAGAGATCCATGGCTTTGGTCCCGACCACAGCCGCACCTTTGCCGAAATGCTGAAAGGGCCGGCGGCATGATGCGGCTTTTTGCCTCTGAGCGCTTCGACGCGCCGTGCCGCATCGAGGTGGAGCAGAGCGCCGAGCATTTCCACGCGCATGTCGAACTTGCTGGCAACATCGCCATTTACCCCGGCGACCGGGTGCAGGTCCATGGCGCGCCGGTGATGGTCGAATTCGGCCAGCGCATCGTGGTTGACCGCACCGCGACGATCGAGCGCGCCAGCCTGCTGCGCCGTGCCTGGACGCGCTTCACGTCAAACTTCGAGCTCGCCGAGCTTTACGAAGTCAGCTTTACTCCGGGGAGACTGTCATGAACGCCATGACCCAGATCAAGGTCGCGCCCGCCGCGCACGACACTATGGCCATCGCACGGCAGGACACCGTGCTGTCGCCGCGCTTCTACACCACCGATTTTGCCGCGCTCGATGCCATCGACGTCTCGCCTGTCCGCGCTGAATGGGAAGGGCTGATGGAAGAGATGGAGGCCGACGCCAACAAGCGCCACTTCCGCAAGACGCCCGAATTCGACGGCGTGATCGAGGGGCTTGAACCGGCGCTGCAGGCCGAATTCATCGACTTTCTCGCCAGCTCGCTGACCAGCGAATTTTCAGGCTGTATCCTTTATGCCGAAATCGCCAAACGCACGAAAAACCCTGACGTCAAACGGCTGTTCAAGCTGCTCGCGCGCGACGAGAGCCGCCATGCAGGTTTCATCAACGAAACACTGAAGGGTGCGGGGATTGGAGTCGATCTGAGTTTCCTGACCAAAACCAAGAAATACACCTTCTTCAAACCCAAATATATTTTCTACGCGGTCTATCTGTCGGAAAAGATCGGCTACGCGCGCTATATTACCATTTACCGCCATCTCGCGCGCAACCCGGCGAACAAGTTCCACCCGATTTTCGGCTGGTTTGAGCAGTGGTGCAATGACGAGTTCCGCCATGGCGAGGCGTTCGCGCTGCTGATGCGCAGCGACCCCAAGCTGCTGACCGGTCTCAACAAGCTTTGGATCCGTTTCTTCCTGCTGTCGGTCTACGCCACCATGTATGTGCGCGACCACAACCGCCCGGTTTTCCACCGGGCCCTTGGCGTGCACCCGCGCGATTATGGCTATGAGGTGTTCGACATTTGCACCCAAATCAGCCGCCAAGTCTTCCCGGTCGAGCTCGATACCGACAATCCGCGGTTCCGCGCGGCGATGGAGGATTTGCGGCTCGCCTCAGTGGGGATTGAGGAGGCAAAAGCACGCGGCGGGATCAGCGGTCGGCTTGGCCGCATCGCCGGGATTGGCAAGGCTGGCTTTGCCCTCGCGCGCATGTTCTTCATGAAACCGCGCAGCAATGTGCTGCCCGCAACCATCCGGCTGGCCCCGGCATGGTAGATGGCGGCAGCCTTGCTTTGCCTTTTGCGGCGGTGACCCTGTTGTGGTTTGTGTCCACCGGGCTGGTGGCGATGATCAGCCACCGACTGCGTGCTGCATTTGGGCGCGCGTTGATGATTTCGTGCGCGTGTGCCTTCGTTGGGCTCGGCTTGGTGGTGCTGACCGCCGCCAGCACCGCGGTGTGGGCGGCCTATGCCTCGTTCCTTGGCGGGCTGCTCATCTGGAGCTGGCACGAAATAAGCTTCCTGACCGGCGCAGTGGCAGGGTCGCACCGCGACCCCTGCCCGGCAGCAGCGAGCGGCTGGCAGCGCTTTTCGGCGGCGACCATGGCGCTGATCCATCACGAGGTGGCATTGGCGATGACCGCAGGTCTGCTCTTGTCACTGGCGGCCGTCACCGCCAATCCGACCGGAGCCTATTGTTTCGCGCTGCTGCTGATTTTCCGGCTGTCGTCAAAGCTCAACATCTATTGGGGCGTGCCCAGCCTGTCGGACGAGTTGCTGCCGCCGCACATGGCCTATCTCAAAAGCTATTTCGGGCCGAAGCGGTTGCGCCCGATGCTGCCCTTGTCGATTTTGGCTATCGGCGCGCTGGGCGGCTGGTTCGCTTATGCCGCCCTGACGGCGCCTACCAGCGCCAGTGCGGTGCAAGCCAGCTTGCTGTGCTGCCTGTGCCTGCTCGCCGCGCTCGAACATCTGTTTCTGGCCATGCCGTTTCGCGATTCCGCGCTGTGGAGCTGGGCGACGGCGACGGCCGCACCATCACGCCATAAAAATATGAGAGAGAAGGACTAGGGGCATGAATTACGAAGCCTATTTCGGCGATCAACTAGCCGCCGTGCGCGAAGAGGGCCGCTACCGGGTGTTCACCGAGATCGAGCGCCGCGCCGGGTCTTTCCCCAAGGCGACCCGCTATGTCGATGGCACCACCACCGAAGTGACGGTGTGGTGCTCGAACGATTATCTGGGCATGGGCCAGCATCCCAAGGTGCTGGACGCGATGCACCGCGTGATCGACGAATGCGGCGCGGGCGCGGGGGGCACGCGCAACATTTCGGGCACCAACCACCACCATGTGCTGCTCGAGGCCGAACTCGCCGATTTGCACCACAAGGAAGACGCGCTGCTCTTCACCTCAGGCTATGTCTCGAACTGGGCGGCATTGGGCACATTGGCGGCGAAGATTCCCGACTGCATCGTGCTGTCGGACGCGCTGAACCACGCCTCGATGATCGAGGGCATCCGGCACAGCCGGGCGCCCTGCAAAGTGTTCGAACATAATTCGCCCGAGGATCTCGACCGCAAGCTGGCTGATCTTGATCCCGCGCGCGCCAAGCTGGTGGCGTTCGAAAGCGTCTATTCGATGGACGGCGACATTGCCCCAATCGCCGAGATTGTCGAGGTGTGCGAAAAGCATAATGCCATGAGCTATATCGACGAGGTTCACGCCGTCGGCCTGTACGGCCCGCGCGGCGGCGGGGTGGCCGAGCGCGAAGGGTTGATGGACCGGATCACCGTGATCGAAGGCACGCTGGGCAAGGCCTTTGGCGTAATGGGCGGTTACATCGCCGCGTCGCGCGACCTGTGTGATTTTGTGCGTACCTTCGCCAGCGGGTTCATCTTTTCCACCGCGCTGCCGCCTGCGGTTGCCGCCGGGGCGTGCGCCAGCATCCGCCATCTGAAGGACAGCAATGTCGAGCGCGAGGGACAGCGCGACCGCGTCGCCAAAGTACGCGGAGCGCTCGACCGGATGGGGATTCCGCACTTGCCCAACCCCAGCCACATCATTCCGGTGATGGTCGGTGATCCGCACAAGGCCAAGTTCATCAGCGACTGGTTGATGGAACATCACGGCATTTATGTGCAGCCGATTAATTACCCCACAGTGCCGCGCGGAACCGAACGGCTGCGCATCACGCCCTCGCCGGTGCACAGCGATGGTGACATCGACAAGCTGCTGCGCGCGCTCAGTGAAATCTGGTCGCAGTGCGAACTGGCGCGGGGCAAGATGGCTGCGTAGCGCGCCCTTCTTTCAATGACCAATCGTCATCCCGGATCAAGTCCGGGATGACGAAAATCGGTGGAACAAGATTCCTCGCGCACTGGCTTAACGGCATCCCCAAACAAAAAGGCCGGGAGTTTCCCCCCGGCCCTTTTGTTTGGCGGTTCGCCGCTGCGCTCAGTTCGGCGCTTCGAGATAGGCGATCACGTCGGCGCGCTTCTGTGCATCGGGGATGCCTGCGAAAACCATCTTGGTGTTCGGGACCACGCGGGTGGGCTTTTCCAAATATTGGAACAGCTTCTCCTTGGTCCAAGTGATGCCGCTGTTTGCATTGGCCGGCGAATAGCTGAAGCCGGGCACGCTACCGGCCTTGCGGCCGATGATGCCAGCGAGCGACGGGCCAATCTTGTTCACGCCTGCATCAGTGACGTGGCAGGTGCGGCACTGGGCGAACACGGTTTTGCCCGCGGCGGCATTGCCGGTGAAGCTGGCAAACTGCGTGCCGTCCAGCGTGGCAATGTCGGTCGGCGCGGGCGTGCCAGCCGCCGGGGCGGGCGCAGCCGCCGGAGCGGGGGCAGGAGCCGGAGCGGGGACAGGAGCAGCGGTGGGCGCCGCATCCGCCGTTTTCTTTTCTTCGCCGCCCGAACAGGCAGTCAATAATGCCGAAAGCGCCACTGCGCCAATCAATGCACGCGTTTTGATCATAATAGCTCCTCTTGTGCGCGACGACACGAAAGTCGGGACTTTTCCCGTCCAACCCTGACTGCGCACTATCGCAGTTGGCGGGCCTTGCAAAGCGGGAATATGCGGCCGGATCAGTGTCCGGCGTCGCCCAGAACCTTGCTGCGCAGTCGTCGGACCATGAAATAGATAAATAGAATGACCGGCACGGTCAGCGCGCCAACCAAAATATCGGCCCATTTGCCGCCCGAATAGGCCGCTGCGCCCTTGGCGATATAGCCGATCAGGCCCAGCACATAATAAGCGGCGGCGAACACCGACAGCCCTTCAACCAGCGTTTGCAGCCGCAGTTGCAGCTGGGTCGACCGTTCCATCGACTGCATCAGGCTGAGGTTCTGGGCCTTGATGCGGCTGTCGATACGCGTGTCGAGCGCGTGCATCGCTCCTGCGATCCGTTCCGCGATATGGCTTAGTCGCTGGCGGAATACGGCGCAGGTGCGCGTTGCCGGGACCAGTCGCCGCTCGGTGAAGTCAGCCAGGCTCTGGAAATTCGCGACCGGGCGAATGTCGAGCGCCGTCAGCCGGTCGCCCGCGACTTCGGCATAGGCGGCGGTGGCGCTCAGGCGAAAGCTGGTTGCCGAGCGAATGAGTTCCAGCTCGGACGAAATGGACGACAGCTCTTCCAGCAACCGGTCGTCATCTTCATCGGCCAGCGCGACGCGGCGCGAATGGTCCGACAGCCGGGCTTCGAGCGCATCCACCTCGGGCCCATATTGCTGGACGGTTGGAAAGCCGAGCAGCGCCATGTTGCGGTAGTTACCCAGTTCCTGCATCCGCTGGACAATCCGCCCGCGCTCGCCATCATCAACATCGCCAGCGGTCAGAATCAGGCGGCCATAGCCGTCGCCATGGATGCCGAAATCGGACCAGATGCGGATGCCGCCGTTGATGTCGCAGCAGACCATGTCGGCCTGCGAGATTTGCTGGCGTGCCAGTGCGTCGGGGACGCCAGCTGCGTCGGGCAGCACGAAAATGCGCGTGGCGCGCACCACCGCGCCGGGCCAGCCCTCGAGCCAACGGACATAGGGTGCGCGCATGGCCGCGTCGCTCGCTTCCGGAAAAATGAAGGTCAGGGTGCTTGCCTCGGCATGGCGTTCCCACAGAAACTGGACGCCGCCCTTGGCAACGCCAGTGCCGTGGCGCGGGGCCAGTGTCCAATCGCTGAAGTCCGGGCGCTCGTTCGTCAGCCGCCGGTCTTCTGCACCGCGCTCCTCTTGCGTGATCAGGCGCACCACCTGATAAATCTCGCAGTTCCGCGGCACCGGCGCGAACCGGCGCAGCCGCATCTCGTCAACGGCCCAGCGGCGCAGGGGATGTTCGGTAAAGGCCATCGTCCGCGACTATTGGTCAGGCGGGGCGCGCTGTCCAGCGGCTAAAACACGGCATGCGCGCCGCGGTCGTCCGGGCGTTCGCCGACCAGCAGCGCGCGGTAATGGTCGGCCAATGTGTCGCGGCCCGTTTCGGGGGTGGCATCGGCATCATACCGACCCGTTACCGGGTCGCGGACCAGCATCGATTCGGTGGCATAATAATGGCCGATGCGGGCAAGTTCGGCCTTGCGCGCGGCGGCGGGCAGGATGGTGCCAACCGCATCCAGCGCGGCAGCCACGCCCTTGAGCAGTGCTGGCGGGACCGAGCGGAAACGCGGCGGCCGCCCCGCGAGTGCGAACAACAGTTCGCCTTGCTGACGCGGGGTGATCGCCGGGCCCGGACCACCGATTGGCAAGATGCGGCCCATGCGGTCGGGATTGTCGATACAATCGGCCAGATATTCGGCGAGGTCGGCATCGCTGATCGGCTTGCACGCCGTCGCGCGGCCATCGCCGAACAGCAAAAAGGGCTTGCCCGCCCGAACCCGGTCAATCTGACCCGAAAGCGATTTGAAAAAGGCGGTGGGCCGGACAATGCTGTAGGACACGCTCGAGGCAATGAGCTCCGCTTCGAAAGCCAGCTTGGCATGCTGGAACGCCAGCCGCGGGTGTTGGACGCAGATTGCTGACAGCAGGACAAACTGGCCCACCCCGGCGTCACGCGCGGCGGCCAACGCATTGCTGTGGGCGCGGTGGTCGATCGCCCACGCATCGGCGGGCACCCCGGTGCGCGAGGCGAGGCAGGAAACCGCCACGTCAAACTGCTCGCCGCGAAAGCCGTCGGTTCCCAGCGACCGCGCATCGGTCACATCGCCAAAGCGCAGCTCCGCGCCCTTCAGCGCGTGCGTCGCTGCCCCCGATCGCACCAGGCAAACCACCTCATGCCCGCGCCGCACCAGCGCCCCGGCGATCGCGCGCCCGATGGTGCCTGTTGCCCCGAGCAGGAAAATGCGCCGGGGCTGCAGCTCAGCCAAGGGCGGTCTCGCTCGCGCGCTCCAGCGCCTCGTTGGCTGCCAGCCATTCGGCCTCGGCCGCCTCCTGCGCCGCGACAATCTTGCCACGCCGCTGCGCCAGTTCGCCCATGGTCAGCCCGGCATATTCATTGGCCGCGCTTTGCGGGTCGAACATCGCGCGGTCGATGGCGGTCAGGACAACTTGCAATCTGGCGAGGTCGGCTTCTGCATCGCTCACGGCTTTCTTCAGTTGAGCCTGCGCCTCGCGCGCCGCGGCGGCAGCCTTGCGATCGGGCTTCGTCCCGCCCTTCACGATATCATTCTTCGGCTGATTCTTGCCCAGGATGAAATCGGTATAGTCGTCGATGCTGCCTGCAAATTCCTTCGCCGTCCCACCATCGACCAGCACTAGCCGGTCGGCGGTCAGCTCCAGCATATGCCGGTCGTGACTGACCAGCACCACGGTGCCGGCATAGCCGTTTAATGCCTGCACCAGCGCCTCGCGCGCATCGACGTCGAGGTGGTTGGTGGGCTCGTCAAGGATCAGCATGTGCGGTGCATCGCGGGTAATCAGCGCCAGCGCCAGCCGCGCGCGCTCGCCGCCGGACAGTTTCGCGACCTTGGTCGTCGCCTTCGGCCCCGAAAAGCCGAAGCGCCCCAGCTGCGCGCGCACTGCCGCCGGGGTCGCGCCCTTCATCTGGCGCGTCATATGGTCGAGCGGGGTGTCGTCGCCGTCGAGCTCCTCGACCTGATATTGGGTGAAATAGCCGACGCGCAGCTTGCCGCTGGCCGTCATCGCCCCATCCATCGGCGTCAGCTGTGCCGCCAGTAGTCGCGCTAGCGTGGTCTTGCCATTGCCGTTGCGGCCCAGGAGCGCAATGCGGTCGTCAGGGTCAATCCGCAGGTTAAGGCGCTGAAGCACGGGCTGGCCGGGCGCATAGCCGACGCTGGCGAGGTCAAGCGTGACGAGCGGCGGCTTGAGTTCATCGGGGCTGGGAAAATCAAAGCTGAGCGACGGGTCTTCGGCCAGTGCGGCGATCGGCTGCATTCGCGCCAGCGCCTTGGCGCGGCTTTGCGCCTGTTTGGCGGTCGAAGCGCGCGCCGAATTGCGCGCGATATAATCCTGCAATTTCGCCCGCTGCGCCTCTTGCGAGGCCCGTGCGGCGGCCAGCTGCGCTGCGCGTTCGGCGCGCTGGCGTTCAAAACTGTCGTATCCGCCGCTGTAGAGCGTCGTCTTGCCGCCCTCGAGATGCAATATATGGTCGACGACATTGTTCAGCAGGTCGCGTTCGTGGCTGATCACCACCATCATCGCCGGATAGGCTTTGAGGAAATTTTCGAGCCACAGCGTGGCTTCCAAATCGAGGTGGTTCGACGGTTCGTCGAGCAGCAGCAGGTCGGGCTGCGAAAAGAGCAATGCGGCGAGCGCCACGCGCATTTTCCACCCGCCCGAAAAGCTGTCGAGCGGCTGTTGCTGCATGGCTTCGTCAAAGCCCAGACCAATCAGGATGCGCGCCGCGCGCGCCGGGGCGGTATAGGCATCGATGGCGATCAGCCGGTCATAGACATGCGCCAGCCTGTCGGGGTCCGCACCGCTTTCACCCAAAATCTCGCTTTCACGCAGCAGTGCGGCGCGTTCGGTATCGGCAGCGAGCACGGTGTCGAACGGGGTTGCATCGCCCGCCGGGGCTTCTTGCGCAATATAGCCGATGCGGGTGCCGCGCGGCAGGTCGAGTGAGCCTTCGTCGGCTTCGAGCGCGCCGATCATCACCTTCATCAGCGTCGATTTGCCCGCGCCATTGCGCCCAATCAGCCCGACGCGCGCTTGCCCTGGCAAGGCGGCAGTGGCGCGGTCCAGGATGGTGCGGCCGCCAAGCCGGACGGTGATGCCATTGATATTGAGCATGGCGCGCGCTTAGCAGACGCTGGGCCGCGGGGAAGCGCAAAAGCGGCGATCAGCCGCCTAGGACGGCTTCCACCAAGTCAGATTGCGGGTCGACCAGCGGATCGAGCACGTCAAAATGGTGGCGCGCTGGGGCGCGGTGGACCTTTACGCCCGGCCAGACCGTGCACAGCAGATCATTCTGGCGCACGAATTCAGGGCGCTCGTTCGCGCCGACCCAGGCAGTGATGGTGACGCCGGGTAAAGGCATCAGGAACGCCGGACTTTCGCGCAGCGCCTCGCCCGCATCAATTTGCAGCGTGGAGTTCATCTTGGTCAGCATCAGCGGTTTAAGGTCGTGCAGCCCCGAAATCGGCGTGACTCGCCGCAGCCGGTCGCGCAGCGGCGGTGCCAACGGCGAAGATGTCGTGGCCAGCCGCGCGACCAACTGGCCGCCCGCCGAATGACCGGCGAGCAGGATCGGTCCATCGATCATCGCCCCCGCGGCGGCCACGGCATCGGCAATGTCCTGCGCGATGGTGGCGATCCGCACCTCGGGGCACAGGCGATAGCTGGGCATCGCCACGGCAAAGCCGCGCGCTACCGCGCCCCCAGCAAAATGCGACCAGCTGCTCTTGTCGAACGCCAGCCAATAGCCGCCATGAACAAAAACGAGCAGGCCCGCCGGCGTGCCCGCGGGCAGGAACAGGTCGAATCGCTGTCGTGCGTGCGCGCCATAAGGCAGATCGAGCCTTGCCCGGCCAGCCGCCAGCATCGCCGCGCGATAATCGCGCGCGGGCCCGTCCCAAGCTCCGGGCCAGCGGCCGCTGTCCGGGATATAGGCGGCGTTGGAATAGGCAGCGTCCCAATCGGTCATCATCCCCGTGCATAGCCGATTGACGGCGATTGCCAAACCGGCGCAATTCGGACGCATGACCGACTTCACTGCCACGCGCGCGCGCTTCGACCTGCCCGAGGGGCTAGTCTATCTTGACGGCAATTCATTGGGTCCGTTGTCCAAGGCGGTGCCCGCCCGTGTTGCCGAGATGCTGGCGGGCGAATGGGGCACACAGCTGATCGGCGGCTGGAACAAGTGCGGCTGGATGGACGCGCCGCGCCGCGTCGGTGACCGCGTAGGGCGGTTAATTGGCGCGCCGGCTGGCACGGTGGTGATGGGCGATACGCTGTCGATCAAAGTCTATCAGGCGCTCGCCGCCGCGCTGGCGCTGGTTCCCCAGCGGCGGGTGGTGCTGACCGACAGCGGCAATTTCCCCTCCGACCTCTATATAGCGCAGGGGCTGCTCGCGACGCTGGGCCATGGCTATGAATTGCGCGTGGTTACGCCCGAAACGGTTGCCGAGGCAATCGACGAGCGCATCGCCACCGTCATGCTGACCGAGGTCGATTATCGCACTGGCCGCCTGCACGACATCGCCGCGCTGACCGCGCGCGCGCATGCGGCCGGGGCGCTGATGATTTGCGATCTGGCCCATTCGGCCGGGGCGCTTCCGGTTGATGTGGTGGCCAGCGACGTCGATTTTGCCGTCGGCTGCACCTATAAATATCTGAACGGTGGCCCCGGCGCGCCCGCCTTTATCTATGTCGCCCCGCGCCATTCCGATGCGGCGTTACCCGCGCTGTCGGGATGGATGGGGCACGTGCAGCCCTTTGCCTTCGAGGCGGACTATCGCCCCGGCAGCGGGATTGAACGGATGCGCGTGGGCACGCCGCCGATATTGGCGCTTGCCGCGCTCGATGCCGCGCTCGACGTGTGGGACGGCGTCGACCTGCACGACGTGCGCCGCCAGTCGATCGCGCTGAGCAATGCCTTCATCGCGGGGGTCGAGGCTGCGTGCTCGGAGCTGGAACTTGCCTCACCGCGCGATCCGGCGCAGCGCGGCAGCCAGGTTTCGTTCCGCCATCCGCACGCCGGGGCGGTGATGCACGCGCTGATCGCGCGCGGCGTGGTCGGCGATGTCCGCGCGCCCGACATTCTGCGCTTCGGCTTCACGCCGCTCTATTTGTCCGATGCCGATATTGCGAAGGCCGTCGCCACCATTGCCGATGTGGTTGGCGACAAGCGTTGGGATGAGAACTATGTCGCGTCAGGCCGCGTGACCTAAGCCGCTATGGCTCAACCCCTTTTCCCCCGGCGGCGCGGGGGAGAGCCTGCTGCCGCGCGGGGGAAGGGTTGTGTGTGCACGAAAGGAACATTAGAAGAACATTTGGATATTGTCAACCCTTCACCCGATTGACTGCCCGGTCTTCGCCCAATCGGCCAGAAACCCCTCAATCCCCTTGTCGGTCAATATATGCTTGAACAGCCCTTTGATGACTGCCGGGGGCGCGGTCATCACGTCGGCACCGATTTTGGCGGCTTCGAGCACATGGATGCCGTGGCGTACGCTGGCGACCAGGATTTGGGTGCTATAGCTGTAATTGTCGTAAATCAGGCGGATATCGTCGATCAGCGCCATACCGTCGAAGCCATTGTCGTCGTGGCGCCCGACGAAGGGCGAGATGAAGGTCGCGCCCGCTTTCGCCGCGAGCAGCGCCTGCGCTGCGCTGAAGCACAAGGTGACATTGACCATCGTGCCCTCGCCCGTCAGCGCCTTGCAGGTTTTCAGGCCGTCGATGGTCAGCGGCACCTTGATGCACACATTGTCAGCGATTTTGCGGAGTACTTCGGCCTCTTTCATCATCGTGACATGATCGAGCGCGACGACCTCGGCCGAGACGGGACCATCGACGATGCGGCAAATCTCGGCGGTCACTTCCTTGAAGTCGCGCCCCGATTTTGCGATGAGCGACGGGTTGGTGGTCACCCCGTCGAGCAGGCCGGTGGCGGCGAGATCCTGAATGTCGGCGATTTCGGCGGTGTCGACGAAAAATTTCATGGATCGGCGTTCCTTGGCTGGCAGCATGATTCGGATTGGGTGCCGCCGCCATAGTCGTTTGGCCGACAGAGGGAAACGACCACCCGGAAAAATGACAGCACTTGCAACCAAACTGTAACATATGCCAGTGGGCCACTTTCGGCGGTCGTCCGCTCAGCCCAAATGTTCAAGCCAGGAATTTTGAAGTGCGACGCTTTCTGATGCCGCCAGCCGCAGCTCTGGCACTAGGTATGTCGATGCCAGCCAACGCCGCAGAAGACAGTTTCCAGTTGTGGCTCAATCCGTCGGTGGCATTCGATCTGGACGACAACACGGGTCTGGAAATCGAGACGGCACAGCGGCTGCGGCCGGCAAGCGCGGGTCCGGACACCTTTTATGCCCGTCTTTGGGTCAACCAGAAACTTGATGAAAGCTTTGCCATCAGTGGCGGTATTGAACGGCGGATCAACGATGGCGGGCCCGACGAAACACGACTTTTGCAGCAAGTCACCGCGCGCAGCGGCGTACTGCGCGCGCGGGCAAGGATTGAGCAGCGCTTCATCGACAATGCCGACCAAACTGGTTGGCGTCTTCGCACTAGGCTGGGTGTGAACGTGCCGCTGACTGCCGACAAGCGGCTACATTTCGTCAGCAGCGCTGAAACCAACTTCACCCTGCGAGCAACCAGCAACGGGGGTGACACTGGCTTGACTGCGCTGCGAACGCAAATCGGCCTCGAGTTTGACGTCTCCGACAATCTAGCACTTGGGCTTGGCTATTTGCGCAATCAGGACTTTTTGGATGAGCGCCCCGACCGGGTCGGTCATGCACCCTTGCTCTCATTGGATTATAGTTTCTAGGCGCTCTGGCGTTGCTCGGCCGCGCGTTGCAGCCAGTTGGGGACTGGCGCTTCGGCGGGTTCGGTCGCGTTTGCCTGAAGCGGCGCGACCCGCCCCATGACAAAATCATCGAGTGCAATCGGCGCGTCGAACGCGATGCCCAGACGGCTGCCGCGTCGCCAGCGCACTTCGCCGGAAAAGGCCCAGCCATCGGCCAGACGCAAAGTGGCGTCCAGTCCGATGGGAATATTGCCCGGCGCTTCGATCATTGCGCCGCGCGCAGAAATGTTACGAATTTTGACTGCGCTGCTGTGACCCAGCGATTCCAGTTGCGCCACGCGCAGCAACGCCAGTCGCGGCTCGCGTTTGCGGTTGGCGGGGACGCCGCCTGGGGCGATCGCGGTCTGTGCCCGCCGCCGTGCCTCGGCTGGGGGCATCGGATAGCCGAAAATATAGCCCTGGATCTGCGAACAGCCCAAGCTGCGGATGAGCTCGATTTCGTCGAGCGTTTCTGCTCCCTCCGCCACAGTCTGCATGTCGAGACTGTCGGCCAAGCTGACCATCGCGCGGATAATCGCCTGATTGCGGCGCAGGGTTTCGGGTTCGCCGCGCACAAAGCTGCGGTCGATCTTGATTTTGGCAAAGGGTACACGCTTGAGGTAAGCAAGCGAGGCATATCCGGTGCCGAAATCGTCGAGAACCAGCCGCACGCCCATGCCGACGATGGTCACCAGCACCTTTTCGATGGCCGGGTCATCGTTGAGCAGCACGCCTTCGGTTACTTCCAGTTCGAGCCGGTCGGGGGCGAGCCCCGAATCCGCGAGCGCGCCGACCAACGTGCCAATGAGCGAGGGCGAGGCGAACTGCAACGGCGACAGATTGACGGCAATTTTCAGATGTTCTGGCCAATGTGCCGCCTCGGCACAGGCGGTCCGGATCATCCAGTCGCCCAGCCGGTGGATCAGGTTGATTTCCTCGGCAATCGGAATGAATACCGCTGGCGCGATGGGCCCGCGTTCGGGGTGATCCCAGCGCATCAGCGCCTCGAAACCGGTGATGGCTTCGTTCTGCGCGTCGACCACCGGCTGATACAGCACCGACATTTCACCGCGCGCCAGCACATCGCGCAGGTCGCCCTCAATGGCGCGGCGCGCGTCGGCCTCGCGGTGCATTTCAGGGGTGTAGAAGCGGTGCACGCCCTTACCGGCGGCTTTGGCAGCATAGAGCGCGAGGTCGGCGTTACGCGTCAATTCGTCTGGGTTGGTGCCGTCGCTGGGCGCCATAGCGATGCCGATGGTGGCGCCAATCTGGATGGTGCAATCGTCGATCACATAGGGAAGTGACAGCCGCGCAATCACCGCGTCGGCAAGGTTGGCAAGCATGCCCAGGTCCGATGCCTCTGGTACGATGACGATGAATTCGTCGCCGCCCAGCCGCCCTACCTGGCCGCGGTTCCCGATCACGCGCGCGAGCCGCTGGGCGACGATTTTCAGCAGGGCATCGCCCATCGGATGGCCCAGCGTGTCGTTGACATTCTTGAATCGGTCGAGGTCCATAAGGAACAGGCCGCACTGCGGGGTGCGCAGCCCGTCGTCCTGCAATAAATCCTCCAGCGTCCGGCGCACTGCGCCGCGGTTGGGCAGGCCGGTCAGCCCGTCAAAATTGGCGAGGCGATTGGCGTCGGCCTCGCTCTTCTGCTGTTCGGTGAGGTCGGTGGCAAAGCCATTGAATCCATGGCAACGTCCATGCTCGTCATCGATCGGTACACCGGATAAGGACCACCAGCGATCAGCGACTCCTGGGGCGCGGACAATGATGTCGCTGAACGGGACACCCGCGCCCAGGGTAAATTCGATGGTCTGGTGGGTCTGGCTTTCGTCGAAGCTGGCGGTGGTGCTGGCCGTCAGCAACTCTGCAAAGTGGGTGCCGACCAGTTGCTCGACGTCCTTGCCAAATCGGGCCGCCGCGCTTGGTGAAATATAGGTCAGGCGGCCGCGCGCGTTGGTTTGCCAGAACCAGCTGCGCCCGCTGTTCTCCATGGCGATAATCAGGTCG
The DNA here is from genome assembly GCA_964401155.1 of uncultured Sphingopyxis sp. Taxonomy (GTDB): domain Bacteria; phylum Pseudomonadota; class Alphaproteobacteria; order Sphingomonadales; family Sphingomonadaceae; genus Sphingopyxis. The sequence continues at coordinate 110,126 of CAYNXF010000005.1, forward strand.
CGGCTGCGGCGGATGCGGTCATGTTCGGCGATGATACCGCGCACCGCCACCTGGCGCCGCGCGGTCATGATGGTGTTGGCAACCGCCACCAGCACGCTGGCCAGCGTCAACGCTGCCAGTCCCGCCGTCGGCCCGTCGATCGCCAGGATGACCAGCGCCGCGATCAAGATGCGTCCGAAGCATAGGGCAGGCAGCGCCGAAGCCGCCACCAGCCCCAGCAGCAGCGGCGTTCCAGCCAATATATAGGGGAAGCCCAGATGCTGCTGCCCGACCAGTATCGCACAAAACGACCATGCTGCCGACGAAATCGCGCCAAAGCTGACCAACGTTGCAATGGTGCGCCGCGGGCTGTCGGCGTTGGCGCGCAAACTCCGCCGCCCTGCCAGCAACAGCAAGTCGGCCACTGTGCCGATGGTGCCGCCGCCAACGATGGCCAACGCGTCTGGCGCGCCCGCGCGCAAAGCGGGTTCGAGCAAAAATATCAGCGTCAGCAGCGCGATGAATCCGCTGCAAGCCGCGATGGCCGTTCCGCCGATCAGTTGATCGATGCGCAGCCGGACCTCTGATGTGTTGGCTTCGGTGTGGCGCGGTACACCCAGCATCATGCGCAAATTATCGGGCGTCACACTGCCCTCTGGCGCATCGCCCAATTGCAACTGATCGCGAATGCGCGTTGTCATGACCACCCTTGCCGGTTCGACTGCGACCGGATTGGCGGCCAGCCTAGCCTTTCACGGTTAACAGCCGATAAAGCACTCGGTATGGACTGGCCCTGTCCCGTCACTGGCGCGTGGTCCAAAAAGGCGCTGGCGTTCGGTCTTTGTTCACACTATGCGGGCGGTGATGGCCAAGAGCAAACGCCAATATGTGTGCCAGAGCTGCGGCGCAGTGGCGACCCGCTGGCAGGGGCAATGCGCCGACTGCAACGAATGGAACACGCTGGTCGAAGAGGCCGGCGAAACCGTCTTTTCGGCCAAACATAATCTTGGCAGCGGCGGGCGCGCCTTTGCGCTGGAATCGCTGGGTGATGCGGCGGCGCTGCCGCGACGGATGCCGTCGGGGTTGGCGGAATTTGACCGCGCGCTTGGCGGTGGCTTTGTTGCAGGATCGGCAACGCTGATCGGCGGCGATCCCGGGATTGGCAAATCGACTTTGCTGTTGCAGGCGGCGGGACGATTGGCTTTGGGCGGGGCGCGCGTCGCTTATATTTCGGGCGAAGAGGCAGCGGCGCAGGTGCGGCTGCGCGCGCAGCGGCTGGGGTTGGGCAGCGCGCCCGTCGGCCTTGCCAGCGCGACCAGCGTGCGTGACATTTTGGCGACGCTGAACGCTGGCCCCACCCCCGATTTCACTGTCATCGATTCGATTCAGACGATGCATAGCGACCTTATCGAAAGCGCGCCGGGCACGGTCAGCCAGGTGCGGGCGAGCGCACAGGAGCTGATCCGGTTCGCCAAGGAACGCGGCAGCGCGCTGGTGCTGGTCGGCCATGTCACCAAGGACGGCAGTATCGCGGGTCCGCGCGTGCTCGAACATATGGTCGATACCGTGCTGGCGTTCGAGGGTGAGCGCAGTCACCAGTATCGCATCCTGCGCGCGGTGAAGAACCGCTTTGGCGGCACCGATGAAATCGGCGTGTTCGCGATGCAGGATGTGGGGCTGACCGAGGTTGCCAATCCGTCGAGCCTGTTTCTCACGGCGCGCGACGCAGCTGTCCCGGGCGCCGTGGTGTTTCCGGCGCTTGAGGGCACCCGTCCGGTGCTGGTGGAGGTCCAGGCGCTGACGGTGCGGCTCGCCAGCGGGGCGACGCCGCGCCGCGCAGTTGTCGGTTGGGACAGCGGGCGGCTGGCGATGATCCTGGCGGTGCTGGAGGCGCGCTGCGGCCTGTCGCTGGGCACGGCCGAGGTGTATCTGAATGTCGCGGGCGGTTACCGGCTGACCGATCCCGCCGCTGATCTGGCGGTCGCCGCTGCGCTGGTGTCCGCGTTTAGCGAACAACCGGTGGCGGCCGATTGCATTGCCTTTGGCGAGGTTGCGCTTTCGGGTGAAATCCGCCCCGTCGCCCACGCCGCGCTGCGGCTGCGCGAAGCGGCGAAGCTCGGCTTTGCGCAGGGGTGGGGGCCGCAGCGGCTGGCCGCAGCCGAAGGGATTGATGTGCGCGGTTTCGACCGGCTGGGTGAACTCGTTGACCTGATGCTGTCGCGCCGTTAGCGCGGACCTATGGAAGATATGACCTCGCTGGACATGGCCGTGCTGCTCATGGTGGGCGGGGGCGCGATTCTTGGCTTTATGCGCGGACTGGTACAGGAAGTGACCAGCCTGATTGCCTGGACCGTCGCCATTGCCGCAGTCTATTTTTTGCATGCCCCGGTCAGCAGGCTGCTCGAAGGACAGGTGGGAACAGCCGGTGCGGCGGCGCTGCTGGCGTTTGTGCTGCTGTTTGGCGTCATTTTCCTGCTCGGCAAATGGGCCTCGCGCGCTATGGGGCACCGGGCGCGGGCATCGTTCGTTGGCGGCATTGACCGCGGGCTGGGCGCCGGTTTTGGTGCGGTCAAAGGGCTTATGGTTGCCACGTTGCTGTTCATGCTGGCGACGCTGATCTATGACCTTGGCTTTGGCGCCGACGCCTCGCGCCCGGCTTGGATGGCTGAAAGCCGCACCTATCCGGCGCTGGCAGCCACCGCTTCGGCCTTGAGCGGCGTCATCGCCGAACGTAAAGCCGAACGCAGGGCGAGCCAATGAGCGCGCCGCTGTACAACCGCGAAATATTGGCGTTGGCCGTTGCACTGGCGGAGTTTCCGCGCCTCGATGCACCAACGCGCAGCGGCGATCTGCGCGCGCCATTGTGCGGCAGCCGCGTCCACCTTGACCTCGACATGCGCGCCGATGGGCGCGTTGCGCGCACGGGATTGATGGTCGAAGCCTGCGCGCTAGGGCAGGCCGCCGCCACGCTCTTCGCGCGCGGAGCCGCCGGCCGCGATGCCGCCGACCTCGCGGCAACGCACACCGCGCTGTCAGCGTGGTTGACCGGCGCCAGCGACGCCGCGCCTGACTGGCCCGGCATCGCGCTGCTCGCCGCAGCGCGTGACTATCCCGGCCGCCATGCCGCGATCCTGCTGCCCTTTGCTCTGGCCGCGCAGCTCGCTGCCGAAACGGCGCCGGCATGAACGCCAGCCTCATCTACGCTTCGGGCAGCGAAGCAGGAACGGCGGCACAGGCCCTCACCGAAGGTGCCATCCTGTTGGGCGTGGCCACGCTGTTTGTGCTGATTTTCCGACGATTGGGGCTCGGTGCCGTGCTGGGCTATATCATCGCCGGCGCCCTGGTGGGACCTTACGGGCTGGGGCTGGTCGGCGGCGGCGAATCCAAGCTTGCCATCGCCGAAATCGGCATCGCGCTGCTCTTGTTCCTTGTCGGCCTGGAACTGCATCCGCGCCGTCTGTGGCAATTAAGGCGCGATATTTTCGGGCTGGGGCTGGCGCAGGTGGTCATCGCCGGGCTGGTGCTGACTGCGCTGATTTTCGCGACGCTGGGGTTCACTTGGCAAGCCGCGCTGGCGCTGGGCCTGCCGCTGGCGTTGTCGTCGACCGCGCAGGTGCTGCCGGGTCTCAAAAGTTCGGGGCGCATCAACTCGCCCTATGGCGAGCGCGCCTTTTCGGTGCTGCTGTTCCAGGACCTGTCGATTGTTCCGCTGATTACCATCATTGCCGCCTTGTCGCGTGCGCCCGCCGATCCGACCGCGCCGACGGGCGTGGAGATGGCGCTTTACACTGTGGGGGCGGTGGTCGGGTTGGTCCTCGCCGGCCGTTTCATCCTAAATCCCTTGCTGCGGCTTGTCGGGCGGCTGGGCGAACGCGAATTGTTCGTGGTCGTCGGGCTGCTCACCGTGCTGGCGAGCGCTGCCCTGATGCACAGCTTGCACCTGTCGACCGCGCTTGGCGCCTTCATCGCCGGGGTGATGCTCGCCGATTCGCCCTATCGGCACGAGATCGAGGCCGATGTCGAACCCTTTCGTCTGATCCTCCTTGGCCTGTTCTTTCTGGCGGTGGGCATGGTGCTCGATCTCGATGCCGTGTTCGCCAACCCATGGCTGGTGCTGGCGCTGGCGTTGGGGCTGGTGGCGGTAAAGGTGGCGGTTCTTACCTTGCTCGCGCGCGCCTTTGGTGTCGGCTGGAATCAGGCCATCAGCCTTGGCCTGCTGCTCAGCCAGGGCGGCGAATTCGGCTTTGTGCTGTTTAATCAGGCGAGCGCGGCGCTGCTGATCGATCCTGCCGCCGCCAGCCTGTTCAGCGCAGTGGTGACGGTGTCGATGGTCACGACCCCATTCCTGATGCTGTTCGCGCGCGGTCTGGAACTCGCGCCAGACGCTGAAACCGATCTGGATGATCCCGAAAGCGCGCCGCGCGGCAGCGCCATTGTCATCGGCTATGGCCGTTTCGGCCAAATGGTCGCGCAGATGCTGCACGCGGTCGATTGCTCGGTTACGCTCATTGACAAGAAACCGTCGCAGATCGAGCTGTCAGGGCGCTTCGATGTGAAGGTCTATTATGGCGACGGGCTGCGGCTCGACCTGTTGCACCGCGCCGGGGCGGACGAGGCGCGGCTGATCATCTTTTGCATCGACGATGACAAGATGTCCGCGAAGGACCTCGAACCCGTCGTCGCCGCTTTCCCGCAGGCGCAGATTTTTGCGCGCGTGTTCGACCGCCGCCAGCTGATTGCGGTCAATGACGCGGGGCTTGCGGGCACGGTGCGCGAGGTGTTTGAAAGCTCGATCGCGATGGGGTTGATGGCGCTTCAATCGCTGGAAATCCCCGAAGACGAAATCGCCGATGTTGAAGCCGCGTTGCGCCACCTCGACGAAACCCGGCTGCAAGACCAGATCAACAGCGGCGATATCGCTGCGGGCATGGATAAGCGCTTCGTGGCGGGGCAAGGTCGTCAGGCAGGGCGCGTGATGGCGGCAATCCGCAAGCTCGCGGAATAATGTAGCCCCAAATATCGGCTGTACTCCGGCGAAGGCCGGAGCACATCGCTAGTTAAACGACGGCCGCTGATGATCGAGAAATTCTGCGACCCGGTCCAACCCAAATTCACTGCTGACAAAACTTTGCCCGATTGCGCGCGCCAGAATCAGCGGTACCATGCCGCCGCGCGCCTTTTTGTCATGCGCCATATGCGCGGCCAGCGCTGCGCCATCGTCGGTTACCCCCGCCGAGGCCAGATCATGCGGCAGGCCCGTTGCAGCCAGATGCGCCGCCACGCGCGCGGCATTGGCGGGCGGGCACAGGCCGACCTCGACCGAAAAGGCAAAGGCCAGCGCCATCCCCGCCGCCACCGCTTCGCCGTGCAACAGCTTGTCCGAAAAACCCGTCGCTGCCTCCAGCGCATGGCCAAAGGTGTGACCCAGGTTCAGCAGCGCGCGAACATCCTGCGTTTCGCGTTCGTCGGCGGCGACGATGCGCGCCTTGGCCGCGATGCTATGCGTGATGGCGTATTCGCGCGCCGCAGCCTCGCCCGCCAACAGCGCGGCGCCATGCGCCTCGCACCAGGCGAAAAAATCGGCATCATCGATCAGGCCATATTTCACGACCTCGGCATAACCCGCCGCCAGATCGCGGTGCGGCAACGTTGCCAGCACGGCGGGATCGGCAAGGACAAGGGCAGGCTGGTGAAACGCGCCCACCATATTCTTGCCCGCAGCAATGTTGATGGCGGTTTTGCCGCCGACGCTGCTGTCAACCTGCGCCAGCAAAGTGGTCGGGATTTGCACAAAGGCGCAGCCACGTTTGACAATGCCGGCGGCAAAACCAACAAGATCGCCGATCACGCCGCCGCCCAGGGCGATGACATGATCGCTGCGCTCGATGCCGCGCTCGACCAGCCATTCGGTGAGCTGCGCGAGGCCCGCCCAGCTCTTACTGCCCTCGCCTGCGTCTAGCACCAGAACATCATGCCGGATACTTGCGGCATCCAGCGCCGCTTGCAGCACCGGCAAATGCAGCTTGGCCACATTGGTGTCGGTCACGATGGGCACCCACGGCCGTTTCAGCAGCGGGGCGATATGTGCTCCCGTTTGCCCCAGCACGTCGCTTTCAATGATGACAGCATAGCTGCGCGTGCCTAGCGCGACCTTTACGGTTGGCATGTTTCGAGCGCTTTCAAAATGGCCTCCACCGTCAGATCATGCGGCGCGCTGGCTGACGGCACGCGCAGCTGCGCCTCTGCATAGAGCGGATTGCGTGCGGCGGCGAGTTCGGTGAGCACGGCGCGTGGATCTTTCCCGATAAGCAGCGGGCGCGTGCTGCGCCGCGCCACCCTTGCCGCCAGCGTGTCGACATCCGCATCCAGCCAGATGGCGAGCGCCTCGGCCAATATCAGCGCGCGCGTTTCATCATTGACGAAAGCACCTCCCCCGGTCGCCAGCACGCATGGCGGCCCGTGGATGATGCGCGCGATGACCCGCCGCTCGCCATCGCGAAATGCTGCCTCGCCAAATTTCTCGAAAATCTCCGCGATGCTCATTCCCGCCGCACGCTCGATTTCCTCGTCCGCGTCGACAAATTCCATGCCCAGCCGCGCCGCCAGACGGCGGCCAACCGTCGATTTTCCGGCTCCCATCAGCCCGACCAGCACGATGCTGCGCTGGGGCTTGCCATCGGCGGGGACCGGGTCTTGGCTTTCGGGGTTTCGCGGCATGATGCGCGCGGCTATACCGCACGGCGGTAAGCGGACAAGGGCGCAGCACAGATAATGACAGCCGGGAAAAAGCGGATTTGGGGGGCAGCGACGGCGCTGGCGCTGGTGTTGGTGCTGCCGGTGGTGGCGCAGGAATCACTGCTGCCCGAGGGCTTTGGTGATCCCGCGCCGGCGCCAACCGAACGACCGACGCCGACGCCCGCGCCGACACCAATGCCCGGCACGGCCCCCGTGCCCAGTGCACCGGCAACCGGCGCTGCGCCGCTCCTACCCGATGACGCCGCCGCAGCCGAAGCGGGCGACGAGGCCGAGGAGGGCGAGGAAGACGGCATCCTGCGCTACGACCTGCCCCCCGGCGCCCGCCGCTCGCTCGACCGAATTGGTCCGCTGACGCCCGAGACCGGCGGCATGGACAGCACGGCCTTTGGTGCGCGTGGCCAATATGCCGCGCGCATTATGGCGGCCACCCGCGCACCGATCGCATCCCGCTGGGCCAGCATCACCCTGCGCCGCGCGCTGGCGAGCGCCATCGATACGCCGCGTACCATTCATGGCGCTGATCTGGCGGCGGCGCGCGCCGCGCTGCTCGTGCGCATGGGCGAGGCACAGGCGGCGCGGCTGGTGGTGCAATCGGTCGATGCCGACCGCGGCACGCCCCGGTTGGCCCAAGCCGCACTCCAAACCATGCTCGCCAATGCCGATCCGGCGGGGCTGTGCCCGTGGGCCAACCTGGGGCTGGAGCGCACCAGTGATGTCGCAAGCTGGCGGCTCGCGAGCGGCATGTGTTCGGCGCTCAGCAGCGAGCCCGGACCGGCCGGGTCGGCGATCGAGCGGGTCCGCAATTCGGGTCGCCTGGCCAATTTCGACATTTTGCTGGCTGAACGCGTGCTTGGCGCAACGCTAACCGGGCGGCGCTCGATCACTATCCAGTGGGACGGCATCGAACGGTTGACTAGTTGGCGTTTCGGGCTGGCCACGGCGACAGGGATCGCCATTCCTGCCCCGCTGCGCACCGCCGCCCCGCCGCATATGCAGGGTTGGACCGCGCTGGCGCCGATGACCCCGGCTGACGAACGGGTGGTCGCCGCTCGCACCGCTGCGCGCATCGGCGTGTTGTCGGGTGACGCCTATGTCGCGCTGGTCGCCGCAGCAGCGGGCGAGGATGCTAGCGAGAACACGAACGCTTTGGCAGATGCTGTCCGTGCCGCTTTTGTCAGCGCTGATGCCGACGACCGGTTCGCGGCGATGCAGGGGCTGTGGCAGGCGGCGGACAATCTCGATGATCGCTATGCTGCGATGGTGCTGACGTCGCGCGCCGCCGCCGCGCTGCCCCCCGGCACCGATGCAGGCGATGATCTGGGTTGGCTCCTCGGTTCGATGCTCGCGGGCGGTTATGAGAATAATGCGCGCGCCTGGTTGCCCGCAGTGAACGAGGGTAGTCATGCCTGGGGCGTGATGGCGGTGGGTTTGCCGCGCGCGATCAATGGCATCGATGCCGGTGCGGTCGGCAATTTTGCAAGCGACGACGACAGCGCCGGCAATGTCCGCGCCAAATTTTTGGTCGCCGGTCTCGCAGGCCTTGGACGGCTGACGGGCACCGAGCTGTCGACGGCGGCGGGCGATCTCGACATTTCCCTTGGCAAACAGACGCGCTGGACGCGCGCGATCGACGATGCGGCGGCGCGCGGTGAACCCGGCATGGTCGCGCTGCTGGTTGCGGCGGGGATGCAGTCGCGCGACTGGACCGAGCTGCCGCCCTATCATCTTTACCGCATGGTGCGCGCGCTGCGCGAGGTCGGGCTGGCGTCCGAGGCGCGGATGCTGGCCGCCGAAGCTCTGGTGCGCGTCTGAGCGGACCCGTGCCCCCGCGCGCAGCCGATGCAGGCGCGCTCGATGCCTTTTTGGAAATGCTCAGCGCCGAGCGCGGCGCAGCGGCGAATACGCTTGCGGCCTATGCGCGCGATCTTGCGCAGGGCAGCGTCGCCTTGCCCGGGGGTCTGCTGGCCGCCGACCTTGCTGCACTGCGCGCGCTGCTCGCCGGGTGGGAAGGCCTTGCCGCCAGCAGCGTCGCGCGCAAGGTGTCGGCATTGCGCCAATTCTATGCCTTCGCGCAGGATGAAGGCTGGCGCGGCGACAATCCCGCCGCCGCGCTGGCGCGCCCCGCGCCGCAGCGCCCTTTGCCGCGTGTGCTGACCCACGCGCACGTCGAGGCGCTGTTCGCGCGGTTGGCCGAACTGACAGCGAATGAAACGGCGCGGCCCGCTGACCTACGCCTCGCGCTGCTGGTCGAGCTGCTTTATGGATCGGGGCTGCGCGCCAGCGAACTTGTCGCACTGCCGCGCCGCGCGTTGGCACCGGGGCGCGACTATCTGATCGTGCGCGGCAAGGGCGGTAAGGAACGATTCGTGCCCCTGTCGGCGCGTGCGCAAGCGATGGCGGCGCGCTGGCTGCTGCACGTGCCGGATGCCTCGCCCTGGTTGTTTCCCTCCGGCAAATCGCACCTTAGCCGCGTTCGCCTGTTCCAATTGCTGCGCGCGCTCGCGGCCGAGGCCGGGCTCAATCCCGCAGCGATCAGCCCGCATGTGCTGCGCCACGCCTTTGCTACCCATCTGCTCGAGGGCGGGGCCGATTTGCGCGCGTTGCAATTGCTGCTGGGCCATGCCGATATTGCGACGACTGAGATTTACACCCATGTCGACAGCGCGCGGCTGGTCGCGCTGGTTAATCGCCGCCACCCGCTGGCGCATCTGCCCATTGGCCCCGCGCCGATTGACGCAGGGGCAACCAAGCCCTAACCGCCATCGCACGATGGTGGCCTTTCTCGATTTTGAAAAGCAGGTGGCGGCGCTCGACACGCAGATCGCCGAATTGCGCGAAATGGGCGACGACAATGCGCTCGACATCACCGGCGAAATCGGACGGCTGGAGGCAAAATCGGCCAAATTGCTCGCCGAAATCTATGCCCGCCTGACCCCCTGGCAAAAGGCGCAGGTCGCGCGCCACCCCGAACGGCCGCACTTCAAACATTATGTCAGCGGACTGTTCGACGACTGGATGCCGCTGGCAGGCGACCGCAATTTTGGCGATGATCAGGCGATATTGGGCGGGCTCGCGCGCTTTCGCGGGCGCCGCGTGATGGTCCTTGGCCATGAAAAGGGCGATGACACCGCCAGCCGCCTCAAGCATAATTTCGGCATGGGCAAGCCCGAGGGCTATCGCAAGGCCATCCGCCTGATGCAGCTTGCCGACCGCTTCGGTTTGCCGGTCGTGACGCTCGTCGATACCTCCGGCGCCTTTCCCGGCGTGCAGGCCGAAGAGCGCGGGCAGGCCGAAGCGATTGCCCGCTCGACCGAACAATGTCTGGCGCTCGGCGTGCCGATGGTCGCGGCCATCGTTGGCGAAGGCGGATCGGGCGGCGCGATTGCGCTTGCTGCCGCGAACCGCGTGCTGATGTTCGAGCATGCTGTCTATTCGGTCATCTCGCCCGAAGGCTGCGCCTCGATCCTGTGGCGCACCGCCGACAAGGCCGCCGACGCGGCGACCGCGATGAAGGTGACCTCGGCTGATCTGCTCGATCTCAAGATCATCGACCATATCGTACCCGAACCCGTTGGCGGTGCCCACCGTGCGCCCGAAGCTGCGATTCGGACGCTGGGCGATGCAATCGAGCGCGAGCTTGCTGGTCTCGCCGGATTGAGCGCCGACGCGTTGCGTAACGGCCGCGAAGAAAAGTTTCTGGCGATGGGGCGGCTGTAGCCCCGATATCGTCGTCCCGGACTTGAACCGGGACAACACGCGGACGTTGGCTTTTTGTCCCGGATCAAGTCCGGGACGACGAATGATTGGGGATTGGCGTGTTCATCACGCCTCATTCATCTTTTCCGTGGCTTGAATGCCAGTCGCATGGCAGCATGTTGCCACATTCGCGGAGGGAGAGACTGCGATGACCAAAATTTTGCGTCACGGCCTGCCTGTCGCGACTGTTGCCGCTGTCCTTGCCGCCATGGCATTGACGGTGTCGCCATCGCAGCCCGCCGCCGCGCAGGCGGTCAAACTCAAAAAGATCAAAACCGCGACCAGCATCACGGCGCAGGAACGCCAGCAAGGCGATGGCTATCATCCGCAGCTGATGGCTGAATTCGGCGGTGCTTATACTGGCCCGCAAGCGGCCTATGTGACGCGGGTGGGGCAGGGAATTGCGGTGCAGTCGGGCCTTTCCGGCGCGCGCACTGACTTTACGGTCACGCTGCTTAACTCGCCTGTTAACAACGCCTTCGCCATCCCTGGCGGCTATGTTTATGTCACGCGCCAGTTGCTGGGACTGATGAATGACGAGGCGGAGCTGGCGGGCGTGCTGGGCCACGAGGTCGGCCATGTCGCCGCGCGCCACAGTAAGCGGCGGCAGGACGCGGCGACGCGGAACACAATTTTGGGCGTACTGGGCACCGTGCTGGGTGGGGCAATCGGCGACAGTGGCGGGCTGCTTGGCGGGCTGGGCGGCCTCCTTGAAAACAGCTCGATGCAGATTGCCCAAGCCGCGACCTTGGGCTTTTCGCGCGGGCAAGAGCTGGAGGCCGATCAGCTCGGCGCACAATATCTGGTAAAAGCGGGCTATGATCCCGCGGCGCTTGCTTCGATGCTCGCCAGCCTCGCCAACCAGACCGCGCTCGACGCGCGCGTCGCGGGCCGCGATTCGCGGTCTTTGCCGGCCTGGGCCAGCACCCACCCCGACCCGGCCTCGCGCGTCCAGCGTGCAGCAGCGGTGGCGCGGCAGATTAATGGCTCGCGCGGTGGCAACCGCAACGCCGCGGCCTTTCTGGCGGCGATCGATGGCACGCTATATGGCGACGATCCCAAACAGGGGGTGATCGAGGGCAACGAGTTTCTCCACCCCGATCTCAAACTGCGCTTTGCGGTGCCAGCGGGCTTCGGGATGCAAAATGGCTCGACGGCGGTGACCATTGGCGGCTCCAACGGGCAGGCGCAATTCACGCTGGCTCCCTATGCGGGCGATATGAACGCGTATATTGATGCGGCCTTCAAGAAATTGGGCAGCGAAACGCGCATCCCCTATGGTGAAGTCCGGCGGACGACAATCAACGGTTTGCCCGCGGCCTTTGCCAACGCGCACGTCAACACCCAGTCCGGGCAAGTTGATGTCGCTGTTTTTGCGTATGAATTTGCGCGCGACCGGGCCTATCATTTTGTGGCACTGGCACCTGCCGGGCAGCTGCGCGGCTTTGACCCCATGTTTGCCAGCGTACGCCGAATGAGCGACAGTGAAGCGCGCGGGGTTCGGCCCCGGCGGCTCGACGTCATTACCGTCGGGCGCGGGGATAGCATGGCCAGCCTGGCGCAGCGTATGGCCTATCCCACCTATCAGGCCGAACGGTTTCAGGTGCTCAACGGCCTGCCCGCCAATGCCGCCCTGACGCCGGGGCAGAAGGTCAAAATCATCGTCTACGGCACGCGCTGAGCACAAAGCAAAAGGGGCGCCGGAAACGTCCGCCGCCCCTCCATTGTCTTGATCGTCAGGCAGACGATGGCACGCCCGACAGCAACAAGCCTGCTTAGAGTTTGTTCTTCACGTTGTTGAACGTGTTCTGGATGCCGGTACCAACGGCGCCCATCGCGGTGATGCCGGCAACGGCGATCAGGGCGGCGATCAGGCCATATTCAATGGCGGTCGCGGCTTTGGTGTCGCGAACGAATAACTTGATAAACTTCATGCCTAGGTCTCCTCGGCTAAAACGCTCGGGATATCCCGGTCTGGTTCTGTCTCTTACTCGGTAACCCTGAGCAGGGATAAAATTCGGGTGCGACAGACCGCAAAGGCCTGTCGCACCCGAACTGGCGCTCTGATTAGAGCTTGTTGCTCACGTTGGTGAACGTGTTCTGGATGCCGGTACCAACGGCGCCCATCGCGGTGATGCCGGCAAC
>CAYNXF010000005.1:122861-177289 GCA_964401155.1 uncultured Sphingopyxis sp.
GGCGATCAGGGCAGCGATCAGGCCATATTCAATGGCGGTGGCGGCTTTGGTGTCGCGGACGAACTTTTTGATGAACTTCATGACTGGTCTCCTGAAAATGTCACTTCACTTACCCGGTTGAAACACTGGTCCGTTTCAACTTTCCTCACCCTAGGCCGCATTGGTTTTGAAATTCTTAACAGCGACGGACGGGATTTCTTGGCCCGCTGTCCCGTTACAGGACAGCGCCCGATTTGCTGGAAACATTGTTCCACATGTTATTTGAGCTTTCCGACACCTGGGTCAGGCTGCCCACCATGGCGAGGAAGATGAGCGCAAGGATGAGCCCATATTCGACAGCAGTTGCGGCGCGGCGACAGCCGCGAAAGTCTTGCAATTTCTTCATCGTTCCGCCCTGGTCCAAGCGCGAGTTGCGACTGCCATCGATTCTAAGTCATAAAAGGTTAAGAATTTGCCCGCTGGGGATAGCGTGAATTTACCGGTTGAGTGGTTGACGGTCGTCGCGGCGGCATTGGTCGACGGCGATGGCCGCGTGCTGGTGCAGCAACGCCCGGCGGGCGCGGCGATGGCGGGCCTGTGGGAATTTCCCGGCGGCAAGGTGGAAAAGGGCGAAACGCCAGAGGCCGCGCTGATCCGCGAGCTCTCCGAAGAATTGGGTATTGATGTCGAGGCTGCCTGCCTTGCGCCGGCCTGTTTCGCATCCGAGTCGCTGGGCGAACGCCACCTTGTCCTGCTGCTTTATGTCTGCCGCAAATGGTCGGGCACACCCGCGCCGTGCCATGCCGCTGCGCTGCAGTGGTTGCGTCCGGCGCAAATGTTTGCGCTGGACATGCCGCCCGCCGACCGCCCGCTGCTGGGATTGCTCGACGCGCTGCTGTAACTTTATGGCGCACGCACGCGGTGCCGCAGCGGAAATCGACTGGTGCAATACGTATGCGCGTTGCAATGCTGCCCGCCTTGCGCCACTGCGCTTGCGATTGCAGCCACAAAGGAGCGGACATTGGCAGCGGCGACCGAAACCATCATCTTGTTCGGCGCGACCGGCGACCTGGCGCAGCGGATGCTGTTCCCCTCGCTCTATAATCTGCATAGCGACGGCTTGCTCGCTGACGCTTTGACCATCGTCGGCTCGGGCCGCTCGGCGATGGACAGTGATGCCTTTCGTGCTCAGGTCCGCCTGGCGCTGCACGACCATTTGCCCGCCGAACGCGTGAGCGATGATCTGCTCGCGGGTTTCCTAGCGCGCGTTGAATATTGTGCGGTCGATGTTGGCGCGGGCACCGGGTTTGAGGCGCTGGCCGAGCAATTGGGCGCGCGGCGCGGGCGGCCCGTTGGTGTCTATCTGTCCACGCCGCCGTCGCTGTTCGGCCCCATCGCCACCGCGCTCGGCCGCGTCGGCATCGCCTGCGATGCATGCCGCATCGCGATGGAAAAGCCCATCGGCACCGATCTTGCCTCCTCGCGCCAGGTCAATGCCGAGGTGGCGGCAGTGTTCGCCGAGGACCGTGTGTTCCGGATCGATCATTATCTGGGCAAGGAAACGGTGCAGAATCTGCTCGCGCTGCGCTTTGCCAATGCGCTGTTCGAACCGCTGTGGAACGCGAACGCTATCGAGCATGTCCAGATTACGGTGGCGGAGACGGTCGGACTCGAGGGGCGCGTTTCCTATTATGACGGCGTCGGCGCGCTCAAGGACATGGTCCAGAACCATATGCTGCAACTGCTGGCGATCATCGCCATGGAACCGCCGTCGAGCGTATCGGCAACGGCAGTTCGCGATGAAAAGGTGAAATTGCTGCGGTCTTTGCGCAAGCTCACCGCCGCCGATGTTCAGGCGCACAGTGTGAAGGGCCAGTATGGCAGCGGCGCAGTGAATGGCGCGGCAGTGGCTGGCTATGCCGACGAACTCGGCGCGGCGTCGAAGACCGAAACCTTTGTCGCGATCAAGGCCTTTATCGACAATTGGCGGTGGAAGGGCGTGCCCTTTTACCTGCGCACCGGCAAACGCATGCCACAGCGCCGGTCGGAGGTGCTGATCCAGTTCAAACCCGTGCCGCACAATATTTTCGCGCGCGTTGGTGCCGGGCGGCTCGACGCCAACCGGATGATCATCAATCTGCAGCCCGAGGAGAATATCCGGGTGACGGTCATGGCGAAACAGCCGGGGCTGGACCGTGACGGCGTGCGGCTGAAGGAAGTGCCGCTCAACGTCTCGCTGTCCGACAGCCTCGACAGCGGACGGCGGCGGATTGCCTATGAACGCTTGCTGCTTGACTTCATCGAGGGCGACCAGACGCTGTTCGTGCGCCGCGATGAAGTGGAAGCGCAGTGGCAATGGATCGATTCGATTCGCGATGCCTGGGCTGCGGTCGACATGACCCCGCAGAGCTATACGGCCGGCAGCTGGGGTCCTTCGGCTGCGGTTGCGCTGATCGAACGCGATGGAGCGAGCTGGCATGACTGACCTCCACCCCACTATCGCTGCCGTTACCGAGCGCATTGTCCAGCGCAGTGCGGCATCGCGGCAACGTTACCTTGATCTGATGGATGCGCAGCGCGACCATGGCACCAACCGCGGAAATTTAAGCTGCGGCAATCTCGCCCACGCCTTTGCCGCAGCGGGCGAGGACAAGCCCGTCATCCGCAGCGGCGGCGCGATGAACATCGGCATCGTTACCGCCTATAATGATATGTTGTCGGCGCATCAGCCCTATGGCCGCTATCCCGAACAGATAAAGCTGTGGGCGCGCGAAGTAGGCGCGACCGTGCAGGTCGCGGGCGGTGTCCCCGCCATGTGCGATGGCGTGACGCAGGGGCAGGCGGGGATGGACCTGTCGCTCTTCAGCCGCGACAACATTGCGCAGGGGACCGCGATTGCGCTGTCCCACGCGATGTTCGAAGGCGCGCTGCTGCTGGGCATTTGCGACAAGATTGTGCCGGGGCTGCTGATCGGTGCGCTGCGCTTTGGCCATGTGCCGACGATTCTGGTCCCGGCAGGGCCGATGCCCTCCGGGTTGGCCAATAAGGAAAAGGTCGCGGTGCGCCAGCGCTATGCGCAGGGCCTCGCGACGCGCGACGAACTGCTCGAAGCCGAAGCCGCGTCATACCATGGCGCGGGCACCTGCACCTTTTACGGCACCGCCAATTCGAACCAGATGATGATGGAAATGATGGGGCTGCACATCCCCGCCAGCGCCTTCGTCAATCCGGGGCAGAAGTTACGGCAGGAACTCACCCGTGCCGCCGTCCACCGCGTCGCCGCCATTGGCTGGGACGGCGATGATTATCGCCCGCTCGCGCGCTGCATCGATGAAAAGGCGATCGTCAATGCCACCATCGGCCTGCTCGCGACCGGCGGTTCGACCAACCACGCGATTCATATCCCCGCCATCGCGCGTGCGGCGGGCATCATCATCGACTGGGAAGATATGGACCGGCTGTCGTCGGCGGTGCCACTGCTCGCGCGCGTCTATCCCAACGGGTCGGGCGATGTGAACCAGTTTCACGCGGCGGGCGGCATCGGCTATGTGATCCGCGAGCTGCTGGGGGCGGGGC
Source organism: uncultured Sphingopyxis sp. (assembly GCA_964401155.1). GTDB lineage: Bacteria > Pseudomonadota > Alphaproteobacteria > Sphingomonadales > Sphingomonadaceae > Sphingopyxis. The sequence goes on from CAYNXF010000005.1 coordinate 126,417, forward strand.
TGTTGCACGGCGATGTGCTGACCGTCGGCGGCACGATGGCCGACTATGCCAGCGAACCTTATCTGGCCGAACCGCTCCCCGGCGAAAGCCGGGGTCCAGAGGCCCCGAGCGACGATGGGTCCCGGCTTTCGCCGGGGAACAGTCTTGCTTGGCGACCCGCGCCCGCGACGACCCGCGACGATACCATGCTGCGCCCGGCCGCTGCGCCCTTCAGCCCCGATGGCGGAATGCGTCTGCTCAGCGGCAACCTCGGCCGCGCGGTGATCAAGGTCAGCGCGGTCAGCGAGGACCGCTGGACCATCGAGGCGCCGTGCCGGATCTTCAGCGACCAAAATGATGCACTGGCGGCGTTCAAGGCGGGTGAGCTTGAGCGCGATGTCGTCGTCGTCATCCGCTTTCAGGGGCCACGCGCCAACGGCATGCCCGAACTGCACAAGCTGACCCCGGCCTTGGGCGTCTTGCAGGACAAGGGGTTTAAGGTTGCGATGCTAACCGACGGGCGCATGTCGGGGGCCAGCGGCAAAGTGCCAGCCGCCATCCACTTGTCGCCCGAAGCGCTGGGCGGCGGCCCGCTCGCCCGGCTGATGGACGGCGATGTGGTGCGGATTTGCGCGCGCGATGGCGAAGTCACCGCGCTGGTCGACGCCGCCGTCTGGGCCGCGCGCGCGCTGGCCGAAGCCCCGCCACCCGCGCTGGGCGTGGGCCGCGAATTGTTCGCACTGTTCCGCCTGCACGCCGACGAGGCGGAAAAGGGCGGGTCGGCCATGCTGGCGGCGATGGAGACGATCACATGACCATCGACCAAATCATGCGCACTGCGCCGGTGATCCCAGTGATTGTCATCGACCGCGTGGAAGACGCCGTGCCGATGGCCGAAGCGCTGGTCGCCGGGGGCCTCTGCGTGCTTGAAGTCACGCTGCGCACCGCCGCCGCGCTCGATGCGATCCGCGCGATGAAATCGGTTACAGGCGCGATTGTCGGCGCGGGAACCGTGCTCAACCCCGCGATGCTGGCCGATGCCGAGGCGGCAGGGGCGGAGTTTATCGTCTCGCCCGGCCTCACCGAACCGCTCGGCAAAGCGGCACTCGCCAGCGGCATCCCCTTCTTGCCTGGCACTGCCAATGCCGGGGATATCATGCGCGGGATGGACATGGGGCTGACCCGCTTCAAATTCTTCCCCGCGATGGCGGCGGGCGGCTTGCCCGCCTTGAAGGCACTCGCCGCGCCCTTCGGCGAAGCACGTTTCTGCCCGACCGGCGGGATCAGCCTGGCGACCGCCCCCGAATGGCTCGCGCACCCCTCGGTGCTGTGCGTCGGCGGCAGCTGGGTGGTGCCCGCGGGTCCGCTCGATCCGGCGGTTATCGAGAAACTGGCGCGCGAAGCGGCGGCGTTGAATCGATAAGTTGATACATCAGCGAGCCACTGGCAAAGTAGCAGAGTAAAGCCAGCAAAATTCGGGCTTTGCATTGGGCGCAACTTTGTGGCTCCTATATCGACATCCGGCGCGTTTGGAGGGAAACAGTGCGTTTCTATCGCCTTCTTCTTCGCTTTAACGCGATTGCTTTTGCGCTGCTTCTGACGGGAATAATGGCCGTGGCCGCCAGTTTCTTCCTTTCGGAAAAGCCGTCCTATGATCAGCATGCCCCGACAGACATTTTGTCGAATAGCGGCAAAGTCGAAGGTGAGGAGGTCAAGACGTCGCAAGGCACGATTACGATATACAAATCACCGGTCCCTGATGATGACGAAGCGGTCCGCGATGTCCGCTTTGTTGCGATGAAAACAGGAAAAATTGCGCGACTAGCCGAGGATGGGAATGCACCAATTTATCGAGGCGAAACTGTCGGAAAGCTCGGCTATGTCGCCCTTGTAGAAACGGGCAGGTCCAACGACCGCCCGGTCTTTGACCTTGTTTTCGTGAGCTTCCCTCGTCTCGAACGCTTCATGCTCGCGCGCGCGGTCGACGCGCTCGATTCGGTTGAAATACTGGATGACAGCACCTTCAGTGCTGTTGTGTGGGATAAGATTGACACCGCCCGATTTATCATTGTCGAAACTCAATCCGGCGCCATCAAGCTAAGCCGAGCGCTGGATTTCAGCCAATCCGGGCGGTCGCCACAATAGCCGTCTGGTCCGAGAATAGCAGCGTTATCGGAGCATGCTGCTTGAGTCGTAGGATTATGGCTAGCGAGCGAGTGTCATTCCGCAGGAAAGGGTTATGCGATGCCCGGTTAACCCCCTTTCCAACCCTCGCATTTCTTGCCACTGTTGCGCAAAGATAAAGACGGGAAGGGGTTGGCCCGATGGCGGGGTCGCAAAAGCATCTGGAAGAAGTGCTGAAGTCGGAGCCCGGCGCGCATATCGCCGCGCTGTTCGATTTCGATGGCACCATCATCGCGGGCTATTCGGCCACCGCGATGCTGCGCGAAAAATTCCAGCGGCGCGAAATGTCGGTCGAGGAAATAGTCGAAACCGCGCAGGTCATCGCACAACATAGCCTTGGCAATATCGGCTTTTCGGGGCTGATGACCGCCGCTGCCGGCTTCATGAAGGGCGTTGACGAGGCGAGCTTCGAACAGTTCGGCGAGGAATTGTACGAAAAACATATCGCGCGCAAAATCTATCCCGAAACGCGCGCGATTATAGAGGCGCATCAGGCCAAGGGCCACACGGTTGCGATTATCTCTTCGGCGACCATCTACCAGATTGCCCCCACCGCGCGCGACCTGGGCATCCGCCACATCAAATGTTCGGCCTATGAGGTCGATGAAAGCGGCGAGTTCACCGGCGAGATTATCCGCCCCTTGTGCTTCGGCGAAGGCAAGGTGATCGCAGCGGAGGAACTGGCCGACGAGCTGGGCATCGATCTCGACAACAGCTTTTTCTACACCGACAGCGACGATGATCTTGAACTGCTCGAGCGGGTCGGCAAGCCGCGCCCGCTCAACCCCAATCTGAAGCTCAAAGCCATTGCCGAGGAAAATGGCTGGCCGGTGCAGCGTTTCGCCAGCCGCGGGACGCCGACGTGGGTCGATTACACCCGCACGCTTTACGCCACCGGCAGTCTGGTGGGTGCTTTCGCCGCCGGCCTGCCCATTTGGGCGCTCACCCGCTCGCAGCGCGAGGCGGCGAATTTTTCCATCGGCCTGTTCGGCGATTTTGCGACCGCCATCACCGGCGTCGAGCTGGAAGTGGAGGGCGAGAAGAACCTCTGGGTCTCGCGCCCCTGCGTCTTCATCTTCAACCACCAGAGCAAGGCCGATGTGATGATCATGGCCAAGCTCATCCGCCGCGACATGGGCGGGGTGGGCAAAAAGGAGATCAAGGACATCCCCATCCTCGGCAAGCTGATGGAATGGGGCGGCACCGTGTTCGTCGACCGCGCCGACGGCCAGAGCGCCATCAAGGCGATGGAGCCGTTGGTCGAGGCGATTCAGGTGGAGGGCAAATCCATCGTTATCGCGCCCGAAGGCACGCGCTCGCTGACCCCCAAAATCCTGCCGTTCAAAAAGGGTGCCTTTCACCTCGCCATGCAGGCGGGCGTGCCCATCGTCCCCATCGTCATCCACAATGCGACCGATGTCGCGCCCAAGAATGAATTTGTGATGCGCCCGGCCACCGTGAAGGTCACGGTGCTGCCGCCGGTCGACACCAGCGGCTGGACGATGACGCGGCTCGGCCAGCATATAACCGACGTCCGCAACGCCATGTTGCGGGTGCTGGGCCAGCCTGAGGAAAGCGTCGAACAATCGATCGCCAGAAAGGGCAAGGCCGAGCCGAAAGCAAAGGCGTCGACCAAACCCAAGCCAAAGGCAAAAGAGCCCGCCAAAGCACCGAAACCTGCCATCAAGCCGGCTGCCAATCCCGCGCCGCCCGCTAAGACAAAAGCCGGCGCCAAGGCTGCGCCCAAACGCAAAGGCAAGGCAGGCTGAACGTGCCGGTGCCCCCCGCGGCGGTCCTGCCGATGGCGGGGGACAGCATCGCGGGCGCGCGCCTGTTCATCCTCGACGCGCGCCACAGCGTTGATCGCGCGATATTGACCGACTGGATCCATGCGACCTTTGGCGAGCAGGCCAGGGGCGACGGCGCGGGCGATGCCATCCGCTGGATCAGCCTGCCGATTGCCGACAGTGAAGACCAGTTGCCGCTAGGCCCGCTCGCCGCAGCTTTGGAGGGAGATTTGGCGCGGCTGGTCGTTCCCCTGCGCGTCGCCTGGCGCATTCCCCATTTCGAAACGCAAAAATCGCTTGGGCTGCGCCAGTTGTTGTTCGGTGATCCGCGCATGCCGGGGCCGCTGCGTGCACGTCTGATCCTGGCGCGCGACCGGCGGCGAGCGCAGATTTTGATGGGCGAGGCTGCCACCGTCGCAGATCTGGCCGCGCGCTTCGGCCTGATCGCGCCCGAGGCGCCCGAAGCCGATCCAAGAGAAGGCGACGCCGACGGTGCCTTTGCCGGTTTCGTCGCGCGGCAGGCGGGGCTGGCGCTCGACATCGCCGAGCGCGGGGTGCGCGGCAGCCGTTACAAGGTACCGCGCTTTGTTGCCGCGGGTCTGCGCACCAGTCCGCGATTCCGCGCCGCGCTGGCCGCGCAGGCCGAAGCGAGCGCACAGGCGCTGGCGGTGCTGCAAAAGGAAGCATCGGGCTATATGCGCGAGCTGATCGCAAGGCCGTCGGCGCTGTTCCTCGACCTGCGCGCGCGCTTCGATCGGTTCATGTTCGGCTCGGGTTATGGCGACACGATGCTGGTCGATCAGGCCGAGGTGGAACGGCTGCGCGCGACGCTGCGCCAATATCCAACTTGCATCCTCTTCACCCACAAAACCTATATCGACGGCGCGACGCCCAGTCGCCTCGCCTATGAACAGGATCTGCCGATGCTGCACAGCTTCGGCGGCGCCAACCTCGATTTCTTTCCCATCGGCGGCTTTTTCCGGCGGTCGGGGATGATCTATATCCGCCGCAGTTTTCAGGACCTGCCGGTCTATAAGCTGGTCCTGCGGCACTATATCGGCTGGCTGCTCGACAAACGCTTTCCGCTGTCCTGGGCGTTCGAAGGCACCCGCTCGCGCCTCGGCAAGCTGATGCCGCCGCGCTATGGCCTGATGAAATATGTGATGGACGCGGCGCACGCGACCGCCACGCGCGATGTCCATTTCATCCCCTTTGTCACCAGTTTCGACCTGATCCGCGACGTCGAGGAATATGCCGAGGAACAGACGGGCCGCGTCAAGCGCCCCGAAAATATCGGCTGGTTTATCGGATATCTGCGGTCTTTACGCGAACCCATGGGGCGCTTGCGTATCGACATCGGCCAGCCGATCGTCATCCCCGAGGTGACCGACCCCGACGACAAGCGCGCGCTGGAGCGGCTCGCCTTTGCGGTGGCGGTCGAGGCCAACCGCGTCACCCCGCTGACCGTCACAGGCGTGATGTGTCTGATCCTGCTGGGTACCGCACCGCGCGGTGCGACGGTGCCCGAACTGTTGATCACCATCGGCTTCATCACCGATTGGGCGCGCGAGCGCGGTATCCGGCTGGCGCAGGAATTGGAAATGGGCGATGCGGGCGGGCTCAGCGATACGGTCGATACGCTGGTCGCCTCGGGCCTCTTGCTGCGTTTCGAGCAGGGCAGCGAGCGCATCTATTCGATTGATCCCGCCAAACATGCGATGGCGAGCTATTATCGCAACACGATTGTCCACCATTTTCTGGACCGCGCGATGATCGAGGTCGCGCTGTTCGCGCTGCGCGATGGCGAGGATGCCGATCCGGCGGCGGCCTTCTGGGCCGAGATTGACCGGCTGCGCGACCTGTTCAAATTCGAATTCTTCTATCCGCCGCGTGAAGCCCACCGCGCCGCCATTGCCGCTGAACTCGCGCGCATCGATGCCAAATGGGATACACGGCTGGAAAGCGGTGCGCGCGGCATCCACCAACTCATCCGCCGTTGCCAGCCGCTGGTCGGTCATGCCGCGCTGCTGCAATTTGCCGAGGCCTATTCGGTGGTGTTCGACCTGCTCGCCCGCCTCGATGATGGCATTGTGCCCGACGAAAAGGCCATTTGTGAGGCGGCGTTGATGGAAGGACGCCAGGCCTATCTGCTCCGCCGGATCAGCAGCGAGGCGGCGATTGGCAAATTGCTGTTCGCCAATGGCTTTGCGCTGGCGCGGCACATGGGTTTGACGGGCGTCACGGATCCCGCCGCGCGCACGGCGCGCAAAGCGATGCTGCGCGCGCTGCGCACGCTCGCGGCGCGGATGGAAGCGATGCGCTTGGCGACGGTCGAACTAGCCGATACGATGGCGGGTGAAAGGGAATGACGATGGTGCAGCAATTAAGCGCGCAGGATGCACAATTCCTCTATATCGAAACAGCGAACAACCTGACCCACATCATGGGCGTTTATATCTACGACCCGGCGACTGCTCCGGGCGGCAAGGTGCGGTTCAAGGACATTATCCGCCACGTCGAGAGCCGCGTGCACACCTCGCCGCTGTTCAAGCGCCGCCTCTATCGCCTGCCCGGCGATATCGACCACCCCTATTGGGTCGAAGACGAGCATTTCGATATCGAAGCGCATATGAGCCATGCGCGCTTGCCCGAACCCGGCGATTGGCGGCAGTTCTGCATCGCTACCGCGCGCTATTTTTCCAAACCCTTGGATATGAACCGCCCGTTGTGGGATATTTATGTGATCGAGGGGTTGGACCGCATCCCCGGCGTGCCCCCGGGCAGCTTTGCCATGCTGCACCGCGTGCACCATGCCGCGGTCGATGGGGCGTCGGGCGCCCACGCTTTTATCGCGATGAGCGATATTGATCCCAATGGCACCCCGGCCATCGACGCACCACCGCCCGAATTCGATCTGGGCCGCGCGCCCACGCCGACTGAGGTGCTGACGCGCGCCTGGTCAGCATCGATGCAGTCGCCGGTCAAATTCATGAATGCGCTGATGAAAATGTCGCCCGCGATTTTGCAGGCCGCGCGCAAGACGATGACCGACGGAAAGATGACTGCGGGCGTTCCCGAAACGCGCTTCAATGTGCCTGTCGGCCCGCACAAGATGTTCGACGGCACCAGCGTGTCGCTCGCCGATTGTTCGCTGATCCGCAAAAAGGTTGAAGGCGCGACGGTCAACGACGTGGTGCTGGCGACTTGCGGCGGCGCGCTCAGGAAATATCTGGAACATCACGGGGAACTGCCGCAGGACAGCCTGGTCGCGGTCGCACCGATCAACCGGCGCGGCAAGGAAAGCGGCGCGGGCAAGGCATCGACCCCGGGCAACCAGGTGTCGGCGATGAGCGTGCCCATTCGCACCGACATTGCCGACCCGCTCGAACGGCTCGCCGCCCTGCGCGATTATACGGTGGAGGCGAAGGAGGCCAAAACCGGCATCAGCGCGCGGGTGATGACCGACCTGTCGCAGCATATTCCCGGTGCCACGATGGCGGCGGTGGCGCGCATCCTGACCAACGAACGATTTGCCGTGCGCTCGACCAATCTGTTCATCTCGAACGTGCCGGGGGCGCAGGTGCCGCTTTACATGACGGGGGCCAAGCTGATCCAGCAATATGGCATGGCCCCGCTTGCCAACAACATGGGGCTATTCATCGCCACCCCCAGCTATAACGGGCGCATCGCCTTCTCAATCATTTCCGAGCGCGAAATCATGCCTGACATCGCCTTTTTCCGGCAGTGCATCGACGCCAGTTTCGCCGAACTGCTCGCTGCCCAGCCGCGCGCGGGCGGCTATGCACCACGGCCTGTTGCCCCGCCGGCGAAAAAAACGGCCAAGCCCGGGTCCAAGGCTGCGGCTAAGGCAAAAGCCAAGCCTGCCGCAGCGGCAAAGCCCGCCAAGGCTGCGGCCAAGGCGGCACCCAAGTCCAAAACCGGGAAAGCGCCCGCGCCCAAAAAGCTTGCCAAGCCCAAAGCGCCGCGCAAGGGCAAATGAGTTAATCCGGCATTAGCCGTGGCAGGAACGACCGCATGATCTTCACCCCGACGCTCAGCACCGAGAGCGAACTGGCCAATGCCGCTGATTACAAGGCGTGGTCAAAGGCGGCGCAAGCGCTCGACAAACGGTCGGGGATGAAGGCTTGGCGCGACGCCGATGAAAGCCAGCATTTCGATTATCGCGCTATCCGCGCCCGGCTGGAAAGACTGACCATGCTCGCCGATGCCGGCGATGTGCGCGGGCTTCTGTTCGTGCTGAACGAAGGCATCCACGGCAATATGGACGGCATGGGTCACGAACGGCTTTATCAGAAAGCGCGGTTCGGCACCAAAAAGTTGATCGAGGATTATGTCGGCGCGGTCGTCGATGCGCTGCATCTGATCGAAAAGGCGCGCGGCATCACGCTCGACGAACGGCGCGATTTCTTTCGCCGGGCGCAGCATTGCTACGGCCGTTCGGCGCTGCTCCTCAGCGGATCGGGGGCGTTCCTCTTTTTCCATGTCGGCGTGGTGAAAGCGCTGTGGAGCGAGGGGGTTTTGCCCAGCATTTTGGCGGGCGCCAGCGGCGGATCAATTGTCGCCGCCATTGTGGCGACGCGCAAAGATGCCGAGGTTGGCACCTGGCTCGATTCAGGCGTCTTGGCGAACAATGATCCGGCGGTGGGTGCCAATGGCAAGAAGCGCCGGATGACGCAGGACGAGGTGCGCGAACGGCTGGCCTCGCTGATCCCCGACATGACCTTTCAGGAGGCCTATGAGGTCAGCGGCAAACATCTGAACGTGTCGGTTGCACCGGCGGAAAAACATCAGAACGGGCGGCTGCTCAATGCCATCGCCGCCCCCAACGTGCTGGTGCGCGAAGCCGTGCTGGCGAGCTGCGCTGTGCCGGGCGTGTTTCCGCCGGTTATGCTGATGGCACGCGATGCCCGGGGGCGCAGCGTGCCGTACCAGCCTGACCGGCGCTGGGTCGACGGGTCGGTGACGCATGATGTGCCGACCAAGCGGCTCGAGCGGCTGTACGGGGTCAACCACCATATTGTCAGCCAGGCCAATCCGCTGGCGCTGCCCTTTGCCACCGACATGCGCAAGCAAAAGGCACCGCTGGAGGCGATCCAGCACGCCTCGATGATGACGTTCAAGGCGTGGCTCAATGCCAATATGACGATTTTTCAAAAGCCCTTGGCGATGGTGCCGCCACTTAACAGCCTCGCCAACCTCACCCTTTCGCTGATCAATCAGGACTATACCGGCGACATCAACATCATCCGCCCGGCAAAATTCTGGTCGCCGTCGAAAATCCTGTCGGATCTGGAACAGGATGAGATTGACGAGCTGATGGACAGCGGCATGCGCACTGCTTGGCCGCGCGTTGAAATGGTGCGCACGCAAACGGCAATCAGCCGCGCGCTCGAAGGCATTCTGGCGCGCATCGACGCGCGCGGCGATGATGGCGTTGGTCACCGCAGCCGCGCGCTCAAAAAGGCGGTGCGATGAGCGCCGATGTGTTGGTGCTCCCCGCCGCCTCGCGCGGCGCGGGGGCGCGGCTCGCCGTTACCCACTGGCCGACCGAACACCCGCGCGGCGTGGTGCTGCTGGCCCACGGCCTGTTCGAACATGCGGGGCGCTATGCCCATGTTGCCGCGCGGTTGAATGCAGCCGGGCTGGCGGTGGTGGGGCTTGACCATTGGGGCCATGGCCGCTCGGATGGCGCGCGCGGCTTTGTTCCTGCCTTTGCTGTGTATCTCGACGGGATGGATGCCCTCTTGTCGCATGTCCGCGCCGAATATCCGCATCTGCCGCTGTTGCTGCTCGGGCACAGCATGGGCGGGCTCATCGCGGTGCATCATTTGCTGCGCCACCGGCAAATCTATGCGGCGGCTGCAGTGTCTGGCCCGGCGATATTGCCCGCGGCGCCGCCGTCGCGCGTCACCATCTGGATCAGCCGGCTCCTGTCGCGCCTTGCCCCGCGCCTTGGCGTTATCGCGCTCGACGAGAATGGGGTCAGCCGCGATCCGGCGGTGGTCGCGGCCTACCGTGCCGACCCGCTGGTCTATAATGGCAAAATTGGCGCTCGGCTCGCCGAGGCAATGTTCGATGCAATGGCCGAAGCCGCGGCAGGCGCATCCCGGATCACCACGCCGCTGCTCGTCCAGCATGGTGATGCCGATGCGCTCGCGGCCCCGGCGGGCGGGCAACATCTGCACGACCATGCCGGGTCGGCGGACAAGAAATTGATCCGCTATCCTGGCCTGTTCCACGAAATTTATAACGAGCCCGAACAGGCGGCCGTCCTTGACGATCTGGTTGCCTGGTTCGATGCGCATTTGCCCGCGAAAGCCTGAACTCCCATGCGTCTGATTCTGATCCTTGCGGTCCTGCTGGTCCTGATCCCGTTGCTCGTCTATTGGTTCTTTCCGCGTCCGCTCCTCTACTATGTCCGCGACCGGCTGCGCGCCAAGGGGCGGCTGGTTCTGCGCTCGGCGCATAGCGGCGGCCACGACTGGCCCTATCTGGAGGGCGGACCGCGCGGGGCTATGCCGCTGCTGCTTGTCCACGGCTTTGGCGGCGACAAGGACAATTGGGCGATGCTCGCCCCGCACCTGACCGATCGCTATCATGTCATCATCCCCGATCTGGTCGGCTTTGGCGACAATGTCCGCGATCCCGGCTTGCCCTATGACATCAAGGCGCAAACCGACCGGCTGATCGGCTTCATGGACGCCATCGGGCTGCAACAGGCGCACATCGTCGGCAACAGCATGGGCGGGTGGATCGCGCTGCAAGCTGCGCTCGATCACTCGGACCGCCTTTCTACGCTGACGCTGGTCAACAATGCGGGTGTAAAGGGCGCAGAGGAAAGCACGCTGCAGAAACTGCCACGCACTGACAAGAGCCCGCTGGTCCCCGAAAGCGTGGGCGAACTCAAACAGCTGATGGGCTTTATCGCGCACAAGCCGCGCCCGATCCCCGGCCGCTTCATGGATGTGGTGTTCGAAGAACGATCACGGCACAGCGCGCTGCTCGAGCAGATTTTCTGGACTATCGTTGCCGACGGCGACGAACGCCCGCTCAATGACCGGCTGGGCGAGGTGCGCGTGCCGACGCTCGTGATCTGGGGCCGCCACGACCAGCTGATCCACGTCAGCTGCGTCGCCGAACTGGAAAAGGGCATCCCCGGCAGCGAGGCGGTGATTTTCGAGGATGTTGGCCATGTGCCGATGATTGAGAAACCGGGCGCGACGGCAGCCGTGCTCCGCCGCTTCCTTGCCAAACACGGGCATTGACGCCACTCTCTGACAAAACAGGGGAGCGGGCATGCAATTGAACGTCGGACTATTGGGCGGCGGCAGCTGGGGAACCACTGTGGCGGCGCTAATTTCGCGCAATGCGCCGGTGATGCTGTGGGCGCGCGACGCCGCGACGGTGCATGAAATCAACAATGAACGGCAAAACACCCGCTATCTGGAGGGCTATACCCTGCCCCCCAGCATGCGGGCGACCGCGGACATGGGTGAGGCGGTGCGCGGGGCCGATGTGCTGGTGATGGGGGTGCCCAGCCAGAATTTCCGCAGCGTGCTGATGGATGTGCGCCAGCATATCCGCCCCTGGGTGCCAGTCATCAGCCTGACCAAAGGGTTCGAACTCGACACCGGCAAGCGGATGACCGAGGTGATCATGGAAATCCTGCCCGGCCACCCCGTCGGCGTGCTCACCGGACCCAATCTTGCGCGCGAAATCCTGCAGGGGCAGGCCGCCGCGTCGGTGCTGTCGATGGAGGATGAAATCGTTGTGAAGGCGCTCCAGCCGCTGTTCCACTCGGGGCTGTTCCGCGTCTACACCAACACCGATCTGCTGGGCTGCGAGCTGGGCGGCGTGCTCAAAAATGTCATCGCCATCGCGGTCGGCATGGGCGATGGCCTCGGCGCGGGCGATAACACGCGCGCTGCGTTGATGACGCGCGGGCTCGCCGAAGTCACGCGGCTGGGCGTGGCGATGGGCGGGCGCCCCGAAACCTTTGCGGGCCTCGCCGGCATGGGAGACCTCATCGCCACTTGCACCAGCACCCTGTCGCGCAACCGCTCGGTCGGGGTTGAACTCGGCAAGGGGCGGCACATCGATGCGATCATCGCCGACATGCATATGGTCGCCGAGGGCGTGAAGGCCGCGCCCACGGTGGTCGCGCTCGCGCGGCAATATGGGGTCACCATGCCGATTGCGCAGGACGTGCTCGACGTGACGCAGGGGCGCAAGACCGCGCTCGAGGTGTTCAGGGGGCTGCTGCGCGCGTCAGTCGGCGACGAAGCGCATCCGGGCTGAGGTGAAATCGCACATCTGTTGTTTTTTTCAGCCAGACGGGGAAGAAAATCGGCGCTGCCGACGTTTCCTGAATGAGCGCGCTGCAGTGCGCCCAAGCAAGGAGATGGACGATGAAGAAATTGATGATCATGGCCGCGCTGCTGGCCGTTCCCGCCAGCGTTGCTGCCGCTGTTCCTTATGCCAAACTGCCAGCTGGCTTCGAAGCGCCCGAAATTCGCGAGCGCCCGATTGCCGGCGTCTATAACCAGAGCTGGTACAATTATCGCGCCGATATTCTGGAGGCCGAAAAGGAACTGCTCAGCGATCTCAAACGCGCCACCGACCGCGAGGACCGTTTCGATGCGTGGGACGAATGGATTACCGAGGTGGTCGATGCCGACAAGGATTATGTCCAGGAAATGCGTGATCGCGGTTATCGCGCCGGCCGCGTGACCGTCGGGTAAAACGCAATCCTCCCTGTGCCCGAAGAGCATGGGAATGTGGCCTCGAAGGGGCCGGAGGGGCGGCAGTGGTGCGTGAGGACGCGCCAGTGCCGCCCCTTCGTCTCACGCCGCGCGCGTCGCCTGCGCATGTCTGCTGCACCGCCACGCGAAGAATTTTCTACTTCCATCCCCCATCACGCGCGGCCTTTTCGCCAGCCGCATCCTCAACTTTGCCCGCCATCATCATTGCCGCTGCGGTTGCCAGCGATGCAGATGATGCTTGTCGATAATCCCTCGGCGCCTTCCCCGGCTGTGTCTGTTCCAGCCGCCAAGCGCCATCGCTGCGGCACCCGATCCCGCTGACAGCCGCGCTGTCAAATGTCCGGCACCAGCGACCGTCCTTGGCCCTGAAAGTCATGCCGATGCGGGTGTCGCCAGCGCCTTGCGCCGATGCCAGCTGCGTCTCGAGCGCATCCGCCAACCGGCCCGATGCCACCAGTGCGCCGCCCTCGACCGCCACCGGCGATGCCGGTGTCAGCAATTGATTGCCCACCGCCAGCCCCAGCACCAGCGACGCCGCGATCGCACCCCAATGCGCGGGGGCAAAGCGCAGCCGCTGCACCTCGGCCTTGGCTGCGCGCCGCGCCGCCAGGCTGTCATCCACTTTCTCGTCGATCTTGAGCAGCGCTGTCAGCCTGTCGGGCAGCACCTCGTCCAGCACCGGCGCATAATGTGCTGCCAGACGGCTACGGAGCGCTTGATGGCGGGCGATCGTCGCCGCCAGCGCGGCGTCGCTTTCCGCCGCCAGCGCAATACGCCGCGCGGTCATTTCATCGAGCTCGCCGTCGACAAAGGCGGCAATGGTGGCGTCGTCGTGGGTCATGCCGCATCTCCCAGCAAATGCATCAGCGCCTCGCGCCCGCGCGCCAGCCGCGATGTCACGGTGCCGATCGGCACCTCCAAGATCTCGGCGGCCTCGCGATAGGCATAGCCCTCGACCAGCACCAGCAGCACCACTTCGCGCTGCTCGTCGGGCAGGCGGGCCATCGCGCCGTCGATATCACCGCGCATTACCCCGGCCTCGACGCTATCCGCTCCATCTCCCGCAATCTGCAATACATTCTCGTCGTCGATGTCCTCGTGCACCCCGCCTCGGCGCTGCGCAGCGCGGCGCTGGTCAATCCACAAATTGCGCATGATCCGGTACATCCAGCCATCCAGTCCTGTCTCACCCTGCCACTGGGCACGGGCACTCAGTGCGCGTTCCAGCGTGGCCTGCGTCAAATCATCGGCGTCGGCCACATCTTTGGTCAACCCGCGCGCAAAGCGGCGCAGGCGCGGCAGCATTTCGGCCAATTGCTGTTCAAACCGCATGTTTGCCTTTTCAAGCCGCATGGAAGAAACGCCACCTTCTTAGCGTTTCTTCCATGCCACGCGAATTTTTCTGTATGGGACAAGCATAATGATCCGGCTGGTTGCAATTTCGGCGATGGCGGCGTTGCTGCTCACAAGCGCCAGCGCGCAGGTGTTGCCGCCGGTAAATATACCCGATACCGCGCGCATCCTGCCGCCGTTGCCGCAGGTCGGCACCGACTTCATCGCACGCGCGCCCGACACTTTGGCGCGGCTGCGCCTCGACCGGATAACCGATCTGGTGCGCGGCAATCGTGACCGTATCGCGCTCGACCGTGACGGCGAACCCGCGCTGCGCGGGGTGCTGGTGGCAACGGGCGTAGACGACGCGATGATCGCACGCGCGGGTGCGGCCGGATTTGCGGTGATTGACCGCGAAACCATCGAAGGGCTCGACTTGCAAGTGGTGCGACTGGCGACACCCGCCGGGCTCGCGCTCCCGCGGGCCGAGCGCAATCTTGCCAAATTGCTGCCCGGAGCCAGCATCGATGTTGATCACCTTTATTTCCAGAGCGGGGCGGGTGCGGGGCAGTTGATGCCTGCCGCAATGCTGGCGCAGGTGCCAGACGCGGGCGCCACTGCGCTCGGTCTGATCGACGGCGGCGTCGCGGCGCACCCATCTCTCGGCGGACGGGTCAATCAGCGCAGCTTTGCTGCGGGCGCTCCGGTGCCTAGCCGTCATGGCACAGCCGTCGCGTCGCTGCTCGTGGGCAGCGGTGGGCCTCGAGGCGCAGCAGCGGGGGCGATGCTGCGTGTCGCCGATGTCTATGGCAACGATCCGGCGGGAGGCAGCGCTAGCGCCATCGCGCGAGCGCTTGGCTGGCTGGCGCAAAGCGGTGTTGCGGTGACGACGATCAGCCTAGTCGGCCCCGATAACAAATTGCTCGCTGCGGCCATTTCGCGGGCGCAACAGCGCGGCATGATCATTGTTGCGGCGGTCGGCAATGATGGCCCTGCCGCACCGCCCGCTTTTCCCGCTTCTTACTACGGTGTTATTGCGGTCACCGGGGTTGATGCAAGCGGCCGCGTACTGCCTGAGGCGGGGCGATCGGCACACGTCGATTTCGCGGCGCCGGGCGATGGCGTGCTGGCTGCGTCGGGTGCGACTGTTGCCGAACGCATGCGCGGCACCTCTTTTGCTGCGCCGCTGGTCGCCGGACGGCTGGTGCAGCATTACCGCCGTGCCGATGTGTCGGGCGTCGAAGCCGCCGTGCGCGCCTTAATCGGCGAAGCGCGCGATCTGGGCCGCAAGGGGCGCGACAAAATATATGGTCACGGGCTGGTGTGCGGGGATTGCGCCGGGCGGTAGTTGCCGGGCAATCCGACCGCCTATCGTCGTCCCGGACTTGATCCAGGACAACGAAATAAGGGTTATGAATCAATAAACCTATTTTTTGTTTCCCAACCCCGGAAGAAAATCCCACCCCTCGTCGTCTTTCCTTCAGGCCCGCATATCGGGTCACCTTTTGAAGGAGAGAAAAAATGGCATATCGCAAATTTATCGCTGCCTCGCTCGCCGTGTCGGTTTTCGCATTTGCTACCCCGGCTTCGGCGCAGTTGCTGGGCGGCAGCGGCGGGCTTGGCGGCAATCTGGGTGGGACGCTGGGCGGCCCCATCGGTACCGTTACCGGCACCGTTGAAAAGACCGCGACCGCGTCGGGGGAAACCCGTGCCGACCGCCGCTCTGGCCGCGTCCAGTCGAACGGCAGCGCATCCGGCAATGGCTCCGCGACCGGATCCACCATTCTGCCTACCGGTGAGTCGGCGCACGGCAGCGGTTCGGGCTCGGCCGCAGGAAGCGGAAGCCTTGATGCACAGCTCGTCGGCACCGATTATGTTGGCAGCACGGCACAGGGTGCCATTGGCACAGCGCGGGGTGCGGCGGGCACGGTGACTGGCACCGCGCAGGGCGCGGTAGCCGGGGCCAGGGACCGTCTCGGCCAAACCGCTATGGGGCTAACCGGCTTTGCCAGCGGCGCGGGTGCGCTGGCGGGTAATGCTGGCGGCATGTTCCAGGGCAGCCTGGGCCAGCTCGTTGCTTCGGGCACAGGTACAGCCAATGGTGCTGGCACGTTCGCGGTCGAACCTGGCATGCCGGTCACCGACCCCCGGGGCAAAGTCATTGGCTATGTCCAGCAGGTCAGCGCCACCAAGCGCGGCGTCATCGAAACGATCACGGTCGAAACTGGCAACCGCGTTGCGACGCTGCCTGCCGCCAGCTTTGCCGGGTCGGGCGACCTGCTACTCAGCGGAATGACAAAGGGTCAGCTCGGCCAGATTGCCAAGCAGCAGGAAGGAGCAAGCGCAGCCGAAAGCGCCGCGCCCGCAAGCGAAGCTGCTCCAGCCGCTTCGGCCGCGACCCCCTCGAGCGGCGACAGCCGCGTCGAACGTGGCAACGTCCGCGAAGACTGACCCCTCCCGCGGACCGGACTTGGGCGCGCTGGTTCCGGCCAGCGCGCCCTTTTTTTCACGCCCGCTCGAAAATAGCGGCCATGCCTTGGCCACCGCCGATGCACATTGTTTCGAGGCCATAACGCCCGCCGCGCCGCACCAGTTCGCGGGTCAGATTGGCGAGGATCCGCCCGCCCGTTGCGCCGATGGGATGCCCCAGCGATATGCCGCTGCCGTTGACGTTCAGCATGGCCATGCGGCTGTCGTCGTCGCTCCATCCCCACCCCTTCAGCACGGCCAGCACCTGCGGCGCAAAGGCTTCGTTGAGCTCGACGACGTCGATATCGTCCCAGCCCAGGCCGGTGCGCGCGAACAGGCGCTCGACCGCGGGCACCGGCCCGATGCCCATGCGCGACGGGTCACACCCCGCCGCCGCCCAGCCGGTGAACCAGGCGATGGGCTCAAGCCCCAGTTCGGCAAGCTTGTCCTCGGCTACCACCAAACAGGCGGCGGCGGCATCATTCTGCTGGCTGGCATTGCCCGCGGTGACGACGCCGCCCTCGATGGGCTTCAGCTTGGCAAGTCCTTCCAGCGTGGCATCGGCGCGATAGCCTTCGTCATGGTCGACGATGACCGGCTCGCCCTTTTTCTGCGGCACCGCGACCGGCACCAGCTCGTCGGCGAACAAACCTTCGGTCCACGCGCGCGCCGCATTCTGGTGGCTGCGCACGGCATAGGCATCGCATGCTTCGCGGCTGATGCCATAATCCTTCGCCAGGTTTTCGGCGGTCTCGATCATCCCCGAAATCACGCCGAAGCGCTCTTGCGGCTGCGACATCAGCCGTCCACGGGTTAGCCGGTCGTGCAGCACCATATTGCCCGCGCGCACGCCGGTGCGGATTTGCAGCGTATAATGTTCGGCATTCGACATGCTTTCGACGCCGCCCGCAATCACGCAGTCGGCGACGCCCGTTTGCACCATCATCGCCGCGTCGACGACCGATTGCAGCCCGGACCCGCAGCGGCGATCGACCTGATAGCCAGGCACATGCAGTGGCAACCCTGCCGCCATCGCCGACCAGCGCCCGATGGCGGGAGCCTCGGCATTGCCATAACCCTGACTGAAAACGACATCGTCGATGCGTTCAGGATCAACCCGCGTGCGTTCCATCAGCGCCCGAATAATGACCGCACCCAGCTCGCCCGCGCTGATGCTGGCGAGGCTGCCCAGAAATTTGCCGACGGGCGTGCGCAGGGGCGAAACAATGGCGGCGCGGCGCAGGGTCATGAATTTTCCTCTCTCATTTGGTCACCCCTACAATCCCGGCATCGACCAGCTTTGCAATCGCCCCCGAATCCAACCCCAGCCGCTCGCTCAGCACCGCTTCGCTATGCTCGCCGTTGCGCGGCGCGGGGGCAGGGGGTTGCCGCTCGGCCTGCGGGATGGTCGCGAAAGCCCCGGCGGCGGGATAGGCAAAGCCGCTGGGGTTGGTGGTGAGGTCCGCAAAGATCGGATTGTCACCCACCAGCCGCGGATCGCGCACGGCATCGATCATCGATTGATAGTGGCCATGCACCACGCTGTGCGCGTCCAGCCGCGCCGCGACTTCGCCATGATCGAGCGCGCCAATCGCCTGTTCGATCAGCGCAAAAATGCTCGCGCGGTGGGTAAAGCGCAGGCCGTCATCGCCTGCAAATTTGACGCCGAGTGCCGCCTCGAGCGCGGCAATCCGCTCGCCCAGCGCCAGCGCCGTGACCAGCCCCTCCCACTGCCGTTCGTTGATCGCGACCAGCATGATCCGCACCCCGTCGCGCGTCACAAAGTCGCGCCCGATGGTGCCGAACACGGCGTTGCCCAGCCGCTCGCGCTCAGCTCCCGTATAAAGCACTTCCGCGACGCGTCCCATATTGGCAACGGTGCCAATGGCAACATCGGTCAGCGGCAGTCGCACCTCAGCGCCTTGCCCCGTCGCATCCCTCCGCTTGGTAGCCGCCAGCATGGCAAAGGCGGCATAGGCCCCGGTAAGCAAGTCCCACGCGGGCATCACATGGTTGACCGGCGCGTCGTCGGACAGCGGGCCGGTCAGCCCCGGATAACCGACGGCGGCGTTGGTGGTGTAATCCAGCGCCACCGCCCCATCGGGCCAGCCCATGATGCGCACCGTGACCATATCGGCGCGCCCGGCGGCCAGCTTTTCATGCGCCAAAAACCCTTTGGCGGGCAGGTTGGTCACCAGATTGCCGGTGCGCTGCGCCAGCGCCACCAGCAATTCGCGCCCCTCGCTCCGCGTCAGATCGAGCGCCAGCGATTGTTTGGCGCGGTTCAGATTTTCCCACGACAGCGAATCATTGTTCGCAGTGACCGGCCAACGCTTGAAATCCTGTCCGCCGCCGATCTGGTCCACACGGATGACGGTCGCGCCCATTTGCGCGAGATAGAGGCCGGCGGTGGGCGAGGCGACGAAGGAGGATACTTCGACAACGCTGAGGTCGGGGAGGAAATTGTACATGCAGCAAGCTAACGGACTTGATCCCCGGCGAACGCCGGGGTCCAGCGCAGCCAAGCGCGGTGTCTGCCGCCCCGGACTCCGGCTTTCGCCGGAGAACAGCAATCTCGATAGTTACTCAAATACCATCCCCCTCACTCCACTTCCCCCAACAGCTTTCGCGCCTGTTCCCCCTGCCAGTCAAGCGCACCCGTTACGCGCCAGACTTCATGCCCCTCAGCATCAAACAAAATCGTCACCGGCAGCGGGCTGTTGTAATCGGCGAGCAGATTGTTGGCGGGGTCGAGAAAGGGCTGGAGCTGCGTGAGGCCTGCGCGCTGGAACCAGGGATCAACCACCTCCGCCCCTTGCAAATCCTGCGCCACCGCCAGCACCGTCAGCTTACCTGCACGTTCCGCCGCCAGCTGGTCGAGCGAGGGCATTTCCTTGATGCACGGTCCGCACCAGGTCGCCCACAGGTTGAGCAGCAGCGGACGCCCGCTAAACGCCGCCAGCGTCACTGCCGCATCATCGGGTGCGGTGAAGGTTGCGCTGCTGGCTGGCTTGCCCGCATGGCTGCGATCGATCTTGAACGCCGCCGTCGGCGCAGCCAGCGGCGCGGCGGCTTGCCCGTCCGCGCCCTTTTCCCTATCGCACCCGGCGAGTAGCAGCAGCGATGGCAGCGTTGCGAGCAGGATCAGACGAATGGGCGACACTCCGGACCGGAACAGCATGTGGGGCGGCCGCTTTGCGGGCGGGCCCGATGCCGTCATGCGCGCGATAAATGCCTCCATCCCTATCGACAAGCGTTTGTGGCGCGAGGACATCGCCGCCAGCCGCGTGCACGCCGCGATGCTGGGCGCGCAGGCTATCATCAGCGCCGCCGACGCCGCAGCGATTGACGCGTGCCTCGCCCAGATCGCCGCCGAATATGCCACCAGCGATGTGCCCGTCGATCTGGCGCTCGAGGATATTCACATGACCGTCGAGGCGCGGCTGGGCGAGCTGATCGGTGAACCCGCGCGCCGCCTGCACACCGCACGCTCGCGCAACGACCAGGTCGCGACCGATTTCCGCCTGTGGGTGCGCGGCGCGATGGACGAGGTGGATGCCAGCCTCGCTGCGTTGCAACGCGCGCTTGTAACCCGCGCTGCTGAACATGCCGATGCCATCATGCCCGGCTTCACCCACCTTCAGGTCGCGCAGCCGTTAACGCTGGGCCATCATCTGCTCGCCTATGTTGAAATGCTGGCGCGCGACCGCAGCCGCTTCGCCGATGCCCGCGCGCGGATGAACGAATGCCCGCTCGGGGCCGCCGCGCTTGCCGGAACCAGTTTCCCGCTGGACCGTGCCGCGACGGCGACCGCGCTGGGCTTCGACCGCCCGATGGCGAACAGCATCGACGCGGTGTCCGACCGCGACTTCGCGCTCGACTATCTTGCCAGCGCATCGATCGCCGCGCTGCACCTGTCGCGGCTCGCGGAGGAAATCGTCAATTGGGCCAGCCAGCCGTTCGGCTTCATCACCCTCCCCGATGCCTGGTCGACGGGCAGCTCGATCATGCCGCAAAAGCGCAATCCCGACGCCGCCGAACTGGTGCGCGGGCGCGCGGGACTCTTGCTCGCGGCGTTCCAGCGGCTGGCCGTGATCGTCAAGGGGCTGCCACTCACCTATTCGAAGGATTTGCAGGACGACAAGGCGGTGGTGTTCGAGGCACATGATGCGCTTGCGCTCAGCCTCGCCGCGATGACCGGCATGATCGAAACGATCACCTTCCGCACCGACCGGATGCGCGCGCTGGCCGCCACCGGTTTCTCGACCGCAACCGACCTTGCCGACTGGTTGGTACGTGAAGTTGGCGCGCCCTTTCGCGATGCGCACCATATTGTCGGCGCCTGTGTCGCGCGCGCCGAAGTGCTGGGGGTCGATCTGGCCAATCTTCCGCTCGCTGAGGCGCAGGCGATTGATCCGCGCGTCACGGCGGAGGCGCTCGCCGCGCTCACCATCGACGCTTCGGTTGCCAGCCGCACCAGCGCTGGCGGAACCGCGCCGGTGCGGGTAAGAGAGGCCGTCGCTGCCTGGCAGGCACGCCTCATTGCGGAGAAGGCCGAATGACGCGCAAATACGGTCTAATGCTGATTGCATGCGTCCTGCTCGCTGCATGCGGGAACAAAGCCGATCTTCAGCGCCTCGCCAGCGCCGCGCCGCCGGTGGTTCCGGCGGGCAGCGACGCGCCTGAAAGCCCTGACCAGCAAACCAGCCCCGATGTCGAGGCCAAACCCGCGCGCAGCGACGAACTGCTGCGCCGCTCCGAAGAACGCCCGACCGACGAATTCGACCTTCCCCCGCAATAAACGCTCAGAGCCCGAACACCCCATGGACCATTTCCAGCTCAAGGACGGCGTGATGCACGCCGAGGATTTGCCGCTGCCCGCCATTGCCGAAGCGGTGGGGACCCCCGTCTATGTCTATTCGCGCGCGACGCTCGAACGCCATGCCGATGCGTTCATCGCCGGGCTCGCCGATGTGCCCAAAAAGCACATTGCCTTTGCCATCAAGGCCAACCCCAACCTCGGCGTGCTGCGCGTGCTGGCGCGTAAAGGCTTCGGCGCCGATGTCGTGTCGGGCGGCGAGCTGGAACGCGCCATCGCGGCGGGAATTGCCCCTGCCGACATCGTCTTTTCAGGGGTCGGCAAAACGCGCGCCGAACTCGCGCTGGGGCTCGACCGCCAGATCGGTCAATTCAACATCGAGCATGAACCCGAAGGCGAAGCGCTTGCCGCCATTGCCGCCGCGCGCGGGGTCCGCGCCGATGCGGTGCTGCGCGTCAACCCCGACGTCGATGCGGGCACTCACGCCAAAATCTCGACCGGCAAGGCAGAAAACAAATTCGGCATCGCGCTCCATGAAGTGCCCGCCATCTATGACCGGCTGGCCAAGCTGCCCGGCCTCAATCTGCGCGGGCTGGCGCTGCACATCGGCAGCCAACTGACCAGCCTCGATCCGCTCGAGGCGGCCTTTACGCGCATTGGCGCGCTGGTTGCCGATCTGCGCAGTGCGGGCCATGCGATCACCCATGTCGATCTGGGCGGCGGCCTTGGCGTGCCCTATACCCGCGACGAACACCCCCCAACGCCCGCCGATTACGGCGCGATGGTCGCGCGCGTCACTCGCGACTGGGACGTCACGCTGATGTTCGAACCCGGCCGCGTCATCGTCGGCAATGCCGGTGTGCTCCTCACCGAAGTTTTGTGGGTCAAACCCGGCGCAACCAACCCGTGGGTCGTGGTCGACGCCGCAATGAACGACCTCGCCCGCCCCGCGCTCTACGACGCCTATCATGATTTCGTCGCGGTAAGGCCGACGGGCGCGCGCATGACTGCCAATATCGTCGGCCCTGTTTGTGAAACCGGCGACACCTTTGCGCGCGACCGCGATATTGACGTGGTGGTTCCCGGCGATCTGGCCGTGTTCCGCACTGCCGGCGCTTATGGCGCGACGATGGCCAGCACCTACAACAGCCGCGGGCTGGTTCCCGAAGTGCTGGTTGATGGCACGCGGCACATTGTTGTCGCCGACCGGATTTTGCCCGAAACCATCATGGCGGCAGAACGCGTTCCCGACTGGATTGATTGAGCCGGCGACATATCGGGTCTTCACCGTAGCCCTGAGCTTGTCGAAGGGCGTTGCACGTCATGGCGCGACGTGCTTCGACAGGCTCAGCACTACGGTTTAAGCAGACAGGACGCCTGCCATGCACCAGCTCCCCATCTTCCTGAACCTCAAGGATCAACCCGTGTTGGTGGTGGGCGAAGGCGAAGCGGCGGCGGCCAAGGCGCGTCTCGTCACTCGCGCGGGCGGGCGTGTCGTTGGCGATCTCAGCGAAAGCCCGCGCCTCGCCTTTGTCGCCCTTGAGGATGAGGCCGAAGCCACTGCCGCCGCCGCCGAACTCCGCGCCGCCGGACTGCTCGTCAATGTCGTTGATCGCCCGCATCTGTGCGATTTTACCACGCCGGCGATCATCGACCGCGCGCCGATGACCATTGCTATCGGTACCGGCGGCGCATCGGCGGGGCTCGCCAAGGCGTTGCGCCAGCGTCTTGAAGCCCTGCTGCCTGCTAACCTCGGCACACTTGCCCGCGCGCTGGAAACCGCCCGCGATGCTCTGCGCCGCCGCTACCCCGACAAGGACGCACGCCGCCGCGCGATTGACGCTGCGCTCGAACCCGGCGCACCTCTGGACCCCATAGGCGGAGGCGGCGCGGAGGCGGTAGCGGCATGGCTCGCCGCCCCTGCTGCGGCCGATCCGCCGCCACGCGTCGAAACCATCATCCTCGCCAGCGCCGACCCCGACGATCTGACGCTAAAGCAGGCCCGCTGGCTCGCCAGTGCCGACTTGGTCGTCCACAGCGCCGATGTGCCCGAAGCCATCCTGTCGCGCGCCCGCGCTGATGCCGCGCGGATGGTTGGGGTACAGGTGCCCGACGGCAGAGTGGGGCTGTCGGTCGTAATCCGTCGCTAGCTGGCGATGCGCGCCGCTACCTCGGCGGCGCGGCGTTGCTTGGCGGTGGCATAATCGGCTTCGCAGTCGGCCAAGACCAGCCGGTCGCTCGACGTGCACAATCGCCGCAACATGACGGTTACCGGGTGGTCGCCGCCGCAATAGCGCGGCGATTTGGCAATGCTGTATGCGGTATCGCCCCAATAGTTGCGGCGGGTGAGCACGGCACCCCCATCGATCAATATCCGCGCGGCCATCAACATTTGCTGGCGGTCATGCCCCGGATCCCATTCGCAGCGCTCCAGCAGCATATTCAGGGCCCCGTTGGCTTCCTTGTCAAACGGGGTTTCCGGGTCCCAGCCGACTGCAATCAACGACTGCAATTTGGCGGCATCCATTTGCCGGATGGCCAGTCTGGCTTCGCGCATTTGGGCAGCGGTGGACGCGGGCGCCGCCACCCCTTCCACCCTCTTATTCGTACCGAACTGAACCCCGCTGACCAGACCGATGGTCAGCAGCGCGGCACCGGTAACCGCCAACAACCGCCATGGCTTGGCAGAAGGCGCGGCGCCTTGCTGCCGAGGGGGAGCGGGCTTGGTTGGCTGCATGAGCTGCGCCGAACCGTCCGCCAGTTCGGCGCGCACCGGCACCGTCAGCCGGTAACCGATCCGGGCCACCGTCGCGATGATGGGGCGGGCGCTATCCTCGTCGCCCAGCGCCCTGCGCAATTTGCGGATGGCGGTGGGCAGCGACGCTTCAACCACGACCACGCCGGGCCAGGCGGCCTCCAACAGCTCATCCTTGCTCACCACTTCGCCCGCGCGTTCCAGCAGCGCGCGCAACAGTTCGAGCGGCTTGCGTTCAAGCGGTACCAGCTGGCCTGCGACGGTCAGTGTCCAGGCACACTCGTCAAAAATCGCGGCGGCAAAATGCCAGCGGCGACGCTGCCGCCGCGCTGTCTCGTTTTGAACCTCTGCTCCCCCCAACTTCCGCCATCCTTCAGCGAAACTTCAGCGCTTCTTTATGACCTTGGCGTGGTGAAGGCGCAAGTAACTGCAAATACCGGCGGTTGTCCGCAACTGACACGGTGGGGCCGTTTACTTGGCGGTTGGGTTAAAAGCATGGCTGGCAATGGCGTTCACGCTGAACAGGGGTTCTCCGGAGGCTGGGCAGGTGCCGATCAATTGTAGGGAGAAAATAATGAAGAAATACATGCTTACGCTGCTTGCCGCGCCGTTGGTGCTGATGGCGGCTCCTGCCAAGGCTGTCGTTGTGCTTGTTCCCGATCCCGGCAGTTTTGCGGCGCTCGGGCCGAGCACCAATCTTTCTGTTGATGGCAATGAAGGCGACCAAAATAACTATGCGCTAGGCGACGCTGTTTTCAGCGTTCACCCCACGCAAGTCATGCAGTTTTTTACGGCTGGGGACATTGGCGGGGCTTCGCGCGCTGTTCTCATCAACGGGTTCAATGGTTCGATCGACGTCAATATCTCGGGCAGCTATCAGCTGGTCAGCTTTCTGTTCGGCCGCTTCAATCCGGGTAGCAGAAACCAGCCCATTTCGGTCGTGACCAACCTTGCCACCTATAATTTCGTCTTGCCGATGGGGTCGATTTTTTCAGGCGCTCCGTTCACCTTTGCCGGATTTGCGGCTGACGGAACCGAGCGCATCACCCGCGTGACCTTTGCCGATAACTCGCCAGAGGGCTTCAGCACCAACACGGCCATCGCCGAAGTCGGGCTGGGCAATTACGCCCCCGTCGGCGGCATTCCCGAACCCACCGTCTGGGCGATGATGATCCTCGGTTTCGGCCTCGTCGGCGGCGCGCTGCGCCAGCACAAGGCGCGCCAGCGGGTTAGCGTCCGCTTCGGCTAGAGTATGCGAGCGGGGTGGTCCCTGTGGCCGCCCCGGCTATTTCGGCATGCCGCCAAAGCCGCTCGCCTTGCGCAATTCCGCACCGTCGAGCCTATAACCGTCCAGAAACACCGTCGCGACGCGGCGCAGCGCGCCCATGTCCTGCGAAGCATCGCCTTCGACCAATATCAGGCTGGCGACTTTGCCCGGCTCGACCGAACCGAAGCGGTCCGCCATGCCAAATTGCCGCGCGGGCACGATGGTGGCGCTCTGCACCGCCTCGGCATTGGTCATCCCCACCTGCTGATACAATTCCAGCTCGCGGACAATTTCCATACCATAACCGTCGGTGCCTGCGACAATCGGCACCCCCGCCTTGTGCAGCCGCCCGATGAGACCCGCCATTTTGGCAAAGCTGGCGCGGAAATCGTCGCGCGTCAGCCCGTCGAACAGCGGATAGCCGCCGATCTTCCACCCGCGCGAAATGGCGGGCGGCGAAATGGCAGCGAACGGCGCATAGGCGGGTGAAATCGCGCTGCCGTCCGACGTCAGGCTGCCTTCCCACACCACCAAGGTCGGGTCGATGATCGTCCCCCGCTTGGCCAGCTCGGCATAAAAAGCGCGCATTTCGGGCGAATCGAGATCGACATCCTTGCCATATTTGGCCGGGCCTTCCAGCCGCGCGGCGGTGTTTGCCTTGTCGACGACATGCTGCGGCATCGCCTGCATCATGATGAAGTTGATGTGGGTAATCTCGTCATATCCCGCGCGCACTGCCTCGATCGGGCGCATCCCGGCGGGGACATGGCCGTTGACGTGCAGGCCCAGCTTCTTGGCCTCGGCGGCCGCAGGCGCGATCCACGCGGGCGTCATCGAGGTATAGAATTTCGCCCCGTGCAGCCCCGCCTCCTTGATCTTGCGCACCGCCGCAACCGCCTCTGCCTCTGAACTGACCGTCAGCGCGCCTTGGGCGGCCAGCGGATCCTTGCGGTCGATGATCACCGCCACCTTGCCATCGGGCGCGATCAGCTCGCCCGCCGCGCGGCGCGACAGGATGCTGACCGATTCATCGATCATTGACCCCGGGCTGCGGAAATTGGTGATGCCGGTGGCGACATTCTGCAGCAGGTTCCAGTCGCTGCCGCCGACATGCAGGTGCGCATCCCACAGGCCAGGGAGCAGCGTCTTGCCGCGCCCGTCGATCGTCACTGCGCCCGCCGGTGCCTTGATTGATCCCGCCGCGCCGACCGCCGCAACCTTGCCGTCGGCGACCAGCACCGCGCGGCCGGGCAAATAGCGTCCCGCCACCGCATCGAACAGCAGCACATTATCGACCAGCGTCGGCGTGCGGTTCTCCGCGCTCAGCATCTTGCGCGCGATATCGCGCACCATCGCCGCTTCGGTGGCATCCTGAATGTCTTTGAGCTTCGGCCCCACCGCCTCATAACCCGCGGGCAGCACCGAAATCACCCCGGCGTTGCCGAAATAGCGGTTGTTCGCGTCCAGCCACACCGGCGACGGCGCAAAGCCGATGCCGGTGATATAGGCGAGCTTGACCACCTGCTTGCCCTTGGGCCCGTCTATCTCGGTCGCCTTGCCGATGGAAATGCTCGCGCGCCCGCCGGGCAACAGCTCGATCCCCGGCTCGCCCGCCGCGACCAGCGCCTCGACATCGAGCGCTCCGGCCAGAAAGGGCCCGCCATAGGTGGCATAGCGCTTGCCCGCAAAGGGCGCGCTGCCCTCATCCACCGCGGTTTTCCATCGCGCGATGCCGTCCGCGCCGACGCTGAAATCTTCGGTCGCATCGCCCGAATCGGTGAAACCGCGAATGGCGATATTCGTGGGCCGCCCGTCGGGCCCCAGCACGGTGGTCTGGTCGGTCTCGGTAATCCACCCGCGCAGCGACATCGACATGCGGTGCGCAATCTTGCCGTCGCCGGTCTTCCACGCCCACAAATCGCCATGCTTACCCGCAGTCGAGCTGATGGTGTAATGCTGCGCCTCCGCCGGCGGCTGCAGCAATTTCTCCTTGGGTGTGGGCTCGGCATGCGCCAGCGATGACGTGGCCAGCAAGGCAATGGCGAACAATTTGAACCGCATGGATTTCCCCCCTCAGAACATGCACGCGAATAGGCCACAGCAGGGGCGGGGATACAAGGCTTAGTCGGTGCGGGATCCCTCTACCGCAACTTCGCCACCGTCACCCCATCGGCCTTCGCCCTCGCCTTTACCGATTCCTCACTCCGCGTCAGCGCTTTGGCAATCTGCTGCAGGCCCATGCCGTTTTTCGCCAGCGCGTGCAGCTTGTCGATTTCGGCTGCCGTCCATGGCTGTTTGTGACGTTTGAAGACGGTTTTGCCCACTATGCATCATCCCCCATCCGCAGCGCGGCGATGAAGGCTTCCTGCGGGATGTTGACATTGCCATATTCGCGCATCCGCTTTTTGCCCTCTTTCTGCTTTTCCAGCAGCTTGCGTTTGCGCGTCGCGTCGCCGCCATAGCATTTGGCGGTCACATCCTTGCGCAGCGCGGCGATGGTTTCGCGCGCAATCACTTTGCCGCCCAGCGCCGCCTGAATGGGGATTTTGAACATGTGGCGCGGGATCAGGTCTTTGAGGCGCTCGCACATGCCGCGCCCGCGGCTCTCCGCCGTGCCGCGGTGGACAATCATGGAGAGCGCGTCGACCGGCTCGTTGTTCACCAGGATGCTCATCTTCACCAGGTCGCCGGCGCGGTGGCCGATCTGGTGATAGTCAAAGCTCGCGTAACCCCGCGAAATGCTTTTCAGCCGGTCATAGAAATCGAACACCACTTCGTTCAATGGGAGCTCATATTGCACCTGCGCGCGCCCGCCGACGTAAGTCAGGCCGGTCTGGATGCCGCGCCGGTCCTGACACAGCTTCAGGATCGAGCCCAGATATTCATCGGGGACATAGATGGTCGCATGGATCCACGGTTCCTCAATTTCCTCGATGCGGTTGGGGTCGGGCATGTCGGCGGGGTTGTGCAGCTCCATTTCGGTCGGGCCGCCGTCCTTCGACTTGCTGAGCTTGAGCTTATACACCACCGACGGCGCGGTGGTGATCAGGTCGAGGTCATATTCGCGGCTCAGCCGCTCCTGAATAATCTCGAGGTGGAGGAGGCCCAGGAAACCGCAGCGGAAACCAAAGCCCAGCGCGGCGCTGGTTTCCATCTCGAAACTGAACGAAGCATCGTTCAGCCGCAGCTTGCTGATGCTCTCGCGCAGCTTCTCGAAGTCATTGGCGTCGGTGGGGAACAGCCCGCAGAAGACGACCGGCTGCACTTCCTTGAACCCCGGCAGCGGGGCGGCGGCGGGGCGTTTGGCGTCGGTCACCGTGTCACCGACACGCGCCTGCGCGACGTCCTTGATCTGCGCGGTGATGAAACCGATCTCGCCGGGGCCAAGGCTGTCGACATGCTCGATCTTGGGGCGGAAGAAGCCGACGCGGTCGATCAGGTGGGTGGTGCCCGCTTGCATGAACTTGATTTGTTGGCCTTTTTTCAGCGTCCCGTCGATCACGCGGACCAGGATGACGACGCCGAGATAAGGGTCGTACCAGCTGTCGACCAGCATCGCGGTCAGCGGCGCGCTGGCATCGCCCTTGGGCGGCGGAATTTTGGCGACGATGGCTTCCAGCGTTTCGGCGATGCCGATTCCGGTCTTGGCGCTCGCCAGCACCGCGTCGTCGGCGGGCAGGCCAATGATATCCTCGATCTCGGCCTTGACCTTGTCGACGTCGGCGGCGGGCAGGTCGATCTTGTTGATCACCGGCACGATTTCATGGTCGTGCTCGATTGACTGATAGACGTTGGCCAGCGTCTGCGCCTCGACCCCTTGGGCGGCGTCGACCACCAGCAGCGCGCCCTCGCACGCGGCAAGGCTACGCGACACCTCATAGGCAAAGTCGACGTGCCCCGGCGTGTCCATCAAGTTGAGGACATAGGCGTTGCCGTCGCTGGCGGTGTAGTCCAGCCGCACTGTCTGCGCCTTGATGGTGATCCCGCGCTCTTTCTCGATATCCATATTATCAAGCACTTGCGCCGACATCTCGCGCGCGGTCAGCCCGCCGGTATGCTGGATCAGCCGGTCGGCGAGGGTCGATTTGCCATGGTCGATATGCGCAATGATGGAGAAGTTTCGGATGCGAGAGAGATCAGTCATGCGCGGCGCACTAGCAGTGTGCGGCTAACCTGTCAGCAGCTATGCTTGCGCAATCCAGCGCGCACAATCATCGCGGACCCTTGCGTCGCCGTCGCTTAGCCCGCGTTCCAGCGTTGCCGCGCGTGCATCGCCATCCGCCACCGCAGCGAGTGCCGCTATCGCGTTCGCTCGCACTCTCGGCACCGGGTGGTGTTTGGCAAAATGGTCGGCAAGGTCGACCCCTTCATCGCAGAAATGAACGGCGCAGCGCAGCAGCATTTCGGCCTGGCTTAGCGTCGGGCGCTTGGCAATAGTTCCGCGTTCCAGGTCGACGATATATTGGTCACGCCAAGGGACATGCTCGCCCTCTTCCATGATGTTGAGGCTGATCGACAGTCGCTCGGGTGGCAGCTGGCTGTGGATGTCGCGGTGCGCGCGGTAGAGCATGACTTTGCCTTCGCTCAAGCTAGCGCGCTCGATGAAGTGCAGGTTCAGCGGCTCGTCCAACCGCCCGTCAATGCCCTCGGCATCATATTCATAATAGTCGCTGACATAGCCCGGCCCCAGATGGCCGACGGTCAGAAAGCTGAAATTGTGGTCGTGCGGCACTTCATAGGAAAAGGCCGCCGGGCCGCTGGTGGCATAGGCATAGTCGCGCGCGGCGGGCCACAGATTGGCGCGCAGGAAGAAGCGCTGCCCGCTACGGTGGAGCAGGAACACCTGCGCGCTGTAGCGATTGTCGTCGAGCTGGCGGCCATAGCTCGCCTTGAGCTCAGCCATCACCCGGTCGGCGAGGAAGTGGCGGTTGGCCGAGAGGCCAGCGAGCAGCGCAGCATAGTCGGGCAGGGCATCGGGGTTGGCGAGATCGACGCCGCGCTCCTCCAGCCGTGCGATGGCTTCCGCGAAGTCGAGCGGGGTGGCGGAGCCGGGATCGATGACCTGCGGCATCAGGCGGGCTCGCAAACTGCGGCAGGGACGCTGCGTTCGCGCAGCAATGCCAGCGTTGCCGCAGCAGCGGCGCGCACTTCGGGGTGCGGATCGTCGGCAGCCATCGCAGTCAGGTGCGGCAGCGCAGCCTCGGCATCCAGCGCCAGCAACTCGCGCATCACCTGCCAGCGCATCGCGAAATCTTCGTCACACAGCGCGGCGGCGAACAGCAGAGCAGCATCGCGGCGATCAAAGGCGCGGAGCACGGCCAGCCCCATCTGGCGGAAACTGGTGGCGCGCCCCGCGGCAGCGGCGCGGATCAGCTTTCCGGTCGCGGGATCATATTCGCGCATCGGCACGCACGATTGTTGATGGACGAATAGTTGCAGCATGACGAGGTCGCCGTCCCCGGGGGTGAGGTTGAAGCTCTCGCACTGCTGGTCGACCCGAACCTGATCGCCGTCGGCGAGGGGGCCTTCGCCGACTAACTCAAGTGGCGCGGCGGCTGCGTTGCGAAACCCGCCTGCCTGCTCAACTTCACTCACCGACACCCGATAGCGCCGGATCAGGGCCCCGCCGCTGCGCACGATCTGCGTCATGCCGCGGCCTGGCGAGAAGATGACTGATGGGTCGCGCGGCGCGGGCTGGTTAAAGGGGCGGACCATCAGCGAGAGCGTGATTGGCGGCACCTCGGCGAGGATAAGGCCGCCGAGTGCGCCACCGCTAAAGATGCGCAGCGGCGGCATCGCAAAGGGGTCGGCGACGCACAGGGTTAGCGCGGCGCGCAAGCGTTGCCGCACCCACCCATGGTTGGTCAGAAAGGCAGCGAGTTCGGCAAAGATGGTGTCGGGGTCGGCCCCGGCCAGCCTCTGCATGGCATAGCCAATGCCGCCCGGAGCCGCGTCCTCGGCGCGTAGCTGCGCATCAAGTGCTGCGGCTTCGGTCTGCATCGCGCGCCGCCTTGCCAAATCGCCGCGCGGATAATGGTCATGGCGCGAAGCGGCGAACGGGGTGACCGCCAGTGGTGGCCAGCCGCCACCCCGCTCAGGCTCGTCAATCATAGATGATCAGGACAAGCGTCACGACCACTTCGAATATCGAAGGGCCGATCGGGTCGCTCGCCTGCGCCAGCGAGCCATAAAGGCCGACGGCGGTTTCGAGCATCGGGATGGCATCGATATCAATCGGCGACATGAACTATCCCCTTGGTTGCGCCCGCCGCGGGAATGCGGCGGAGGGTGCAAGGAATAGAGGCGGGGCACGGCCGTGCCGAGTTAACTTTTTGTTATGTTGGGAGCAATGGGGTGAAAGGCGGCCCGCCGCGTCCGCGAAACACGGCGCCACGCGCAGCCGTGGGGATTGTCGATGCCGGGGCGGCGGTCACAGCTGCACCAAGATGACCGGTCTTGACGAAGATCAGGCAGCCAGCAGTGCTGAACGGCGTATGTTCCGAGCCGTGCGGGCTGCGCAGCCAGCTGCCCGCAGGATAGCGACCATGCTCGTCCTCGAACATGCCCTCTAGAACAAGGATCTCCTCACCGCCCCAGTGGCGATGCTGCCCGAACTGTGTCCCGGGTTGCCAGCGCACCAGCGCGACATGCTCGTACTCGAAATCGTGCAGTGGTAGGACCGAGAGCCCTTCGACCAAGCCAGGCAGGAAAATTTGGTCGCGCGTACGCACGACTTTCTGTTCGGTGTCGCGCGGATTGAACTGATGCAGCTTGACGAAGATGGTGCAACCATGCGCGCTGTGCGGCGTGTGGCTGCTGCCGATCGGATTGCGCACATAGGTCCCGGCAGGATAATCGCCATGCTCGTCGGAAAAAACGCCGTCGAGCACCAGATATTCTTCTCCACCGCCGTGGCTGTGAGCGGAAAAGTAGGAATCGGGGGCATAGCGGACGAGGGAGGTCGCGCGAGCAACCTCCCCACCGATGCGGTCGAGCATCTGCCGTTCGACCCCGGCCATCGGAGACGAAACCCAATCGATGTCGCCGGGGCGGATCACGATCCGCTGGTCGAAATCGGCATTGATGCGCACGGCTCTGATCCTTTCTCAGTCCTAAACAAAGCGGGCGGCGTGGATAACTGCGCCGCTGGACTTTGTCGCGGCGGCAACGAAGGCTGCTTCGGCCAATTCGGCTTCGCTGGCGCCTTCCTTGCGCGCGTCGTTTGCGTGGATGTCGATGCAATAGGAACATCGTATCGCCAGTGCGACGGCGACCGCGACCAATTCCTTGTGCTTCCTTGACAGGGCTCCGTCCGCCATCACTGCCTCGTCCCAGGCATGGAAACCTTGCCGCTGGGCGGGAGCTGCGGCACCGAGCTTGCCGAGTTCCTTAAGGTTGGCATTATTGTACACGGTTTAGCCCTTTCAGTTACGACCGGCCATGATACCGCCATCGACATCATGGATTGCGCCGGTGGTCCAGCCCGCCTTCTCGGAAAGCAGGAAGGCAATATGGTGCGCGACATCCTCTGCCTGACCGACCCGACCAATCGGGTGGAAGGTATCGAAACTCTTTGCGAGGGTCGAGGCGATCGCAGCGGGGTCGATGAAGGCACCATAGATCGGCGTCACCACTACCGCCGGTGCGACCGCGTTGACGCGGATCTTGTGTTCCGCAAGTTCCATGGCGAGGTGTTGTGTCAGGCTGTGCAGCCCCGCCTTGGCCATGGAATAGGCCGATGATGGCGTTGCTTTGATGGATTGTCGTGCCCGCATCGAACCGATGTTGACGATTGCACCGCCGCCATGACGCACCATGTTGCGCGCGGTCGCCTGGGTGAGGAAGAAGGTGGCGCGATTGAGATCGTGGTAGACGTCATAGTCCGCGCGCCCATGTTCCAGAAACGGCTTGGGAAGGAAGTAGCCGGCAGCATTGACCAGCTGGTCGATGTGACGTGCATCGGCATCGATACGCGCCGTGAAGGTATTGACAGCTTCGTCATCGAACAGATCGACGATGACGGTCTCGGCGTGTCCGCCGACCGCTTCGATGGCACGGGCGGCGTCAGCCAGCTTGGCTTCATCGCGCCCGGTGATGATGATCGTGCGGTCGCTGCCGGCCAGAAGCTTGGCGGTCGCGAGGCCCATGCCCGACGACCCACCGATTATGAGAGTGGCTTTGGTCATGCTTTAATCCTTTGATTGCTTTCACGCTGCGCTGCGGCAGTCGAGGCAGGGTTGATGGGCTGGATCGGCTTCTTCCATTGCATCGCGCGCAGCCCTCAGCGCGGTGCAACCCCTTTTTCAATGACGGGGTGATAGAAAGGGCTGTCGGGCATCTGCTGGACAGTGCGGCCGGCCTCGATGGCCCAGGCCAGCAGATGAGCGATGTGTTCCGCCGCCGGGCCGACCATTTTTGGCGCCCAGAAATGTCCCGGTGACAGGATCGGCGTAGCTATTGAGGCGGCCTACGTCGCGCCTGGCAACGCGAACGCGGCCTGTGCCGATGATCGCAACATCGGGCTTTCGTGTTGACTTTGCGCTAGCCATTGTTGCCTCTATCTATCAGTTGGTAGGCATCTATCTAGGGCTTGCTAAGTCATTTGGCAATCCCTATCTATCGATAGAAAGGAAATTGACCGTGCCGTCAGGTGAAACAGTCCGAGAAGCCATCCTAAATTCTGCTGAAGTCCGGGCACGCGCGGCAGGCTACAACGGCTTCAGCTTTCGCGAATTGGCAGCAGACGTTGGCATCAAGAGTGCCAGCGTGCACTATCATTTCCCGACCAAGGCTGACCTCGCATTGGCGATGATGGATCGTTACCGCGCCAAAGCGCTCGACTTTCTTGGCGAGCAGCACGATGCGCCTGCCGCACTTGAGCGGCTGATCGCGTTGTTCCGTCTTGCGGCAATGCAAAGCGAAATGTGTTTATGCGGTGCACTGGGCGCATCCAGCCAGGATTTGCCTCCTGCGGTTCAGAGTTCGGCAGCGCAGTTCTCGGACGCGCTCGTCAATTGGCTGTATGCGGTGCCTGACGCAAAAGCCGCCCTGCCGATGCCGCCAGAGACCATCGTCGCATTGCTGGAGGGTGCGCTGTTGCTCAGCGTGACCATGCAAAGGGCTGATTTTTTTGAGGCTGCGATTAGGCCAATATCTTCCCAATGAGGTGCGTGCAGTTTCGTGTCCATGGCCGAAATTTGACCACGCCCGTTACGATTTGCGCATCCGGCCGATGACATCATCGAGCGCGAAGCGGCCCGGCCCGTAAAGGATGATGGCGCTGGCCAAGGCCATCCAGCCCAGATGGGTGGAGAGGAAGGCATCGGGATAAACGAACAGCTGGATAATCAACGTCATGATGAAAAGCCCCAGCGCGGCAAAGCGCGAGGCCAGTCCGGCAGCCAGCAGCAGCGGCAGCAAATGTTCGGCATAGGTCGTAATGTGCGCGGCAAGTTCGGGCGACAGCAGTGGCAGCCGGTATTCCTCGGCAAACAGGTAGACGGTGTTGTCCGAGATGGTCAGCAGCCCTTCGACCTTGGTTCGGGCCGAAGACCAGAAGATCCCCGCAAGGCCAAGGCGAAGCATGAGCTGGACGAGGCTCGGCAGCACCGCGCGCGTACTGGGGAGATGGCGGAACGGGTTCGGCAGGGTTCGAGTGGACATGGTTTGGCCTTTCAATGTGACGATGTTCAATACGACGATGGTTCTGCGTGATGCGGAGGACTGATGACCAGGGCTCCGGCCTCGAGCAGCTGGATGACGAGGCGCAATGCGTGCGCCGCCGCCGCTGGCTCGCTGATCGACCAAAGCGCATCTCCAAGGAACGGATTGTCCCGCAGCCCGCCCAGAAATTCGAACTCGGTCGGCAAAAGCCGCCAATGGACCAGTGTGTCGGCTTGGCGGAACAGGACGAGTTGCTCGCCATCCCATTGCGCGGGCTCACCTGGCTGCTCGGTTTGATGCAGGCGCCACAATGTGTCGATCGGGTGCGGCGATGCGAGCAACCGCGCCGATGCACCTAGCTTAACCCTGCGGTTAAGCAGGGCATCTCCAACCACCATGCCCCGATTCGGCTCATCGTCGGCGGCGCGAAACGCTTCGATCCGCGACCATTCGAGCCGCGCGACGTCGGCAAGATAGGGATAGTCGGTAAGCGACGGGAATTGGGCGATAAAATCGGGAAAATCGGCACCATATTCCGCGAGGATCCGCGACTTCGGCAGCGATTGGCGCGCAAACGCAAGGGCCAAGGCCGAAAAATATTCGCCGCCGAGCATCGTTTCGACAACCGGGAACGTCTTGGCCAGCGCAGCGCCCAGACTTGCGAAAACATTGTTGCGGTAGATATCGAACCGGTCACCGCGCGCGATGATGACCGGCGGAGGCGGCCGGTCGGGTTCGATCAACGCCCGCGCGAAATCATCCTGCGACGGCATGATCGACCTCCGCCGCATCGAGCGCCGCCGCTATCCTTTGCAAGTCCGGAAGGAGGTCCTCCAGCGCGGGAACGGAATTGTCGCGTTCAAGCAGAACCGGTCGCGGTCCGCCCATTGCGATCGCCTGATCCAGCAGGTTCCAGACGCTTTCGCTCACCGGGCTGCCGTGGCCGTCGATCCGCACCGTGCTGCCCACCGCCTCGGGCTGTTCATCGTGCCCGGCGATGTGAATCTCACCAACCAGATGATGCGGAAACCTGGCGATATAGTCCGCCGGTGAATAACCGTGGTTGTGGGCCGAAACCGCGACGTTGTTTACATCGAGCAGCAGCCCGCAACCGGTGCGTAACGCAATCTCTTTCAGAAAATCGACTTCGTCCCAGTCGCTGCTGGCAAAAGTGACGTAGGTCGAAGGGTTTTCGAGCAACAGCCGCATGCCCAGGATTTCCTGGGTCGTGGTGATGTGGTTCGCGACGCGGGTAAGGGTCGCCGTGTCATAGACTACCGGCAACAAATCGTTGTAAAATATACCCTTGTGGTTCGACCAGGCCAGATGCTCCGAGAAGGATACGGGGTGGTAGCGGTCTATCAGCTTTTTCAGTCGGCCAAGATGGTCACGATCAAGCGGGTCCTCCCCCCCGAGCGATAGCGCGACACCGTGCAGCGAAAGTGGATAGCGCTCGGCCACCGCGTCGAGGAACCGCAGCGCGGGTCCGCCCGCCATCATGTAGTTCTCGGCGTGAATTTCGGTAAAGCCGACCCCGGGCACGCCTGCGGACCATGCTGCTGCATGTTCCGGGCGCAGCCCGAGGCCGACCGCCGACGGCAAACCCCGGAAACCGCGAGCCAGCCTTTCCGATGGCTGCGGATTGCGACCCGAGGCACTCACAGTACCGCATTGGGATGCCGCCGAACCCATGGCTTAGCGCCGTACTTCCTTGAATGCCGAGAGCTGGCCAAAGCCCGTAGGCGAGGTAGGCGATTTGATTGTGGTGCAGGTGCCCTTGGGTACCAGCTTCCAAGCATCGCCTTCGTGGTTGACCTTCGAGGTTCCGGCGCAGGAAGTTCCGGGACCAGCCGAACAGTCATTGTGGCCAGCAAGCGAGATGCCGTAGCATTTCTCGCGGGCCGGTTTGCTCTGAGCCGAGGCTTCGCCCACGACGCCAACCAGCGCGGTGGCGACGACGCCGGCAAGGAAGGCGGAACGAGAGATATTCATTGTCTTGTCCTGTTCTAGACCGCTGCGTTGACCCACGCGGGTGGGCCAACGCGTTCGCGGATCAGTTAGAGAGATTCGGGGGTGCGGTTTTTGATGCCCGGCCAGTTCTCATTGGCCTTCTCAAGGTTGCCCGGAATGTCGCGGTTCCACGCCACCGAAACGTCCTGGTTGACGTTGAGGTAGAGCTTGCCGTCGACGATCTTCCAGACGTTCGGATCGCCATCGAGCTTCTTTTCGAGGGCAACGCCCATCGCGCAGAATCCGCCGTACTGCGGCGCAAAGGCGGCCGGGTTGGCCATGAACTTCTTTTGGTTCGCGGCGCTCGAGAAGTAGTAGGTGGCGCCTTCGTATGCGGCCTTGAACTGATCGCTGCCCTTGGTCGGTTTTCCGCTGGTGAAATAGGCAACCGCGTCATAGCCATGCAGCGCGATGCCCTGTTCGTCGGTGTTCACGGCCGACGTTGAGGTCGGCACGACGGCCAATGCGGGCGAGCCAACAATGTTGGCAGCCGCGATGGCAAGACCGGCTGCAGTGGCGAGCCCGGTAAGGAATCGATGGTTCATGATTTTCTCCATTCGGTTTGCGGGGGGGCACCGCCGATCGCGATGCTGATTGCTACCTAATAGCCGGCGCGATCAGGAAGAATGGTCGTTTCTTTCAATGGACTATTTCAAGATTGGCAATTTTAAGATGGGGAATAGTCTCGCCGCCTGTTAGCGGCCTGCCGGAGGCGGACATTCGCAAAGCGCCCCCACAACGGGCATGTGAGGCGCGACCGACATGCGGCGATATCTGGCGCAGTTGCCCTTTGCCTGATCAGCCTATCTATATCGCTCGCGCGGGCGGGGAGTATGCAGCAATTGGCTCACGATCGCGGCAATCCCTGCGCTGCTGGCCTGCTCTGCTTCGTTCGGGATTCTGTGGTAAGCGGACAGGGCATGCGCGCCAGCGGCGTGTGGTGCGCACCAGTTCATCCCCAGCGCCCGCCCGGCAGCCGCCCGGCAGCTGAAATCGAGCCAATGGCATTCAGCCGATGGGCCGTATCGGGGCCCATCGCGATCATATCGCCGCACATAATCTGGATCTCGATTTGAGGAAGGGGTTGGCGTGGCACTTAGGAATGTGGTCGCTCGCGACGGTGGGTCTACTCCTAACCGGAGACGGGGTTGGCTCGCGCCATTCGGCTAACGTTACTTAAAAAGAGAGCAGGGCGTAGCCTGCCGATGAGGCAACACGAATGTCAAAACCGGTAGGCGAGCCCGAACTGGAATTGCCGCGGCGGCCCGGCATTGCGCTGCACGAAGAGCGCACCGCCGCCGAACTGGATCTGGTTCGAGGTCGTCGCCGCGTTGGCAAAGCCGCTTTGGTTGTTGGCGTTGAACAGATTGAACACATCCGCGCTGGCCTCGACCCGTCCGCCCAGCACCGGCAAGGCATAGCGCAAGCCAACATCGACTGTCGCTGACCACGGCAGGCGACCAGAATTGCGGCCCTCACCAGGGAAGCGGTCCGAATTGCCGAGGAAATTTTCCCCGAAGCTGGCTCCGTCGCCATTGAGATCTTGTGTGCCGAAGATCAACGCATCGGGCACTAAGTTGACCGGCTGGCCCGACTGGAACAGCCCCGCCAGCGTCACCGTCATCCCTTTCACCGGGTAGAGATAGCCCACCGCCGAGATCACATGCCGCCGGTCATTGGCGGAAGGGCCGAATTCGGTGCTGAAGTCATTCGCGTTGGCGGCGCGGAAATTGATGTCATCGGTGTCATTGCGCAGGCGCGAGAGGGTGTAGCTGACGCGGAAGGCATAATCGTCGTTACCGCGCGCCTTGATTGCCTGCAGGATCAGCGCGAGATACTCGGCCTGGCCCGCCGTTTCGGAGACCGTGATCTGCCGCGCTCCGCCGGGTACCAAGGCAACCGGACGCGAAGCATCTGCTGCCGTTGGCGAACGCACCAGCCCGAGGCTTTGGGCAAGCGCAAAGCGGCTCGCACTATCCGGTTGCGCGCGCAGCAGGGCGATATTGGCATCGGTCAGATTGGCAAGGTTGGGGGTGAAAGGCGAAGGCGCGTTCAGATCGCGCAGCCGCGCCAGATTCTCCGAGCGGCTGTAGAGCGCATCGACCGACAGGGTCAGAGTGCTGGTCGCCTGAAACTGGTAGCCGCCGCTGATCTGCACGCTCCAAGGATTGTCATAGCCGGTCGGGCTGAGGATCCGCGCCTCGTTGATGATCGCCGTATCGCGCAGACCCTGCACAGCCTCAGGCGCCGGGCAGGCGGCGACCGTTGTGCAGGTGGGGGAGACGGTGAGGTTGCCATCGAAGGTGATGTCGCCAAGGTCGACGCCCGCCGGGATCGCGCCGCTGCTCTGCAACTGCGCCAGCTGGCTCAGGAAACCCGCCGAGGTGGTGTTGCGCTGCAGCGCGTCAGAGATCACCGCGTAGGACAGCTTGCCAGTGAAAATGCCCGCCCCGAACCGGACCGAAGACCGCGCATCAGGCTGCCAGTTGAGCGCCAGGCGCGGGGCAATGTTATCAGTATCGCCGTCACCAGCGCCGCGCTCGGTCAGCGTGTCGTAATCCCAGCGCAGCCCCAGCGTCGCGGTGAAATTCGGGGCAAGCTGCCACTGATCCTCAAGGTAGAAGGCAACCAGCGTCTGACTGGTGCCAAAGCTTTGCGGGCGCAGTTCGACCGCGTAGTTGGCCACCGCCGGGTTCAATGCCAGTACGTCCTGCGCGGTGAGGGCAAGGCCCTGTCCCGACAGGCTGGAAAGTTGCGCGGCGGTGAGGTCGACGGTGTAGTTGCCATTCGGGTTGCCCCCGCCCAGCAACGCGAAGTCCGAGGCGATCACGTCGACCCCCGCGCTGAGCCGGTGCGCGCCGAGATCGCGGCCGACGCGGTGTGTGGTCTGCCAAGTCTCTTCGAGATTGTCGAAGACGAAGCCCGGATTGCCAACCACCGCCGCGGTGAGCCCTGAGGGCCCACGCACCACGACCTGCGGGCCGGGCGCGCCTGTTGCCTCGCCATAGTCCCAACGGAAGCGGCTGAATTGCAGCGCGCCGTCGTAGCTCCAGTCGCTCCCCGCATAGCTCGCGGTCGCGGCGATCAGCGTGGAGAAGCGGTCCTGCTTCGATCCGGCCGAGGGGAAGGTCGCATTCCCTCCGCCCAGGGATCCGCCCGGACGGTCGATGGTGACACGCCCGATGTTGCCGCGCAGGCCAATCGTCCAGTCTTCCGTCAGCCGGTGATCGAGCCGCAGCGAGGCGAGGTGGAATTCGTTGTTGCCGGTGACGGTGTCGACGATGCCCAGTTGCGGGGCGTCCACCACCTGCGTGTTGCGATCGCGGGTGTATTCATAGTTAGCGAAGATGAAAGTCCGGTCGCGCGCAATCGGCCCGCCAACGGCAAAGCCGCCTTGGTAGCGCTCAAAACTCTCCCCCACCGGGTTGCCCGACAGGTCGCGGCGCGGGAAGGGGGAGCGCGCGTCGAGCGGACGGCCGGGGCGGATCAATCCATAGACCTCGCCGGTGAAATCATTGCTGCCCGAAGGTGTGGTATAGTTCACAATGCCATTGGCAGTGCGCCCATATGCGGCGGAATAGGAATTCGCCAGCACGGTCACTTCGCGGGTGAAGCCCAAGGGCACGGGGAATTTGATCCCCCCCAGAAAATTCTCGTTATTGTCGAGCCCATCGATCAGGTAATTGGTATCAAGGCCGTTCGAACCATTGATCGATATGGAGGGCGCCTCGGGGAAAAAGCCGGTCGAGGGCACCACGTTGGGCAGGCGGATCAGCGCGCCCAGCACGTCGCGACCCTCGATCGGCAAGGCGACCAGTTGGTCGCGCCCGAGCGAGGCGGAGATTTCGGCATTAGCAGTATTGAGCCCGGTGATCGCGCGCGCCGCGGTGACGGTAATGGCTGCGCTTTCCGGGACGGCGAGCTGGAGGATCACGCTGCGGGAGAAATTGGCGCGCAGCTCGACCGGCTGAGCGGCGAGGCCGGAATATTGATCCGAAGCGGGCACCGAGACAAGATATTCGCCTGCGGTGCTCAGTCCATCGACTGCGATCCGTCCGCGCGCATCGGTGCGCAAGCGGCGCTCGAAACCGATGGCGCGGTTGGCGATCACTACCTCAATTTCGGCGACCGGTGACCCGGCCTCATCCACCACGGCAATCTCGATCCCGGCCTGCTGGGCTTGCACCGGCGGGGCCATGACAACCGATATTGCGCCGAGGACGGCCGCCCCGACAGTTGCCCGAAAAATGGTCGCGATCATCAATGTCCCCCTATGTGTCAGCGCCCGGTAGGTTGCTGCAATTGTTGCAACAAAGCTTCGTCCGGAGCGTTGCAAAAGTTACGCTGGCCACATTTGCAATTTGATCGGCCGCTGTCTTCCCCCGGCACTGGTATAAGGTGCGGGCTTGCTACTTTGCCTGAGCGGATCACATCAATCATTGCGGCATTTCCGGCGCCGCACTTCGGTCACTGCAACCCTTCCGGCCATAGGCATCGTTCGCCCGCTTCACCGTCACCTCGCTTAAAGCTACAAAAGACACCGCCGGTTTCAATTAAACTGTATCCTTTGTCGCATTTGTGAAGATGTGCGCGCGGAGTGAGAGTGCGGTGCGGGACCGCTGGACAGACATGCGCCGAGGCTAGGCAGATCGGATGCGTGTAGGAAAGGAGTTTCTTACGCGGTGACGCGGAGGAGGCGGAGGGGTTTCGCGCAGAGGCGCAGAGGTCCGCAGCGGCGGCGATGTGCGTTGGGGACATGCTGTTCGTGTCCCAGTTCACTGGGGCAGTGAGGGAGTTTGGGGGTTAAGTGAAATGTCGCCGTAGCCCCACCGTAACCGCAAAGTGTCAGCGCAACCGGGTGCCTTCGACATTATTCTCGGGCGCTACCCTGCGAACAAAAAAGACAAGTAGCAAGGCAAGGGCAGTCAGCACCCCGATCAATAGCCAAGCATCGTTGATGGCCTCGACCAGGGCCTGCCGCTCCACCAAGGGGCGGACCATCTCCTCGGTGAATTCGTCGGGCGGTATGCCGATCTGCTCGATGAAAGCGTCGCGGGGTATGCCGATTCTCACTGCGGTTTCGACGTTCCCTGCCTTCAATTCCTCGACAATTTTCCCCCCGTAGGTCGCGGCGCGGCTGAAGATGGTGGTGTCTATCAGGGCAAGGCCGATCGCCCCGCCGAGGTTGCGCATCAGATTGAACAACCCGCTGCCATCCGCCACCAATTCGGGCGACAAGCGCCCCAGCGCCATCCGCGTCGGCGGCAGCAAGCAGAACATGGTTGCGACGCCCCGCACGATCTGCGGGAGGAGCATTTCTGCAAAATCGGTGTCGGCGGTCTGCGTGGTGCTCATCAGCAGGCCGACCGCGAAAAGGGCGAAGCCAAACACAGTCAGCGTGCGCGCGCCAACGCGCTGCTCGAGATAAACCGCGATCGGCGCCGTGATGAGCTGGGCGATACCTGTGACCAGCATGATCTCGCCGATGCGCAAGGCATCATGTTCGCGCACGAGACCAAGAAAGAACGGCATCAGATAGGTCGAGCCGAACAGCCCCACACCCAGAATGAAGCTTAGAGCACAGCCGATGGCGAAATTGCGGTCCTTGAAACACTGCAGTTCGACCAGCGGATCGGGCGACCGGACCGTACGCCAGACGAACCAAACCGAACACAGAGCAGAGCCCAGCAGCAACGCGGCCACGCTTCGCGAGAGCCAGCCATCAGTCGGCGCATCCTTGAGGCCGATCTGAAGCGCGGTCAGTCCGAACGCCAGCAAAGTCAGCGCCGCCGCATCGACCGACCGCTTGGAGCGCATATTGCTTGCCGGACCGCGAAGGGTGAGCGCAGCCCCGACTGCCGCCAATATGCCCGGCAGGATGTTGATCCGGAACAGCCAGTGCCAGGAATAGGTTTCGGTGATCCAGCCGCCCACGATCGGGCCCACGGTCGGTGCGAAGACGGCGGCAACACCGGCAATGGTCGTAGCAATCCCCTGTGAACGCAACGGGAATAGCAGGAATACCGCCGAAAACACCGCCGGAATCAAAGTGCCACCGGCAAAGCCCTGGATGATTCGCCAGGCGATCAGCGAAGCGAAGGTCTCGCTCTGCGCGCATCCGATCGATGCGACGGTGAACACCGACACAGCCGACACAAACAGCCACCGCATGCCCAGTCTTGCGGTCAGGAACCCCGTCAACGGTATCGCCACAATCTCGGCGGTGAGATAGGCGGTCTGGATCCAGATCATCTGGTCCGCGCCGATGTCGAGCGCGCTTTGGATCGTCGGCAGCGACGTCGCCACGATCTGGATATCCAGGATCGCCATAAACATGCCGATGCACATGAATATAAAGCCAGCCCAGGTTCGCAGACCTGCCTCGGGTATTTCGCTGGCGTTCATTACATCTCAGGTAGCCGAAGGCGGGGGCCTGACCAAGGGAAACTGGCATCCGGTTTCGATCCGGCTTCGTATTTGATTGAAGGAACTATCCTTCTATGGTGCTGTTCCCTTCAGAAAGAAAAACCAGAATGCCGGACAATCGGCCAATGCGAGGCTCCCTTGAAGATTCCGGTAAGCATTCATTCACTCGCTACGGCGACGCCGCTGAATATCCTTGACCAAACGACAGGCGCTCAGGTTGCCGAACAGCTGCTCGGCGGGGCTTTCGAGGATTTCGGAAGGCTCCGGGCAATCTACCACAATGCGGGGATCGAATTTCGCCAGCTGGCCCGTCCGGTCGCCTGGTATATGCATCCGCGCACCATCGTCGAACGCACCGAAGTCTATATGGAAGTGGCGCTCGATCTATTCGTCGAAGCGGCGGAAAAGGCGCTCGCCGAATCGGGGATCGCGGCGCACGAGGTGGATGCCATCGTCACCGTCTCGTCCACCGGCATCGCTACGCCGAGCCTGGAGGCGCGCGCCATGGGGCGGATGGGCTTCCGCAGCGATGTTTCGAGAGTTCCAGTGTTCGGGCTTGGCTGTGTCGGCGGCGTCTCGGGACTGGGCCTCGCAGCAAAGCTCGCGCGGGTTGGTCACGGCGCCACGGTCTTGTTCGTAACGGTCGAGCTGTGCAGCCTTGCTCTGAGGACCGAGAATGTCGGCAAGGCAGACGTGGTCTCGACTGCGCTGTTCGGAGATGGGGCAGCGGCCTGTGTGATTCGCTCGGGCGATGAAGGCTTTACCCAGATTTCCGGCAGCGCCGAAAAGACCTGGTCCGACACGCTCGACATCATGGGCTGGCAGATGGAGCCCGCCGGTTTGGGCGTCATCCTCAACCGCGCCATTCCCGCCTTCGCCCGCAAGGAATTCCGCGGCGCGGTCGAGGCGATGCTGACCCCTCAGAATATCCAGATCGAGGAGGTTGATCGCTTCATCTGCCATCCCGGCGGGGCAAAAGTCGTCGATGCAATCGAGGCGGCACTTGCCTTGCCGCAGGGGAGCCTCAACGATGAACGCGAGGTTCTGCGCCTGCACGGCAACATGTCC
The DNA here is from genome assembly GCA_964401155.1 of uncultured Sphingopyxis sp. Taxonomy (GTDB): domain Bacteria; phylum Pseudomonadota; class Alphaproteobacteria; order Sphingomonadales; family Sphingomonadaceae; genus Sphingopyxis. The sequence goes on from CAYNXF010000005.1 coordinate 170,959, forward strand.
GCGCCGACAGCACTGTTTGTGCTCGACCGTGTGCGCAAGCAGGGCCTGCCGCCGCTGTCGGTGATGACGGCGCTTGGACCAGGCTTCACCGCCAGCACGGTAACCTTGCGGAGCGCGGTATGACCCTACCCTATGCCATCATGCTGTTCATCACGCTTCAGCGGATATCCGAGCTTATCATCGCGCAGAGCAACACCAAGGCACTGCTCGCGCGCGGCGCGGTAGAGTATGGGCGATCGCATTATCCGGTGATGGTGCTGATGCACGCATCGTGGCTGGCGGTCTTATGGGGAACTGTCGGTGGCGAGGGGGTATACATGCCCTTGCTTGCGGTCTTCGCAGTCCTGCAGGTCATGCGCGTCTGGGTGTTGGCGACGCTGGGACGGCGCTGGACGACGCGGATCATCGTTCCCAAGAATGAGCCGCCGATCGTCAGCGGACCGTTCCGCATCATGCGCCACCCGAACTATTTCGTCGTCATTTGCGAGATCGCGGTGGTGCCGCTGATGTTTGGCCTTGTCTGGGTGGCGGTGGTGTATTCCGTGCTCAATGCGGCCATGTTGTGGGTGCGTATCCGGGCGGAGAATGCCGCCTATTCCGATGTCGCGGCCTGACCATTCGTCTGACGCCGCGCCAAGGCTTCGCGCTCGGCCTTGATCTTGAGCATCGCCGCTTTGCAAGTCGGCGACGTCTTCTCGATGTTCCGGATCATGCACGCTTCAACCTTCTTGCGGCTCAGCGATTTCATCTCGGTAGGGCAAAGGCTGCGGGCTTCTTTGACACAGGCCTTCTTGCCGGGATCGGGCGCTGCAAATGCCGGTGAGCTCATTGCAATCGACGCCAAGATTGCTCCGATGCGAAGAGCGATACTGCCAATTCCATGCCGTTTCATATTCGGAGATTCCTTTGGAGGTCCCAAGTCGTTGTGCGCGACTGCGATGATCGGCTTGAACCATCGGTGAATATGGAGGTCAAGGGGCGCCATCATGAGGCCCGCAGCTTCGGGATTACGAAAACTCCTCCGATTTCCACCCCATGATCAGAGCCGCGGCGCGTAGCCGAGCGCAGCGGGTTCTGCCAAGGACAGCTAAGTGGTCGAGAGCCGAAGTTCCGCTTTTTGCGCCCGTCGATCTAAAACCTGCCAGTCTGCTGACGGCCCAATCGCAGACCTAGTCGAAACCGTCGATGCAGATTTGCGGCCAGAGACTCTGGCTAAATGAGGCCCGTTATCGGGCGCTGTTTGGGAAACTAGAGACACGCAGTCCATCCTCAGGTACGCCCTTTTTCGGCGCCCTTGGGTCGAAAGTGTCAAATCGTTGGTTTAATGAATATGGTTGGAGGTGTGGGCAGTTGCGTCACACTCCTCTCAGGTCTGTTTTCCCTGTTATGCAGGGAATTAACAGGGAAAACTTCATTTTTTGGGCGCTGAATCGCGCTCCCAACTGGCCAAAAGCCCAGCATTTCAGCCATTCCTAGGATATCGGTTCGCGGGATTCCCTGAAAAAATAACAGGGAATTTGAATCGCGATAACAGGGAATTCATTCTCTAATATCAGGGAATGGAGCTTGATTGGCTGCGAATTTCATGACGGCCACTTCCACCAATGGTGGCCGGGACCTCGAGCCTCTGCCTCCCGCTTTCCCCCAAGTTATTCACGGTAAAGTCGAACAAAATTAGAACATTTACATTATAATGCTCCCCGCGACGTGCTAAGGAAGCCACGTCCGGCTTTCCATGCGCGCCTTGCATGAAGGGTGGGCAAACTCGAGCGCGCTTGGTCCTCACTAGCTCGTCGGCAAGCGCGCGTATTTGGAGAAACCAGTCATGGAAGCCCCCACCACGACGCTTGCAGATTCTGGAGATCGCCATGAATATGAACGAAGTCCGCCCGTTTAGCAGCAAAGCCATTGTTGAACGCAATATTGCTTCGCTCAAACCCTATGTGCGCAATGCGCGCACTCATTCGAAGAAACAACTCGAGCAGATCGCTGCATCGATCAGGCGCTTCGGCTTTACCAACCCTGTCCTGATCTCCGACGATAACGAGATCATCGCGGGCCATGGCCGCGTCGAAGCGGCCAAGCGCATCGGCATCGAGCGCGTTCCGACCATTGCACTCGCTCACCTGAGCGCCGCCGAGCGCCGCGCCTATGTGCTCGCCGACAACAAGCTTGCGCTCAATGCCGGTTGGGACCAGGAGCTTCTCGCTATCTAGCTCCAAGGTCTGGTCGATCTAGATTTTGACCTTGAGCTCACTGGCTTCAGCCTCGCCGAAATCGACGTCATCCTTGACGATGCTAAGGAAGCGAACCCTACCGGTGCCGACGCGCCTGAAGATGCCGTGCCCGCCATGACTGGTCCAGCGGTGTCGCGCCTAGGGGATATTTGGGAGCTTGGCCGTCACCGCCTCATCTGCGGCGACGCGCGCGATGCTGAGGTGATGCAGCGTCTACTCAAGAATGAACAGGCCGATATGGTCTTCACCGACCCACCCTATAATGTGCCGATCGACGGACATGTTTGCGGGCTGGGATCGGTCAAACACCGTGAATTTGCGATGGCCGCGGGCGAGATGAGCGAGGCTGAGTTTACCGGCTTCCTCGAAAACAGCTGCCGCGCCATGGCGCGCGTCATGCGCGACGGCGCCATTGCGTTCGTCTGCATGGACTGGCGGCATATGGGCGAGCTCCTGGCGGCGGGCAGAGCTGCCTTCACCGAGTTCAAGAATCTGGTCGTGTGGAACAAGAGCAATGGCGGCATGGGCGCCTTCTATCGCTCGAAGCATGAACTCATCTTCGTCTTCAAACATGGCACCGCGCCGCACACCAACAGCTTCGGCCTCGGCGACAGCGGGCGCTACCGCACCAATGTGTGGGACTATGCCGGGATCAGCAGCATCAGTGCGAGCCGCAGCGATGAGCTCGCCATGCATCCGACGGTCAAGCCCGTCGCCTTGATCGCCGATGCCATCAAAGACTGCTCGCGCCGCGGCGAGATCATTCTTGATCCCTTCGCCGGGTCAGGAACTACGCTCATCGCCGCCGAGAAGACCGGGCGAAGCGCGCGGCTGGTCGAACTCGACCCGCTTTACTGTGACACCATTGTGCGGCGCTGGGAGCAGCTTATCGGCAAGCGGGCCACATTGGCGGCGTGCGGCACGGCCTTTGAAGATGTCGCGGCACTACGCGGGGCCGATGCACAGCTTGAGGAGGCCCAGCCATGAGCCGCGACCGCGTTGGCTACCGCCGCCCACCGCGCGAGCATCGATTCAAGCCGGGCCAGTCAGGCAATCCCTATGGCCGGCCGCGCAAGAAGGTGAACGGCAACAAGGCCGGAGCGAAAGACGACGGTAGCCTTGATGCAACGCTTCGGCGGGTGCTTGACCAAAGCATACAAGTGAAGACGCCGCGGGGCGTCGAGCAAATGACGCTCATGGAAGCGGTTCTCAATGCTCAGTTCAAGTCGGCACTAGGCGGCAGCGTGTTTGCGCAGCGCGAAACCTTGACGATGGCACAGGCACTTGAAGGACGCGAAGAGGAGAAGCGTGAAGCGGAAGCCGAGCTTGAACGTCGGGTTTTTGAACGGATTTGCACTTGGAAGCGCGAGCGCGCCTCGGTGTGGCGCGAAGCCTTGGCCCGCGACGCCGAGCCGGATCAGCCGTGGCCGCACCCCGACGATATTCTGGTTGATCGCCAAACTGGAAAATGGAGCCTTCGCGGGCCGATGAAGCCCATCCATGTGCCAGAGTTCGAACATTATCGGGCGGATCGCGACTGGAATATCGCTGCACTGGTCAATTTGGACAAAGCCAAACTCGCGCCGTCAAGCTATGAGATGCAAGCTTTTGCTCATCGCTTTGCATGGCGGGCAATGGATGCGCTTCTCCCTTTGCGGTGGCAGCTTACCGACCCGCAATATATTCGGCGTTTCATGAATTTGGCCATGCTCACCCAAAAGCAGCGCACGCGCGAACTCGAACGCTTGGACGAACTCCGCAACCGCTTTAAGCCTTTGCAGTCACCTGAAGAGGAGCGCGAGGTCGAGCGGGAAGTGACCAGGATGATGCGGCCGCTCTTGCGGCACTTTGGCGTGCGGTCGGTAAAAGAGCTCGAACGATTGGGAAGCCGAAGTGATCCCCCCTAACGATAAGGGACACACGGACAGAAAGAGAATCTTACCTTCCAGCAAATCCGCAGGTTAGAGGTGCTTGCTTTTGAGCGCTCGGGTAAGCGTGAGCCGTCCGTCGGTTATGTTGAAGAATTTACGCTTACCTAGTAACCGCCAAAATCGACGCGTGTGACACGGTGAATCTTGCGGCCGTAGCACGCCGGCCGACAGGCTGGCGGAGCGCCATGCGGGGGATGCAAGTCCTCGCCGCGCGTCGCCTTGCGACACCACCGGGCATTAGAAAATGCAGCAAGCGGCAGGGAGTTCCACCCCCCTGCTAAGCAGTCAACAGCCAGTGGCCTTTGAACCTAGTGGTGTTTTTTACTCCCCGGACCCCCGTCGGGCGTGACACGTGAAGCTTATGCTAAAGTCATCGTTACACGTCGTTCACATAAACTGCGGCAGCAACATCCAGATGGCCATCCCGATCATCATGAGGTTTTCGGTGAGCGAGACGAAGCCAAGCGGCACATTTGAATTTCCGCCGACGCACGCGCATTTCAAATCGCGCTTCTGGATGTAAACGGCATAGAAAACCGACACCGCACCGATGGTACCAATGAACAGAGCAACGGGGATAGATAGCCAGTGCAATCCACCGGCGATCATCAGCACCCCTGCCAAGCCCTCGAGCCAGGGATAGAGACGGGCGTAGGGCACCCAACGCTGCGCGAGCAAGTCATACCCCAGAAACTGGGTTGCAAAGCTTTCGACATCGCGCAGTTTTTGCAGGGCAAGCAGACACATGGCGAAGGCAACGAACCATTCGGCGGAGCGAATGGAGAATATCGCACCCGACACGGCCCAATTGGCCGCGAATGCCATGCTTGCGGCCATGGCGAAGATGGCGATGACCGGCGCATAAGTGAGCGCGGCGGGATCGCGGACGGGTTTGCCGAGAAAGCGCAGCAGATCATCATGACCGCCGATGCGCTCGCCATTGATCCAGATCTGCGGCGTCGTTTTGACGCCGTGCTCTTCCTTGAACGCGTCAACCGCTTCGCGGCTGGTGAGCAGATGTTCGTCCAACGCATAGCCATGCGACAACAGCAAATGTCGCGCCTTCAGCCCCCATGGGCAGATATGGTCGTCCAGCACCATGCGGTGCAGCGTTGCAGTCTTAGGCATCTTATCATCCTGTTCTTTTGAAACGCGGAAAGTTAGCGTTTCACTTTGTCGAAGAGGTCGATGAGCTCGCTGAATTTTGTGCGCTGCTCGTTGGCATCGCCCGACGCGATGGCTTCGGCAACGCAGCAGGCGGCATGATCCTTGAGAATGCCGCTCTCGACGCGGGCCAACGCCGATTTCACCGCCTGCACCTGGTGCAAGATGTCGATGCAATAGCGGTCATCGGTAACCATCTGGGCTATTCCGCGAACCTGACCTTCGATACGCTTCAAGCGGTTGATTGTGTCTGTCCGATCTTTGGCCATCTGAAAAATCTCTCTTGCTATACCCTACGGTGGTATCCTATATGGGCAAAAGATGCAGGGACGCAAGTGCAAATGAATATGACCAGTTTCTCACGGCGCGGAATTCTTACCGGACTAGGCGCAGGCGCGGCTTTCGCAGCCATGCCTGCCTGGGCGCAGGGCCATAATATGCGGCGACACGGCGGCCCGCCGATCCGCGTCGGCTTTGACGAGGTCGGCGGCGAGGTCATTGACCTAGCGGTACGCGGCGGCCGCCGGTCGGTGCAGGGGCGCAGCGGCCATGGCATTGCGGTCAACGGCAGCGTGCCGGGGCCGCTGATCCGCTTACGCGAAGGGCAGAATGTTCGCCTGAACGTCACCAACCATTTGGAGGAGGACACCTCCATTCACTGGCATGGCCTGTTGGTGCCGTTCCAATTTGACGGCGTTCCCGGGATCAGCTTTCCCGGGATCAAGCCGCACCAGACGTTCACTTATGAATTTCCAATCCGTCAGGCAGGGACCTATTGGTATCACAGCCATTCGGGGCTGCAGGAGCAATCGGGGCATTATGGACCGCTGATCATCGATCCGGCGGGGGCCGAGCCGGTGCCTTATGATCGTGAGTATATTCTGCTCCTGAGCGAGTTTACCCCGCTCCATCCGCATTTCATCATGAGCAGGCTCCGCACCGGTGAGGGCTATTTCAACCAGCAGCTGTCGAGCTGGACCGACAAATATCCGATGTCCG
>CAYNXF010000006.1:0-172883 GCA_964401155.1 uncultured Sphingopyxis sp.
GGGAGATAAGTCTCGTGTCCCTATAATTCCTAAGTGCGAAACAATATCGCGCACGATCGTCAGCGCATGTTCGTCATTTTCGGCGACATGATCGACGACCCCCGATTTGCGGCCGTGCAGGTCGCCGCCGCCCAAATCCTCGGCGCTGATTTCCTCGCCCGTTGCGGCTTTCACCAGCGGCGGGCCGGCGAGGAAGATCGTGCCCTGATTGCGGACGATCACGGTTTCGTCGGACATGGCAGGGACATAGGCGCCGCCCGCGGTACAGCTGCCCATGACGCAGGCGATTTGCGGAATCGCCCGCGCCGACATATTGGCCTGATTGAAAAAGATGCGCCCGAAATGGTCGCGGTCGGGGAAAACTTCGGCCTGATGCGGCAGGTTCGCCCCGCCGCTGTCGACGAGGTAGATACAGGGCAGGCGGTTTTCGAGCGCGATTTCCTGCGCGCGCAGATGCTTCTTGACTGTCAGCGCATAGTAAGTGCCGCCCTTTACCGTCGCATCGTTGCAGACGATCATGACCTGCCGCCCCGACACGCGCCCGATGCCGGTGATCAGCGACGCGCCATGCACATCGCCCTCATACATGCCGTTGGCGGCGAGCTGGCCGATTTCGAGGAAAGGCGAGCCGGGGTCGAGCAGGCGTTCGACGCGCTCACGCGGGAGCAGCTTGCCGCGCGCAACATGCCGCTCGCGGGATTTCTCGTTGCCGCCGAGAGAAGCCTCGGCGACCTTGGCCCAGAGTTCGTCGCGTAGCGCGCGGTTGTGCGCGATGCGCGCCCGTGTGGCGGGGTCTTCGGCGTTGTAGTTGGTGGGCAGGACCGGGGCGCTCATGGCAGCACCTGTACCGGTGGGGTGTAATACACCTGCGCCCCCGGCCCGAGCGGCAGGTCGAGTGCGACCCATGCGACCGTCATCGTGATCCCCGCCGCCATGAAGCACAGCGCATAAGGCAGCATCAGCGCGAGAAGCGAGCCGACGCCGACATCCTTGTCCCACCTTCGCGCGAAGGCCAGGATCAGCGGGAAATAGCTCATCAGCGGGGTCATGATGTTGGTATAGCTGTCGCCCATCCGGTACGCGGCGGTGGTCATTTCGGGGCTGATGCCCAGCAGCATGAACATCGGTACGACGACAGGCGCGAGCGCGCTCCACTTGGCGCTGGCAGAGCCGATGAACAGATCGAGCACCGACGACAGCATCAGCACGCTGACCAGCAGGAAGGGCGCGGACAGGCCCATGTCCTTGAGCGCGGTCGCGCCGTTGATCGCGATGATCGGGCCGAGGCGCGACCAGTTGAACATGGCGACAAAATGCGCGGCGAAGAAGATGAAGACGATATACGGGGCCATCGACCGGATCCCGTCCTGCATCATCTTGAGCGCGTCGCTGCTGCTGGTCACCGTCCCCGCGCCAATGCCAAAGGCGATGCCGGTCGTGACGAACAGCAGGAAGAAGCCGGAGACCAGCGCGCCGTAAAAGGGTTGGAGCTGCGCTGTGCCTTCGGCGCTTTCATCGACCAGCGGGGTATAACCGGGGGTCAGGGTGATGGCGACGAACAGGCCGACGATGACCAGCGCCGCGAGGCCCGCGAGGCGCAGGCCGCGACGTTCGCCCACCGTCAGGTCCGATTTGGCAAGCTCGGCGCGCAATTCCTCGTCCGGTTCCTTGCCCCCGGTGCCGAGACGCGGTTCGACGATGCGGTCGGTGACGAACCAGATGATCGGAGTAAAAATGACAACGATCGACAGGATGAACCACCAGTTGCCAACGGGGTTCATTGTCCAGCTGGGCTCGACGATGCGCGCGGCTTCCTGCGTGAAGCCGAAGAGCAGCACGTCGATCTGGCCGGGGGTGATATTGCCGGCATAGCCCCCCGAAACGGCTGCGAAAGCGGCGGCAAGTCCGACAAGCGGATGGCGGCCAACGGCGGCATAGAGGATCGCGGCGAGCGGGATGAACACGACATAGGCCGCGTCCGATGCATGGTGGCTGACCATGCCGATGATCGCGACAATGGGCGTCATGATAACGCGCGGGGCATTGCGAAGGCTGCTGCGGATCAGCGCCGAAAACAACCCGGCCTTTTCCGCCACCGATGCGCCGAGCACGATGGTGAGGACGAGGCCAAGCGGCGCGAACCCCGCCATGGTGCGCGGCATTTCGGTGAGCAGCCGCGCAATATTCTCTTCGTTGAACAGGCTGGTCGCGCGGAAGGTGAGCGTGCCGTTTTCCAGCTCGCCCCATTGCGGCGCTTCGTCGCCCGAATAGGCGAGCGACGCCGACCAGCCGAGCGAGGATCCGAGCGCCGACAGCAGCATCAGGATGAAAATCAGCCACACGAAAATCATGATCGGATCGGGCAGCAAATTGCCGATGCGCTCGACGGTATTGAGGAACCCGCGTTGTCGGGGCGAGGCGGCGGCGGGGTTGGTCATGCGCCGCCTCCAATGAGCTCGCGCCCGATCAGCATCCGGCGGATCTCGTTCGTCCCCGCGCCGATGTCGAGCAATTTGGCGTCACGCCAATAACGTTCGACCGGCCAGTCCTTGGTATAGCCGGCGCCGCCGAGCGCCTGAATGGCTTCGCCCGCGACTTTGACGGCGCTCTCGCTCGCCAGCAGGATAGCGCCAGCCGCATCGAAGCGTGTCGTCTGCCCCGCGTCGCACGCGCGCGCGACGTTGTAGACATAGCTGCGCGCCGAATTGAGCATCACATACATGTCGGCGACCTTGGCCTGCATCAACTGGAAACTGCCGATGGCTTTGCCGAATTGTTTGCGTTCGCGCACATAAGGAATGACGACGTCGAGACACGCTTGCATGATACCGAGTTGGAGCCCGGCGAGAACAACGCGTTCATAATCAAGGCCGCTCATCAGCACGCCGACGCCGCCGTGCAGCGGACCCATGACGCGGTCTTCGGCGATGAAACAGTCGTTGAATACCAACTCGGCGGTGGGCGAACCGCGCATGCCGACCTTGTCGATTTTCTGGCCAATCGAAAAGCCTTCGTCGCCCTTTTCGATCAGGAAGGCGCTGATCCCGCGCGAGCCGGCATCGGGCGCGGTTTTGGCATAAACGACCAGCGTGTCGGCATAGGGGGCGTTGGTGATCCAGAACTTTGTGCCGTTGAGGACATAGCCGCCCTGGACGGCATCGGCGCGCAGCTTCATCGACACCACGTCGCTGCCCGCGCCAGCCTCCGACATGGCCAGGCTGCCGACATGTTCGCCGGTGATTAGCGGCATCAGATATTTGGCCTTTTGCTCCGCGCTGCCCCAGCGGCGAATCTGGTTCACGCACAAATTGCTGTGCGCGCCGTAGGACAGGCCAATGGCGCCGCTGGCGCGGCTGACTTCCTCGACCGCGATGACATGTTCCAGATAGCCAAGGCCCAGCCCGCCCCATTCTTCCTCGACCGTGATGCCGTGCAGGCCGAGCTCGCCCATTGCGGGCCATAGTTCGTCGCGCGGAAACCAGTCTTCGGCGTCGGCGCGCGCAGCGAGCGGGGCGATCTTGTCGGTCGCAAAGCGCATCGTTGTTTCACGGATCATGTCGGCGGTTTCGCCCAGCGCAAAATCGAACATCGGCAAAGCAGTCATCGGGACTTCCAATTAGAGCGCAACAATGTTGCGAGCGATACCAGATGGCGGGGGAAGGGCAAGCGGCGGCGATTGCCGAAACCGCCGTCACGCTCTATGCCCTGGTTGACAACGCAGGACAGGAAAGCGCGGGCGTGGAGCTGATCGAATTTAAGGGTTTTGGCGGTGTCCGCCTGCAGGCCGAAGTGTCAGGCGACGAGCACGACCCTGCCGTGCTGCTGGTGCACGGCGCCGGACAAACGCGCACGATGTGGGCACAGGTGGCGGCCGCCTTGGTCGAATCCGGCCGCCGCGTCGTCAATCTGGACCTGCGTGGCCATGGCGGCAGCGAATGGCCCGCCGACGGCCGCTATGACCTCGACGCGCATGTCGATGATCTGCGCGCTGTGCTAGCGCAAATGGCCTCGCGCCCTGTGGTGGTGGCGGCAACGCTGGGGGGGTGGATCGCCACCGCCGCGCTTGCCACCGACGCGGCCAATCTGGCTGCCGGTCTGGTGCTGGTGGACATGCCCGCACGCAGCGACGCCGACACGCTGAAGGACATCGCGGCCAGGCTGGAGGCGGCAGGCGATGGACAGCACCAGTGGGACGAGCGCGCCGTTGCCAATCTGCCATTGGGTGACATTGCAGAGCGGTTGGCAGCGGCGGCGTCGGCCATTGTCTTGCCGACACTGGTGGTACGCGGCGGCCTGAGCTGGATGCCGCGATCCGAAGCAGCGCAGAATTTCGATGCAGCCCTGCCGCACGGTGAAAGCGCCGAAGTGGGCGATGCCGAGTTGCTGGTGGTGACCGACCGTACCGAGGCGTTTCTGGGGCTTTTGCTCGATTTCCTCGAACGCAAACAGCCGCGTGCTGCCCCCGAATTTCGCGCCGGGTCTGACGCGCGGACGCTGCGCGATGCGATGGGCTGTTTTGCGACAGGCATCACCATTGTCACGGCGATTGACGGGCAGGGGACGCCGGTCGGCCTGACCGCCAACAGCTTCACATCGGTGTCGCTGGATCCACCGCTGCTGCTGGTGTGCATCGCCAATAATGCCGGGACAGCCCCGGTGCTACGCACCGCGGAGCGTTTCGGGGTCAATGTGCTGCAGATCGGGCAACAGCCCGCGTCCAACCGCTTCGCCGGCAAGGGCGAGGACCGTTTTGCGGCGACCGCGTGGGGTCCGGGCGAAACGGGCGTCCCTTTGCTCGATGGGTCGCTGGTGTCGTTTGAATGCCAGCGTCATGCGGTGCACGAAGCGGGCGACCATTTCATCCTGGTCGGCGATGTTGTGCGCGCGCAGTTCGAACCGCGCCGCGATCCACTGCTCTATTTCAGAGGAAAATATCGCCGCCTCCACTTTGCTTGAGCCAATCACTTGCACGCGATGTAGCATATGCTACATCGCGTCTATGACCAATGAATTGCACAAGCGCTGGCTGCTCGTCACCGGCATCGGTATCGCGGCGTTCGGGCCGATTTTCTCGCTTGGCGGCGTGGAGGCAACGGCAGAAGCAGCGCGCTGGTCGCTGGATCTGCTCAGCTGGCCGCTGGACGGCAACATGGATTATCGCGCGCCCACCACGCGGTTCCTGACGGTGCTGACTGGTGGTTTTCTCTTCGGCTGGGGCATCATGGTTCTGCTGTTGCGGCAGTGGGTGTTCGATGCCGCGCCCGACGCCGTGCGGCGCGCGGTGCTCGGCGGGCTGGTCGCCTGGTTTCTGCTCGACAGCCTGGGGTCCATCGCGTCGGGCAATGGCAGCAATGCGCTGTTCAATATCTTGGTGTTGGCGATTCTGGCAGGGCCGCATTGGTGGCGGGCGCGCTGACCGCCGATTAACGTGGCACGGCATCGTTCGCGGGTCCGGTATCAACGGGCATGCGCTCGATATCGCCCGTAATCAGCCGAGCCCCGCGATTGAATGTGAAATAGTGCCACAGCCAGTTCATGCCGACGATCAAACGGTTGCGAAACCCGGTCAAGAACCAGACATGCGCGGTGCACCACAAGAACCAGGCGGGAAAACCCGAAAGGTGAAACCGCCCGAAATCGGCAACGGCACGCTTCCGCCCGATGGTCGCGATATTGCCATAGTTGCGATAGCGGAACGGCCGTGCTGCCCGCCCGCTCAACCCGCGGCAGATATTGTCGGCAACATGATAACCCTGTTGTTTGGCAACCGGCGCAATGCCGGGCAGCAGGCCGCCCGCTCCATCGGGGCATGCCGCGGTGTCGCCGACTACAAAGGTGCGCGCGATGCCTGGCACAGTCATGTCGATATTCACCGGCACGCGTCCGGCACCGTCGGCATCAACGCCCAGCCACTGCGCGGCGGGTGATGCCTGAATGCCCGCCGCCCAAATTGCGGTCGCGGCAGGAACCCATAGATCGCCAATACTGACCCCCTCGGCACATACCGACTCAACGCGGCGGCCAAGGATTACCTCGACGCCCATCGCCTCGACGGCCCGCCGCGCGCGTTCGGACAGGTCTGCGGGAAAGGCCGGCAATAGGCGCGGCGCGCTTTGTACCAGCAGGATGCGCGAGCAATGCGGCGTGATATTGCGAAATTCGTTCGAGGTCGCATGGTGGGTCAGCTCGGCAATCGCCCCCGCCATCTCGACGCCGGTTGGGCCGCCGCCGATGACGACAAAGGTGAGCAAGGCATCGCGCCGCGCCTTATCGGTTTCGGTTTCAGCGCGTTCGAGTGCCATCAATATTTTGCGCCGGACGGCGGTGGCGTCATCGATCGTCTTGACGCCCGGAGCAAAGGGGGCCCACGCGTCTTTGCCGAAATAGCTGTGGCGCGCGCCGGTGGCCAGGATCAGCCAATCATAGGCGATGGACGCACCGCGCTCCAGCTGTATGCAGCGTTGCTCTGTATCGATGCCGACAACGCGGTCGAGCAGAATGCGGGTGTTGCCCTGGCCTTTCAATATGCTGCGCACGGGCGCAGCAATATCGGCAGGGGACAATCCTGCCGTCGCGACCTGATAAAGCAAAGGCTGAAACAGGTGATGGTTGCGCTTGTCGATAAGCGTGACGTCAACCGGCGCGCGCCCGAGCCGCCGTGCTGCCGAGAGGCCGCCAAATCCTGCTCCCACCACCACGACATGCGGGCGGTTCTGCTCTGCCGCACGGGTATCAATCATGTCCGCTGCCTCCCGTGGCCGCCGCGCGGGCCTGCAGCATAGCGCACAAGGCCATCAGGCCCAGAATCGCACACCATGGCGACAGCGGCGCAGCAGAATTGCGACAGACTGTCAGCAAAACGAAATGCTCAATGTGCATCAAAATGATGAGCACTGGGAAGTGTCGGTGGTTTCGCGCCAAAACTAGGGTTGGTTGACTGGCCTGTCGTCTTCACGGGGTTGATCGGCGAAGGGAGCAATGAACGATGCAAGCGGTTGGTTTGCGGCAAACTGTGGAAGGCGGGTCGGCGGCGTCGCCCCCCGAAGGGCTGATCGTTCCCCCGCTGGCGACGCTGGCACCCCGGCGCCGTTTGGTCGTGCGCATTGCCGATGGTCCCCGCGACATCGAGGCCGCGCAGCAATTGCGCTGGCAGGTCTTCTATAAAGAGGGCGGTGCAATCGCCGACGGTAATAGCGGCATCGATGTCGACCGCTATGACGCGGTGTGTGATCATTTGCTGGTCGAAGATCATGGCTGCGGCTCGGGGGAACCGGTTGTCGTTGGCACCTATCGCTTGCTGCGTGAAAGCGTGGCGCGGCGGCACGGCGGATTTTACAGCGCTGGCGAATTCGACTTGGCACCGCTTGCAGCCCCGAACGGAGAATTGCTGGAGCTCGGCCGCTCGTGCGTGGCCGCTCCTTATCGCGACAGCCGGACTATCCAGCTGCTGTGGCGGGGCATTGCCGATTATCTCAATCGCCATGGCATCAGCATGATGTTTGGCTGCGCCAGCCTTCCCGGAATTGACCCGGCCGTGCATGCTGAAACATTGGGTTATTTGTGGCGGCATCATCTTGCGCCGCCCCATTTGCGCGTTCGGGCCTTACCCGACCGCTTTGTGTCGATGAATCTGGGGTCCGAGACCCTGGACCGGACGTCGATGATGCAGGCACTGCCGCCGCTGATCAAAGGCTATCTGCGCGTTGGTGCGATGCTGGGCGACGGGGCGGTGATCGACCATCAATTCAACACGGTCGACGTGTTTGTGATGATGCCTGTCGAAGGCATTGCGCGCCGTTATCGCGATCGGTTTCAGGCTGTTGGTGGGTAGTCGGCGATCAACCTGCGCTCGCGCTGCCACCGGGCAATGAAGCTCGACCAGCTTTCGGCGCGGAAGCCGCGTTGACGATTGGCGGCTCCGATCTGCCATAACAAGCCGAACTGGTTGAACAGCGTGCGATAGGCATCGCGCAACCGGGTGCGGCTGTCCCAGATATGCGTGGCCTCTGCCCCGGCGCCGTTGATTTCCACGATGGTGAAATCCTCTCCGCGGGTGAAGGCTGCAAAATCGGCAAAGCGCACGTCGAACCGGCCGAACCAGAATTCGGGAATATTGGCCGCGATTGCATCAAAGCGCGCTTCCAGTTCGGGCGTGATGTGGCGCGCGCCATCGCGAAATATGGCGCCGCGGCTGTGGCTGCCCGCAAAGGCAAGACGGACGGTTTCACCAGCATTGACTATTGTGTCCAGCCGCCCGTGATGGCGCGGCAGATAAAGGTGCTGCAACTGCCCTGCGCGCGGATCCGCTGCGATCAGTTGGCGAAGGGTTTGCCTGCCGTCGCCGACCACGTGCGGGAAATGCTTTAGGGTGAGCGAAAAAATCTGGCCATGGGGGGCGCCCGGGCGGCGGATATAAAAGACCCCCGCCTCACCCTCCACATCAATTAGCCGCTGCAATATGAAGTCCTGATCGACGGGAAAAGCCGCGATATAGGCATCCAGCTCTGCGACATTGCGAACCGGACGGACCCCGGCGCCGCGGCAACCCAGATCGGGCTTGGCCACAACTGGAAAGGCAAGCCCGACATTTTTCATCGCCGCCAAAGCCGCGGCTCTGATTTCGGCAACCGGCTGCGTCGGTCGTGGCACAAGCACATGTTCAGCGATAAAGGTCCGGGCGTCACCGCCCGCTTGGCGCAGCACCTCGCTCTTGGACTCTCCGACCAGGCCGCTGGCCGGAAAGGCGGGATTGGCAATCAGCGGCAGACGGATGCCCCTGTATCGCAGTGACAGCCACACCGCCCACAGCCACACAGGAATGTAAAAAAGGCGCGGCGACCAAAATTCAAACCGCGATAGCGGCGGTGCAGGATCAAGGGGTGGCATTGCCATCGCGCCCTTCATTGATCGAGTGCCTCGCTGACAAGGCGCTGAATCAGGGCCGGCTGGGTCCACGGCAGAAAATGATCTTCCTCCTTTAACGCGTGCGTTTCGAGGATCGGAACGGCGCTAAACTGCTGCTTCATCCACGCGACATTGGCAAAGGGCACCAGGCGATCGCGCTCGCCGTGGACGATGGTTACCGGGGTTGCCAGCATATGGACGCCCAGAGCCAGACGTTCCAACTCGCCGCGCAAAGCCAACAGCTCTTCGTTGGCATGGTACAGGTGGCGCGGCAGAAGCCACCGCACGCCCGGCCAGCGCGCAACCGATTGCAGCGGATGGACCCGCTCCAACGATGGATCGAGTGCACCCGCCAGCAGGATGATCCCGTCGATCAGCCCGGGATTGAGCAAAGCGGTCTGTACGACAACTGGCGCGCCATAGCTGTGGCCAACCAGGACTGTCCGTCGTCGCGGCAATTCACGCACCATTGGCGACAGCCGGTTGGCTTGCAAGACCAGCGATGTCACCGGGCCGTAATCGGCTTCGCCACCAAAGCCGGGCCGGTCAATCGCGATGAATTCAAGGCCGGGCGGAACATGTTTGAACACAGCCGACCAATCGCGCGCCCGCCCGGGCGTGCCATGGACGAAGACAGCGCGCGGTCCCCCTGGCGTGCCTGCGCGCAAAGAGGATAGTGTGGCGTCGCTGCTGGCAGAAGCGGCAACCGGGCCGCTGTGAATGGCCGGTATCGGGCCGCTGTTCACTGCATTGATTTGGCGGCGGGAGGCACTGCCAGCTTTCACGCCAGCGCCATCCTGCGATGCCTCGCCGGACGCAATGCAGATGGCTGCCCCTGCATCGCAAAGAACAGCTTTTGCTGGACCAGGCTTCCTCCCAACTGGGTGATGCTGTCCCCCACAACCGCGAATTTTCTGGCCGCGGCATCGTGGTCACCGCGCGCAAAGTCGGCGACTGCCCGCGCCGCAGTCGGCAGGTGGTGGCGCCAGATAAAGGCTGAGCGCTCTGCCTGCTCGGTGAGGCGCAAAATCAGAGCAGCAAGCGCTTGGTCCCGCCCGGCTCGGGCAAAGACATAGGCATAATGAAGATCGAGAAAGCCGTCATAGGCATCGGCGCAGGCGGGAACGCAATGATCGGCGACATCCTGCCAGCGGTCTCCAACATCCACACCGTCCATTTCGATGCGGGCCAGCAAGGAAATGGCGTTTATCTGATCCTGCCCATGATGTTTGCGCTGCGTCCACACTGCATCGTGAAAAAGCGCCAGCGCACCGTCGCTATCGCCCTCCGCCAGATGAAACAGCGCCCCATGCCATTCGTTGTGCGTATATAGAAAAGACGAGCACTGGGACCATGCGCTGCGATGCCGGATCATCCATTCCATGCCCTCGCGGTGCCGCCCCATGCTGTCAAAAAGATGGGCCATAGCGTGATGCGCCCAGGGGTCTTCGCCCAGTGTCAAGGCATGACGTGCCGCACGCTCGGCCGCTGGTCCATGTCCATTTTGGTCCAGCGCGAAAGCCAGCATACCATGGCTGCGCGCATCGTGGGGTGATCCGGCCACGGCCATTTCAGCGCAGCGCAGCATGGGGCGCATATGGCCGCGCGAGAAAAACAGATGCTGGGCCAGCTTGCCCGCAAACAGGTGGTTCGGCTGGGCCAGCAACAGGTCCGCAAGCAGCGCTGCCGCTGCTTCATGATGGCCGTGGGCCCAGCGGTTGATGGCAGCGATCATCATCGCTTCTTCAGCGTCGGCTGGCCGACAGACGCGGGCGTTGGCCAGCAGCCGCCGCGCTTCGCGCTCGCCGGCCCGGTTTATGCGGAACAGGTGGACAGCGGCCGCATAGGCATGCGCCAATCCCCACTGGGGGTCAGCTTCCACCGCGTCAAATGCCAGCGCAGCGTCCTTGCCATAGGATAGGATGGCCTCTTCAAAGCCGATGGCCGCACCCATCGCCCGTTCCGATTGGGTGCCATATTGTTCATATCGCTGTGAAAATTTCGGCATGGTTGCAGCGATGCTGGAGCGCTGTCCTCCTTGCGTCTTGCATAAAGTTGCTGTCGCGCCGGTCATGGCATCGCGATGCGGGTGACAATACTGGCTGCGTACGACGCCGGGGTCATGCCGGTGCGCTGACGAAACCGGTGCGTAAAGTGGCTCTGGTCGGAAAAGCCGCAGTCAGCAGCAACGATGCTGAGCGGCACGCCGCGCCCCAGCAAATGCCGGGCACGGCGCATGCGTTCCTGCATCTGGAATTGCCATGGTGTCATGCCCCGTTGTTCCTTGAATTGGCGAAGCAGATGAAAGCGGCTGATACCGGCCACCGCCGCCAGTTCGGAAAGCAACACTTTTTCGCACGCATTTTCAGCAAGGTAATCGCGTGCCCGGCGCACTGGCGCAGACTCCATCGGCGCCGCGCGTTCAGCGCTGCCCGCACCCAACCGTTGCCACACCAATTGCAAAAAGCCAGCAAGCGCGCTGCTGCGCAGCAGGCTGTCATCGCTGGCGCGGAGCAGGGAAAACAACTGAACCGCGGCGTCACGCAGTCTTGCATCGTCGATGGCCGGGCCCAGCAACTGCGGGAGTGAATCGCCACTGCCCTTGCGTTCGCACACTTCGTGCATCAGCGGCGCCGACACAAACAAGGCTTCATAGCCCCAGGACTGCCCCCCGGCGCATCCGCCGCTATGCACCGCATCAATGTTGATAGTTCGCAGCATCCCGGGAAGCGAGACATGTCTGACCCCTTCCTGCTCGAAATGCTCAGCGCCGGCGGTTGTCATGCCGATCAGATAGTCATCATGCGAATGGGGCGGGAACACATGCTGGTGGTACACCGCATGAAAATGGGTAATCCCGAGGTCGCTGTGCACCAACCGGCTGGCCATTTCGCGCGCCATTCAGCTGTGTGTCCCGGCTGATTGACCGGCCGCCAGCAACCGGCGCGTCGCGGCATGACCCATCCACAGGAACAACAGAATGGCGGGTGCCAGCCACACAAAATCGCCCGTATTAGCCATGCCGGCCTGCATGCCGATCACGAACAGCAGCGGGGTCCACAACAATGTGCTGCCCGCCACGATCAGCAAAAAACGTTCGAACGGATAGGCGATGGTCCCTGCACCGACAAAAACCGGCAGGCGAAGTCCGGGGGTTGCCCGGGCTAGAACCAGCCACCAAGCCGCACGCGCGTGCAAGCGCGCGATCAGTGGTTGGTGCTGTGGCCGCGTAATCAGTCGCGCGACAAATTTACTGCGCCGTGCCTCGCGCGAAAGGAGGTAAAGACCGACGTCCCCAACGACCGTCCCGACGATTAGGGCCGAGATCGCCAGCAGCGGGTCGACCATCATGAGCGCCGCGAGGAGGCCCAAGGTTAGTGTAGCAACATCTTCCAACATGAAGGTAGCAAGCACGACCGCGCAGAAAAACAGCGCAGGTCGGTCCGCTAGCGCGGTAAACCAACCGAACAGTTCCATCTGCAACATTGCGGTCTGTGTCCCTTGTACCCGCAGCATTGCGGCAAGATTTCTCTAAAGGATGGGGGCAGCGGGTCCGAAATGCTG
This sequence comes from uncultured Sphingopyxis sp., assembly GCA_964401155.1. Taxonomy (GTDB): domain Bacteria; phylum Pseudomonadota; class Alphaproteobacteria; order Sphingomonadales; family Sphingomonadaceae; genus Sphingopyxis. Next base: position 12,469 of record CAYNXF010000006.1, read on the forward strand.
AATGTTCATTCTTTCGATAGCCGCTCACTATCGCAGGCGCGCTTCGGCGATGTTTCGCACGCATTGAACCAATGCCAATGCAGGGCTTTCCCTGTTGCTCTGCTTGGCGCATAGCACGGCGATGGAATCTAGCTCGCCAGTAACAACTGCTTCCACGACGGTGCCGCTGGGGGGATGGGATCCGCTCTATGATCAGATGGTTGCAACGCTGCGCGCCGTTGGTGCTGGTGACGAAGCGCCGCAGGTGGGCGATTGTTTTCCTGATTATGCGCTGCCCGATGAACGGGGCAATTTCTATAGCTTGAGTGGACTAGCCGATGCTGGGCCGCTGGTACTTAGCTTCAATCGGGGCGGGTGGTGCCCCTATTGCCGGGCAGAGGTCGCCGACTGGAGCGATCATGCCGATGGCCTCGCGCGTCACGGCGCGCGGTTGGTAGTGGTGACTGGCGAAACCAGCGGCCAGCAGCGTCGCTTACGGCAAATTGCCCCGAACGACAGCGTGTTTCTGTGCGATGTTGACCATGGGGCTGCGCTGGCCAATGGCTTGGCATTTCGTTGCAGCCAGGAATTGCGCGCCGAATATCTGGCCGCCGGGCTCGATCTGGCGGATTTTTACGGGGGGAGTGGCTGGATTTTGCCCATTCCCGCGCTGTTCGTTCTCGATAGCGCGCTGACGGTGCGCTATCGCTTTGTTGACGCGGATTTTCGGCGACGCGCACCCGCGCAGCAAGTGCTCGAGGCACTGGCGTAGGTTTAACCATTGTCAATCTGCGGCCAAGCTGTGCCAATCCAGCGCGCGCGCGGCTTTCAAAAACGCCTCGGCAGCCATGCTCCGCTTACGCCCGGCGATGCACCCAATCATAACTCGCGTTTCGGATGGCCAGCCGGGATGGTCGATGGCCGTAAGTCCCATGCTCTGACCAATTTCCAAGGGCAGAACGGCCAAACCAAGCCCGGCAGCAACCATCTGTGCCGCCTGATTGCTGTCTGCGGCGGAATGGCGAAAGCCGATCTCTTGGCCTTCGGCTAGCGCCGCTTCGACCAGCCGCGCTTCCGCCTCATGTCTGCAACCGATCCAATTGCGCGCGGCCAACACAGCGGTGCTCATCGGCGGCGGGGGCAGCTGCTGTGCCTGTTCGCTGTTGGCGAACAGTCCGAATAATCGGTCATACAATGGCCAGGCGTCGCAGCGTTCGGGGATGTTCGGCGGCTGTTCGATGATGATGAGCTCAAGGCTACCATGCAGGGCCCGGTCAAGGAGTTCGACATTGGCCGCTTCCACGATGTCGAGGCTCAGGCCGGTCAGTTTGCGCTGCATTTCTTCCAGAATGGCAGCGAGCCCGGTCAACATGACGGGTCTTGCGATGCCGACCGCCAACGGCGCCTGCTGTTCTTTGCCAAGGCCCCTGGCCAGCGCTTTGGCGGTTTGTGCGGCGGCATAGGTTTGCTCAAGGTGCGGAAGCATCATGCGGCCAAGCTCGGTCAGGTGCGTCAGCGCGCGTTCGCGCCGGAACAGCAGCCCGCCAAATTCATCTTCCAGTTTTTGGATTGCCCGCGTCAGCGAAGGCTGGGTGACATTGCACTCCTCGGCTGCGCGGGTGAAGTTCAGCAGCCGCGCGACTGCCAGAAAATAGCGAACTTGATGCATTTCCACGCGCGCGGTCCTTTTGCGTGCCGGGCCCAGCCCTAGGGTCCTGACCCTAGTCCTGCCCATGCGATGTCCGGATTGCTATAAAGAAATTGCTGCAACCTGCGGCGGCCATAGGGCCCAGCTATGAATGCGATAGCGCGCGCACTATTGTTACATGCTGCTGTCCGCGCCATTCTGATGTCGGCGCGTGTGGAGGCAGAAAAACGATGGTTTCGGGAACAGTTCGCGTCGCCATTGTCCAGGATCGACCCATTGCCTTTGCGGTCAGCGACGGGCTGATTGCCATGCAGGCGCTTTTTGGTGATGTGGCAGGCGCTTCGCTGCAAATCGCGGCGTTTGGTGAGGCCTTTGTTGGCGGTTATCCGTTGTGGCTCGACCACGCGCCCGCCGCAGCACAATGGGGCAATGCCGGAACGGCGTCGATCCACCAACTATTGCTCGAACATGCCCTGGTTGTCGGGGACGCGCGGCTTGTGCCCTTGCAGCAAATTGTCGATGACAGCGGAACGTTGCTGAGCTTCGGTGGTCACGAGCGTATTGGCCGAACCCTGTACAATTCCCAATGGTTGCTGCGCCCGTCGGCGGCCCCACTGGTGCATCGTAAACTGGTCGCGACGCATGGTGAGCGGCTGTTGTGGGGACAGGGGGACGGTGCGTCGCTATCGATCCACCAGGCGTCCTGGGGCGGCGTCGGGATGTTGATGTGCTGGGAACATTGGATGCCCCTGGCGCGCGCGGCACTGCACCAACAGGGCGAGGCGGTGCATGTCGCGGCTTGGCCAAGCGTTATCGACCTGCACCTGCTCGCTTCGCGCCATTATGGCTTTGAGGGTCGCTGCTTCGTTTTGGCGGCCGGGGCAGTTCAGCATCGCGATGATTTGCTTGCCGGGCTTGAGCGCGTCGGCGGCGACTTGGCGGCGCGTGCGCTGATTCAATCCATGCCGGATCGGCTGCTGCAAACAGGCGGGAGCGCCATTATCGCCCCCGACACCAGTCTGCTGGCGCAGGCCGGTGCGGGCTGTGAGGTAATTTCAGCGACGCTTGACCTGAGCGAAATCGGGCGCGCCCTCGCCACCTTTGACGTTGCCGGCCATTATGCGCGCCCGGATATTTTTACTCTTTCGGTAGATCGCCGGGCACGACTGGCGCCCGGCTGATCCACTTCATCGCTGTCAAGCCATTGCGGGTTTGCGGCCAATCAGGCGCAACAGCCGGTCGCGGTCCGTCCAGATCAGGATGGCGGCCGCCAGCCACACGCCGCAAGCCATGGCAAACAACAGGCCACCATCGCTGGTTCCGTCGGTGTCGATCACCGCAACGCCGAGCGGCGTGAACAGGTGGAAGAAGATCGCACCGGAGATAACACCCAGCGCGAGCAGGGCGCCAAATGGCCGCACTCCGCGTAGCGAAGGCACTAGGCTGGCAAGCAGCATGGTGCTGGCAATCAGCTCAGCCGTGCCGACGACATATTGGGAAGCGATGCCGTTCGGCGCAAAAACACCGCCAAACCCCAAAGTTTCGGCCCAATTGTCGAGCGTCGTGAAGATATAGATCGTCTCGGGCGAATTGGTGAATTTGAAGAACAGCGACTGGATGAACACGAATGCGATGAAAATGATCAACGCAATCGGTGCCTTGCGCAGAACGGACATGGCTTAACCCCTATATCTTTTGCGATAATCAGCTGGCGAGCAATTTGGGCCAGTTGCGGTTGGCAGACTGGATGTGGCCAGGAATATTCTTTTCCCAGCGCTGCCCGATCTCTCGGTTATAGTTGAGGTATAGCTTGCCGCCTACAACCTTCCAAACCGTGGGGTCGCCCGACGCGGTATAGCCCTGGCTGACAGCCCAGGCGCAGTAACCGCCATATTGTGGGGCATAGGCTCCGGGATTGGCCTTAAACTTGGCCAGATTGGCTGCGTTCGCAAAGCGGAACTCCGCGCCATTATAGGTCGTCATGAACGACGAGCTGCCCTTCACCGGTTTTCCGACGGTGAAATAGGCGACGGTGTCGTAACCCGACACCGCGACATTGTTGAGGACGCCGGTGTACACCGGGTCGGTCTTTGCCGCAGCAGGGCTGGTTGTGGCGGCGAGCGCGAAACCGATGCTGGCGGCCAGCGCGATCAAAATCTTTTGAGTCATGGTTATGGCCTTTTCAAATGGGGTGCCAGCCGCGCAAGGGGGAGGATGAAGTCGCGGCTGGTCTGACGTCCCAATGCCGCTTTCCGCTCGTCAGCTGAAATGCCGACTGCCTATGCTTTCGATACCGCCAGCTATTTAATTGCCGCGCGCCGGCTTTCGCGCCGAAAGGTTGAAGGCGACATGCCCACGGCCTTGGAAAAGGCCGTTGAAAAATGCGCTGGGTTGGCGATGCCGCAAAATTGGCCGATTTCGGCGACTAACAGTTGACGTATTACGGTGACAGTGCACTGATTTGGCTTTCAAGCCAAATCGCGCCACACATGCATCATGGCCCGTCTCGCCCGCTTTGTCCTTCCCGGCATCTCGCATCACGTCACCCAGCGCGGCAATGGGCGGCAGCTGACCTTCTTCAACGATGGTGACAATCCAGCCTATCGCGATCTGCTCGCCGTCCATTGTGCGGCACGTGGAGTGGCGGTGTGGAGCTGGATGCTGATGCCCAACCATGTCCACTTGATCCTGGTGCCCGAACACATCGATGCTTTGCGCGGTGCGCTTTCGAAAGTGCATCGCGCCTACGCTGGGCGAATCCATGCGCGCGAGAGACGAACGGGCATTTCTGACAGGGACGTCTCGGCTGCGTGGCGATCGACGAACCGCACCTACTTACAGCGCTGCGCTATGTCGCGCTTAACCCGGTTCGGGCACGGCTGGTTGAGCGGGCCCAAGATTGGCAATGGTCAAGCGTGCATGCGCTGCTCGATCCGGCACGCGCAGACGGGATAACGGCGAGCGCGCTGGTGCTGGAGCGCGTATCGGATTGCGCCGCGCTGCTGCGATCGGGCGAGGACGAGAGACTTTCTGCCGCACTGCGCCAAGCTGAAACGATCGGCCGTCCGTTTGGCAACAGCGCCTTCCTTGACCGTGCGCCGCTGGGTGATCTGACCTGGTACGTCGCCGGCAATTGGCGCGAATTTGAAAACGGCCCCACGTTTTTGAGCGTTACGCCCGGGTTCGCACCCACCTTGGCGGCAAGCTGTTCCTGCTGGGCGGAATCGAGATTCCGGTCACCAACAGCAACCGCTTTTATCGCGAGGCCTTTACCGTGCAGTTGGTTCAGGGGTTTTGAACCAGGCCATGCGACGCCGCGCCGCGATAGCGGCTCGGCGTCGTTCCGGTCAGCTGGCGAAAAGTGGTGGTAAATTGGGCGTGGCTGGAAAATCCGGTGGCGCTTGCCACCGCTTCTATCGGCCAGTCTGTTTCGCGTAGCAAACGCTGGGCTGCGGCAATGCGCTGGTTGATCACATAGCTATAGGGTGGCAACCCGGTGGCCCTGGCAAAGGCGCGGGCGAAATGAAACCGGCTGTATCCCGTCAACGCCGCCAGATCGTCAATCGCGATCCGCGCGTGCAGGTTAACCGCGACATAATCGCGCACGCGTCTCAGATTGGCTTCGGTCAACACGATGCGGTCGCTTGTTTCCGTCCCCGCAGCAAGACTGTCAAACAGCCGCAGCAATATGCCATCGACCAACATTTCGGCTGCCATGATGTCGGTATCCGAAACCAGCGAGCGCTGGACCAAACGGTGCAGCAGGCGGCACAGCAGCGGATCGAAACGGCCAACCACCTCGGCAAATTGCGTTACGTTCGGGACATTGTCGCGATGCGAAGCGATGGTGTCATAATGGCGCGCCGGGTCGATATAGACATGGGTGAACGCGATGGGGCCTTCGGTGGTCCAGTCATAGGCATTGCCCGCGGCCACGGTTGTCACGGCGTGCAGGGGCACATCGCGGTGTGTCGGCAATCCTTCGCCGCGACGCGTTACCCGCTTGGCCCCGCCTTCGTGAAAGGTCAGATAATGATGCGTCAAGCGGGGCTGCTGCATCCGCGCGGCGCTGCCCGCCCAGCGCTGGACGATCACGCCGTTGAGCTGCGTCGGCCCTGAATCATAAAGCGGCTGCTGCGACGCCCACTCGCGCCAGCGCAGCGGGTGCATTCCCGATGATTGTGTTTCCTGTTGCAAGCGACCCTATCCATTGGCTCCGCGTGGCCGCAAAGCGACCCGTGGGCAAGCGGCGTTTAGGACCATGAAATCAGGCAAAGATATTGTGCGAAATTGCGCAGGCGTCGGTTTTTGGGGCCGTTAGCGCTTAATGGCCGGGACATAGAAAATATTGCAATATGGTGGACGCACTAGGGCTCGAACCTAGGACCCGCTGATTAAGAGTCAGCTGCTCTACCAACTGAGCTATGCGTCCATCGGGCGGTGTTTGACCGCTCGGCTTTGGTCTGGTGGCCAAAGCGAGGCGCGCCGCTATCATGGCTGGCGCGGCTTTGCAACGGCTTTTCGTGCGCTCAACCAAAGGGCCGCCGCGCGCCGCTCTTGTCGCGCTGGACCGCCAATATAATGCCCACGCACAGCATGATGGTCAGCATCGACGAGCCGCCGTGCGAGAAGAGGGGCAGGGGGATGCCGACGACGGGCGCCAATCCCATCACCATCATCAGATTGATGGCGATATAGAAAAAGATGGTCATGGTCAGCCCTGCCGCCGTCAACTGGCCAAAGCGCGTCGATGCCCCCAGCGCGACCCGTGTGGACCAGCGCAGCAGCAGGAAATAGGCAAAGCCGAGTGCCAGGCCGCCAACCAGTCCCCATTCTTCGGCCATGGTGGCAAAGATGAAGTCGGTGTGCCCTTCGGGCAGATAATCAAGGTGGCTTTGCGAGCCGTTCAAAAAGCCTTTGCCATCAAGCCCGCCCGACCCGATGGCGATTTTTGATTGGGTGATGTGATAGCCTGCGCCGAGGGGATCCTCCTCGGGATTAAGGAAAATCAGCACCCGTTTCTGCTGATAGTCATGCAGCAGGCTGAACAGGATCGGCAGCGCGGCAATTCCCGCAACGCCAACGCTGACAAACCACCACAGCGGCAGACCGGCAAGGAACATGACCACGACACCGCTGGCGATGATCGACAGCGCCGTGCCAAGGTCGGGTTGCAACATCACCAACGCGGCCGGAATGCCGATCAGCACCAATGCCGGACCAAGTGCACGGACCCGCGGCGTTTCCGCAGGTGGTAACATGCTGTAAAAGCGTGCCAGCGCCAGCACGATGGCAACCTTCATCAACTCCGAAGGCTGCAGGTTCATAAAGCCGATGTTTAGCCAGCGCTGGCTGCCGCCGCGCACCGCGCCGGCTACTTCCACGCCGAGCAGCAGGACGGCCACGCCGGCATAGGCCAAAAAGGACAGCCGCGCCATCAACTCTAGCGGAATGAAAAAGCCGATGATTAGCGCCATTGTCAGAAAAATGGTAAAGCGCATGCCGTGTGTCAGCGCCCACGGCGCGAAGCTGCCCCCCGCCGCCGAATAGAGCACGATCATGCCGAAGCAGGCGATGAACAGCAATGTCGCGATCAATCCCCAAGGGTAGCGGCGCAAGGTTTGCGGCACCGGGATCATGGCGTTTCGACCTCGCTGGTGTCGATCGACAGGCCCTGAAAGCCCGCAAAATCGCGCGCCATGCGCGTCGGAATATCCCCGCCCCAACCCTCTTCCAGCGTCGCCAGCGATGCCATCGCCTGCTCGCGGTCATAAAGGAAAGTGAAAATATCCTTGGCGACTGGCGCCGCAGCGCGCGCGCCGCCCATCCCATGTTCGATAATCACCGCCGCGGCGTACCGCGGGTTGTCGGTCGGAGCAAAGCAGACAAACAGGCCATGGTCGCGGTAACGATAGGTTCCGCCCTGGCCCCGTGAACCCGAAGCGAGACCGCGCACCTGCGCTGTGCCGGTCTTGCCGGCGAGCTTGATACCGTCGAGATCGAGCCGGCTGCGCACGGCGGTGCCATTGCCATTGACCACGCGGTCCATGCCCGAGCGAACAATGGCAAGATGCTCAGCCGAATAGGGCAGCGTCTTGACCAGTTCGGGCTTACGCGCGACCAGACTGGGGTAGAGCGCCTTGCCCGATGCGATGCGCGCGGTGCTGATGGCCAGTTGCAGCGGGTTGACGATAACATAGCCTTGGCCAATCACCGCGTTGAGCGAGTCCGACGCGGTCCAGGCTAAATCATATTTGCGCTGCTTCCACGCGCTATCGGGGATTGTGCCATAGCGCTGGTTCGCTCCGCTGATGCGGAAATCCTCTCCCAGCCCCAGCGTGCGGGCCACCGGCGCAATGCGGTCATAACCCAGCCGGTGCGCCATGGCATAGAAATAGGTGTTGCAGCTTTTTTCGATCGCGGTCGGCATGTCCACCGGACCGTGGCGCCCGAGACAGCGGAAAAAGCGGCTGCCCAGCCGATATCCGCCGGGGCAGGTAATGCGTTCGGCCGGATCGACACCCGCCTCCAGAATTGCCAGCGCGGCCATCGGCTTCAGCGTTGATCCGGGCGGGTAAAGCCCGCGCGTCGCCTTATTCAGCAATGGCTTGCGGTCGGTATCGCCATTCAGCCAGGCCCATTCCTTTTGCCCGATACCATCGGAAAAGCTGTTGGGGTCGAAACAGGGCATGGAGACAAAGGCGATGATGTCGCCGGTCAGGCAGTCGATGACCACTGCCGCGCCCGATTCGCGGCCCATGCGCCGCGCCGCGTAATCCTGAAGGTCGCCATCAATGGCGAGGTGTAGCGTTTCGCCCTGCGTGTCGGGCTGGGTGTCGAGTTCGCGGACGACTTTGCCGCCTGCGGTCACTTCGACCCGCTTGGCCCCGGGCTTGCCGCGCAAATAAGGTTCAAAATAGCGCTCCAGACCATCTTTGCCGGTTTTGAAACCGGGCGTGACATACAGGGGGTCGCGCGCCTTTTGATATTCTTCGGCAGTCGGCGCGCCGACATAGCCGAGCAAGTGGCCCACGGCCGCCCCGGCGGGATAGTTGCGTGCAAAACCGCGCGCCGGGGCAACGCCGGGCAGGTCGGTAATGCGCACGAGGATCGAGGCAAAGCGCGCTTCGTCCAAATTCTCGGCAACCGGGACGGGCTGAAAGCCTTCCGCCTTGTCCAGATCGCGCCGAACGCGCTGCACCGTGTCGGCATCCAGCCCCAGAAGTTGCTGGAGATCGGCGATAATTTTCGCTTTGTCCCGCACCCGGTCGGGAATCAGGTCGATCCGCAGGCTGACGCGGTTGTTGGCGAGCGCCTTGCCGCGCTTGTCGACGATCCAGCCGCGTCTCGGCGGGATCAGCGTCAGGTTCAGGCGGTTGCTTTCGGACTCAAGAACATAGCGCTCGCTGTCGATGATCGAGATATAGGCCATGCGGGCTGCCAGCGCGCCGCCGATCGCCATCTGGATGCCGCCCACCAGCATGGTGCGCCGGGTGAAGGTGAACCCGCGCCATGCCTCGGTAACCGGGGGGGCTTTGCCAAATTTGCCGAACATCGCCGTGCTATCGCCGGAACAACCGGATCCTGTCCAGCCATGCCGCGACGCGGACCATCATGGGGAAGAGCAGGATGCTGGCGGCAATCTGAAGTCCGACCAGACCGAGGAGCAGCGATATCTGGGCACCGGGATGCGCCAGTGCTGCGCCAGCAACGATAATGATGCTGGTCGCCACCGCAGCAATCATCCAGTCTTGCCAATATCCGCGCCAATAGGTGCGCTGGTCGATGAAATCGATGACCAGCAGCGCGATGGTCCACAACCCCATCGCGGCACCGACTGGCTGGCCCGACACCAGATCATCCCACAGCCCGAGCGGTAACCCGATCCACACCGGCCACAGGCTGGGGTGCAGCAGCCGCCATGCGAGGAACAACAGCAGGCCAAGCGGCGGCAAATAGGCCCACGCCGCAATCAGCGGCAACATCATCGGCAGCGCCGACGCAAGCAGGACCGAGACGATCGGGATCGCCTGCAGTCGCAATTGCGATGGCGGTTCGCCGATGCGTTGCGGGGCCAGGCTGTTCATGGCGCGATTTCGCTGGCGCCGCTGGTGGCGGCATAGGCGGGCAGGACCGCGACAATGTCGACCTTGGCCGGATCGGCGAGGGGGCGCGCCACCGCGCCATCATTCTGCAGCCGCACCACCAGTGCGACAGGGATGTTGGGACGGTAAATCCCTCCGGTGCCCGACGTCACCAATATGTCGCCGGGCTTGAATGGATTGTCGGCCAGATTGAGCGTGCGGATATCCAGCTCGCCATTGCCGCGCCCGCTTGCCAGCGCGGGCAGACCGTCGCTGGCGCGGCGCAGCGGCACGATATTGTCGCTGTCGGTCAGCAACAGCACGCGCGCGGTGGTTGGTCCGCTATCGAGCACACGGCCAATAAGCCCATCCGCCGCGCGCACCGGCATCCCGGGCCGCACACCGCGGTTGCGCCCGATGCTCAGGATGGCAAGGCGTCGGCTGCTGGTCGGGTTGGACGTGAGCAAATAGCCGTTGGCAATGCCGCCGCTGCCTTGTTCACCGAGTTTCAGCAGGATACGCAGCTGGCGGTTTTCCTCGGCCAGCGTGCTGGCCTCAACCAGATCGCGTTGCTGTTCCTCGACCTGACGACGCAGCCGCTGGTTCTGGCTGCCCGCTGCGAAATAGGCGGTAATGCTGTCGCTGAGCCCCGACGCTGTCCCGGTCACCGATCGCGTCAGACGCGCGAACGGGCTGACCGCTTCCTGCGCGGCTGTACGCAGCGCGGCAAAGCCGACCGGGTCGGCAACCGACAAAATTGCGAGCAGCAACCCCACGACCGCGCCGACCATCGCCACGACATAGGCGATGAACAGCCGGACTTGGGCTTTGCGGGATTGCCCCGGTCGAAGCTGAGCCGGGCGGAGCATGGCGGCAGGCGGGCTCCGTTCAGGCTTGCAGCAACACGCCGCGGAACGCCGGGTCTTCCATCGCCCGGCCTGTGCCGATGGCGACGCAGGTCAGTGGATCTTCGGCGACGGTCACGGGCAGGCCGGTGGCATCGCGCAGCATATCATCCAGCTCGCGGATCAGCGCGCCGCCGCCGGTCAGGACAATGCCCTGGTCGACGATATCGGCGGCGAGTTCGGGCGCGGTGTTTTCCAGCGCGATACGCACACCTTCAATAATCGTCCCGATGGGTTCGGACAGCGCGTCGGCAATTTGCGCCTGGTTGATCGAAATTTCCTTGGGCACACCGTTGACAAGGTCGCGGCCCTTGATCTGGATAATCAGGCCAGTGCCGTCGGCGGGGGTGCGCGCGATGCCGAAATCCTTCTTGATCCGCTCGGCGGTGGCTTCGCCGATCAGCAGATTGTGGTGGCGGCGGACATAGGAAACGATGGCCTCGTCCATTTTGTCCCCACCGGCACGCACCGAGGTGGAATAGGCAACGCCGCGCAGCGAGAGCACAGCAACTTCCGTGGTGCCGCCCCCGATATCGACGACCATCGACCCGATGGGCTCGGTCACGGGCATATCGGCACCGATGGCAGCGGCCATGGGTTCCTCGATCAGCCACACCTGGCTGGCACCGGCATTGCTCGCGGCATCGCGGATGGCGCGGCGTTCGACACTCGTTGACCCTGACGGCACGCAGATGACGATTTCGGGATGGCTGATCAGGCTGGGCTTGCCGCCGTGCACTTTGGTGATGAAGTGCTTGATCATCTGTTCCGCGACATCGATGTCGGCGATCACGCCGTCGCGCAGGGGGCGGATGGCCTCGATACTGTCGGGCGTCTTGCCCATCATCAGCTTGGCGTCATCACCCACGGCCTTGACGCGCTTAATGCCGTTGATCGTTTCGACGGCCACAACGGAGGGTTCATTGAGCACAATGCCGCGCCCGCGCACATAAACGACAGTGTTGGCGGTACCGAGGTCGATGGCCATGTCTTGTGAGGAAAATTTGAACCAGCGCGAAAAAAACGACATTTTTGTTTCTGCTTTCCTGTCCGGGCGGCGGCGAGATGGGCCGCGCTCCGATGCTGTTTGACGCTGCGTGACGGTCCGTCAACCGGACTGACCGGTGTAACTGCCCGAAAATAGCGGTCTAGCGCCAGTCAGAGGGGCATTTGCGGTCAAAGTTTGCGGGTGGGTCGCGCTTGGGGTGCGACTGCGCTAGGGCAGGGCGCATGTCAATACGCCGCTTGCCGGAATCGCTGGTGAATCGCATCGCTGCGGGCGAAGTGGTCGAACGTCCGGCCGCCGCGCTCAAAGAAGTTGTGGAAAACGCGATTGACGCAGGGGCGAGCCGCATTGCGGTCCGGCTCAGCGAGGGCGGAATCGCGCAGATGGTGGTCGAGGATGACGGGTGCGGGATGTCGCCCGCTGACCTCGCACTCGCGCTGGAACGCCACGCCACCTCAAAGCTGCCTGACGAGGCGATTGAGAATGTCGTCACCTTGGGCTTTCGCGGTGAGGCGCTGCCCAGCATCGCCAGCGTGGCGCGGCTGACCATCGAGAGCCGCCCTGCTGGCGCAAGCGGCTGGCGCCGTGTTGTCGACAATGGCGTTGTGGTTGACGAAGGCCCAGCGGCGCTGCCCCCCGGCACGCGCGTGACCATTGCCGACCTGTTCGCCCGCGTGCCGGCCCGCCGCAAATTTCTGCGCAGCGCGCGCGGCGAATATGCCGCCGCGCTCGATGTGATGCGGCGGCTCGCCATGGCGCGGCCCGACATCGCTTTTGCGCTCGAGCATGACGGGCGCCGCATATTTGATTTACAGGCAGGCCAAGCGCGCGAGGAACGCGTCGCGCTGCTGGTCGACCGTGCGCTGGCAGACAATGCCATTTTGGTTGATCTGGTGCGCGAGCATGTCCGCATCAGCGGCGTTGCCAGCCTGCCAACCTTTAATCGTGGCGTCGCTGACCACCAATATCTGTTCGTCAACTGTCGGCCGGTGAAGGACCGCCTGCTGGTCGGCGCATTGCGCGCTGCCTATGCCGACTTGCTTGCGCGCGACCGGCATCCGGTGGTGGCGCTGTTCATCGACCTGCCGGGCACCGAGGTCGATGTGAACGTCCATCCGGCCAAAACCGAAGTGCGCTTTCGCGATCCGGCGCTGGTGCGCGGTTTGATTGTCGGCGGGCTGCGCCGGACGCTGAGCGAGCAGGGATTTCGCAGCGTCCAGCGCCCGGCGGCGGGGATGGAGGCGGCGTGGCAGGCTGAACCCGTGGCGCCAACCCCAGCCTTCGGTGCATTGTTTGCCCGGTCGATCGACCGCGAAGCAGGCGCGCTGCATGTCGCCGAAGCGCGCCGCGACTGGGCCGCACCCGACATGCTGCCGCAGGGTCGTGCCGAAGTGGCAACAGCGCCGCCACCGGTCAGCACCGACCACCCGCTGGGCATCGCGCGCGGGCAGATTGCCAACACCTATATTGTTGCCGAGGCCGAGGATGGGCTGGTGCTGGTGGACCAGCATGCCGCGCATGAACGGTTGGTGCTCGAAGGGTTGCGCGCGGGTTTTGCAGGGCAGGGGGTCGGCGTGCAAGGTCTGCTGCTGCCCGAGGTGGTCGAGCTTGATGAGCCTTCCTGCGACCGGCTGGAAGCAGTGGCAGGAGAGCTAGCGAAGCTAGGGGTCGAGATCGAACGCTTCGGACCTGGCGCGGTCGTTGTGCGCGGCACCCCGGCGCTGCTCGGTAATCCCGATGCGCACAAGCTGGTCCGCGACATCGCCGACGACTTGGCAGGCTATGATGCTGCGCTGACGCTTGCCGAGCGCATCGACCATGTCGCCGCAACCATGGCCTGCCACGGCTCGGTCCGCGCCGGACGGACGCTGAATGTCGCCGAAATGAACGCGCTGCTGCGCCAGATGGAGGTCACCCCGCGCTCGGGCCAGTGCAACCATGGGCGGCCAACGTGGGTCAAACTGTCGATGGGCGATGTCGAGCGGTTGTTCGGGCGGAAGTAAACGCTGCGCAATTTTTCTAAACTGTCGTCATCCCGGACTTGATCCGGGATAACGAGCCACCGTCTGCCTGTTATCCCGGATCAAGTCCGGGATGACGAGATTTGAAAGGTGGCTGATCAATGATCAAGCCGACAGCTTAACCCCCGCCTCATCGCGCGCCACCACCGCCGTCATCCGCCGCGACAGCGCGTTGTCGCGCGTGCGTACCTGATCGACCACCATGAAATGCGTCTGCCATGCCTCGGGCGTGACTTCGCATACCAGATAGCCGCGCTGGTCGTTGGCGAATTTGAGTTCGGGGTTGAACTTCATCCATTCATCGGTGCCGGGGCGCACATCCTGTCCATTGCCGCCACTGCTGATCGAGGTGGCGACAAATTCGCCGCCAACGATTTTGTCGCGGTGCACCAGATTGCCGCAGAAATTCTGGTGCTCGTCGCCCGTCAGCACGACCACATTCTGTCGGCCCGCCATGCGCGCGAGCAGGCGCTGGCGCGGCACTTCGTAACCCGCCCAGCTGTCCATATTCATGATGCGCGCGGGTTCCTCCGGGCGGCGGCGGCGATCGAGGCTCATCATCGTGATCTGTTGCGCCAGCGCGTTCCACACATGGTCGCGGTTGGCCAGGTTGCGCGCGATCCACGCTTCCTGCTCAGCCCCGAGCACCTGCGCATTTTTGTCATCCACCTCGGCGCAGTGCGGCTTGAAACCGTCGCCGCACGGCTGGTTGGTGCGATAGAGGCGCGTGTCGCAGATATCGAGATGGGCGAGGCGGCCAACTTTCAGGTCGCGGTACATTTGCACCACGCCGCCGCGCGGCAGCTGCGCCTTGCGCACCGGGATATGTTCATACCACGCCTGAAAGGCGGCGGCGCGGCGCAGCGCGAATAGCTCGGACGGGGTGCCATCCTCGTCGATGTCGGTCACCCAATTGTTATCGACTTCATGATCGTCGTAGCTCGATACAAAGGCATGCGAGGCGTGCGCGCGGATCAAATCGGGGTCCGATTTCACCTGCGCATAGCGCTGGCGATAATCGGTCAGGCTGTAGGTGGACTGACCGAGCGGGCGGCGCACGGGCTCCACCAATGCGCCGCTGAAGAAATTCGACGACACTGCCCCCACCGCATATTCGTAGATATAGTCGCCATAATGATAGACGAAGGCGAGGTCGGCCTCATTCGACAGGTGGCGGAACGCGCCATAGTAACCGTCCTCGAACCGCTGGCATCCGGCGACGCCGAATTTCAGGCGCGCCACATCGGCACTGGCCAGCGGCAGCGTGCGCGCTTGCCCACGAAAACTGCGCTCGCCCCCGGCGGTAAAACGGTAGAAATAGGGACGGTCGGGCTGCAACCCGGCAACCTCGACATGCACCGCATGCGCGAGTTCGGGCCGCGCCAGCGCTTCGCCCGACTGGACCACCTGTTCGAAGCGCGAGTCGCTCGCGACTTCCCATTGCACCGGCATCGGGAACATGGCCATGCCGCCATCGGGCGTCAGCGGCTCGGGGGCAAGCCGCGTCCAAATGACGAAACCATCGGGCGCAGGATCGCCCGCTGCCACCCCCAGCGCAAAGGGATAGCTGCGCCACCGGTTCTGTGCGTGAAGGATAGCGGGTGCGGCAATTCCGCTCGCGGCGGCCCCAGCGATGAACAGACGGCGGTTGAACATGGCTCTTCCTTCGCTCCCCGGCGAATCGGGTACGGAAGCCTTTAGCCTATCGGCGGCATGCGACAATGACAGCCGCTCGCGTGTCAGAAATCGGTGGCGATCGCCATCGTCGAGGACAGCCCGTCGAGCGGCACAATGCAGCCAAGACAGCCACGGCCGGATCCTGAGCGCTTCTTTTCGCGGGTCTCGGCGGGCTTGCGCTCCTTTGCCTTTGGTGGCGCAGGATTGGCCGCCTGACAGCCATTGTCCATCGCTGGTGCAGCAACAGCAATTGGCACGCTTAACGCGCCGATCAAAGCGGTTCCCGCAGCAGCGAGGATCAATCGTTTCCCCATGGCGTGAAACTGCCCTGAATTAACGCCCCTTGTCAACCACATGGTCAAACGTTGAATTTGAAATGCAGCACATCGCCATCAGCGACCACATACTCCTTGCCTTCCTGCCGCAGTTTACCTGCCTCGCGCGCCGGGCTTTCGCCGCCCAATGCGACATAGTCGGTGAAAGCAATGGTTTCGGCGCGGATGAAGCCGCGCTGCATATCGCTGTGAATCTCCCCTGCCGCCTCGGGGGCCTTTGCGCCCTTGTGCACGGTCCACGCCCGGGCTTCTTTTGGTCCGACGGTGAAGAAGGTGATAAGGTCGAGCAACGCGTATCCGGCACGAATGATGCGCGCGAGGCCCGCTTCGCTCAGCCCCAGCGCTTCCAGAAACTCGCCGCGTTCTGCGGCGGGCATGGTAACGATTTCGGCCTCAATCGCCGCCGACACGACCACCGCCTGCGCGCCTTCGGCAGCGGCCTTGGCGAACAGCCGCGCACTATGCGCATTGCCCTCGGCAGCTGCGCTTTCCTCGACATTGCAGACGTAGAGGACGGGCTTGGAGGTCAGAAGCTGCGCCTGCGCGAAGATGCGCGCTTCGTCATCACCATCGGGCTCCGTCAGCCGCGCCGGTTTGCCCTCGCGCAGCAATTCCAGCGCGCGGCCCAGCACGGCGGCTGCGGCTTTCGCCTCCTTGTCGCCCTGCGCGGCCTTTTTCTGGAAAGCGGGAACGCGCTTTTCCAGGCTTTCCATGTCGGCGAGCAGCAGCTCGGTTTCGACCGTTTCGGCGTCGGCGATGGGGTCGACCTTATTCTCGACATGCTGGATGTCGTCATCCTCGAAACAGCGCAGCACATGGACGATGGCATCCACCTCGCGGATGTTACCGAGGAATTGGTTGCCCAACCCTTCGCCTTTGGACGCGCCGCGAACGAGGCCCGCAATGTCGACAAAAGCAAGTTGCGTCGGGATGATCTTCTGGCTCGAAGCGATCGCCGCGAGCTGGTCGAGCCGCGGGTCAGGCACCGCAACATTGCCGACGTTGGGTTCAATCGTGCAAAAGGGATAATTGGCCGCCTGCGCCGCCTGCGTCTCGGTCAGCGCATTGAACAGGGTCGACTTGCCGACATTGGGCAGACCGACGATGCCGCATTTGAAACCCATGAAACCTATCCTTTCGCGGAATGGCCCACTAGGCGGCTGCGGTGCGAAAGGCCAGTCCAACTTATTCGGCGAAGGCGTCCACGCGGAAGGTCATGGCAACAGGGAACTGATCTTGGGGGCTAACAAGGAAAAAATTGCGCTCGCTTTGGAATATCGCAGCGCAAAATCCGTCAAATCGTGGGTCCAGATTGTTGGTCACTGTTGTGCAGTTTCGGCCAACGCCGTTCGCATCGACCTCAAAGGAAAAATCAAGGAAGTTGAATGGCTTTGCTCCGATGGGAAACCCGGCACTGCCAAATTCCTTGTCACCCGATGGACCCAGCGCCGCTCGGACATGCAAAATTTGTCGGCCTTTACGCGCTTGCCCAAACATCAGCGCCAACGTCTCAGACCGACCAAACAGATCACAAATCGGGAATTCCTCAATCATTTCGCCGATCTTGGTGCTGACGCATTGGTTGACGTTGCCGTCTGTGCCTAAATCGACACGCGCCGTAACACCCTGGAATGTCAGTGGGATTTGCGATGTGACATCATTTGCGGATTCTGTGTCAGGCTGCCCCAACATTAGGAGTATCGGAAGGATCATTCGGTTCGCTCTTTGGGTCCTACAGGAGTCAGTCGTGCACGGCCTTCACCAGCGGGCCCAGCGCCGTTCCGCCCAGCCACGCCACTTGCACCTCGGCGCTGACCTTGTTGATCGGCTCCTGCGGCTTGTTGCCCGGATGCACCGCCCGGCGTAGCGGGCGCTTGCCGGGGGGCAGGGCGATGATTTCGGCGATCGCACGCGGTACATCGAGCGGGTCGGCGCTGCGCCCCGACCCATCCTCGCGGCCCATGCCTGTGGTGAAGGCGGGGTAAGCATCGAGCCGCCCGTTTTCGGTACGGTCCTTCAGCGCAGCGGTCAGCGCGTTGCGGTTGACCCACACGCGCGTCGGATAGCCGCCGGGCTGAATAATGGTCACATCGATATTGTGCGGCACCAGCTCATAGGCCAGCTGCTCGCCCATCGCCTCCAGCGCGAACTTGGTCGCTGAATAATGGCCGCCGCCGGGCACGATGACGCGGCCCAGCTGCGATGAAATCTGGAAAATCTGCCCCGCTTTCTGATCGCGCATGATCGGCAGCACATTGCGCACCAGCCGGTGGCAGCCGAACACATTGGTGTCGAAGATCAGCTGGGTGGCGGCCATGTCCTGCACCTCGACTGGCCCGGTGATGCCGATACCGGCATTGTTGACCAGCACGTCGATGCGCCCGCCGCCCAGCCGCAATGCTTCTTCCACCCCCGTCGCGACCGACGCGTCTGAAGTCACGTCGATTTCGACCACCTGGATGTCCAGACCTTCCTTCTTGGCTTCTTCCAGCAGTTGCGTGGCTTCGCGCCGGGGCAGACCGCGCATAGTGGCAATCACCTTGGCCCCGCGCCGCGCATAGTAAAGCGCACCGACATAACCGAAACCGCTCGACGCGCCGGTGATCAGGATGGTCTTGTCACTCAGTTGCGGCTCTTCGGCCAGCGCGGCCGAAGTAAAGGCAGGAGCAGTGGCCATGGCGGCGGTCGCGCCCAGCATTTGGCGACGGTTCAGGCGGCGATTGTCGGTCATGCGAATTCTCCTCAGCGGAATATATGCCGCCCTTGCTCCGTTCAACGCAAGCAGGTTGCGGGCAGGTAAGTTTTTCTTAACCTTCGCCCCACAGACTTGCAGTCATATGCAAGCGAGGTCGCGTCGATGAGCATTGCACACTTCGGCAAATTGGCGTTGTTGCTGGCGCTGGCGTTTGCTCCGCCGGCGACCGCGCAAACGGACGATTTTGAAAGCGCCGTGCTGGCCGAAATCAACCGCCTGCGCGCCGACCCGGCAGGTTATGCCCAAGACTTGCGCGAATATCGCACCCGCATCCGCGGCAAGGTGGTGTTCGATGCTGACGACAATGTCGTCGAAATGAGCATCGAGGGCGTGCGCGCGGTAGACGACGCCATCGCCGCGCTGGAACGTGCAGCGCCGGTAGCGCGGCTGCGCGGCGGCGACATTCTCGATGCCGCGGCCGCCGATCATGCCCGCTGGCAGGCATCGAGCGGGGAAATCGGCCATGTCGCGCGCGGGCAGGGGCCGGGCGAACGCGTTATGGCGCGCGGCGGAGGACGCTTTGTCAGCGAAGTTATCAGCTATGGCCAGCGCAGCCCGCGCGATGTGGTGCGCCAGTTGGTCGTTGACGACGGCGTTGCCTCGCGCGGGCATCGCCACCTGTTGCTGACTGGCCATTATCGTTTTGCCGGTGTCGGCTGCGACAGCCACCTGCGCTGGGGCACAATGTGCGCTATCAAGCTCGCCGACCAGCCTGATGGCGCGCCGCCGCCGCCGCCGGTGCGCTACGCGCAGTCGGGGCAGTAAATCACGCCTGCAAACGCAGCGCGAGGTCGGTCAGAAAGCGCGCATCGTCATCCGCCGCCAGCCAGTGCGCCTCGGCTGCGACCGCGCCAAGCATGTCGGTCAGCGGCTCAACTTCGCTCTTGGCAAAATTGCCCAGCACGTGCGGCGTCACCCGGTCCTTGTGCCCGGGGTGGCCGATGCCCAGCCGAACGCGGCGGAAATCATCGCCGATGTGCGCCATCATACTGCGGATGCCGTTATGCCCCGCTGCGCCGCCGCCACGCTTCACCTTGACCTTGAACGGGGCAAGATCGAGTTCATCGTAAAAGGCTGTGACCGCCGAAACGTCCAGTTTATAGAAATCGAGCGCGGCGCGCACGCTTTGCCCGCTTTCATTCATGAAAGTCTGCGGTTTGAGGATCAGGACGCGGGTCGAGCCAATCCGCCCTTCGTGCAGCAGCCCTTTGAATTTCTTGGCTTCGGATCCGAAACCATGGGTTTCAGCGATCGCATCGACAGCCATGAAGCCGACATTGTGCCGGTGCAGCGCATATTGCGTGCCCGGATTGCCAAGGCCGACCCAAAGCTGCATTGATTTTCAAACCCCCGAAAAGAACAAAGCCCCGCCCGCCGTCTGTCTGGCAGAGGGCGGGCGGGGCTTCAATGCCGATAAGGTTGCGGAATTAGCCTTCTGCGGCTTCATCCTTGGTCGTGTCGCCATCGCTGGACTTCAGCGCCGACGGTGCGACGATGGTGGCGATGGTGAAGTCGCGGTCGGTGATCGCGCTCGTCGACCCTTCGGGCAACGTTACATGGCTGATGTGGATCGAATCGCCCACGTCAAAACCGGTCACATCGATAATGATATCGTCAGGAATCTTGTTGGCGTCGCACACCAGTTCCAGCTCGTGGCGCACGATGTTCAGCACGCCGCCGCGCTTCAGGCCGGGCGAGGCTTCTTCATTGATGAACTTCACCGGCACTTCGACGTGCACGGTCGAATCCTTCGTCAGACGCAAGAAATCGACATGCAGCGGGCGGTCGTTCACCGGATGAAAGGCGACGTCCTTGGGCAGGGTGCGCATGGCTTTCCCGCCGACATTGATCTCGACCACCGAGTTCATGAAATGGCCGGTCATCAGCTGCTTCATCAGCAGCTTTTCTTCCACGTGGATCGCCAGGGGTTCTTCTTTGCCGCCATAAATGACGGCGGGGACGCGGCCTTCGCGACGCAGGGCACGGGAGGCTCCCTTGCCTGCCCGTTCGCGCGTCTCGGCCGTCAGCGTCAGCTGATCGCTCATGTTATTTCTCCGAGATGATGTTTCACTGTCCGCCACGCCTCCAGGGATGACCATAGCGGAAGCGCGGGCCGTTAGCGGCAGATGGGCGGAAATGCAAGCCTATTGGAGTCGTTCGGCCTTGATCCCGCGCGCGGCCAGCAACGCCAGCAGCGATTCAGGTCCGGCAAAATGCCCCGCGCCCACTGCCACCAGCACCGTGCCAGGCTGGTCCAGCCGCCGTTCGATCCAGTCCGCCCATTTGCGGTTGCGCTCGGTCAGCAGCAAATGGTGGGCGGTTGGCGCTTCTCCCGCATCGCGCGCAATGATTTCGCCCAGCGCTTCCATGTCGCCGCGCGACCAGGCGCCGATGGTGGCGCGCAGCCGGTCATCGGCGCGCCCTTCGGCCATATCGCGCATCAGCCGGTTGAGCATGATGCGCTGTTCGGGCAGGGGGATGGCATCGAAGGCCCCAAACTGGTCTTCGGCTTTTTCCAATCCCAGTTGCGGCTTACCGGCGTCGGCGAATGTTTCGATCAGCGCTCCGTCGACGCCATTGGCGGGGCGCAGCCCTGCGCGGTCGGCGTTGACTCGCGCTAGCATCAGCGCCAGCGCCCAGTCATCGAGCGCCGCCATCGCACCGACCACCGGCAGTTCCTGGCCTTCCAGCGCAATATAATCGTCGCGCAGATCGATATCGAAACGTTCGCGCGGCTGGATCGGACCATCGCCATAGCTGTACAGCTGCGCCACTTTGGCAGCGCGCGCTAGTTGGTCGGGGGCCAGCTCAGTGACCAACTCGTCCGCATCGGCAATGGCAGCGTTGATTGGTCCGTTGCGCCAATCGACGCCGTCGGGAAGCAGATGCACGGTCCCGGTCAGGTAGATTGTCGTCCCCGGGCTGCGCACCGCCCATACCGCGGGTGTGGCGTCCTGCCGGATCGAATCCGAGCAGGCGCCCACCAGCAGCACCGCCAGCATCGCAAAGAGCCAGCGGCGCAGCATCATCGGCTTAATAGGCAATGCGCTCGGCATTTAAGCCGTGCTTGGTCAGATAATCCTGCACGCTTTTTTCGCCCGCCAGATGGCCGGCGCCGACCGCAACAAAAACGCTGCCGGGCTGGTCCAGCCGCGATTTGATCCAGCTCGCCCACCGTTCGTTGCGCTTGAACAGCAAGGCATCAGCCAATTCCTCGGAACCCAGCATCGCACGGTTCATGCGCGCGCCCAGCTCGTCGGGCTTGCCCTGCTTCCAGGCAAGCAAAATGTCAGCGAATTCGCCGCCAGCCGTGGGGAGCTGGGCCACCGTCGTGTTGAGGAACTTGACCTGCACGTCGCGCGGCAAAGTATCGAAAAAGCCCATCTGCTCTTCCAGCGTTTCCAGCCCTTCGACCGGCTTGCCAGCCGCTTTCGCCGCCCCGGTCAGGGTTTTTTCCGACCCCTGATTGGGATCATAGCCATCCGCCGTCAAAGCCACCGCGGCCAGTGTCAGCCCCGAAAACCAGGGTTCGAACATTTCAAACTGCGCCACCGGCAGGCCAAATTTTGCCATGGCGGCTTCATAGGCAGCCCGCTCGCTTTCGGATAACAGGCTCGACAGCGGCGTGCCCGTCTGATCGATAGCAAAGGGCAGGGTGCGCGACACCAACTCGCCTTGGTCCTCGGGCAGAACGACTTCGATTTTCAGGCTGTCCGATTTGTCGAACGCATCCTTCACCGCTTCATCAAACCAGCTAAGGCCGGGTTTGAGCATGTGGACGGTGCCAAAGAGATAGATGGTGGTATCGGCGTCCTTGACCACCCACAGCGCGGGGTCGGCATCTTCGGCCGCTGCGGCTGTCGGAGCGGCTTGCGCCAACGCCGAACCAATCGGCGAAAGGTTCGCGCACTGCGCCAGCGGGATCATCGCGGCGGTGAACATCAGTGTTTTGAAAAAGCGGTTCATGTTCATTCCTTTAGGGTGAAATTGATGGGAAGGGGAGGGGGTTCAACGATACTTCATCCACATATAAACGACAGCGTTGGCGGTGACGGCAAACAGAAACAGGATCATGCCATCGACAGCGGGCAAAATCTGGGCGCGGGCAAGCAGCCACCACACCGGCGCGGGAAAGACGATGGCATAGAAACCGGCCAGCCCGCCCCACAGATAGGCCTGCTTTTCATGATCATCGACGCTGCGGTGATAGATGAGAATCGACAGCGTCATGCCGCCTAGCCACAGTGCCGACAGGATGATGGCAACGTTTGGGTCGAACCGCCCGTTTCCGAACAAATCGCCGGTGGGACCGTCGCCAACACCGAAGCGCAATGCCAAGGTGGTGATGAAGCCTAGCAGCGCTGCAATCGACAGGCTGACAGCGTAGAGCTGCTTGCGGCGGGACCAGTTTTCCCAAAAGCGTCCGAAGCGTGAGAGATAGGCGACGAGTACGGACACGCCCACAGCGATCACAACGAGCTGAGCGATTAAGCTGCCTGACCGTGGAGCTTCGCCATATTCGGCCATTTTGTCGAAATAGCCTGCCACTGCGCCGGTCAAGGAGGCCGTGGCGATGATGATGGTGCTAGTCCACACGAAGCTGGGGCGGCGCGGGGCATCCAGCGGTTCATTCTCCGTCACTAAAAATCTCCTCGATGGGCATGTTGAACAGCCGCGCCAGTTTGAAGGCGAGGGGGAGCGAGGGGTCATATTTGCCCGTTTCAATGGCGTTGACCGCCTGACGCGACACATCAAGCCGGTCGGCAAGCTCCGCCTGGCTCCAATTGTGCATCGCGCGCAGCACCTTCAGCTTGTTGTGCATTGGCCAGTCCATTGTCGCTGTCGCATGACATTGTGTCATGGACACATGACATATGGACATGATTCGCTGACATGTCAACAAGACATGACAAAATGACTTGCACGGCTGACATTGGACAGGCGCGGTGCGCATGCTAGTCTGCTTGCGAAAGAGGGAGAATTTTCATGTCCGTACACGCGCGCACTTGCCATATTTGCGAGGCCAATTGCGGCATTTTGGTGGAACTTGATGGGCGCAAGATACTGTCGATCAAGGGCAATCCTGATCATGTGCTGAGCCGCGGGCACATTTGTCCCAAGGCAACTGCGATCGCCGATTTGCAGGATGATCCCGACCGGCTGCGTACGCCGGTCAAGCGCACCGCGACCGGGTGGGAAGCCATCGACTGGGACACCGCCTATGCCGAAATCGCCGCGCGCGTCGTCGCGCTGCAAGCGGAGAAAGCGCGCCCCGCCTTCTATGTCGGAAATCCCAATGCGCATGACTATGCCATATCGGGCCAGATGGGCGCGCTGCGCCGTGCGGTGGGATCAAAGGGCACCTTCTCGGCCTCGACGCTCGACCAGATTCCGCACCATTATGTCCAATATCAAATGTATGGGCACGTCAGCCTGGCCGCCGTGCCCGACATTGATCGCACGCAGGCGCTGGTAATTGTCGGCGGCAATCCGGCCGCGTCGAATGGCAGCATCTGGACCGTGCCCGATTTCAAACGCCGGGTCAGCGAGATGCAGGCGCGCGGCGGCACGCTGGTGGTCGTCGATCCGCGCCGGACCGAGACCGCCAAGCTGACCGACCAGTGGGTCCCTGTGATCCCGGGGACCGACACCGCGCTGTTGCTGGCGATCCTTCGCGCCGTGCGGCAACGCCAGACAGACCTCACTGCGCCGCTTGCCGCCTTGGTCGATGAAAGCTGGGCGGCGCTGGACGCTCATCTCGCCGCCTTCGATGATGCTGACCTTGCCCGCCACTGCGGCGTTGCAACCAGTGAGATAAAGTCCATCGCCGACCTCCTCACCAGCGGCCAGCCCGCCGCCATCTATGGCCGCATGGGTGTGTCGGTAACCGAAAATGGCACGCTCAACCAGTGGCTGATCCAGCTGATCAACCTCGCCAGCGGCAACCTTGACCGCGTAGGCGGCACGATGTTCCCCGAACCGCTGCTCGACACCATCGCGCTGGTGGGCAAGGGCAGTATCAAGACTGTCGAAACGGCGCGCGGCCCCATGCCGTCGGTGATGGGCGAAATCCCGATGGTCGCCTTTGCCGACGAACTGCTGCGCGATGATGAACAGCGGGTGCGGATGCTGTTCGTTGCGGCTGGAAATCCTGTCCTGTCAGCCCCTGACGGTGGACGTACAGACGAAGCGCTCGCGGGGCTCGACCTGATGGTGAGTTTCGACATGTACATCACCGAAACCAGCCGCCACGCGCATTATATCTTGCCGCCGTGCGGTCCGCTGGAAAAGGACCATTATCCGCTCTTCTTCGGCCCGCTCGCGATCCGCAACTTCGGGGCTTATTCGCCCGCGTTGCTGGAAAAGCAGCCGGACAGCAAGGCTGACTGGGAAATTGTGACCGAACTTGCCGCTGCCATCCACGCCGCGCGGGGCGAGGCGATGCCCAATATCCCGACACCACGCGAACAGCTCGATTCAATGCTTCGCGCCAGCCCCATGGGCATGAGCCTGGCCGAAGTCGAGGCGCAGCCCAACGGCGTCGACCTTGGCCCGCTGCGCCCCAATCTGGCGGAGCGCATCCGCACACCAAGCAAGCACATCCATGCTGTTCCCGACGCATTGGTGGAAGAACTGGGTCGCTTCCGCACCGACATGGCAGCAACGCCCGGCGACAGCCTGCGCTTGATCGGGCGGCGGCACGTGCGGTCGAACAACAGCTGGCTGCATAACAGCAGGCGGCTGGTGAAGGGGCCCGACCGCTGCACGTTGATGATTCACCCCGATGATGCCGCCGTGCGCGGCATTGCCGATGGCGACTTGATCGACGTCGCCAGCCGCGTCGGCCGCGTCGCTGTCGCCGCCGAGGTCACTGATGACATGATGCCCGGCGCGGTGTCGCTGCCGCACGGCTGGGGCCATGGCCGGAAAGGGGTTGGGTGGCAGACAGCGGCTGCGCATGCCGGGGTGTCGATCAACGATTTGACCGATCCCGAACGCTTTTGCCGGTTGACGGGCAATGCAGTGCTCAATGCTACGCCGGTGACGGTCGCGCGTGCCGAGGTTGAAGTCGCCGCAGAGTAGCTTGACCCGTCCGCCACTCTCCGCCAAGGCGGCGGAAATTGTTGCACCTGCGAAATATGGGGACTTTGCCGCCGTGGCCGACACCAAGGGCCTAAGTTTTCAGGACATCATCCTGACGCTGCACGCCTATTGGGGCGCGCGTGGCTGTGCGATTCTGCAGCCCTATGACATGCGCGTAGGGGCGGGGACCTTTCATCCTGCGACCACGTTGCGCAGCCTTGGCCCCGACCCGTGGAATGTCGCCTATGTTCAGCCCAGCCGTCGTCCTACCGACGGCCGCTATGGCGAAAACCCCAACCGGCTGCAGCATTATTACCAATATCAGGTGATCATGAAGCCGTCGCCGGCCGACTTGCAGGCGCTTTATCTCGGCAGCCTTGACGCCATCGGCATCGACCCGCTCGCGCACGACATCCGCTTTGTCGAGGACGACTGGGAATCGCCGACGCTCGGCGCATGGGGCCTCGGGTGGGAAGTCTGGTGCGATGGCATGGAGGTGACCCAGTTCACCTATTTCCAGCAAATGGGCGGCTTTGACTGCAAGCCGGTCGCGGGCGAGCTGACCTATGGTCTCGAACGGCTGGCCATGTACATTCAGGGCGTCGACAATGTGTACGACCTGCGGTTCAACGACGCAGGGGTCAGCTACGGTGACGTCTTCCTCGAGAATGAAAAACAGTTCTCGAAATGGAATTTCGAGGTCGCCGATACCGCCGTGCTGCTGAAAGGGTTCGAGGCCGCCGAGGCCGAATGCCAGCGCGCCATTGCGGCGGGCGTCCCGCTCGCCGCCTATGACCAGGCGATCGAGGCGTCGCATCTGTTCAACCTCTTGCAGGCGCGCGGCGTGATCAGTGTGCAGGAACGCGCCAATTACATCGCCCGCGTCCGCGACCTTGCGAAGGGCAGCTGCGCCGCGTGGATGGAAAAGAACGGGTGGGCGGCGTGACAACCGACTTCCTGCTCGAACTCCTCTCGGAGGAAATTCCTGCGCGGATGCAGGTGAAGGCCAAGGCCGATCTGGAACGCCTGTTCGGCGAAGCGTTGGCCAAGGCGGGCCTTGCGGCAAGTGCCATCGAAACTTTCGCGACCCCCCGCCGCCTCGCGCTGATCGCCCGCGACCTGCCGCTGGCGACCGAAGCCGTCAGCGAAGAGACCAAAGGCCCAAAGGTCGGCGCCCCGCCGCAAGCGATCGAGGGCTTTCTGCGCAAGACCGGGCTGACGCAAGATCAGCTCGTTGAACGCGACGGCACATATTTCGCCGTGATCGACAAGCCGGGCCGGCCCACCGCTGATGTGCTCGCCGAAGCCATCCCCGCCATCACCCGCGCCTTTCCCTGGCCCAAATCGATGCGCTGGGGGGCGGCCTCAATCAGCACCGAAAGCTTGCGCTGGGTCCGTCCGCTCCAGGGCATCGTCGCGCTGCTCGGCGAAGATGTTGTGGCTTGCGAAATTGACGGAATAGCCAGCCGGCGCACGACAATGGGCCACCGCTTCCTGTCGTCGGGACCGGTGTCCGTCGCCAACGCTGGTGCCTATGTCGAAGCGCTGCGCGCCGCGCATGTCATCGTCCATTTCTCCGAACGCTGCGCGCGCATCCGCGACGGCGCGGCCAAAGCGGCGGCGGACGCGGGCCTCGTGCTGGTGGAGGATGAAGCGCTGGTCGTGGAGAATGCGGGCCTGACCGAATGGCCGGTGCCGCTGCTCGGGCGCTTTGACGAGGCGTTTCTGGAAGTGCCGCCCGAAGTCATCCAGCTGACCGCGCGGGTGAACCAGAAATATTTCGTGTGCGAGGATGCGCAAGGCAAACTCGCCAACGCCTTCATCTGCACCGCCAACATTACCCCCAGCCACGGCGGCGCCGCCATTGTCGACGGCAACCGCAAGGTGCTGGCGGCGCGATTGAGCGACGCGCGCTTTTTCTGGGAACAGGACCAGAAGAAAACGCTGGCGCAGCATGCGCAGAAGCTGGGCAACATCGTGTTCCACGAAAAGCTGGGCACGGTGGCCGACAAGGTCGAGCGCGTGGCGAAACTGGCGCGGTGGCTCTGCGAAGAGGGGATTGTCACGGATCGTTCCCCGTCGAAAGCCGTGGCCCAGGGCGATCATGACCTACCGTCGGCGCAGTCAAGCTCTGGACCCCGGCTTTCGCCGGGGAGCAGCGACCTTGCCAACCTTGCCGAACAAGCCGCGCGCCTGTGCAAGGCCGACCTCGTCACCGAAATGGTGGGTGAATTCCCCGAATTGCAGGGCATCATGGGCGGCTATTACGCGCAGCGCGAAGGCCTCGACCCCCAAGTCGCCGCCGCGATTCGCGACCATTACAAGCCGGTCGGGCAGGGCGATGAGTTGCCCACCGCGCCGGTGACGGTGGCGGTGTCGCTGGCGGATAAGCTGGATACGTTGACCGGCTTCTTCGGTATCAACGAAAAGCCGACCGGTTCTAAAGACCCCTTTGCACTCCGTCGTGCGGCCTTGGGTATCATCAGGCTAGTGCTCGAGAACAACCTCAGGTTCGACCTTCAAAACACAATTGGCTTCGCGCTCCAGATACACGGAAAATTCTGGTGGAATCGGCTCGTCAGCAAGGCAAGGCAGATTGATGTGCTGCAAGCCTATCAAATGCAGAGCTTTATTGATCGGGTCAGCCAACCAACCGACAAGCCGATTATCTTCGAGGCAACTCAGATTGTCAGCGCCTTAGAGGATCGTCTCAGTTCTGACGCGGAGGTCGAAAAGGCTACATTTGACTTTGCCGCCATGAAGCTACGCGAGGTTACGCCTTTCATTGGTGATCGGCTCTCAGTTCAACAGCGCGAGCATGGTGTGAGGCACGACATCATTACTTCTATCTTTAGCACGGGGGGCGAGGGCGATCTCGTCCGCCTGCTCGCGCGCGTGAAGGCTTTGCAGGCGTTTATGGACACCGCCGATGGGGCGGATTTGCTGGCCGCATATAAGCGCGCGGCGAATTTGCTGAAGCAGGCGGGGGCTGATGCTCCCCTCCCGCTTGCGGGAGGGGCTGGGGGTGGGCCTGTGACTGCATCGGACTCACCCACCCCTAACCCCTCCCGCGAGCGGGAGGGGAACCTCACGGCGCACGACACAGCCCTCCAAACCGCCCTCGACACCGCCGAACCCGCCGCTGCCGCTGCCGTCGCCGAAGAACGCTTCACGGACGCCATGGCCGCGCTTGCCTCGCTCCGCGCGCCGATCGATGCTTTTTTCGCCGGCGTGATGGTGAATGACCCCAATCAGCAAGTTCGTGCGTTTCGCCTTGGTCTGCTCGCGCGGTTCCGCGATGCCGTGCACAGTGTCGCCGATTTTTCCAAGATTGAGGGATGATGATGAACCAGGTTCACCTGTTCGGCGGCGCGGCCACCACCAAAGAGCGGTCCAAGGAACTGCTCGGCGGCAAGGGCTCGAACCTTGCCGAAATGGCCAGCATCGGCCTGCCGGTGCCGCCGGGTTTCACCATCACCACCGAAGTTTGCACGGCCTATTACGCGAACGGACAAGCTTTCCCAGCCACGCTGGCCGCCGAAGTCGACTCCGGCATCGCGCATATCGAGGGGATCACCGGCAAAATCTTTGGTAACCCCGCCGATCCGCTGCTCGTCTCGGTGCGCTCGGGCGCGCGCGTGTCGATGCCGGGGATGATGGACACGGTGCTCAACCTCGGCCTCAACGATACGACGGTTGAGGGGCTCGCCGCCACCTCGGGCGACGCGCGCTTCGCGTGGGACAGCTATCGCCGCTTCATTCAGATGTATGCCGATGTCGTCATGGGCCTCGACCATGCGGCGTTTGAAGAAGCGCTGGAAATCGCCAAGGAAGATCGCGGCTATTTCCTCGACACCGAACTTGAGGCCGAAGACCTCAAAGCGCTGGTCGCCGAATATAAGGAGCTCGTCGAAGCCCAATCGGGTGCGCCGTTCCCGCAGGACCCGCGCGACCAACTGTGGGGCGCGATCGGCGCGGTGTTCACCAGCTGGGAAAGCGAGCGCGCCAAGGTCTATCGCCGCCTCAACGCCATCCCCGCCGAATGGGGCACCGCAGTGAATGTACAGGCGATGGTGTTCGGCAATATGGGCGAGACCTCGGCGACGGGCGTCGCCTTTACCCGCGACCCTGCGACTGGCGCGCACGCCTATTATGGCGAATGGCTGATCAATGCCCAAGGCGAGGATGTCGTCGCGGGCATCCGCACCCCGCAATATCTGACCAAAGCCGCGCGCGAGGCGGCCAATGCCAAGCCGCTGAGCATGGAAGAAGCGATGCCCGAAACCTTTGCTGAATTGGCGCAGGTGTTCGACACGCTGGAACGCCATTACCGCGACATGCAGGACATCGAATTCACCGTCGAGCGCGGCAAATTGTGGATGCTGCAAACGCGCAGCGGCAAGCGCACGGCCAAGGCCGCGCTGAAAATTGCGGTCGATATGGCCGCCGAGGGGCTGATAACCGAGGACGAAGCGGTGCTGCGGGTTGACCCTGGCGCGCTCGACCAATTGCTCCACCCGACGCTCGACCCCGACGCGCCGCGCGATGTGCTGACCAAAGGGCTCCCCGCCAGCCCGGGTGCGGCGTCGGGCAAGATCATGTTCACCGCCGATAGCGCCGAACACGCCGCCGAAATGGGCGAGGCGGTCATTTTGGTGCGCGTCGAAACCTCGCCTGAGGACATTCACGGCATGCACGCGGCGCGCGGCATCCTGACCGCGCGCGGCGGGATGACCAGCCACGCCGCCGTGGTGGCGCGCGGCATGGGGCGGCCCTGCGTGTCGGGCGCGGGCGGGCTCAGCATCGACAGCGCCGCACGCATCCTGCGCGTGGGCGGGCGCGAATTTCACGAAGGCCAGATTATCACGCTCGACGGCTCAACCGGCGAAGTGATGGCCGGTGAGGTCAAAACGCTGCAACCCGAACTGGTCGGCGACTTTGGCACACTGATGGTATGGGCTGACAAGGGCCGCCGCATGAAGGTGCGCGCCAACGCCGAAACCCCCCACGATGCCCAGGTCGCGCGCGATTTCGGGGCTGAGGGGATCGGCCTCTGCCGCACCGAACATATGTTCTTTGACGCCAGCCGCATCACCGCGGTGCGCCAGATGATCCTCGCCGACGATGAAGCCGGACGGCGCAAGGCGCTGGCGAAGCTGCTCCCCGAACAGCGCAGCGATTTCGCGGGAATTTTCGAGGTTATGGCGGGGCTGCCCGTTACCATCCGCCTGCTCGACCCGCCGCTGCATGAATTCCTGCCGACGCGCGAGGAGGAATTTGCCGAAGTGGCCGAGGCCGCCGGGGTGGGCATCGAAAAATTGAAGGCGCGCGCCAACGAGCTGCACGAGTTTAACCCGATGCTGGGCCATCGCGGATGCCGCTTGGGTGTCACCTATCCAGAGATTTACGAGATGCAGGCGCGCGCGATTTTCGAAGCCGCGCTGGACGTTGCGGCGGCGAGCGGCGCAGCGCCCATCCCCGAAGTGATGGTGCCGCTCGTCGCCACCAAGCGCGAACTCGACCTGATGAAGGCCGTCATCGACCGCACCGCCGAGGCGGTGTTCGCCGAACGCGGCGTGCGCATCGACTATCTGGTCGGCACGATGATCGAGCTGCCGCGCGCGGCGCTGATGGCCGGCGAAATTGCCGAAAGTGCCGAATTTTTCAGTTTCGGCACCAACGACCTTACCCAGACGACTATCGGCATCAGCCGCGACGACGCGGGCCGCTTCCTGACCCACTATGTCGACAAGGGTATTTTTCTGGCCGACCCCTTTGTGAGCATCGACACGGCGGGCGTGGGGCAGCTGATCGAGCTCGCCGCCGAACGGGGCAGGGCGACGCGCGATGGCCTGAAACTCGGCATTTGCGGCGAACATGGCGGCGACGCGCCGTCCATCTTCTTCTGCGAGAGCGTCGGCCTCGACTATGTCAGTGCCTCACCATATCGCGTCCCTATCGCGCGATTGGCTGCGGCGCAGGCGGCGCTCAAATCGAAGAAATAGGGGGTTGCGCCCCATGGGCCTTCGCCCTATTGGCGCTCCTCCACGCACCCGTAGCTCAGCTGGATAGAGCACCAGACTACGAATCTGGGGGTCGGACGTTCGAATCGTTCCGGGTGCGCCATTTCCCCTTGCCCCATAGCTTTGCAGTCGTATGCGGCTTGTTTTCGTGCGCGCGTTGCGGCACCGCTGAGCGTGGGAGAGGGAAAAAGCATGGCCACGCCGCAGAAATTGGTTGCAGTCGATATCGGTGGCACGCACGCCCGCTTCGCGCTCGCCGTAGTGGCAGGCGGTAAAGTGATGGCGCTCGGCGAAGCGGTCACGCTGCAAACCGCCGACCACGCCAGTTTCCAGACGGCGTGGGAGGACTTTGGTCGGATCACCGGCACCGATTTGCCGCGTGCTACCGCCATCGCGATCGCAGGACCTGCAAAGGGTGAGGTCATCCGCTTCACCAACAATCCCTGGATTATCCGCCCCGCGCTGATCGGCGAAAAGCTGAACGTCGATGACCATCTGTTGATCAACGATTTTGAAGCGGTCGGCCACGCCGTCGCCGCCGCCGATGCCAGCGCGTTCGACCATCTGTGCGGACCAGAACAGGATCTGCCCGCAGAGGGAACAATCAGCGTCATCGGTCCGGGGACCGGGCTGGGCGTCGCGCATGTCTGGCGCGATGAAAATACCTACCGCGTGCAAGCGACCGAGGGCGGGCATATCGACTTTGCGCCGCTCGACAGTATCGAAGACGCCATCCTCGCGCGCTTACGCAAGCGTCACCGCCGCGTCTCGGTCGAACGCATTGTCTCGGGTCCGGGCATCGTCGACATTTACGAGGCGCTAGCAGGGATTGAGAACAGGGCGATTGCGCCGCTCGACGATCGCACCATCTGGAAACTGGCGATGAGCGGAGAGGATAGCCTGGCCGCAGCCGCCGCCGACCGTTTCTGCCTGTCGCTGGGCAGCGTCGCAGGGGATATCGCGCTGGCACAGGGTGCGTCGGGCGTGGTGATTGCAGGCGGGCTGGGCCAGCGCATCCGCGACACGCTCGTCCGCTCGGGCTTCCCCGAACGCTTCCGCGCCAAGGGGCGGTTCGAAGGCTATATGAGCGCCATCCCGGTCAAGCTGATCACGCTCGCGCAGCCCGGCTTGTTCGGCGCGGCGGCGGCCTTTGCACAAAAGGACGCTGCGAGCGCGCAGAGCTAATCGGCGGTGCGGTTCAGGGTGGTGCGATTGCGGGTCAGCCATTCGGCTTTGTCATCGTCCTGAAAATCCACCTCTTTCAGCGTTACTAACCCATCGCCGGTGCGGGTTGTCGTCAGGCGGATGATTGCCGGGCGGTTGTCATCTTGCCCCTGCGCCTCTTCAACCACCGTCCAGTTGCGTGCATCGCGCGAGCGCGCGTCGATGCGCAGCCGGTAAATCATCAGGTCAACGGAACGCCCCTTGCGAAAGCTGGCCGCGGTTACGGTGGATTGTGCGGGATCGAACAGCTCGACTGACGTGATGCGCACATTGCCGACCGACGGGCCGTCGTCGAAATCGGCCTTGCGGATCGTGGTGACTCCGTCGCCCTGATCTTCGATGCGGACGGTTACTGGAATGCCGAACCAGCGGCCCGCACCATAGTCTAGATATTCGAGCTTGCCCGACCATTGGCCGGCCATCGCGGCGCGTGCGGCGGCGACGTCTAAACCTGCTTCGTCGGTGGCCAGGGCATTCGGCCCGGCCACAAGGGTGGCAAATAGCGCAATGATTCGAACGTACATGGCAATCTCCCAAGATGTTTATGAAGCAGATACGTCGCGCCGGCCAGTTTTGGATGACGGCAATTTTTTGCCGGCGGTGCAATGGTGCCGCGCTTGACCTCGGCCTAGCCTTCCGAAACAAGGGGCTATGAACGCGCGTCCTGTCCTTGGCATTATCGCTTGCAACCGCACCGTCGGGACAGAAATCGCGCAAGCGGTAATGAACCGCTATATTGTCAGCGCCATGCGTTATGCCGATGTAGCAGCGCTAATCGTGCCATCACTGCCTGATCTGATGACTGCGGGCGAAGTGGCCCCTCGCCTTGATGGCATTTTGCTCACTGGCACGCCCTCCAACGTTGCGCCTGGGCGCTATGGCGAGGCGGTAGAGGGGGAGGGGCCGTTCGACCCCGACCGCGACGAAATTGCGCTGGGGCTGGTGGACCGGATGATTGATGCCGCCAAACCCGTATTCGGCATCTGCCGCGGTTTTCAGGAAATCAATGTGGCACTAGGCGGCACGCTGCGCCGCGATACCAGTGCGAGCAATGAACTGATCCATCATCACGCCCCCGACGGCGTCAGCTTCGACGCGATGTTCGACCATCGCCACCCGGTCCAATTGGAGCATGGCGGGATGCTCGCGGCGGCCTATGCCAAACCGGCGCTCGATGTGAATTCGGTCCATTATCAGGGTATCGGGCGGCTCGCCGACGGTCTGACTGTCGAAGCCCGCGCGCCTGATGGTCTGGTCGAAGCCTATAGCGCGCGGCCCAATGGCGCTCCTTTGCTGGCGGTGCAATGGCATCCCGAATGGGGCACCGAAAAAGACCCCGACAGTCAGACCTATTTTCGCCTGCTGGGAAAAGCGCTAAGGGGGGAAGCATGAACCGCTGCATCACCCGCTATAACCGCTACCAGGCGCGGATTGGGTTTTCGCCCTGACGTTCCGTCGCCCCTGCGAAGGCAGGGGCCGCTAGATGCTTGCCCCCCGCGCCATTGCGGACAGGCCGCGACCGGCCCCTGCCTTCGCAGGGGCGACCCAATCGTTCAGGAGTCCCCACCATGCCCCGCAATTATGATATCGCCGAACTCAAGCGCCTCGACATCGCCCACCACCTGCCTGCGCAAGCCGACTGGCAAGAGATTGAGGATCTGGGCGGCAGCCGGATCATCACCCACGCCGAGGGATGCTATATCCACGACGGTGACGGCAACCGCATTCTCGACGGCATGGCCGGGCTGTGGTGCGTCAATGTCGGCTACGGTCGCACCGAGCTTGCCGATGTCGCCAAAGAGCAGATGCTCGAACTGCCCTATTACAACAGCTTCTTTAAGACCGCGAACCCGCCGGCCGTGATGCTGGCGGACAAGATTGCCAGCCTGACCGGCGGTCGCCTGCCGCATGTGTTTTTCAACAGTTCGGGCAGCGAGGCCAACGACACGATCCTGCGTCTCGTCCGCCATTATTGGCAGGTGAAGGGCGAGGCGAGCCGCACCATCTTCATCAGCCGCCACAACGCCTATCATGGCTCCACTGTCGCCGGGGTCAGCATGGGCGGGATGAAGGCGATGCACGGGCAGGGTTTCCCCGCGCCTGGCGTGCTGCCGCTCGCGGGTATCGAGCATGTCCGCCAGCCCTATTGGTATAACGAAGGCCGCGACATGTCGCCCGAGGCCTTTGGCACGGCCTGCGCCGAGGCAATTGAGGCGAAAATCATCGAAGTCGGCCCCGAAAATGTCGCGGCCTTCATCGGCGAACCTGTGCAGGGCGCCGGCGGCGTGATCATCCCACCCGCCAACTACTGGCCGCAAGTCGAAGCCATCTGCCGCAAATATGGCATCTTGCTGGTGTGCGACGAAGTGATTTGCGGATTTGGCCGCACTGGCAATATGTGGGGCCACGAAACCATGGGCGTCCAGCCCGACATCATCGCCATGGCGAAGGGGCTGTCGTCAGGTTATCTGCCTATATCGGCCGTTGCGGTCAGCGCCGATATCATCAAGGTGATGAAAACGGGCGGTGACTTTGTCCACGGCTATACCTATTCAGGCCATCCGGTGGCCTCGGCGGTGGCGCTGCGCAATATCGAGATTTTGGAACGCGAACATCTGGTCGACCGCGTGCGCAATGAGACCGGGCCCTATTTGGCCGGGGCGCTAGCAACCCTTAACGATCATCCGCTGGTTGGCGAGGCCCGCTCGATCGGCCTGCTTGGTGCGGTCGAGATCGTTGCCGACAAGGCCAGCGGCGCGCGCTTCGGCGGCAAGGAAGGCACGGCCGGCCCCATGGTGCGCGACCTGTGCATTGCCGGCGGCTTGATGGTGCGCGGTATCCGCGACAGCATCGTCATGTGCCCGCCGCTGGTCATCACCACGGCGCAGATCGACGATATGGTGCGGATCATTCGCGGTGCGCTGGATGCGGCGGAGCCGAAATTGCGGGCTTTGTAACCTCCTGACTATGTCTCGTCGTCCCGAACTTGTTTCGGGACAACAGGCCATCATCGCTTGTTATGCTGAAACAAGTTCAGCATGACGAGGAAGAAGCAATTGGAGATTCTCGCCCATGCCATCCGGCCTGTTCACCCTGCTCGACGATGTCGCGACAATTGCCAAGGTCGCCGCCGCCAGCATCGATGATATTGGTGCCGCCGCAACCAAAGCCGGGGTGAAGGCGGCTGGGGTGGTTGTGGATGATGCCGCCGTCACGCCGCGCTATGTTACCGGTTTCACTCCTGACCGCGAATTGCCGATCATCTGGCGCATCGCGCGCGGCTCGCTCAAGAACAAATTGGTGTTCATCCTGCCGGTCGCGTTGCTGCTCTCGGTGTTCGCCAAATGGGCGATTACGCCCATTCTGATGCTCGGCGGCGCGTATCTCTGCTTTGAGGGCGCCGAAAAGGTCTGGCACGCCTGGACGGCCGACAAACACAGTCTGGCTGAAGACGCGGCGGCGGTGATGGACAAGGACCATGAGGAAAAGATGGTCACCGGCGCAATCCGCACCGACTTTATCCTGTCGGCCGAAATTATGGTCATCGCGCTGTATGAAGTGATGGACAGCGATCTGTGGACCCGTGCTGCCACGCTCGCGGTCATCGCGGTCGCCATCACCGTCATTGTCTATGGCGTCGTCGGGCTGATTGTGAAGATGGACGATATCGGACTGCACATGGCCAAAGAGGGCCATAACGCGCGCCGCGCCATTGGGCGCGCGCTCGTCACCTTCATGCCGAAGCTATTGGCCGCGCTGGCGCTGATCGGCACGGCGGCAATGCTGTGGGTCGGCGGCCAGATCGTGCTCCACGGCCTTGATGAATTTCACATCGGCGGACTGGGCCATAGGCTGCACGATTTTGCGCATGCGGTCGCGGGCGGACTGCCGGGCGCGGGCTTTTGGGAATGGCTCATCAACGCTGCGGGGTCGGGCGTGTTTGGCCTGCTGCTCGGTGGGCTAATCGTGGCGGTGCTACATCTGGTGCCCGGCAAAAAAGCGGCGCATTAACCGAGCAACACCACCGGACTATCCGCCCGCCAGTGCATGCTCACCCGATCATCCCAGGTGAAATCCTCTTGGTCATGGCGTGAAAGATTGGGGCGCGAGGCGCGGATCATCGCGCCGCTGTCCAGCTTGATCTCGAACAGCGTGATGTCGCCCAAATAGCTCATCCCCTTGATCACCCCGCGCGCGAAATTATAGCCTTCGGGGGCATCCTGCGCCGCCGCGCGGACCGCCCGGCCTTCGCCGGGCACGTGCAGATACATTTTTTCGGGCCGCAGCGCGACCCACACATCGGCGCCGTGCGGGCCGGTCACGCCGTGATTGAGGTAGACCTTGCCCAGCCCGGGGCAATCGACGGCTGCCTTGTCGGGCTCGTCAAGGATCAGCTTGCCTTCAAAGATGTTCACCGATCCCACAAAGTCAGCGACGAAGCGGTTGGCGGGAAATTCATACAGGTCCGATGGCGTCGCCAATTGTGCCACTTCGCCCTTGTTGATCACCGCGATACGGCTCGCCATCGACAGCGCCTCGTCCTGGTCATGCGTCACGGTGACAAAGGTGATACCGACCTGATCCTGCAAATCCGCAAGCTCGAACTGCATCTGCGCGCGCAGCTTGGCGTCGAGCGCCGACAGCGGTTCGTCGAGCAGCAGCACTTTGGGCCGCATCACCAGACTGCGCGCCAGCGCGACGCGCTGGCGCTGCCCACCCGACATCTGGTCGGGCCGCCGCTCTTCGAACCCGTCCAGTTTGACGAGGCCTAGCGCCTCGCGCACCCGCTCGTCACGTTCGGAACGGCCTACACCAGCGATCTTCAGGCCGTACCCCACATTGTCCGCCACGCTCATGTGCGGGAAGACAGCATAGCTTTGAAACACCATGTTCACCGGCCGCTTGTTGGGCGGGATCCCGGCCATATCCTGCCCGTCGATGATGATTTGGCCCGACGTCGGCACCTCGAACCCCGCAATCATCCGCAGCAGCGTCGTCTTGCCGCACCCCGACGGGCCCAGCAGCACGAAAAATTCGCCGCCGCGAATGTCCAGGCTGACATTGTCTACTGCCGCCACCTTGCCAAAGCGTTTGGTGACACCGCGGATTTCGATGATGGGGGCTTTGTCGGTCATGAATGGCTTCCGGCGATGGCCTTGACGCCCTGCACCTTCAGCGCAAGCGCAGTCAGCGCGATAGTCAGGATGATAAGGATGGTCGACGCCGCGTTGACTTCAGGGGTCAGTGCGAAACGCACCATCGAATAAACTTTGACCGGGAATGTCACCGTGTCGGGCCCGCTGGTGAAATAGGTGATGACGAAATCGTCGAGGCTGAGCGTAAACGCCAGCAGCGCGCCTGCGACCAGCCCGGGCTTCATGTGCGGGACTAGCACGTCGCGGAATACCGCCCATTCGCTCGCCCCCAGATCCTTCGCCGCCTCCTCCAGCTCACGGTTGAAACTGGCAAGGCGCGATCGCACCACCATCGTCACGAACGGGAAGCAAAAGGTGATATGCGCAATGGTGATTGCCCCCAGATTGAGCGGCCACACCAGATTGTTGGGCCATTCGATGGCCGCAAAGAACATCAGGAACGCGACGCCCAGACATATTTCGGGAACGATAATCGGCAGCGAAATCACCCCGTCAACCGCGCCCTTCAGCGGGAAACGGAACCGCCACAACATGACTGCGGCAACGGCCCCCAGTACCAGACTGAACAAGGTCGCCAGCGCTGCAATGGTCAGCGAATTGACCATCGCCTCGATCAGCGAGTCATTGGCCAACGCCTTTTCATAATATTTGGTCGTAAAGCCGCGCCACACGACATTGCGCTTGCTGTCGTTGAAGCTGAAAATCATCAGGATCAGCAGCGGCGCATAAAGGAAGAACAGCACCGACCCGACCCACAGCCGCATCCATAAAGTGCGACTATATTCCAGCGGCGCGCGCGGGGTGCGGGCAAACAGCGCCATCAGCGTGCCTCTGCCGGCTTGCGCCGCAGTGCCTGCAAAGCGATGAGCGCGAACATCACGTAAATCAGCAGGAAGGAGAGCGCCGCGCCAAATGGCCAGTCATTGGCACGCTTGAACTGGCGCTCGATGACATTGGCAATCATCTGGCTGTCGGTGCCCCCCATCAAATCAGGCGTCAGATATGCCCCCAGCGCCGGTATCAGCGTGATCATCACGCCCGCGATAATTCCCGGCGCAGCCAATGGAACGACGATGCGCATGATCGTGCGAAAATGCCCTGCACCCAGATCCAGGCTTGCTTCAATCAGGCTACGGTCAAGCCGGTCGAGTGCGGCATAGAGCGGCAGCACCATGAAGGGCAGGTGGACATAGACCAGCCCGAACACCACCGCGAAATTGTTATAGAGCAGCGGCAGCGGCTCCCATGTCGGCAAGGGCTGCATCCCGACCAACGTCTGCAGCCAGTTCGCGCCGCCCCACAGCGCCTCCAGCGACTTGTTGGCGAAGCCCTGCGTCCCCAGCAGCATCATCAGCGCATAGGTGCGGATGAGAAGGTTGGTCCAGAAGGGCAGCATGATACCCAGCAGCAGCCAGGGTCGCCATTTTTCCGACGCGAACGTAATCGCCATCGCCACTGGAAAACCGATGATCAAACAGATCAACGTCACCAGCGCCGCAACGGCGAAACTCTTGGCAAAGATGGTGATATAGAGCCACTCGGTCGCGCGCTTGTAATTGTCGAGCGTGCCGACAAACTCAATCTCGTTCAGTCCGGCGTTGCGGCCGAAACTGTACATCCACACAATGCCCATCGGGACCAGAAAGAACAAGACCACCCACAGCACTGTCGGCACCGACACCGCTGCAAATGCGCCTCTGCTCGTCTTCCAATCCTGCTCGGCCATCGCCGCCGCTTACGGCTTATGCCGCACGGACGCGGGTAAACGCCTCTTCATACAGCGGCTGCAGGGTCTCATTGAACTTGGCATATTCGCATTTGGCGAGCACGTCGGCGGGCGGGAAAATGACCGGGTTGTTTTTATACTCGGCCGGCATCAGCGCTTTGGCGGCGGCGTTGGGCGTGGGATACAGGATGGTCTCCGAAATCTTCTTCCCTGCCTCGGCATCGAGCAGATAGTTGATGAAGGCATGTGCATTCTTGGGGTGCTTCGCACCCTTGGGAATGCACAGGCAGTCGCTGTTCAACTGGCTGCCTTCCTTGGGAATGACGAAGCCGACATCATCATCTTCAGCCATCAGCTGGGCAATATCGCCGTTATATTCCAGCACCAGATCAACCTCGCCCTTGGCGAGCAGGTCCTGTCCATCATCCTCATGGAATTTCTGGATATTGGGCTTCTGCTTGACCATCATTTTTTCGATGGTGGCGAGGTCGGCGGGGGTCAGCGCATTGACCGACTTGCCCATATATTTGCCATAGAGGCGGAACATGTCGCCCGCTTCGGACAGCACGGCGATGCGACCTTTATATTGGTCGCTGTCGAACAGCACCTTCCAGCTGTCGGGCGGTGTCGGCACCTTGGATTTGCGATACCCAATGCCCAGCGTCAGCCAGGTATAGGGCATCGAATATTTGCGCTGGGGGTCAAATTCCACGTCGATATAGGCGCCATCGATATTCTTCTTGTTCGGGATCAGGCCCTGGTCGAGCTCCATCAGCATGTCGGCGGCAATCATCCGTTCGACAAAGTCGTTCGACGGCACAATCACGTCGAAACCGGGGTTGCCCGCCTTGAACTTGGCAAACAATTCATCGTTGCTGGCAAATTCGGTCATGCTGACCGTGATGCCGCTCGCTTCCTTGAAATCGTCGAAGGTGGTTTCGCCGATATAGGTCGCCCAGTTGTAGAAGTTGAGCTCGCCCGGCTCGCCAGTCGACACCTTGGCGCTTTCCTCGGTCGTGCATCCAGCGAGCCCGCCAAAGCTGATACCCACGGCGGCAACGCCCATGCCTTTCAGCAGCGAACGACGACCGCGACCGGCTTTCAGAAATTCATTGATGTCCATGGCGTGACGACTCCCCTTTGTGCAGTGCAGCGATGCTGTCGCAAATTTGTCGCTTTGCAAAGCGGTAAATGCGTAATTTTCGTTCAGGCGTTCCGCAAATACCATTCATAATCGATGGGAGGGACTTGCGCGAAGTAATTATCCTGTTCAACGCGCTTGACGATCGTGAACATGTCAACGAAGCGCTCGCCCAGATAATCGCGCATCAACGCCGAGCCGTGAAAGCGGTCCACCGCCGCAAACCAGTTTGACGGTGGTTTGTCGTCGCCCAATGCGTCACGGTCATAGCCATTGCCGGTTATCGGCGGCCCGGGATCAATCCGGTTCTTCATCCCGTGGTGCATCCCCGCCAAAATTGCCGCGACGGCCAGATAGGGGTTGGCATCGGCCCCGCAGGCGCGGTGCTCGACATGGCGGCTCGCTGGCGGCCCTGCCGGAATGCGGAATGATACGGTGCGGTTGTTGACACCCCAGGTCGGCGCAACCGGCGCATAGCTGTTGGCGCGGAAACGGCGGAAACTGTTGGCATGCGGGGCAAACAGCGCAAAGGCATCGCCGATGCTGCCGATCATCCCGCCGATGGCGTAACGCAGCGCTTCGGTGCCCTCGGGCGCATCGCTGGCAAAGATGTTGCGGCCGTTGCCATCGTTGACCGACACATGAATGTGCATGCCAGACCCCGCCTGCTCGGCAAAGGGTTTGGCCATGAAGGTCGCTTCCATGCCATGCCGTTGCGCAACCGCCTTCACCAGCCGCTTGTACATGATGCCGTCGTCGACCGCGCGCAGCACATCGGGCTTGTGCCGCAGCGTCAGTTCAAACTGCCCCGGCGCGAATTCGGATATCGCACTTTCCAGCGGCAACCCCTGCACGTCGCACGCGGCGTAAAGTTCGTCGAAAAAGGGTCGGAAATCATCGAGCTCGCGCAGGCCATAGACTTCCACTCCGGTGGGCGTGCGACCGCCCTCGTGACGAGCGGGGCGATAGCCGCCGTCACGCGTGCGGCGCGGGCTGAGCAGGTAAAATTCCAGCTCGACCGCCAGCACGGGGGTAAGCCCGTCATCGACAAAGCGGTCGATCACCCGCCCCAGCACATGGCGCGGGTCCAGGTCGTGCGGGGTGCCGTCCAGCTCATAGAAATCGACCAGAAATTGCGCGGCATTGTCGCCGCCCCATGGGGTCTTCACCAGCGTGCCAGGGATCGGCTTCATCGACCGGTCCGCGTCGCCATCCTCCCACACCAGCCCCGTTTCGACCGTATCCTGCCCGCGAATATCGACCACGGTGATCGATCCCGGAAACATCCGCCCGCTTTCATAAACGGCAATAACTTCGTGCTGGCGCAGCCGCTTGCCGCGCGGCACCCCGCCCAGATCGGTGTATATCATTTCAATAGAATCAATATCGGGGTTGGCGGCGAAAAAGGCCTTGGCTTCTTCCACCCCGGCGATGGTGGCCGATGAACGGGCACGCGGCATAATCTTACTCCAGCAATTCAACCGCCAATGCATCGACCGACGCGACCAATTGGTCAATCTGCTTGTCGCTGGTGACAGGGCTGACAAGCATCATATTGTGAAAGGGTGCGAGCAAACTGCCGCGATTGGTCAGATAAAGGTGGATCAGTGCCTCAAGCGCCGGCTGCATCGCCGCCTTGGCTTCGCCGCCATTGCGCGGGGGCACCGGTGAACACAGCAACTCGACCCGCGCGCCAACCTGCGTCATGTGCCAGCCCAGCTGGCGCCGCACGATAACAGCCGCCAACCCTGCCACCAGTCGCTTGGCCCCCGCCAGCATCACCGCATAATTTTCGCGCGTTATGACGTCCGAGAGCATCGCCTGCATCGCGCTGACAGCCAGCGCATTGGCCGACAAGGTGGTACCGATCCCGCTATGCCCGGCGGGCCGCGCCGCATTCAGCGCCGCCATGCGTTCAGCGACGGCTTCGGTAAAGCCATAGACCGCCGTCGGCACCCCGCCGCCAATTGATTTGCCGATCACCATGATGTCGGGCATCGGGCCATGGGTGTTGCTATGCCCGCCAAAGCCAGACGAGATGGTGTGGGTTTCGTCGAACACCAGCAGCGTCCCGGTCGCATCACACAGCGCGCGCAGCCGGTGCAAAAAGCCGGGTACGTCGCGTACCATCCCGACATTGGTCATCACCGGCTCGGCCAGCACGCAGGCGATGTCGCCGCCCGCCAGCGCGGCTTCGAGCGCATCTTCGTCGTTGAACTCGACCACCACGCTGGTGCCGCGCAGGTCGTGCACCTGCCCGACCAGGCTGGCGCGCATGGTTGGCTCGCCGTTTTTCAGGTCAACAAACGCATCGTCGACCGCGCCATGATAGCAGCCGTTGAACAGCAAGACTTTGCGTCGTCCCGTAATCCCCCGGCACCAGCGGATGACCGCGCGATTGGCCTCGCTTGCGGTCGTCGTCACCTGCCAGCGCGGCAGGCCAAAGGTGTCGGCCAGCAACGCCGAAACCGCGTCCGACCTCTCGGTCGGCAGCATATAACTCAGCCCCTGCGTCCCCTGCGCGGCAATCGCGGCGGCGAGGGCAGGGGGCGAATGGCCAAACATGCTGGCGGTATCGCCCAGACAAAAATCATTCAGCGTCTGGCCGTCAATGGTGGTCAGCGTTGCCCCCTGCGCCGATGCCGCGACCAGCGGAACCGGCGAAGGCCAGTCGAGCATCCAATGGAACGGCACTTGCCCGAACCAGTTGTTGCCTCGTGCCGCCGCCGCGCTCGCGCGTGGATTGGCGGCGACGAAGCGCCCGCTTTCGCGTGCCGCTAATGCAGCAATGCGTTCCGCCGCAATCACAGCCGGTCTCGCAGCGCCATATACATCATCGCGGCGGTATAGATGGGGCTGCGCAGCAGCCTGCCACCGGGAAAGGGCAGGTGCGCAACGGCCGCAAACTGCTCGAAACCATCTGGCTTGCCCGTAATGGCATCGGCCATCAGTTCACCGGCTAGGGTCGCGAGGAGCACGCCTTGCCCTGAATAGCCATGGGCAAACAGCCTGTTCCCGCGCCACCCGAACTGCGGCAACCGGTTGACGGTGATTCCCACCGCGCCCCCCCAGGCAAAATCGACCGCCGCATCGGCCAGTGAAGGGAACAGTTTCAGCATGAACGGGCGGACAAAGGCTGCAATGTTGCGTGGCGGTTTCGCGGTGTATTTCTCGCCGCCTGCGAACAGCATGCGATTGTCGGCCGACAAGCGAAAATAGTTGAGCACGAACCGGCTGTCCGACACCGCTGCCCCGCTCGGGATCAGCGCGGCGGCGCGCTCCGCAGCCAGCGGTTCGGTGGCGATAATATAGTTGAGCACGGGCATGGTATATTTGCCGGCTGCCGGATCGACGCTGCCCATGTCGGCATCGCAGGCCAGCAGCACATGCTTTGCGGTAACCTCGCCCTGTGCCGTCGTGACCCGTGACAGCGCACCATCGGCTATGCCCGTGACCCGGCTCTGTTCG
Source organism: uncultured Sphingopyxis sp. (assembly GCA_964401155.1). Lineage (GTDB taxonomy): Bacteria > Pseudomonadota > Alphaproteobacteria > Sphingomonadales > Sphingomonadaceae > Sphingopyxis. The sequence continues at coordinate 56,700 of CAYNXF010000006.1, forward strand.
AAAATCCGCACGCCGGCGGCCAGCGCCGCGCGCGCCAAACCATGCGCATATTTCATCGGATGCATATGCCCGCCGCCCGGTGTCAGCAGCGCACCATGATAGCCCTCGACCGCAACATGCTGGCCAACATCCGCTGCACCGACCACCTGCGCGCTGCCATGGCCCAGCAGCGCATCGGCAAACTCGGCCTCGCGCTCGAACTCCGCCATATCACCCTTGCGTGCCGCCAGATGGACATGGCCGGGGCGCAGGTCGCAATCGATGCTATGCTGGGCGATCCGTGCATGCACCCGCTCGCGGGCCGATGCAGCCAGCCGGTATAGTGCTGCGGCATTGTCGCGCCCCAGCAGGCCAACCAGTTCATGGGCATAAACATTCAGCCCAGGGATCATCTGGCCGCCGTTTCGCCCCGACGCGCCATTGGCGATGCGGTCGCCTTCGAGCAATATGGTGGCGAGACCCTTTTCCGCGCAGGCCAATGCCGCGGCCAGCCCCGTAAAGCCACCGCCAACAACGCAAACATCGGCTTGGATCGATTCGAGCAGTTGCGGCTGCGCTGGAAACGGCGTCACCGACGCCGCGTAATAGCTGCTGTTGGGCAGATGGTGGATCATACCCGCATCAAAAGATGTTCGCGCTCCCAGCTCGAAACGACTGACTGGTAATTGTACAGTTCCTGGTCCTTCACTGCGAAGAAGATATCAAAGAAGTCCTCGCCAAGCAGCGTCTTGACCTTCTTGCACGCGGCAAAACGGTCCAGCGCGGCTTCCAGCGTGCGCGGCAGGGTGCGCGCGCGGTTATAGGCGCTGCCTTCAATCTCTTTCGGCGGTATCATGCGCTCGACCATGCCGATATAGCCACAAACCAGCGACGCAGCGATGGCGAGATAGGGGTTGCTGTCGGCACCCGGCAGACGGTTTTCGACGCGGCGGTTGTGGCGGTCCGACACCGGCACGCGGAAACCGCACGACCGGTTGTCAACGCCCCAGTGCACGTTGATGGGCGCCGCGCTGTCGGGGCGCATCCGGCGGAAACTATTGACATTGGGAGCCCACAGCGGAGCGATTTGCGGCATCAGGCGAACGAGGCCCGCGACATGACTGCGAAACAGCGCGCTGTCCTTCCCATTGCTCGCAGCGAACAGGTTTCTGCCCGTTTCCAGGTCGACCACCGACTGGTGGATGTGCATCGCGCTACCCGGCTGGCCCGCCATCGGATTGGCCATGAAGGTGGCGTAAACGCCATGGCTGCGCGCCACGCTGCGCACCACACGCTTGAACAGGAACACTTCATCGGCCAGCCGCAGCGGATCACCGTGAATGAAATTCACCTCCAGCTGCGCCGCGCCCATTTCGTGAATCATCGTATCGATATCGAGCCCCATCAGCTCGCAATCGTCATAGATATGATCGATGATTTCCTCATATTCGTTCATCGCCTCCAGCCCATAGGGCTGGCTCGCGGTTTCGGCGCGGCCCGACTGGCCGGTGGGCGGCACCAGCGGGAAATCGGGGTCGACATTCTGGCTGACGAGGTAAAATTCCACCTCGGGCGCGATAATCGGTTTCCAGCCCTTTTTCGCGTAAAGCCCCAGCACCTTTTTCAATATGGCGCGCGGTGCCAACGCTACTTCGCTGCCGTCGCGATTAAACGCGTCGGCGATCACAAAGGCGGTCGGCGATTTGAACCCCGGCGCGATGCAGATAGTGTCGGGATCTGCAATCAGGATTTTGTCAGGGTCCTTATCCCAGATGTCCTCGATATCTTCGGGATAATGGCCGTCGATGGTGCAGATAAAAATGCTGCCCGGAATGCGCAGCGATTTGTCACGTACCGACGACAAAAACTTGTTGGCTGGCAGCACCTTGCCGCGCTGGACGCCATTGATGTCGGGGACGATGCATTCGACTTCTTCGATTTTGTTCTCGGCGATCCAGCTCGCCAGATTGATACTCATAAATCCTCATCTTTCCCCGGACAGGCGCGGGGGAGGGGTGGGTGCGCGGCCAAGCAACCACCAAATGCGGCATTTGGCAAGCGTGCTTGCAGCTTTGTGTCGCGCTGGGCTAGGTTTCAGGTAACAAACGGAAGGACGGCCCTGATGCTGCGCGAAAATGACCCACTGGCCGCTTTCTGGATGCCCTTCACGGCGAACCGCAGTTACAAAGCAGCGCCGCGCCAGCTCGTTTCAGCCAAAGGCATATATTATAAGAGCGCCGACGGCCGCGATATCCTCGACGGCACTGCCGGGCTTTGGTGCTCGAACGCAGGGCATTGCCGCGATGAAATTGCCGCTGCGATCGCCCAGACCGCTGCAACGATGGATTTCGGGCCGACCTTCCAGCTCGGCCATCCGCTGGCGTTCGAATTTTCCAGCCGCCTCGCGGCGCTCATGCCCAAAGGGCTCGACCGCATCTTCTTCACCAACAGCGGGTCGGAATCGGTCGACACGGCGCTCAAGATTGCCCTCGCGGCCCAGCGCGCCCGCGGGCAGGGAACACGCACACGGCTGATCGGGCGCGAGCGCGGCTATCATGGCACCGGCTTTGGCGGTATTTCGGTGGGCGGCATCGTCAACAACCGCCGTGTCTGGCAGGGTCTGCCCGGGGTCGACCATCTGCGGCACACCCACGACATTTCGCGCAACGCCTTTTCGCGTGGCTTTCCGGCGCACGGGTCTGAATTGGCCGACGATCTTGAGCGGCTGGTTACGCTCCATGGTGCCGAAACCATCGCTGCTGTCATCGTCGAGCCGATGGCGGGATCGACCGGCGTATTGATACCCCCGGTCGGTTATCTCCAGCGGCTGCGCGACATCTGCACGCGCCACGGCATCCTGCTGATCTTCGACGAAGTCATCACCGCCTTTGGCCGTGTCGGCGGCGCAACCGCAGCCGAAACCTGGGGCATCACCCCCGACATATTGACCATGGCCAAGGGGTTGACCAACGCCGCCGTGCCTATGGGTGCAGTCGCGGTCAGCCGTACGGTTCATGACGATGTGGTGAACAACGCGCCCGACGGCATCGAGCTGTTCCACGGTTATACCTACTCAGGCCATCCGCTCGCCAGTGCAGCGGGGCTGGCGACATTGGACCTTTACGCGAAAGAGGGCCTTTTCGCCCGCGCAGCTGAGCTGGGCGATTATTGGGCCGAGGCCGCGCACAGCCTGAAGGGTTTACCGCACGTCATCGATGTTCGGACAATCGGCCTTGTTGCCGGCATCGAATTCGAACCGCGCCCGGGTGCGCCAACCAAGCGCGCGATGGATCTCTTCCACGGCTGCTTCGACAATGGCCTGCTCGTTCGTGCAACGGGCGATATCATCGCGCTGTCCCCGCCGCTGATCCTGGAAAGATCGCACATTGATGCCATGTTCGCGATGCTGGCAGAACAAATTAAGCGGGTAAGTTAGAGAAAGTCCCGCAAATCCGCCATGAACCGGTCAAACTGGTCATGATGCAACCAGTGCCCCGCTCGCTCATATTCCTTCACCGTCGCGGTTGAAAAATGCGCCATCCGCCCGTCATGCTCGGGGTTCGACGCCCAGCTGTCCGCTCCATACAGCAGCAATGTCGGGCAGGTAATCGCCCGCCACAAGGCCTCGATTTCAGCCACCGGCAGGTCGAATACCGGCCAGACATTCAGGTGGTTGTCGAACTTCCAGCTCCACGTTCCATCCTCGTTGCGGTTCACGCCGTGAATGGTCAGATGGCGCGCCTGTTCGGCGGTCAGATAGCTGTTCTCGCTTTGCATCCGTTCAAGCGCATCGTCCAGCGTGGCATAGCGCTTCGGCAGCCTCCCGGCGGCGACGCGCTTGTCGGCGATCCACTTGCGCCACCGCTCGGCAAAGGGGGCTGCCTCGCGCTCGGCACGCGACTTCGGTGAAGGACCGAGCCCTTCGATCGCCACCAGCTTGCGCACATTTTCGGGGTATAGCCCGGCGTAGCGCACGCACACATTGCCGCCGAGCGAGTGCGCCACAATCGTCACCGGCGCGGCATCCATTTGGTGGATCAGCTGCGCCAGATCATAGACCAGCGCATCGATGCCGTAATTGCCATCGGGCGACCAGGCGCTGTCGCCGTGACCGCGCAAATCAGGGGCAATAACATGCCAGTCGGCGCGAAGTTCCTCGGCCACCCAGTCCCAGCTGCGGCAATGATCGCGCCCGCCGTGGACCAGCAGCAGCGGCGGTGCATCGCGATTGCCCCAATCGGCATAATGCAGCTTCAGCCGCTGCGAGATGAAATAGTGCGAGGTGGGTCCGGATTGCATGGCGGGAGACTTTATGCTGCGTTGGCTGTGGGCGTGAAAGGCCAAGTTGACGCGAACGTCAAGCGCCTTGGCCATGGGGAGAGGAAAGCATGACCACATTCCGCGACAATTTGCTTGTCGGCAAAACCGCATTCGTCGCTGGCGGCACCAGCGGCATCAATCTGGGCATTGCACGCCGCTTTGCTGAGCTGGGCGCGCGCGTGGCGGTCGCAGGGCGCGATCCGGACAAGGCGCAGCGTGCGGCTGCGCATATCGGCCATGGCGCCATCGGCCTGTCGGGCGACGTGCGCGATTATGGCGCGATCCGCAGTGTGATGGAAAATGTCGTCGATCGCTTCGGGCCAATGGACATTGTTGTATCGGGCGCGGCGGGCAATTTCCTTGCGCCGTCGCTGGGGATGTCGGCTAATGCCTTCCGTACCGTGGTCGATATCGACCTCAACGGCACCTTCAACGTCTTTCGCGGCTGCCACGATTTGCTCAACACCCCCGGTGCGTCGCTGATCGCCATTACGGCGGGGCAGGCCGTCAACGCCATGGCGATGCAGGCCCATGCCTGTGCCGCGAAAGCCGGTATCAATCAGCTGATCCGTGTGCTTGCGCTCGAATGGGGGCCCGATGTGCGGGTGACCGGCATTTCGCCGGGGCCGATTGCCGGTACCGAGGGCATGGCGCGGCTGGCTCCCGATGCGAGTACGCGCGAGAAACATTATGCCCGCATCGCCATGAAACGTTGGGGCGAGATTGCCGAAATTGCCGAAGCGGCCGTTTTCCTCTGTTCGCCTGCTGCGGCCTATATCACGGGCACCATCCTCGACGTCGACGGCGGCTCGGGCGTCGGTGACGCCTCCCGCATGGACGTGGGAAAAGGGCTGGCTTGATTGAGGAAATGGTGGGCGTGGCAAGGATTGAACTTGCGACCCCTGCGATGTCAACACAGTGCTCTACCACTGAGCTACACGCCCACACGTTATTCGGGGTAGCGCGCCATTAGTGCGACTTAGGCCCTCACGCAACCCCAGAATTACGCAGTTTGCGACTGGTGCCCGAACAGGCTGTCGACCTCGCGCACCAGATCTTTTAGGTGGAAGGGCTTGGACAGCAATTTGGCCTGCGGGACATTTTCCTCTGCCCGCAAACACACGGCGGCAAAGCCGGTGATGAACATTACCTGCATCTGCGGCGCGGCCTTGGCAGCATATTGTGCCAGCTCGATTCCATCCATTTCGGGCATAACAATGTCCGACAGCAACAGGTCGAATGTACCCGATTCGACCAGCGGCAGCGCCGCCGTTCCGCGATCGACGCTGGTGACGTGATAGCCCGCTGCGACCAGCGCACGGGCCAGATACTCGCGCATCACATCATCATCTTCGGCCAGCAGGATGCGGATCATGGTTACTCTCGTTGTGTGTTTTCGGACGCGACGACCCTCCGACGCGCGACTTGTGTAGCATAGCGGCACATGCTTAACAAAATGGCGATGCCGACCCGGTCTGAAAGGCGATTCTATAGGTGAAGCCGCGCGCAGCTGTCTCGATTTGGCAAATGCCGGGCGTACAGCTGCCCGTATTGCTCTCTATCCCGCACGCGGGGCGCGATTTGCCACAATGGGTTGAACGCGCGGCGCGGGTGCCGGTTTCCCAGCTGCAGCGCCTGTCCGATCCGTGGTGCGATGTGATCGCAGCACCCATGCTGCAAGCAGGGGCACGGGTGGTAAAGGCCAATTTGCTGCGCGCGGTGGCCGACTGCAACCGTCACGAAGCCGATATGGACGGCGCCGATGTCGCCGTTCCGCTGCGCCCGCGCTTCGCACCGCCGGGGCGCAAGGCCAGAGCAGGGCTCGGGGCCGTGCCCGCGCGCCTGCCCGGGTGCGGCCCGTTATGGCGTGCCCCGATCAGCGAACTGGACTATGAGCGCCGGCTGGATGCGGCGCATCGGCCGTTTCACCAGGCACTGGCGTCGGCGCGCAATCAGATGCTGCGCGATCACGGCGAATTGCTGCTGATTGATCTGCACAGCATGCCCCCGCTGCCACGCGGCTCTGGCGCAGCCTCGCCATGCCAGATTGTCGTTGGCAATCGTCATGGACGCACGGCGGCGGCCATATTGGCAGCCGAAGTCGCGGCACACGCAGCCGATCATGGGTTTGCGGCGGCGATCAATGCGCCATATCCCGGCGGCCACATCGCCGCGACCTATGGAGTGCCGGCAACCGGCGTGCACGCGCTGCAGATTGAATTTGACCGCAACCTTTATCTCGACCCGGACAGTCGCCCCGATGCTGACCGTGCGCTGCGTCTTGGGGACTGGCTCGTATCGGCGGTCCGGCGCTGTTTGCCGTTCATCGGTGCGGGCGAATCGTGGCCGCTTGCAGCTGAATAAAAAGCCACCTCGTGCGCGTGGCACGAGGTGGCCAGGGTCCAGGGAGGACGCGTTCCAGCACGTCGTGCGGGAACGCTCGCCAGCACAGCAAGGGGGGAGCTGAACTGGCGTACTGGCAATGTAAGGCGAAGGCGCGGTCGTTGCAAGGTGCGCAAGAAATTGGTCGGGGAGAGAGGATTCGAACCTCCGGCCCCTGCCTCCCGAAGACAGTGCTCTACCAGGCTGAGCTACTCCCCGACCGTGCCGCGTGACCGGGGTCAGCGCGAAGGCAGGTGCGCCCCCTAGCGGCCAATGCGCCCTTGTTCAAGCGCCAACTTGGAACGACGCAATGGGCGCTACACCAGCCCCGCTGCACGAAAGCTGAAATGCCCATCGCCTGACAGGATGAGGTGGTCCCCCAGTCTGATCGCGGCGAGCTCACACAGCATGGCGATTTGCCGCGTCAGGGCGATATCCTCAGGGCTTGGCCTCAGGTCGCCCGAGGGGTGATTGTGCGCCACGAGGACAAACCCGCCCGGCGGCGTGGCAACCGCCGCACGCACCATGGCAGGTGTCATTGTGGCGCGTGCCCGATGGGCCTCGCGGCTCTCGCTCGCCGCAACCAACCGGTCCGTGCCGTCAAAGCTCAGCAGGAGCAGCGTTTCGTGCTGCCCACTGCAATGCGGACGGACCAAGGTTGTCAGCAGCAGGTTCTCGTCACGGCAAGACACAAAGGCCGGATCCGCGAATCGACTTTGGGATAGCGCTTTCATCCCGACAATTGTGATGCGCGCCCGCAGCCGCGAACAACCAAAGAACGCTCCAATTCGTGGTCGAACTGGATGCTTGCCGCCCAGCCACATCGCCCGTAGCAGGGGCTCAGCCAGCCCGATTGAGTCTGCCCATCGATGCCCCATTATGAAGAACAATATCTCGATTTGATGCGGCGCATCTGGACAGCTGGCGACGAGCGGGTTGACCGCACGGGGGTCGGCACGCGGTCGCTATTCGGCGAAACTATGCGCTTTTCGCTGGCCGACAATGCCATCCCGCTGCTCACCACCAAGCGTGTTTATTGGAAGACCGCGGTACGTGAACTATTATGGTTCCTAACCGGCAACACAAACATCCGTCCCTTGCTAGAGCAGGGCGTGCGCATCTGGACCGATTGGCCGCTGGACCGCTACCGCACCCAAACAGGCGAGACTATTGATGCGGCGGCCTTTGAAGCTCGCATCGTCGAGGATGCGGATTTTGCCGCGCGATGGGGCGATCTTGGACCGGTTTACGGTCAGCAATGGGTTAATTGGCCGCGTTATGAGGATGCGGGCGACGGACTGTTCCGCCGCGCCGGGGACGGGTACAATCAGATTGCGTCGCTGGTGAATTCGTTGCGGAGCAACCCGGCCTCGCGGCGTCATATCTTCACGGGCTGGAACGTCGCTGATCTGGACCGGATGGCGCTGCCTCCGTGCCATATGACCTACCAATTCCACGTCCGCAGCGATGGCGGCTTGTCATGCCTGTTGTTCCAGCGCTCGTGCGACCTGGGGCTGGGATTTGCCTTCAACATCTTCGAAGCTGCGCTGCTCACCAGGATGCTCGCCGATCAGTGTGACCTGCATGCGCGCGAGGTGGTGTGGACCGGCGGCGATGTGCATCTCTATCTGAACCATGCCGAACTGGTCGAACAACAGCTGGCGCGCACGCCTGCCGGCGCGCCGACGCTGCATATCCTGCGCAAAGCAGAGGATATTTTCAGCTATCGGTTCGAAGATTTTGCAGTTCAGGACTATCACCCGCAAGCGCATATCGCGGCCCCCGTCGCGGTTTAGGGAGGGTGATTGCTATTCGACAGCTTTTGAAATAATGTGTCGCACGGTTGAAAGATAACTAAACCGCTTGGGAAGCACCGGCGGAACCAGAGGATGCCGAATGTCCGACAAAACTGCGCGGCCCAACACAAATTTGCAGCCGCTGTCGTTGCACGTGCCCGAGCCGAAGTTTCGACCCGGCGACACCGCCGATTTTTCGGACATCAGCGTGCCGCCGGTCGATGCCATTGCCCGCCCCGGCGAAGATATCGCCCCGCAAATGATGCGCGATCTGTCCTACGGTCTTGTGCGCGTGCTCGACTTTGATGGCACCGCGCGCGGCTCGTGGGATCCGAAACTGTCGGCCGAGCGCAAGCTTGCCATGCTGCGCACGATGATGCTGGTGCGTGCCTTTGATGATCGCATGTTTCGCGCCCAGCGGCAGGGCAAGACCAGCTTTTACATGAAATCGACCGGTGAAGAGGCAACGTCGGTGGCGACCGCGATGGCGCTGAACCGCGACGATATGTGTTTCCCCAGCTATCGCCAGCAAGGCATTCTCATTTCGCGCGGCTATTCGCTCGTCCAGATGATGAACCAGATTTATTCGAACCGCGGCGATCATCTGATGGGTCGCCAATTACCGATCATGTATTCGGCGCCTGACTATGGTTTTTTCAGCGTCTCGGGCAATTTGGCGACACAATATCCGCAGGCCGTTGGCTGGGCGATGGCCTCGGCGGCGAGGGGTGACAGCCGCATCGCTGCGACCTGGTGCGGCGAAGGCTCGACCGCCGAGGGTGATTTCCACAGTGCGCTCACTTTTGCTGCCGTCTATAATGCGCCCGTCATCTTCAATGTCGTCAACAACCAATGGGCGATTTCGTCTTTCTCGGGTTTTGCCGGCGGCGAGCGCACAACTTTTGCGGCACGCGCCGTGGGTTATGGTATCGCTGGCCTGCGCGTCGACGGCAATGATCCGCTCGCCGTCTATGCTGCTATGGAATGGGCGGCGAACCGCGCGCGCACCAACAACGGTCCAGCGCTGATCGAATATTTCACCTACCGCGCCGAAGGCCACTCGACCTCGGACGATCCCAGCGCCTACCGGGCCGCGCAAGAATTTGCCGCCTGGCCGCTGGGTGACCCCGTGCTGCGGCTGCGCGACCATTTGATTGCGGAGGGCAACTGGGATTTGACGCGGCATGACGCACAGGCCGCCGAGCTGGATGCCGAGGTGAAAGTTGCGCAAAAGGAAGCCGAAAAGAACGGCATTCTCGGTCACGGTATGCACCAGCCGTTTGAGACCATGTTTCAGGATGTGTTTGAAGACATGCCCTGGCACCTTAAAGAACAATGCGAGCAGATGCTGGCCGAGCAGCGCGCCAAATTCGGCCCGGACTGGAGCCCGCGCTGATGACCACCGAAACCATGAACATGATCGAAGCGATCAACAGCGCGATGGACGTTATGCTGGCGCGCGATCCTAGCGTCGTCGTGATGGGCGAAGATGTCGGCTATTTCGGCGGCGTGTTCCGCGCGACCGCAGGCCTGCAGCGCAAATATGGCAAAACCCGTGTCTTCGATACGCCGATCAACGAATGCGGCATCATCGGGGTTGCGGTGGGCATGGGGGCCTATGGCCTGCGCCCCGTACCCGAAATCCAGTTTGCCGACTATATCTACCCCGGTCTCGACCAGCTGGTCAGCGAAGCGGCGCGGCTGCGTTACCGTTCGGCCGGCGACTTCATTGCGCCGATGACGGTGCGCTCTCCGTTCGGCGGCGGGATTTTCGGCGGCCAGACGCACAGCCAGTCGCCCGAAAGCATGTTCACGCATGTCTGCGGGCTGAAAACGGTAATCCCCTCAAACCCCTATGACGCCAAGGGGCTGCTGATCGCCGCCATCGAGGACAATGACCCGGTCATCTTCTTCGAACCCAAGCGCATCTACAACGGCCCGTTCAGCGGCTATTACGACCGCCCGGTCGAGCCCTGGGCCAAACATGCGGCAAGCGCAGTGCCTGAGGGCTATTACCGCATCGAACTGGGCAAGGCCGCCATCGCGCGTGCGGGCGAGGCGTTGACCATCCTGACCTACGGCACCATGGTGCATGTCGCGCTGACCGTGGTGGAAGAGCAGGGGGTCGATGCCGAAGTCATCGATCTGCGCTCGCTGATGCCCATAGATATCGACACGATCGCTGCATCGGTTGAAAAAACCGGGCGCTGCCTGATCATCCATGAAGCGACGCGGACCTCGGGCTTTGGTGCCGAACTGGCGGCGCTGGTGCAGGAGCGTTGCTTCTATCATCTCGAGGCCCCGGTCGAGCGCGTGACCGGCTTTGACACCCCCTATCCGCATAGCCTGGAGTGGGCTTATTTCCCCGGGCCGGTGCGCATCGCCACTGCGCTCGAAAAAATCTTGAAGGACTGACGCCATGGCCCGCTTTTCATTCCGCTTGCCCGACATTGGCGAAGGCATTGCCGAGGCCGAGATAGTCGCCTGGCACGTCAAGGTCGGCGACCGGATCGAGGAAGATTCGCAGCTCGCTGATATGATGACCGACAAGGCGACCGTTGAAATGGAATCGCCGGTGACCGGCGTGGTGGTCGAGCTGGCGGGCGAAGTCGGTGACATGGTCGCCATCGGCTCAACGCTGGCGGTGATCGAGGTTGAGGGGGAGGAGCCTGCTGCACCATCCACTAAGACTGAAGAACCTGCCGAGACTACGAGCGAACCTATCCCCACACCCGCCCGTCCTGAGCCTGTCGAAGGACCGTCCTTCTCTTCTGACCTCGTTGAAGGAAAGGACAGTCCTTCGACAAGCTCAGGGCAGGCGGTTTTTGTAGAAAGCTCTGCAAAGGGCGCCAAAACCCTCGCATCCCCCGCCGTCCGCGCCCGCGCCGCTGACCTCGGCATCGACCTCGCCCAGGTTCACCCCGCCGATGGCGAACGGGTGCGCCACGCCGATCTCGACGCCTACCTCCGCTACAGCGGTGGACAGGGCTATCATGCCCCGCACAGCCGCCGCGCGCGCGCCGATGAGGTGATCAAGGTCGTGGGCATGCGCCGCCGTATCGCGGAAAATATGAGCGCGTCGAAGCGCGCCATTCCGCATTTTGCCTATGTCGAGGAAATCGACGTCACCGCACTGGAGGCGCTGCGCGGTGATTTGAACGCCAATCGCGGAAACCGGCCCAAGCTGACCATGCTGCCGCTTCTAATCGTCGCCATTTGCCGAACCGTGCCGCAGTTTCCGATGATCAACGCCCGTTATGATGACGATGGCGGGGTGGTGACGCGCCACGGCGCGGTGCATCTGGGCATGGCAACGCAGACCGATGCGGGGCTGATGGTCCCGGTCATCCGCGACGCGCAGGACAAGAATGTCTGGCAATTGGCAAGCGAGATCAGTCGCTTGGCTGACGCCGCCCGCAGCGGCAAGGCGAAGCCGGAGGAATTGTCCGGCTCAACGCTGACCATCACTTCGCTCGGTCCGCTGGGCGGCATCGCGACGACGCCGGTCATCAATAAGCCCGAAGTCGCCATTATCGGCCCGAACAAGATTGTCGAACGGCCAATTTTTGTCGGCGACGACATTGTCCGCGCCAAGCTGATGAACCTGTCGATCAGCTGCGACCACCGCGTCGTCGACGGCTGGGATGCGGCGAGCTTTGTTCAGGCACTGAAAAAACTGCTCGAGACCCCGGTTCTGCTGTTCGCGGATTGATTGATACCGTAGGGCTGAGCTTGTCGAAGCCCGGGGCGCCTGACAGCGCCACGCCCTTCGACAGGCTCAGTGCTGCGGTGCATAACCGCAGCCTTTACAACCCCAGCGCCTGAAACGTCGTCTGGTCGAATTTCAGCTTGAAGGTCGCATAGACGCCCGACCGTGAGAAACGCTCGCCTTCGAAATCCTGGTCGCGGAAGCCCGCGAAATTATAGCCGAGGGTCAGATTGGCGTTTTTAAACGGTACCAGCGTCAGTGTCGGGCCCCCGGCATAGCTTACCGTATCTCCGCCGGTGCTGATGCGCATACTGCCCGATGCGCCAATGTCCGCGATATCCGAAATGGTGAAGCGTGCATCGACGCCCAGCAGGTTTGACCAGCCTTTGACGTCATCCACACCGAACTTGTCCGAACTGAACCGCGTTCCCCAGAAGAAACCGAACTCGCCCGCTTCAACCCAGCTTTGCACGTCGCTGCCCGGCAAGCGCCGCTGTTCGCGGACCGCCAGCGGCGTCCAGTTGAGCGACAGGCTGTTGATTGCGCGCACCGATGCGACATTGCCGCTCACCGACAGGGCCGGGCCGCCGATCGGGCCGGGCTGGCCCAGCACCGCGTTGGTCACCGCATCGCGGCGGAATTCCAGCTTGTTGAGCCAGCTGATCCGCGATTCCGCCGGGCGGTGCGCCCAGCTGAGTTCGATTTGCAGCGATTCGGTGCTGGCGCTACCCGGCGCGCCATTGGCCTTGGTCCAGCTCGCCAGCCCGCCCACCGCGCGCCCTTCGCCCAACTGGCGCAGCGCCCCGACTTGTGCGCCAAAACGGTTGGCGAGCTCGCCATCGCGATATTCGGCGCGGCTGGTGATCGTCCACCAATCGTCGCGATAGGTCGCGCCGCTGCTGATTGCCACGAAATCCTCGGTAATTTGCCCGGCATTGCCCAGAAAGCCGCCCGTTGCGACCGGTTGGCCTGGGTTGACAATATCGCTCGCGCTGATCCCGCCCAGCGTCTTGTTGCCATCAACGGACAAGTCCACCGTCCAGCGCTCGCCCAGCTTCAGCGATTGCGCGAGGCCATAGGCGGCAAAGCTGCGCGGGCCATATTCGCTGATATCCTGCTGGTTCGCCGTCGCGAGCAAGCGGCCACCTGCCCACGGCGCCAGATCAAACCCCAGCCGCGCGGTGCGCGCCTTCACTGTGTCGCCATCGGCGATCTCATAGCTGCCGATCAGATTGACGTCCTGTGTCAATTTCCAGCGGGCCCCGAAGCGGTGCGTCGTGGGGAAATCGACGCTGGCGTCATCGCCGCCGAGAGCGAATTCGGTCTGCGCGTCGAGTTCCAGCTTTTGGCCGAACAATTGCTGGGTTAGCCCCAGTTGCAGCAGCGTGGAACGGTTGCGGTCGCCCGTTGCGAGCCGGTCGTCAGCATGGGTCAGTCCAACGCGTCCACGGGTTGAGCCCGCATTATACTCGGCCAAAAGGCGCGCCGCGCGCCGCCGTGCGCCGCTGCCCAGCTGTTCCTGCTGCCATGCGCTGCCAGTGACCGCTAGGCGCTTGCCCGCGCGCAGGCGGGCATCAACCCCGAATTTGCGCGTGCCATTTTCGGCGCCATTCTGTTGTCCCACGCCAAAGCCGCTCTTTTGCTCGCGCGCATAGGCCAGAAAATCGAGCGCGCTATTGTGGTGCTCGGCTTCGACCAGCCAAGCCGTCGCATCGGTCTTGGCCGCACTGGCGGCTTTGCTTTCCGTCTCGCTACCGGCGAATTCGGCGCGGATCTCGGTATCCACCGCCGGGCGATAGCGCACATCGACGCCCGCCAGCATACTCTCTGACGTGCCATTGTCATCGCGAATCAGCGTCGCGCCAACACGCAGACTCTCGTCATCGCTCGTGAAACTGACTCGTCCCCCTGCATTCAACACGCGCTGGCCGACGTCCTCGACCTCATATTCAGCCACGATGAATTGCGGGTCGAGCGCTGACGAGCGGCTCAGCACGGGTTCGCGGAAACGCAGCGTGCCCAGCGAATAATCAATGTCATAATCGACGTGCCGCGTCAGCTGCTTGCGGTCGACGATGATTTCGCTGCGCAGGCGACTGCGGGTTTCGATGATGATGCGCTCGCTGTTGGGGATGACCACCTGCGCGCCCAGCTGATAGGGTCCGGTCAGGCCATTGCCCTGAATCTCGTCGCGGCGAAAGCGATAGGGGGTATCGGCGGCAAAGGCGGTGGCTGCGAGATTGCGCCCGCGATACTCGGCTTTGCCGCCGTTGAGCGAGCGGTTGTAGCGCGTCAGTTGCGCCTCGTTCAGCCCGGTTTCGAAATCGCCGAACAGCGCATAAAATTGCGGGCGTTCGAGCCGCAGATACAGCTTGCGGACGCTGGCGGCATCGTGCCGCTGCTCGGCGCGGTCGGCATAGATGGTGTAATAGGCGCGCGGGTCTATGACGCCGCCAAAGCGCGCATCATCCTCGTCCTTGTCGCTGTCATAGGCCAGCGTCATCAGCCATTTGCCCTTAACTCGGCCCTTGGCATAGAGCGCGAGGCGCGCATCGGCGTTCCAGTCGTCCAGCGTCTCGGCGACGGGTTCCATCCGGTCGTCCAGCGTGTTGTAGCCGACGGTGCCCGCGGCAAAGCCGACCACTGTCCATGGCTGGTTACCGGGCTCCAGCCACATCTGCAGCGTCTGGCGGCGCTCGCTCTGGTCCTCGCGGAAACGGAAATCGACCGACAGCGTGCCCGAAGCCGTGGTCGGCTCCAGCTCGATATAGGCCATCCCGTCATCGCCCTCGACACGCCAAACTGTTGCCGCGCGTTCAAGTCCGGCAAGCTGCCGTACCTGCTGTGCCTCAACCTCAACAGCGGCCAGATAGGGCGGGGGAACGCTGAAATCGCCGGTCAGCCCGTGCTTGACCGGTCGGCCATCGCGATCGGTCAGGCGAATGGCAATCACCGGGCGGGTGATGCCGTCGGCCACCAGCACCGATTGCGCGCGCACCAATTCGGCGCGCGCTGGCGTGATCGAATAATGGACCGATCGGCGCAGCGTTTCTACCACGCTACCATCCGCCGCCAAAACTTCGGCAACCAGCGCGTTGGGGCCGTCCTCAATTGGCACGCCGCGCCACAGGCTGACGCTCACGCCGCCGCCAGGCGACTTCTGCGTGCCGTCGGACTGCAGGCCATCAACCGCCTTGCCATTGACGGTCAGGCGCACGCGCTGGTCGGGCAAGTGCCGCACGGCGATGCGAATGGCCTTTGTCCGCGGATTATGGCCCTCGGCAGGGAAGACCCAGGCGGGCAGGGGCGTTTCATCGGCGAACCAGTTGGTGCTCGCGCCCGCTGCGGTGGCTTCACTGGCCACTTCGGGTCGGGCTGGACGCGCGATGCTGGTATCGGCGCGCACCGTGGTTGCTTTTTGGGCGCGGAAATCGGCGCGTAGCAGCGATCCGCCGCGCCCTTCCACGAAGCGCGAAATGGCGCTGCCTGCGCTGCGCGTCGATTGCGCACAATCAACCGGCGTCTGGTCCAGCGGCAGCGTCGACGGATCAATCTGCACCACGTGGGTGCCCGGACGCACGCCTTCGAAATGATAGCGGCCATCGGCGTCAGTCACGGCGTAGCTGCCATCCTGCAGCATTACGCGCACGCCGCCTATGCCTTTGGCTTTGGCCGGATCGGTCAGGCAGCCGCCCTCGGTAATGCGGCCGATGATCGTCATGCGGTCACCCAGCTGGTCGCGCTTGATCGCCAATATGGCCTCGGCGACATTGCTCGCCGCGCCGCGGCTGTCGGTCGCAGTTGCGATATTGAGGGCGCTGCCCGGCTGCGCCGTGGTCAGCACCTCGGCCAGATACGTCAGCAAACGGCGCTCACCGGGGGCAAGGGCAGGCACCGTGACCTCGAAGGAACGGCCATCGGGCGCGATGACGGGACTTGCGGCTGTGCCGTCTACCCGGACGGTGCCCGACCGCAGGCGCATTGCCGCAGGCAGCTGGTCGCGCACCGTCACCGCGCCCGTCGTACGGCGGGCGTCGGCGTTCGCGACTTCGATGCGATATTGCACTACATCGCCCGGCGCCGCGGTTTGCGTGGACGTCGTCTTGCGCAGCGTGACGGGCGTTCCCGGCTGGTCAATGGGAATATCGACGCGTACCGGTTCGGGGGTGCTCAGCGTAAAGGGCTGACCATAGCTCGATCCGTTGATAACAAAGGGCAATCCATCGTCGGGACGCGCGAAGCCCGCCAGGTCGGCGGGCGGGACGACCGAGGGCGCGGTAAAGGGTGCAGGCGGCGTAACCACCAAGCGGTAAGTCCCGGGCGCCACAAAGGGAAAGCGGTAATCGCCTGGCGGGAAATTATACACCGTGCCCGAACTGTCCGTCACGCTCTGACCCGTGACCATCGTCGATGGGTATGTGGAAACGCCATCATCGCCAAAGACTTGCGCGGGCTGTCCGGTCGCAGCGTCAACGATGGTTATCTGGACGCCAGGCACCGGAGTGCCGTCGCCGCTGTCAAACACAATGCCAAAGGGATCGACCAGAAAATCTATCACGGCCGTGGCCGCGAGCGATCCATTGCCGACCTCGGCTACGGTGACGGTGATGGCCGCTCCCGGTGTCACTGAAAGCGTGCAATCATTGGCGGCAATCGTCGGCGGAACCCCCTGGCTGTTGATCATGCCGACAAACCGTCCGCTGTTCGGAGCGTCTTCGACCAAGCGGATTTCTTCCGCGTCGCCATTGGCCAGCGTGATGTTGACATCAATCGTCTCGCGCGCACCCGGATCGGCATTGGCACCGGGCAGCAACAGCCCGATAACGATGACGTCGCCGGCGTGAAACTGACTTGATTGCAGCAATTGCGCCGGGTTTGTGGGCAGAGCCGCGTAAACACCCTCGGGCTGCAGCAGCATCGGCCCAGCGGTGCTGGCACATCGCGTCGGCGGCAAATCTGCCACCAGATTTCCGCCATTGGCGACCAGTCGATAGGTCGAAATGACCGGCCGGTTCGGCGGCGTTGAGCTGACAATGGTGTCAACACGGTTGCTGGCCGTGGTAAAGCTGTTGCTGCCAATCTGCCAGTCCGCGGTGGCGGTGTTGCTGATCGTTGTCTGGGCAGCCGCCGGGGCCGCCAGCAGCAGGGCTGCGGCACCAAATGCGGTGCATATCGCACCAAAGGATTTGGTTAACAGACGCATCTGTCAGAAAAGGGCGAAGGCATCATCCTGCCGGACGATGCCTTCGCCCCCTTCCTTGTCCTCAATTGACCGTCGCGCGGAAAACCAGCGTGCGCGTGGCGCCAGCGGCGATGGTCGCAATCGTTCCCGACACGTTCGGCGCAGTATAGCTGCCCCCCGCGACGCCGTCGGCATTGCAGGTTGCGCCGGTCACCGTGCCGTTCAGCAGGATCGTGCCGGCACTGAACGTCAGCTGGCCCGGAACCGGGTCGTTGATCGCCACGTTGGTCGCTGCCGCGCTGCCGGTGTTGGCCACCGCGATGCAATATTCAATGACGGCACCGGGGATCATCTTGGGATTGGTCGTATTGTTAACCGGATCCGAAATGACGCGGCTGGTTTTGGTCACATTCAGCGTTGCCGTGACCACGGTGAAGTCGTCATCGTCCGAATGCGCGCCATCGCGTGCTGCGTCGGTGACGCCTGCTGCATCGGCAAACACGGTATCGACCCCGGCCGTATTGGCTCCGACCGTTTCGGTGATGGCGGCGCCCAGCGAACTAGCGGTCCCTGCCTCGCGCGCGGTAGCGAGCAGCCGGACGCCGGCGACATCACCATTCAAGCGCGTGCCCGGAATGTTGCCGACGACCAAAAGCGTGATCGACGCATCGGCTGCCAGCTCATCGACAAAGGTAATCGCCGTGTCGGTGCCCGCGTCATAGCTGTTGTTGCCATTGACATCGCGGAACAGCGAAAGGCCGGTAACGTCGAAATTGTCGGTTCCACCATGTGCTGCAGTGCCCCCGGCCTGCTGCGATGCCGCAAGGGAAAAATCGAGCGGGGCGTTCGACGTGTTGGTCAAAGTAAATGCAACCGAAGCTCCGTTCTGGCCCGGTACCACGGAAGTCGTCACCGCACCCACTTCGGCAACGGTCAGGTTAATCCGGCGGTCAACGGTGAAATTGTCCGAAGCCGTGCGCTGCGTTTGCGCGACACCGCCGACCTGATAATCGACGGTGACATTGTTGGTAATCACCGTGCCGGCGGTGGTCCCGGCGGCAAAGGCAGGTGCCGCAGACGCCAGAAGCGCTGCGGCCATGCTGCCGGTTGAAAGTAATTTCAGCTTGCTGGTCATCGCTGAACTCCTTTGGAAAAATGCCGAATTTTAATCCGCTGGCATCGTAAGGCGGCTGTTGCGGATCATTTGACGATGCCGCGGAACATCAGCTTGCCGGAACCCCCGGCGGGGATCGGGGCACTGAGCGCCCAGCGAATGTGGGTGACGTCCTCCGCGCGGGCGGGGCGTTGTCTGCCATCGCTGTCTGGAACACGAAGCACAGCGAGCGCGCCCCAGCTCTTGCCGCCGTCGACCGAGACGACAGCATTGCCATCGCCGGCCTCAGCATATTGCACCGCAGCGGGCATCGGATTGGTCACAACAAATTTTTCGGCGGGTTTGGCGCTCGCGTTGCGGTAATTCAGCACAAACACCAGCCGATCACCGGGGGTCACCACCTTGGGTTCTTCCAGAACGACCTTGCGGTTGCCATTGGCATCGGTCGAGACGCGCTCGACAAATACACTGTTTGACAGGGCGACCGGGTTGGCGGCCGCCGGAGCCGCCATCAGGCCCAGAATAGCAAGCAGAAACAGGCGCATCATCTGCATCCTCAGTTGATGGTGGCTTGAAAGGTGATGACCCGTGTGTTTCCACCGCTAACCGTCCCGAGCGTGACGGTGACCTGGTTGCTGCCAAAGCTGCCGGCATCGGCGTCCACTGCATCGGTCTGGCCCACGCCGCCCAAAGTGATGGAGCTGGGCACATAGGTCGTGTTTGCCGGGATGGCGTCGGTGATAGCGAGGCCGCTGACGCTACCCGAACCGGTGACAGTTGCGGTGATGGTATAGGTGATGGTTGCGCCGGGGATGGGCTCGCTGCCGCCCAGCGGGTCGCTGATGGCTGCGGCCTTGGTCAAAGCCACCGTTGCTGCGGCTACCACAAAGGCCCCATCGTCCTGACCCTGCGCGCCGGTTGCTCCAACGACCGCGTCGCCGCCGCCTTCGCCTTGTCCGGCGAAAGAGGTGCCGGGCGCGCCGGTGCCGGTGCGGGCCGCCGCGGTCAGCGCAACAATGCCGCGGTCGCCATCGGTCACGGTTCCGGGAGTCGAATTGATAACGAAAATCGTCACCGATGCGTCGGGCTGCAGCGCCGGGTCATTGGTTCCGGCGACATAGACCGTATCGACGCCGGGCTCATAAATTCCGTTGCCATTGTCGATGACAATCGACGTAACGGTGGGATCAAAATCGTCACCGCCGCCGTTGGCGATCGGGGTCAGCCCAAAGCTTTCCACACCGTTACCGCTATTGGTAACGGTAAAGCTCAGCACTTGGCCGGTTGCGCCGGGTGTGGTGGGAACGTCGGCGGGATTGTTCGATGCTACGGTGACGTTCAGCAGTTCATCGACCAGCAGGTCGACGGTGTTCGAATTGATGTTCTGCGGCCCGCCGCCAGCGTCGTACGTTGCCGTTGCCGTGTTGCTAATGGTCGTGCCGGCGCGTGTCCCTGCTGCCAAAGCGGACTGGCTGGCAACCGCCGCAAGTGCTGCACCGCCGAATATAGCCCAACGGTAAGCACGCGTGACGGCGCGATTTGATGAGTGACGTTGCATCACAATTTCCTGAATTCTGGTCCAATTCGGAACCAAATTGGCAAAAATAGGATAATTTCCGGTTAACGCGGTGATGCAAAAGGGCTGAATTCCAACGATGGGGCCGATCGGCGCGGGTGCTCCGCCCGCTCCGTATTGGTGCTAGTAACTCGACCGGCTTTTGAATAAACCGGGGCAGTTTTCAGGGTATTGACGGCAATGAAACAGGTTGGGGGAGCGCAGGGGGACGGATCCCCGGCCGATGAGGATGGCCTCACCGCGCAGCGCACCCTTGCGCGCATCGCGCAGGACGATTTGCGCCGCGATCGCCTGCTTGCGGCCCTAACGCTGATATTGGGCGGCGGCTTCTGCTTGCTTATGCCCTTTGCGCTCAAGGCGGGGGCGGAGTTTTTTCTGCCGTTGACTGCTGCTGTGGTTATCGCGATTGCTCTGGTGCCGGTGCTCGAATGGCTCGAGCGGCGCGGCCTGTCATCGATGATGGCGGCGCTGGTTTCACTGCTTGGCTTCGTGATGATTGTGAATGCGGCGCTGGCAATCGTGATCTTGCCGGCTGCCGGCTGGTTCGCGCGGCTACCTGATGCCTTGCCCAGAATTCAGGCGAATATTGCACCGCTTATTGATTTTTATAAATCCTTTCAAAATTTTGTTGACCGAACTTTGCAATCGGTAGCATCCGGCACCGAGGCGACGGCGCAGGCCATGGCGGCGCAAGCGCCGACGTCGGTCGTCGATTACTTCATCTCATCTGCCCCGGCTGCGGCGATCCAGCTGTTTTTCGCCCTGCTGGTCGTGTTCTTTTTTCTGAGCAGCTGGACGCGGCTGCGGCGCGGCACGATCCGCCGCCGCGGCAGCTTTGATGGCGCGCTGCGCACCGCGCGGCTGATCCAGAATGTGGTCGATGCCACCGCCGATTATCTGGGCACGATCACGCTCATCAACGTGATGCTGGGCGTGCTGGTCGCCATCTTGCTGTGGGCCATCGGCATGCCGTCGCCGCTGATGTGGGGCGGGCTGGTCGCGCTGTGCAATTACATTCCCTATCTGGGGCCGATTGTCGCTGCATTCCTGCTAGGCTTGGGCGGGCTGATGACGTTCGATGTTATCGTATGGGCGCTGATGCCCGCGCTGATTTTCGTTATCGCGCATCTGGTGGAGGCCAATATATTGACCCCATTGGTGCTGGGGCGTCGGCTGACCATCAATCCGCTGCTGATCCTAGTGTCGTTGAGCTTCTGGGGCTGGGTGTGGGGCGCGCCAGGTGCGCTGCTCGCGGTGCCCTTGTTGCTGATTTTCCAGACGGTTTTGGCGACAACTGGCACCCCCGATTTTGCGGGGTTCCTGTTCGAACGCGGCACGCTGACCCACGACTCCGATGACGACCTGCCGTCCCCGCACTGATTTTTTGCGGGGCACAGGCAACAGCGGTTGACAGGGTGGCTGCCCCGCAATAATGGCGCTGCTCCCAAGCACACGCGGGTGTAGCTCAGTTGGTTAGAGTGCCGGCCTGTCACGCCGGAGGTCGCGGGTTCGAGCCCCGTCACTCGCGCCATTCTCCTCTCCGGAAGAATGGCCCCGCGCTTGGAAGGTCCCCTTCAGGGTTCGCGCCATTTCCCGGTCTCCATCCACAGGAGCAATGGGCGTAGCGGAAAAATCCAGACAATTCCGGCGACCAGATAGACGCCTGACTGCACGGCAATCGGCCATGTTGCGATCAGCGGCGATGCCGCCAGCACCAGCCCCGCCCACAGCGCAATAAGCAGCAGGATCAGCGCCATGCCCGCGGGCTTGCGCCAGCTGGGCTCAGGCGGTGGGTTTGCAATCACATCCGGTCTCCGGTCACTATCCATTCCTGTTCGGTCAATATCGCATCGAGCGAAAAATCGTGCTCCTCGCGCGGTATAGCATCGACCTCTTGCACCGACCACCCGATGCCGATGCGCAGCGCCGCGGGGTGATCCGCAAAATAGCGGTCGTAATGGCCGCCGCCCTGGCCGATCCGGCCACCCTTTCGGTCAAAGCCCAGCAGCGGGCACAACAGCAGATCGGGGGTAACAGCCGGTTCGTTTGCGGCTGGCTGGTGCACTTGCCACGGCCCTGCAACCGTCGGCATGCCGAGCGTCCAGGGCACAAACTTCATGGCCGCAACGCGGTTGGCAAACCAAGGCAGCGCCGTCCGCACACCAGCTTCGCCGGCGACCGCAACCAGCCCGTCAGTCGGGGCCTCGCTGCCGGTTGCAGCATAAGCGCCTAGGCAATCGGCATCGACCAACAAGCGCCGCAGCGGGCCGGGCGGCGCCCGAAATGCTATGGCCCGCGCAAAATCATCGATCCGCGCCACAAACTGTTCGCGCCGAAAGCGCAGTTTTGGGCGCAATTCGGATTTCAGCGCGGCAATCTCATTGGCCATTGCGGCACTGCGCTCCTCATCTTTTCCGCAGGTTGGCGGGACCGCCAGTGTCGTTTGCCCGAAGATCCTCTGACGCCAGTAACGTCAGGTGGGAACCATGTGCGTCGGACCAGGGTCCGGGCAGGGACAGCCCCCGTGGATGATGTATCGCCTCAGGGATTTTCGCAAAGGCTCGTGCAGGGCAGTACCCGCCAGGGCCTATGTAGGCGCGGCGGCGCCGTTGCTCAACCCTAAGGCGCCAGCTTTGCGGCCAACTCCTCGATCCGGTCGGCAATTTGTTCCAGCGCGCGCGTAGCAGGGGCCGGTGCGACCGGGGCCGCCGCTGCGCTGCTCTCTAGCAATTTGATGCGCGCCTCGGCCAGTTGCAATGCCTCGCGCGCCGCCGCCTCGGCTGCTTTGGCCGCATCAGCCTCGCTGCGCAGTGCTGCCGCTATGGTCTCGCCTGATTTGGCGCGCGCCTCGAAAGCGTCATCTGCCAGCATCAGTGCGGCATAAAGCAACTGCCGTGTCTCGGTGCCGCCGCCCACGCTGCGCGCTTTTTCGTCCACCAGCGCAGCCAGCTTTTCCAGCTGCGCTTCCTGCCCGTCGGCGCAATTCACGTCATATTGGCGACCGCAGATGGTCAGGCGTACATCAGCCACGGCCCGCCTCCGCAATCAATTTGTCGAGCTCGGCGATGACAGCGCGAACTTCGCTGCGCAGGGCATCATTGGCCGGGGGGGCGGGTGGAGCCAGCAAATCGCCCTGACGCGGCGAATTGCCAGAGGGCAGATTCGCCCGCTCCAGGCGGGACAGCGCCCGTTCGATACGCCCGATGGCCAGGCTGGCTGCGTCAAGTTCCATGGCATTGCGAATAGCAGCGCCAATGGCCATCGGCAATTGTGCAGCGCGGTCTATTTTTCCGATGCGAGCGGTTGACTCTGCGGGGCAGTGTCGCAATGGGGCGGTGCATCGCGGCGGGGGGAATCCCTGCACCGCACTTGGCCAAAACTGGAGGCTCCATGACGCTCGCCGACCGTTCGCTGGCGAATGCCATTCGCGCACTGGCGATGGACGCGGTGCAGGCGGCGAACAGCGGCCACCCGGGCATGCCGATGGGCATGGCCGATGTGGCGACCGTCCTCTACCGCGATTTCCTGAAATTCGACGCGGCCGACCCCAAATGGCCTGACCGTGATCGCTTCGTGCTATCGGCCGGCCATGGCTCGATGCTCGCCTATGCGACATTGCATCTGGCGGGTTATGCACGCCCGACTATCGACGACATCCGCAAGTTCCGGCAACTGCACAGTCCTTGCGCGGGCCATCCCGAAAATTTCGAGCTGGAAGGCGTCGAAACGACGACCGGGCCGTTGGGGCAGGGGATTGCCACTGCCGTCGGCATGGCGATTGCCGAGCGGCACCTCAATGCGCATTTCGGCGACGATTTGGTCGATCACCGCACCTGGGTAATCGCTGGTGACGGCTGCCTGATGGAGGGCATCAACCACGAAGCCATTGGCCTCGCGGGGCATCTGGGGCTGGGGCGGCTGATCGTCCTGTGGGATGACAATAAAATTACCATCGACGGCAGCACCGACCTGTCAACCAGCGAGGATGTGCAGGCCCGTTATGCTGCCACCGGCTGGCATGTGACAAGCTGCGACGGGCACGACGAAGCCGATATTGCCCGCGCGCTGGCTGCGGCCGTCGCCGATCCGCGCCCGTCGCTGGTCGCCTGCCGCACGTTGATCGGTTATGGCGCGCCCAACAAGCAGGGGACGTCGGCGACGCACGGCTCGCCACTGGGCGCGGACGAAGTCGCGGCGACGCGCGAAGCGCTGGGCTGGACTGCGGGCCCGTTCGAAATTCCTGCCGACATCGCGGCCACGTGGCGCTCCTTTGGCGCGCGCGGGGCCGAAGCCAACAAGGCCTGGCAGGCCCGCATGGCCGCCAACGCCAAGGGTACCGAATTGACTGCGCACCTCGCGGGACAGGCAAAGCCCGGTGCCGCCTTCGCCGATTATCTTCAGTCGCTGGCGGACAAACCGCCCCTTGTGGCAACCCGCAAAGCGTCCGAAAATACGCTCACTGCCCTGACCGCGGATATCCCCATGATGGTCGGCGGCAGCGCCGACCTCACCGGCTCGAACAACACCAAAACCGCCGCGACCGGCCCGCTCACCAAAGGCAATTATGGCGGGCGTTACATTTACTACGGCATCCGCGAATTTGGCATGGCGGCGGCGATGAACGGGATGGCGCTGCACGGCGGGATCATTCCCTATGGCGGCACTTTTCTGGTCTTCGCCGATTACTGCCGCGCCGCGATCCGCCTGTCGGCGCTTCAACAGCAGCGCGTTATCTATGTCATGACGCACGACAGCATCGGGCTGGGCGAGGATGGACCAACACACCAGCCCATCGAGCATCTACAATCGCTGCGCGCCATGCCTAACTTGCTGGTGATGCGCCCCGCTGACGCGGTGGAAACCGCCGAATGCTGGGCGTTGGCGCTGGCTCAAACCGATCGGCCCAGCTTGCTGGCACTAACGCGGCAGAATCTGCCGCCGCTGCGCACCGATATCGCCGAGAATCGCTCGGCCAAGGGCGGATATCGTTTGAAAGCTGCCGAAAATGCCCGCCGCGTCGTGCTGATCGCCACGGGCTCGGAAGTGTCGCTGGCGCTTGACGTTGCCAAATCTTTGGAAGCGCAAAGTGTCGGTGCCGATGTTGTGTCGATGGTTTCGACCGAGTTGTTCGACGAACAACCCGCCGCCTATCAGGCTGATGTTTTGGGTGACGGCGGCGATCCCACATTGCGGGTTTCAATCGAGGCCGGAACGACATTTGGCTGGGAACGCTACACCGGGCGCGGCGGCTTGCGCTTTGGCATTGACGGTTTCGGTGCATCGGCTCCCATTGATGCGCTATATGATCATTTTGGCCTTACCGAGGCCAAAATCACCCCGCAAATTCTCGCCGCCCTCGGCTAAAACAAACAAGAAACAGGAGTTTTTCGCTATGGCTATCAAGGTTGCCATCAACGGTTTCGGGCGCATTGGACGCAACGTTGCGCGCGCCATTCTTGAACGCAGTGACCATGATCTCGAACTGGTGTCGATCAACGATCTCGCCTCGGCGAAGGCCAATGCGATGCTCTTCAAGCGCGATTCGGTGCACGGCGCTTTTGCGGGCACGGTCGATGTCGACGGCGACGACCTCGTCATCAACGGCAAGCGTATCAAGGTGACCGCTGAGCGCGATCCAGCCAACCTGCCGCATGCCGCCAATGGCGTGGATATTGCGCTGGAATGCACCGGGTTCTTCACCGACCGTGCAAGTTGCGAGAAGCATCTCGCGGCGGGCGCGAAGCGCGTGCTGATTTCGGCACCGGGCAAGAATGTTGATTTGACTGTCGTGTTTGGCGTCAATCATGACAAGCTGTCGGCCGATCATGTTATCGTGTCGAACGCGTCATGCACCACCAATTGCCTCGCGCCTTTTGCCAAGGTGCTGAATGACAGTGTCGGCATCGAACGCGGGCTGATGACCACGGTTCACGCCTACACCAACGATCAGAAAATCCTCGACCAGATCCACGACGACCCGCGTCGCGCGCGCGCCGCTGCCATGTCGATGATCCCGACCACCACCGGCGCTGCCCGCGCAGTGGGCGAAGTGCTGCCCGAGTTAAAGGGCAAGCTCGACGGCTCGGCGATCCGCGTGCCGACGCCCAATGTGTCGGTGGTCGATCTGACTTTCGAGCCCAAGCGCGACACCACGAAGGAAGAGATTAACGCGCTGCTCAAGGCTGCCTCCGAAGGTGCGCTTAAGGGCGTTCTTGCTTATTCGGACGAACCTTTGGTGTCGACCGATTACAACCACTGCCCCGCCAGCTCGACCATCGATAGCCTGGAAACCAGCGTCATCGATGGCAAGCTGGTGCGCGTGCTGAGCTGGTACGACAATGAATGGGGCTTTTCGAACCGCATGGTCGATACCGCAGGAGCGATGGGCAAGCTGCTCTGACCCACACTTCAGGAGTGATGGCAATGACGCGCTTCAAAACACTGGACGATATGGGTGATGTCGCGGGCAAGCATGTGCTCGTCCGCGTCGATCTCAACGTGCCGATGGCCGATGGCGCGGTCACCGACACGACCCGGCTGACGGCGGCGGTGCCGACCATCAGCGAATTGGCCGATCGCGGCGCGATTGTCCTTCTGCTGGCCCATTTCGGGCGGCCCAAGGGCGCGAAAAACCCTACCCAATCGCTGTCACTGGTCATCGATGCGCTCGCGGACGTGCTGGGTCGGGGCGTAATGTTTATTTCCGATTGTGTTGGCGAAGGCGCGAAGGCCGGTCTTGCAGTGCTTGCGCCGGGCGACGTCGCGGTGCTGGAAAACACCCGGTTCCACCCCGGCGAGGAAAAGAACGATCCGGCTTTCGCTGCTGCGCTGGCCGAAATTGGCGATCTCTATGTCAATGACGCCTTTTCCGCCGCGCACCGCGCGCATGGCTCGACCGAGGGCATTACCCATCATCTGCCCAGCTTTGCGGGCCGCGCGATGGAGGCCGAACTCAAGGCGCTCGACGCTGCGCTCGGCAATCCGGCGCACCCCGTCGCGGCGGTCGTCGGCGGTGCCAAAGTGTCGAGCAAGATCGATGTGCTCACCAATTTGGTGGGCAAGGTCGACCATCTGATTATCGGCGGCGGGATGGCCAATACTTTCCTCGCAGCGCGCGGGATAAATGTCGGTAAGTCCCTGTGCGAACATGATTTAATCCCGACCGCCGAGGCAATCTTTGATGCCGCTGATACGGCGGGCTGTACCATCCATCTGCCCTATGACGTCATGGTGGCACGCGAATTCGCCGTCAATCCTCTCAGCCTGCGCACCTGCAATGTGCACGAAGTTGGCGAAGATGAGATGATCCTCGACGTCGGTCCCGCCGCGGTCGAAGCGCTCGCCGATGTGCTCAAAGTCTGTCGCACATTGGTCTGGAACGGCCCTCTAGGCGCATTTGAACTGCCGCCGTTCGACACCGCCACCGTCGCGCTCGCGCGCACGGCCGCTGCGCTCACCCGCGATGGATCTTTGGTTTCGGTGGCTGGGGGAGGCGACACCGTCGCAGCGCTCAATCATGCTCGCGCAGCGGGCGATTTCAGCTTCGTTTCCACCGCAGGGGGCGCCTTCCTCGAATGGATGGAGGGCAAGCCGCTGCCCGGCGTCATCGCGCTCGAAACGGCGTCCTGAATTTCGTTATTAACGCTGGTTGCGCCGCCATTTCGCGCCGGTTATGGCGCGGTCAGCATACGTATGCACCGCAACAGGGGTCCCCATGAATATCGCCGAAATGACTGCCAAAATCGCCGAGGGAAAGGGCTTTATAGCCGCGCTTGACCAATCTGGCGGTTCAACGCCGAAGGCGCTGAAGGGATATGGCATCGGTGAGGATGCATGGTCGGATGAGGCAGGCATGTATGACCTCATCCACCAGATGCGCTGCCGCATCATTCGCTCGCCAGCCTTCAATGGCGACAAGGTCATTGGCGCAATCCTGTTCGAACGCACCATGGACGGAACGGTCGACGGGCAAAGCGTTCCGGCGGCGTTGATTGCCAAGGGCGTCGTCCCTTTCATCAAGATCGACAAGGGGTTGGAAGAAGAGATCGATGGCGTCCAGCTGCTCAAGCCCATGCCCGACCTCGATGCGTTGCTAACCAAAGCGAAAGCACTCGGCGTTTTCGGCACCAAAGAGCGGTCGGTTATCCATTCGGCCAACAGCGCTGGAATCGCAGCGGTGGTCGCACAGCAATTTGCCGTCGCACAGCAGGTCATGGCGCATGGAATGATGCCGATCATCGAGCCAGAGGTGAACATCAAAAGCGCGACGCGCGCGCTGTGCGACACGATGCTGCGCGAAGAAATCCTGAAACAGTTGAATGCTTTGCCTGATACGGTGAAGGTGATGCTGAAGCTGTCATTGCCGGTCGTCCCGGGCCATTTCGACGTGTTTGCGCGCCATCCCGCCGTGTTGCGCGTCGTTGCGCTGTCGGGTGGTTACAATCGGCCCGAAGCCTGCGCCGAGCTTGCCAAAAACCCCGGTGTAATTGCCAGCTTCAGCCGTGCGCTGCTCGAAGATTTGCGGGCGCAAATGAGCGATGCAGAATTTGACGCGGCTTTGGGTGTTGCCGTTGATGACATTTACGCCGCATCGGTGGCATAGTTGGCCATCATGCCGCGTCCCGATTGCCAACTTTATCTGGTATCCCCGCTCGAAACGAGCGGCAGCTTTCCTGACCAGCTGCGCAGCGCTCTTGGGGCCGGGCCCGTCGCCGCATTCCAGTTTCGCGTCAAGGGCTTAGACCAACATGAAGCTGCAAGACTTGCTGAACCGTTGCAGTCAATCTGCGCTGACCATGACGTGGCGTTCATCGTCAATGATAACATTGCGCTGGCCAAACGGCTGGGAGCGGACGGCGTTCATCTTGGCCAGGGCGATGGCGAGCCCGGCGAGGCGCGGCGCGTGCTCGGGCCTGACGCCCAGATCGGCGTTACCTGTCACAACAGCCGCCATTTGGCCATGGAGGCCGGTGAGGCAGGGGCCAACTATGTCGCTTTCGGAGCCTTTTTCCCGACAACAACCAAGCATGTCGATCATGTTGCCGAGCCTGAGATTTTGACTTGGTGGCAAGGGCTATTCGAGTTGCCTTGCGTTGCCATAGGCGGGATCACGGCCGCCAATGCGCGCGCGCTAGCTAATGCAGGGGCCGACTTTTTCGCTGTTTCCGGCGCTGTCTGGGCCCATGGTGCCGGGCCGGACGTCGCTGTGCGCGAGCTGCTCGCCGCGGTGCGCGGCTGACGCCTTTTCCTCGGTCCGGCCAAATAGCCCTGCTGCCGGCGGCGGGCATTGCGGTTTCTTCAGTTGAGCCGTTTCCATAACCACCCTTGTATCTGGCGACGGTCCAATCGCCATAGGATAAAGTCGCCAAAATCGCCAGCGCTTGCGCTTTTGCCAGGGCGCGGCTAGGGGCCAGCGCCACGGAGCGCGCGGGCATGCGACGCCTCCATGCTCTTTCTTCCCTTTTCAGACGAGTGTGCACACATGAAAATCAGCGGCGTTGAAATCCGTCCCGGCAATATCCTTGAGTATGAGGGCGGAATCTGGAAGGTCGCCAAGATTCAGCACACGCAGCCTGGCAAGGGCGGCGCCTATATGCAGGTCGAGATGAAGAATCTGATCGACGGGCGCAAGACCAACGTGCGGTTCCGCAGTGCCGACACGGTCGAGAAAGTCCGCCTTGATACCAAGGATTTCCAGTATCTTTACGCCGAAGGCAATGATCTGGTCTTCATGGACAAGGACAGCTACGAACAAATCACCATTGCCAAGGACATCGTCGGCGAAGCGGCCGAATTTCTGCAGGATGGCATGGATGTGGTGCTGGAACTGTGGGAGGAACGCCCCATTTCAGTCGAGCTGCCCGAACAGGTCGAAGCCACGATTGTCGAGGCCGATGCTGTGGTGAAAGGTCAGACCGCGTCGTCGTCCTACAAGCCGGCGCTGCTCGACAATGGCGTGCGCGTCATGGTTCCGCCGCATATTACCAGTGGCACCCGCATCGTGGTCAACGTCTATGACCGCGAATATGTGCGGCGAGCGGATTAAGGCTGACCTATGGCCGTTTCCGGCATCATCACCGTCATGGAGCGCGCCGCGCGGAAAGCCGGCACGAAGCTGCGCCGCGATTTCGGCGAGATCGAACATTTGCAGGTGTCGCAAAAGGGCCCCGCCGATTTCGTGTCCAAGGCCGATCAGGCCGCCGAACGCACGCTTTACGACGAACTCACTTACGCGCGCCCCGGCTGGGGCTTTGTCATGGAAGAAGCGGGCGTGATCGAGGGCGAGCCGGGCAAGCCGCGCTTCATCGTCGATCCGCTCGACGGCACGTCCAACTTCCTCCACGCCATCCCGCATTTTGCCATTTCCATTGCGGTGCAAGAACCCAAGCCGGGCGGCGGCTGGGGCGACGTGACTGCGGCGCTGGTCTATCAGCCCGTGACCGACGAAAGCTATTGGGCCGAGCGCGGGCGTGGCGCCTGGCTGCACGATCGGCGGCTGCGCGTTGGCGCGCGTCGGCAACTGAACGAATGTCTGGTCGCTACCGGCATTCCATACATGGGCCATGGCGATTTTGCCCAGTGGAGCCGGATTTTTGGGGCGGTTGCTCCGGAAGTTGCCGGTATCCGCCGTTTCGGAGCAGCTAGCCTTGATCTCGCCTGGGTCGCGGCGGGACGTTTCGACGGTTTCTGGGAAAGCGATCTTGCGATTTGGGATGTCGCCGCCGGCATGCTGCTGGTGCGTGAGGCCGGCGGTTTCGTGAGCGATTTTCGTGGCGGCGAGCGCGCCGTCGAGCGGAGCGAATATCTTGCCGGCAGCGCCGCTGTGCACAGCAAACTGCAGAAGCTGGTCGCGGGCGCGCTGCGCGGGGCCTAGCTGCTGCTGGATTTAGTCGCGCTGCTTTCGTCACCATGAATGTGCGTCTGGAACGCCTCCATTAGCGCTTTCCAGGTGTTCAGTGCCTCGCCGACATTTTCGCGCGGGATGCCGTTGAAATCGAGATCGAGATCCATTTCCAGCACCGGATCGCCCTCGTCATCGCGGTAGGCGCGTGCGAAGCGCTTCTCGCGGTTCCACACGTTCAATTCGTCGAGCGTGGTGTCCTTTGCGTCATTATAGCCCATATAGAATTGGATGGTCTTGCAATTGCGCTGGCTGTCATCGCAATTCATGAAGAGGATCAGATATTTGAGCCCGTCATGGCTGCTTTCGATATAGTCGGGCTCACCGGCTGTCTGTTTGATGTCGGCTTTCATGCCCTGCGCCTTGACGATGTCGGCAATCACCGCCGTGCGGCCGGCGCCGACTAGTTCGGCGTGGGCCGGTGCGATGGTCACCGAAGCCATGGCGGCGAGCGCCGTCGTGACAGCAAAATTGCGCATCAACCAATCTCCCCCAATATGGCTCCCTCAAGCCTGCTCCACCATCATTGACGGCGCGATGCCGCATGGCAAGCGGCGATCACGCTTGCCAAGCAAAATTCCCCGATTCATCGGCTTGCGACCCTGTGCTGCGTCGCCTAAAGCGCCCACTGATCGGGTCCACCGGACTCGCCAGCCAACGAGAAAAAGAGCCGGAAATGCCCGACCTTTTGCAATATCTCCCCATCCTCCTGTTTTTGGGGGTCGCGCTCGGGATTTCGTGCCTGTTCGTCTTCCTGCCGATGGCAGTATCGCGTTTGACCGGGGCGCATGAACCCGACCCTGCCAAGCTGACAGAGTATGAATGCGGCTTTCCGGCATTTGAGGATGCGCGCAGCCAGTTTGATGTGCGATTCTATCTGGTCGCAATTTTGTTCATCATCTTCGACCTGGAGGCGGCTTATTTGTTTCCCTGGGCGGTCAGCCTTGAGGAAATCGGCTGGGCCGGCTGGGTCACGATGATGGTGTTCCTCGCCGAACTGGGGCTGGGCCTCGTCTATGCGTGGAAAAAGGGAGCGTTGGATTGGGAATGAGTAATTCAACCATTCTTGCGCCCGGCACGCAGCCCGATCCGGCCTTTTTCAGTGACCTGACTGCTGAGGTCAACGACAAGGGTTTTCTGGTCACCTCGGTCGAGGACATGACCACCTGGGCGCGCACTGGCAGCTTGTGGCCGATGACCTTTGGACTTGCCTGCTGTGCTGTCGAGATGATCCACGGCTATATGCCGCGTTATGATTTTGAACGCTTCGGCATCGCCCCGCGCGCCAGCCCGCGCCAGTCGGACGTGATGATAGTGGCGGGAACGCTGTGCAACAAAATGGCCCCCGCGCTGCGCCGCGTTTATGACCAGATGTCGAACCCCAAATATGTGATTTCGATGGGCAGCTGCGCCAATGGCGGCGGCTATTATCATTACAGCTATTCGGTGGTGCGCGGTTGCGATCGGATTGTGCCGGTCGATATTTATGTCCCTGGCTGCCCACCGACCGCCGAGGCGCTGCTTTACGGCATCATGCAGCTCCAGCGCAAAATCCGCCGTGTTGGGACGGTGGAACGATGAGCCATCCTGCCCCCGTCATCGCCCTGCGCAAGGACCTTGCCAAGGCGCTCAAGGGCGCGCTGGGCAAGGATTTGCTGGCGCATGTCCACGCGCAAAACGAAGACAGCATCACCGTGAAGCGCGACGCGCTTGATGGCGTGATGATCGCGCTGCGTGACCGGCTGGACTATCAGCAGCTGATGGAAATCGCTGGGGTTGATTATCCTGACCGGCCCGAGCGCTTCGAGGTCGTCTATCATTTGCTCAGCGTGACGCATAATCACCGCCTGCGCGTCCGGGTCACCGCCAGCGAGGCGACACCGGTGCCCAGCGTGACAGGCATCTGGCCGGTCGCGGGCTGGCTGGAGCGCGAGGTGTTCGACATGTACGGCGTGCTGTTCAGCGGCAACACCGACTTGCGCCGCATCCTAACTGACTATGGCTTTGAGGGGCATCCGTTCCGCAAGGACTTCCCGCTGACTGGCTATACTGAGATGCGTTATTCGGAAGAGGCCAAGCGCGTCGTTTACGAACCGGTGAAGCTGGCGCAGGACTTCCGCCAGTTTGATTTTCTGTCGCCATGGGAGGGTGCGGACTATGTGCTGCCCGGCGATGAAAAAGCGCCGACACCGCCACCCGCACCGCCGCCGCCAACTCCCAAGGTAACCGAAAAGCCCGCCGACACCGGAGCTGGCAAGGCCGCCAATAAAGCGGCAACCAAGGCCAGCAAGGGCACCGCCAAGGCCCCAGCTAAGCCGCGTGCGCCGCGCAAGCCGAAGGGAGGCGCGGCATGACCGACACAACGGCATCCACCATCAAGCATCACGGCAGCGACATGTTCGAGGGCTATCCGGTCGACACCGCCGATACGCCGGGCGATCGCGAAGTGGCCAACTACACCATCAATTTCGGTCCGCAGCACCCCGCCGCGCACGGCGTGTTGCGGCTGGTGATGGAGCTCGACGGCGAGATTATTGAGCGGCTCGACCCGCACATCGGCCTGCTCCATCGCGGCACCGAAAAGTTGATCGAGCATAAAACCTATTTGCAGGCGCTGCCTTATTTCGACCGGCTCGACTATGCCTCGCCGCTGGCGATGGAGCATAGCTATGTGCTCGCCATCGAAAAGCTGCTGAACCTCGAGGTGCCGATGCGCGCGCAATATCTGCGGGTGTTGTTTGCGGAAATGACGCGCGTTTCCAACCATCTGCTTAATATCGCGCACCATATTCTTGACGTCGGCGCGCTTACGCCTGGCCTGTGGCTTTATGAGGCGCGCGAGGATTGCTTGGGCTTTTTCGAGCGCGCCTCGGGCGCGCGGATGCACTGCGCCTGGTTCCGCCCTGGCGGGGTGCATCAGGATGTGCCGCTGAAGCTGCTCGCCGACATCGGCGACTGGCTCGATGACCGGTTGCCGCGCCTGTTCGAGGATGGCCTCGCGCTCGTGCTCGACAACCGCATCTTCAAACAGCGCAATGTCGACATCGCTTATGTCAGCAAGGAAGATGCGCTGGCGTGGGGCTTTTCGGGGCCGATGATCCGCGGCGCCGGGATTGCTTGGGATATCCGCAAATCCCAGCCATACGATGTGTATGCCAAGATGGACTTCGACATTCCCGTTGGCACGCGCGGCGATTGCTACGACCGCTTCATGGTCCGCGTCGAGGAAGTGCGCCAGTCGATCCGCATCATGAAACAATGCCTGCAACAAATGCCCGAAGGACCGGTGTGCAGCGACGACCGCAAGGTGGTTCCCCCCAAACGCGCCGAGATGAAGCAGTCGATGGAATCGCTGATCCACCACTTCAAACTTTATACCGAGGGTTTCCACGTCCCCGCCGGCGAAGTCTATGTCGCGACCGAAAGCCCCAAGGGCGAATTCGGCGTCTATCTGGTCAGTGATGGCACCAACAAACCCTATCGCTGCAAAATCCGCCCGACGGCGTTTTCGCATCTGCAGGCAATGGATATGATGTCGAAGGGGCACATGTTGGCCGACACCACCGCGATCATCGGCGCGCTCGACATTGTGTTTGGGGAGTGTGATCGGTGAAACTCCTCTTCATTTTTCGGTCGGCGCTGGCGATCAGCTTGCTGATTTGCGTCGTTTCAATTGGACTTGTAACCGCAGGCTTGGCTCCCCCAGCGCTGGGCATGTTAGTTGGCGCATACGCCGGTCCAGTTATTGGCATTTTTGCGTTGGCTTGCGTCGTCACGCAGTTCGTTGGCTTTGTGACTAACCTTAGGTCTTCAGCTCATGGCTGACGCACCCGCCATCCCTGATGAGGCCGAAGTCCGCGCGCGCTGGGGCGATTTTGCGTGGACGAAGGCGAATGCCGCACAGGCCGCGACCATCATCGCGCGCTACCCCGCCGGGCGGCAGCGCAGCGCGGTCATGCCGCTGCTCGACCTCGCCCAGCGGCAGGTGGGGGCAGAAACGCACACGCAAGGCTGGCTGCCCGTGCCGGTCATCGAATATGTTGCCGCGCAACTCGATATGCCCTTCATGCGCGCCTATGAGGTCGCGACCTTCTACACCATGTACAACCTTGCCCCAGTCGGGCGTTTCCATGTGCAGGTGTGCGGAACGACGCCGTGCCTGCTGCGCGGGTCGGACGATGTGATGGCGGCGTGCAAGAACCGCGGCATGGCCAAGGGCAAGACCACGCCCGACGGCCTGTTCAGCCTGACCGAGGTTGAATGCATGGGAAATTGCGCCAACGCGCCGATGGTCCAGATCAACGATGATAATTATGAAGACCTCGACTACGACAGCATGACCCGCATCCTTGACGCGCTGGCGGCAGGTGAAACGCCTAAGCCGGGGACACAAAACCCGAATCGCCACACCAGCGAGCCCGAGGGCGGGCCCACGACGCTAAAGGAAATGGTGTCGGCCAACCATGATTACCGGAAGGAGTGGTGATGACGCAAAAGGACATCATCCTGATCCTCGCGATTATCGGCGGTCTGGTTGTGCTCGGATTCGTGCTGCGGGTGACCTTCGCGCTGCTAGGTCCGATCCTGCTGCTCGTAATCGGCTATTTCGCGTACCGCGCTTGGCAAAATCACAGCGGGGGCCGTTGACATGCTCGCCGATAAAGACCGCATCTTTACCAACGTCTATGGCTTTCAGGACTGGGGCCTGAAAGCAGCGCAGGCGCGTGGCGATTGGGACAAGACCGCCGCGTTGATGAAGCGCGGGCAGGATGCGATTATCGAGGAAATCAAGGCATCGGGGCTGCGCGGGCGCGGCGGGGCCGGGTTCCCGACGGGGCTCAAATGGTCGTTCATGCCCAAGAACCCCTCGCCCGAGCGCCCGAGCTTTCTGGTCATCAATGCCGACGAATCCGAACCCGGCAGCTGCAAGGACCGCGAGATCATCCGTCACGATCCGCACAAGCTGATCGAAGGCGCGTTAATCGCCGGCTTCGCGATGCGTGCGCGTGCCGCCTATATTTATATCCGCGGCGAATATATCCGTGAGGCCGAAACGCTGTTTGCCGCTGTCCAGCAGGCCTATGACGCCGGGCTGCTTGGCAAGAACGCCGCCAAATCGGGCTATGATTTTGACGTCTTCGTCCATCGCGGTGCGGGCGCGTACATCTGCGGCGAAGAAACCGCGATGATCGAAAGCCTGGAGGGCAAAAAGGGCCAGCCGCGCCTGAAGCCACCATTCCCGGCGGGCGCGGGCCTCTATGGCTGCCCGACCACGGTGAACAACGTAGAATCTATTGCGGTGGTCCCCACCATCCTGCGGCGCGGCGCGCCTTGGTTCGCGAGCTTTGGCCGCCCCAACAATGCCGGGACCAAGCTGTTCCAGATCGCCGGCCATGTCGAAAAACCGTGCGTCGTCGAAGAGGCGATGAGCATCCCGTTCCGCGAGCTGATCGAGAAACATTGCGGGGGCATCCGCGGCGGCTGGGACAATCTGCTTGCCGTCATCCCCGGCGGATCGTCGGTGCCGCTGGTCCCTGCAAAGGACATTATCGATTGTCCGATGGATTTTGACGGGTTGAAGGAACAGGGTTCAGGTCTCGGCACCGCCGCGATCATCGTCATGGACAAATCAACCGACATTGTTCAGGCGATCAGCCGCATCAGCTATTTCTACAAACATGAAAGCTGCGGCCAGTGCACGCCGTGCCGCGAAGGCACCGGGTGGATGTGGCGCGTCATGGAACGGCTGCGCACCGGCGACGCCGACATCAGCGAAATCGACACGCTGTATGACGTCACCAAACAGGTCGAAGGCCACACCATCTGCGCGCTGGGCGACGCGGCGGCATGGCCGATCCAGGGGCTGATCCGCCACTTCCGGCCCGAACTCGAGCGGCGAATTCGGGACAATGGCATGATGGAGGCGGCGGAGTGAAAGTTCGGCTTGTCTTGCTATTGACTGTAGTGTGCACCCTCCACATGAGCGCGATGGCGCGTCCCGCAAATTATACTGCCGCAGAACGACGTGCGACTATGTCTGATTATTCGAATTGCATAGTTGGCAAGGAAGCCGATCTGGCGCGCGAGGTAATCACAGACTTTTCCATTGAACTGTCGGAAGAGACTTATCAGCGCAGACGGCGGCTTAGCGACTTTAAATGTATACCTGAGTCACTGAGATCTGACTTAGTTGTTATGCGAATGACTAGTTTTGGAGCAAAATTCGGATTGGCTGAGGCGCTGTGGCACGTTGAATTTGCGGATAGTGATGTAGATTTTTCGGGCCTTGCTCCGCTTGATCATCCTCAACCGCCGGCTTCTCCTGATCGTCCTAAAGGTAGCAAACTTTCTAAGGAGCAATTCGCTGAGCGGATCGACGACCTCAAGAAGTTGCGGCTTTTCTCGCGACTTGGGGAATGCATATCGCGGAATGATCCGGTCGGCTCACGCTCCTTGTTATTGACACAAGTTGCGAGCGATGCAGAAAGCAAAGCCATTGATAAGTTACTACCCGTTGTAAGTCGCTGTCTTTCCGGCGGTTCGCTGGCCCTACTGCCAGATCAGTTGCGCGGCGCAGTAGCATTCAGCCACTATCGTTTACAGGCTGCAAAGATGGCCAACGAGGGGCAACAGCCTAATGCCTAAAGTAACCATCGACGGCGTGGAAATCGAGGTTCCGGCAGGCGCGACAGTCCTGCAGGCGTGCGAGCTGGCGGGGAGGGAAATCCCGCGTTTCTGTTATCACGAGCGGCTGTCCATCGCGGGCAATTGCCGCATGTGCCTGGTCGAGGTATCGCCCGGCCCGCCGAAGCCGCAGGCGTCGTGCGCGCTGCCCGCGGCCGAGGGGCAGGTGATCAAGACTGACTCGCCGATGGTCAAAAAGGCGCGCGAAGGGGTGATGGAGTTTCTGCTCATCAACCACCCGCTCGATTGCCCGATCTGCGACCAAGGCGGCGAATGCGATTTGCAGGACCAGAGCATCGCCTATGGCCGCGGCGCGTCACGCTATGACGAGAATAAGCGCGCGGTGACCGAGAAATATATGGGTCCCATCGTCAAGACGGTGATGACGCGCTGCATCCAGTGCACCCGCTGCGTTCGCTTTGCCGAGGAAGTCGCGGGCGTTGAAGATATCGGTGCCATCTATCGCGGCGAAAATATGCAGATCACCAGCTATCTGGAACATGCGGTCAAAAGCGAACTCAGCGGCAATGTGATCGACCTGTGCCCGGTCGGCGCGCTGACCAGCAAGCCCTATGCGTTCGAGGCGCGGCCTTGGGAGCTGACCAAGACCCTGGGCGTCGACATGATGGACGCGGTCGGCACCAATGTCCGCATCGACAGCCGCGGGCGCCAGGTGCTGCGCGTCCTGCCGCGCGTGAACGATGATGTGAATGAGGAATGGGCGAGCGACAAGACGCGCCACCATGTTGACGGCCTGACGCGCCGCCGGCTGGATCAGCCGTTTGTGCGGCGTGATGGCAAGCTGGAACCGGCTAGCTGGCAAGAGGCGTTCGCTGCCATCGCCGCCGTTAAGGCCGGTTCGTCGGTCGCCGCCATCGCGGGCGATCTGGTCGATTGCGAGACGATGTTCGCGGCGAAGGCGCTGGTAAACGCGCTCGGTTCAACGATGCTCGAAGGCCGTCAGACCGGCCTTTCCTATGACGTCACCAGCCTGTCGGCGGTCAATTTCAACACGACCATCGCCGAGGCGGAGAATGCCGACGTCATCCTGCTCGTCGGCACGAATCTTCGCTGGGAAGCACCGCTGATTAACACCCGCCTGCGCAAGGCAGTGTGGAAGAAACGTGCGAAAGTCTTCGCCATCGGTGCCGAGGTTGACCTGACCTACCGCAACGAATGGCTGGGCAATGATGCCGCGCTGGTGACCAAGCTGCCCAAGGCCGTGCTGGATGCGCTCACCAAGGCCGAACGGCCGATGATCATTCTCGGCGGCGGCGCGCTCGCGGTGGCCGGGGTGCATGGCGCGGCGCTGGCGCTTGCCGACAAAATTGGTGCCGTGAAGGATGGCTGGAACGGATTCAACGTCGTCCACATGGCTGCCTGCCGGATGGGCGGGCTGATGCTTGGCTATGCGCAGCCGGGCGGCATCGCCGACATTGTCGCCGCCAAGCCCAAGCTCGCCTTCTTCCTCGGTGCCGACGAAGTCGATTTCAGCAATTTCAAAAAGACCCTGAAAGTCTACGTCGGGCATCATGGCGACAAAGGCGCCCATGCCGCCGACATCATCCTCCCCGCCGCTGCCTGGACTGAAAAGGCCTTTACCACGGTCAACACAGAAGGCCGGGTGCAGCGCAGCGAAAAGGCCGTCTTCGCTCCCGGCGACGCGCGTGAGGATTGGAGCATCTTCCGCGCGCTCGCCGATGCGCTGGGCGTTACAGTCGGTTTCGACAGTTTCGACCAGTGCCGCGCGGCGATGATCGCGGCGGTGCCTGCACTCGGCGTCGAAGGGCTGGCCGATTATGGCTGGGCCGCGCCTGCGCTGCCCGCCAAGGTTGAAAGCGGCCCTATCCCGTCACCGATCAAGGATTTCTACCTGACCAACGCCATCTGCCGCGCCTCGCCGACGATGCAGCGCTGTTCGGAAGAGATATTGCACGGCGTGGAATTTGCGGAGGCGGCGGAATGACGAATGAAATTCCCGATTGGGTCTTCAAGACGCCAAAGATTTTTTATGCTTTGGCGGTGCTCTTCTTCTTCGGCTATTTCGCTCTCGGCATGGTTGATGTTCGCGGTGCTAGTGCATCCCTTGGCGTCGATGAATACACCCGAACCGCGGTACTGCGCGTCTTCCTCGATGCGCTACGCGAAGGCGCTTACATGTTCAGTACTGGCCTTTGGATACACGTCATGATCCATTTGTGGTCCCGGGTAATCGTCAAACTCGACGGAAAATCCGAATGACCGCCTTCTTCCAAAACCTCGGCATGTCCTTCGAAGCCGCATGGTTCACCGCGACCATAGCGGGCATTCTCCTCATCGCGCTGCCCGTCATGCTCGCGGTCGCGCTAATCATCTATGCCGACCGCAAAATCTGGGCGGCGATGGCGCTGCGGCGCGGGCCCAATGTCGTGGGGCCGTTCGGTATATTGCAAAGCTTTGCCGACGGGTTGAAGGTGTTCCTGCAGGAAACGATCATCCCGAGTTCGGCCAACCGCGGCTTGTTTCTGATTGCGCCGATCATCACCTTCACCGTTGCGTTGCTCGCATGGGCGGTAATCCCGTTCAATTCGGGCGCGGTGCTGGCCGACATCAATGTCGGGCTGCTCTACATCCTCGCGATCAGTTCGCTTGGGGTCTATGGCGTCATCCTGTCGGGTTGGTCGTCCAACTCGAAATACCCGTTTTTCAGCGCGATGCGCGCGTCGGCGCAAATGATTTCCTATGAGGTCTCCATCGGCTTCATCCTGATTTCGGTCGTGCTGTTTGCCGACAGTTTCAACATGAACGAGATTGTTAAGCAACAGCAGGGCCACGGCCTGGGCTTTGTCAACGCCTTCGGCTTCAACCTATTGCTCTTCCCGATGGCGGTGATGTTCCTGATCTCCAGCCTTGCCGAAACCGCGCGCGCGCCGTTCGACCTGACCGAGGCGGAAAGCGAGCTCGTCGCGGGCTATCAGACCGAATATAGTTCGATGGCTTTCGCGCTCTTCTGGCTCGGCGAATATGCCAATGTCATCCTGATGTGCACGCTCAATGCCGTGCTGTTCTGGGGTGGCTGGCTGCCGCCGGTCGACTGGGCCCCGCTCTATCTGATCCCTGGCTGGATCTGGCTGTTCGCCAAAATTCTATTCTTTTTCTTCGTCTTCAGCTGGGTGAAGGCGACCGTCCCACGCTACCGCTATGACCAGCTCATGCGGCTGGGATGGAAGGTTTTTCTGCCGATCTCGCTGCTCTGGGTGTTTCTGGTGTCAGGCTGGCTGATGCTGACTAGGTATGAGTGCAAATCGAGCGAGCGCATGTACATCAGCCAGATCGTCGACAATGAACGCGGCGTGACGCAAGGCTTCCAACCGCCCAAGAATAGCTGGGACGGTATCTGCCGCAGCGACCTCACCCCCGCAACGCAGGCTCAGCCATGACCACCATCGCCCACCTCATCAAAACCTTCACCCTGTGGGAATTCGTCAAGGCGCATGCCCTGACGCTGAAATATTTCTTCAAGCCCAAGGCGACGGTCAATTATCCGTTCGAGAAGAACCCGATAAGCCCGCGCTTTCGCGGTGAACATGCGCTGCGCCGCTATCCCAATGGCGAGGAACGCTGCATTGCGTGCAAGCTGTGCGAGGCCGTGTGTCCCGCGCAGGCCATCACCATCGAAGCCGAACCACGTGAGGACGGCAGCCGCCGCACCACGCGCTACGACATCGACATGACCAAATGCATCTACTGTGGCTTCTGTCAGGAAGCCTGCCCGGTCGATGCGATTGTCGAGGGGCCGAATTTCGAATTCGCGACCGAAACGCGCGAGGAACTGCTCTACGACAAGGCGAAACTGCTCGCCAATGGCGATAAATGGGAACGCGCCATCGCTGCGAACCTTGCCGCCGATGCGGCCTATCGTTAGGGGGCGCGCAACGTGATTCAACTGGTCGCCTTCTACCTCTTCTCCGCCATCGTGATCGCATCGGCGTTGATGGTGATTGCCGCGCGCAATCCGGTGCACAGCGTGATGTGGCTGATCCTCGCCTTCTTCAACGCGGCGGGG
The DNA here is from genome assembly GCA_964401155.1 of uncultured Sphingopyxis sp. Taxonomy (GTDB): domain Bacteria; phylum Pseudomonadota; class Alphaproteobacteria; order Sphingomonadales; family Sphingomonadaceae; genus Sphingopyxis. Next base: position 98,387 of record CAYNXF010000006.1, read on the forward strand.
CTGATGCTGCTCGCGGGGGCCGAATTTATCGCGATGCTGCTGGTGATCGTCTATGTCGGCGCGGTTGCGGTGCTATTCTTGTTCGTCGTGATGATGCTCGACATCGATTTTGCCGAGCTACGCAGCGGTTTCGTCAAATATCTCCCCGTTGGGCTGCTCGTCGCAGTGGTGCTCACCGCAGAGCTGGTCTTCGCGCTCGGCGCATGGCAGGCGGGCGGCATTGACCTTGCCCAGCGAGCCGCGCCAATTGTCGAAAACAAAAGCAATATCGAACAGATCGGTGAGCTGCTCTACACCCGCTATATCTTCTTGTTCGAGGCGGCGGGCATCATCCTGCTGGTCGCGATGATCGGCGCGATCGTGCTCACCCACCGCGAGCGCGGCGGGGTGCGCATCCAGAATATCGACGCGCAAAACCGTCGCCGCCCCGAAGAGGCTACTCGACTCGTCAACCAGCCGGTCGGGCAGGGGGTCGAGCTGTGATAGTGTGCGCCATCCAATTCCCGTTCGTGTCGAGCGTAGTCGAGACACCCATCGGCGGCGTGCGCCCTCACGGCCTCTCGACTTCGCTCGAGACGAACGGAATTGGGGCTAAACAATGATCGGTGTCGGCCATTATCTGGCGGTTTCCGCAATCCTGTTTACGCTGGGTGTGCTCGGCATATTTATCAACCGCAAGAATGTGATTGTCATCCTGATGTCGATCGAGCTGATCCTGCTGGCGGTGAACATCAACCTGATCGCGTTCAGCCAGGCGCTGGGCGATCTGGTGGGACAAGTGTTCGCGATGTTCGTGCTGACCGTCGCAGCAGGTGAGGCCGCCATCGGGCTGGCCATTCTCGTGATTTATTTCCGTGGCCGCGGCACCATCGCGGTCGATGACGCCAACCGGATGAAGGGGTAACCGGTGCTTCAGGCGATTGTTTTCCTGCCGCTGCTAGCGGCCCTTGTTGCTGGACTTGGCCAGCGCTGGATTGGCGTCACGGCGGCCAAGCTGGTCACCACCGGCGCGCTGTTTGCCAGCTGTGCGCTCAGCTGGCCCATCTTCCTGTCGTTCGTCACGGGGAGCGGCGAGGCTGGCGTTGTGCCGGTGCTGCAGTGGGTGCAATCGGGCGCGCTGTCGTTCGATTGGGAATTGCGCATCGACAGCCTGACGGCGGTCATGCTGGTCGTCATCACCACCGTGTCGGCGCTCGTCCACCTTTATAGCTGGGGCTATATGGAGGAGGATTCGGACCAGCCGCGCTTCTTTGCCTATCTCTCGCTCTTCACCTTTGCGATGCTGATGCTCGTGACGGCGAACAATCTGGTCCAGATGTTCTTCGGCTGGGAAGGGGTGGGCCTCGCCTCTTATCTGCTCATCGGTTTCTGGTACAAGAAACCTAGCGCCAACGCCGCTGCGATCAAGGCATTCGTCGTTAACCGCGTCGGCGATCTCGGTTTCATGCTGGGGATTTTCGGCACTTTTTTGGTCTTCGGCACTGTGTCGATCCCTGAAATTCTTGAGGCCGCACCGGGCATGGCGGGCAGCAGCATCACCTTCCTCGGCATGCGGCTCGACACCATGACGATCTTGTGTCTGCTGCTGTTCATCGGTGCAATGGGCAAGTCGGCGCAATTGGGGCTGCATACCTGGTTGCCCGACGCAATGGAGGGTCCGACGCCGGTGTCGGCGCTGATCCACGCCGCGACGATGGTCACTGCAGGCGTGTTTATGGTGTGCCGCCTGTCGCCGATGTTCGAAACCAGCGATATTGCGCTGGGCGTCGTCACTTTCGTCGGCGCGGCGACCTGCCTGTTCGCCGCCACCGTCGGCACGACGCAGTGGGACATCAAGCGGGTCATTGCCTATTCGACCTGTTCGCAGCTCGGCTATATGTTCTTTGCGGCGGGTGTCGGTGCCTATGGCGCAGCCATGTTCCACCTCTTCACCCACGCCTTTTTCAAGGCTTTGCTGTTCCTGGGTGCGGGCAGCGTCATCCACGCGATGCATCATGAACAGGACATGCGTTACTACGGCGGCCTGCGGAAACACATCCCGCTGACCTATTGGGCGATGATGATGGGGACGCTCGCCATCACCGGCGTCGGCATTTACGGCGTCTTTGGCTTTGCCGGTTTCTATTCCAAGGACGGCATCCTTGAGGCCGCCTTTGCTAGCGGCGGCAGTGGCGTCGTGGTATTCTGGACCGGTATATTCGTCGCGCTGCTCACCAGCTTTTATTCGTGGCGGTTGGTGTTCCTAACCTTCTTCGGCAAGGCGCGTTGGGAAGCAAGCGAGCATATCCAGCATGCGGTGCACGATGATCATCATCATGGCGATGCGCACCATGCTGTCCCCAGCGATGGCACTGCAGGATATCACCCCCACGAAAGCCCGTGGACCATGCTGGTTCCGCTCGGCGTCTTGTCGGTCGGTGCATTGCTAGCGGGTTTCCTGTTCTACAAGCCCTTCATCTATGCCGAGGAAGGCACGGCTTTTTGGGCCGGCAGCATCGCGTTTGACGCGCATCTCATGCATCTCGCGCACGAAGTACCGCTGTGGGTCAAATGGACGCCCTTCGCGGTCATGGCCATTGGTCTCGCCATAGCATGGTATGCCTATATTCGCCGTCCCGACTTCCCGGCCAAATTTGTCGAACAATTCGGTGTGGTACACAACTTCGCCTACCGTAAATGGTATTTCGATGAGCTATACGACCTCCTCTTCGTCAAGCCGTCGTTCGCCATAGGGCGGTTTTTCTGGAAACGCGGCGATGAAGGCACCATCGACCGTTTCGGTCCCGACGGCGCGGCGACGCTGGTACAGGGTGGCACCCGCCTCGCGGTCAAATTTCAGTCGGGCTATGTTTATGGCTATGCCTTTGTCATGCTCCTCGGCCTGGTTGGCATCCTCAGTTGGGCGATGGTGAAGTTCCAGTGATGACCATTCCCATGCTTTCTTTGATGTTGGCGGTACCCTTGGTGGCGGCCATTGCCTGCCTGTTGGTAGATGCGCACACCGCGCGCTGGACCGCATTTGCCGCGACGCTTATCAACCTCGCGCTGGGCATTCAGCTATGGCTCGGTTTCGACGTGGGCGGCGCACAGTGGCAATATGTCGAGCGCGCTGAACTGTTCGGGCGTTTTGCCTGGGCGCTTGGCATCGACGGCATGGCACTGATGCTGATCCTGCTCAGCGTGTTCCTGATGCCGCTGTGCATCCTCGCCAGCTGGGAAGCCATCACTAAGCGTGTACCGCTCTACATGAGCATGTTCCTGCTGATGGAAGTGATCATGATCGGCGTGTTCGCCGCGCAGGACTTGATCCTTTTTTATCTTTTCTTCGAGGCTGGCCTCATCCCGATGTATTTCATCATCGGCATCTGGGGCGGCGCGAACCGCAAATATGCGGCGTTCAAATTCTTTCTCTATACACTGCTCGGCTCGGTGTTGATGCTCGTCGCCATGATCGCGATGATTGGCGAGGCAGGGACGACCGACATCCCGACGCTGCTCAACTATGATTTCCCCGTCGAAATGCAGACATGGCTGTGGCTCGCTTTCTTCGCCAGTTTTGCGGTCAAAATGCCGATGTGGCCGGTGCACACCTGGCTCCCCGACGCGCACGTCCAAGCACCGACGGCGGGCTCGATGATCCTCGCCGGCGTGCTCCTGAAAATGGGCGGCTATGGCTTTCTGCGCTTCAGCATGCCGATGTTCCCTGATGCCTCGGGTGAGCTGATGTGGCTGGTATTCGGCTTGTCGATGGTCGCGGTGGTTTACACCAGTCTGGTCGCGCTGGTGCAGGGCGATATGAAGAAGCTGATTGCTTACTCATCGGTCGCACATATGGGCATTGTCACTGCGGGCCTGTTCGCGATGAACCAGCAGGGAATTGAAGGCGCGCTGATTGTCATGCTGAGCCATGGCTTTGTGTCCGCCGCGCTCTTCTTCTGCGTGGGCGTGATTTACGACCGGTTGCACACGCGCGAAATTGACCGTTACGGCGGCCTCGCGATCAACATGCCCGGTTATGCGATGCTGTTCATGCTGTTCACCATGGCGTCGATTGGCCTGCCGGGGACGAGCGGGTTTGTCGGCGAATTTCTGAGCCTTGCGGGTATTTACGAGGCATCCAGTTGGGCGGCATTCATCTGCACCACAGGCATCATCTTGGGCGCGGCCTATATGCTCTACCTCTACCGCCGCGTGGTGTTCGGTGAACTGACCAAGGATGATGTCCGCGCGATGCCCGACCTAAATGCACGCGAATGGGCGATCATGGCTCCGCTGGCTGCTATCACCTTATGGATGGGCGTCTATCCTGAAAGCTTCCTCGCGCCGATGCGCGGCGATGTGGCTACCCTGGTCGCGCGCGTTGCCGACAGCCGCGCGCCGAGCGACGCGCATCTGACCGCCGGGAAGCCCGCTGCAAAGCCAGCCGCTGCCCATGCGGGAGAAGCCCATTGAACGCCGATCTTGCCCTTGTGCTGCCCGAAATCCTGCTGACTATCGGCGGGCTGGTCACGCTAATGATCGCCACTTTCGCTAGCGATCGCGCGGTTGCCCTCTATCAGGCGGCGGCGGTGCTGACGCTTCTCGCGGCGATTGCCGCCGTGGCCTCCACCATCAACGATGCCCCGGCGATCGCCTTTATGGGCACCGTCGCCGTCGACGCCTTTGGTAGTTTCTCCAAATTGTTGATTTATGGTGCCAGCATTTTGTGCATCCTCATTGCGCCGCGCTTCTTCGGACCTAGCATGCGCGGCGAATATCCGGTGCTTATCGTGTTTGCAGCACTCGGCATGGGCATGATGGCGTCGGCGCGCGACATGCTGACGCTGTATATCGGGCTCGAACTCAACAGCCTGGCTGCCTATGTCCTTGCCAGCTTCATGCGCACCGACGGGCGCTCGGCCGAAGCGGGGCTGAAATATTTCGTGCTCGGCGCTTTGGCCAGCGGCATGCTGCTCTATGGCATTTCGCTGCTTTATGGCTTTAGCGGCACCACCAGCTTTGACGGCGTTGCGGCGGCCTTTGCAACCGGTACCAACATGGGCCTGATTCTGGGCCTCGTCTTCGTGCTCGCTGGCATGGCGTTCAAAATCAGCGCGGTGCCGTTCCACATGTGGACGCCGGACGTTTATGAAGGCGCGCCCACACCGGTCACGGCGTTCTTCGCCAGCGCACCCAAGGTGGCGGCGATGGCGCTTACAACGCGGCTGGTGGTCGAGGCGATGGGGCCGGGCATCGCGGCTTGGCAACAGATTATCATCTTCCTTGCACTTGCTTCGATCATCCTCGGCGCCGTGGGTGCGATTGGGCAGAAGAATATCAAACGGCTGCTCGCCTATAGCTCCATCAACAATATCGGCTTCATGCTCATCGGTCTTGCCGCGGGAACGCAGGCGGGGGTTCAAGCGATGCTGACCTATTTGCTCGTCTATGTCGTGACCACGCTGGGCACATTCCTGGTGGTCCTAAATTTGCGCGACAGCGACGGTCAGCCGGTTGAAGCGATCAGCGCGCTTGCGGGGCTATCCGAGCGTAAGGCGGGCTTGGCGGCGGCGCTCGCCGTATTCCTGTTCAGCATTGCGGGCATCCCGCCGCTGTTTGGCTTCTGGCCCAAATATCTGGTGTTCGAAGCTGCCGTCGTCGCCGATCTGGTACCGCTGGCGGTGGTCGGGATCGTCGCTTCGGTGATCAGCGCCTTTTACTATATCGCCGTTATAAAGACGATGTACTTCGACGACGTCGCCGATGTGCAGTGGAGCGCGAAGGGGCCGTGGCTGGAGCGCGGTCTAATTGCGGGCAGCGCACTATGGCTGTCGGTAATTGGCTATTTATTCATCCAGCCGTTGGCGGGGGCTACGGCGCAGGCGGCGGCGGTGCTGTTCTGACCGCCCACTTCACCGTCGTCGCATCGACCGCTTCTACCAACGCTGATCTGCTTGCTGCAGTCAATGCAGGCACGCCATGGTCGGAAGGTCATTGGCTGTTGGCCGATCGCCAAACAGCCGGTCGTGGTCGCTTGGGGCGATCGTGGAGCGATGGCGCGGGCAATTTCATGGGATCGGTCACTGTGGCGCTGCGTGCTGGCGACCCTCCACCTCACAGCCTGGCGCTATTGACGGCCTTGGTCGTGCATGATGTCCTGCGCGGCCTTGGCGCACCCCAAGAGCTGGTTATCAAATGGCCCAACGACCTGCTGGTCGATGGGGCGAAGCTAGCAGGCATCCTGCTGGAGCGGGTCGAAAACCATGTCGTGGTTGGTGTCGGCATCAATCTGGTCAGCGCCCCCGACATTGCCGGGCGAATGACAACACATCTTGCTGCCTTGGGTTGCCCGATGGACCGCGACAGCGTCGCCGGGACAATGGCCAGCCATTTCACGCAAGGACTTGCCGACTGGCGTGGTGGTGGTTGGCCCGATGCCATATTGGCGCGCTGGTGTGCTGCCGCTCTGCCACGCGGCACCGCACTCACCCTCGGCGAAGGCGAGCATGCTGGATTGACGGGCAGTTTCGATGGCCTAGAGCGGGACGGTAGTTTAGCACTGGTGCTTGCTGACGGGCGGCGGTTAATCGTCCACGCTGGCGATGTGTCACTTGCCAAATAGGGAAAAGGGGGGGGGCGGCCATGTTGCTCGCTGTTGATGTCGGCAACACCAACGCCAAATTTGCTCTGTTTGAGGGTAATAAGCTAGTTGCGCGCTGGCGTATCGCGACTGATGATCGCCGGACGGCAGACGAATATGCGGTGTGGCTTCACCAGCTGCTACGCATGGAAGGGCATGAGCGCAGCGATATCACCGACGTCATTATTGCCACCGTCGTCCCGCGCGCACTGCACAATCTGCAATTGCTCGCCAGCAAATATTTTGGTGTCGAACCGCTGATTGCCGGGCGCGGCAGCGTTGGCTGGGGAATCCAGCTGAAGGTTGATGAACCGCACGCCGTCGGCGCCGACCGAGCCGTCAACGCTATCGCAGCGCAGGCGCTGGTGCCGGGCAAGGACAAACTGGTGATCAGCTTCGGCACTGCAACCACTTATGACCATATTGGTCCCGACGGCAGCTATCGCGGCGGCATCATTGCGCCTGGGGTCAATTTGTCGCTCGAGGCCCTTGTTGCTGCTGCTGCCAAATTGCCACGCATCGCCATCGAAGCCCCCGCAACCGATACCGTCATCGGTCGCACCACCGAAAGCCAGATGCTGATCGGCATTTACTGGGGCTATGTCGCCATGGTGGAGGGGCTAAGCGCACGGATGAAGGCAGAAATCGGCGCACCCTTGACCGTGATTGCTACCGGCGGCCTTGCCGGATTGTTTCAGGAGCATAGCCACTTGTTTGATATTGTTGATACCGATCTGACGTTGAACGGCCTTGCGCGCCTCTATGCGCAGCGGACCCTGTCGGCATGAGCGGTGCTGCCAAGGAATTGCTGTTCCTCGCGCTCGGCGGCTCGGGCGAAATTGGTATGAATGCCAATCTTTATGGGTGCGATGGCAAATTCATTTTGCTCGATCTGGGCGTTTCTTTTGGATCACAGGAATATCCCGGCATCGATCTGATCATGCCTGACATGGAATGGATTGAAGATCGGATCGACGACCTGCTCGCCATCGTCCTCACCCACGGGCATGAGGATCATATCGGGGCGCTACCCTATCTCGCCGCCGACCTCGGCGTCCCTCTTTATGCAAACCGCTTCACCGCCGGGCTGATCGCGGGCAAACTGGCCGAACAGGGTATCGCTGACGCGGTAAAGCTCAACGCGGTAGATATCGACGCGGCATTCAAAATCGGTCCATTCGGCCTGCGCTTTACCCCGCTGGCCCATTCGATCCCTGAAATGAGCGCGGTTGTCATCGACACGCCCTATGGCCGTATTTTTCACAGCGGTGACTGGAAACTCGACGATGATCCAGTCCTTGGCAAGCCAACCGCAGAGGCTGCGCTGCGAAAATTGGGCGACGAGGGCATTGATGTATTGGTCTGCGATTCCACCAACGCCTTCAACCCGCAGGCCTCGGGCAGCGAAGGCAGTGTCCGCGCCGGGCTGAAGAAGGCCGTGGGTGAAGCGCGTGGCCGCGCGATCGTCACCACCTTCGCCAGCAATGCCGCGCGATTGCAAACGCTAGGCGACGTAGCGCGCGAATGTGGGCGTACCTTGTGCGTTGCCGGGCGCTCGCTCAATCGGATCCTGGGCGTGGCGCAGGCCAATGGTTTCCTGACCGATTTTCCCGAAACGGTTGATTTCGACACCGCGATGACATTGCCACGCGGGGACCTCATGGTCATCGCCACGGGCGGGCAGGGGGAGCCGCGTGCCGCGCTGGCGCGGATGGCCGATGACAATCACCCGATCAAACTGCAAGAGGGCGACAGCGTCATTTTTTCCTCCAAACAGATCCCGGGGAACGAACTCGCTATTGGCCGCATCATGAACCAGCTTGCAGCGAAAGGCGTGCTGACGGTCACCGAAAAACAGGCGCATATCCACGTCAGCGGCCACCCCGGCCAGCCCGAACTCGCCGTGCTCTATGATTGGCTGCGACCGAAACTGCTGGTGCCGGTGCATGGCGAAATCCGCCATATGCACGAACAGGCGCGTTTTGCGCTGGCGCATGGAGTGCCCGCGGCGCTCACCCAGACCAATGGTGACCTGATCCGGCTCGCCCCGGGCAAGGCCAAACGCATCGACCGCGTCCGCTCGGGGCGACTCGCGCTCGACGGCAATGTGTTGTTGCCTGCTGATGGCGAAACCATCAACGACCGTCGCCGGCTGGGCCTTTATGGCATGATTTCGGTGGCGGTATCGCTCAGCAAGGGCAGGGCGCGCGATGCCGATGTGCGCTATCGCGGCGTGCCGGTGGAAGACGACCGCGACGACTTTATCGGCGAAATGAGCACCGCCGCGCTCGATGCCGCCAATGACGGACCGGCCGACCGCGAAAAGCTGCGCGAAGCCATCCGCCTGGCGGTGCGTCGAGTCGCAACCCAATGGACCGGGAAAAAGCCGATGGTCGATGTTCTGATTTTGGGCAGCTGACCCTGTGGCCTGGACGTCTGCCCTCGCCATCTATTTGCTATTTTGGGTGCTCTGCGCCTTCTTCGTGCTGCCTTTTCACGGGCGGCCAGCGGAGCAGCCCGATCATGACGTTGCGGGCGCGGAGCGCGGCGCTCCAGCGACATTTCGGGTGGGCGCGATCATGCGCCAGACGACTATCGTCGCGACCATCTTCTTTGCAGCCTATTGGGTGATTTACACGCAAGGCTGGGTCGATGCGCACGCGGTGAGTGAAGCGATTTCTGGACTTTAGGTCCGCAACCGGTCAATCGCTTGAGCTAGCGCGACATATAGCTTGCCTACATCCGACGACAACAGGATCACGCACATCGCCGAACCGTCCCGCGTTCCCATCAGTGCGCGGAGCATGGCTTCAAAGTCATGGATATACTGGTTTACATGGCGCTGGAACGTGGCATCGTCCTGATAGCGGCGCAGGATTTCTTTTGCCTCGCTGCTATCAATCAGCTTGATGGCACGGCGCGAGAATACCCCGCGGTCGCCCTTCAGATAGGCATCCCACGCAGCATCGCTCACTTCGGTCGACAAAATCTTGGTGATGTCGATGGCCGAGGATTTGAGCGAATCGGTCAGCACCACGACCTGCTTTGCAAGCGTATCGCGATCAGTCGCTGCGATGGCAGATTCGGCTTCGGCAATGCGCTGCTCGACTTGTGCGCTGGTGTCCATGATGGTGATGAGCTGGCGCATCAGTTTGTCCGCAGCGCCATTGGCTGCGGTCACGGCACGGTCGGCAGCGGCTTCGATTGCGCTCAGCTGCGCATCAATCTCACTTTTCAGCGCGGCATCCAGCGCTTCGGCAGCGCGCTCGCGCAGCGCTCCGCTCGCTTCTGTCACCGCCGTCTCGATCAGGCGGCGTGCCTCACCAGCAGCGTTAGCCGCGGCGTCGCGCACTTCGGTCATGGTGGCGATCACCTCGGCTCCGCCATTGCGCGTGAATTGGCCGGTTTCAAGCGCCAGCGCCTTCAACTGAACTTCGGCTTCGCCAAGCGCCGCCTGCAGGTCGGTCAATTGACTGCGATCGGCGCGTACAGTGTCGAGCGCAGCCTGTACTTTGCTGGCCTCGACACCGGTGCGCTTCAGTCCGGTTTCAATCTGCGCGGCTATTTCGGCGCTTGACGCTAGTGGAGCGGACAGGTCCGCGACCAAATGGCGCGCACTGTCTGCCTGCTCGTTGACGCGAGCGAAAGCAGCAGGCAGCCCTTCGTCTAGCTCACGCGTGACGGCGTCTAGTGCCACCAGCAGCGCTTCGCTGCCCTCCAGCAATTTCTTGACCTCATTCTGCCCGCGTTCGCTGCGTGTGCCAAAATTATCGACCGTGGTGCCCAATGCTGCCAAGGCTGTCCCAATCGCGTCGGCCCGGTCCTTTACGGCGGCGTCCAGCACGCCCAGCCGCGTATCGACATCGATCACGGCGCCTTCCAAATCCTTGACCAGCCGTTCCGCCACCCCGGCATTGTCGGCCAATTGGGCCGCCAGCGCATTGCTGGTTGCAGTCGCCGCCGCAAGCCGTTCCTCAAGTAGCGCAACGCTCTCTTCGGTGCCAGCTGCCAGTCGCTCGCGCGCCTCAGCGGTCAGTGTTTGTAGTGAACCGAGTGCCTCGGCAACGCGCGCCTCGATTGCTTCTTGTTCCTTGGCGATCAGCCCAAGCGCGCGCTTTTGCACCGCCGCCGCCGCGTCAGAGCGAAGGCTCACCGTATTGCACAGTTTCTCGACCTGACCTTCCATGGACCGGAAACCGCCGCCAAGCTGTTCCATTAGCGCCTGCACTGCCGTATCCGCTGCGACCGCGCGTTCGGTGAGCAATGCGAGTTGCGCTTCAAGATTGGCGCCATGTTGATGGGCCTCAAGCCCGGCGCGGGCGAAATTCTCGGTCAGCCGCTGGGCCACATCATCGACACGCGGCAATCCTGCCAGCAAGCCGTCCATCCGTTGCATCGCCGTTTCACCTGACTGCGCCAGGTTGGCATTGGCAGCGACGATACGGTCCACACTTGCCGACAATTTGCTGCTGCTGTCCTGCATGCGCTTAGCGGCATCCAGACCATGCTGCTGCAAATTCTGGCCCTGATCGCGCATTGCATTGCGCGCGCCTTCAAGCTGTTCGGCCAGCGCCGCTACTGATTGTTGCAAAGCAGTATTCTCGGCACGCAGCGCCGCCGCTACGCGGGCAAACTGTTTGGTACGAACCCGCCCGGACAGCAGCCGCATGATCCACAGCAACAAGAGGATGGTAAGCGGCCCAGCAAGCGATAGCACCAGCATCGGCAGCTCTGTTAGCGGGGGCACCCGCACGCCGCCGCCGCTGGCCGTCCAGCCAAGAAATGCGGTCCAGACCAGGCCGAGCAGCATCAACACCGCAGCATACAAACCGTCAGTTCCGCCGCCGGCCTCACTGTCCGCAATTTCACCAGGCGTGTCATCAGTTGCTGCCGGTAACGGATCAAGCCAGCCCCGCTCTGTCGCCGTTGTATTGATAGCGCTTGGGGCCGACTCGGCGTCCACCGCGACAGGCGGTGCCACTGCGGCTTCGCTAATATCTTCCGTTGTGCGGCCTTGCCACAATCCGACGATTTTCTTTTCCCCAGCCATTGTCACACTCTAGCAGCTTTTGCCGCTTGGGGAACGAAAAGTTAACGCGGCGACGGGCATAAGGGGGCATGTCTTTTGATAGTGGCCCCCTCGACCGATATTTGCATAGCGCGGTCGGTGACGACCCTGCACTTGCGGCAGAGCTGCATGCTACCTTTGTTGCGAGCGTCGAACATCTGCTCGACCTGCTGCAACGCTCGCGCTGCGATGCCAACTGGACCATGGCGGCGCTGCGTCTAAAAAGCCTGGCAGCTACCTTCGGGGTGGTCCCACTTATTCAGCTTGCCGAACAGGCCATGGCCGGAGTGCCCGGCGACCCCGCCATTGTGCGCGACATACGCGCGCTGATAAACGACCTGAACATTAACCAGTTCGACAGTTAAATTCCCGTTCAGCTGCACTTGGCCATTGGCCTCGCTCGTCGCATGGGGCGAGCGCGCTGCTTGTCTTTCGGACGGGCAGACGCTAGCCGTTTTTGCGTGGTGTAATCCCCGGTAGCGCAGCTTGGTTCGCGCGAATCGGAGACAGGAGAGACAAGATGCGGGTCATTCCGTTGGTTTCGCGCGCGACGCTCGCGCTGGTTCTTGGTGCGGTGGCGATGACGTCATCGCCCGCGCTCGCGCAAAAGAAAAAGAAGGAAAAGGAAGCAGAAACAGCGGCTGCGGCTCCCGCTATTGCGCCCAGTAAGGAATATCTGCCCGAAGCACGCAAGGTGCAGACAGCGTTCCAGGCCAAGGATGCCGTGGCGCTCGAAGCGGCGCTCGCTGCTGCAGATGCGTTCGCAACGACTCCGCAGGACAAATATCTCCAATCGCAATTCCGGCTCCAGCTGGGGATTATGAAATCGGACCAGTCACTCCAGTCCGCCGCGCTGGACGGCATGATTGATTCGGGGCTGGCACCGGCAGCCGACATTGCCAAATTCAACTTTTTTTCGGGTCAGTTCGCTTACAATGGCAAGGACTATGAAAAGGCGATCCGGCGGCTGACGGCGGCGCAGGCGGCTGGCGGCAAGGAACGCGATCTTCCGTTGCTGTTGATGGACAGCTATTTGCGCACTAACCGGATTGACGAAGCACTCGCCGTTTCGCGCGCCGAAATCGCGGCACAGCGTGCGGCGGGGGCTCGGCCTGCAGAAGATTATTACGTGCGACCGGCAAAATCGCTCCAGACTGCGGGTCGGCGCGAAGATTTGCTCGAGCTGTTGACCATGCGCGTGCAGGATTATCCCCAGCCCGCGATCTGGCGGAACACGCTGTTCATAGTCATGCAGGGCGCCGACAAGGATATGACGCTCGATACGCTACGGCTGATGCGGCACGCCGGTGCGATGAGCGAAAAGGGTGAAGTGCTTGAATATGCCGCCATTGCCACCGAAGGTGGACTGCCGGGCGAAGTGTTGGCGCTGATCGACGAAGCGCGCGCCAAAGGCATCGTTCCAGCCAGCGATGCGAAATTCAATGAAATCTATGCCGGCCAAAAGGCGCGCACGGTCGGGGACAAGGCTGCGCTCGATAAAGATGCAGCGTCCGGCGCTTCTCTGCCGTCCGCCCGACGCGCACGCAGTACCGCCGATGCGCTGTTTGGCTATGGCGATTATGCCAAGGCTGCCGCGCTGTACCAGATAGCGCTCGACAAGGGCGACGCCGAGCCGGACCTGGTTAAACTTCGCCTTGGCGTGTCACAACACTTAGCGGGAATGACCGATTTGGGCAAAACAACGCTGGCGGGCGTAGTTGGCCCGCGTCAACGACTCGCCAAGTTGTGGCTCGTCAATATTGATACAAAGGCCGCCGCGGCGGCTGCGCCGGTAACCACCGGACGGTAGGCAAAGCCCAGGGCTGTGATTGGGGTCGGCGCATCCGTTGCTCCGGCCCCTTTTCTTTGCTGTTGCGGTCAGCCTTCGACGGGCACGCCGGCCAGCTGTTTGGCGGTGCGAATGGTCAGCGAGGTTTTTACACTCGATACATTGGGTGCAGCGGTCAGGTGGGTCGTCAAAAAGCTTTGGAAGGATTGCAGGTCGCGCGCGACAACCTTCAGGATGAAATCAATCTCGCCATTTAGCATATAGCATTCCCGCACTTCGGGGAGCGTGCCGACATAATCCTCGAACTGCCGCAAATCGCTCTCGGCCTGGCTGCGCAGGCTGACCATGGCGAAAACAGTGATGCTATATCCCAGTTTCGATGCATCCAGATCGGCATGATAGGATTTAATGACCCCGGCGTCCTCCAGTGCGCGCACCCGGCGTAGGCACGGCGGTGCGGTCAGTCCGACTCGCTCGGCCAGATCGACATTGGTCATCCGTCCATTTTCTTGCAGCTCGCGCAAGATTTGCAAGTCGATGATATCAAATTTACTGGGTGCCATTCGGGGCAACTTCCTTTGGTTTCAATGGCCATCATGCATAATATTATTTCAGGCTAATGCAATTGTCCCACATTGCAACGCCAGTTTTGCGATGGCTTTCATGACCGCTAGATTCACGCTAGCCGGTAACAAGTCCGTAACCAATTTGTCTGGCGGAGCCTGCTGGCGTGCATAACGACATGATGATCGCCACGATAATGCGCCAGAAGCCGGCCGATGACCGGACGCGAAGTGCGGCGTGGCGGCAGCTATCCGATATCCTTGCCCAACGCGGGAATCAACTCGCTGAATCCGACGTCCGTCGCGCGTTGCACGCACTTGCACTGCTTCGTCCGAAAGTGGGCGAAGGCGTGCGCCGTGACACCGCCGCGACGCTGGCCGGGCAATGCCGCTATGCGCCGCTTGTTGCGCTCTACTCAGCTGATACCCCCCCGGTGGCCGCGGCTATGCTGTCGGAGGCCCAACTTGGCGACGACGACTGGCTGGCGCTGCTGCCTTCGACAAATGCGGTCGCGCGTAGCATCTTGGCGCAGCGACGGGATTTGTCGCCCACCGTTCGCCGCGCCCTTGGCAGCATGGGATCGGCGCAGCCGGCTCTGCCCGCGGCACCGTCTGGCATTGACACCATGCCAGTTCCACCGGTTGCCAATGATCATCAACCGGTTGCCGCGGCAGGCAATGACCAGATCCGCGACCTCGTGCGCCGCATCGACACATTTCGCAGCCGTCACCAGCGCGAGGCGTCACCCGCCGCCTCGTCCAGTTTTATCTTTGAAACCGGGGCAGACGGGCTGATCCGCTGGGTCGAAGGCATCGCTCGCGGCGCTGTTATCGGTATAACGCTGGCGCAATCCGCAATTGGGGACGAGCCGGGCGTTGATGGCGCGGTCGTGGGCGCTTTTCGTCGTCGCAGCGAAATAATCAATGCGCGACTCAGCCTGGGGCATGATGCTGGAATCGGCCGCGACTGGCGTTTGTCCGCTTGGCCATGCTTCGACCGATCGACCGGCCAGTTTCGTGGTTATCGCGGTAGCGCGCGCCGCCCACGCCGCAACGAAGTTGCCTATGGCACTCCGGTTGGTGCATCGGGAGGGGACACGGTGCGCCAGCTGATTCATGAGCTGCGCTCGCCGCTGAATGCCATTTCTGGCTTCAGTCAGATTATCGCTGAGCAGATGTTCGGGCCCGTCAACCAGCGCTACCGTGCAATGGCGAGTGCCATTGTGGACGATGCTGCCATACTGCAGCAAATTATTGATGATCTCGATACGTCGGCGCGCGGCGTTGTTGCAGTGGACACCAGTACCAGCGCGCGCATAGACCTTAGCCAATTGCTGACCTCGATTGAGGCCGAACTGGCGCCAGTCATCGCGGAACGCGCGATCAGTTGGTCGGTTACCCGCGTTGGCTCATCCTTTCTCGCGCAATTGCCGCATGCCGAAGCCAAACGGATGATCGGCCGGTTGCTGACTGCCATTATCGATGTCGCCGAAGATGGCGAAACGGTGATGGCCCAACTGATCGATCCGGGCGACAATGCACACAACACGGAATTGCGCGTCGTGCGGCCGCGCGCCATCCGGCATAGCCAGGTCAGCGAACTGCTTGACCCCGGCTTCGACCCGCATGGCGACGCTCCGGCGGCAGCGCTGCTCAGCCTTGGGTTCTCGCTGCGGCTGGTCGATAACCTAGCGCGTGGTTGCGGTGGTGCGCTCAACATCGGTGCGAACGCCTTGACCTTGCATTTGCCTGCTGGGCATGTGCAAATGCAAGGCGACGTTCAGGAAGGCTGAGCGCAGCGGGGGACACGGTGTGACAGCAACGGGGGCGGACATTTTGACCCCGCCAGCTGCCGGCCAACTTGCACATTTTCCAGCTGATTTTCGCACCCGCTTTTGGGTTACGATCGATACCGAAGAGGATTTCGACTGGGATAAGCCTTTTTCGCGGGTCCATCATGGGCTGGCTTCGTTGTCACGGCTGGCTGAATGCCAGACTTACTTCGAAACGCGCGGAGTTTCGCCAATCTATCTCGTCGACTGGCCGGTACTGAGCGAACCAGCGGCAACAGCGCTGTTGCGCGGCGCCGTCGCGCGCGGCGCAGCTGAAGTTGGTGCACAGCTTCACCCATGGGTCACACCGCCATTTGAAGAGGTGGTAAACGCCCGCAACAGCTATGCGGGAAACCTCCCGGAACCGCTGCAGTTGGCCAAGACACATGCGCTGCGCGATCGCATTGCCGAAGCAATAGGGGTGGCGCCGCTGGTCTATCGTGCCGGTCGCTATGGCTTAGGCCCTTTAACGGCGAGTATTTTGGCCGATCTGGGGTTCCGCTGCGACACGTCGGTGCGCGCGGGCTTTGACTATCGCGCCGGCCATGGCCCCGATTATCGGCAATTTCCGCTGCGGCCATGGTGGGTGGATGCAGCGCTGCTTGAAGTCCCGTTGACCAGCTTGTTCCTTGGACCGTTGGGGGAGGGAGCTTACCACCGGCTCGCGCGGCTGGGCGCGACCAGTCTTTCACTTGCAACGCGACTCGGGTTGGTTGAGCGGATTGCGCTGACGCCCGAGGGAATCCCGGCGGCGCGCGCCTGCGCTGCGATTGACTCCGCGCTTGAACAGGGGTTGCCCCTCCTCAATTTTTCCTTTCATTCGCCGTCGCTGGCGCCGGGCCACACGCCCTATGTGCGTACAGATTCCGACCTCGCGGCTTTCTATGGCTGGTGGGATCAGATACTGGCGCATCTCGGACGGCGCCGCGTGCGGGCCACCACCGTTGCTGAGGTGCTGGCAGTAGCAGGGCGCAGCCCGGACTTGCCAAGCGCCGCCGCTGTCCGCTAACGCGCTCTCGACCCGGTAAAGGGGGCCTGTAGCTCAATTGGTTAGAGCTGACCGCTCATAACGGTTAGGTTGGGGGTTCGAGTCCCTCCGGGCCCACCACACTTTTAGCTGGCATCACATTGGCCCGCACCACCTCATGACTGCCCAGCCCAGCATATTTCGTAGGCGGACGAGTGGGCCTGCGGGTCAATGCCGCTTCTACGCTGGCGGAAAGGAGAAAAATGGTCGGGGAGACAGGATTCGAACCTGCGACCCTCTGCTCCCAAAGCAGATGCGCTACCAGGCTGCGCTACTCCCCGACGCGGGCGGCCTTAGCCAAGGCACAGCGCGCTGTCTATGCCGGTCCTTGCGATATCGCTCATGAAAAAAGGCGGCCAACCTTCGGGTTGACCGCCTCTTTTTCTAGACCCGGATGGGCCGAAGAAGAATTACTTCTTTTCTTCGGTCATCGCGCCTTCAGCGGCCGGAGCTTCGGCAGCGCCTTCAGCAGCCGGAGCAGCTTCGGTCATCGCGCCTTCAGCAGCCGGAGCAGCTTCGGTCATCGCGCCTTCAGCAGCCGGAGCGGCTTCTTCAGCAACCGCTTCGGTGGCCGGAGCTTCGGTGGTGGCTTCTTCAGCAGCCTTTTCACCGCAAGCGGCGAGGGCGAACATGCCGGCAGCAGCGGCAATAACAGCAAACTTCTTCATGGCTCTTGGCTCCCTAAGAGACTTAAACTCCGCATCAGAAGAAACTCTCCCTTAGCGAGCCGCGGGATTTAGAGAATCGCATCCAAAGGTCAACAAAAATAATTGAGTTGCCTGCAACGCGCAGGATTTGGCCCATTATTCGCGCAAGGTGAGACAAGCCCTTAAGCCATTAGCGCCGCAAGAATCGGGCCTGAATCCAGAAAAAACCATTTGTTCGCCGATTGCACTTGGCCAGCGCCTTCGCTAACCGGCGCGCAGCCCGGTACCCTTTCGGGTTCACCGCAAATCCTTTTCCGCCCGGAGATCGCACCATGGCCGCGCAATATAGTTTTGTAATGAAGGGGCTGACCAAGACCTTTCCCGGCGCGCAAAAGCCCGTGCTCAATGGCATTCATTTGCAATTTTATCCTGACGCCAAGATCGGCATCGTTGGGCCCAACGGCACCGGCAAATCAACGCTGATGAAGATCATGGCCGGTATCGACACCGAATTTTCGGGCGAAGCTTGGCCAGGCGAGGGGATTTCGGTTGGCTATCTTCCGCAGGAACCCGAACTCGACCTGAGCAAAACGGTGCTTGAAAATGTGAAGGACGGCGTGCGCGGCGTTGCCGACATGATCGACCGTTTCAATGAAATCAGCACCATAATGGGCGATCCGCCCGAGGATACCGATTTCGACGCGCTCATGGAGGAAATGGGCACGCTGCAGGAAAAGATCGACGCGGTCGATGGCTGGACGCTCGACAACCAGCTGGAAATCGCGATGGAGGCACTGCGCTGCCCGCCAGGGGACTGGAGCGTCGAGAATCTGTCGGGCGGTGAAAAGCGCCGCATCGCGCTCACCCGGCTGCTGCTGGAAAAACCCTCGATCCTGCTGCTTGACGAGCCTACCAACCATTTGGACGCGGAAAGCGTCGCTTGGCTAGAAAAGCATCTGGTCGACTACGCCGGTAACGTCATTCTCGTGACCCACGACCGCTATTTCCTCGACAATGTGGTCGGCTGGATCCTCGAGCTCGATCGCGGTCGCTATTTTGTTTATGAAGGCAATTATTCGACCTATCTCGACAAGAAAGCCAAGCGCCTCGAACAGGAATCGCGCGAGGATCAGGGTCGCCAGAAAGCGATCCGCGACGAGCTCGAATGGATCCGGCAAAGCCCCAAGGCGCGGCAGGCCAAATCCAAGGCGCGTATCAAGAGCTTTGACCAGCTGGTCGAGGCCCAGGAAAACCGCACCCCAGGCAAGGCCCAGATTGTCATCCAGGTCCCCGAACGCCTCGGCGGAAAGGTGATTGAGGTCAACAATATCTCCAAGGCCTATGGCGACAAATTGTTGTTCGAGGATCTGTCCTTCACGCTGCCGCCGGGCGGCATTGTCGGGGTCATCGGACCCAACGGTGCGGGTAAATCAACGCTGTTCAAGCTTATCACGGGTAAAGAAGAGCCCGATAGCGGAACCGTCAGCATCGGCGACACCGTGCGCCTCGGTTATGTCGACCAGAGCCGCGACGCGCTCGATCCCAACAAGAATGTGTGGGAGGAGATCTCGGGCGGCCACGACATGATGTCGATCGGCAAGCACGAGATGCAGACCCGCGCCTATGTCGGTGCCTTCAACTTCAAGGGCGTCGATCAGCAGAAAAAAGTTGGCCAGCTGTCGGGTGGCGAACGCAACCGCGTGCATATGGCGAAGATGCTAAAAGCGGGGGGCAACGTGCTGCTGCTCGACGAACCGACCAACGACCTCGACACCGAAACGCTGGCGGCACTCGAAGAGGCACTCGAAAACTTCGCCGGCTGCGCGGTGGTCATCAGCCACGACAGGTTTTTCCTCGATCGCCTCGCCACCCACATCCTCGCTTTTGAAGGCAATAGCCATGTCGAATGGTTCGAGGGCAATTTCGAGGCTTATGAAGAGGACAAGCGCCGCCGCCTTGGCGATGCAGCAGACCGTCCGACTGCGCTCGCCTATAAGAAACTGACGCGCTGAACCGTGGCGGGGGAGGGGAGTCCCAGCGCTGATGCATTGCGCATGGACGCAGCTGCCCTCAATGCGTTCCTCGATGCGGCCTTTCCAGGCAGCACGGCACAGAGTCGTGGTACCATCACCCACGTCGCGCCGGGCGAGGTTCGGTTGGAATTGATCAGCCGGGATAGCCATCTGCGCCCCGGCGGGCTGGTGTCTGGGCCGACACAGATGGCGCTGGCAGACACAGCGGCCTATGCCATGGTGCTGGCGCACATCGGGCCGGTGGCAATGGCAGTCACCAGTGCGCTCAACTATCACTTCTTGCGGCCATGCCTTCCCGGCATCATTGCCGCCGAAGCGCGCTTGCTACGGCTCGGCAAGCGGCTCGCGGTCATCGATGTACGCCTGTTCGGTGGCGGCGACCCCCGTCCGGCGGGGCAGGCGACAGTGACTTACGCCATCCCCTGACCCGAGCAGGCTTTGCATGGTCGCTATCCCCTGCTAACTCTCAAAGCGGGAATCTGGGGTGGGGGGTAGAGCCGACATGCGGACATTAATCGTCGCGGTTGCCTTGCTAGGCGCTGCACCCGTGGCAGTGGCGCAGGGCATGGACAATAGCGCGGCCGCGGCGGAGCAAAAGGCCGCCATGGCCAAGTTGTCCTTTCTGCACGGCGAATGGCGCGGCACGGCAACGGTCAGGGGCCCCGGTGGCGGCGCCGAACTCATCCAGACCGAGCGTGCAGGACCAATGCTGGATGGCACCGTGCTGGTGATTGAGGGTGCGGGATATGCTGCGGATGGCAAACAGGCGTTCAATGCCTTTGCTGTCATTTCCTATGACAGCGACGCCGATCGCTACTGGATAACCAGCTGGAGCAACGGCCGGACCGGCAAATTTCCGCTGGTACCTCGCGCCGACGGATTTGACTGGGAAACACCGGGACCCGGCGGTGCAACGATCAAGTATAAGGCCGATGTTGCGGGCGGCGCATGGCGCGAAACGGGGACATTCGAACGGCCCGGCGCGCCTGGCTTTACCTTCATCGACCTGCAGGTAAAGCGCTTCGGTGACACCAGCTGGCCCGCCGCGGGGGCGGTTTCACCAAAACCCTAGCGGGTGCGCGAAGGTGTGGCCGTTAACAGGCTGACACCCACAATCGCCACCACTGCCGCGACAAAACCAGGCACAATTTCGTAAAGCCAACCGCTCCATCCGGCGGCGATCCACGCCACCACGACCACGGCACCCGTCACCATGCCCGCCAACGCCCCCGGCAGCGTCATGCGCTGCCATGTCAGCGCGAGCAGGATGACCGGGCCAAACGCGGCGCCAAAACCCGCCCACGCGTTGGATACCAGGCTCAGCACCGATCCGTCGGGGTTCTGCGCCAGCAGCATCGCCACTGCGGCCACCGCGACAACGGAAAGGCGCCCGACCGTCACCACCTCGCGCTCGCTGGCCGAGCGGCGTACGAAAAGCCGATAGAAATCCTCCGTCAGCGACGCGCCGGTGACCAGCAATTGTGCCGAAAGCGTGCTCATGACCGCCGCCAATATCGCCGCAAGCAACAGACCAAAGACCAGCGGGTGCAACAGCAGTGCGCCAAGCGCAATCAATACCGTTTCGGGGTCAGCCAGCCCCTTGCCGCTATAGGCGATATAGGCCTGACCAATCAGCCCCACCGCGCACGCCCCAATCAGCGAAACCGCCATCCAGCTGAGGCCGATCCAACGCGCTGTTGGAATATCCTCCACCCGCCGAATGGCCATAAACCGTACGATGATGTGCGGCTGGCCAAAATAGCCGAGACCCCATGCCATGGTTGAAACGATGCCCAGCGCCGTCGTGCCCGAAAAGAAGCTGGTCAAATTGGGATCGATGCGCTGCAAAATCGTCCATGGCCCAACATCGGCATCAAGCGCGCCCAACGCGACCACGGGCACAATTACGAGCGCCAGCATCATGATCATGCCCTGCACAAAGTCCGTCAGGCTAACCGCCAGAAACCCGCCCAGCACGACATAGGCGACCACCACACCGGCGGTGACCCACAGCCCGGTCTGGTAACTTGCCCCGAACGCGCTCTCAAACAACTTGCCGCCGGCAACCAGCCCCGACGCGCTGTACAATGCGAAGAATACCACGATCACCACGCTTGCCGTCAGCCGCAGCACATGGCGCTGGTCGTTGAACCGGTTGCCCAGAAATTCGGGAATAGTCAGCGCATTGCCAAAGCGCTCGGTCTGCTCGCGCAGCCGCGGCGCGACAATCACCCAATTGGCCCACGCGCCCAGAAACAAACCAATGGCAATCCAGCTTTGCGATAGCCCCGACACGAACAGCGCGCCGGGCAATCCCAGCATCAACCAGCCCGACATATCGCTCGCACCCGCCGCCAGCGCGGTCACCGCTGGACCCAGCTGGCGCCCGCCAAGCTGATATTCGGCGCTGCTGCGCGTCGATTTGCGCCACGCATAGACGCCAATGCCGATCATCAGCGCAAAGTAAGCGGCGACGGCGGCCAGGGTGTAGGGGTTCACGCCGGCCCTCGCGGATGGGGGGCACCAGCTGCTACGGTGCCGTCCCGTTTTGGGACGAAGTTCACGAAGTTCACACTACGTCCCCTTCTGTTTCGCTCCGACTGTTTTTCTCAGCGCATGATTTTGTGGATGCTGAAGCCTTGCTGATCATGCCATCGTCAAAGCCAGAATAGTGCAATGTAGGAAAGCGATTTTTTCGCGCTGCCCAACTCTCACCCCGCTGCTCCAAACTCCCCACTCGCTTCGTCCAGCACATGCAGAACACCATCGCCGATCGCGAACCATGCACCGTGCAGTTTCAGCGTCCCAGCCGCCTCGCGCTCGGCGATGAAGGGAAAACTGCGCAAATTGGCCAGGCTGACTTTAATTGCCTCCAGTTCCAATGCGCGTTGCGGGTGGTCGCACCCGCTTGCCACCACATTGTCGCGCGCAGCGGCGATGATCGTCATCCAGTCATCAACAAAACTGGGGCCCGGCATTCCCAGGTCGGCGCCGGTCAAAGCCGCGCCGATGCCGCCGCATTGGCCATGCCCCAACACCACGATATGTTTCACATTGAGCCCGCAGACCCCGAACTCGATGGCTGCCGATGCCCCGTGCAGCCCGCCGCCCACTTCGAACGGCGGCACCAGGTTGGCGACGTTGCGCAACGCGAAAAGCTGGCCCGGGCCGGTATCGAAAATCGTCGCTGGGTCGACGCGGCTGTCGCAGCAACTGATCACCATCACTGGTGGCGCCTGTCCATCGCTGGCCAACATGTCATACCGCGCCTTCTGCTGGCGATAACCGGCGGCACGGAACCTTTGATAACCACGGATCAGTTCGGCAAATTCGGGCATCAGAAACGCTCCCCGCGCACCACGGCAACGTCTCCAATGGTGAGCAGCAAGCGGTGGCTGTCGAGCAGTGGCGCAATCCGTTCGGTCATCGCCGCTGCCTTTTCGGCCGAGGCTATCGCAATCACGATGGTTTTGGCAGCCGCGCCGGTGAGCTCGTCATGCTGCCATGCGCCGCCACGCCCTTCGCCCGCATCGACGCGGATCAGGCTCCAACCGCTAATTCCCACCTCGCGCATGATCGCAATCACGCGCGGTAGCAGGGGGGTGTCTGCCAAAATCTCGATGCGCTTGCGCTGGACGGTCTCAATCATGGTCAGGCTATCCCGGTGGCAAGCGCGGCAAATATGCTGATGCCGAAAATGATGTTGAACGGAAAGGTAATCCCCAGCGACATGGCCAGATAAATCCCGGGGTCAGCCTCGGGCAGCGCCAGCCGCATCGCAGCAGGCACGGCGATATAGGAAGCGCTGGCCGCGAGCACCCCCAACGCCGCCGCTGACCCGGGATCCAGCCCGATTGCCGTGCCCGCGACCGTGCCCAGCGCACCGTTCACCAGCGGCAGCAAAATGGCAATGAACACCAGTTGCGGGCTGAGCTTGCGTGACTGGGTAAGCCGCCGTGCCGCAATCAGCCCCATGTCGAGCAGGAACAGGCACAGCACCCCGCGAAAACCGGTATCGAACAGAGGCTTGACTGCGGCAAACCCGTCGCTGCCCGCAACCAGACCGATGATGAAGCTGCCAACCAACAGGATGACGGATGCGTTGGTGAACACTTCATGCAGCATCGTGTTGCCACCGCCCGCGCCGGTCTGTGCCGCCGCGCCGCGCTTTGCCAGCAACAGCCCGCTGATAATGGCAGGCGTTTCCATCAGCGCGAGCACCGCGACCATATAGCCTGCCGGGCCAAGACCCTGATTGGTCAACAGCTCTTGCGCGGTCACATAGGTGACGACGCTGACCGAGCCATAATGCGCCGCCACCGCGCCGGCATCGGTGCGCGACAACCCGCCGAAGCGCGTCAGCAGAAAAAAGGCCGGCAAGGGCAGAAAGAAACTCAGCGCCACGCCCGCCAGCGCCGCCCACAGCAGATCAGGGGTAAAGCCGCTGTCGGCGACCGAAACCCCGCCTTTGAGGCCAATGGCCGCCATCAGATAGATGGACATCGCCTTTGCAAAGGCTTCGGGAATATTAAGGTCCGACTTGGCGAGCGCCGCCGCAAAACCCAGCACGAAAAACAAGATGACGGGCGAGGTGAGCGTTTCGACGATCATGCCCGGCGGATAGCAGCATGGTGCCGGTTGGCAAGTGACCCGCCAAACGCTATCTGGCGGCGATGAACGCTCCTGCCACGCCATTGCCTCGTCAGCGCAGACCCGACTGGATCCGCGTCAAGGCACCGACCAGCCCCGGTTACAATGAAACGCGCAAGCTGATGCGCGAACTGGGTCTGGCGACCGTGTGCGAAGAAGCGGCGTGCCCCAACATCGGCGAATGTTGGACCAAGAAGCACGCGACCGTCATGATTTTGGGCGACACCTGCACCCGGGCGTGCGCCTTTTGCAACGTG
The DNA here is from genome assembly GCA_964401155.1 of uncultured Sphingopyxis sp. Classification (GTDB taxonomy): domain Bacteria; phylum Pseudomonadota; class Alphaproteobacteria; order Sphingomonadales; family Sphingomonadaceae; genus Sphingopyxis. Next base: position 122,872 of record CAYNXF010000006.1, read on the forward strand.
AAGACCGGTATGCCGCGCGCCGTTGATGCAATGGAGCCAACCAATGTTGCCATCGCCGCGGCGCAAATGGGCCTCAGCCATATCGTCATCACGTCGGTCGACCGCGACGACCTGCCCGATGGCGGGGCGAGCCAATTTGTGAAGGTGATCAATGCGCTGCGCCGCGAGACGCCTGCGACCACGATCGAAATCCTGACCCCCGATTTCCGCAACAAACCCGACAGCGCGGTGGCCAGCATCGTCGATGCGCGTCCCGATGTGTATAACCACAATCTCGAAACCGTTCCCCGGCTCTATCCCACCATTCGCCCCGGTGCGCGCTATTACGCCTCGCTGCGCCTGCTCGAGAGCGTGAAGCGGCGCGACCCGTCCATCTTTACCAAATCGGGCATCATGCTGGGCCTCGGCGAGGAACGGATGGAAGTGCATCAGGTGATGGATGATATGCGCAGCGCCGACATCGATTTCCTGACCATGGGCCAATATCTGCAGCCCACACCGCGCCATGCCAAGGTGGTCGACTTCGTGACGCCACAGGCGTTCGATGCCTATGGCCAGATTGCGCGCGCCAAAGGCTTCCTTCAGGTGGCCGCAACGCCGCTGACCCGCTCCAGCTATCATGCGGGTGAGGATTTCGAAGCCATGCGTGCAGCCCGCGAAGCCCAGCTCGCGCGCGCTGGAGCGGCATAGCCAAACGCATGCCACGCCACAGTGAAATACGGATGCTCCCGCACAGCGCCGAGCAAATGTATGCCTTGGTCGCCGACGTTGGGCGCTACGCCGAATTTCTCCCATGGGTTGTCGCGATGCGGGTGCGCACCGACACAGCGGCTGAAACCATCGCCGATATGATTGTCGGCATCAAAGGCTTTCGCGAGAGTTTTTCCTCGCGGGTTATCAAGGAACCGACGCACAAGATCGCCGTCGATTATCTCGACGGGCCGATGCGCCATCTCCACAATGAATGGCGCTTCACGCCGCGCCCCGAGGGGGGCTGCCGTGTCGACTTCATGGTCGACTTTGCCTTCAAATCCAGCCTGTTCGAACGCATGGCGGGACAAATGTTCGATCGCGCGCTGCGCAAGATGATCGCCGCCTTCGAAGCGCGCGCCGATGCACTTTACGGCGCGGGCAGTTCGATATCGGGTGCCGCCGTCAACGCGTCGGCCCCCGGTTGAAGCAGGTCGAGCGCGAAGGCGGTTGCGGCGCGGCGGATCGCGGTTCGGTCGCGCGATTGGAAAAAAATACGCTGGACGAAATGCGCCGCCCCTGCGCCCCGGCGCGCTCGGGCAAAGACCACGAGCCCCACCGGTTTGTCGGGGCTACCGCCGCCCGGTCCGGCAATGCCAGTGATGGAGACGGCCACATCGGCGTCGCTGTTGGCCAGCGCGCCGATTGCCATCGCCATCGCACATTCGCGCGAAACAGCCCCATGGGCATCGAAAATCGCCGGGTCAACGCCCAGCATCCGGCTTTTGGCGGCGTTGCTATAGGTCACAAAGCCCGCGCCAAACACATCGGAAGATCCCGACACCGACGTCAGCGCCGCGGCCACCAGCCCGCCGGTGCAACTCTCGGCCAGTACCACCGTCCGTTCGGCGGCACGGTTGGCCGCCAGCACTTCGGCAGCTTCCTCAAAGCTGTCGTCCGGCAGGATCATTTCGGTAGTCGCAGTGTCGCGGTCGCCTGCGCCGCAATGCCCTCGCGCCGCCCCGTAAAGCCCAAGCCTTCGGTGGTAGTCGCCTTCACGCTCACCCAGTCGGTCGGAATCCCCAGCATGTCGGCGATGGCCATGCGCATTGCCTCGCGGTGCGGGCCAACCTTTGGTGCTTCGGCAATGATGGTCACATCAACATGGTCGATACGCGCCCCGCGCGATCTGACCCGCTCGGCGGCAAAGCGCACGAAACGATGCGATTCCGCGCCGCGCCATTGCGGATCGGACGGCGGGAAATGCGCACCGATGTCGCCATCGCCCAGCGCGCCCAAAATAGCATCGGTCAGGGCATGAAGCGCGACATCGGCATCGCTGTGTCCGGATAAGCCGTGGCTATAGGCAATCTGGACTCCGCCAAGCCAGAGCGGCTTGTCGGCCACCAGCCGGTGCACATCATAGCCATTGCCCACGGCCATCCGGTAATCACCCATCGTCCCATCCTTTGGCGTCAGCAAGGCTTCCAGCACCGCGAGGTCATCTGCCCAGGTCAATTTATGCAACCGCGCCGAGCCGGGCACCACGGTCACCGTGCCGCCACTGGCGCGAACCATTTGGGCATCATCGGTCGGTTCGGGGCCGCTCCACCGCTGGTGCGCATGGCGCAGTGCGCCCAGCCGGAATGCTTGCGGCGTCTGCACGCGCGCCATTGTTGAGCGGTCAATGATGTCCCCTGCCGCGCCGGCATCAACCGTCATCAGCGTGTCGGGAATGGGCAGGGCAGGGGTCGTGGCGACAGCTCCCCGCGCCAGCGCCCCGAGCAGGCGGTCGACCACTTCAGCATCGACGCCAGGCCTTGCACTGTCATGCACCAGGACAATGGCGTCGTCGGCCAGATCGGTCAGAGCAGCGATCCCGGCGGCGACCGACGCGCGCCGGGTCGTACCCGCGTCGGCGCGGCGCAACATCGGCGAATCGGGCAGCAATGCCTGCGTTTGCGCATCGCCAACCAGAACCATGGCCCCGACGCCCGCATGTGCGGCAAACGCTTCACAGCTCCACAGCAACACCGGCTTGCCGCCGAGCAGCGCGCGTTGTTTGGGTTGCCCCAGCGCCGCCCTTTCACCTGACCCGCCGGCCAGCAAAATGACAGCAATCGATGGCAGGGACGGCGGATGTTGAACCATGGCCGCGCGGCGTAGCGCAGCGCGCTCTTGCGGGAAAGCGTGGATTTGTGTAGCGGCGCTGCTTAATTTTTAGGCATAGGATATCTTCGTGGCCGCGTTGCAGCCCATTTCCATTGGTCCGATTACCATTGCCGAGCCTGTCATCCTCGCGCCGATGACGGGCGTGACGGACATGCCGTTCCGCACGCTCGTGCGGCGCTATGGGTCAGGCCTGAATGTCACCGAAATGATTGCCTCGGCGGCCATGATCCGCGAGACACGCCAGTCGCTGCAAAAGGCCGCGTGGCACCGCGTCGAGGAACCGGTGTCGATGCAACTCGCCGGCTGCAGTCCGACCGAGATGGCTGAGGCCGCCAAGCTCAATGAAGACCGTGGCGCGGCGATCATCGATATCAATATGGGCTGCCCGGTGAAAAAGGTCGTCAATGGCGATGCGGGATCGGCGCTGATGCGCGATCTGCCGCTCGCTGCGGCGCTCATCAAAGCGACGGTTGATGCCGTTTCGGTGCCCGTCACCGTGAAAATGCGCATGGGCTGGTGCCATGATAGCCTCAACGCCCCCGAACTGGCGCATATCGCCGAAGATCTGGGCGCCAAGCTGATCACCGTGCATGGCCGCACGCGCAACCAGATGTATCGCGGCAACGCCGACTGGGCCTTCGTCCGCCGGGTGAAGGATGCGGTGTCGGTGCCGGTAATCGTCAACGGCGATATCTGCTCGGTCGACGACGCGCGCACCGCGCTGGCGCAAAGCGGCGCCGATGGTGTGATGATTGGGCGCGGAGCTTATGGCCGCCCCTGGCTGTTGGGACAGGTGATGGATGCGCTTGCGGGCCGCAGCATCCGCCCCGATCCGTCGATCGCCGAACAATATTACCTGATTACCGATCATTACCGCGCGATGCTCGACCATTATGGCGAGATGACCGGGGTGAATATGGCGCGCAAACATCTGGGTTGGTACACCAAGGGGCTGCACGGATCGGCCGAATTCCGCAACCGCGTCAACCAGATCCCGGACAGCGCCAGTGTGCTCGCGGCGCTGGCGGAATTCTATGATCCGTTCCTCGACCGCGCGGCGGCCTAGAGCCTGTCGCGATGCCGTCGTCGGACCAGCCCGCATTTCCCTTGCTTGCCGACGATTTGCTGCAGGCGCACCCTGTCGCAACCTTTCTCCTCACCGCCACCGACGCGATCGCCTTTGTCAACCAGGCCGCCGAACAGCTTGCCAATATGGGGCGCTCGGCGATGCTGGGCCGGACACTGTTTGACGTTGTGCAATTTGATGCGGCGCAGGAACAGCGTTTGCGCTCGCTGGAAACGCTTGGCTATCTCGCGCACGGGGTTCGGCTCAAAGTGGGGCAGACCGCGGCTATGGTCGCCGACGTCCAAATCGTCGCGCTTGGCGACGCGGGGCACCGCTTGCTGACGCTTAACCCTATCATCGGGGCGGGCGAGCTGCTGGCCATCGGCAACAGCGGCGGTGGGCGTTCGGCCGGAGCGGCAGCGGCAATACTTGCCCATGAAATCAAAAACCCGTTGGCGGGCATTCGCGGCGCGGCGCAGCTTATTGCCCGTCAACCAGAGGGGAATGTGGGCCGCTTCACCGACCTGATTTGTGCCGAAGTTGATCGTATAGCCGCCTTGATTGACCGGATGCAGCCCTTCTCGCACGGCCAACCGATGGCGTGCGATGCCATCAACATTTATCCGGCCTTGCAGCAGGTGACCGACAGCCTGCGCGCTGCCCATGGTGATCGCATCCGCATCATCGAGCAATTTGATCCATCGATCCCGCATGCAACCGGCAACCATGACGCCATCGTCCAGATATTGATGAACCTGGCCAATAATGCGGTCGACGCACTGGCTGATCGGCCCATGGCGATCATTCGGTTCAGCACCAGCTATCGCCACGGGCTGCTCATCGAGCATGGCGGAGGCCGTGTTGCCGTGCCCATCGAGATTTGTGTGTCCGACAATGGCCCCGGCATTGATCCCGAACTGGGCGACGCCATTTTCGAACCCTTTGTGACCAGCAAACGCGACGGCCAGGGGCTTGGGTTGGCGCTGGTCGCCCGGTTGGCGCGCGACATGGGGGGAGCGGTGCAATATCGGCGCAAAGACGAATGGACCCAGTTCCGGCTGCATTTGCCCGGTGCCGACCGCCGGACAGGAATGAAGCATGGCTAGGGCAAAGCGCATCCTTATCGTGGAAGACGACCCGGCCATTGCGCTGATCGTCGAAGAGGCGCTGCGCGGCGAAGCAGCCGATATTGCGGTCGCCGCCACTCTGGCGGCGCGCGATGCCGCATTGGCGGCGCATATGCCCGACTTGCTCATCACCGACGTGGTTCTGCCCGATGGCGACGGGTTGGCTTCCTTGCCCCTGTCAGTGCAGCAAGCCCAGATACCGGTTATCGTCCTGTCGGCACAAAATACGCTCGACACTGCGGTCCGTGCGGCGGACCTTGGCAGTTACGACTATCTGCCCAAACCTTTTGACCTGACCGAATTGATTGCCAGTGTCCGCGCCGCGTTGGCGCGCCGCGGCGATGCGGCGGCCGCGGCAGGCGTTGACGATAGCCCGTCGAGCCATGGGCTGATCGGCCGCGCTCCGGCAATGCAAGCCGTCTATCGCACCATCGCGCGGCTGGCGTCTAACGATCTTGCTGTGCTCGTGCTCGGCGAATCGGGCACGGGTAAAGAGCTTGCTGCGCGGGCGATCCACGCAACCGGGCTGCGCCGCAATGGGCCATTTGTGGCGATAAACATGGCTGCCATTCCGCGTGATTTGATTGAGGCCGAGCTGTTCGGCCACGAAAAGGGTGCCTTTACCGGTGCTGTCGCACGCAAAGCCGGGCGCTTTGAGCAGGCCGCCGGGGGAACCTTGTTCCTCGACGAGATTGGCGACATGCCGGTCGAGGCGCAGACTCGGTTGCTGCGCGTGCTGCAGAGCAATGAATATAGCCGGGTGGGCGGCCATGATCTGCTGCGTGCCGATGTCCGCGTAATTGCTGCGACGCACCGCGACATCGCCGCGATGGTCCGCGAAGGGCAGTTCCGCGAGGACCTTTACTATCGCCTCAATGTCATACCTGTGGAAATGCCTCCACTGCGCGAGCGGCGGAGCGACATTGCCGCCTTGGTTGGCCATTTCGCCGCGCAAGGGCAGGCCGCGGGGTTGCCAGTGCGCCACTTTACATCCGAAGCCATCGGATTGCTGGAACGACATGATTGGCCAGGGAACATCCGTGAACTTGCCAACGTCGTCCAGCGATTGACGCTGCTCGCCCGCGACACCAGCGTTTCGGCTGAAGAGGTTCGCAACATTTTTGGCGCTGGTTCGGAATCAGCCATCGATCAGGCTGTTGGCTGGGACAGCCGAGTCGCCGACGCCATTGCACTTTGGTGTGAAAATGCGCTGGCCACGACCGTAGGCACGGAACTGGCTGGCAAATTCTACGATGTTGCTGACCGCGCCTTGTTTGGAAAAGTCATGGGGCATTGCGGCGGTAATCAGCTGGCCGCGGCGCGGTTATTGGGCATTAACCGCAATACATTGCGCAAGCGGCTGACCGAATTGGGCATGCTGCATTCGCGTAAGGGTAACTAGCCTAGCGAGGACCACGGCAGCCGAAGGGGAATTTGCTGGTACGCCACGATGCAATGTGCTTTCTAGGCAACAGCCATGTCGCTTCGCTGCAACAATATCCATGTCATTCGCTGACGCTCCGGCTGCCGATGGACAGCAGGGGCGGTTCTGGCGCTTTGGCGCGCCTGAATATTATGCACTTGCGGCAATGGCGAGTGTGGGCCTTGCCACCTATCTCTATGTGACGGGTGACCGGCAAAGCGAGCAGTTGCTTAGCCCGGCTGTCGTCGCGGCAATCATGGTAGCCAATCTGGTGCCGGCATTGGCGCTGATCGTGCTGATCGGCAGCCGCGTGGCGCGCGCGCGCGCCATGCGGACAATGATCGGGGGCAATGGGCGCTTGCACGTCCGGCTGGTTGCATTGTTCTCATTGATCGCTGCTGCGCCGACCCTGCTGGTCGCCATTTTCGCTTCGCTGCTGTTCCAGTTCGGCGTCGATTTCTGGTTTTCGGACCGGTCGCGCGGCATGTTTGAAAATGCCGCCAGCCTGGCCGAGGGCTATTATCAAGAAAATCAACGCGAAGTGGGCGCCAATACGATCGCAATGGCCAAGGATTTGGGCAATTTCCTTGGTCGTGCGCCCATCGATGACCCGGCGTTTTCCGACTATTATTTTCAGCAAGTCGTCGTCCGCAATCTCAACGAGTCAGCCATCATCGAAATCGGCACCGACGGTGTGGCCCGTACTGCCGCGGCAATCGACCCCGACAATCGGGCCGCCGACAGCCGGTTGCAGCCCGACATGGTCAAGCGGCTAGATGCGGGCGAGGCGGTGGTCATCGTTCGCGAATCGGATCGGATTGAGGCCGCAACGCGTCTGCCTGGGTCGCGCCGCGCCTATCTTTACGCCTCGCGCGACTTCAATGTGCCGGGATTTCAGCAGTCGGTGCGCGCCAATTCGGTGCTGGCTGACTATAACGCCCTCTTCAAGCGCTCGCGCCAGCTCCAGCTGCAATTCAACGGCGCGCTCTATCTTGGCGCCATATTGCTGCTCGCGTTGGCGGTGGTCGCTGCCATTGTCGTTGCCGACCGGATTGTGCGACCCCTCGGCGTTCTGGTGGGCGCCGCGAGGACAGCCGCAGGTGGGGATCTATCGGTGCGCGTCGAACCATCGTCGCGCGATGACGAAATCGCCGTCCTCGCGCGCGCCTTCAACAGTATGACCGAACGGCTTCAGGGCCAAACCGGCGCGTTGCTCCGCGCCAATGAACAGCTTGAAACGCGCCGGGCCTTTATCGAAACCGTTTTGTCGCGCGTCTCGTCGGCAGTGATTTCACTCGATTCGAGTGGACGCATCCGTTTGGCCAACGCAACTGCTGAAGCCATGCTGGGGCACAGCGCAGCGGAATTGACCGGGCGCCCGCTGGTTGCGGTGTCGCCCGAGCTGGCCCGTCTGGTAGACGGTGGCCAGCCTGAGGCTGTTTTGGCGCTCACCTTGCCTGGGCGCGAACAGGCAACCATCGCGGCCAAGGCCGTCGCCTTGAATGACGGTCATGTGCTCAGCTTTGAGGACATTACCCAGCAATTGCATGATCAGCGGCGCGCCGCCTGGTCCGATGTGGCGCGGCGTATTGCGCACGAAATCAAAAATCCGCTTACCCCAATCCAGCTTGCCGCAGAACGGTTGCAGCGGCGATTTGGCAAAAAGCTGGATGAAGATGCTGGTGTGTTTACCAAGCTTACCGAAACCATCGTGCGCCAGGTTGCCGACGTGCGCCGTATGGTTGACGAATTTTCCAGCTTTGCCCGCATGCCCGCACCAACCTTTGGTCTAGAAGACGTGCGCGATATCGTGCGCCAGTCGGTGTTCCTGTTCGAAGTCGCGCGGCCCGACATCACATTCGTGCTCGATGCGCCCGAGGATGTGACCCCATTGGTGTGCGACCGCCATTTGCTGTCGCAGGCAGTAACAAATGTGGTCAAAAATGCTGTCGAAGCGATTGATGAAAAGCGGCTTCGTGATCGTGATGTCCCGGGCAGCGGGGCTGAACCGGACTGCATTGTGGTCAGCATCCTTATGCAAGACGGCATCCTGCAGATTAGTGTGGCCGACACCGGGGTAGGCCTGCCACCCGAGCGCGACCGTATCGCCGAGCCCTATATCACGACCCGCCAGACTGGCACCGGCCTTGGCCTGGCTATCGTCAAGAAGATTATCGACGACCATCTCGGCGAAATCGACTTTGCGGATGCGCCGGGGGGCGGGGCGCGCGTGACCATGACGCTTTTCATCGACAAGTTGCAAAATCTTGTTGGCCAGTCCGGGGAGGTCATTGAAGCAGCGGCAGAGACCGTTCCCGGCCGTACCCGGGTAATTCAGGCAAGAGAGTGAAATGGCGCTAGATATTCTGATTGTCGACGATGAACGCGATATTTGCGAACTTGTGGCCGGCGTCATGGAAGACGAAGGCTATGAAGCGCGCACGGCACCGAACAGCGACGCCGCGCTCGACGCCATTCGCCAGCGACGTCCCTCGCTGGTGCTGATCGATGTCTGGCTGCAAGGGTCGCGGTTGGACGGACTGGGGCTGGTTGAAGCGGTCAAGGCGATGGACGCCACCATACCGATCATAGTGATATCGGGGCATGGCGGGATTGACACAGCGGTGGCAGCCATTCGGCGCGGTGCTTTCGATTTTATCGAAAAGCCGTTCGAGGCCAGTCGTTTGCTGCACCTTGTTGCGCGCGCGACCGAAACTGAGCGATTGCGGTCAGAGGTAGAGGCCCTGCGCGAGCGGGCCGGGCAGGCTGATGAACTAACCGGCACCAGCGCCGCCATCAATCAGGTCCGCGCAACGCTGAAGCGGGTCGCCAACACCGGCAGCCGGGTGCTGATCACGGGTGCACCGGGCACCGGCAAAGAGGTGGCTGCGCGCGTGCTGCACCAATGGAGCAACCGCTCGAACGGCCCGTTCCGAGTAATCTCCTCGGCGCGCATGGATCCCGAAACGGTCGAACAGGAGTTGTTCGGTATCGAACTGCCCGATGGCAGCATTCGCCCCGGCTTGCTCGAACAGGCACATGGCGGCACACTGTTTCTGGACGAAGTGGCTGATATGCCGCTGACGACGCAGGGAAAAATTCTACGGGTTCTGACCGATCAGAGTTTCATGCGGGTCGGCGGTTCGACGCAGATTCGGGTCGATGTGCGGATTGTGTCGGGCAGCGCCCGAAACTTGTTGGCCGCGATTGCCGATCGATCGTTCCGCGAAGATCTTTACTACCGGCTGAATGTAGTTCCGGTGCATATCCCGCCACTGCGCGAGCGGCGCGACGACGTCGCGCCGCTGTGCGAGCATTTTGCTATGCGCTATGCCGCCGAGCGCCGCGTGCCCCCGCCGGTCATTGCGCTCGAGACGCTGGCTGCGCTTCAAGCCCATGAGTGGCCGGGCAATGTGCGCGAGCTTCGCAATGTCGTAGAACGGGTGATGATCCTGGCTCCCAGCGAGCGGTTGCAACGCATCGAGCTTGACCTGTTGCCCGCTGAAATCCTGCGGTCCGGCAGCGACAGCCTGCCATCGGGTGAAGCAATTATGTCGACCCCGCTGAAAGAAGCGCGCGAGAATTTTGAGCGTGAATATCTGCGTATTCAAATCAGGCGGTTTTCGGGCAATGTTTCGCGCACCGCGACTTTTGTTGGGATGGAAAGATCGGCGCTGCACCGCAAGTTGAAGCTGCTCGGTCTGACCGACGTGCGCGAGGATGAAATCTGACCTAGTTGGCGGCTCCGGAAAAAGCATGCTGGACGATCGCGGCAGCTTTGCTACCACAGCGCCACCGTTCACGCTGGCGGCCCAAAGCAATGCAGGGGAACCCTGCCAAAAATAGGAACAAGCCAATGTCCGACAAGCAGCAAAATCTCCAGGACCTCTTCCTCAATAGCCTGCGACGCAGCAAAACGCCCGTCACCATGTTCCTGGTAAAGGGCGTCAAGTTGCAGGGCATCATCACCTGGTTTGACAATTTTTCGCTGTTGCTCCGCCGCGATGGCCAATCGCAGCTGGTATACAAGCACGCCATTTCCACGGTGATGCCGGGCCACGGCTATGATGTCGATCAATTGCGCGCATTGTTGCCAGCTCCGGTCGGCAAGTCAAAGACTTTACAAGAGATTTTCTTAGGCGCCGTCCACAAGTCGGGGGAATCGGCAACGATGTTCCTGGTCAATGGCGTCATGCTGCAGGGCGACATCGCCGCATTTGACCTGTTTTGCGTGCTGTTAGAGCGCGACCGGCAGGTACAGTTGGTTTACAAACACGCCATTTCCACGGTTCAGCCCAACGGCCCCATCAATTTGAGTGACGATGAAGAGGGCGGGGAAGGCGAGGCCTGACCCAACGCCAATCCCCCGGCACAGCAACGCTGCTGGTCGTGCCCGAATGGCGCGGGCAGGGGGTCAGGCGCGATCTCGACGCGCGTGCGGAAGAGGCCGCCGGACTTGCGCGCGCGATTGCGCTCGATATCCGCCATGTCCAGTTGCTGCGTTTGCGCCAGACCCGTGCGGCAACGCTGATCGGCGTGGGGCAAATCGAAGCGCTGGTCCCGATAATCGCGCAAAATGCCATCGAGCTGGTGGTGATCGATGCCGCCCTCACGGCCATTCAGCAGCGCAATCTGGAAACGGCGCTGGGCACCAAGGTGATCGACCGCACGGGCTTGATCCTTGAAATATTTGGCGAGCGCGCCGCAACGGCCGAAGGGCGCTTGCAGGTCGAACTGGCGCACCTCGACTATCAATCGGGGCGGCTAGTCCGCAGTTGGACCCACCTTGAACGTCAACGCGGTGGCTTCGGCTTTCTCGGCGGTCCCGGCGAAACGCAGATCGAAGCCGATCGCCGCATGATCCGCGACCGCATGGCGCGGATCCGCAAACAGCTTGACGAGGCACGCCGCACGCGCGGGCTGCAGCGCGGGCGGCGGCAAAAGGCGCCGTGGCCGGTAATCGCTTTGGTCGGATATACTAACGCTGGAAAATCGACACTGTTCAATCGGTTGACGCACAGTGACGTCATGGCGGCGGACATGCTATTTGCAACGCTTGACCCCACTATGCGCGAAATCCGCTTGCCGGAAATCGACAAGGCGATTCTGTCCGATACGGTGGGCTTCGTCTCCGACCTGCCGACCCAGTTAATCGCCGCCTTTCGCGCCACGTTGGAAGAAGTCACGACCGCTGATTTGATCGCCCATGTGCGCGACATGTCGCACCCTGATAGCGAAGCGCAATATGACGACGTGCGCACGATCCTGGCCGATCTGGGTGTAACCGGGCAGGTGGACCATGGCGATGGGGAAGGGGCCGACCCCTTTCCGCAGATCGAGCTTTGGAACAAGATTGACCGGTGCGATCCCGATCTGCGCGCGATTCTGGAACAGCGGGCCGTAGCGCGCGACGATGTGGTGATTGTATCAGCGCTGACCGGGGAAGGTGTGCAGCATGCGCTGCGCGCTGTCAGCACCCGGCTGACTCGTGACCATGAGGGACGTCGACTGTCGCTGGGCGCAGAGCAGGGCGATGCGCTGGCTTGGCTGCATGCGCATGGCCGGGTCGTGAAGCAAACGAGCGATGCCGCCGGGACGGAACAGATTGAGGCGCGCCTGTCGCCCAGCGATTGGGCACGATTTGCCCAGCACTGGCCGGACGTCAGCCTCCAGCCGCTTTAACCTGCTGCCACATCGCTTCTTGGGCTTCGAGGTCAAGGCCCTCGATGCTGCCGCCCGCCAGCGCTTCCATCGCTGCGAAGCGGGCCTCGAACTTGCGATTAGCAGCGGCCAGCGCGGTTTCGGGATCGATGCCCAGCTTGCGTGCAATATTGGCGGCGGCGAAAAGCAAATCGCCCATCTCTTCGAAACGGGCAGCATCGTCGGGCGCCGCCGCGAGTTCGGCGAGCTCTTCGTGCACCTTCGCGATCGGTCCGGCCACATCGGGCCAGTCAAAGCCCACCCGGGCTGCGCGCGCCTGGAGTTTGTCGGCGCGTTTCAACGCCGGTAAAGCCATTGCAACGCCGTCCAATGCACTTGCGTTGCCTGGAGCCTTTTTCTGGCGTTCTTCCGCCTTGATTGCCTCCCACGCCGCGCGCTGGGGCAAATTATGGCCGTCGCCAAAAATATGCGGGTGGCGGCGGATCATTTTGTCGGAAATAGTGTCGGCGACCGCATCGAAATCGAACAAGCCTTCATCGGCGGCAATTTGTGCGTGGAAGACCACCTGCAACAGCAGGTCGCCCAATTCTTCGCGAATATGTGCCGCGTCGCCCGCCGCAATGGCATCAGCGAGTTCATAGGCTTCCTCGATTGTATAGGGTGCGATTGATGCGAAGTTCTGGGCCAAATCCCATTCGCAGCCGCCAACAGGATTCCGCAGCTGGCGCATGACGCCCAGTAACCGTTCTATCGGGTGAGGGGCAGCGGTAGCGATGGCCGGTTCATTCGACATCAAATTATCCGATAATAAGTATTATGTTAAATAAACTAAGCTACCGATCAGCGCGTCAGCTGCCATCCCCACGCCAGCAATGTCACAGCACCGAATATTAGGACCCAAGTCAGAGCCATTTTCAGCATTGTACCCGCCGGAATGCGACGCGCGACCACTGCGCTAATCACCAGCGTGAATGCGCCGACGAACCAGACGATCTGGACCCATTGGTCTCCGCTCATGCCCACAGCTCCAGCCCGTCAAACCCGGGTTCAACGCCGTCAGGAAGTTCGCCCATAAGGTCATCATAGTCCATCGTATTGTCCATATGCACCAGCACAGCGCGCTTGACGCCGCATCGCCCAAGCCCGGCGAGCGTCATGGCCAAATGTGGATGCGTCGGATGCGGATGTCGCCGCAGCGCATCGATAACAAACAGATCAACGCCGCTAAAAAATTCTACCATTGCCTCGGTAAATTCAGAAAAATCGGTGGCATAACCGATACTCTTAATACCATCACTGAATCGCAAACCGCTGGCCTGAACCGGGCCATGTGGCATTTCGATGGCCGAAACCTCCAGCTTTCCCATGCGCTGGCGATCGAGCAGCGGCTGCGCCTCGATCAGCGGCGGATAACCGAAATTGCCGTCGAAGGCATAGGTGAAGCGGCGATGCAGCCGGTCGAGCACGCCCTGCCGAGCATAAGCCAGAACCGGAATGCGTTTGATATGCGAAATCTGGCGCAGATCATCCAGTCCGTGACAATGGTCGGCATGGTCATGGGTCCATATCACGGCATCAACACTGGAAATTTGGGCGTCGAGCAGCTGCTGCCGCAGGTCGGGGCTGGTATCGACCAACAGTCTGTAATCATTGAGCGACACCAGCACCGACGCCCGGGTGCGGGCGTTGCGCGGATTGGCCGGGTCGCACTGGCCCCAATCATTGCCGATGCGCGGCACGCCCGATGACGTGCCGCAGCCCAAAATGCGGATTTTCAGCATGGTGGCGCTGAGGGCGGAACGGCTTTGGCGAACAGGCGATAGAAATTGGTGGTGGTGATGGCGGCGAGGTCATCAGAATTTTCATCGCGCAATGTCGCTACGAAACGAAGCGTATCGGCTACGAATGACGGCTCACCGGGTTTTCCGCGATGCGGAACGGGTGCCAGAAAGGGTGCGTCGGTCTCGACCAGCAGCCGGTCTCCGGGCAGCCAGCGTGCCACCGCCTGCAAATCGTGGGCATTTTTAAAGGTAACGATGCCCGACAGGGAAATGAAAAAGCCCAGATCCAGCGCAACCCGAGCAAAATCGGCACTGGCGGTGAAGCAATGGATCACCCCAGGGAAAGCCCCCTGCTCCATTTCCTCGCGCAGGATAGCAGCTGTGTCCTCCTCGGCATCGCGGGTGTGCACGATCAGCGGCAATCCGGTGGTGCGCGATGCCGCAATATGTTCGCGGAAGCTGGCGCGTTGCTGCGCCCGGTCGCTGTGGTCATAATAATAGTCGAGCCCGCTTTCGCCGATGCCAATCACGCGCGGGTGCGCGGCGCGGTCAATCAGCCGCGCGGCATCGACACCGACATGACCGTCCGCCTCGTGCGGGTGGATGCCAACCGACGCCCAGACGTCGGGCTGCGTCTCGGCAACGGCGAGCACATCGTCCCACTCGCTTTCACGCGTCGAAATGTTGAGCATCGCCCCCACCCCGGCCTCGCGTGCGCGGGCCAGAACCTCGCCCTGGCGTTCAACCAAGCCTTTGTAATTTAGGTGGCAATGCGAATCGACGATCATGCTGCCGTCTCTTCGGCGGGCAGCTCAAGGCGCGGAAACAGCCCCTGGGGCGCCGCTAGCCGGAAACCACCCTCGGTAAGGGGCGAATACCAGTGGCTCGCTATGGCCTCCGGGTGGCGCAGCGCGGGCGCGATGCCCATCGCGTCGAGCAAGCGTGTGGCACTGGCCGGGATGACCGGCTGCACCGCCACCGCAAGCTGTGCGATGCAGATGTAAAGGGTCGACAACACCGTTTCCATCCGCGCGGGATCCGTTTTGCGCAGGGTCCACGGCGCTTGGGCGTCGATATAGGCGTTACACGCGAACACCGCCTGCATCCAAGCCTCCAGCGCCTGTGCCATCGCCAGATCGCTATAGGCCGAAGGCATGGTTTCGCGGATAATCGTATCGACGGTAGCGAAAAGCGCCTGGTCGTCGATAGTGTGCCCATGAATGGCAGGAAGATAGCCGTCCAGATTCTTGAAAATCTGTGACAAAGTGCGCTGCGCCAGATTGCCGAAGCCATTGGCCAGCTCGGCATTCACCCGTGTAACTATGGCCTCGGCACTATAGCTGCCATCCTGCCCGAAGCTCACTTCGCGCAGCAGGAAATAACGCAGTTGGTCGACACCGAACAACGCCGCGAGTTCCATCGGATCGACCACATTGCCCAGCGACTTCGACATTTTCTCGCCGCGCGAGAGCAGGAAGCCGTGGCCGAACACCTGCTTGGGCAAGGGCAGATTTGCCGACATCAGAAAAGCTGGCCAGTAAACTGCATGAAAACGAACAATATCTTTGCCGATGATGTGCACATCGGCGGGCCAGAAGCGGTCAAAATCGCCGCCGCGTGTCGGATATCCGATGCCCGACAAATAGGTCGTCAGCGCATCGACCCAGACATACATGACATGCCCCGGCGACCCCGGGACTGGTACACCCCAGTCAAAGCTGGTCCGCGACACGCTAAGGTCCTTAAGGCCGCCTTCGACAAACCGGATGACCTCGTTGCGACGACTTTCCGGACGGATGAAATCGGGTTGGTCAGCGTAAAGCGCGAGCAGCCGGTCCTGGTATGCCGACAGGCGGAAAAACCAGGTTTCCTCGGCGGTCCATTCGACGGGCGTGCCTTGCGGCGAGAGGCGGGTGCCCCCTTCCCCATCCACCAATTCACTTTCATCGTAAAAGGCTTCGTCGCGCACCGAATACCAGCCCTCATAGCGGTCGAGATACAGGTCGCCTTTCGCCGCCATCGCTTCCCACAGCGCAACGCTGGCGGCATGGTGACGCGGGTCGCTGGTGCGCATGAAATTGTCATGGGCAATATTCAAACCGGCGCACATATCACGGAAATATCCCGACATTTCGTCAGCGAATTCCAGTGTCTCGCGCCCGGCAGCACGCGCCGTCTGCACCATTTTCAACCCATGTTCGTCGGTGCCGGTAACAAGCCGTACATCGCGGCCCATCATGCGGTGAAAGCGCGCGATGGCATCGGTGGCAATCGCCTCATAGGCGTGGCCGATATGCGGGCGCCCGTTGGGGTAGCTGATCGCGGTGGTGATATAGAAAGGCTCGCTCATCCGCGTGCCTCTAACGCCTATGCCCGCGCAGGGGAAGCGCTGGCCCCTGCCAGTGCGGCAAAACTATTGCCAATGTCAAAGGCGATCATCGCGGGATCATAACTGCCCGAAATGGCATTGCGGCTAATGGTCTGTACCTGGTCCCAGCTTGCGAGCGTCTCGGTCGCCCCTGTCGCTCCGCGCTCGCGCGCCAGCCGCAGCAGCAGGCGAGGTGCAAGATCGAGGAGCAAGCGATAGCGGGTCTTGCCCGCTACCCCGGCCACATCGCGCGCCAATGCGTCGCGCAGCCGGTTGCCCGGATCGCCGTGCGCCGCGATGGCCAGCAGGCGTTGTTCCATCTGGGCTGTTTCGCCGTCGACCAGTTCCAACGCGCGGCCCGGAATCCCGCCAGCCGCCGTTATCGCCGCGTCGATCTGACGTATGTCGGCAATAGGCCGCTGCTCGATCAGCCAGCTGCGCAGCACCGCAGGTTCGAGCGGCTGGAACCGCAGCAAACGGCAGCGCGACCGGATGGTCGGCAGCAGCCTTCCAGGCGAATGGCTGACAAGCAAAAACAGTGTTTTGGCTGGCGGCTCTTCGAGCGTTTTGAGCAGGGCATTGGCTGCGCCCGCTTCCAGATCATCGATCGCATCGACGATGATGACGCGCCAATGACCAATAGCAATGGTATATTGCAGCCGCGAAATCAGCGCGCGCACCTGATCGACGGTAATGTTGCGCGCGGCGTCCTTGCCCGCTTCCTTGGTCAGCCGTTCAAGCAGATGGAATTCGGGATGATTGCCCGCGTCGAGCAGCTTGGCAGCGGCAAAATCACCCTCCGTGCGCAATCCGTCGGGGGTGACGGCTGGCGCGCCGTTCGTGCGCGTCAGCAGAAAGCGCGCAATTTGGCGGGCAAAGGTCGCCTTCCCCAGCCCTTGCGGCCCGGCGAGCAGCCATGCGTGGTGCAGCCGCCCGCTGTGCCAGCTTTCCAAGAAAATGCGCTCGGCGGGATCCAGTCCGATCAGCATGGCAACAAATCGGCAAGCGCGACCAGCAGATGATTGGTGACCATATTGGCGTCGCCGCTTGCATCAACGACGCGCCAACGCGCGGGCTCGGCTGCGGCCAGTTCGGCAAAACGCGCTGCCAGCCGTGCATGATATGCAGCGGGCTTGGCCCCCATGCGGTCGGGCCGGTCGCCATCGCGTGCGTGCAGGCGCGCCGCGGCAATGTCGCTTGCCAGCTGGAGCAGCAAGGTTCGATCGGGCAATAGCGCGCCCGATCCGATGCGGTGCAGGGTCAGGATGTCGGCGTCGGCCATGCCACCGCCCCCGCCTTGATAGGCGCGGGTTGAATCGACGAAACGATCGCACAGCACCCACTCGCCCCGCGCGAGCGCGGGTTCGATGAGTTTGGCAACATGATCCCCGCGTGCCGCGGCAAACAGCAATGCTTCGCTGGCGCTGTTCCACCGGTCGGCCCCGCCCTCGAGCAGCAAGCGGCGGATGGCCTCGGCCCCTTCGGTCCCCCCGGGCTCGCGGGTCGTTACCACCTTTATGCCGCGCGCGGTCAGGGCCGCGGCAAGTGCGGCCAGCTGAGTGGACTTACCAACCCCCTCCCCGCCTTCCAATGTGATGAATTTCCCCCGCAATCTATTTGTCCCGCAGGATACGCGCGTCGTCATAGCCCTTGGCCTTGGCAGCCGTCAGCGCATTTTGGGCAGCATCGGCGTCGGTGAACGGTCCCATGCGCACGCGCCATAAATTGCCGGCCACGCTGACCTTGCCGCCAACACTCGCTGCCGCAGCATCAGCCCGCGCGCGGGTGCTGAATGCAGCGACTTGCACAAAATAGCTTCCTGAAGCCACGGGCTTTGCAGGCTCCGGCGCCGCCGCCGGATCGGGCGCTCTCGTGGCAGGCAGCGGCGTCGGTGCCGCTACGGCGACCGCCGGAACCTCCGACGCTGGCGGTAACGCTGCAGCCTTGGCTCGCAAGATTTTCAGCAACGAATCGGGCGTTTCCAGCCGCTCAGCCACCGCCTGACCCGCGCGAAGGGCTGCTCGCTCCGATTGCGGCGGGCTGACCCGGCGGACGCGCACGGCGGCGGGCTTGTCGGTGATGCCCAGTTGCTTTGCCGCGGCCTCGGACAAGTCGATCAACCGGCGGTTATCCATTGGCCCACGGTCATTGACGCGCACCAATATGGTCCGTCCGCTATCAAGCGCGGTCACTTCGACATAGCTGGGCAGCGGCAATGTCTTGTGCGCGGCGCTGAAAGCAGCCGGATTAAAGGCTTCGCCATTGGCGGTCGCGCGCCCGGCAAATTCGCTGCCGTACCAGCTGGCATAGCCGACATCGTCATAGTCGATCACGTCGCGCGGCGTGTAGGTAACACCGTCGATGACATAGGGATCGCCGATCTTAACGGGGCTGTCGCTGACCGGCGCGGTGGCGGGGACCGGGCTGCCGGTGGCCGGGCGTTTGGTCGGGCCATCGGTGGCACCATCGACGCTGCCGCACGCCGCCAACAGCAGCAGCGCGAAGGACACAGCGCAATTAGCGAGTGATTTCATCGGCCAGCAATCCCACCGACAGCGCGTAAAAGTTCGAGCAGTTATAATCCAATATCGCGCGATAGTTACCGGTCAGCAAATAGGCAGTGCGTCCCGGACCGTCGGGTTCCAACAGGACCGCTTGCACATTGTCGCGCGGCCAGTTGCCGGTTTCGGGGGTGATGCCCGCGCGCCGCCATTCGGCCATGCTTTGCCAGCGGCTGTGGCGCGCGAACACCCGCGGGCAGCGCGCGGGCTGCAATCGGCTCGCCAGCGCGGCGCGGTTCAGGCTTTCGGGCACGCGCACTGCCACGCCCCATGGTTCGCTGCGCCGCCACCCAGCCTGATGCAAATAATTGCCTATCGAGGCGATGGCATCGGCTTCGCTTGCCCAAATACGCGCCTGCCCGTCGCCATCGCCATCGCGGGCCACGCGCAGATAAACCGAGGGCAGGAATTGCGGATAACCGAACGCCCCGGCCCAGCTGCCACGCAGCGCGCTGCGCGGTACGCCACGCTCGACCATTTGCATCGTTGCAATCAGTTCGGGTTCGAACAAGTTGCGGCGGCGCCCATCAAACGCGAGCGTCGCCAGCGCCTGCGGCAGGTCAAAGTTGCCGGTCACTTTGCCATAGGCTGTTTCGTGGCCGTATATGGCAATCATGATTTGCGCCGGCACGCCCGTGTCGCGCTCGATTCGGGCCAGCAGCGGCAACAGACGCGCCTTGGCAGCGCGCCCGCCGTTGATCCGCGGCGCGTCGACATGGCGGGCGCGATAGGGGGCAAATGACGGGATTGGACTGGTCGCCGTGGCCCCGCTCGACAGATTGTCACGGTCAAGCGCAATGACCCGGGCGTTATAGCTCAGCCCGGCTGTCATGCTGTCAAAGGTCGCGCGCGACACGCCCTTGGCCTGCGCCTTGGGCCACAGCGATTGGACATAGGCCGTAAAATCACTGTCGCGATTCTGTGCGGCGCTCGTCCCGGCCGTGCCTGACAAGCCGAGCAACACCAGCGCGCTGGCCACCCACATCGGCCAACGACGCAGGGACAATTCAGAATGGAACCTCATCCCCTACCCTTGCCACGAAGCGGCAAAGCTTGACCAGCACACATTTTCGCTTGTCGCCACCGCGTGCGCCGTTATGCGCGAAAACAAGGACAGGTGGCCGAGTGGTTTAAGGCAGCGGTCTTGAAAACCGCCGTGGGTGCAAGCTCACCGTGGGTTCGAATCCCACCCTGTCCGCCACACATTCCATTGTCAGCGTCAGCAAAACGCGTCAGACCATCACGGATGGGGGCGAGGACCGACGATGGGCGGCGCAGCGGGCCAATTTATCGGCCGCTGCCGGGCATGGCCTGGCCGTTGGTGCTGACAGGACACGCCGCCGCGCTTGACGTGCTGCAGCACCAGTTTCGTGCCAGCGAGCGCGCTGACCCCGCCACTGTGCGCGTCCGTCAAATGGCGCAGATTGCCGAGTTGGCGGCGCATGCCCATGATCACTCAGCTTTCTGGCGCGCCAGGCTTGATGCGGCGGGCTATGTTCCGGGCGCGCCAACCGAAGGCTGGTTTGCAGCGTTGCCGATCCTCGACCGGCCCCACGCCAAGGCTGCGGGGCCCGCGCTGGCAGCAATGCCGGTCCCGGCGGGGCATGGCGAGATATTTACGCTAAAGACATCGGGTTCGACGGGCACACCGCTGGAGATAGCGAAGACGGGGCTGTCCGACCTGTTCTGGCAAGCCATCGGCCTGCGCGATTCGCTGTGGCATTCCCGCGATCTGTCGGGGAAACTTGCCGCGATACGGGTGGGCGCTGCGGCTGGACAGGCGCCAGTTTGGGGCCCGGCTTATGCAGGATATGCGACCGGTCCCGCAGTCACCTTCGATGCAAGACAGACGGTGGATGCACAGATTGACTGGCTGATGGAGCAACGCCCCCAATATCTGCTCTCGCATGCCTCAAATTTGCACGCGCTTGCCGTGCGGTGCCTTGCGCGCGGCGAACGGCTCACGGGGCTGATCGAAGCGCGCAGCTTTTCCGAACGCCTGCCCGATGATCTTGCGGAAATGGTGCACGCGGCATGGGAAGTACCGCTCGTCGACATCTATTCGGCCAACGAAGTTGGTTACATCGCGTTGCAATGCGAGCGCGGCAGCTATCATGTGCAGGCCGAGGATGTACTCATCGAAATCATCGACGCGGCCGGCCAGCTTTGCGCCCCCGGCGAAAGCGGCCGGGTGGTGGCGACCTCGCTGCATAACTTTGCGACGCCGCTGCTGCGCTACGACCTTGGGGACTATGCCACCTTGGGATCGGATTGCCTCTGTGGCCGAACTTTGCCCGTGCTTGAACGCATTTTGGGCCGCAAACGCAATATGCTGCGCTTGCCGGGCGGCGGATCGGTGTGGCCCGGCTTTCCCATGAACATGCTGACACGCCTTGACGCCATCGAAGCGGTACGGATGGTTCAGCATGATTTCGACACTATCGAGGTACAGATGGTCTTGTCGCGCGCGCTGACCGTCGCAGAGGAGGCAGCATTGGCGGATGCAGTGCGCGTCCGCCTTGGCCATCCCTTTGCCATCCGCCTGACCCGCGTGACAGCGATCGAGCGTGGCCCCGGCGGCAAGATGGAAGATTTTCTGTGTCTGATGGACTGACACCGTGGATCGCGCAGCTGCTACGCGATCCGGACATGCTGAAAATGGGGCATGCGCAGCGGGCTGAAGACCAGAATATTGGTTTGGGCTGGCTCTATTACGGTCTTGCCCGCCTGTTGCGGCCGCAGCGCATCGTGGTGATTGGTTCATACCGCGGATTTGTGCCGATGCTGTTTGCACGCGCACTGGCCGACAATGGTGAAGGCGGGCGCGTTTTGTTGATCGATCCGTCGTTGGTCGATGATTTCTGGACCGACCCGGCAGGGGTAACGGCGCATTTTGCTGGCTTTGACCTCTTTAACATCGACCATCTGCTGCTGACCACGCAGCAACTTGGTGATTCGCCACAGTGGCACGCGCTGGGCGAAGTTGGGCTGGCGATGATCGACGGCTATCACAGCGCTGAACAGGCGGCGCTCGACCATGCCGCGCTGCGGCCGAAGCTGGCGCCCGATGCGTTGGTGCTGTTTCACGACAGTATCCGCGAGCGTGTGTCGCGCATTTACGGCGATGACCTGCCTTACACGCACACCGTTGCGCACTATATCGACACGCTGCGCCGCGACCCAGCGTGGCAAGTGCTGGATTTTGCGAGTGGCGATGGGCTCAGCATAGTCCGGCACATCGGTACGACAGGTGGTTGATTTCGCCGGGGGCCTTTGGGCCATAACCAGCTATTTCAACCCGCTGGGCTATCGCCGGCGCCTAGCAAACTTCCATCGTTTCCGGGCGGCGCTTGATTTGCCGCTCGCCGTGGCCGAGCTGGGCTTTGACGGCCAATGGGATCTCAGTCGCAGTGATGCGGAGCTATATCTGCGGATCGGCGACGGCGATCTGATGTGGCAGAAGGAACGGCTGCTCAACCTGATTGTCGCGCACCTGCCAGCCGAATGCACGCATGTCGCTTGGATTGACTGCGACCTGGTGGCGGAACGCGGGTGGGCGCCGCCGCTTGTCGATGCGCTAGCGGCAGCGCCACTGGTACAGGCTTACCGCCATGTGCAGTATCTGGGGCCGGATGGCGCCGTCGAACGCAGTGCTTCCAGCGCGGTCGCGCGGATCGAGCAAGGCTCAGCGCCCACAAAGGTGTTGGGGGGCGTTACCAACCGCACCGGCGGCGCCGCAACCCCGGGTATGGCCTGGGCAGCGCGCCGCGACCTGATTGCCCGCTACGGCCTTTATGATCGCTGCATCATTGGCGGTGGCGATACGGCCCTGGCCAGCGCCGCTTATGGCTGTTTCGATGCGGTTATCGCCTTGCACCGGATGAACGCCCGGCAACAGCGCCGCTATCTGGCATGGGCTCAGCCATTTCATGCTGCTGTGCAAGGCGGGGTCGGCGTGGCCGAATTGGAAATCCAGCATTTATGGCATGGCGCCTTGGCCGACCGGCAGGCCGGCGTGCGGCACCGTCAATTGATGGAGCATGATTTTGATCCGGACAGCGATATTGCGCCGGGCCGCGACGGGGCGTGGCGATGGGCGAGCAACAAGCCCCAGCTCCATCAGCTGCTGGCCGATTATTTCCGTGCTCGGCGCGAGGATGAAGCTACGTCGCCAGCGCAGTGACCTTCGCTTCGGCGGCGGCAAAGGCCGGGCGTGCAGCCAGTTCGGTATACCAGCGCGACAAATTCGGGCGCGTAGCGAGATCGATGCCGACAAAGGAAGCACGCCACAGCCAGCCCCAATGCGCAATGTCGGCAATGCTAATGCTGTCACCGGCGATGTATGTGTGGCTCTCGAGCAGCGTATCAAGCATGTCGACGAGCCGGTTGGCTTCGCCCAGAAAGCGATCGATCGCGTGCGGAATGGGCTCGGGCGCGGCCTTTTGGAAATAGCCGGCATTGCCAAAATTCGGCGATAGCGCCGACGCATGGAAAAACAGCTGCTCGAACACCCGCGCGCGCGCCGCGCCGCTGGCGGGCAGAAGTTTGCCACTCTTTTCGGCAATATAGACCAGAATTGCTGCCGATTCCGTCAGCACAAGTTCCCCGTCTGGCCCATTGCTGTCGACCAGCACCGGCACCTTGCCGTTGGGGTTTAGCGTCTGAAACTCTGGTGCCTTCTGCTCCCCTGCCCGCACATTGATACAGCGCAGATCATAAGCCAGCCCCATCTCTTCCAGCGCCAGCGGCACCTTGATACTGTTGGGCGTCGAATAAGCGAAGACGGTCAGCATGGCACGGTTCCCTGCGAAAAGTTGCCGTCGGGTCGTGCGCACATGTTGGTCAATTGTATTGTGAAAGGTTGCGCTTCAGCCTGAGTGGCGGCCGAAAATCTGCCAACTCAGCCAGCTGCGCTGCACTACAGTCAGGAGGCAGAGTGCTGCATATGCATATGCAATCACGCCAAAATATGCCGGAAACAGGGTCATCACCACAAACACGGCTATCGTTTCTGCACCTTCGGCAATGCCGGTCGAATAGAAAAAACTCTTTTGCCCATGTGCGGTTGTTTCCAGTCCGCGTTTGGCGGCAAGGGCGGCAAACGCAAGGAAACTAATGCCAGTGACGGTAAAGCTGGCGACCAGCAGCGCGGCCGGGAAGGCATTGACGGGTTCGGCTGCTGCAAATCCAAGCGGCACCGCGACGTAAAAGGCGAAATCGCACAGGCTGTCGAGATAGCCGCCAAAATCGCTTGGCCCAGTAGAGCGCGCAACTGCCCCGTCGAGGCCATCAATCACGCGGTTAAGCAGAATGAGCGCGAGCGCAGGAACAAAAGCGCTTTGTGATATTGCAACAGCGGCAGCAAGGCCAACAAACATTCCCCCGATGGTCAACATATTAGCGCTGACGCCGCGCTCGCCAAGCCACTTCCCTGCGGCATTGAGCGGCGGGTCAATCAGTGGCCGGAGGCGCGCGTCGAACATCGCTAGACCGGTGTGACCAGCCCGACCATCGCGCCGGTAAGCGCCGATGCGGCGTTGCCCGCGATCCAGCTCTTGACGCCCAGCGCGGCCACCTCAGCGCGGCGCTGCGGTGCCAAGGTGGCGATCGTCGACACCAGCAGGCCAACGCTGGCCAGATTGGCGACGCCGCACAGCGCATAGGTGGTAATCAATAGCCCGCGCCCATTGAGCGCCACTGCTGGAACATTGGATAGGTCCAAATACGCCACATATTCGTTGAGGATCGCCTTGGTTCCCATCAACGCGCCCGCCGCTGGTGCCTGATCCCACGGCACTCCCAGCGTCCACATGAGCGGTGCCAGCAGCCAGCCAAAGGCACGGCGCAGCGTGACGGGCTGGCCCTCGACCAACGGCAGCACCGCCAGCAGCTGGTCCACCAGATTGACCAGCGCGAATACCACGATGATCACGCCGATCACCGCCAGGAACAATTGCATTCCGTCTGCCGTGCCGCGCACGATGGCGTCGATACTGCTTTCATAGCGCAATTCGCCTTCGTCTGACGTGCTGGATGCCGGTGGGCTGGATTCGCCGGGAACCATCAGCCGCGCCACCAATATCGCCGCGGGCAGCGAAATCAGCGATGCCGCAATCATATGGCCGATCGCATCGGGCAAAACCTTGCCCAGCGTTGTGGCGTAAAGGATCAGCAGCGCGCCCGAAATGGTCGCCATGATCAGCGTCATTGCCGCAAACAGGTCGGCGCGCGACATGCGCGAGAGCGCGCCGCGTAATACCAGCGGCGTTTCGACCACCCCCAGAAACATGGTTGCTCCGCCTGCCAGCCCGACTTCGCCGCTGACCCCCAGCGCGCGCCGCAGCGCCCAGTCGATTCCCGCAATCGCCCGGCGGAGCACGCCCCAATGCCACAGCAGCGCCGAGATCGCTGAGAACACAATGATCAGCGGCAGGATCTGGAACGCAATCACCAATGGCGGTTGTGTTCCTTCGGGCAGAGCAAAAGGCAGGGGTGCGCCGCCCAGATAGCCGAACATATAGCTCGACCCGACCAGTGTCGCCCGCTCGATCGCACTGACCGCATGGTTGGCCAGAGTCACTGCATCCCAAATGACCGGGACCCGCACGATCAAAAGCGCCAGCAGCAATTGGGCCGAAAGCGCCAAAGCGATCCAGCGCCAGCCTGGCCGCTCTCCCCTGTTTTCGCTGATGCCCCAGCACAGCAGCAAAATCAGCGCGACGCCGATCAGCCCCTGAAACTGCGTTAATACCGCCACCGCTCAGCCCCGCCGCCAGCCGTGATAACGTTCGACCCAGTCCAGCAGCCGTTCGGGCTTGCGCGCCTGTTTCCATTGGCCGGCGACATATTTGTTCGCTTCCGCCCAGGTTGGATAGCTGTGAATGGTGGCCAGTATCTTGTTCAAACCGATGTTGAATTTCATCGCGGTTACGAACTCGGCGAGCAGCTCTCCGGCGTGTTCGCCGACGATGGTCGCTCCCAATATCCGGTCTTTGCCCTTGGCGGTCAGCACCTTGACGAACCCCTGCGTGGCGCCGTCGGCAATGGCGCGGTCGAGATCATCGAGGTGATAGGTGGTAAGGTCATAGGCGATGCCTTGCTCCTTGGCGTCACGCTCGGTCAGCCCGACACGCGCGACTTCAGGCTCGGTAAAGGTCACCGCCGGGATCACGCGATAATCGGCCTTGAAGCGCTTGAACTGGCCGAACAGCGCGTTGACCGTGGCAAACCAAGCCTGATGCGAGGCGACATGCGTCAGTTGATAAGGTCCAGCGACGTCGCCCGCCGCAAAGATGTTCGGGAACAGGGTCGCCAGATAATCATCGGTCACCACGGTTCGGGCGGTGTCGATTCCCAGTTCCTCCAAACCATAACCTGTCAGCCGCGCCTGTCGGCCAACCGCCACCAGCAGCGCATCGAACGGCAGGGCGGTTTCGTCCTCTTCAAAAGCCACAATGAGCCGCCGGTCGCCGTCGCTACCCTCGCAGCGCAGCGCCTTATGGCCCAAGCGCACATCCACCCCGGCGCTTCGTAGCCCTGCTAACACCGCTGCGCTGACCTCATCATCCTCGCGCAGCAGCAGCCGCCCCGCCATTTCGACCAAAGTCACCGCCGCGCCCAGCTGGGCAAAGGCCTGCGCCAACTCGCAACCAATCGGCCCGCCACCCATGATGATGATGCGTTCTGGCAGCCGGGCGAGTTCGCCAAAGCGTTCCCACAGCGTGTCGCTGGTCACATAACCGCTCTCTGCAAGCCCCGGCAGATCGGGCACAAAGGGCGCCGCTCCCGCCGCAATGACGATCGAACGGGTGGTCAGCACCTGTTCGGTGGCGTCATGACGGCGGATTTTGACCGTCCAGGGATCGACGATGGTGGCATAGCCCGCAACGCAATCCACGCCGACTCCGGTGAAGCGTTCAACGCTATCGTGCGGTTCGATGGCCTTGATAACCTCTTCGACGCGGCGCATGACCGCCGGAAAATCGACCGTAGGCGCTTGCGCCTGCACGCCATAGTCGGCGGCATCGCGCACCGTTTTCGCCACACGTGCGCTTTTGATCAGCGCTTTGGACGGGACGCAGCCGAAATTGAGGCAGTCGCCGCCCATCTTGCCATCTTCGACGAGTGTCACCTTCGCGCGCACCGTCGCGGCGATATAGCTTGACACCAGCCCCGCTGCGCCGGCGCCGATGACCACCAGATTGCGGTCGAACTTCTTGGGCTTGCGAAACGGCGCGTAAACGCGCCGCCGCTTGATGACCCCCATCACCGCCTTGCCCAGCCAGGGCAGCAGGCCCAGCGCCGTAAAGGACAATAGCAGCGCAGGCGAGGCGATGTCGCCAAGGCTGTCGATACCCGCCAGCTGCGTCCCGGCATTCACATAAACAATGGTCCCCAGCAGCATGCCAATCTGGCTGGCCCAATAAAAGGTCAAGGTTCGGATTGCGGTCAGCCCCATCAGCAGATTGACGATGAAAAAGGGGAAAGCCGGCACCAGCCGCAGCGAGAAGAGATAGAAGGCGCCGTCCCGCGCGATCCCGTCGTCGATGGCTTTGAGGCGCTGGCCAAATTTGGCCTGTACCCAGTCACGGAACAGATGCCGCGAGACGAGGAAAGCCAGCGTCGCGCCAATCGACGAGGCGAAGGACACGATGATGGTTCCCGTGACCAGCCCAAACAGCGCCCCCGCCGCCAATGTCAAAATCGCCGCACCTGGCAGCGATGCGGCCGTGACTGCGATATATACCGCCATGAAAGCCGCGATAATCAGCGCCGGATTGTCGGCATAGGCTGCCGCAAAGCTGTCCTGCTGTGTCTTCAGCGCATCGATTGTGAGATAGCTGCCAAGGTCGAACCAAAAAAACAGAGCGATGGCGGCGGCAACCAGCAATGCAACGACGGCCCTCGACATCTTGTGCTTCCCTTTTTTGCCGAACACCCCCCAGCTTCGATCAGACGACGCGTCAGGTTACCGGTTGGTCGGTGGTGGTCTGGCAGACGCGCGCGGCGCCGTAAAGCTACGGCGCGGGACCGGTGGCTTCATATGAACCCAATGGGCCGCGCCGCGTCCGGTTTGGCCGCAACCTCGGCGTGCAACCGCGCCACAATCTCTGCCGCACTGCCGGTTGGATTGAAACGCAGCTGGCGTGCCACAACGGCCATATCGCCGGGTGTCAGCCCATGTACTTCAGCCAATGCAGGCGGCGGTGAAATCCCGAAAAAGCGGGCAAAGGCTGCAGCGGCCTTGGCCGGAGGCAGCGGCAACAGCCGCACCTTGAAGGCAAAACGCCTTAGCGCTGCGGGATCCAGCTTGCCACCGTGGTTGGTTGCCGCAACGACTGGTAAAGGATGCTGATCGAGCCAGGTAAGCAGTTCATTGACCTGACTGACTTCCCAGTTGGTGTGCGCCATGTTTCGGTCGAACAGCAGCGAATCAACCTCATCAAACAATAGCACGCCGCCGCGGCGCGATGCCTCGGCAAAGGCATCGGCGATGCGCTGTTCGGTTTGGCCGACCCATTTGGACAGCAAATCAGACGTGCGCTTCACCAGCAAAGGCCGGTCAAGCCGCCGTGCCAGATCATGCGCCAACGCCGTCTTGCCGGTGCCGGGCGGGCCGGTGAGCAGCAGCGAAAAATCTGCCGGACCGCCCGGGCCCAGCTGCGCGAACAGGGGTTGCAGCGGTGGATCGCTCTCAAACAACGCGAAATCGACCGCCCCTGGGCCAGGCGGCGGCAGGGGGCCACCGCGCAACGCCGCAGCCAGCGCGCGGGCCGCAATGGTGCCACCATCGGCTTCACCCGCCAGCCGCGCACCGCGCGCCGAAACCCGCATCACCGATGCGGCTTCGGGTATGGCGTCCACCAGCGGACCCCATTTGGCGTTGGGCTCCACGCCTTCATCGCGGCCAATGCGCGCAAGCATTTGCATTGCTGTTTTACGGGTGGGTAGTTCGAGGTTGAGGATGAAATTCATCCGCCGCAATATCGCGTCGTCGACATTGTGGATCGTGTTGGTGGTCCAGATGACGGGCACGGGGTTGGTTTCCAGCAAACGGTTGACGAAAACCTTGCTGCCCTGTCGCCCGCGCATCCAGTCGCCCTGAACGGGCTGCGCATCGCCGATCAGGTCTTCCATTTCGTCGAAAATCAAAGCGGCATCGCCGTGTCCAGCCAGCAACCGCTGGCCCATCTGCATGGCGGCAATGCGGTCGCGCCGATCGGGTTCATCGCCATCGGCATCGGCTTCGCCGGTCCCATGCAACGTCATCCCTGCAGCCGCTGCAAGCGTGCGCGCAAATTCGGTCTTGCCGGTGCCCGGCGGCCCGTGAACCAAGATATTTATGCCCAGCGCGCGCTCGCGCCGCGCCCCTGCGAGCAGGCGGCGCAGGAAATCGGCTTCCGGCACATGCGCGAAAGCTTCCATGGGCAACACCGCTGGATGTTGTGGCCCGACCAGCAGCGCGATGATCCCCGCTTCGTCATCGGGCAGCCGATCGAGCAGATTCTGTAGCGCCCAGCGCGTCTCCAACCGCACTTGCCCCAGCCAATTGGCGCGGAAGCTCGCCAATCCGGAACGGAACAACGGGTTCAGCCGCACGCGCCGCTCGGCGTCTTGCGGCGCAGCCCCTGCGACCTCGCCAATCATCGCGGGTTCGTTGCCGCCATGGCGTGACAGCAGGTCGGCAAGCTCGCCGGGCAAGCGCAACCGGTCGATAGCGAAGACAACCGCGATGGTCGCCGCATCGATGCGATCGACGCGCAGCAAGCCGGCCAGCAGGCGGGCAAGCGACAGCACGCCGC
The DNA here is from genome assembly GCA_964401155.1 of uncultured Sphingopyxis sp. GTDB lineage: Bacteria > Pseudomonadota > Alphaproteobacteria > Sphingomonadales > Sphingomonadaceae > Sphingopyxis. Next base: position 152,523 of record CAYNXF010000006.1, read on the forward strand.
CGTCCGCACCGGTGCAGCTTTCGGAGGCCATGACCAGACGCTTCAGCGCTGTCCAGCCCAGCTTTTTTGCCGCTGCCGGCTTGATGCCAAACAGCGATTGGGCGTGGGCCCGCCCGAACTCGAGCAGGCTTTTACCCAGCTGCGAGGCCGCAGGCGTGCCGCGCATGGCCCGGCGGAGCATCCGCCGGGTGATCAAATTCTCGGTCATAGATCTCGCTTCGCACGGCTCCGCCTGACGGAACCGCATCCTCAAAAATTTCCAGATATGTCAGGAAGCCGCGCGCGGGTGCTGCCACCCTAGCCGCGGCGAGGAACGCCTAGGCGAAGGGCTGGTAAAATGCGGGCGCGGTACCCGAAATGGCAAAATCGACCAGCAATGCTTCTCTCCGGCGAAGGGCAAAAGCGCCCGCGCGGTCGGCCCGATACGCGAACCAGGCACACAATGCAATCTTTTGGCGCGTGATGGCGGAGAGGGTGGGATTCGAACCCACGGTGAGCTTGCGCCCACGCCGCATTTCGAGTGCGGTGCTTTCGACCTCTCAGCCACCTCTCCGTGAGGGTTCCGGTTGGAACTTGCTGCCCATGCTTGTAGAGCCGGGGCCAGTCGAGCGCAGGCCCTTAGCGAAACATGTTTCGCTTGCCAAGCCTTTGCGCCGAATGTCGGTGCCCCCTTGCAAAAACGCCCGTACGCCATAAATTGGCGGCATGACGCAAGCCTCTGGTCCCGCTATGGGCCGCCGCGATGGTGATCCTGAAATGCCACTGGTTGAAAGCGCGCGCTTTGCGCCGGGCGAAATCGTGCGCCACCGCCTGTTCGGCTTTCGCGGGGTGATTTTCGACATCGATCCGGTCTTCGCGAACAGCGAGGAATGGTATCAGGCGATCCCCGAAACCATCCGTCCTCCCAAGGACCAGCCCTTCTATCATCTGCTCGCCGAAAATGAGGACAGCAGCTATATTGCCTATGTCAGCCAGCAAAATCTGGTGGCGGACGGTTCGGCTGGGCCGGTTGACCATCCGCAGATCGGCGAGATGTTCGACGGGATGAAGGACGGCCGTTATTCGCTGCGCCGACGGCTGAAGCACTGAAATTCTTCGTCGTGCTGGACTTGTTTCAGCGCAACCGGCACGGTCCGCGCGTAGCCGTGAACCAAGGTCAGGGCAAAGGCAGCAGATTCAGGGCTTTAGCTTCCACCCGCTAGCCAGCAAACGGTATCCGGTAAACGCCAGCACCGCATTTACCGCCACCAACACGGCTATTGCCGTGGCAATCGGATTGGCAAGGCTCGAATCGGTCGCGCCGATGAAGCCATAGCGAAAGCCCATGATCACATAATAGAACGGGTTGGCGTGGCTGATGGCCTGAACCAGCGGCGACAGCCGGTCGACCGAATAAAATGTGCCGGACAGCAGGGCGAGCGGTGCCACAACAAAATTGGTGATGGCGGCGGCATGGTCGAACTTCTCCGCCCAGATTGACGCGATGAGTCCGAAAAAGCCCAGCATGGCCGCACCCAATAGACCGAACAGCACCACCGCCCACAAATGCTGCGGCCATACATGGACGCCGGGATAGGCCAGCATGACCAGCCACAGCGCACAGCCAACCAGCACGGCACGCGTCACCGCCGCGCCGACCATTGCCAGCATCAACTCGCCCAGCCCCAGCGGCGGCATCAGATAATCGACAATTGTGCCCTGAATCTTGCCGACGAGCAGCGAAAAACTGGCATTGGCGAAGCTGTTCTGCAGCATCGCCATGACGATCAGGCCGGGCGCGAGGAAATCGGCATAGGGCACATTCAGCACCAGCCCCTTCGTCCCGCCTAAGGCGACCGAGAAAATCACCAAGAACAACAAGGTGGTAATCGCCGGGGCCCAGATGGTTTGCAACTGCACCTTGAAAAAGCGCCGCACCTCCTTGACATAGAGAGCGTACATCCCGGCACCGTTGATCGTGCGGATTTGCGGAACCCCGGGTTCCGGAAACGCCGCGCTTGTATCGGCGGCGGCGGAAGAAGAATTGGGCTGGTCGTTCATGCCAAGCTCGCCTATCGCGTCGCAGCTTTGGCCGCAAGCCATGCCTGCCCGCTGCGGCGATGAGGCAAGCGGCCGCGACAGAACAGGAATAAGAACAACATGTCATGGACCGACGAGCGCATCGAGCAATTGCGCACCATGTGGGAAAAAGGCCTTACCGCCAGCCAGATCGCCGATGAACTCGGCGGGGTCAGCCGTAACGCGGTGATTGGCAAGGCGCACCGGCTGGGACTGAAAGCACGCCCGTCGCCTGTAAAGGCGGTCGAAACGCCGAAGGCGCCCAAGGCCGCGCCTGCCCCCCGGCCCGCAACAGCTGCGCCAACACCCGCGGCGCCGGTGCGCGCTGCCGCGCCGGTGCGTCCCGCCGCGCCGCCCGTGCAACGCGCGCCAGCGCCTGCCGCTGCGCCGGCTAATACAGCCGGCGCACCCGCCGCGCCGCGCCCCGACTCGCCGCGCGTGGTGTCGATCGGTCCCGGCGGCTTCATCCGCCAGGGCCCCGGCGAACAGCAGGCCCCGATCCCGCCCGCGCCGCCGCGCCGCCTTGTGCCGGCCAAGCCCAGCCCGGAAATTGCCGACAAGACCAGCCTGCTTGATTTGAACGACCGCATTTGCCGCTGGCCAATGGGGCATCCAGGCGAACCCGATTTCCATTTCTGCGGTCAGCAGGTGAACCCGGGGTTCCCCTATTGCGTTGAACATTGCGGGCGCGCCTATCAGGCGCAAATGCCCCGCGGGACGCGTCGCCCCCCACCGCCGCCCCCGTTTGGAGGGCCGCGCGTCCGTTGAGGCCGTTCGGACAGGAGTTCGGGTTCGCGCGTGCGCTGGGTTTCAACATGGAAACCCGCGGCGACGGATATTGCCGGATGTTCATCGACATTGACGCAGAGCGCCATTTCAACCCGCAAGGGGTGGCCCATGGCGGCGTGGCCTATTCGTTAGCCGACACGGCGATGGGCGGCGCGCTCACCACGCGCATTCCCGATGGCCATTGGTGCGCGACGATCGAAATCAAAATGAACTATCATGTCGGTGTTCGGCTGGGGCGGTTGATTTGCGAAGCGCGGGTGCTGCACGTCGGCAAGCGTGTCGGCAATATCGAGGCCAAGCTTTACCAGAATGATGTGCTCGTCGGCAGCGCCAACGGCAATTTCGCGATCTTCCCGGCGCCAACCAAGGCCGCCTAACGCCGCTGGACAGGGCGACTCCCCGCGTCCTATAGCGGCGTCATGAGTCACGATTTGTTCGACAGCGCCCGCTCCGTCCCGGAAAGCTACAATGCCTCGCAAATCGAGGTGTTAGAGGGGCTGGAACCGGTGCGCCGCCGCCCTGGGATGTATATTGGCGGTACCGACGAACGCGCGCTCCACCACCTCGCTGCCGAAGTGCTCGACAACAGCATGGATGAAGCCGTTGCGGGGCATGCGACGCGCATCGAAATTACGCTCGACGCCGGCAATCGGTTGACCATAACGGACAATGGGCGGGGTATACCGGTCGATCCGCACCCCAAATTCCCCGGCAAATCGGCGCTCGAGGTCATCATGACCACGCTGCATTCGGGCGGAAAGTTTGAAGGCAAGGCCTATGCCACCTCGGGCGGCCTGCACGGCGTTGGCATCAGCGTTGTCAACGCGCTGTCGGTCGAAACGGTCGTCGAAGTGGCGCGCGCCAAACAGCTGTATCGCCAGCATTTTGCCCGCGGAGCGGCATTAGGCCCGGTGGAGGAACTTGGGCCGACCCCCAACCGGCGCGGCACCTCGGTCAGTTTCGTCCCCGACCCCGAAATTTTCGGTGAACATGGCCGCTTTAAGCCGTCGCGCCTGCACCGGCTCGCGCGTTCCAAGGCCTATTTGTTTGCGGGCGTCGAAATCCGCTGGAAATGCGCACCCGAACTCATCGGCGACGATACGCCAGCCGAGGCCGTGTTCCAGTTTCCGGGCGGGCTCGCCGACCATTTGCGCGAACAATTGGGCAGCCGCGAATGCGCGACGGCCGAGCCCTTTATCGGGCGCCACGATTTCCCCGACGGCGCGGGCCGCGCCGAATGGGCGATTGCCTGGCCGTTGTGGTCCGACGGCAGCTATAGCTGGTATTGCAACACCATCCCGACGCCCGCAGGCGGAACGCATGAGGCTGGATTGCGGGCAGCGCTGACCAAGGGATTGCGCGGTTTCGGCGAGCTGATCGGGCAGAAGAAAGCGGCGCAGATTACCGCCGATGACGTGTTCAATGGCTGCGAACTGATGCTGTCGGTGTTCATCCGCGACCCGCAATTCCAAAGCCAGACCAAAGACCGGCTGACCTCGCCCGAGGCGGCGCGGATGGTCGAAAATGCCGTCCGGGACCATTTCGACCATTTTTTGTCGGACAATATGGACCGTGGTCGCGCTCTCTTGGGCCTTGTGCTCGAACGCATGGACGAGCGGCTGAAGCGCAAGGCCGAGCGCGAGGTCAAGCGCAAGACCGCGACCAGCGGGCGCAAGCTCCGCCTGCCGGGCAAGCTCACAGACTGTGCCAACAACGGCCCCGAAGGCACGGAATTGTTTATTGTCGAGGGCGACAGCGCGGGTGGCAGCGCCAAGCAGGCACGCGACCGCAAAACGCAGGCCATTCTGCCCATTCGGGGCAAGATATTGAATGTCGCCAGCGCCAGCGCCGACAAAATCCGCGCTAACCAGGAAATCGCCGACCTCGCGCTTGCGCTCGGCTGCGGCACGCGCAAGGATTGCGACGCCGACCGGCTGCGATACGAAAAAATCGTCATCATGACCGACGCCGATGTCGACGGCGCGCACATCGCGACGTTGCTGATGACCTATTTCTTTCAGGAAATGCCCGAAATCGTCCGCGCCGGGCACCTCTATCTGGCGCAACCCCCGCTTTATCGCCTGACCGCGGGCAGCCTGTCGGCCTATGCCCGCGACGATGTGCACCGTGCCGAGTTGGAAGCGACTGTTTTCAAAAGCAAGAAGGTCGAGGTTGGCCGCTTCAAGGGACTCGGCGAAATGAACCCTGGCCAGTTGCGCGAAACCACCATGGACCCGGCGACCCGATCGATGCTGCAAGTCACGCTGCCGCAGGAATATGAAGGCCGGCATCAGGTCAAAGACTTGGTCGACCGGCTGATGGGCAAACACCCCGAGCACCGCTTCCAGTTTATCCAGGCCAATGCCGCGAGCATCGATGCGGAGGCAATTGACGCCTGATTTGCTGGTGGAAACAATCCAATCTTGATTGGGGGGATCGATGCTCGGACTTTTGCGCGGCCTTTTGCTGATCGCTGTCATTGGTGCAGCATGGCCTGTTGTGGGTTTGGCGCAAACAGACGCCGTAGCGACCCCGACCCTTGAAGACCGCGCCAAACAATTGCCGGCGCTACTGCGCGGCGAGATCAGCGCTGATGTATATTTCACGCCTGAATTTCTAGCGGCGGTGCCTGCTGCCCAAATCAGAGCGATCAGTGCTACCATGTTAGCCGAGCATGGCGCTCCCGCCATCTTCGAGCGGCTGGAACCTGTCGATGGCTCCAACGGCACGGCCTATATCGCTTTTGCCAAATCCATTGGCCAATTCCAGATAACCGTCGATCCGCGGCAGGGCGGCAGAGTTTCAGGGCTGCTAGCCACCAGTTTCGCGGCCAAAAACGACAGTATGGCGGCGATAATGGATGCGTTCCGCGCCTTGCCGGGCGAAACGAACCTGCTCGTCACCCGCCATGAAGGCGATGTAATACAAGAGCGCGTGGCGCATCATCCCGACCGCGCGCTGGCCATCGGTTCAACGTTCAAGCTCTACATTCTTGCCGAGCTGGCCGAACAGGCGAATCGCCAAAAATTCCGCTGGGACGCGGTAACGCCGGTCAACCGCCGCTCCTTCTCGTCCGCCGCCAGTGAACGCTGGCCATTGGGCGCGCCGGTGACGCTTCACACCTTGGCCAGCTGGATGATTTCGGTGAGCGACAATGCTGCGACCGATATCTTGATCGACCGGCTTGGGCGCGACGCCATTGGCAAACGGTTGGTCAACATCGGCAACAGCGCACCCGAACGGACATTACCATTTCTCAATACTGTCGAAGCTTTTGCGCTCAAATCCCAAACAAACGATGCCCTGCGCCAACGCTATCTGGCGGCCAGCGAAGCTGAACAGCGCCGCATGCTCGACAGCGCCGCCAACCAGTTGACGCTCGTGGCGATCGATCAATCGGCCTTTGTCGGCAAGCCGCTACACATCGACAGCATCGAATGGTTCGCTAACGCTCGCGACATTGCGCGCCTGCTGATCCATTTCCGCGACCCGGCGCATGCCACGGCGCGCAGCGTTATGGCGATTAATCCGGGCGTGTCTGCTGACGCGGCCAAACGCTGGGCCTATGTCGGCTACAAAGGCGGCAGCGAAAGCGGCGTCATATCGATGAGCTATCTGCTTCAGTCGCGTGCTGGCCACTGGTACACCGCAACGGCATCGTGGAACAATAAGGATGCGCCGGTGGACAACAACCGGTTCGCGCAGCTGATGCACCGTTTGATTGACCAGCTGGCGGCCGACGACGCGAAACCCAGTTAAGCGGTCAACGCCTCCACGAGTGCCTTCACCTTCTTCTGCCGCCACTGCGGCGTCGGCGCGACCAGCCAATAGCCGGTCGCACTGGCTTCCGTGTCACCAACCTGCCGCACCCGTCCCGTGGCCAGATCGGCTTCGGCCAGCAATGCCGGGACCCACGCCTGCCCCAGCCCGTTGGCGGCGGCGTCGATGGCCAGTCCCGCGTCCCCCAATCGCAACGCACTTTCGCCTTTGGCGACTGGACAGCCGGGCCAGGCAATCCGCGTATCTGCTTCGCTCCCCGGCCCCGCGACCTGCACCATCGCGCCGGGGGACAGCGCAACGCCCTCATGGTCACCCGGTCCCTTGGCCAGCCAGATGGCGAGATCAAGATTGGCCTCGGTAAAGTCGATTGGTTGGTCTGCGGCCACCAACGTGAAGCGTAAATCGGGTGCCTGCTGGCTATAGCGCGCTAGCCGCGGCGCGAGCCATTTGGCGGTAAAATCGCGCGGCGCCGCGATCGTCAGGGATTGCGAGCTTTGCCCCGATTGCATCGCGCGCACGGCCTCTTCAAACATCAGGAAGCCGCCGCGCAGCGCCTCCAGCCCCGCCTCGGCCTCGCCGGTCAGCTCCAGTCCCTTGGGCGTGCGGCGAAACAGGACGAGGCCCAGCATGTCTTCCAACGCGCGAATTTGTTGGCCCACCGCAGCCGGGGTGACGGCCAGTTCATCAGCCGCCTTGGTGAAGGATAAATGGCGCGCCGCCGCATCGAACACGCGCAGCCCGTTCAGCGGCAAATGGGTGCGCTTCATGACGCGAGCGAGGGCGCGACCAACGGGAAATGCGGAATGGCGACCAGAAAATGGCGGTCATCGCCGTCGACCATCTCGTAACTGCCGACCATTGACCCTTCGGGGGTGGTCAGCGGACAGCCCGACACATAGTCATAGCTGCTGCCCGGCGCGATCATCGGTTGCACGCCGACGACGCCCTCGCCCATTACCTCATGCACCTCGCCCGTGCCGTCAACGATACGCCAATGACGGGTGAGCAGTTGCACCGGCAGCTCGCCCTCATTCTCGATGCGGATATGATAGGCCCAGAACCAGCGTTTCAGCCCCGGCTGCGATTGTTCGGGCAGGAACGACACCGACACGCGAACCGTCACTCCATCGGTCGTCTGGGCAAAGGGGAAGAGCGCTCCAATCATTGGCCTTTGTTCGCTCAAAGCCCCGCGCGGGTCAATGCCCGGTCTAGGTCTTCGATCAGGTCCTGCGGATCCTCTAGCCCAACATTGATCCGCAGCATGCCTTCCACCACGCCCATGTCGGCGCGCGCCTCCTCGCCCACGCTATGGTGCGTGGTGGAAGCCGGATGGCACATCAGGCTGCGTGCATCGCCGATATTGTTCGAAATATCGATGAGTTCGAGCGCGTTAAGCAACGCCATCGCGCGAGCGCGCCCGCCATCGACGATGAACGAGAAGATCGGTCCGCACGCGCGCATCTGCGTGGCGGCAAGGTTGTGCTGCGGATGGCTGGGCAGGCCGGGGTGGAGCATCTTGGCCACCCGCCCTTCCAGAAATTTGCCGACCGCCAGCGCATTTTCCGATTGGCGCATAGCGCGCAGCTCCAGCGTCTCGAGCCCTTTGTGTACCACCCAGGCATTGAACGGCGACAGGTTTGGCCCCGTGTTGCGCTGGAACGGCAACAGCACATCGTTGATAAAGGCTGCGCTCCCGCACACCGCGCCCGCGAGCACGCGCCCCTGCCCTTCCATCAGCTTTGTCGCCGAATAGGCGATGACGTCGGCACCAAAGTCCAGCGGGCGTTGCAGCGCGCTGGTAGCAAAAGCGTTGTCGACGACTGTCGTGATGCCATGCGCACGGGCGAGGCCACAAACGAAGGCCAGATCAACAATATCCATCGTGGGATTGGCGGGGGTTTCAAAGAAGAACACTTTGGTATTGGGCCGGATCGCCGCTTCCCACGCACCATTGTCGCGCCCGTCGATCACCGTCGTTTCGATGCCGAAGCGCGGACAAAGCGAATCGATCAGCCAGCGGCACGACCCGAACGCTGCTTTCGCCGCGACGACATGATCGCCCACCGACAATTGGCACAGCAAAGCGGTGGTCATTGCCGCCATGCCGGTGGCCTGCACGCGGCACGCCTCGGCCCCCTCCATCAGCGCGATGCGTTCTTCCAGCATTGCCACCGTGGGGTTCTGCAGGCGTGAATAGGTCATGCCGGGGTCTTCGCCGGCAAAGCGCGCCGCGACCGTCTCGGCATCGTCATAGGTGTAACCCGACGACAGGAAGATCGCCTCCGACGTTTCGCCATGCTCGCTGCGCCACGTGCCGCCGCGCACCGCCTGGGTGGCGGGGCGCCATTGGGAGGTGATTGACCGATTCTGGCCTGTTTGTTTCTTCATGCCGCCATTTCCTGTTCCAGCGCGCGCAACACGGCGTCGCCCAATTCCACCGTCCCCATGCTGCCGCCAAGGTCTGCGCCGCGCGAACCGTTTGCCAAGGCGCGCGCGACTGAGGATTCGATCCGCGCGGCATTGGCGTCATCGCCCCCGCTGTGGCGCAAAAGCATCGCCAGCGACAGGATCATCGCCATCGGATTGGCTATGCCCTGCCCCGCAATATCGGGCGCACTGCCGTGGATGGGCTCGTATAAGCCTTGAGTGCCGCTGCCCAGCGCTGCGCTGGCCAGCAAGCCGATCGAGCCGACGCACATGCTCGCTTGATCGGACAGGATGTCGCCGAACAAATTGCCGGTGACCACGACATCGAATTGCCCGGGGTTGCGGACCAGCTGCATCGCGGCATTGTCGACATACATGTGGCTCAGCGCGACGTCAGGGTAATCCGCTGCAACCTCGATCACCACATCGCGCCACAGCTGCGACGTTTCCAGCACATTGGCCTTGTCGACCGAGCACAGCCGTCCATTGCGTCCCTGCGCCGCGCGGAAGGCAATATGGGCAATGCGGCGCACCTCGGTCTCGCTATAGGCCATGAAGTCATAACCCTGCCGCTCGCCAGCCGCCGTGGTGCGCGTGCCCTTTTCGCCGAAATAAACATCGCCGTTCAATTCGCGGACAATCAATAAATCGATGGCGCGCGCCACCTCTGGCCGCAAAGCCGATGCGTCCTCCAGCCCGGGAAACATTTTCGCGGGACGCAGATTGGCAAACAGGCCGAGCTCGGCGCGCAGGCCCAAAATTGCCTGCTCGGGGCGCAAATGCCGTTCCACGCCGTCAAAGCGCGGATCGCCCACCGCGCCGAACAATATGGCGTCGGCAGCCTTGGCCTTGGCCAGCGTGTCGGGCGGCAACGGGTGGCCCATCGCGGCAAAGGCCGCACCGCCTACCAGCGCGTGCTCGACTGCCACCGGCATATTCAGCGCGGCCAGCACACGCTCGGCCTGCGCCATGATTTCCGGCCCGATGCCGTCGCCTGCGAGGGCAAGGATTTTCATGCTCGCTTCGTCCCTTCACACGTCATTGCGAGCGGAGCGCAGCAATCCAGAGTGCCGCAATCCGCTCTTGATTGCTTCGCTTTGCTCGCAATGACAAACTTGGCCCTAAGCATAGGCTCGCAATCAAGCAACCGCCCTTTCCAGCCGCGCGATCAGCCGTTTGCGCGCATCGCCAATGTTGTCGCGCCGCCCGGCGAGCAAGGATTGTTCGACAAAATGGCCGGTCAGGCGCAGTGCCGCCATTACCTCGGCCATGCTGCCTTCGCCGCCGTTCAACAGAAAAGCAGGCAGCGCCAGCAGTCGACCCTCCAGCCCCACCGCTGCCGCGCGCGACACCGCACCTCCCGATTTGGGGCTGACAAAGGCCAGACCGTCACGCGTTCCGGTGGCAACGCACTCGTCCAGCGCCAGCCCAAATCCCAGTTCGCTGAGAAGCAGCAATTCGTAACGTGTCAGCGCGCCTGCCCAACCGCGTGCTGCCGGCGCCGCCGCGATCGCTGCCAGCAAACCCTCCAGCGCGTCATACAGGCGAGGAAATGGCAATTCTTCGGGCAAGGTCGCACCGGTGAGCACCGTCGCCCACTCGATCGCCGCCGCCGCCAAAGGCTCCTCCAGCAGTCCGGCGCGGCTGGTGACCAGCTCGGCCGTTGCGCCAGCCAGTTGCCCACTGGTCCGCGCGCGCAATTCCACCGCCACGATATTGCCCGGCATCAATATGGGCCGCAGCCGCCGCGAACGCCCGCCGCGGACATAGCCCGCAACCAGCCCTGCCTCGCGCGTGAGGACACGGATGATTGCGCCATGCTCGCCGTGGGTGCGCACGCTGCAAAGCAGGGCGTCGGTGCGCAGCGCCGCCATCAGCGCGCTTCAGGATGGTAGAAATCATACACCTGCTGCGCCGTCGTAGCGCTCACGCCGGGCGCGCGCCCAAGGTCCTCCAAGCTCGCATTGCGCACCGCTTTGGCGGTGCCGAAATGCATTAGCAGCGCCTTTTTGCGCGCTGGGCCAATCCCCGGAACTTCGTCGAGCGGCGACGTGCCCATGGCTTTCGCGCGTTTTTGGCGGTGCGCGCCGATGGCGAAGCGGTGCGCCTCGTCACGCAGCCGCTGAATGTAAAACAGCAGCGCATTGTTGGGCGGCAGCGTAAACTCGCGCCCGTCGGGCAAATAGAAAGTCTCGCGCCCGGCATTGCGATCGGGCCCCTTGGCGACGCCAACATAGGGCAGATCGTCGATGCCCAGCTCGGCGAGCACCGCGCCCGCTGCCGACACCTGCCCCTTGCCGCCGTCGATGAGCACCAGATCGGGCCATTCACCACGCACGCGCTCGGGGTCTTCCTCCAGTGCGCGGGCGAAGCGGCGTTCGAACACCTCGCGCATCATCGCGAAATCGTCGCCGGGCGTCGTGGTGTCACGCTTGATGTTGAATTTGCGGTACGCACCCTTGATCCAGCCCTGTGGCCCCGCGACCACCATCGCGCCCAGCGCGTTGCTGCCCTGGATATGGCTGTTGTCATACACTTCGATGCGCTCGGGCGGCGCGTCCAGCCCGAACAGGTCGGCCAGTTCGCGGCCCAATTTCGCCTGCGTACTGGTCTCGGCGAGCCGCCGGTCGAGTTCTTCGCCCGCATTGCGCGCGGCCTGCTCCAACAAGCGGCGGCGCTGCCCGCGTTGCGGCACGCTGATCTCGACCTTGCGCTCGGCGAGGGTGCCTAGTGCTTCGGCCAAAACAGCCGCGTCATCGGGCTCGCGGTCAACCAGCACCAGCTTGGGCGGTGGCATCCCTTCATAAAATTGCATCAGAAAGCTCGCCAACACCTCTTCATCGGGCACGCCGCTGACATGCGCAGGGAAAAAGCTGCGATGCCCCCAATTTTGCCCGCCACGTATGAAGAAAGCGGCGATGCAGATTTGCCCGCCCTTCGCCGCCATAGCGAAGACATCGACATCGCCCAGCCCGTCGGCATTTACTGCCTGCGATCCCTGAATAAACGTCAGGGATTTCAGCCGGTCACGATAAACCGCCGCCTGCTCATAATCCATCGCCTCGGCCGCGCGGTCCATCGCCGCACCAAGCCTTTTCTGCACGGCCGTCGATCTGCCCTCGAGGAAGTCCTGCGCATCGCCGACCAGGTCGGCATAGTCCGCCAGGGTGATCCGGCCCACACACGGCGCGCTGCACCGCCGGATCTGGTATAGCAGGCAAGGTCGTGAGCGATTGGCGAAGAAGCTGTCGGTGCAGCTGCGCAACAGAAAGGTTTTCTGCAGTGCATTTAGCGTGCGGTTGACCGATCCGGCGCTGGCGAACGGCCCGTAATAGCGCCCCTTGATCTTGCGCGCGCCGCGATGTTTCTGGATGCGCGGGAAATCATGGTCGGCGCGCAGCAGGATGAAGGGGAAGCTTTTGTCGTCGCGCAGCAAGACATTATACGGCGGGCGATAGCGTTTAATCAGCTGCGCTTCGAGCAACAGCGCCTCGGCTTCGCTGTTCGTCGTCACAATCTCCATGCGGCGCGTCTGCGCAACCATGCGTTGCAGCCGCGTCGGCAGCCGCGCGACCTGGGTGTAATTGGTCACCCGGTTCCTGAGCGCGCGTGCTTTCCCCACATAAAGCACATCTCCGCGCGCATCGAGCATGCGGTAAACGCCGGGGCGGGCCGGCAGGCTGCGCACAACACCGCGGATCACCTCTGCTCCGCGCTCCAGATCGGGCTGGTCGCCCCCTTCGGCGCCGCGCACGACATAAGTCGCTTTATCCTCATTGAACCGGTCGGGGGCATTGGGTCGCTGCATGGTGGAATCATTAGGACAGGCGTGCGCGTCATGCCATAGGTGGACGAAACAACGATGGGGATCGCGATGGATTTGGCTGAAAAGCTGGTGCTCGTCACTGGCGGTACCGACGGCATTGGCCGTGAACTGGCACAGCAACTGCGGGCAGCTGGGGCCCAGGTAGTCGTCACCGGGCGCTCGCACGACCGGCTCGCCGCGATGCGCGAGGCAGGCTTCGAAGCCGTCGAATGCGACCTTTCGACGCCAGCGGGCATCGACACGCTGGTAAACGCCATGGCAGCTCGTCCGCTGGCGCTGCTGGTCAACAATGCCGGTTCGGGCAGTATCTACGACCCCGACCGCATCAATTCGCTTGAGGACGCGTCGGCGTGCATCCGCCTGAACCTTGATGCACCGATCCAGCTGACGACACGCTTGCTGCCGCAGCTGCGCGCGCAACCGGTTGCAGCGGTCGTCAATGTGACGTCAGGCCTGGCGATAGCGCCGCGTGCGGGCGGGTCTGTTTATTGCGCAACCAAGGCGGGGCTGCGCAGCTGGACGCAGGCGCTGCGCTATCTGCTCAAGGACACCAATGTCCATGTGATCGAAGCACTGCCGCCGGTGGTCGAAACCAAGATGACCAGCGGGCGCACAGGCCGCAAAATGTCCGCATCGGCATGTGCGGCCGAAATCTTGCGCGGGATTCAGGCCAACAAAGCCGAAGTCAATGTCGGGATGGTCAAGCTGCTGCAGCTGATCCACAGCATCTCCCCCGCGCTGGCGCGGCGGGTGATGATCCGGTTTTGACGTAACAGACCCAAGAACCGCATTTTCGTCATCCCGGACTTGATCCGGGATAACATGCGGACGGTAACTCGTTATCCCGGATCAAGTCCGGGATGACGATGAATTTGGGTTTTGCCCTTAACCCTTGGCCAGCGCCTTGATGGCTTTGTCGACCTGCGCTTTGTCGGCAGCGGCGTCATGCTTGGCGGCGATCAGGCTGGCGGCCGCTTCGGTTGCGGCGCGTGCCGCGGCCCCGCGCACTTCCGCGAGCGCGGCGGCTTCGGCGGCGCCGATCCGGTCTTCGGCCATTTTCTTGCGGCGTGCGACCAGCGCGGTGGCATCGGCCTTGGCCTTTTCCACCAAAGTCGCGGCTTCGGCTTCCGCACGGGCGCGCATTTCTGCGGCTTCGGCCTCGGCACCTGCAATCTTGGCCTCATATTCGGCCTTCAGCGTCTCGGCTTCTTTGCGCAGCGTTTCGGCCTCAGCGAGCTGCGCCCGGATGGCGGCAATCTTGCCGTCAAGCCCGGCAGCAATCATTGCCGGAACCTTTTTCCAGACGAGGATGCCGAGGAAGACGGCCATCGCGACCGAAACCCACACCGTGGCGTCAAGGCCAAAGGCCTTGGGCGTCGCGCCCTCGGCGGCCATCAGGGTCAGCATATCAACCACGGATCACCGCCTTTACCGCCGCACCAGCTTCGGCATCACTCACCTTGGCACCTGACAGGCGCGCCACCAGATCGCGCGCAGCCTCAGCGGCCACCGCCTCGATTTCGGCCATGGCTGAGGTCTTCGCGGCAGTCAGGTCGGCCTCGGCCGCTGCCAGCTTGGCCGCCACATCAGCGTCGGCTTTGGCCAGCTTTTTCTCGGCGTCGCGAGCGGCCTTGTCCTTGGCGGCTTGCACCGCTTTCTGGGCCTCAGCTCGGCTGGCTTCCAGCGTGACGCGATATTGCTCGTCGAGCGTATCGGCACTGGCATGCGCGGCCTTTGCCGCCGCCAGATCGTCGGCAATCTTGCGGTCGCGTTGATCGACCGTCGCCTCGATCTTGGGAAGCATCCCGCGGCCGATGACGAAATAAATGCCGCCGAAGACAATCAGCAACCAGAACATCTGCGAAAGCAGATACCAGCCGTCTTCGGTCAATTGGGCGATCTGGGGCATGCTATGTGAGGCCTCAATACGCTGGAAAAATGTCGACTGGGGTCAAAACGGCAGGGCCACTCCAACCCCGGCCAATCAGACAACGAACAGCAGGATCATTGCCACGACGAACGCCAGCAGGCCAAGAAGTTCGGCAGCGGCGAAGCCGATGAACAGGCGGCCCTGCTGGCCGTCGGCGGCGGCAGGATTGCGCAGCGCGCTTTCCAGGAAGCTGCCGAAAACATTGCCCACGCCGATGGCGGCCATACCGGCACCGATGGCGGCCAGACCGGCCCCGATCAGCTTTGCTGCTTCTGCGTCCATGATAAAACTCCTTGGGGTAAAAAGATTGGTGTCGAATGACTTAGTGAAGATTGACCGCGTCGTTCAGATACAGCGAGGTCAACAGGGCGAAAACATAGGCCTGAATGCCGGCAACCAGCAGCTCGAGCGCGCTAATACCGATCATCAACGTGAAGCTTAGCAGCGAGACAACCGAACCGATGACAATATTTTCGGCGTTAAAGCCGTTGATCACGAAGCCCGACAGGACCTTTAACAGCACGTGGCCGGCGGTCATCGCCACGAAAAGGCGCAATCCCAGCGAAAAGGGCCGGATCATGAACGAAATAAACTCGATTATCGCGATAAACGGGATCATCGGCAGCGGGGTGCCGTGCGGCACGAACAGCGAGAAAAAGTGCAGGCCGTGGCGCCAGAAGCCAACCACCAGCACGATCAGGAAGCTCATTACAGCAAGCACGCCCGTAATGGCGATGTGGCTGGTGACGGTAAAAGGGTGCAGTCCGAGTACGCCCAGCGGCAGCATGCCCAAAAGATTGCAAAACAGGATGAACATGAACAAAGAGAAGACATAGGGCGTGAATTTGCGCCCTTCCTGCCCGATGTTCGCGGTCATCATGCTGGAGATGAAGCCGGTGAAGCCTTCGACGGCTGCCTGCCAGCGCCCGGGCACCAGTTCGCGGCGCATCCCGCCCCACATGAACAGCCCTAGCACCACGGCGGCGATTATCATCCACAGCGCGCTGTTGGTGAAGACGATCTCGTTGCCGCCCAGATTGAAGCTGCCCATCGGCGTAACTTCAAACTGGTGCATTGGGTCGATCTTGCCGGATTCAGATGCGGCCACAGCCAGTCACTCCACCACAAATTGCGAACCAGCCTTAGGTACGGCTGGCTAATCCCTGTTTCGATGCCTTATTTCTTAGGCGTCGACGACAGTCGAATGATGTTTCTGAAGGCCACGATGATGCCCAGCACCAGCATGATCATCAGGCCCCAGGGCGAGGTATCTGCCACGCGGTCGAACAGCCAGCCTAGCAGAGCCCCGCCGATCATCCCGCCCAGCAGTTCCGCCAGCACCCGGTTGCCGAGCCGGTAATTGGCGTCGGATTCCGGACCAGCAGATCCAGCCGTCCGTTCCGCTTCTACGGCTTCGGCCCGATCCAGCCGCTGTTCAAGCGACGTCAGGCGCGAATCTTCCGAAGAGGGGTTCGGATCGCTGGCGGTCCCGGACATTTCGGTCAATCCCCTGCAAAAGCGCGCGAAACTGCCGCATCGCCACTGCCGAAGATGCCCGAAAAAGGCGCAGGACCCCTAAGGCGCGGCCCGTTTAGAAATGAGGGCCGCTCAAGTCAACTGCTGCGACCCGGACTTTTGCTGCACTGCGCAAAAAAGCCGCCGTGGATTGCGCAAGCCAACGCCTCCCCTCGTCATCCTGAACGTGTTTCAGGATAACAAGCCACGGTCGGTTCGTTGTTCTGAAACAAGTTCAGGACGACGATGTGACGATAGTGGTTCGCCTTTACAGGCAGCGCGCGTCGCGCTGCGGCGGCGCGCTGTCGCGCGTCAGCCAGCGACCGTCGGGCGATTTATACTTCTCGCCAGGCAGCGTGCGCGCAATCAGGTTGCATCCGGTGGTGAAAGCGAACTGTTCCACCGTGCTGCCATTTGCGGCCGCGCTTTTGGTATAGGCGTCCTTGCGCTTGATGTTGATGTCCATCACCAGCGCGCGCACTTCAGGCGTCGGCGGCGTCACAAAACCCAGATAGCCATCGGGCTGTTCGCCTACCTGACCGGCCTGGCGCGCTGCCTGATAGGCGGGATCGCGCTGCGCCTGCGCTGGCACCGTGCCAAGCAAAGCGGCACCGGCAGCGGCGAGCATCAGGGCGGCGAACGGCTTGCCGCGCGTCAAATTCGGGGTCATCGCTTTGGTCTCCATCAGAAAATCTCGCTATTCTGTTCAACCAGTTCCTTGGCCTTCCCATCCAGCCGGAATACGACTTCCTGCCGAATATTGATGTTGAGGTTGATTTCGATGGGCTTGTCGGGGGCGTCGATTTGCACGCACCCACACAGGCCCACCATCATCGTCCCCAAGGCAAAGCAATATTGCCGGCTGCGGTTCTGGTCGTCCTTTGTTAAGTGCGTCATGGCACAGGCTCACTTTCAGGAGGCTGAACGGATGTCCCTTCCGCTGCCCGTTGCGCCTCGATCAGCGCATCGCGATTTTGGTCGATCAGCACCGAGGGATCATAGAGGCTTCGCGCCGATCCAATCAATTGGCGAAATGGCGCGTTGATTTTGACATTGAAAACGATGGGCAGCTTTTCCAGCTGCCGGGTGATGATGTTGCGCGTCGCGGTGCTGCCCTGTTTCAGCCCGACGATCTTGACATCGGTCAGCATTTCGCCGTCCAGATCGCCGTTCAGCGTGATGGTCATTTCTTCAAAAGCCAGCGATTTCAGTATGGTGAATGCGTAATTGGCATAAACGCCCAAATTGTAATTGGTGAGTTCGCCGACATAGGACACCTCGCCGCCGCCGCTGCGCGCGACCAGCCGGCCATCCACAATCCGCCCGCCCAGCCCTGAAAACTCCACCGGCAGCACACCATCGAAAACGCCTTTGGCGTTCAGATTCTCAAAACCAAATTCTGTCAGGAACACGCCGGCCTCAACGCCGTGCAATTCAAATTCCAGCCGTCGTACGGCGTTGACGTCAAAATCGATGGTGGTCGGCTTCAGCACCAGTTCGCCCCCGGCAAAAGGCCAGCGCCCGCCTTCAATCTGGATTTTGGTGGCATCGAGCAGTTGATAGTCGACCAGTCCCCCCACCACGGGTATCCCCGGGTTAATCTCGTCGATGCTGGCGCGCTGGCCGGGCGCTGTGCGCAGCCCAAGCAGATCTTCGAACACGATGGTCGTGCTCGCCCCGCGCACCGACCCGAACGCGGCGGCAAAGTCGCTGCCCGCCGTCGTGAAGGTCCCCGATGACGTCACGCCGTCAGCGTTCCAATCAATCCGCCCGCGCCCGGCCAATGTACCACGCGTATTGGCGATAATTCCCAGCGCCAAAGGCGTCAGCTGGTCGGGCTGGAATGCCTCGTTGAAGCGCATCGACATGATCAGCAGGTCGGCCGAGCCGGAGGCGCTCGTGAAATCATGGACAATATCGGTGTTACCAATTGGCGTATCGGTCTCGCGCTCGCTGAAGCTGGCATCGGCAACGATCCGGCTATCGGCAAAGGTCAGCGCAGCGTCGCGGCTGATCAGCGGGGCAAAGCGGGGAGCTTCTTCGGCGCGGTCGCTAACCACCAGTCCGCCGTTCAGCATCAGGGCCGCTTCGCGCCAAGCCCAATCGCCCGCTATTTCCGTCATGTTCAGCGGAATTTCGCCGATCTCGCCCGCTGCACCTTCCAGTCGTCCGGTCATCGCGCCGCCTGCCAACGTGCCAGTGATCCGTTTGGCGGTAAAATTGCTCGCCGGTTCCCCTTCGCCAATCGCCACCGCCAGCGCCTCGATCACCATCTGCCCGCTCGCGAGCCCATATTGCAGTCGCTCAGCCTGCAGCACGAGCAGGCTATCGCCGGTTCGTCCGCGCAGTTCGGGCGCGACCAGCGCCAACTCGCCGCTCAACCTGCCACCACGATAGGCCAGCAATGCTTGTCCGCGCGGCCCGCACAGCTGCATCACATTGTCGCTCAGCGTAACGCCCGCGAGCGCCGCGCTTGCCAGGGACACCCGCCGGCAATTCCCTGCCAGCGTGAAATCCCCATTGGGCTGCACGGTGGCATTGATCGGCATGGTCAGCCCGTCGATCCGACCGCCTGCCAACGGCCCGGAAAGCGCCGCGGTCGTCACAAGTCGCAGCCGTCCGTTGGGATCGCCAACGACACTCACCGGCGTCAGCGCAAGCCGCGAATCACCCGCAGACAATGGTTTGAGGCTCACCAGGCCGGTCAGCCGGCCGTTGGCGGCGCGTTGCAAGCGCACGTCGGCATCGGGCAGCCCGCCGCCCTCCAATTGCCAGCGCCCATCGAGCAGAAACATCGGTTGCTTGCCTGCCAGCAGCACCGACAGCCGGCTGCTGGCGTCGCCGCGCAGCTGCGCGCCGCTGCTACTGCGCAGGCGTGGGGCGATGATTTCAACCCGCCGCGTCCTGGCATCGCCAACCAGCAGCACATCCGCTTCCCCCGACACGCTGGCCAACGCATTGGCCGCCGCGCGGGCCAGTTGTTCGGCAATAGGCCCGATTGGCGTTGCGCGCAGCGTGGCAGCCGACCCTGCCGCCTGTGCCCGATATTGCGGCGGCAGCACCGCCCGCGCTACACCCAGCCGGGCGCTGGCGCTAAGATTGCTGCCTGCCGTCGCGGTTCCGGCAAGGCTCAGGCCCGCCACATTGAAGCCGCCATAGCGCGCGTCGCTGCCGCGCAGGTCATAATCGACCTTGGTGGATTTTCTGTCCCCGCGAAAGCTGCCGGTCGCGGCAAGCGTGCCCAGCGAGCCGCCAACGGCCTGCCAGCGCGACGAGGTGGCGTCAAATTCGCCCGTCCAGCTCAGAAAATCAGCGGCGAGTGAGGTTTCAAGCTGGGTATCGACGCGCGCCAGACTGAAGCCCTGCTGTGCACAGCGCAAATCGGCGGCGCGAACAGGGCCAACGAAATTGGGCCGGGCATAGGAAATTCGCACCGCACCAAAAACCGACAGACGCCCGGTCGCGCAGTCGCCATAGGTTAATCCTTCGCTGACCAAGGCGATCTGGCCGCGCCAGTTATAGCGCAGCGGTCCGGCCCCATCGATGCGCACACCAACCGCTCCCCAGGGTGTATCGATGCGCGCGCGCGCATCGCTAAGCGCCACATCCAGCTCGGGCAATCGGAACGGTTCGTCGCTGGGTGGCGGCAGCAGCTTATCGACTTCGCCCAGGCGGATGCGATCATCCTCCCAGCGACCAAATAGCCGCACGCCTTCGGCCGTTACGCCGCTGATCAGCGGGCCCGACCAGGTCCAACCGATATCCACCTTGACGCGGCGGGCGATCAGGTCGGGTTTGGCTGGATCGCCAATGACGACATCCGCCAGAGTCTGGGTGCGCGGTCCAATAGAAACTATGCGATACTGGGCCTTTACGCCGCGTTGTTGCAGCTGGCTGGTAACAAAATTATCGGCAATCGGCGCGCGCAGCACCCAGATGGCGGAAACGGCCAGCGCCAGTCCGCCGCCGACGAACAGCGCTGCGCGCCGTTTCCGCCAGCTTGGCTGCGCCGGCAAATCAGCAGGCAAGTCAGGGG
>CAYNXF010000007.1:0-127253 GCA_964401155.1 uncultured Sphingopyxis sp.
GGCACGTTGATGCCGACCATGCCGACGTTGACGCGCGCGGCGAATTCGCGCGCGGCGTGGCCGTTCCTTGTGAAGATGGCGACGCCGTTGCCGTACTGGTGGCGGCTGGGCAGCGACAGCGCCTCTTCAAAATCCTTCGCGCGAACGATTTGCAGGACGGGGCCGAAGATTTCTTCTTTGTAACTGCTCATGTCGGTCGTGACATGGTCGAACAAGGTGGGGCCGATGAAGGCGCCGTCTTCATGCCCCTGCAAGCGGAAACCGCGGCCGTCGATGACCAGCTCGGCGCCTTCGTCAACGCAGGTCTGGATCCAGCCTTCGACCCGCGCCTTGTGCGCATGGTTGATGACGGGGCCGTAATGCGCATCGGGATCGGTCGACACGCCGACGCGCAGCGCTGCGATTGCGGGGATCAGCTTCGCCTTCAGCCGTTCGGCCGTGTCATCGCCCACGGGCACAACCACGGGCAGCGCCATGCAGCGTTCGCCTGCGCTGCCGAAGGCTGCGCCGCTCAAATCGGCGACCACCTGATCGAGATCGGCGTCGGGCATGACGATGCCGTGGTTCTTGGCCCCGCCCATCGCCTGCACACGCTTGCCCGCCGCGACTCCGCGCTGATAGACATAATGGGCGATGTCGCTGCTGCCGACAAAGCTGACCGCGCTGATCGCGGGGTGATCGAGGATGGCGT
This sequence comes from uncultured Sphingopyxis sp., assembly GCA_964401155.1. GTDB lineage: Bacteria > Pseudomonadota > Alphaproteobacteria > Sphingomonadales > Sphingomonadaceae > Sphingopyxis. Next base: position 692 of record CAYNXF010000007.1, read on the forward strand.
CGACCATCAGCTTGTCACCATGCACAACCTGAAAAATACCCGCGGGCATCCCCGCTTCGAGCATCAGTTCGGCGAGGCGGCCCGGCACGCTGGGGTCGCGTTCGCTGGGTTTGAGGATGAAGGCATTGCCGACGGCGGTGCACACCGCGCCCATCCACAGCGGGATCATCGCGGGGAAATTGAAGGGCGTGATGCCGACGCCGATGCCGAGCGGCTGGCGCATCGAGAAAACGTCGATGCCGGGGCCGGCACCTTGCGTATATTCGCCCTTCAAGAGGTGCGGGATGCCGCAGCAGAATTCGACCACCTCCAGCCCGCGCTGGATGTCGCCCTTTGAATCGGCGATCACCTTGCCATGTTCGATGCTGAGCATGTGCGCGAGCTCGTCCATATGCGCTTCGACCAGCGCCTTGAAATTGAACATCACGCGCGCGCGGCGCTGGGGGTTGGTGGCGGCCCATGCCGGCTGCGCGGCTTGGGCTGCGGCGACGGCGGCCTCGAGAACAGCGGCATCGCCCAAGGCCACGCGCGCCTGCACGCCGCCATTGTTGGGATCGAATACGTCGCCAAAGCGCGTCGCGGGGCCGGGCGCGCCGCCGGCGATGAAATGGTCGATGGTGCGCATGTGAAAGCTCCCGCTGCGGCGTTGTAATATAATTGCGAGGCTAGCGGGAAATCGGCGTCAGGGAAAGGGCGGCGCGAAGAGTTTGTCGTCGATGGGCTGGTTCACTTTCGCTTGGCGCCAGTGAATCTCGTTCTGCTTCACGCCATTATAGGTCAGCGTGACCTTGCCCGCCTGCAACCACCAGGGCGCTTCGGCGGGCCGGAAGAAATTGTCGTAAGTGCGTACATGCCAGCCGCGCGGGGTGGCGAAACCAACCATACGGACGGCGGAGGTCTTCTGGTCGATGCCGAACAGGCTGTCGCTGCCCATGGGATCGGTCAGGCGCACCATATAGACGGGGTGGCCATCGACATTGCTGTCGGCGAGGCGGGTGGCAGTAAAGCCGGGTTTCAGCGCGTGGCGGATGATGCCGAAGCCGAAATTGCTGGCCCAATAGGCGTCGGCCTCGGCCTTGGAGACGACACCCTTGTCGTTCCATGTGGTTTCGCCATCGAACCCGACCGTGAAAACGAGCCGACCCTTGTCGGTCACGGCGATGCGCAGCTTGCCCTCGGCCCCGTGCGCGGCGGTGCGATCGGGGTCGAAGGCGCGGTGCATGACATAGCTGTCGGGCGCGGAAGTGGGCGCGGCGCCGCTTTTGCCCCAGAACACCGCGCTGCCGTGGAGTTCCAGCGTGCGCACCTGCGCCCAGCGTTCGCCCCCATGCGCCTCGGTCGCGCGCGCGAGGATGGTGCGGCCGTCGGGGTCATCCTGCGCCAATGCGGGGGCGGTGAGGAGGAGCGCAAATGTGGTGAGCAGGTAACGGAGCATGACGAGGTCCTAACGCAGTTAATTTGTCCGGACAACTTGCGATTCGCGGTAGGGTCGGTTAGCTCCTTGCCAAAGGCATCGTCATCCTGAACTTGTTTCAGGATACCGAGCGATGGCCCGTTGTGCTGAAACAAGTTCAGCACGACGAAAGTGGGGGAAGTGGGTTGCGCCAGATATCTGCTTTAGCCGGATTATCCCTGCTTGCCTTGGCAACGCCGCTCGGCGCACAGCACGCCCCCGCCGCCGCCACGCTGATCTATTCGAACGAAGAGCAGGTCTATTTTGCCAAGGAGGCGAAGCGCGATGCGCCGAACCTGGTCTATCTGAAGGTCGAAAAATATCCGGGGGGAAAGGATGAGGTGGCGGTGACCGCCATGGACGCCTTTGGCGCGCCGACCAGCGCCGACAGCGCAATGCTCGAAGAAGCGACGCGGTCGCTGTATTTTGCCAAAGAGCGCGATATCGCGGCCTTTACGGCGCAGGGTGCCAGTGGCCTGAAATATGAGCTGCGCCGCGCCCGGCCTGCGACCTGCTGGGTTGCGATTCTAAAGGACAAGCCCAAGGTCGATGGGTCGCCCGACTGGCACTTTGTGCAGAATGTGAAACTGCACGATCAGGGCGGGCGCGCGCTGGTCGGCGATGATGTGGCCAACACGCAGCCGCTGGTCATCCGCATGCGCAATGTCGTGTGGCCCAACAATGCCGACGGCACGCCCAATCGCAACAAGCCCAGCATCGTCCTGTATGTCCACCGCACTGACAAGCCAGACAGCGCGGAAAGCTATGCCTGGGCCGATCCCGGTGCGGCGCGCGTGGGCATGAATCTGCGCTGGATGCAGGCCAGCTGCGGCATCGACGGGATGGAACAATCATCGGCGGTGGCCGCCGCCAGTTTTCGCGGATGAGGGAGAAAATGGAATGAAGCGTTTGATGTTGACCGTGGCCGCATTGGCCATCGCCGGGGCCGCGCAAGCCAAGGAAAAGCCGCGCATGCTCGATGTGAGCAAGCCCGAAGATGCGCTGGAAGTGGCCAAGCGCGCGCAGTGCGGTGCGGCCGATGGCGTGCCAGCCGTCTATCACTGGGCGGGCAATGTCTATTCGCGCGTCACCGGCGAGCCCGACCGCCTGTTGTTCAAGGGCGAAGGGATGAACATCCGCACCTGTGTGACCGTCGAGGATCCCAAGCGCGGCAAGGGATGGCGGCTGGTGAGCCGCGAGATCATGCTCTACCTCGACCCCAAGACCGGCGAAGTGCTGCGCCAGTGGGACAATCCCTGGACCGGCGAAAAGGTGAATGTGATGCACATTGCCAATGATCCGGTGAACCAGCGCGCGCAATTTGCCTATGGTGCCGATGGCAGCCCGTACCAGTTCCGTGGTCGCCGCGAAGGGCGCTGGATTTTCGCGCCGTTCGAAGCGCCGCTTTTCTATCACAATGTGCTGGCGGGCGAGTATCAGGACTATGTTGGCGGCAAATATCACGCGATGGAAATTTTCGATTTCGCCTATGATGCCGAGGAAATCCTGAACACCAAGAACCCGACGGCCTATCCCATCGTCAGCTGGGTGCGGATATCGGAATGGATGCCGTGGATGAAGATGCGCGGGCGGCAGGGGCAGATGGTGTTCAACGCGATGGGCAACAAGCTGAAGAGCTTTGACGAGCTGCCCAAGGTGCTGAAGGACGAAATCGCGCTCAACTATCCCGCCTATACCACCCCGCCGCCGGGCGATGATGCGCGGCCGAACGAAACCACCTGGACGGTGTTCAAGAAGATGGTCGATGCCGAGCGGGCAAAGTCGGGCGAGAAGCCTGCGACGGGGCATTGAGGCTATGACGCCAACGCGGCGGGGGTTTCTGGCTGGGGGCGGCAGCGCCGCAATCCTGGCCGGAGCCGCGCCGCGGTCCGCCTGGGGTAAGACCAGCCATGATGTGATCATCATCGGCGCGGGGCTGGCAGGGCTGGCGGCGGCCAAGCGGCTGGAGAACGCCGGCCTTTCCTGCATGATCATCGAAGGGGAGGGGCGCGTCGGCGGGCGACTGCATACGCTGCGCGATCTGCCCGGTGCGCCCGAGGCTGGCGGCATTCAGGTCGGGCGCGGGTACGAATTGCTGCGCGGCATTGCGGCCGAGCTGAAAGTACCGATTGTCGAGGGCAGCGGCGCGGGCGCGGGCGCGGCGGAGAGCCGCAGCGCGCTGCTCCATGTGAACGGGGCCACGGTGCGTGCCGAGGATTGGCCCACGTCCCCCGCCAACCGGCTGAGCGATAGCGAGCGCAGCGTTCTGCCGCTCGGCCTGGCGATGCACCATGCGCGTGCGCTGCCGCAGCTGGATTCGCCCGAAGCGTGGCTGGATGCGCCCCCTGCGATGGACGTCAGCTACGCCGCAGCCCTGCGCGCGCATGGCGCGAGCGACGAGGCGCTGCGGTTGATCGAGGCCAATGTGAACGGCAATACACTGGCGGGCATGTCGGCGCTGTCGGTCGCGCGCACCATCGCAATTTTTCGCGCCGGGCCGGGGCCGACCGCAACGATCGGCGGTGGATCGCAAGCGCTGCCCGAGGCGATGTGGAAAGCGCTCGATACCGCCGTGCTGTTCGACAACCGCGTCGTCGCGATTTCGGAAGAAGCCGACGGCGTCAGTGTGTGGACCAACCGCATGAAGCTGCGCGCGCGGCAGGTGCTGTGCACCATTCCGTTCGCCGCGCTGCGCGAGACGCCGGTGCTGGGCTCGCTCGCGCCGAGCATCGCGACGCTGATCCCTAGCCTCGCCTATACCCGTGCCAGTTTCGCCTATCTGTCGGCGACGACGCCCTTTTGGAAAGAGGATGGCGCGCCCGACACTTTGTGGACCGACGATCCGCTGATCGGGCGCGTCTTTGTGCTGGGCGACGATCCGCCGATGCTGAAGCTGTGGACCGTCGGCGCAGGCGCCGACCTGCTCGACCGCATGACGCCGGCCGCCGCAGGCGCAGCCATTATCGCGCGGATCGAGGCGATGCGCCCCGCCGCCAAGGGCAAGCTGAAGGTTGAGCGCCTTTTCAGTTGGCAGAAACAAAGCGGGGCGCGCGGTATCTATCATCATATCGGCACCGGCCAGGCCGCGACCTTGGCCGCCGCGTCGCGGCATGTGGGGTCGCGCCTGCATTTCGCGGGCGAGCATCTGGCGCAGGCCAGTTCAGGCATGGAAGGCGCGCTCGAAAGCGGGCTGAGGGCCGCAGACGCGATATTGGCGCGGGGTTAGCAAAATCCGTCATTGCGAGCGCAGCGAAGCAATCGAGGGCTGCATTGTACCGCTCTGGATTGCTTCGCTGCGCTCGCAATGACGAGGAATGAACAAGGGGGCCAGTCGCCCGGCCACCTTCCCCATTTCCCAATCTAACCCGTTCAGAAGTTGAACGTGCCTTCGATGCCGAAGGTGCGGCCTTTGCGCAGATTGGCAAAGAAGCCGCGCGGGCTGCCGGTTTCGATCTGCGCCGGGCGGCCGTCGAACGTGACCCCGGCGGCCGGCGGCAGGCCGGTCGTGCCCGCACCATAGCGCAAGTCGAACCAGCGCGTCGCCAGTGTGATCGAATCCTCGTCCGTCAGGTTGCGCCCGAACAGCGCGACCGACCAGTTGTCGTGCCGGAAACCAAGGCGCGCGTTGACCAGGAAGGTGTCCCCGGTTTCCGCCAGATTATCGACCTGGACATATTTGGATGCTTCGTAGCTGAAATTGCCGATGGCAAAGGCCCGAATGCCGTTATAGCCGGTGTCGGCCTCCCAATTGGCGGTGCCGTTGACCAGCCAGGGGCTGCCCAGCGGCAGGCGGCGGCCTTCGATGTTGCACAGCGCCAGCCCCGCCGGGGTCGGATTGCGCGTGTCGAAATTGGGCCGCAGCCCGCCCGAATTGAGGATGAATTCATCCGCATCGCAGCCACGCGTGAATTTGGCGTCGACATAGGAGACGCCCAGATTGAGCACGAGATCATCGACGGGCGCGGCCGTAAGTTCAAATTCGAACCCCTTGGTTTCAGCATCGCCCGAATTGGTGACGACCGAGGTAAGCGCGCCGGTGCCGTTCGGATTGGGAATGGCCGAGGTCAACTGAACATTGGTGAGTTCGTTGTAAAAGCCGGTCAGCGCCACGCGCACGCGGCGATCGAGCGCGTCGAACTTCACGCCCAGCTCGCCGCCCTTTGACTTTTCGGGCAGATAATTGATGAAATCCTGCCCGGTCTGCTGGGTCGCCGTTACGCCCGCCGTACCGTTGAAACCGCCGGGTTTGCGGCCCGTGGCGAACACGCCGTAAATCAGCATTCCACCGTCGGTGGTGTAGTTGACCGTGATGCGCGGGTCGGTGCCGGTGAATTTACCCGCACCCTGACAGGCGACCACTTGCCCCGGCGGCAGCCCGTTGCTGAACTGCGCCACCCGTCCCTGTTCCCCGGCGCAGAATATACCCGCAGCAGTTGCACTGGCGCGGTCGATCAGCGTTTTGGTTTCTTCCTGATGCCGCACTTCGGCGCTGATATTGAGCTGGTCGGTGATGTCCCATTCGACCATGCCGAACAACGCCTGGTTTTCGATGGTGGCATATTGTGAAAGGTTGGTGCCAAGCGCGAGACCGGCAGTGCCGCTGCCAAAGGTGATGTCGACCGACTGGAATTTCTGTTTGAAGAAATAGCCGCCCGCCAGAATGCGGATGGGTTTGTCAGTCGGGCTGCTGATCCGCGCCTCGACGCTCAGATCTTCCTGGTCATCGCGGTTGGTGTTGGCAAAGGCGGGTTCGGTTCCCAGCGTCGAGGCCGCCGTGCCGCCGAAATAGACAAAAGCGTCGCTGTGATCGCTGTCGGTGCCGAACAAATTGGTGTTATCGCGCCAGCCAACCGCGGCGTGGAAGACCCAGCCCGAGCCGCCAATATCCCAGTCGAAGATATTGTTGACCGAGGTTTGTGTGTTGCGCACCCCGTCGAACGCCGTGCCATCGCGGAAGCCCAGCGTTGGATTGATGTTCAGTCCTTCGGTGTTGAGCCGGACGCCGTTGGGCTGTGGCTGAATAACGCCACAATAATATTGATTGTTGTTGGTCGAAACCAAGGTCGCGGGGGCCAGTGGCACGAAGGGCGAGGCGGCACGGAAGCGCGGCGAGCGGAAGCCGGGCTTGCAATTGTTGAGCGCTGCGCCCTGCAGGAATAGGGCGAGCGGGCCATCATCGTCGCGCTGCCAGCTGATGCGGGTGCGCAGCTTGAGCTGGTCCGAAGGTTCGAGCTGAAGCGTCAGATAGGCCGATGCCGATTCTTCGTCACCGACGCGCTTGCCCGTGAGCTGGTTGCGATATTGACCCCCATATTCATAATAGCGTGCGCCCGCACGAAAGCCCAGAATGTCACCAAACAACGGACCGCTAATCGATGCCGCCGCTTCGCGCTCGGCATATTCAGCAAGGCGGGCGCGGCCCGACACTTCAATCTCGTCGCTCGGATCCTTGGTGATATAGTTGATCGCGCCGGCATAGGTGTTGCGGCCATAGAGCGCCGATTGCGGCCCTTTGATAATTTCCACGCGCTCGATGGCGTTGGGGTCAAACCCCTGAATATCGCCCTGATAGTAAATGCCATCGACGAAATAGGCAGCGCCGGTTTCCACCCCCGCCTGCACCCCGGCGAGCACGTTGGATTGGCCGCGGATAACCGGGCGGTCGGTCGAACGGCCAAAGGCCTGGCTGAAGCTGATGCCGGTGGCGTTGCGGGCGAAATCGTCGATCGAGTTGAGGCCGAGCTCCTCAATCTGCTGTGCGCCGACCACCGATACCGAAACGGGCGCGTCGGACAGCGATTCCGCCGTCTTGCGCGCGGTGACCACGATTTCGGCGAGCGGCCCTTCGCTTTCCGCCGCGTCCTGCGCAAAGGCGGCAACCGGCGTCAAAGCGGTGACCATCAGCGCGGCCATTTTGACAGAAAATTTCATTCAAACCCCCCAAGGTTGGCAAGACTGTTACAAAGCTGCTTGTGCCACCATCCACTTTGCGTCAAATTTGTCCAGACAAATTCTGCGCCGCACCGATGAGCGGTTGCCAGTGTCGCATAATCGCAACACAGATGGATAAGCGCCCACATGCCGCAACACTCAGGAAGCATCTTATGCCAGCCTATATGATCATCACCGCCCAGGTTTCCGATCGCGCGGCGTTTATGGCGGGCTATGCCCCCACAGCCGCAAAACTGGTCGCGCAATTTGGCGGCAAATACGTGCTGCGTGCCCCCGGTGCGCAGCTGCTGGAAGGCGATTTCGGCGACGCAGCATCGGTGGTTATCAGCGAGTGGCCCGACAGGGACGCCGCGCTCGCCTTTTGGCACTCGCCCGAATATGCCGAAGCAAAGACGTTACGCGAAGGCATTGCCGAGGTGCAGCTTCTGTTGGTCGAAGCACCGCCAATCAGCGGCGCATGAAAGGGTATCATTTATGACATTGACGGCGCGCATCACCGCCCATGGCGGCCCCGAGGTGATCGAATGGGACGAGGTCGACCTGCCCCCGCCCGGACCGGGCGAGGTTCGGATGCGGAGCACGGCGGTGGGCCTCAACTTCATCGATACCTATCACCGGCGCGGGATTTACCCGATTGCCCTGCCCAGCGGATTGGGGATGGAGGCGGCGGGCATCGTCGAGGCCATTGGCGAGGGCGTGACTGGCATCGCCGTCGGCCAGCGCGTCTGCACCTTTGGTCCGCTGATCGGGGCCTATGCGGCTGCGCGCAACATCCCCGCCGCGATGCTGTTCGCAACCCCCGATGACATCAGCGACGAGGTGGCTGCGGCGGCGCTGCTGAAGGCATGCACCACCGAATTTCTGGTCGAGCGCTGCGCGCGCGTCGAAGCGGGGTGGCCGGTGCTGGTGCATGCGGCAGCGGGCGGGGTCGGGTTGTTGCTGGTACAATGGTTGAAGCATGTCGGCGCGACGGTGATCGGCACCGTCAGCACCGCAGCCAAAGCCGAGGCCGCGCGCGGCGCCGGGGCGGACCATGTCATCCTGTACACTAGCGAGCCGGTTGCGCCGCGGGTGCGCGAACTGACCGATGGCAAAGGTGTGCGCGTGACCTTTGACGGCGTTGGCATGGCGACATGGGAAGCCAGCCTCGATTCGACGGGTCGGCGGGGACTGATCGTCAATTATGGCAATGCCGACGCGCCGGTTGGCGGCGTGAATCTGGGCATTTTGGCCCAGAAAGGGTCGCTTTATAACACCCGCCCGACGCTGTTCGATTATTATGCCGAAGCCGACGAGCGCGCGGCGGGCGTGGCACGGGTTTGGGAATTGATCCGGTCGGGCGTGCTCAATGTGACGATTGGCCAGCGTTATGCGCTGACCGACGCAGCGCAGGCGCATGCGGACTTGGAAGGGCGCGCGACGACGGGGTCGACGGTGTTGGTGCCCTAACCCACCTCAACCAATTCCAGCAGCTCGCCCGCCGGACCGCGCAGCGTGCCGACGCGGCGGCCGCCGTAGAGCGGGCCTTGGCGCACCACCGGCGGCGCAATCCAGTCGAGCCCCAGCCGGTCGAGCCTATCAACCGCCAGCGTCACCAGCGCATTGCCCGGCGGCAGCGTGCCCGGCGGGTGAGCGCGCGGCGTGGCGGCGGCGGGATAGGCGTCAACTTCGGCGATCGGGGTGCGCCCGGCTTGGACCATAGTAAGCGTGTGCTGGGTGCCGCCGGGCAGCGCGAACGCCTTGTTCAGCATCGTATATTCGATGGTGTAGGTGCCGCCTTCGTCGAGGCCCAGCGTGTGCTTGTACCATTCGACTGCGCCCGGCAGGTCGGGGGTGGCAAGGATGCAGATGAAAATTTTGTCGACCGGCGAGGCCGCCTTGGGCAGGTCCGACGAGGGCGTGTTTTCGCGCACTTCGTTCAAATAGAGCATCTCGCGCCCGCGCCCGGTGACCTGCATGGGGATGAAATAGGGCAGGCCTTCAATTTCCTTGGGTGGGCCGACAATGTCGAAGCCGCTGCCCGCGAGGCGGCCCGGCCAGCCGTACACATCCTGCACGCTGAATTCATAAGCCGCCCAGCCATATGTGCGCGTGGGGCGGAAATCGGGCGGAACAGGCTGCTCGACCAGCCGCAGGAAACAGGGTGCGCCGCTGCCAGGTTGCAGCACCGCCATCGGTGCGCCCGCGCTGGCGGGGCAGCCCCAGCTGGCGGCGAGATCGGGGGTGAGCGCGCCCTGTTCGATCAGGGTCAACCCCAATGTGCGGCCGTAATCGGCGAGCGCGGCGTCGAGATCGGGTGTGGTGACAAGGCCGCCGATTATGGTGCCATGGGGGATGGTCATGTTTTGAACTCCGGCTTGCGCTTCTGCACAAACGCCTGCGTCCCTTCCAGAAAATCTGGACCGGTGAAGGCCTCCGCAAACACAGCCAGCGTGTCGCCATCATCATCGACCTGACCATCCAATATCCGCCGGACAAAGACTTTTATTTCGCGGCAGCTGTGCGGCGAGGCGGCGGCAATACTGTCGGCCAGATCGTTGGGCCCATCGGCGATGATATCGACCAACCCGATGCGCAGCGCCTCGTCGGCGGTCAGCAGCGCGCCGGTGAACAGCATGCGCTTGGCCTGCCCCGGACCGACCAGATCGACGAGCAATTTGGTGTCGTGCAGCGGGTAGACGAGGCCCAGCTTGGCGGGCGTGATGCCGAACCGCGCCTGCGGCGTCGCAATGCGGATGTCGCAGGCAAGCGCAAGGCCGCAGCCGCCGCCGACGCAATCCCCGTCGATAAAGGCGATGGTCGGCTTGGCTGCGCGCGTGAGAACGTGCTGCGCGCGGTTGATCGCGGCCTGATTGGCGGCGCGCCATGCTGCATCGTCTTTGTTGGCGAGCAGCTCGCCAATGTCCGCGCCAGCGCAGAAGACGCCATCGGTTGCCGATTGGAGGATGATAAGCCGCACCGCCGGATCAGCCACCGCTTGTTCGACGAGGCTGGGCAGTCCGTCCCACATTGCCTGGTTGAAAGCGTTCCGCTTGTCAGGGCGGTTGATTGCGAGGCGTGCGACAGGCTCGCAGGTGGTTAGCGAGAGGGTCATGCCGGATGCGTGTCCGCAAAATGCTCGGCAATCGCGTGCCGCGTGGTCACCCACACCCCGTCGTGCGCGCGGACGTGGCGGAAAAATTCCTCGAGCGCCCAGATACGGCCCGGGCGGCCGATGATCCGCAGGTGCAGGCCCAGACTCATCATCTTGGGGTTGCCCTCTACTCCTTCGCGATAGACCTGATCAAAGTTGCGGATTGCATAGGCGAGCCATTGTTCGGGGGTCATCGCTGGGTCGGTCCACATTTTCATGTCATTGTTGTCGAGCTGATAGGGGACGATGACCATCGGTTTACCGGGCACCGTATCGCGATCCCAGAAGGGCACATCGCCCGAATAATCGTCCATATGATAGGTGAAGCCCTCGTCGATCAGCAGGCGGCGGGTGTTGTCGGTGAGCATATAGCGCGACAGCCAGCCATAGGGGCGCACCCCGCACGTCGCCTCGATGCTGGAGACGGCTTTGCGGATGAATTCGCGTTCCTGCAATTCGTCAAACTTGAACTGGTGGACCCAGCGCCAGCCATGGCTCACGGGTTCATGGCCGAGGTCAACGATCGCACGCGCGATGTCGGGATAATTTTCCAGGCTGAGCGCGGCGACGGTCCAGCTTGCTTTGATGTCGAATTCGCGCAGCAATTTGACGATGCGCGGCGCGCCCGCCTTTATGCCATAAATATAGTTGCTCTCGTTGGCATAGTTGCGGATCGGCGCCTTGATGAAGATGCCGAGCTCGTCGACCGGCTCCATGCCCCGGTCACCGCGCGCGATGCTCTGCTCGCTGCCTTCCTCGACATTGACGACAACTGACAGCGCCATTTTGGCGCCGCCGGGCCAGTCGATGCGTTCCTGCTGCATCAGTGCATTTCCTCCCCCCCGCTGACATTCAGCGCCTCGCCGGTCACGTAAAAGGCATCGTCCGAAGCCAGCCATGCGCAGGCCGCGGCCGTGTCTGATGGAAGCCCTGGACGCCCCATCGGGTTTTTTACGGCCATATTGTTGAGATAGGCCTCGACGCTGTCGAACCCCAGCAATTTCGAGAAATAGTCATTCTGCTGCGCGCCCAGCCCGGTGGTCACATGGTTGGGGCAGACCGCGTTGACGGTGATGCCATGCGCGCCGAGCTCGACGGCGCTGGCGCGCGTTAAACCGATCATGCCATGCTTCGACGACACATAAGCGGGTAGGTGCGGAAAGCCGGTCTTGGCCGCTTGGCTGGCGATGTTGATGATGCGCCCGCCGTTGCCAGCCGCTATCATCGCCTTGGCAGCAGCTTGGGTACAATAAAAAGCGCCCGACAGGTTGACCGCGATCACCGTTGCCCAATCCTGCGGATCGACCTCCAGCAGCGGCTTCATCATGAAACCGATGCCGGCGTTGTTGACAAAAATATCGAGGCGGCCCGTCGCTGCGACCGTTTGTTCGACGAGCGCGGAGCATTGGGCGGCGTCGGACACGTCGCAGGGAATGCTATGCACCGTCGCGCCGCGCCCGCGCAGTTCATCGGCGACCGCATTGGCCTCTTCATCGATGGTCAGGTCGGATACCACGCACGTCGCACCTTCGTCGGCGAAGCGCTGGAGGATGCCCTGCCCCAGCCCCTTCTGCTTGCCCGAACCGGTAACGACGATGGTCTTGCCCGCAAAGCGCATCACAAATCCTCGGTCAGGATAAAGGTGGGGTTGTCGGTGAATTCGCCGAACGCCGCCGCGACCTTTTGAAATTCGGGATCGGTCACATCGGCGACAAAGGCGTCCATGCCATGAATGTCGATGACCTCGATATAGTCATAGGGTGGTTTCGCATCGCTGCCGAACAGACCGGTGGCGCGGTGGACAGTGAAGGCGCGAACCGAACCCAGCGCGTTGACGCCCGGAATGTCAGTGCCGCGTGCCCAGGCCTCATAGGCCTCGGCGCTCGCGCCTTCTTTCAGATTGAACAGACAGATGATGCGCATGGATGCTCTCCCCTCAATATCCGAAAGCCGGTGGGCGGCGATAGGCCGCCAATTCCGTGTCGATGATGCGTGCGAGCGCGATCAGCCGCAATTCGCTGTGCGCCGGGCCGACCAGCTGGACGCTGACGGGCAGGCCATCGTCGCTCCACCCCGCCGGGATGGCGATGGCGGGGAGGCCCGCAATGTTGGCGATGCCGGTGAAGTCGGCCTGACTGGCAGGAGCGTTGCCGTCGTGGGTGAAAGCCGTCTGCGGTGTGGTGGGGAGCAGCAGCACGCCCGCCGTGCCGAGCGCGGCGTTGAGTTCGGTGCGCACGCGCGTCAAAATATCCGGCCGCTCTGGCGTCTTGGCGCAAATGCCCAGCAAATAGAGCAGATCTTTGGAGAGGCCGGGATTGTCGGGACGATATTCGCTGCCCAGGTCATCGATCAGCCAGCGCCCGGCGTGTGCGAGGCCCGCCCAGCGGATGTCAGTGGTGCTGAAGGGCAAAGCATATTCACAGCCCGTCAGCGGCACCGCGCGAAAGGCGGCTTCATAGGCCGCGCGCACGGCGGGCTGGACGTCGACGCCGCCGAGCTTCTCGAGCATCAGCATAAAACGGAACGACCCACCCGCGCCGGGATCGTCGGCCATGGTCCGCCACGCCGCCTCGATCAGGTCGAGCGACGCCGCGAGCGGGCCAATGCTGTCGAGGCTGGGGTCGAGGAAGGCAAGGCCATGGGTGCTGACCGCGCCTGCCGTTGGTTTGAGGCCATAGACGCCGCAATAGGCCGCCGGGATGCGCACGCTGCCCAGCGTATCGGTGCCCAGCGCAATGTCGCACAATCCCGCCGCAATCGCCGCGCCGCTGCCCCCCGACGATCCGCCGGGGGTGAAGCCCAAGCGGTGCGGATTGTGGGTGCGGCCATAGAAGGCGTTGTCGGTGGTCGCGCCAAGCGCGGCTTCGTGCATATTCAGGCTGCCGATGATTGCTGCGCCATTGCCGCGCAGCAATTCGACAACGCGTGCGTCACGGGTCGCGATGCGATCGCGGTAGAGACCCATGCCGCCGGTCCATGGCAGACCCCGGACCATGATGTTCGATTTAACCCCGACGGTCAGCCCCGCGAGCGGGCCAGCTTCCGGGAATGCTGCACCCTCGTCGAAATCGACAAAGGCGTTCAGCGGCGCATTGGCCGCGCGTAGAGCGTCGAAATCCTTCACAGTCCCCGCTCGTCGATCAGCCGGATCGGCTTTTGCCGCACATCAATCTGCGTCAGCGCTGACGTACCGCCAGGCGGGCAAAGTTCCACCACTACCTCGACATTCAGCCCCTGGCGCAGCAGCGCCGCCAGCTGGCCCGCGTCGGTGCCGCCACGGCTCTCGATCAGCACCGTCATGTCGTCGCGCTGCGTCGCCGGGTCGCGGACCAGACGGCAGACATATTCGCCGGTCAGGTCGCCGCGGTTTTCGATAATCGCGCCGATAGCGTGGGGGAACAGGTTGATGCCGCGCAGCTTGACCATATTGTCGCTGCGCCCCTTGAACCCCGCGATGCGCTTGAACGCCAGCTCGCCGCGCCCACCGAGCTCATGCGTGATGTCGTGGGTGTTGAAGCGGATGCACGGCGCAATATCATCCTTGAACAGACAGGTGACGACCATGTCGCCGGTGTCGCCATGCGCGACCGCCTGTCCCGTGTCGACGTCGAGCAGTTCGAGATATTGGGCGTCTTCCCAGACATACAGCCCGTCGCGGTCGGGCCCTTCGCCAGCGATGCTGCCGGTGTCGCCGACGCCGTACCAGTCATAGGCCTTCGCGCCGTGCCAGGCCGCCTCGGTTGCGGCGCGGTCTTCGGTACCCAAATGGCCAATGATCATTTTCAGCTGGATGCGATCGAACAACCCCTCGGCCTCGGCCACCTCGGCGAGCTTGCGGATATAGTCGACAAAACCAACCATTACCGTGACATTGAAGTCCGCGAGCAGATTGACCTGATTGATGCTGCGCGTTTCGATGCCGGTCCCTGCGCTCAGAAACAATGCATTGGTGAAATGCGTCACCGCCTCACGGATATAATGGCCGCCGTTGATCATGCCGTGGCCATAGACCGACTGGACGACATCGTCGCCGGAGAGGCCCATCCAGCGATACATACGCCCGACGAGCAGATTGGTGATCTCGCGCCCCTTGGGCCCGAACATCAGCGGTTGAGGACGGCCCGTGGTGCCGCTGGTCGTGTGGAAAACGACCGGGTCGCTGCCCCTCCCGTCAAAATCGCCATAGGGTGGGTGGGCATTGACCGACGCCATCAGGTCGCTTTTGTCATAGACCGGCAGTTTGCTGATGTCGGCGAGCGAGCGAATATCGCCAGGCTCGATGCCCTGCGCACCCCACAGCCGCTGGTAGAAGGGGATTTCCCACCCGCGCGCCATCAGCTTGCGGAAGCGCGCGTCCTGCAACGCGGTCAACTCGTCACGGCTGATACTGCGGTAGCGCGCGGGGAAGGCATCGCCGACGGGATAGTCAGCCAGCATCTGCTTGATGTCGAGACATTCGAAATAGGTGGGGTGGGTCATTTGGGGTCCGTGGCGTAGGCAAGGGGGTCGGTGAAGATGCGCGGGTCGGCGTGCGGCGCAAGTTCGCGGCACAGGGCGTATTTGGTGGCATATTGTGCGGGCGACATGGGGGCGTCGGGGCTGCCGAGATTTGCATCAATTTGCCGCTCGATGACGTTGCCATCCTTCAGCTTCACCACCAGCCGCTGCGGCGAAAGCGCGTTGGCATCCGCGTTGCCGTCAAGAGTAACCGTCACGCGCTCCGCAAGTTCGGAGATCGACTCATGTTTCCGCGGATCGATCAAACCATCGCGCAGCATCAACGGCGCGAGGAAGGCAAGACAGAGCCGGTTGTAGCTCATTGGCGCATCCGGGCGGTAAGGGCGACCGACCAGCCGCTGGATCAGCGGCGGAGCGAAAAGCTCGATGCTGTCGACATCATCAAGCGGCAAAGCCAAGTCTTGCAACGCCCCCAGCGCCCCATGGCTGGCGCGCCCGCTGGGGAAGGGTTTGATGCTGACCTCGCTGATGCGCCATGGTGCGCCCGGCGTATAGCGCGACAGGTCGAGCGGTTCGATGAGCGCGCTGTAACCGAACGACCCTTCAAGCGCATCGTGCGGGCCGGTCAGTCCAGCCTTGCCCACATCGGCGGCCTGGATCGCCGCCTGTGCCGCGCGGCCGATTTGCAGCGGCAGCGCGATGCTGGCCTCGGCATGCGCCTGCATCGTGCCGCCCGCGAAGCTGTAGGCGAGGCCGAGGACGTCGGCCATTTGGTCGCGGGTCAGTCCTTCGAGGCGGGCCACCGCCAGTGCCGCGCCGATTACGCCAGCGGTAGCGGGGCGGAAGAAGCGCATTGGGCCGGTCGCGGCGATGCCCAGCCCGCTGGCGATATCGACGCCGACGGCCAGCGCGGTAAGGAATTCTTCGGGATTGCTGCCGCCCGCGCGGTGCGATGATGCGAGCAGCGCGGCGGTTACGACCGACAGCGCGTGTACAACTGCCCCTTCGTGCACCGCGTCCCATTCGAGGCAGTGGATGGCGAAGGCAGCGTGGAAGGCGCGGTCGGTGCAGGCCGCGCGCACCTTCGCCGCATCATCCGACGCCGCGCCCGCCGCCATCACCGCCAGTGTATCGCCAAGCAGCCGCAGCGCGTCGGCGCGCACCGCTGGCGGCAGCACATGCGGCGCGGCGGCGAAATCGAGGATGGCGCCAGTAGCTTTTGGGGTGTGGGTCAAGCCAACCACTCCCCCAGCATCGTGTGGATTGCGCCCGCGTCATCGCCGCGCAGCGCCAACTCAACCGCGCGGTCAGCTTCCTCAGCCGGCAAGCCGCCCCAGCCTGCGAGCATGTGCATTTTGGCGATGATGTCCGCCTCGCCCACCGGGCGTTCGGGGTCGCCGCGGCAGTCGGTGAGCTCAAGGCCGTTCACCCGCGCACCGAAGTGCGCAGGGTAGCGCGCAGTGATCTCTGGCGCTTCGGCGACGGTGACCTGCGCGCGTAAGGGGGCGAGCGCCGCGATGGCTTCGGGGGTGAAGTCCGCCGGGGTCGCGCTGCGCCCGTCGGCGATCACCGCGACGGCGTGCTGGAGCGAGAATTTGGCGTCGACCTCGGTCACCGGATCTGGCCGGTCGCAAAAAGTGATGGCGTCGGCATAGGTTTCGACATGAAAAGGCGCATTGAGTTTGCCCGCCGCGCGCAGTTCGAGCGCGCAGTCGATCGCGGGATGCGCATGGCGGCACGCGGCCCAGGGTTTGAAACTGACCTCAAATATGCGCCACTGGTCGGGGAAGGTCATCGGCTTGGGGGTGCGGCAGGTGGCGGCGTAGAGGCCTTGGGGGCCTTCGAGGACGTCGAGGGGGCCGGTGAGGCCAGCATCGGCATATTCTGCTGCTGCGCGGCCAGTGTGGACAGCATGAGCAACATGCCATTGCTTTCCGCGATTATCGCTGTGGCGGGTTTGCCAAAGTCCACCGCTGATCGATCCAGCCAGTGCCATCGCCTCTGCTAGATCATCACCAGCAAGTCGATCCGAAGCGGCGGCTGCGGCAGCAAAAACTCCGGCAGTGGCGGTTGGGTGATAGTGCGCATAATGGCGTGCATCGAACGTCTCCCCAACCCCGATCATTGCGTCATAACCTTGAACGGCAGCGGCCAACACAGCGTCCATGCCCATTGTAGCCCAAGTGCCCAGAGCAACCGGCCAAACGACCGGACCGGGATGAAGTAAGGCGCTGCGATGAACATCATCCATTTCAAGCAAGTTTCCGAGCAATGCGGATCTTGCAATGGGGCCCTGTTCTGCAAACTTTGCTATCGACGCAACTTCACTCCCACGCGCCCCGGCCACGCACGCCAGCCAATCGAGCAGGTTCAACCGCGCTCTTGTCCGGACATCTTCGTTGACGGGACGCTGCAAATGCTGTGCAAGCTGTTCGAGCAACGTCATGGGGGGGAAGCCTGTTGGCCGCGACGCCGCGATATAAGGAATTGGCCGACGCGCTGCGCCGCGAGGTGCTGGACGGCGTCTATATCGAAAGCGGCTTTCCGACCGAAAGCGCGCTGTGCAAGCGGTTTAACGTCAGCCGCTTTACTGTGCGCGAGGCGCTGCGCGCGCTGACCGCCGATGGGCTGATCACACGCAAGCGCGGGTCGGGCACCGTCATCCAGCCCGCCACGGCGCGCGGCGGCGCGCTGCACCAGCCGCTGTCGAATGTCGCCGAAATCATGCAATATGCACGCAACACGCGCACGACGTTCGAACTGGTCGGCGATGCGCCGTTGCCGCGCGGGATTGCCCAGCACCTCGACCTGCTCGCTGGCGGCCGCTGGACGATGTTCAAGGGGCTGCGCACCGCGCCCGGATCGAGCGAGCCGATTGCGACAACCGACGCCTATGTCCACGAAAGTCTGCGCGACTATGCCACGCAAATCGCGCCCAATGAGGATACGATCTTTAAGCAGCTCGAGCGGCTGGCGGGCATCAAGATCGCCAGCGTGACGCAGGATATTCAGGCGGTCGCCGCGACCAACGAGGTTGCCGCCGCGCTGGGCGTGCCGCGCCGCTCGCCGTGCCTGTTGATCCTGCGCTGCTACCGCAATGCCGCGGGCGAGATTTTGGAAATTTCGGCCAATCACCACCCCGGTGACCGCTTTGCCTATGCGATGCATATCGAGGTCGAGGGGTAATTCAGCCGAGCATGGGTCGACCGGTTCCCCGGCGAAAGCCGGGGTCCATTTAGGACAGCGAGGGATGATGTGGACCCCGGCTTTCGCCGGGGAGCGAGCCGAAGCGGGCCGTTCTGCCATCAAATCACGCCGCCTGCGCGAAAGCCTGCGATGGCATCGGCATCAAAGCCATGCTCGGCCAAGATCGCCTCGCTGTCAGCGCCCAGCCGGGGACCGGCGCGCACGGGCGCGCGCTGACCATCGACCTTGATCGGGCTGGCCAACACGCGCATGTCGGGGCGCGCAGGGTGATCGACGGTTTCGATCATGCCGATGGTTTCGAGCCACGGGTTGTCCATCGCGCCGTCCAGCGTGTGCACCGGGGCAACCGGAACATGGCCCGCGAGCAGCGCCTGCCAATGCGCCATCGGTGCGGTGCCGAAATGGGCATCGAGCGCCTCGGTCAGTGCCGCGCGGTTCGCCAGCCGGTCGGGGTTGGTGGCAAAGCGCGGGTCGGCGGCCAGATCGGGCCGACCGATTCGCTCGCACAGGATGGTCCAGAATTTGGGGAGCTGGCACATCACGAACATCCAGCCATCGGCGGCGCGCACCATCTGGCTGGGGGTTGCGGTGGGGTGCGCGCTGCGCGGGGTGCGCTGCGTTACATCGCCTTCGTTGAGATACCAGAGCGCCGGATAGCTGGTCTGGTGCACCGCGCTGGAAAGCAGATCGACGTCCATGTCGCGCCCCTGCTCGCTGCGCTGCGCATCGAGCAACGCGGCGAGCAGCGCGATGGTCATATGGGTGCCGGTCATGAAATCGACC
Source organism: uncultured Sphingopyxis sp. (assembly GCA_964401155.1). Taxonomy (GTDB): domain Bacteria; phylum Pseudomonadota; class Alphaproteobacteria; order Sphingomonadales; family Sphingomonadaceae; genus Sphingopyxis. The sequence goes on from CAYNXF010000007.1 coordinate 19,678, forward strand.
ATCGACAGTCCCATGCGCTGCGGTTCGCCGTCGGGGTCGCCGGTGAGCGCGCAAAAGCCCGCCTCGGCCTGCATCAGATAATCATAGCCGGGCCATTTGGCGCGTTCATTGTCGCGGCCATAGGCGCTCAAATGCACGCACACGATGGCGGGGTTGAGATGCTGCAAATCGGCGTAGGTCAACCCCAGCTTGGCGGGCAAGTCGCCGCGCAGATTGTTGGCGACGGCATGGCTGGAGGCAACCAGCTTGTGCAGGATGGCCTGACCTTCGGCGCTGTTCAGGTCGAGCGTGAGCGAGCGTTTGTTGAGGTTGAAGGCGTGGAAATAGACGCTTTCGCCGGGTTCAAGGAAATGCGGCCCCACCGCGCGGGCAGTGTCGCCGCCCCCTTTGCCGTCCTTGTGCGGCGGCTCGATCTTGATAACCTCCGCCCCCAGTTGCGCCAGAAACTGCGTGCCATAGGGGCCCGCGCCATATTGTTCGGCGCTGAGGATGCGATAACCGGCGAGGGGGAGATTCAAATCCCCTCTCCCTTCAGGGGAGAGGGACAGCTCGCGGAGCGAGCAGGGAGAGGGAGCGACGTGGCCGCGAGCACCGCCCTCACCACGGCATCCACCTCTCTCAAAACTTCATTGTTCCAGAAACGGATCACCCGATAGCCTTGCGATTCAAAAAACCGCGTCCGCTTCGCGTCATACTCCGCCTGATCTGCATGCTGGCTGCCATCGACCTCGACAATTAACTTCGCCGACGGACAAACAAAGTCCGCAACATAATCGGCACTAAATGGCACTTGGCGGCGAAACTTTAAGCCGTTCTGGCGTCCGGCGCGCAGGCGCGACCAGAGCTTATCCTCCGCGTCGGTTTGACTGCCGCGGAGCGATTTGGCTTTGGCCAACAAGTCATCTGGGGTTTTGCCCCGACGGGTCACTCCCTCTCCCTGCCGCTGCGCGGCTGTCCCTCCCCCCTTGAGGGGGAGGGAAGAAGGAAATGCCTCGCTCACGCCGGATTGGCCTTCACCCATTGCCGCGCAATGATGATGCGCTGCATTTCGTTGGTGCCCTCACCTATGCACATCAGCATGGAATCGCGGTAATAGCGTTCGATGTCATATTCCTTCGAATAGCTGTACCCGCCATAGATGCGCATCGCTTCCTGGCTGTTCGCGACCGCAGCTTCAGAAGCGAAATATTTGGCCATGCCCGCTTCCATGTCGCAGCGTTCGCCGCGATCATAGGCTTCGGCGGCGTCGAAAGTGAGCAAGCGCGCGGCGCGGGCGCGGGTGACCATTTCGCCGAGCTTGAGCTGGATCGCCTGATGCTCGGCAATCGGCTTGCCCATGGTTTCGCGGAGTTGCGCATATTCGGTGGCGAGCCGCAGCGATCCTTCGGCCAGCCCCACGCCACGCGCGGCGACGTTGATGCGGCCCAGCTCGAGCCCGCCGGTGGCCTGGAAGAATCCCTGCCCTTCGACGCCGCCGATCAAATTATCGGCGGGGATACGGTAATTGTCGAAAATCAGCTCGGCGCTGTCGATGCATTTATAGCCCAGCTTTTCGAACTTCTTGCCCGTGGTGAAGCCATCCTGCTTGGGCGCGATGAACAGGCTCATCCCCTTGTAACGCGGGTGCGCCTTGGGGTCGGTTTTGACGAGCAGCGCAAAACAGCTGCCGTTCACGCCGTTGGAAATCCACGTTTTGGTGCCGTTGATGACATAATCATCGCCGTCACGCACCGCTGTGGTGCGGATCGCCTGGAGATCGGTTCCCGCATTGGGTTCGGTGAGCGCGAGGCCGCCGCGAATCTCGCCGCTGGCGAATTTGGGCAGCCATTTCATCTTTTGCGCGGGCGTGCCGAAGCGTTCGACGGCGCAGGCCATGATCAGGTGCGAATTGAAAATGCCGGTAATCGCCATCCAATAGGAAGAGATGAGCGCGACAATCTTGGCATAGGTGGTCGCGGGCAGGCCGAGGCCGCCATATTCCTGGCCGATGGTCGCGCCGAACAGGCCCATTTCGACCATCTGGTCGACCAGCTCCTTGGGCCAGATGTCATTGTGATCGTGGTGCAGGACGACGGGACGGACTTCCTTGTCGACCCATTTCTGGATCGCGTCGAGCAGCGCGGCTTCCTCATCGGGGTCCATCGCGGGGCGGGCAGTATCCAGTACCGGTGCAGTAGCCATGTTATTTGTCCTCAATCGTCAGCCGGGCCGTGGCCGCGCTTCCACACCAAAACGGTGCGCTTGTAGGTGCTCACCACCGTGCCATCCTGTTTCTTGCCGATGGTCTTGAACGTCACAATGCCTTGGTCGGGGCGCGACTTGCTTTCACGCTTTTCGAGCACTTCGCTCTCGGCATAAAGGGTGTCGCCGACGAACAGCGGCGCAGTCATCCGCACCTCGTCCCAGCCCAAATTGGCAATGGCCTTGCCGCTGGTGTCCGACACACTCATGCCCGTCATCAGCGCGATGGTCAGCGGGCTGACCACCAGCGGTTTGCCGAATTCGGTCTTTTCGGAAAAAGCATAGTCGAAATGCGCGGGATGGGTGTTCATCGTCAGCAGCGTGAACCACACATTGTCGGCGTCGGTGATCGTCCGGCCCGGGCGGTGTTCATAGATATGGCCGACCACAAAATCCTCGAAATAGCGGCCCTGCACCTCGCGGAAACGCCCGGGGGCGACTTCCTTCACACTGTCACGCATCGATCCTGTCCTTCAAAGCCAATATCTGTTCAAAACGGCGTACCACGGGCGCCTCGAGCATTTTGCCATTGTGGCGAATGGGGCGGTATCCGCCCGCCGCAAAGGCAGCAAGCGCGCTTTCGGCCTCGGCCAGTTCGGCCGCATTGGGGCGGAAGATGTCATGGATGACCGCGACCTGCGCCGGGTGGATGGCGGCTTTGGCGGCGAAGCCCAGTTCCTTGGCGCGGCGGCATTCCTCGGCAAGGCCCGCCGTATCGTCCATGTGGATGAAGGGCACGTCGAGCGCGGGTTTGCCGGCCCCCGCCGCCGCCATCACCAGCTGCGCGCGCGCGAGCGCCAGCGGTTCCCATGCCAGCGGCACGCCGAGCTGCGCCGAAAAATCGCCGCCGCCGAACATCAGCATGGCGGCGGCGGGATCGGCAGCGATGGCATCGGCGGCGCGCAGCCCCGCAACGGTTTCAATCAGCGGCACAAAGCGCACTGCGTCATCGGCGAGCACGCTGCGCAACTGCGCCAGCTCGACCGGCGATTCGACCATCGGGACAAACACCAGCGCCGGACGCATGGTCGCCGCTGCCAGCGCCAGCGCATCAGCCAGCCCCGCGCGGGTCATCATGCCATTGATCCGAATGGCAAGGCGTGGGTTGTCGTGCGCCGCAACAGCCTCCAGCGCCGCCGTTCGCGCCGCATCCTTTTCATCCGCCGGAACCGCATCCTCCAGATCGATGCACACGCAGTCCGCGCCACTCGCCAGCGCCTTGGCAAAGCGGTCGGGCTTGGTGCCCGGCACAAACAACATCGATTGGATCGCCAGTGTCATCGCCGCCCTTAATTTGTCCGGACAAATTTTTAGTCAAGCGGTTTCGCCGCCGACCGCCTGCATTTACAACGACGGTTTGACCACCCCCAGCCAGCCGGTCACGAACAACAGCGCATAAACGCACCACACCCACCGACGGGTGCGGTTCATCGTGGCGAGCAGCGGCACCTCGGTGGCATCGCTCGATCCTTCGGTCAGCAGTTTGCCGAGCTGCGCGCCGACGGGCTTGAAGGTCACATCGATCATGATAGCGGCGACAAAAATCAGCCCAAATAGCAGGGCCTTTGCCGCGAGCCATGACTGGTCGATGGGGTGGCCGGTCGCCAGCGATTCGGCCCCAAGCAGCAGATAGCCCGCCGCCAGCAACCAGCGCAGCCACCCCTCCCACCGCCGGTTGCGTGCAGCGCGCGGCGTCATGTCGTGCGCATGGGCGTCAAACACCAGCCACAGCCAGAAAGCACCGACGACCCAGCTGACCGCGACCAGCGCGGGCCATACCGGCCACCAGCCGCCAAGCAGCGACAAGGTCAGCGACACCGGCACCATCAGCGCCCACGCCGTGCGGGGAGCAAGGTCGACGATGACCAGCAGCTTCAGCAGCGCAATGCGCTGGTCGAGCGTATATTGGGTGCGTTTGCGAAAATGCTGGCCCAGCACGAAAACGCCAATATCGCCGCCCAGCCAGGCCACGAACAGCAGCACATGGACATAGAGCATCGTCGGATATGCCAGTGCCGCCCAGTCCATAGCTGCCCCTCTTTTGTAATCTTGCTGCGCGCGCAGCGCCGATTCTGCAACAGATAGCGCTCGTAAACAGGCCGATACGCAATCCCGCTTGACAAGCCGCATAGTGCATGAAAGTTGTCCGGACAAATAAAAATGTCCGGACAACCGGACGATAGTGCGCAGGGAACAAAACAGTGGCGGAAAAGCGCCGGTCCAGAGGAGTGTAAGCCCATGTTCAAGCCTATGTTGCTCGCCAGCGCGGCGCTGTCCGCCTTCACCGCCATGCCTGCGTTCGCGCAGGATGCCGCACCCGCCGAAGAGACTAGCGGCATCGCCGACATCGTCGTCACCGCGCAGCGCCGCGCCGAAAATGTCCAGGACGTACCGATTGCCATCTCGGCCTTTTCGGCTGAACAGCTGGAGGCGCAAGGGGTCGGCAACACGCTGCAGCTGGGCCAATATGTCCCCAATCTGGTGGCCCAGAACAACACAGGCATCGGGTCGGCCAACGCCTATTTCTTGCGCGGGCTGGGCTCGACCGAAACCATTGCCACCTTTGACCCGCCGGTCGGCACCTATGTCGACGATGTCTATCTGTCGCGCCAGAACGCCAACAATCTGTCGCTGTTCGACGTCGAACGGATCGAGGTGCTACGCGGGCCGCAGGGCACCTTGTTTGGCCGCAACACGACCGGCGGCGCGATCAATGTGATCATGGCGCAGCCGGGCGACAGTTTCGGCGGCTTTGCCGAAATCGGCTATGGCCGTTTCAACAAGACGCTGGCGCGCGGCTCGGTTGACCTGCCGCTCGCCGATACGCTGGCGATCAAGGTCAGCGGCTATTGGCAGAATGACCGCGGCTATGCGCGCAATATCACCACCGGCGAGCGGCTGAACGACGATGATGGCTGGGGTGCACGGCTGGGGATTGCCGGCGAGTTGGCCCCCTGGGCGCGCTGGAGCGCGGGCTATATGCACATTGTGTCGAAGGGCGACAATATTCTGAATTTCAACTGCAATCCGGCCAATCCGGCCGATTGCAACGGCCGTTTCATCACAACCGGGCTCAGCAAGGCTGATGGCCCGCCTTCGCCCTATGCCCCGGTCGTCGTGACCGGACGCAAAGCCAACTACGGCCTAGGCCAGGAAGCCGTCAGCGACATCATCACGTCCAACCTGGCGTTCGACCTGAACGACGACACGACGCTCAGCTTCATTACCGGCTATGTCAGCCTGAAGCAGCAATTCGCCTATGATTTCTTTGACGGACGCGGCGGGCCATCGATCACCACGCCCTTCCCCGCCGTGCGCGGCTATACGCGTGGTGGCTTCACCATTTTGAACGATGGCACCCACACCCAGTTCACGCAGGAGATTAAGCTCAACGGCTCGCTCGCTAGCGGCTTTATCGATTATGTCGCGGGTGCCTTTTATATCAATGAGCGCAACCGCACCGACCTCGCCGATCTGTTCTCCCTGTCGCCGACAACAACGCTGGTGCTGGGCGACCGCGTGCTACGCAACACCACCACCGCCTATGCCGGTTATGTTCAGGCCGACTTCAACCTGTCCGACCAGTTCAAGCTGACCGCCGGTATCCGCTACACCGACGAGGAAAAGCGGCTGCGCTTCAACGACAATCGCGCGTCGTGCAACGATGGCACGGTCGAGGCGACGTGCCTGGTCAACGCCAATCTGGTGGTCCCTGCCAACGGTACGACGGTCACCACGCCGCAGGTGATTCCGACGCGGCAAAAAGCAACCGAATGGACGCCGCGCTTTGCCGCCAATTTCACCCCCAACAATGACCTGCTCTTCTTTGTCAGCGCGACGCGCGGGTTCAAATCGGGCGGGTGGAACGCGCGCGCGACCGCGCCGTCGCAGGCGCTGCCCTTCGACCCCGAGAAAGTTTGGAGTTATGAGGCGGGGATGAAGGCCGACCTGTTCGACCGCCGCGTGCGCGCGAACATCACGCTGTTCCAGCTCGACGTGAGCGATTTGCAAATCCTCGCCGGCCTGCTCAACACGACCACCGGCGCGCTGACCTTTATCACGCGCAACTTCGCCGATTATCGCAACCGCGGGGTGGAAGCCGAATTCACCTTTGCGCCGGTCGACGGCCTCAACCTCTATGCCAATATCGGTTATCAGGACGACAAGTACCGTGTGCCGCAGAACGCGCCGGCCACCGACCGGTTCGGCATCCAGTCGGTTGCGGCGCAGCAGGCATCGTGCCTCGCCGCCATTGCCGCAGGCAAGGTCCCGGGCGGCCCCAATGTCCCGGCAACGCAGCCATCGATCACCGCCTGCGCGGCGGGGATTGTCACCGCCGATGGCAGCATCGCGACGCCGGTGCGCACACCGCGCTGGTCGCTGGCGCTTGGCGGCAGTTATGCGGCCGAACTGGGCGGCGGCTGGACCCTCGTGCCGTCGGTCAATGGCACCTACCGGTCCAAACAAGAGGTCGCGATTGCCAACCTCAGCCTCTACAACGCGCCAGTCAGCGGCGTGAACCAGCCCGCGACCGGCCCCTTCCCCGCCAACCCGTTCGGCAATGGCGATTTCATCACCGGGTCGCAAAGCGATGCGGCGTGGATCGTCAGCGCCGGGCTGACGCTGAATGCCCCCGACAAGCGCTGGTCGCTGGCGGCGGAATGCACCAACTGCCTCGGCGAATCCATCATCCAATCGGCGCTGTCCAATTACAGCTATCTCAATCGCCCGATGGAATGGACGGTGCGGGCGAAATACCGGTTCTGAGCGATGGGCGGTTTCGGACCCTTGCCGTGCCGACGGGGCCGGATCGAATACCGCCATCGCGATAGTGGCGCGGTTTGGGGGCAAGAGGAGCTGCGGATTACCCGCGGTGCCGATGGCCTTCGCGTTTTCGCTGCGCATTGCGAAATGCGGTTTGGTGATGAACATGTGGTGCGCGACAGTGTGCTTTCCGTCCACCCCGATTTCCACCCGCACGATGCTTTTGTCCGGATCATGAACCATGGCCGGGTCACCGGCACCGGCTGGTTCCGCTTCACCGACAGCGAGGCGGAGTGCGAAAGCTGGACCGAAGCCGAAGGCCGCATTTCGCAGCGATTCCCGATCGTGCGCCCAATCCGCGGCCTTGGCATTCATGCGGTGCAAGGCGATGGCTGGCTGGGCGCAACCTTTCCCTATGACAAGGGCCCGGGTCATGTGCAGTTCTTCGGCCGCAATTTGTTGCATTCGACGCACCATTTCGGCGCGACCGGCCCGTTCATTACGACCACCGAAAGCGGACTTCGCTATGTCGCGCGCGAAACGGTTACGGTGCCTGCCGGAACGTTCGACTGTCACCGCATCGCGTTTGTCGGGCTGACCAACAACCATCCCGACTATGACATGTGGCTGACCACCGACGGCGATTTCATCTATGTGAAGGGCGAGGTCGGTGGCTATATGAACTCTGTGTTCGAACTTGCCGAACTGAAGGGAAACCCGCTTTGAAAGCAGCGCCGGACCAGTCCGAATTCAAACTTGGCTGGAAGGTGCTGCTGGCGGGCGTGCTGGGCGTGGCGTGCGGGGCGTCGCCGATTCCGTTCAATGTCATCGCCTTTACTGTCGAGCCAATCATGGCGGAAATGGGCTGGACCCGCGTCCAGATTCTGACACCGATTACGATCTTTGGTGTTCTCGCATCCCTGCTTGCGCCCGTGTTCGGCTGGATGGCGGACCGGTTTGGGGTGCGGCCCGTTGCTCTCCTCTCGCTATTTACTTTTGGGGTGGCGTTTGCCGCAATTTCGCTGACTCCGTCTGGATCGGACCCCACGACTCTTTACACCTATTACGCCTTTTGGGTGCTGGTCGGGTTGGTGGGCATCGGCTCGACGCCGGTGACGTGGAGCCGTGCCGTGAACCTGTGGTTCTTTAAGCACCGTGGGTTCGCCCTCGGCATTTTGCTGCTCGGCACCAGCTTGGCCGCAATCGTCGTGCCTCGGCTCGCGAACTGGGCAATTGCCGAACATGGTTGGCGCGCGATGTATCTGATCGTGGCTGGGCTTCCTTTGTTGGTTGCTCTGCCCATCGCCTATCTTCTGTTTCGCGAACCCCGCGCCGACGAACGGCCTGCCGCTATCATGACCGGCGATGGCCAACTGACGGGTGTCCGGCTCGGGACCGCGCTTGGTGACTATCGATTTTGGCTAATTTGGCTTTCCATCGCATGCATCGCAATGGCGTTCGGTGGCTTTTTCATCAACATGCCATTGATGCTGGGTGACATCGGGCTGAGTAGCGATGATGCTGCAAATGTCATGGCCGTGCTGGGCATTGGAATTTTGACCGGGCGCATTATCACCGGATTGTTGCTCGACAAATACTGGCAGGGTTTCGTCGCGTTTCCGCTGCTCTGCCTGCCCGCAATTAGTTGTTTGATCATGATGATGGGCAGCGCTGGCGTTCACCTCGCCATGCTCGCCGGCTTCCTGCTCGGCTTCGCTGCGGGAGCCGAAAGCGACCTTATCGCTTATTTGACCGGTCGGTATTTCGGCATGGCGCATTATGGCAAAGTCTATGGCATGCTCTATATGCCCTTTGGACTATTTTCGGCAATTTCGCCCGTCGTATATGCCCGCGTGCGCGATGTGTCGGGCAGCTATGACCCGATTTTGCAAGTTGCGCTGTTCGGCTTTCTGGTGGGCGGCGGGCTCTTGTTGCTGCTCGGCCGCTATCCCGAGCTGGGCGTGCCCGAGGAGGCATGATGGCCAGCCTTGCCGCCACCACCAACAGCCTGATCGATGCACTCGCCGCCAGCGGGGCCGAGGTGTTGGCCGATGCTGCCACGCTCGATTTTTACGCCCACGATGTTTTTGACCGCGGGGCCGATCTGGCCGCCGTGGTCCGCCCTGCCAACACGCAGCAACTCGGCGCCGCCGTCGCGGCCGCCACGCGTGCGGGCCATGCCGTCGTCGCGCGCGGCGGGGGGATGAGCTATACCGGCGGCTATACGCAAGGCGCGCCGGGCGCGGTGCTGATCGACACGGGCGCCATGGACCGCATTCTCGATATCAACACCACCGACATGAAGGTGACGGTCGAGGCGGGATGCAGCTGGGCCAAGCTGTATGACGCCTTGAAGCCACTGGGGCTGCGCACGCCATTCTGGGGCACCTTGTCGGGGCTGAAGGCCACGGTCGGCGGGGGGATGAGCCAGAACTGCCTGTTCTGGGGCTCGGCGCGCCACGGCAGCGGGCCGCAAAGCTGCCTGGCGCTGGAGGTGGTGCTGGCCGACGGCACGGTAATGAAGACGGGCAGCGATGTCGCGCGGCCCTATGGCCCCGACCTGACCGGGCTGCTCCTGGCCGACACCGGCGCGCTGGGCATCAAGGCGGTGATCACGCTGCGGCTGGTGCGCGAGGCAGCGGCGCATGGCTATGCGAGCTTCACTTTCGATACGCATGGCGATGCGCTGGGTGCACTCGCCGAGATCGAGCGGGCCGGGGTGGCAACCGAGATATTCGGCTTCGACCCCAATTTGAACGCGATCCGCATGAAGCGCGACAGCCTGGCGTCCGACGCCAAGGCGCTGGTTGGGATGATGAAGGCGCAGGGCTCGGTGCTCAAGGCGCTGAAGGAAGGCGCCAAGGTCGCGCTCGCGGGACGCGATTTCATCAAAGAGGCGAGCTATTCGCTGCATGTGCTGACCGAGGCGCGGCAGCAGACAGCGGCCGATGCCGACATTGCCGAGGCGCGGCGGATCGCGCTGGCGCATGGCGGGGCGGAGACCGAAAATACCATCCCCAAAATCATCCGTGCCAATCCATTCGGGCCGCTCAATTCCATGCTCGGACCAGAGGGCGAGCGCTGGGCGCCGGTGCACGGCATCGTCGCGCACAGCCGGGCGGTCGAATGTTACGAAGCGATATTGGCGCTATTCACGGCGCGTCAGGTCGAGATGGAGGCGCTGGGCGTCCACACGGGCACGCTGGTCACTGCGCTGGGCGGGCAAGGCACGCTGATCGAGCCCTGCCTCTATTGGCCCGACGCGTCGAACCCGCTGATCGATGCGACGGTCGAGGCCGCGCATCTGAGCAAGCTGCCCAAGCGCCCGCACAACCTTGCCGCCTGGGCGCTGGCGCGGGAGTTGAAGGCGGCGCTGGTGGATATCTTCTTCGCCCATGACGCCGTGCATTTCCAGATCGGGCGCACTTATCGTTATCGCGATAGCCTGGACCCGACGGCGGACGCGCTGCTGCAGGCGGTCAAGGCGCAGCTCGACCCCCATGGCCGGATGAACCCCGGCGTGCTGGGGCTGTGAGGCACGGTGCGCGATGGAATTGAACCGCCGCCACGCGCTTGCCGCCGCGCTTGCCAGCGGCGCGCTGCTGCCCGAAAGTGTTTCGGCCATGGAGAATGATACACCAGTGACCGCCCCTGCTCCTTTTGCCGCCGTCGCGATGCAGCTGACCGCGCGCTCGGTCGAGCGGCTGACATCGCGCGCCGCAGTGACCGCACAGGTCAAGGAGCATGCCGCCGCGATCATTCCGCAAATCCGCGCCGCGACCATATTCATCCAGCAATATGGCGGCGCGCCGGTGAAGCTGGCCGTGCTCCCCGAATATTTGTTCACCAGCTATCCGGGGCGCATTGGCATCCGCGAATTTGCCGAGCAGGTGGCGTTCGAAGTCGACGGCCCCGAATATGCAGCCATCGCTGAAATCGCGCAGCAACTGAAAATCTTCATCGCGGGCAACGCCTATGAACGCGACGCCAATTTCCCTGGCCTTTATTTTCAGGCGAGTTTCGTCATTGCGCCCAGTGGCGACACAGTGCTGCGCTATCGCCGCCTCAATTCGATGTTCGCGCCCACGCCGCACGATGTGTGGAGCAAATATCTGGATATTTACGGCCTCGACGGCGTCTTTCCCGTGGCACGGACCGAGATTGGCAATCTGGCCGCGATTGCTTCTGAAGAAATTCTCTACCCCGAAATTGCCCGCGCGCATGCGCTGCGCGGGGCAGAGATTTTCGTCCATTCGTCGAGCGAGATAGGTAGCCCCATTGCCACCCCTAAGGCCATTGCGAAGCGCGCGCGCGCGATGGAAAATCTGGCCTATGTCGTGTCGGCCAACACCGCCGGGATTGCGGCCTCCGGCCTGCCGCTGGCCAGCGCCGACGGCAACAGTCTGGTCGTCGACTGGAAGGGCAATGTGCTGGCCGAGGCGAACAATGGTGAGACGTTTACCGCCTTTGCCGACATCGACCTGCATGCGTTGCGCACGGCGCGGCGCAAGCCGGGGATGACCAATTTTCTGTCGCGCCAGCGCACCGCGCTCTTTGCCGCCGCTTATGCCGGTGAAACCCACCAGCCTGCTGACGGGTTGATCAAGGACGGAGCAGTCACAGTTCCCGACCGCGATTATTTCAAACGGGCCAGTGAAATGACGATTGAGCGACTGGCCAAGGATGGACTGATATGAGCGCGAACGACGTTCCCCCACCCTATACCGCCGTGCAGCGCCATGGCGTGTTCCCCGAAGTCCGCCATGACGAGGCCGCGCGGTTCAACTTCCTAGCCAATTTCAACCGCTATCTTTCGGGTGCGGTCGGGGCCGGCAACCGGCTCGCTTACGAGCGGCGGGTGCTACCGGCTTTTGTCGCGGAACATGGCCGCGAACCTGCCGACCGGCATGAGGTTCGGCGCGCAATGAACGGCGATGCGTGGCACCGCTTCTGGAGCGCGTGTAAACGCAATTCGATGGAGATGCGCCAGCAGAATGGCCGCTCGCTGGTGCTGCGCCAGCTGGAGGAACTCGACGCGAAGGCCCGCGCCTATAACGAAGGTGCCAATACACTCCAGCTCAACGGTGATATCGCCGTGCCGCGCTATCAGGCGGCGGTGGATATTCACTGCATGCCCGGCAGCTATCATGGCGAGGAACGCCCCGGCGATGTGTCGGCGGGGGCCAATTATGACTGCGGCATTTTCGCCACCACCGGCGGCGCGCTCGGCGCACTCTCGGACGGCGGCGGACAGGCGGTCGCGGCGTGGGTGAAGGCCGAACGGCCCGACTGGCGGCCCACCCGCATCCTCGATATCGGTTCCACCGTCGGCCACAATGCCGTACCGATCGCACAGGCCTTTCCCGAGGCCGAAGTCATCGCCATCGACACGGCTGCACCGTCGCTGCGTTACGGCCATGCGCGCGCCCGTTCGCTGGGCGTCGACAATATGGTGTTCCGCCAGATGAGCGGCGAGGATTTGTCCGAATTTGCCGACGCCAGTTTTGACTGGGTGCAGACGACGATGTTCCTGCACGAATTATCGATGAAGGCACTGCCCAAATTGCTGAGCGAGGCCGCGCGCGTGCTCAAGCCCGGCGGGCTGCTCTTTCACATCGAACAGCCCGAATATGGGCCGGACATGCCGTTGTTCGAACAATTTATGCGCGACTGGGACGCCTATAACAACAACGAGCCCTTTTGGTCGGCGATGCACGCGCTCGACATGAAGGAGGAAATGGCGAAGGCTGGTTTCCCGCGCGAACGGCAGTTCACCGTGGGCGTTAAGGCTGTGGTCGACGAGACCATTTTCCCGCCCGCGCCCGCCGGGGCCGAGGAGGATTATGGCCGCGCCGCCAAGTGGCACGCCTATGGCGGGTGGAAGCCTGCATGACCGAGGAAATTGACTGGATTTCCCGCGCCGGGGCCAAGGCGAAAGGCCGCCGTCCCGAATATCTGGACAGCCCATTCGAAGAACGGATGCTGTCGATGCTGCTGGCGCTGACCGGCGAGGTGTCGGTGCTGCGCGAGCGGCTCGACACCGTCGAACGGCTGCTGGAGGCCAAGGGCAGCATCAACCGCGCCGACATTGAAAGCTACGCCCCCGATCTGGAAACAGGGAAGGAGCGGAACCGCATCATCCGCGAATATATCGCGCGGGTGATGCGCGGGATGCAGCAGGATATGGAAGCGCTGGCCGAGATTGAGCCGCCGATCGCCGAGGTGATCGAAGAGATGGCAAAAGCGCGATAAAACACTTGGAAAAGGCGCTTTCCACAAGGCCGAAAGCGCGATAGCCTCCCCCATGGGGGCCATAAGGAGATTGCCTGTGACCAAAGCCCGTTTTGCCGCCATTACCGTCGCCGCCGCGTTGCTTGCGGTGCCTACCATCGCGGCCGCCCCGGACACGATCAAGGCGCGGCAAGATAACTTCAAGGCCATGGGACGGTCGATGAAGCTGATCAGCGACGAGCTGAAAAAAGATGCACCCGCTTTTGCCGTCATCCGGCGCGAGGCTGCTGCCCTCGAACGCGCGGGCAAACGCATTCCCGGGTTCTTCCCGCGCGGCACTGGCCCTGAAGCGGGGGTGAAAACCGAGGCTTTGCCCGCCATCTGGCAGAAGCCGGCCGACTTTCGCGCAGCTGCCACCAAGCTGAACGGCGCCACCAAAGGGCTGCGCACCGCCGCCGCCGGAACTGATGCTGCCAAGGTGCGCGCCGCGCTGGGCGCGACCGGCGGGACCTGCAAAGGCTGCCACGACCAATTCCGGCTGGATAAATGATGCCGCCATACCGGGCCGTCCATCTGTGGGACTGGCCGGTGCGGCTTGCGCACTGGGGCTTTGTCCTCCTGCTCCCCATGCTGTGGTGGACCGCCGAGGAAGGCGATATCGAAACCCACCGGCGGCTGGGGATAGCGATGCTGTTCCTCGTGTTGCTGCGCCTGACCTGGGGCCTGATTGGCAGCGATCCCGCCCGCTTTGCCCGTTTCGTCAAAGGGCCGGGCGCGGTACTCGCCTATTTGCGCGGCAAGCAAGCAGCACCGCTGGGCCACAACCCGCTGGGCGGCTGGAGCGTGGCGGCGCTGCTCGCCGTGCTATCGGTCCAGCTTGGCCTGGGCCTCTTCGCGCAGGATGAATATGGGCTCGTCGCGGGGCCGCTCAACCATCTGGTCAGCTATGAAATGGCGGAGATGGTAACCGAATGGCATGAGACCTTTTTCAATGTCATCGTCACGTTGGTTGGTCTGCATCTGGCGGCGATAGCGTTTTACTCGGTCGTGCGGCAGGACAATCTGATCGGCCCCATGCTGACCGGGCAAAAAGAGGTTGAGGATGATACCGCGCAGCCGCGCATGGCCAATTGGAAGACAGCAGCCCTAGCCCTAACCGCCGCCGCCGCACTGACGGCTTGGGTCGGTACGGGCGCGCCGCCCAGCTAATCCTTCGCCGCCTGTTCCACACCCTTTGCATCAAATGCCGCGCGGTAGGCGGAGTCGCCAACCTTGCCCACCATGTCGGGGCGCACCGGGATTTCGGCATAGACCGTGACCGTATAGTCGCCCGCCGACGGGTTCAGCCGCAGCGGTTTGATCTTTTCCTGATACTCCTTGGAAAACCAGAAGGCCTGCGCGTTGGCGAGGCAGGGGAAGCGCACGATCAGTGTTGCCTGATTGGGCGGCACATCGCCTTCGAACGTCGCCACCGGCACCGGGGCGTTGATGTAATAGCCGCCGAGCTGCTGATACAATCCGCTGTCAAAAATGGCCTTGGCATATGCCTGCATCCGCGCGCGGTCGTGCGTGGGGCCGGCCACCACCATATAAACGGGCTTGTCGCATGGCACCAGAGCGGCGGGTTCGCTGCCGAACATGGCCAGCATCAACAACAGGCTCATCCGACCCTCCGTTCGTCGCACAGGGTCCGCTTCAACGGCTGCCCGCCCTGATACCAGTGCCAGGTGCGCATCCGGCTGAGCCCATCGCGAGCCATGTCGATGATTTCGACATAGTGGCTGTCGGGTACGTCGCGGCGGTCAAGCCGCAGCATGATCAGATCGTCCTCCGTTTGCCAGCCGTGCCCCGTAAAGCGGTCGGTGTCCCACATCAGCCGGTGACCGACCAGCGCGCCGCCAAAATGAAATTCGGCCACCCGTCCGTCGGCCCAGCGCATCCGGTTGTGCTGGACATAGGCGTATGGGCCGGTGTCGGGCAGTTCGCATTGCGTCCAGACATGATATTGGTCGATCAGCGCGCCATCGATGCCGATGTGGCTGTAAATTCCCTCCCACACACCTTCATGCCGGAACATGGCCGGCATGACGGTTTGCAAGGCAGCGCGCAGTCCGCTCATCCGATCAGCTGGTTCATTTCGATGAGCGTCCCGTCGGGATCAAAGAAATTGCAGCCGCGCACCTTGATTGGCGGCGCGCCATTGCGGCCCGGATAGCTTTGGTCCCGCGCTTGCGCAGTCATTGTCACGCCGGGCACCTTGGCGGCTTCGGCGCAGCGGCGATCAACATCATCCGTCTGGGTAATGATAACATGGCTGCCGATACCCATGCGCGTCGCATAGGGCCCGGGATCAGGCAGCTTTGGGTCAATCCATTCCATCAGGCCGATCCAGCCGATGAGGGGATCATTGCCGTTAAGGAGCACCAGCCGCGCCTTCGCCCCCGGTGGTCCGGCGGGCAGCGCGACGCCCGACATGGTGACCATGGTGTCATAGTTGATCTTCATCCCCAGCACATCGCGGTAAAGTTTCAGGCTGTTTTCCATGTCGCGCACGATCAGCGTCGTGCGGCGGATGTCGGTCGGCAACCGTTCGGCGCTGCGCTCAACGCCCGGCGAGCTGGTAATGGGGGCACTGGCAGGGGCAGTTTCGCTCATATTGATGCTGCACCCGCCAATCAAAAATGCTGCGCACAATAATCCGGCTCTCATCCCTCCATCCCCTCTTCCGAATAGGCGGCCAATGGCAGCGGTTTGCCGAACTGGCGCAGCAGACTTTGCTTACGGAAGAAGCGCAGCAGACCGGCATCGCCCATCCGCGACGGCCCCAATCCCGACAGGCCAAAGCTGGATTTTTCCGCGTCCCATACCATCGACGTCAGTGCACCGTCGTTGACCGAAACCGCGCCGACCTTCAGCCAGCGCCCTACCGCCGACGCTTCGCCATCGGTTCCCGCCAGCACCGCACCCGACAAGCCGAAAACCCCGCTGTTGGCCAGCATCAGCGCTTCTTCGACCGTGTCAAACAGCGTGACCGGAATAACCGGACCGAAGGTTTCGTCGGTCATGACCGCCATATCGGGCGTGACATCGGCAAGCACCGTTGGCCGCAAATAGAGGCCGCCGCCCAGTTGCTCGATTTGGCCGCCGCACAGCAGCCGCGCCCCCTTGGCCAGCGCATCCTTGATTTGCGCGTCGACGATTTCGGCCTGCCGCGCAAAGATAAACGGGCCGATATCGCCCTGCGCGATATCGGGATAGTTGAGCCGCACTGCCTGCGCCGCCGCGACCAGCTCGGTCAGAAACGCCTCACCAATGCTGCGGTCGACATAAACGCGTTCGATCGACTGGCACGCCTGTCCCGCGTTGACGACGCTGGCGCGCAATGCGGTTTGCGCGGCGGTGGCCACATGCGCGCTGGCAAGCACAATCATCGGATCCTTGCCGCCCAGTTCCAGGCTGGCGGGAATGAAGGCGCGCGCGGCGGCTTCGGCGACCTTGCGGCCGGTCGCAACCGAACCGGTAAAGGCGATATAGTCGGCGCGCTCCACCAACGCTGCGCCCGTCGCACCATCGCCTTCGATAATCGCCAGCACGCTCGCAACTTCAGGCACAGCAGCCACCGCCGCGAGCAGGGGACGGATGAAGCGCGGCGTGACCTCCGACGGTTTGACAATGACCGCGCTGCCCGCCGCGAGCGCCGGGATGGCGTCAATCAATGCCAGCGTTAGCGGAAAATTCCACGGACTGATGACGCCGACCAGCGGATAGGCAACCAGCCGCGTGTCGATGGCAATGCCAGGAGTGGCGCTGTCCTGCCCCACCACCGTCGCATTTCGGATGATGGTCGGCGCGATCCCGGCCCAGCGGCGCAGTGATTGCGGAATGCCCGCTACCTCCAGAAAGGAAATCGCCTTGCGGCCGGTGTCAATGACCAGAGCATCGGCAATTGCGCTGGCATGCACAGCGACGGCGTTGGCGAGCTTGAGCAGCAGTGCACCGCGCTCTTCGGGTGTGCGCGCCGCCCAAGCGGGCTGTGCACTGCGCAGGCGCTGTTCGAGCGCATCGAGCGCGCTGTCGCGCAGCGGTGCGATGGCATAGTCCAACTGGCCGGTGCGCGGATTGCGAACCTTCACTGCTGCCCCTTCTCCACCATATGCTCCCAGGCGGTGACGATGTCCCCCCCGGTGGCATTCCAGCATTCGGGACGCGTGGCAAGGTCCGTCAGCAGGGCCTCGAGTGCCCCAATCCGGTACGGCAGCGCCATGATATAGGGCGTCAGGTGCAGCGGCAACAGGCGCCCGCCGCCCTGCGCTGCCGCCTCGCGCGCTAGCCAGTCAAACGCGTCGCGCATTTGCTGTGCATAGCTATCGGCCGACTGCTGCTGCACGGTGATGATTTGCCGGTCGCTGAGTTCGTGATTAAGCGGCAGGTTGATGAGGCCGTTGCTGAAGCGATAGGGCAGTTCATCATTCACCCAGTCACAGCAAAATTTGACCCCGGCTTCGCGCAGCAAATCCGGCGTGTTCCAGCTTTGCGAGCGCGCGATGGAGAGCCAGCCAGCGGGGCGCGTGCCGGTCACCTGTTCAAGCCTGTCGAGCGATTCGGCAATCAAGCCGCGTTCGTCCGCGACGGGCAGACCGCTTGCGATGGTGCCGTTCATGTCGGTCGAGTGCGCGATAATTTCGTGCCCGCCCTTGACGATATCGGCGATCAATTGGGGATAGCGCTCCGCAATGGCGCTGTTGGTGGCAAAGCTTGCACGCAGCCCTGCGTTCGCAAAGGCATCAAGCAGCCGGTAAACGCCCACCCGGTTGCCATAATCGCGCGCGGTATAGTGGCGATAATCGGGATAGGCGGTTTGCATATGCCCAGGCGCGCGGAACGGCGTATCGCTGGGGGTGATAGGAAACCATTCGAGGCTGACGCAGAGCCACAAGGCAACCGATTTCCCATCGGGCCAGCGCACTGGCGCGCGTTGGTGAAGAGCAGACCAGGAGTAAAGCCCATGGTCATAGCCATGGCGGCGATGGGGATAGTGGAGGTAAGCGGGGTCAAGGGTCATGGCTCTCTCCCCTTCAGGGGAGGGGCTTCTTGCTGCGCCCGCCACGCGTCCACAATATCCCCCGCCCGCGCAATCCACGCGCGGCCATCGCCCGCAATGTGCCGCAGCGCTTCCTCGAACGGGCCGATGCGGTGCGGCTGGCCGATCAGATAGGCGTGCAGCGGAATGCACATGACCGTGCCGCCTTCCGCCGCCAGCCGCTCATATTGGCGGATCAGCGTGTCGGCATAGTCGCGTGGGCTCATATTGTAGACAAAGAAGCCATAATGGTCGTTGACCTCCAGGCTGTAGGGGATCGACACCAGCCGTCCGCCGGCGGTCTTCAACGGCTGCACCTGATCATCGTGATAGAGGTCGCAGGTGTAATCGAGCCCCATATCCTCGATCAGATCGAGCGTACGCGGGGTGTGGGTCAGCGCGGGGGCAAGCCACCCACGGATCGTCTGCCCCGTCGCCTCGCGCACAGTTTTGATGCTGTCGGCGATGATGGCGCGTTCCTGCGCCTCGTCCATGTCATAGGCGTAGCGGGTGTTATAAATGCCGTGGCTGAAAAATTCCCACCCGCGCGCACCCGCATCGGCGACGACTTCCGGATGATGCCGGCACAGCGCGACCGACAGGCTGACCGAGCCAGGAAAACCATGCTTGGTCATTACCTCGGCCATGCGCCAATGCGAGACGCGGTTGCTGTGGTCACGGTGGCTGTAGCCGACCACATCGGGGTGCGGGCGCGCCCACGCCTTGCGCTGCGGGTGCGCGGGCGGGTCGATTTCATAATATTCAAGGTTGGGTGCCACCCACACTGCGACGCTCTTGCCGCCGGGCCAGTTGATTTTGGGCCGGGCGCGGTAGGGGGCGTAGTCATACAGATTGGGGTCGGGGGTCACCCTTGCCCCTCCAGCCAATCCACCACCGCCTGCACCGGTTCGACGTCGGCATATTTGAGCTGCAGGTCGGTCAGATTGGCGAAATGATAGCTTTCATGCTTGTCCGCACAGGTTTCGATGGGGACGATGGTGCGATAGCCATGCGACAGCGCGTCGACAGCGGTCGCGCGAACGCAGCCGCTGGTCGAGCCGCCAGTGACGATCACCGTATCGACCTTGTGCCACACCAGATAGCTGGCCAGCGGGGTTTCAAAGAACGCCGATGGCATGCGTTTGGTGAACTGCATGTCGCCCGCGTCAATTTCGCAGCGCGGGTCAAAGGCGTAGCGCTCGCTGTCATATTTGATGTTCTGGAGGCTGTCGGGGGTGTTGGTGCGTGTACCCCACACCCCCGCGTCGGCCGCATTTTCCATATAGCCGACGCGCGACCAGATGACCGGCATGCCGCGTGCCCGCGCCAGCGCCGAAATGCGGTTCACGTGCACAATCTGATCGGGGTCGGTTTCATAAGCCGTGGCGAACAGGTCGGTGCGCGTATAGGCCTGCTGAAAATCGACGTTGACGACAGCGAGCTTGCTTCCGAAACCGAACTTCTTGCGCGCGGGATTGGCCATGACCTCTTCAAAAATCTGGCGCGCGGTGCGCCCGTCGCTGACCATCTTGGTGCCAAATAACGTCATAGTCCCTCCGCCGACCTTGCGCACTTGTGGACCAGCGACTATGCGCTTGTCGAGAGCAATTTGTCCGGACAACTTTTGATGCGGATTACGCGGCATTATCTGACCATTGGCGGCCGCCGCGTCCATTATCGCCGGGCGGGCAAGGGGCCGCCGCTGCTGATGGTGCACCAAAGCCCGCGCAGCAGCACCGAATATGAAGATTTGATGCGCCGCTGGGGCACGGATTTCACCTGCATCGCGCCAGACACACCGGGATTTGGCCAGTCGGACCCGCTGGGCAAGGCGGATCCCGATATCAATGATTATGCCGATGCGGTGGTCGAATTCGCCCGCGCGCTGGGGCTGGAGCGCACGACCGCTTATGGCTTTCATTCGGGCGGGATCATCCTTGTTACCGCACTGAAGCGCCACCCTGAATTGTTCAGCGGGCTGGCGGTCGGCGGCTATGCCATTTGGACACCGGCAGAAATGGCGATCTTTGGTGACGCCTATCTGCCGCCCTTTCGTCCGTCGCTGTACGGCGAGCATCTGCCGTGGCTGTGGCACCGCATCTTGGAGCAGAGCTGGTTCTTCCCGTGGTTCGACGTGCGCGATGCGGCACGGCTGCCGGGCGCGCATGCCGATCCGGCGCGGGTGCACGCCATCGTCATGGAGATGCTCGATGCAGGCGATGCCTATCGCGCGGGCTATGGCGCGGTGCTGCGCGCGCCGCGCGACATTCCGCCTGCCGATGCCGCGACGCCGCCAGTGCTGATTTCGGCCTATGACGGCGATCCGTTGCAGGCGCATATCGACCGGCTGGGGGACATGCCCAAAGGGTGGTCAGCGCAAAAGGTGGCGACAGCGGCAGAGCATCAAGCGATCAGTCTGGCATTTTTGCAACGCCATGCCGGGCCGTCGGTTGACCATTTCGCAGAAGATGATGATGCGGGATTCTTACCCGTGCAGACCGACGTCTTTGACGGTTTGATCCATTGGCAGGGCGGCGGCGAATATTTTGCGGCGCATGGGCCGGGCAGCGAAGCCGCACTCCTGCACGCTCCCAATGCTTTCCGCATCGACCTGCCCGGCCACGGTCTTTCATCCAATTGGCAAGGCGAAGCGCCCACTTGGATGCTGGCTTGGCATGATGTGGCTCATGCGGCAGCAGGTGCGCTGAGCGGCAGCACATCCTATTCGCTACCGTTGCCGCCAATCGGCGATCCGGCGCACTTGTTCCCCGACCTGACGCCTGACCGCCACGGTAACTATCTGAGCACCGCATGGAGCGTTGTCCGTGCACGGCAATTCTTCGAGCCGTGGTATGCAGCAACAGCGGCGACGGCGATCCCATTCGACCCCACCAACGTCACCGCCGAGCGACTCGCGCTGGAACATCGCGCCCTGCTGCGCGCCACAGCTGCGCGCGCGTTCGCTCAAGCATTGCAAGAGGAGGATGAACTGACATGAATATCCGCGAAGCCATGCCGCTGCTCGCGCGCCACGAGGGCGTGTGGGACGGCACATACACCTATTTCAACGCCGCCAATGAAAAGGTAGACGAGCACAAGAGCCGTTTGTTCTGCCGCTTTCCCGACAGCGGGCCCTATCCTTATCACCAGACCAACCATTATACATGGGCCGACGGCCGCACCGAGGTGCGCGATTTCCCGGCCGAATATCGCGATGGCCGCGTGTGGTGGGACAATGAACTGATCAAAGGTTGGGCCGCTGAAGTGGCGCTTGATGAATATAACCGCTCGGTCATGCTCTATTGGCAGCGGCAGGGCGATCCTTCGCTCTATCTGTATGAGATGATCCAGATTTCGGACGACGGGCAGAGTCGCTGTCGCACCTGGCACTGGATCCGGGGTGGCCTGCTGGAAACGCGGACGGCGATTCAGGAGACTTTCGTGACCAAGGACTGGCGGAGCTTGGAAGGGCAATAGTGCGGACGCTGTTCGCCAAAATCTGGGATGCGCACGTCGTCGCCGATCTGGGCGAAGACGTCTCGCTGATCGCCATCGACCGGATTTTCCTGCACGAGCGCACGGGCGCGGCGGCGCTCAAATCGCTCGCGGAAGCGGGACGGGCGGTGGCCGATCCGGCGCGCGTCTTTGCGGTGATGGACCATATTGTCGACACGCGGCCCGGGCGCGGTGACGGGACGCTGATGGCGGGCGGCGCGGGTTTTATCACCGAAACGCGCGCCGCATGCCGCGACGCGGACATCACCCTGTTCGACGTGAATGACCCCGATCAGGGCATCACCCATGTGATTTCGCCCGAACTGGGTATCGTCCTGCCCGGCTGCACGCTGATCGCGCCCGACAGCCATACCTGTACGCAAGGAGCATTTGGCGCGCTGGCGTGGGGCATTGGGTCAAGCGAGGCGGAGCATGCCATGGCCACCGGCACGCTGCGGGTGGCGCGACCAAGGACGATGCGCGTCACTTTTTCAGGGGCGCTTGCACCCGGAGTCACCGCCAAAGACATGATTCTGACCCTGTTGGCGCAGCATGGCGCAGGCGGCGGTGCGGGACATGTGGTCGAATTTGCGGGCGCCGCCGTGACCGCGCTCGACATGGAAGGCCGCATGACGCTGTGCAATATGGCGACCGAATTTGCAGCGTTCAGCGGCATTATCGCACCGGATGATGCCACGCGCGCCAATCTGGCCGGGCGGCGTTATGCGCCTGACCCGCTGCCCGATTGGAGCGACCTTGCCAGCGACGACGGGGCGCGCTTCGACGCCGAAATCCATATCGATGCCAGCACCATCCGACCGATGGTCAGCTGGGGCACCTCGCCGGGCCAGACTATTCCCATCGACGCCGCTATCCCCGCCGACGCGGATTCGCGCGCGCTCGCCTATATCGGTCTCGCTGCGGGTCAGCCCATCGCGGGGACGCCGGTTGACGCCGCCTTTATCGGTAGCTGCACCAATGCGCGGTTGTCCGACTTGCGCCGCGCCGCAGCGATTGTCGCGGGAAAGCGGATAGCGCCCGGTATCGCCAAGGCGCTGGTCGTGCCGGGATCGAGCGCGGTCAAGCGCGCCGCCGAAGCAGAGGGGATCGACCGCATCTTTACTGACGCTGGGTTCGAGTGGCGGGAAAGCGGTTGTTCGCTGTGCTTTTACGCAGGCGGTGAAGGTTTTGCGCCGGGCAGCCGCGTCATTTCATCCACCAACCGCAATTTTGAAGGTCGCCAGGGTCCCGGCATTCGCACGCACATTGCCAGCCCAGAGGTCGTTGCGGCGAGTGCATTGGCGGGGATGATTGCGGCCCCATGACGCCCTTTCCCCAACCACTTGTATCGGTCGCAGCGCCGCTGATTGTCGACAATATCGACACGGACACGATCATCCCGTCGCGCGAGATGAAGTCGACCGGCAAGACCGGCCTAGCCGACGGCTTGTTCGCGCCCTGGCGCTACGCCGATGCCGATGCGCGGGTCAATGATCCCAAATTCATACTCAACCAGCGCGACTTTATCGGCACCCGGTTGCTGCTGGCGGGGCGCAATTTCGGCTGCGGTTCGAGCCGCGAACATGCGGTGTGGGCACTCAAGGAATTCGGCATCGACTGCATCATCGCGGTCAGCTTTGCGCCGATCTTTTACAATAACTGCATTCGCAACGGACTGCTTCCCGTGATGCTCGATTTGCCGGCTATCAGAGGCATGATCGGACATATTGTCACCGTCGATCTGGCGGCGCAGACGGTGGGCGAGCATCACTTCGACATCGGTGCAGAGGAAAAGGCGATGCTGCTGGAAGGGCTGGATGCGATCGATCTGACGCTGAAACACGGCGATGCCATCGCCGCCTGGCAGGCGCGGGATAAGGCGACGCGGCCATGGATTTACTTGGAGAAGCCCGCATGACCGCCGTCCTCATCTCCGAAGTCGGCCCACGCGACGGGTTGCAGTCGATTGATCGGGTGATGCCGCTGGAAGCCAAAAAGGCATGGATCGCTGCCGAAGCCGCCGCCGGGGTGCGCGAGATTGAAGTGGGGAGCTTTGTGCCGCCGTCGTTGCTACCCCAGCTGGCCGACACTGCCGAAGTCGTTGCCTTTGCCAAAACCATCCCCGGCCTGAATGTGGTCGCGCTGGTGCCCAACGCCAAGGGTGCAGCGCGCGCGGCCGAGGCCGGGGTGGACGCCATGTCCATCCCGTTCAGCATGTCTGAAACCCACAGCCTGAAGAATGTTCGTAAATCGCATGCCGAGATGATCGCAGAGATTGGCGCGGTGGCAAAGATTGCGCGTTCGGCGGACATCCACTTCGCGGTCGGGCTTTCCACCGCCTTTGGCTGCACGATGGAGGGGGCAATCCCTGAGGATCAAGTCGTGCGCCTCGCCGAAGCCGCCGCAGAGGCCGGAGCCATGGAATTCAGCCTGTCCGACACGACGGGTTATGCTGATCCGGCGCAGGTCAAACGGCTGGTGCGCAAGGTGCGCGCGGCGGTGGGGGCCGACAAGATGACGACGCTGCACCTCCACAACACGCGCGGGCTGGGCCTCGCCAATGCGCTCGCGGGATTGGAGGAGGGCATCACCACGCTGGATAGCTCGCTCGGCGGGATCGGCGGTTGTCCCTTTGCGCCGGGCGCATCGGGAAATATTGTGACCGAAGATCTGGCGTTCATGCTGGCGGCCATGGGGGTGGAAACGGGGATCGATCTCAACGCACTGCTGAAAGTTCGCGACATTGTCGCGGCGGCGCTGCCGGGTGAGCCGCTCTATGGCTTTACCCCCGATGCCGGGCTGCCGCTGGGGTGGGAGGCGCGCGCATGAGTGGACCGACGCCGCTGTCCGGCCTGAAGGTCGTCGAATTCACGCACATGGTGATGGGCCCCACCGTGGGCCATATCCTCGCCAGCCTGGGCGCGGAGGTCATCCGCGTCGAGCCCGTTGGCGGTGACCAGACCCGGCGCTTGCTCGGGTCGGGCGCGGGCTATTTCCCGATGTACAACCGGCATAAGGCCAGCATCTGTCTTGATCTGAAATCCGCCAACGGCCTGAAAATCGCACGCGAACTCAGCGAACGCGCCGACATATTGGTCGAAAATTTCCGTCCCGGGGCGCTTGACCGGCTGGGGTTGGGGTATGACGCACTACGCGAAGCCAACCCGCGCCTTATCTATTGCAGCGAAAAGGGGTTTCTGCCCGGCCCCTATGAGCAGCGCACGGCATTGGACGAGGTTGCGCAGATGATGGGCGGCCTTGCCTATATGACCGGCCCGCCCGGCAAGCCACTGCGCGCGGGCGCGAGCGTGATCGACGTAACGGGCGGGATGTTCGGCGTGATTGGCATATTGGCCGCGCTGGAGGAACGCCACCGCACCGGCGCGGGCCAAATGGTCATTGCCAGCCTGTTCGAAACCACTGTCTATCTGGTCGGCCAGCACATGGCACAATTTGCCGTGACCGGGAAACCCGCCGCCCCGATGCCGGCGCGCGTGTCGGCCTGGGCGATTTATGATGTGTTTGAGACGAAAGACGACCCCGTGTTCATCGGCGTCGTCACCGACGCGCTGTGGCAGAAATTTTGTGCCCTGTTCGCGCTCGATGCGCTGTGGGCGGACGAGAGCTTGCGCCGCAACAACGACCGGGTTTTGGCACGCGAGCGCATCATGCCGGAAATTCGCGCGCTAATCGCGGGCTTCACCCGCGCCGAAATCATCGCACGGCTCGACGGCAGCGGATTGCCCTTTGCCCCTATCGGCAAGCCCGAGGAACTGTTCGACGATCCGCATCTTGCAGCATCGGCCGGGTTGGAGCTGGTTAGGCTGAATAATGGCGAGGTTACGCGGTTGCCGACCCTGCCGCTCATGATGGGTGGGCAGCGCCCTGCTGCCACGGTCCAATTGCCAACGCCAGGCGCCGACAGCGCGGCCGTGCTATCGGCGCTGGGATATGACGAAGCGGCAATAGCCGCGTTAATTGCGTCGGGTGCGGTTAGCGCGGGTTAGAGCGGACGGCGACGGCGGTCGGCCAGCGCGCGGCGATCTTCACCCGAGCGGCGATCGGGGCCCTCATAGTCTTGATCTTCGACCGTGCGGCGATCTGTCGTACGGCGGCCGCTGCGATGACGACCTTCGGCTTTGCGATCCATCGTTCGTGCTCCGGTAAGCGGAAAAGGACGGTATCGATTATCTGTTAGCTGACCCGGCCAAGGAAATTAGCCGCAAATGGTTTCCGACGGGTAAATTCGGAATCATCCGGTGGGATCGGCGTTGACCGCTGATGACGGCGCACCACCGGGGCGCGAGAGATGCCAATAAGCACCCAGCAACAGCGCGACTGAAATCGCCTCGGCAATCATCGCCTGCGTGATTGATGCTGTAAGCGAATCGCCAAATGCGATCAGCCCCAGTAAGCGGCCCAGCAACGCCGTGCCAAACAGCGCGGCCGGCACCAGCAGCGCATGCGTCCAGCCCGATCGCAGCACCCCCATCACGGCAAAGACCGCCGCAACCAGAAAGAAAGACGACAGATCGGCGCGAATGGTGTTGCGCCCGGTAGGATCAAGCTGCGGCCCCGCGAGGTCGAAATAGGGGGCTGCCGCGGTCAGGCCCTGGAACCCCGTGAGCAAAAATAGCGCTGCCCACAACAACACGACCCCGCGTACCACCCAGTTGATCATAGCATCCTCCCCTGCCCCCCAACGCTGGGGCTTTGTGCGGCAAAGTCAAGCTGCCTGCGCGGCCCCTTCCGTCGCTGCGATCCAGCCGCCGCCGAGCACGCGGTCGGGGTTGGCGGCATCATAGAGCACCGCCGCCTGCCCCGGCGCGACGCCGAATTCGGGCAAGGCAAAGCGCAGCATATTTCCTTCCAGCCGCGCCGGGACGGGCTTGGCCAGACTGCGCACCTTGGCGAGCACAGCGCGGCCGTCGACCTCGGCGAGCCAATTGGCGTCGTCGATCACCGCCGCCGATACCGCCAGCGCCGCGCGCGGGCCAACGACCACCTGCTTCGTCACGGCATCGAGCCGGATGACATAAAGCGGTTCAGCCTGACCGCCGATTTCGATGCCGCGACGCTGGCCGACCGTATAGTGGATGAGGCCCTTGTGCGGGCCCAGCACGCGGCCATCAAGGTGCACAATGTCGCCCGCATCATCGGCATCGGGGCGAACCTTGCGCACGATCGCGGCATAATCTCCATCAGGTACGAAGCAAATATCCTGGCTGTCGGGCTTGGCGGCGACGCCCAGTCCCAGTTCGGCAGCAATGGCCCGCACCGCGCTTTTGGGCATACCGCCCAGCGGAAAGCGCAAGAAATCGAGTTGTTCACGCGTGGTCGCGAACAGGAAATAGCTCTGGTCGCGGGCCGGGTCGACCGCGCGGTGCAGCTCGGGACCATCCTTCCCCATCACGCGGCGGACATAATGGCCCGTTGCCAGACAATCAGCGCCCAGTTCCTGCGCCAGTGCGAACAGGTCGGTAAACTTCACCCCCATGTTGCAGCGCACGCAGGGGATGGGTGTACGTCCGGCGAGATATTCGTCGGCAAACTGGTCGATCACCGAATCGCGAAACCGGCTTTCATGGTCATGGACATAGTGCGCAAAGCCCAGCCGGTCGGCGACCGCGCGCGCATCGCGAATATCTTGTCCCGCGCAGCACGCACCGGGCCGACGCGCTTTGGCGCCGCTGTCGTACAGCTGGAGAGTGACACCAATCACCTCCGCCCCCGAGCGCGCTGCCAGCGCAGCGACCACACTGGAATCGACGCCGCCCGACATAGCGACAACAATGCGCTTGCCCGCCAACGGGGCGGCAAGCTGAAAATCGCCGGCAAGGGCGTCAAGGGTGGTGGCAGCGGACATGATTGCAGCGCCCATAGCGCCGCCGCAGCAGCAACGCCAGCTTGCCGCCTGCCGCGCCATCACCAGCGACCGCATTAACCATCGCTAATGAGGGATGAAGACCGCTTTTACCGGCGCTTAGGTGGTTGCCGTTATTGGGGAGGCTATGAAGTTCGACTTTCCCCCCCGTGCGGCAAAGCGCGACGCGGCGATTCGTCCCGGTTTCGACGTGCTTATGGCCGTTACCAGCGCGCGTCAGGCCGCATCGCCGACGGCCCGACTCGTCGCGGCGCGGCGTGGACGCGGCGAAGGCAAAAGCAACGAAACCGGGT
The DNA here is from genome assembly GCA_964401155.1 of uncultured Sphingopyxis sp. Taxonomy (GTDB): domain Bacteria; phylum Pseudomonadota; class Alphaproteobacteria; order Sphingomonadales; family Sphingomonadaceae; genus Sphingopyxis. Next base: position 47,666 of record CAYNXF010000007.1, read on the forward strand.
GCGCCATGCTGCTGACGCACGGACGCATCACGGGTGAGGCAGCATCCAAGGCCGTACGCTTTGCCGATTTGGCGATACGCACTGTCCCGGAACAGGACAGCGATGCTGCGGCAAAGGAAGAAATGAAGACCCCGTTTACCAAGGCGTTTCAGCCGATGGTCAAACATGTTGATTTAGAAGGACCTCTCAACGCCGAACGCCCCGTTGGCAACGGTCCGGGAATGGAATGAATATGATCGAGAACCAGAAAATCAGGCCGGCACAAGTCATTGGCCCCTTGGGTGAGCCGTTGACGCTCGACACGCTGCCGCCGCCCTCGACGACCCGCTGGGTCGTGCGCCGCAAGGCCGAAGTGGTGGCTGCGGTGAACGGCGGACTGTTGACCGTGGACGAGGCGTGCGAACGCTACGGCCTGACGCTGGAAGAATTTGCCGGGTGGCAACGCTCGATCGACCGCAGCGGCATGGCCGGTCTGCGCGTAACCCGCCTGCAACATTATCGCGACCTGTACGAGCGCCAACAGCGCTTCTAATCACGCAGACCCAGAATCGGGAACCGCCGCCCCGCCGCTCCAGCCCGAGCGCGCGGGGCGGATGCGTTTGGGCACCGTTCCACTAAAATGACAGCTGCTCTGGCCGTTTCAATCCAATTGAAACAGCGCTTAATGATGCCCGTCAAAAACTGAAGCGTGGCAGTCCGTCAATAGCGGCGCGCAGCGAGTGGCTCCACTGGTCGCTGATGGCGCGGAAATAAGGGTCGGTCGCCTCGAACCGCCGCGTCGCGCCGATGGTAAACTGGTCGCGTTCGTGGATGACCAGGTCCAGCGGCGGCGCGACCGCCAGATTGGCGCGGATGGTGCTGTCGAACGACACCATCAGCAGTCGCACCGCATCCTCGAAGGTCATCCCCGGATCAAAAGCGCGGACCAATATGGGGCGCCCATATTTGGTCTCTCCGCTTTGGAAAAACGGCGTGTCATTGCCGGCCTCGATAAAGTTGCCCTGCGGATAAATCAGGAACAGGCGCGGCTCGCTGCCCTTGATTTGCCCGCCAACGATTAAGGTGGCCGAAAAGGGCGATTGCGCCGTGGGCGAGCCTTCCCCGGCGCGCCCGCGCACGACTTCGCGCAACGTTTCGCCGACGATGGTGGCGATCTGGAACATTGACGGCGCGGCCATAATCGAAGGGTTGCGGTCTTTGGGTGCTTTTGACCGTTCGTCGAGCAAGCTGACCACCGCCTGCGTCGTTGCCAGATTTCCGGCGCTCATCAACGTGATCACGCGCTCGCCTGTTTTTTCCCAGCTGGTGATTTTCTTGACCATGCTAATGTCATCGACACCCGCGTTGGTGCGGGTGTCGGCCATAAAGGCAAGACCCCGGTTCAGCCGCAATCCAACGCAATAGGTCATGCCGTGACTCGCTCCCCTGCCCGTGTGAAGGCTTATTGCTGCTGGACGTTCACCGTGACAAGCATCTCTTCGCCCATCCCGCCGAAATGCATGCCGGTTACCGGCGCAGCGTCGCGATAGTCCAGACCCGTTGCCACGCGGACATAGCGCGCGTCGGGCGAAATTCCGTTTGAAACATCAAAGCCAATCCAGCCGATGGCGTCGACATAAGCCTCGGCCCAGCCATGCGTCGCATCCTGATCGACGCGGTCATTCATCAGCAAATAGCCCGAGACATAGCGCGCCGGAAAGCCAAGCAACCGCGCCGCAACGCAAAAAGCGTGGGCATGGTCCTGACACACGCCATGGCCCAGCGCCAACGCCTGTTCGGCGCTGGTTTCGGCATGGGTGTGTCCGGGTGCATAGGTAATGGCGCCGCGCACCAGCGCCGACAGGGCATGGAGCCTTGCCACCGGGTCGGCATCGGGCGCCACGGCTCTGGCCACCGCCCGCGTGGCTTTGCCCGCGCGGGTCAGCTGGGTTTCGCACGTAAAATACCACAGCGGCAGATGCCCGCCGTGCGCGCCGACAATGCCGTGCCGATCCTCGGTTTCGACGGTACCGGTGCAGCTCAATGTTATTTCGCTGCCGCCACGCGCGATGCTGACCAGGTCGACATGGTTGGCGTGCTGGTCGTTAAAGCACAATTGGGTATCGCCGCCGGTAACCGCCAGTTGCCAGTCGATGACGCGCTGCCCCGGCCGATCCTTGGGCGTCAGCCGCAACTGTTGCAGCGCATAGGAGACCGGACCCGAATAGCGATAGGTGGTGTGGTGCCGGATGGCGAGACGCATTTTGTTCAACTTAACCCCGTTCAGTCCGCCACAAAGCGATAATCAAGCGCGATCTGGTTCGCGAGCAGGTTGTTGGCGACCAGATATTTGATGATGAATTCGTGCAGCCCGCTGTCGAAGATGGCATCGATCGACTGGCTGAGCAATTTGGCACCAATGTCGGCGCAGACATGATGCGCCGGGCTGGTTTCGCCATATTCATGTGCCAGATGCGCCAGATTGTCGCACAACTTGGCATGACAAAAGGCCAGGCTGCGCGGCATTTGCGGGTTGAGGATCAAAAATTCGGCGATCCCGCGCGCGGTCGAATCGGGACCATTCAACCAGTGATAGGCGCGCTGCGCCGACACCGAGCGCAAGATGGTTTCCCATTGCACCATATCGAGCGTCGAACCGACCGCCGCGACGCTGGGCAGCAGCAGATAATATTTGACGTCCAGGATGCGCGCTGTGTTGTCGGCGCGTTCGATAAAGGTGCCGAGGCGCAGGAAATTATAGGTGTCATGGCGCAGCTGCGTTCCTGCCATCGCCCCGCGCACCAGCGCGTTCTGGCGCCGGATCAGCGCAAGCAAATCGGGCAGGTCGGCGGCGCGGATGCGGCCACGCAGGCGAGCGTCGAGCACGATCCAGGTCTCGTTGATCGCTTCCCACACCTCGCGTGTCAGCGATACACGCACCAGCCGGGCGTTATCGCGCGCGGCCTTCACCAAATTAATGACACTCGCAGGATTGCCCCGGTCGCTCAGCAAAAAGGCCACCACCCGCGGCGAGTCGAGCTCGCCGTGCACCGCGCGATAGGCGGCAAGCTGGCCCACCGTCGAAAGCAGGCTTTCCCACTCGCCCACCGCCGCCGACGCGCGTGTCAGCGCGATACGGAAGCCGGCCTCGACCAACCGCGCCTGCGCCTCGGCACGCTCGAGATAACGGCTCATCCAGAACAGACCGGCAGCGTTCTTGCCTAGCATCTTGGCACGCCCCTAATCATCCAGCACCCACGTGTCCTTGGTGCCCCCGCCCTGGCTGCTGTTGACCACCAGCGAGCCTTCGGTCATCGCCACCCGCGTCAGCCCGCCCGGCACAATTTCGATGCCGCCCGGCGACACCAGGACGAACGGCCGCAAGTCAACATGGCGCGGCGCGAGGCCTTTCTTGGTAAAGATAGGCACGGTCGACAGCGCCAACGTCGGCTGGGCGATATATTTGGCGGGGTTGGCGATCAATTTGGCCCTGAACGCTGCCACCTCGCGCTTGGAAGCCGCCGGGCCGACCAGCATGCCATAACCGCCCGACCCGTGGACCTCCTTCACCACCAGCTGCTCCAGCTGGTCGAGCACTTCGGCAAGCTGGTCAGGCTCGCTGCATCGCCAGGTCGGCACATTGGGCAGGAGCGGCTTCTCGCCGGTATAAAATTCGACGATTTCCGGCATATAACTGTAGAGCGCTTTGTCGTCGGCAATGCCCGTTCCGGGGGCGTTGGCGATCGTAATCCCGCCGGCGCGATAGACATCCAAAATTCCCGGCACGCCCAGCATCGATTCGGGTTTGAAATTGAGCGGGTCGAGATAATCATCGTCGATGCGGCGATAGATGACATCGACGGACTTGTAGCCCTGCGTCGTGCGCATCGCGATCCGCCCGTCGACCACGCGCAAATCATGCCCTTCGACCAATTCGACCCCCATCTGGTCGGCAAGGAAGCTGTGTTCAAAATAGGCCGAATTGAAAATGCCGGGCGTCAATACCGCAATCGTCGGCGGACCCGAACAGGCGGGCGGCGCGCACGCGGCCAGCGAGCGGCGTAGGCGGGTGGGATAGTCGCTGACCTCGCGTACCGGAATTCGGCTGAACAGTTCGGGAAACATCTGCAGCATGGTTTCCCGGTTTTCGAGCATATAGCTGACCCCTGAAGGGGTGCGGGCGTTATCCTCCAGCACGTAAAATTCATCCGGCCCCGTGCGGACAATGTCGGTGCCGATAATATGGGTATAGATGCCCCCGGGCGGGTCGACCCCGACCATCTTCGGCAGAAAAGCTTCGTTCTGTGCAATCATCGCGGTGGGCACGCGACCAGCGCGCAATATTTCCTGCCGATGGTAAATGTCGTGCAGAAAGGCGTTGATCGCGCGCACGCGCTGCTCAATCCCGCGCGATAGCCGCCGCCATTCGCGCGCCGAAACGATGCGCGGTACAATGTCAAAGGGGATCAGCCGTTCGTCAGCGTCATCGCTGCCATAGACATTGAAGGTGATGCCTGTCTTGCGAAAGAAGGCCTCGGCCTCTTGGGCCTTGCTGCGCAAATGGTCAGGCTGGGTTGCAGCAAACCAATCGGCAAAATCACCATAGGGGCCGCGCGCCGCGCCGTCCGGACCCAGCATTTCGTCAAAGGCTGCCCTTTGCTCTGCCATGACTTGTTGCCCCTGTCCGATACCGCCCCCTCTCCACTCGGCTTTGAAGCTATCGGAGCAGCGCGAAAAGGCAAGGGGATGAAAAGCAGGGCCGCAGATGATAGCAAGCAAGCCATGATCCGCACTTCACTCGACGCCCTGCTGGTTGGCACGCCGCAGCCCTTTCACCTCATCCGCGGGATGAGCAGCATGGCGCGGACGCTGGTCAGCGCGCCGGTCGCGGTGGGCCCAATGGGGTTTGCAGGCGATCGGGTCGCCGACCCGACGGTTCATGGCGGACCTGACAAAGCGGTGCATTTCTACCCCGCCGAACATTATGCCGCTTGGCGCGCCGAATTGGGCGACCATCCGCGCCTCGTCGCACCGGGCGGCTTCGGCGAAAATCTGTCTGCACGCGGGCTGACCGAGGAGCGCGTGCATATCGGCGACCGGTTCCGCATCGGCACCGCGCTGTTCGAAGTCGCGCAGGGCCGCCAGCCGTGCTGGAAACTTGACCATCATTTCGGCCTGAAAAGCATGGCCGCAGATGTTATCCGCAGCGGACGCGGCGGTTTCTATTTCCGGGTGATCGAGGGGGGCCGCGTGGCACCGGGCGACGCAATTGAGCAGGTAGCACGCGGCGCGGAGCATTGGCCAGTCGCGCGCGTCTTTCATCTGCTCATCGGCGGTGGGCACAAGGGGGCCGAAGGGCAGACGGCGCTCGCCGAACTGGCCGGGCTGGAAGTGTTGGCGAAGAACTGGCGCGCGCGGGCGGCCAAACTTCGCGTCGCTAATGCTGATTGACGTTTACGTAAACGGACGGTAGCTTGAACTTACCCGTTTCGCGCGTCACACTGACGATGAGGAGAGCCGCCATGGACATGCAATTCAGCCCCGAAGATCTGGCCTTTCAACAGGAAGTGCGCGCCTTCATCGCCGAAAATTATCCCAAGGAACTGCGCGGTAAACAGGATGAAGGCGACGAGCTGGGCAAAGAGGATTTTCTGTCCTGGCATCGCGTGCTGCACAAAAAGGGTTGGGTCGCCCCCGCCTGGCCGGTCGAATATGGCGGCACTGGCTGGACCCCGACGCAGCGTTTTATCTGGTCCGAGGAAACCGCGCGCGCCGATTGTATCCGCCTGATGCCCTTTGGCCTCGCGATGGTCGGCCCCGTCATCTACACCTTTGGCACGCCGGCGCAGAAGGCGCATTTCCTGCCGCGGATCCTGTCGGGCGAGGATTGGTGGTGTCAGGGCTATTCGGAACCCGGCTCGGGCAGCGACCTTGCCTCGCTGCGCACCACGGCGGTCCGGGATGGCGACCATTATGTTGTCAACGGCCAGAAAACCTGGACCACCATGGCGCAGCATGCCGACTGGGGCTTTTTCCTGGTCCGCACCGACAAGGACGCGAAACAGCAGGAAGGCATCAGCTTCCTCCTGATCGACATGAAGTCGCCCGGCGTCACCGTGCGCCCGATCATCACATTGGGCGGCGAGCATGAGGTCAATGAGGTGTGGCTGGAGGATGTGCGCGTCCCCGTCGACCAGCGCGTCTTTGAGGAGAACAAGGGCTGGACCTGCGCCAAATTCCTGCTGGCGCACGAGCGTACCGGCATTGCCGGGGTGGCGGCGTCGAAGCGCGGCGTCGAGAAAATCAAATCGATCGCCACCGCCGAAATGGACGGTGACCGCCCGCTGCTGCAAAACCCCTTCTTCAAGCGCAAGGTGGCCGAGTTGGAGATGGACCTGACCGCGCTCGAATTCACCGAGCTGCGCAGCCTCGCCGGTGAAGCGGCGGGACGCGGACCGGGGCCTGAATCGAGCCTGCTGAAAATCAAGGGCTCGGAAATCCAGCAGCGCATCACCGAACTCGCGCTGGAAGCGGCGGGCCATTATGGCGCGCCCTATTTCCGCTCGTTTGGAGAGGGCGACAACGCGCACCCCATCGGCCCCGATTTCGCCCAGCGCGTCGCCCCGCATTATTACAATATGCGCAAGACGACGATCTACGGCGGGTCGAACGAGATCCAGCGCAACATCATCGCGAAGATGGTTTTGGGGTTGTGACCTAAATCTCCCCTCCCGCTTGCGGGAGGGGCCGGGGGTGGGCCTGTCGTCACAGGCTCGCTTCGCTCGCACCCACCCCTAACCCCTCCCGCAAGCGGGAGGGGGACGACGACGGAGAAAATTTACCCATGGATTTCACCTACACCGAAACGCAGGACATGATCCGCGACACGCTGGCGCGTTTCCTGGCCGACACCTATGATTTCGACAAACGCCGCGCGATGATTGCCAGCGAGGCAGGGCGCGACCCTGGTATCTGGTCGGCGCTCGCGACCGAACTGGGCATGCTCTCTGCGCCCTTTTCGGAAGACGTCGGCGGGCTGGGCGGGGGTGCGCTGGAAAACGCCATCGTGATGGAGGAATTGGGCAAAGCCATCGGGATCGAGCCTTATCTGCAAACCGTCGTGATCGGCGGCGGAGCGCTGAAAGCCGCACCCGGCCCGCTCGCCGACGCGCTGATCCCCGCAATCATCGGCGGCGAGGCAATCATCGCCTTTGCCTATGCCGAGCCGCAGGGGCGCTATGACCCCGCCAATATCCGCACCAGCACGAAAGCTGACGGCGGCGGGTTCGTCCTGAACGGCCACAAGGCGGTCGTTTATGCCGCGCCTTGGGCCACTCACCTGCTCGTCACCGCGCGCACCGGCGGCGGCCAGCGCGAGCGCGCGGGCGTCGAACTGTTCCTGATCGATGCAAAGCTGTCCGGCATTACCCGCCGCGATTATGCCACCGTCGATGGCTTCCGCGCATCCGAAGTTTATTTCGAAAACGTCGCTATCCCCGGCGATGCGCATCTCGTCGGCGGCATTGACCTCATTGAACGCATCATCGACGAAGCCACCATGGCCGTTTGCGCCGAAGGCGTCGGATGCTTGCGCAAACTGCACGACGGCACGCTGGAATATTCGAAGCAACGCAAACAGTTTGGCCAGCCGATCGGCAAGTTCCAGGTGCTGCAGCACCGCATGGCCGATATGTTCATTGAGGTCGAACAGGCCGCCTCCATGACGCTGATGGGCACGCTGAAATTGGACCTGCCCGCGAGCGAACGCATGGCCGCCGTCAGCCTGGCCAAAGCCAAGGTCGCGCGCAGCGCCAAATTCGTCGGCCAAAACGCGATCCAGACCCACGGCGGCATCGGCATCACCGACGAACTCGCCATCGGCCATTATTTCAAGCGGTCAACGATGATCGAGAACCAGTTCGGCACGCCCGATTTCCATCTGGAGCGCTATGAGCGGCTGACGATGGGGTGAGTTGCAATCGCTCTGCCCGAAAACGCTAATCGATTAACCATTAACCCAACCTACGCCTCGCGGCGTTCACGCGTGTGATGAATGTCCCTAGCGCTACGTCGAGAACAGGCTCTTCAGTTGACCAAAAAATTTCCCCGGTTTGGGATATACATTCGCCTATGCGATTAACTCTGACTGGCAGAAGACGTCCGTCAAACTTTAATCCTCTATCTCGGAATTTATCTGACTCAAGTATTTCAAACTCCCATGCTTCGACCGGAAAAAAGTTTTGATCTGCCGCTTCGCAACTTATCACCGAACAATATGCGTGGAGCTTGGTGGCAACGCTTGGATAGATAATTCCTGAAACATTTGGTATTCGGCTAAGAATCTCCCCTATAACCCTTGTCATCCGATACAAGTCTCGAACTTCTAACGCTGACGACGTGACGATATCCGCTAGAAAATTGTCGACGAGCTTCCATTTGCGATCAACGGCTTCGCTTTTCAATTCCTGCTGAAATGAGTGATCGGCTCGAAGATCTGCATGCGGCAACCTAGGGTCCTGTGGAACCCCTTGATAGCGGTGCAGACCTATTTGGGCGCATATGATATTTGCAAACGAATGCCGCGATCCACATATTAACACCGTTATTTTGTCGCCCTCTTGAGCTCCAACTTCCCACAGAGCTGCTTGCATTGAGCCAACTGAATAGAATTTTGGTTCGTGTGCATGGTTGAAGCGGCCAGCTGCAACTACTTGCGCTGGTGGATACCAGAGTTCCTTCACCGATTCAAAATGGGTGCCAGCGGGGTTCTTTCGTGCTCTGAATACGGCATTTGTCTTAAGCATCATGGGTTTGTGAGCATGACCGTCCAACAGCCTTCCAATCCGATTGCTGATCTGGGCGTCCGTCAAGCCGCTCGCATCGACCCGGCGAATTCGATTGATGCGGCCAAGTAAGTCCGCGCTGCTTATGCGCCTCAATCGTGCAATTGGATCTTTTCGGAAGGCAGTCATTGACGCTATCAACTTTAGTTTTATCGACTTTCACTAAGCCTAACTTTCGGTCTTTGAGGAGACGCGCAATAGAATGTTCCCTACGCAAGTCTTCAACCGTTGCCACCCCATCTCGTCTTCGCGCCATAGCGTGAGTCAAACATGTTATCCCGGACACGCAACCTCTTACCCCGCAAACCCCAGCACCAACAACATCGCCTGCTCCACCCGCACCATATCCGCCCCCGAAAGCGCGCCAATCCGCATCCCCAATTTGTCGCGCGGTACCGCGATGATTTTGTCGGCCATCACCTGCGACGGCCCGCGCAGACCGTTGTCGGCGTTCGGTGCCAGCGCCGGGCGCGACAACATGTTGTCCTGCACCAGCGAAGTGATGCCGCAGACCAGCACCGATTCCACCTCGGCAGTCAGCCAGTTAGCCTGAACGATCAGCGCGGGGCGCGGCTTTCCGGCATAGCCGGCCCCGCCCGACACCGTCCAAATCTCGCCGCGCTTCATTCCGGGCGGACTGCGCCGGGCTCCGGTGAATTGGGCGGGCCGTCTGGCCCCCAATCATAATCGGGCTCATCGGCCCAATTTTCGGCACGGATGGATTCGAGGAACGCGCCCACATCCGACGCCGCATCTAGCCTGTGGATATGCTTGGCCTCCTGCGCCAGCCCGGCCCGCACCTTGGCATTCGTCAGGTCCGGCAGCCAGAATTGCCTGGGCTTCAACCCCTTCGCCCGCAGCGCCGCACGGCGCTTGGCCACGCGCTCGGCTCCAGTCATGCGTTCATGTACGCCCATAGCTATCTCCGTTACATGTAACGTAGCGCAAAGGGCGTGACGGGAAAACCCCATTTTTCGTTGTCCTACACGCGCGCAATCTGCCTTAACCTCGGCGATGGTTGCCGCCTTCGTCCTCTTCATTGTGCGCGCCCTTCGCGTCGCGCTACCCGTGCGCGGCGCCGCGGCTCTTTGCTTTTTCGTATGGCATAGTGGACTTCGTGGACTTTGCGCGGCGGAGGCGCGCCGCTGGACCACGGCAATAGTGTGTGAAGTTGCGCAGTTTTCCGGGCGATTTGGTAAAGGGCGCGTCCTGGCTGGGGCGGGAGGATTCGAACCTCCGCATGGCGGTACCAAAAACCGCTGCCTTACCGCTTGGCTACGCCCCATCGGCCGGACTGGGCTGCGCTATAGCGCGGGGCGCGGGGATGGCAAGCGCTCGCTAAACGCGTTGCACCCAGCCATGCGGGTCCGCCGCGCGGCCGCGCTGGATGGCGACGAGTTTGTCCTTCAGCATCGCGGTCACCTGCCCCGGCCCGCCCGCGCCGATGGTGAAACTGGCATCGCCGCGCGTCACCTTGCCCACCGGCGTCACCACCGCGGCGGTGCCGCACGCAAAGGTTTCGGTCAGCCGCCCGCTCTCGCTATCGGCCTGCCACTGGTCGATGGCATAGGGCCGTTCCTCGACCGTCAGCCCCGCATCGCGCGCCAGCGTCATCAACGCGTCGCGCGTGATGCCGGGCAGGATCGTCCCGGTCAGCGGCGGCGTGACCAGCCGCCCGTCGGCGAACACGAAGAACAGGTTCATGCCGCCCAGTTCCTCGATCCAGCGCCGCTCGGCGGCGTCGAGGAACACGACCTGGTCAAATCCCTTGGCAATGGCCTCGCTCTGCGCGGCCAGGCTGGCGGCATAATTGCCGCCGCATTTGGCTGCCCCGGTCCCGCCCGGCGCGGCGCGGGTGAAATCTTCGGACACCCAAAGCGACACCGCCGGCGCGCCCGATTTGAAATAATTGCCCACCGGCGAGGCGATGACGAGGAAATGATATTCGGCCGACGGCTTGACCCCCAGAAAGGCCTCGCTGGCATACATGAAGGGACGCAGATAGAGCGAGCCGCCCTCGGCCGCCGGAAACCAGTCGGCATCGGCGCGGATCAGTTCCTTGCACGCATCGACGAACAAGCCTTCGGGCAGCTCGGCCATCGCCATCCGGCGTGCGCTGGCGTTGAAGCGCGCAGCGTTGGCGTCGGCACGGAACAGCGCCATTTCACCGCTGTCGAGCCTATAGGCTTTCAATCCTTCGAAAATTTCCTGCGCATAATGCAGCACCGCTGTCGCCGGATCGAGCGTCAGCGGCCCGCGCGGCATCAACCGCGCATCGTGCCAGCCTTGCCCCTCCTTGAACCGCACGCTGACCATATGGTCGGTGAACACGCGCCCAAACTGCGGATCGGCCACCAGCGCCGCGCGCCGTTCAGCAGGCGTCGGATTGGGGTGCGGATCGTGCAGAAAGGCGGTCATGGTTTGGCTTTCGGAGGCAGGGAAGCGCGCTCTTGCCAAAGGAAGACGGGCCGCGCAACTTTAGCCGCAATGAGCGACGAAAATTATCTTGCGCAAACGCCCGCAGCCTCTGCTCTTTTCTTACGCGAGGCGGAGGTGCGGCGCGGAATCGAGCTGCTGTTCTTTGGCCATAGCCATTTCTGGCGCGCCATCGACGCGGCGCTTGCCGAAGCGGGGCTCGGCCGCGCCGAGTATCGCGCGCTTTATTTCATCGCGCGCCAGCCGGGGTTGACGGTAAGCGAGCTTTTGGCGCTGCTGGGCATCACCAAACAATCGCTGGGCCGCGCGCTCAAGCCTCTGGAGGCCCGCGGGCTGGTCGTCACCCGCCCCGGCAATCGCGACCGGCGGCAAAAGGAGCTGCGCCTGACCGAAGCGGGCAAAGCGCTGGAGGCCGCGCTGTTCGCACCGCTGTGCGATGCCATGGGCCGCGCCTATTCCGCCGCCGGGCAAGAGGCGGTGACGGGTTTCTGGCGGGTGAGCGAGGCGCTGATCCCGGCGCGCGAGCGGGGCCGGGTAGCGGGGCTGGGGGAAGCTTAGCCCCGCGCGATATCGGCCAGTTCGCGGCCTCGGTCGCGTGCAGCGCGGAGCACTTCGGTCATCAGCGCGACCAATCGCCCATCGGCGTCGAGCACGTCGAGGCCCGCCTGTGTCGTCCCGCCCTTGCTGGCGACCTGCGCCACCAGCGTAGCAGGGATTTCACCGCTGCTGGCGAGCCAAGCCGTCGCGCCGCCAAAAGTCGCCGAAGCAAGGGCAAGCGCCTCGTGAGAGGTGAATCCCAGTCGCTCGCCCGCCGCTGCATAGGCCTCGATCAGCCGCAGAATGAAGGCCGGGCCGCTGCCGGTGAAGGCGGTAACGAGGTCCATCTGGCTATCGTCGGCGAGCCGCAGCACGCTGCCCAGCGGGGTGAGCAGCGCGTCGATCAGCGCATCATCGCTGGAGTCGGTGCCGGTCGCCGCCACCGCCGTTACCCCTGCGCCGATGCGCGCTGGCAAGTTGGGCAGGATGCGGACGTGCGCCTTGGCCGCCGGAAACCGCTGCGCCAGATCGGCGAGAGAAACGCCTGCAAGAATCGACAGAAGCCGCGTGTCCTCGCCGACGAACGGTTCGACCTCCACGCCAATCTCGCCCAGCTGTTGCGGCTTGACCCCTAGCATCACCCACTGCGCACGCGCGCCGCTCGCCGCCCAGTCGGCCATGCTGGCATGCGCGGCGATTCCGGCGGGCAGCGATGCCGGGGCCGGATCGACCACCTGCACCCGCGCCGGATTAAGCCCGGCGGAAATCCAGCGCGTCAGCATTGCGCCCGCCATATTGCCGCAGCCGACCAGCAGCAGCCTGCCGGTAAATGTCCCCAAAGATGTCGCCATAGCGCGCTCCGCTAGACGATGATGTCGTCAGGGGCAACTGGTTGCCGGGCCGCTAACCAAATCAAGGCAGCGCCCATCGATTTGGGCAGAAGCGATCGGCAACCCTATCAAAGCGGCCAGCGTCGGCAGGATATCAACCGTCATCACCGGACCCGGCTGTTCGAACCCGGCCAGCCCCTTCCGCCAGAACAGCATCGGAACGCGCCGGTCATAGTCCCACACCGATCCGTGGGTGGCGACATAACGACCGGGGTTGGCCGCATCGGCATCGGTGATGGGCGTGACATCGGGATGCAGCGCGAACAATATGTCGCCCGAGCGCTGCGGGTGGAACGAAGCACGCAGCCGCTGTTCAATGCTCCAGTTCAGCGGGTTGCCGGTGGGCAGCGGCATGGCGGTAAGCCGCGCGCGTGTCACCGCCGCCGCAACCTGGCGGTGCCCGGTCAGCCGTGCGACAATCGCCGCTTCGGCACGGGTGCGCTGCACCGGGGTGAGCGCACGGTTGAGATAAAGGTCGCTGCCTTCGGCCAGAAACAGCGGCTTGGGCAAGGCGAGTTCATCTGCCACTGCATCGCCCAGCGTGCCGAGCGAGAAAGCGCTGTCGATCCGCTCGGCCATTGGCAACGCATTCTGGCGGTTGCGTTCCGGGATATCGTGCCCGCCATGGTCGGCGGTGAGCACGACGGCATAGTCGATCCCGGTCGCGTCCATACGCGCAAAGAAATCTCCGAGCTCGCGGTCGAGCGACAGGATTTGCAGGCACATTTCGCTGCCGCCGGTGCCGTAGCTATGTCCGACATAGTCGGTTGCCGACAGGCCGAGGATCAGCAGATCGGTGCCGTTGCCCTCGCCCATGCGGTTTGCCGCGCGCAGCGCCGCGCCGGCCGCGAGCACCGCGCCGTCGGCCTCGGGCGTGGTCAGAAAGCTGCGTACATTGCCGCCAGCGCGCGCCATGCGTCCGGTGCCGACCTGCTTGACGGCACCGATCGGGATCGCGACGTCGCGTGTCGCACAGGCAATGGGAAGGTCCAGCGGCGGTCGCGCGCTGTTGATGGCGCTCGCTATGGCGGAGCCCGCGGCCTGCGCGGTAGGGGACAGCGGCGTGCCGCGATAGCTGGTCAGCCCCTTGGCATCAATCCATAGCACTTCGTCGGCCGCTTTGCCCGCCATCATGATGGCGGCGCGATCCTTGCCTGCCACAGCCACCACGCGCGCTGATGGACTGCGGGCCTTCATCAGGTCGCCCAGCGTCGGCACGAGCAAATGGGTAACCGACGGTGCATATTGGTTTGAATTGGTGCCGGGAGCCGCCGGATCTTCGGCGCAGTAAACCCGTTTATCCTCGCGCCCGAGCGCCGGATCAGCCCAATGGTTGGCGACAATGCCGGTCCGCGCCGGATGCGCGCCGGTCAAAATCGTCGAATGGCCGGGGCAGGTCTCGCTTGCCGCGTGCGCTTGATAGCCCGAAGGAAATACCACGCCTTGCGACAGGCGCGCGAGCCCGCCAGTAACCAGCCCGCGATATTCGGCGAACAAGTCGGCAGACAATTGGTCGACGGCGATGACGACGATCAGCTTGGGCGCGGGTTGGGGCTGGGCAACAGCAATAGCTGACAAGAATAAGGCGGCGAAGGCTGCCATTGCCCTCGTCGTCCCCGCAAAGGCGGTGATCCATTGCCGACGTGTTGCTGATGAAATTGGCCGATGTACCATGCCGTACGCTCCGGTGATGATTTCCCGCCTGCGCGGAAGTGACAAAGAGGGTGGCTATGCTCTGCTGCAAACTGGACTATAGGGCAAGAACTGCACGATGATGACCAATCCCCGCTTCCCTCTGCTGCGTCTGATCCTGCTGTGGTTTGCCGCGATTTTCGCTGCACCAGCCATCGCGCAGGCACCACTTCCGACCAACATTAGCCCGCAGCTGATCGCCGAACACAGCACTCCCGGGCCCGGCGGCACGACGACCCTCGCGCTGCTGATGACGCCCAAGCCCGGATGGCACGGCTATTGGAAAAACGGCGGCGATGCCGGGTTTGGGTTGCAAATCGAATGGGATTTGCCCGACGGCGTGACGGTAGGAGCTTTTGATTATCCAGTGCCCGAGCCACTCGTATTGTTCGGGCTGATGAACCATGTCTACAAACAACCCTATGCGCTGCTCGCGCGGGTGCAAGTGGCGGACAATGTTGCACCGGGGACCGATCTCAGCTTCAGTGGCAAGGCACTCTGGCTGGCATGCACCGACGAGGTGTGCGTGCCGGAAGAAGCCGTCATCGCGGTCAAGTTGACCGCAGGGCTGCCAGGTGCAGCGGTCAAGGCCGATGGACGCTTCGACGCCTGGCGCGCGGCGCTGCCACCGTTGCTCGACCGCAACGGACGGTGGGAGCGCCGGGGCGATACGCTGCGAATTGGCCTGCCAATCCCGGAAGGCGTGGCGATCAGCGACCCGCATCTGTTCGTCGCGACGACCAAGCTGATCGACTATGGCGCACCGCAAAGCTTCAGCCGCAACGGTGACTGGCTGATCATCGAAGCGGCGGTGAAAGGGGATGCGGCTGGACGCGCTGAAGCGCTGCTGCGGTTGCAAGGCGCACGCGGACTCGAAGTTAAACTCACCCCCGGTGCGGTGCCAGCGGCGGGCCAACCACTGATGATGGCATCAGGCGGCATTGACTGGAGCCTGTTCGGCTGGGCGTTGGGCGGGGCAATACTGGGCGGGTTGCTGCTCAATCTGATGCCGTGCGTGTTTCCGATCCTCAGCCTGAAGGCACTGAGTCTGGCCCGCGCTGGCGGCGATGCGCGCGAGGCTAAAGTCGAGGCGTTGGCCTATGCGGCGGGTGCGGTCGCAGTCGCGCTGTTGCTCGGCGGACTGCTACTCGCGCTGCGCGCAGGCGGGGCCGAGATTGGCTGGGCATTCCAGTTGCAAAATCCATGGAGTGTGGGCGCGTTGTTGCTGCTGACGCTTGCCATCACGGCCAATTTGCTCGGGCTGTTTGAACTGCCGAGCTTCGGCGGCGGTGATGCGCTGACGCGCGCAGGCGGAGCAAAAGGCGGCTTTGCCACCGGCGCGCTCGCGGCCTTTGTCGCGACGCCGTGCAGCGGGCCCTTCATGGGTGCGGCGCTGGGCGCGACGCTGGCGTTGCCCGCCGCCGCTGCGCTGCCGATTTTCGGTGGCCTAGGACTGGGCCTTGCCCTCCCCTTCGTCGCCATCGCTTACTCGCCCGCACTGCGCCGCCGCCTGCCAAAGCCCGGCGCGTGGATGGCCACTTTCCGCAAGTGGCTGGCGCTGCCGATGGCGATTACGGCGTTGGCGCTGGCGTGGCTGCTCTGGCAGCAGGTCGGGACCGCACGCCATGACCCCGCTGCCATTGCCGCCAAGGCATCATCGGCGTGGTCGCCAGAAGCATTCGCCGCTGCTCGCGCGTCGGGCAAACCGGTGTTTGTCAATTTCACCGCCGACTGGTGCATCACCTGCAAGGTCAATGAACAAACCAGCATCGGCCGTGCCGAGGTGCAGGCGGCGTTCGACAAGGCGGGGGTGCTGCAGCTGACCGGCGATTGGACGAACGGCGACCCTACCATCACACGGGCGCTGGCCGCGCAGGGACGCAACAGCCTGCCGCTGTATCTCTGGTACGCGCCCGGCGAAGATCAGCCGGAGGTGTTGCCGCAGATCTTGACGCCTGACGCCTTGATCGAGCGGGCCGAGGCCAAGTGAAAGCCCGCGCCGACCAGTTGTTGGTCGAGCAGGGCTATGCCGACAGCCGCGCACGCGCTCAGGCATTGATCCTCGCAGGTCTAGTCTTCGTCGGCGACCGCAAGGTCGACAAGGCGGGACAACAATTGCCTCCTGATACGGTCCTGACCCTGAAAGGCCGCGATCACCCCTGGGTCTCGCGCGGCGGGCTGAAGCTCGATCATGCGCTTGCCGAACTGGGATGGGATGTCACCAATGCTGTGGCCATCGACGTCGGCAGCTCGACCGGCGGCTTTACCGATGTGCTGCTGACGCGCGGCGCTGCAAGGGTTTATGCGGTTGATTCGGGCACCAACCAGCTGGCGTGGAAATTGCGCAAAGATGGCCGCGTCGTAGTGCTCGAACAGACCAGCGCGCGAATCTTGACGCCCGTCCATATTCCTGAAGCCATCGACCTGATTGTGTGTGACGCAAGCTTCATCAGCCTTGCCAAGGTACTGCCCGTCCCGCTGGGCTTTGCCAAAGCGGGCGCGCGGCTGATCGCGCTGATCAAGCCGCAGTTCGAGGCCGAGCGGCACGAAATCGGCAAAAAAGGGGTGGTTCGCGACAGCGCTGTGCACGACCGCGTCTGCGCCGAAGTGCGGGCGTGGCTGGCTGGCATCGACTGGCGTGTTGATGCATTGATGACTAGCCCGATCACCGGGCCTGAAGGCAATGTAGAGTTTCTGGTGGCGGCGACGAACGCGGCATAACCCTTGACCGAAGCCCTGAGCTTGTCGAAGGGCGTGGCAAAAGCTGGACGTGCTTTGACAAGCTCAGCACGACGGTTTTGAACGCACCGACCTGTTTAAAAAGGCTAAGCATGACCGAACTCGCCACTCCGGACCAGTTGCGCATGTCCTTCGTCCGCTGGGCGCTGGTGACGGTGCCTGCGACGGTGCTGCTCGGCAGCCTGTCGGGCCTCCTTTCAAACAGCGGTTTTGGCAATCGCTGGTTCGACGCGCTGGTCATCCCCGATTTCATGCCGCCGGGGTGGGCGTTCGGGGTGGTCTGGCCCGTCCTCTACGCGCTGCTCGGGCTGGCGCTAGCGATGATCCTGAACGCGCGCGGGGCGCAGGGGCGCGGGGCGGCGCTGGCGCTGTTCGCCGCCGCATACCTCGCCAATCTGGCCTGGTCGCCGCTCTTCTTTGCTGCGCACCAGATAACAGCGGCCTTCTATCTGATTTTGTTCATGATTGCGGTGACGATTGCCACCGCCTTTGCCTTCGGCCGCATTCGCAGCATCGCCGCGTGGCTGCTCGTGCCATATCTGTGCTGGATCAGCTTTGCTGCCATGCTGAATTTCGCGTTCGACCAGCTCAATCCAGAGGCCGAAACCCTTGCGCCGGCCGCCGCGCGCTCCCAAATCAATACCAGTCCGCTTCAACCGGCAGAGGAATGACCCATGCAAAGTGAGAACCGCTTTTTCGACGATCTGGCGCGCGTGATGAACGGCGTCGCCGGCACCGTGGCCGGGGCGGGCCGCGAGGCTGAGGCGGCAATGCGCGAGCGCGCCAAGGAGTGGATCGGCCGCATGGACTTTGTCAGCCGCGAAGAATTTGAAGCCGTCAAACAAATGGCCGCCACCGCGCGCGCCGAAGCCGAGGCGCTGAAACAGCGGCTCGACGCGCTGCAGGGCGAATCTGCAGCTGCCAAGCTCGCCGCGCCGAAGCGTGCCGCCAAGCCCAAGGACTGATTGACTCGCCTTCCCCGGCCCTGCCCGCTAAAGCGGCGAGGTGATGAGCGACAATATCTACGACGACGACGAACAGGAAGCCGCGCCGATTGACATGATCAGCGCCTATTTCGAGGCGCATGGCTGGCCGCACGAAATGGTCAGCGAGGACGAAATTGTCGCCACGGTGCAAGGGAGCTGGACCAATTACGAGCTGCGCGCGGTGTGGCGCGGCGAGGACCGGGTAATCCAGTTGCTCGCCTTTCCGGACATTCGCGTGGTCGAGGACCAGAAAGGCGTCACGCATGAGGCGCTGGCGCTGATCAACGAACAATTGTGGCTGGGCCATTTCGAGCTGTGGTCGAACAGCGGGACAATCCTCTATCGTCATGGCCTGCTCGTCGGCAGCGACGGCGCGCTGGGGCTTGATGCCGCCGAAACATTGATCGAAACCGCGATTGACGAATGCGAGCGTTTTTATCCGGTGTTTCAGTTCATCCTTTGGGGTGGAAAATCGCCTGCCGAAGCGCTGGCCGCATCGCTGATCGAAACACGCGGCGAGGCCTGAGGCTGTTCCAGCCATATCCGTTCGCCTCGAGCGAAGTCGAGAGGCCCCGCAGCACTGCGCCATGTCGTGGCGTGTCTCGACTTCGCTCGACACGAACGGGAATGAAGGTTGAATTCAACGCCGCTCGAAGCGCACCAGGCCCGTTTGCAAATCATTCGCCCCAAGCGCCAGCGCCTCGCCGCTCCAGTCAGCCACGAACACGGTGCGGCGGCCAAGGTCGGCGGGATGGGTCGCGCGGTTGCCTTGCACCACCAGACCCGCTGACGGGTTCTTGCGCTCCTCCGCCGCCACTGCAATCAGCGCCGAATAATTTTCCTTGTTGCGCCCCTGCACCAGCAGATTGTTCGCGATGCGCCCGATCGAGCCCGAGGGCAGGTCGATCAGATAGTTGGTGCCCGTCCCTTGGCTGTCGTCGAAACTATTGTCGCTGATATCGACCGCAATCGCGCGCGCCTTGAAATAATGACCGCCGCTGCCCTTTTCGAAGCGGCTGCGGGTGACGACAACCTTGCCCCAAATGCCGGTATAGACGCTGTGTGCGCATGACAGGCCACGGTCGCAGCGACCGAGCCGCGAGAAGGTTGAGCGGTCGATTGTCAGTGTCGCCTCTGGATCGTCGTGCGTCAGGATGCCCTCTTCGCTGTTGCGGAACAGCGTGTTTACGACGTCCAGATCGCTGCGCTCCAGCCGGATGCCCGCGCCATTGCCATCGGGCACCCGCAAATTCTGGAACACCAACCCTTCGACACGTGCGCCAGCACCGCGCAGCACCAGTGCTGCCTTGCCTTCGCAAGTAACGCCGTCGAAAATGGCAGTACCGGGTTCGACAGCGGCAAAGGCAATCTGGCCCGCCGACTGTACTGCGCAGTCGCGATGCGTGCCGGGCGCGATCCGGATTGTACCGGCACTGTCGCCAATCGCGTCTACCGCCTCTTGCAACCGGCCAAAGCCTTGTCCGGTTTCGGCAATGACATAGGGCGCGCCGCTGGTTTGCGATTGCGCCGGAATGACCATGGCCAGCGCGATCAACAGGGCAAGCGCGGTCAGCGGGCGGGGGCGTAGATTTCCGGACATGAACCTGCGCTAGCAGACGCTCGCCGCCGGGTCGTTTGCAAGGCTGGTTAATTTGCGCGCCGTGCCACGGCGGGACGCCAGAACTGCCGCCGGTTAACGCTGTGCTGCCTTGCGATTGTCCTTTCATGGGTTATGGCTGCGCCAACAGGGACCCAGCATGAATCTCACCGAAATCTACCTGATCGCATTGCTGATCATCTTTGCCGTGCCGTGGCTGGTGTGGCGACTGGGGCGCACCGATTACTGGGCGCCGCTGGTGGTGGTGCAGATTGTTGGCGGCATCCTACTCGGCCCCGGCGTGCTGGGCGCGGCCTTTCCGGCCTATTATGATTTTGTCTTTCGCCCTGATGTCATCACTGCGCTGAACGGCGTTGCCTGGTGGGCGGTGATGCTGTTCGTTTGGGTTGCCGGGATTGAACTCGAACTGGGCGAAGCGTGGCAACATCGGCGCGAAACCAGTGTAACGGCGGGGCTCGCTCTCGGCGTGCCGCTGTTGCTGGGATCGCTGGCGGGCGCATTCCTGCTGCAATGGCCGGGCTGGCGCGGGCCGCAGGGCGCTCACTGGCAAGCGGTGGCGGGCATCGGCATGGCCTGCGCCGTCACCGCCATCCCTATCCTCGTCCTGCTGATGGAAAAGATGGAAATCCTTCGTGCACCACTGGGTCAGCGCATCCTGCGCTATGCCAGCCTCGACGATATCGCCATCTGGGCGGTGCTGGCAATCATCCTGCTCGATTGGGAGCGCATCGGCCGACAGCTGGTCTTCCTGATCGGCTTTGCCATCGCCGCTTGGGCCATCCGGCGGCTCATGCCGCGCCTGCGCGAAGCAGATCGGTGGGCGGTGGGGCTGGTCTGGCTTGCACTATGCGGGCTGGCGGGCGACTGGTCGGGGCTCCACTATATGGTCGGCGCGTTTCTGGCAGGCACAGTTCTTGATGCCAAGTGGTTCGGGCATGAGGCCATGGACCGGTTTCGCGGCGTCGTGCTGCTGACCATGATGCCGGTCTTTTTCCTTTCGACGGGCCTGCGCACCCAGTGGGACGGCGGCGGTATTGCGGTCTTTGCTGCAGCCGCGCTGCTGCTTGTGGCGGCCATCGTCGGCAAGCTGGGCGGGGTTGCCATCGCCGGGCGCGTACTGGGCTGGCAAAAGGGGGAGGCGTGGCTGGTCGGCTGGCTGCTGCAAACCAAGGCGCTAATCATGATTATCTTCGCCAATGTCTTGCTGGACAAGGATATCATCTCGAACACCGCCTTTACCGCGCTGCTGCTGATGGCGGTGGGCAGCACGATGTTGACGGTGCCCGTGGTAACGCCGCTGCTCAAGCGGATGCCGGGGCTGATCGGCAAGGCCGGGTAGGGTCAGCCCGCCGGAATATGTATCATTGCGGGACGAAAATGCGTGCATCAAGCGTGTGCAATGATTGCACAAATCATGGTTGCTGATAGGTAAATGCCGAAGGTCGCAAACCGAACAAGAACCGATTCGCTCTTCCATTGGGGATTAAAAACATGAAAAAATTAGGTTTTGTGGCGCTTGCGAGTGCTGCCGCGCTCGCCGCCGTTCCGGCGTCGGCCGCGACTGTAATTTTCACTTCGACATTTGAAGCAGATCGTCCGGTTAGCGACAATCTGCGCACCCCTGCGGTAAATGATCCCGTGACCCCGGGTGCCGGTCAGTGGAGCACGCATTTGCAGGCAGATGGTTGGACCGCGACCAATGCAAACGGCACCGCAGCGGCGGGGCCTGCTAACCCCATTGAGTTGCAAAACAATGTGGCTGGCGCGCCTGCGAAGTTGCCCTTTGCAGACGGCGGTAAGATTTTCGTCGAGCTGGACAGCCTTCGCAACAGCGCGATGTCGCGGACGCTGACATCGTCGAGCAAATATTTTCAGCTCAGCTTCCTATATTCGCCGCGTCCCAACCAGCCGCTTGGCACCAACGGGATTGAAGTGCTCCTGAATGGCGTTTTGTTTACCCCGCCGGGTACCGTCGATCAGCAGGGCGGTGGCTCCACCAGCTGGTCCAAAATCGCCACCAAAAGGTTCGCTGCCAAGGCAGGCGACGTCATCACCTTCCGCGCTGTTGGCGGAAATGACTCGCTGGGCGGCTATGTCGACAACATCAGTCTGGCTGTCGTCCCCGAGCCCGCCACCTGGGCAATGATGATTATGGGCTTTGGCCTGATCGGCGGCGCGCTGCGCAGTGCCAAGGGCCGCCAGACGACGCGCGTGCGCTTCGCCTGACGTTCAACCGCTTTCCCTGGGGGGAGCAAGGCCCGCCGGATCCATCCCCGGCGGGCCTTTTTATTGGGTTCAATCCAGATTGGGGCGCAACCAGCGGCGTGCGGTATCGAGATCGACGCCGCGCCGAGCGGCATAGTCGGTGAGTTGCGCTTCGCCCACGCGCGCGACGCCGAAATATTCGGCTTGCGGATGCCCGAAGTAGAAGCCGCTGACCGCTGCCGTCGGCAACATCGCAAAGCTCTCGGTGAGCGTCAGCCCCGCATTGGCCGTCGCGCCCAGCAAGTCGAACAATATGGGTTTCAGGCTATGATCGGGACAAGCCGGATAACCCGGGGCCGGGCGGATGCCGCGATATTCTTCCTTGATCAGCGCCTCGTTGGTCAGCTGCTCGCCCGGCGCATAGGCCCATAGGATTGTGCGCACATGCTGGTGCAGCCGCTCGGCAAAGGCCTCGGCCAGCCGGTCCGCCAGGGCTTTCAGCAAAATATCCGAATAATCATCCTTGTCGGCCTGAAAGCGCGCCAGATGCGGCTCGATGCCATGGATGCCGACGGCAAAGCCGCCGATCCAGTCACCGTCATGGTCGATAAAATCGGCCAGACACATGTTGGCCCGGCCTTCACGCTTGGCGATCTGTTGGCGCAGGAAGGGGATGCGGACATGCTCCTCCTTTTCGACCAGATGCACCACCACATCGTCGCCTTCTCGGCGGCAGGGCCACAGCCCCGCGACGCCGCGCGCGGTGAGCCATTGCTGCTCGACAATCTGTGCCAGCATCGCCTGGGCATCGGCCCACAGCGCACGCGCGCTTTCGCCAACCACCGCATCGTCCAAAATGGCGGGATAGGTTCCGTGCAGTTCCCAAGCACGGAAAAAGGGCGTCCAGTCGATGCACTGCGCCAGGTTGGCAAGATCCCAGCCGTCAAACACATGCACGCCCGGTTGCTCGGGCGGCGGCGGTTTAATGTGCATGTCGGCGATGAAGGCATTGGCGCGCGCATCTTCGATGCTGATCAGCGCGCTCTGCCCCTTGCCTTCGCGTACCTCGCGGATGTGCGCATAATCGTCGGCATAGCCGCGGACATAGGCGTCGCGCCCGGTGTCGCTGACCAGCGCCGTTGCCACCCCGACCGCGCGGCTGGCGTCGAGCACATGTAGCACGGGGCCGTTGTAAGCGGGGTCGATGCGCAGCGCGGTGTGCACCTTTGACGTGGTCGCGCCGCCGATGAGCAGCGGGATCGTCATCCCAGCGCGCTGCATCTCCTCGGCCACTGTGACCATTTCATCGAGTGACGGTGTAATCAGGCCCGACAGGCCGATCATGTCGGCGTCATTCTCGTTCGCAGCATCCAATATCTTCGACCATGGCACCATGACGCCAAGGTCGATCACCTCGTAGCCGTTGCACTGGAGCACGACGCCGACGATATTTTTGCCAATATCGTGCACATCGCCCTTCACCGTTGCCATGATGATGCGGCCCTTGGCCTTGGCGCCTTCGGCCTTTTCCGCTTCGATAAAGGGAATGAGGTGCGCGACGGCTTTCTTCATCACGCGCGCCGATTTCACCACCTGTGGCAGGAACATCTTGCCCGATCCGAACAGGTCACCGACGACGTTCATGCCGTCCATCAGCGGGCCTTCGATCACCTCAATGGGCCGGGCGGCGATCAGTCGCGCTTCTTCGGTGTCGGCGACGACATGCGCGTCGATGCCTTTGACCAACGCATGTTCCAGCCGCTTGTGGACATCCCAACCGCGCCATTCCTCGGCGGCCTTTTCCTGCGCCGCGTCGGTGCCGCGGAACTTCTCGGCCAGCGCAATCAGCCGTTCGGTTGGGCTTTCGGCCTCGCCATCCACCTTGCGGTTGAGGATGACATCCTCGCACGCCTGGCGCAGCACCGGATCAATCGTGTCATAAACATCGAGCTGGCCGGCGTTGACGATGGCCATGTCCATCCCGGCCGGAATAGCGTGATAAAGGAACACGCTGTGCATCGCGCGGCGGACAGGTTCGTTACCGCGAAAACTGAACGACAGATTGGAGAGGCCGCCCGAGATATGGACGTGCGGGCAACGCGCCTTGATGGTGCGCGTCGCGTTGATGAAATCGACCGCATAGTTGTCATGCTCCTCGATCCCCGTCGCGACGGCGAACACATTGGGGTCGAAGATGATGTCCTCGGGCGGGAAACCGACGCCGGTCAACAATTTATAGGCGCGTTCGCAAATCTCGACCTTGCGCGCCTCGGTATCCGCCTGCCCGGTCTCGTCGAACGCCATGACCACGACGGCGGCACCATAGGCCATGCATTTGCGGGCGTGGTCGAGAAACTGGTCCTCGCCCTCCTTCATGCTGATCGAATTGACTATGGGTTTGCCAGGAACGCATTTCAGCCCCGCCTCGATCACCTCCCATTTGGAAGAATCGATCATCACCGGCACGCGCGCAATGTCAGGCTCGGCAGCGATGAGTTTTAAGAAAGTGGTCATGGCTTCAACGGCGTCGAGCAGCCCCTCGTCCATGTTGACGTCGATAATCTGCGCGCCGTTTTCGACCTGCTGGCGTGCGACTTCCACAGCGGCAGCATAATTACCCGCCAGGATCAGCTTCTTGAAGGCCGCTGAACCGGTGACATTCGTGCGCTCACCGATATTGACAAAGGTGGAGGATGATTGGGTCATGCGGCCATGGTGAAGGCTTCGAGCCCTGCGAGCCGCGTGCGCACCGGCACGTCCGGCAAAATGCGCGGCGGTTTGCCTGTGGCCATCGCAGCCATCGCCGCAATATGCGCTGGCGTCGAGCCGCAGCATCCACCAAGGATGTTGACCTGACCCGCTTCGGCCCATTCGCCAACCAGCGCCGCAGTCGTATCGGGCAGTTCGTCATAGGCGCCCAGTTCGTTGGGCAGTCCGGCGTTTGGATAGACCATTACCAGCGTATCGGCGATGGCGCTGAGCGTGCGGACGTGCGGGCGCAGCTGCGCGGCACCGAAACTACAATTCAGCCCGATGGTCACCGGACGCGCATGGCGCACGGCATACCAAAAGGCCTCGACTGTATGCCCCGACAGGTTGCGGCCCGACAGGTCGGTCAACGTCATCGACAGCATTATGGGCAATTCGCGGCCCTGCGCCGCTTCCGCCTGCAAGGTAGCGGCAATGCCCGCCTTGGCATTCAGCGTGTCGAACACGGTTTCAATCAGAATGAAATCGGCCCCGCCCTCGGCTAGCGCCTCGATTTGTTCACGATAGACGGCAGTCAGTTGGTCAAAGTCAATCTCGCGATAGCCCGGGTTATTGACATCGGGAGACAACGACAGCGTCTTATTGGTCGGGCCGACCGCCCCGGCGACAAAACGGCGCTGGCCGTCCCGCGCTGCGGCATCATCGGCGGCGGTGCGGGCGATGCGCGCCGAGGCGAGGTTGATGTCGCGCACCAGATGTTCGGCGCCATAATCGGCCTGGCTGATGCTGTTGGCGCTGAAGGTGTTGGTCGACACAATGTCCGAGCCCGCCGCCAGATAGGCGCGCGTGATGCTGTCGACGACATCGGGCCGGGTCAGCGCCAGAATATCGTTATTGCCCTTTTGGTCGTGGGTCAGTCCCAGCGATCCGGCATAGGCCGCCTCGTCCAGCTTCCAATTCTGGAGCTCGGTCCCGAATGCGCCGTCGGTGAGCAATACACGCTGCGCCGCCGCCGCCAGCAGAGCTTCGCGCGCGCTCATGCTGCTGCCTCCTGCTGCGCCTTAGCAGGGCGTAGGCCCAGCATATGGCAGATGGCATAGCTGAGTTCGGCGCGGTTCAATGTGTAGAAATGGAAATCGCGCACCCCACCCGCATACAGGCGGCGGCACATTTCAGCGGCCACCGTCGCGGCCACCAACTGGCGCGCGGCGGGATGATCGTCGAGGCCATCGAACAAGGCAACCATCCATGCCGGAATCGCGGTGCCACACATATCGGCCATGCGCCGCGTCTGCGAGACGTTCGACACGGGCAGGATGCCGGGGATGATCGGCGCGCTGATCCCCGCCGCCGCCGCCGCGTCGCGAAACCGCAGGAAGGCATCGGGCGAAAAGAAAAATTGGGTGATTGCGCGGGTTGCCCCTGCGTCAAGCTTGCGCTTTAGATTGTCGAGGTCCGCCTCGGCGCACCCCGCTTCGGGATGTACCTCGGGATAGGCCGCAACCGAAATGTCGAAATCGGCAATTTTCTTGAGACCTGCCACCAGTTCGGCGGCGCTGGCATAGCCATCGGCGTGCGCCCGAAAGGGCCCGCCACCCGGCACATCGCCGCGCAGCGCAACAATATGCCGCACACCCGCCGCCCAATAAGCCTCTGCCACTTCGGCAATGTCGCCGCGCGAAGCCTCGACACAGGTCAGATGAGCGGCAGGAGCAACGTCACTATCACGTGCAATACGCGCGACGGTGGCGTGGGTGCGTTCGCGCGTCGAGCCACCCGCGCCATAAGTCACCGACACGAAATTGGGGTTTAGCGGGGCCAACGTTTCAAAGGCGCCCCATAGTTGCTCTTCCATCCGCTCGGTCTTGGGCGGGAAAAACTCGAAGCTGACCCCGATGTCGCCGGGTAGCCCGGCGAACAATGGGGAGGCAGCGGCACGGCGCGCTTCGCTGTCCAGATCGAAACTCTGCGTCATGCGGCAACCCTTTTTGCTTTTGTCACGGCGCTGGCGCCGCCTTGATCCTGTTCTGCTTCACTGCGCCGCCTTGCCAGCCAGATTTTGACTGTCAGCGGATCACCCGCCAGCGCTTGCACGGTTTCTATCACCAGCCCGCACGACGCAAACCAGCCGCGCATCTGGGCATCGGCAAAGCCAAGCCGGGCGTGCGCCGCGCGGGTGCGCAAATCTTCCTGATCATGCGCCGCGAAATCGACGATCAGCAGGTGACCGCCGGGGCGCAGGACGCGTGCGGCCTCGGCAATCACGCGCTGCGGCTCGTGCGCGAAATGCAGCACCTGATGCATCACCACCGTGTCGATCGACGTGTCGCCCAGCGGCAGCGCCACAAAATCGCCCTGCACCAAATCAGCAGCGATGGCGCGATCGGCGAGTTTGGCGCGTGCAATTCGCAGCATTTCCGGGCTGCGGTCGAGCGCGGTGATGCGCCGCGCCGTGGGCGCGAAGATTTCGGCCATTCGCCCTGTGCCGGTGCCAATGTCGAGCAGATGGCCCAAGCGGCGGTTGTGCATCAATCGCAAGATCGCCGCCTCGACTTCTTCTTCACCGATGTGGCGGGCGCGGATGGCGTCCCATTCGTCGGCATGGTCGGCAAAGTAGCGACGCGCCGCCGCTGCGCGCTCCTCGCGCACCAATTCCAGTCGCTCGCGATCTGCAGCCATTGCCGCCGCTTCGGCGGCTGCGCTTGGCCAGATATCGAGCAGCGCAGTCACAGCATCCACCCCCGGTCCACTGGCCAGCCGCAGAAATACCCAGCCGCCCTCGCGCTGACGCACCACCAACCCGGCGTCGTCCAATATACGGACATGGCGCGATACGCGCGGCTGGCTTTGTTCCAGCACGACCGCCAGCTCGCCAATCGCCAGCTCCATGACCCGCAGCAACGCAACGATGCGCAAGCGCGTCGGATCGGCAAGCCCGTGGAATAGATACGATTGGTGACCCATCGAGGCAGCCATATAAAGATATCTTTATATGGCGTCAATGACGATAGCAGCCCCAAGCAACGCGGACTATTAGGCCGATCTCTTTCACTTCGCCGTGATTTTGCCGCAACCTAAGAATTTGCCGTTGCGCCCGCGCGTCCATGCGTTTAGCCAACGCAGCGATGCAGTCGGGAAGCCTCCCGGCGACATCTGTCATACCATGAGAAGAGGGGTGCACCCATATGAAGAAGTCGATCACCATGTCGCTGGTCCTGGCCGCATCGCTCGGTCTCGCCGCTTGCGCCGAAAAGGCTGCTGACGACGCCGCTGCTGGCGCCGAAGCTGCTGCTGAAGGCGCAGAAGCCGCCGCTGAAGGCGCCATGGACGCCGCTGAAGGCGCTGCCGATGCTGCCGCCACCACCGGCGACGCGATGGCCGAAGGCGCGACCGACGCTGCCGCTGCCGCTGGCGAAGCCGCCGACAAGGCTGGCGAAGCCGCCAAGGCTGCTACCGAAGCTGCCGATGCAGCCAAGGGCGCGATGGAAGAAGCCAAGAAGTAAGGCTTTTTCTCTGCTTCCGGCATTGCCGGAGCAGCAGAACAACCACAGGGCCGTCTGCGCAAGCAGGCGGCCCTTTGTTTTGGCGTGGCGTACAGGCTTGCATGGCGCACGGCGTCGCCTTAGTTCTTTGATTCTAACTTATTCGGGAGAAAAGATATGCGCAAATTGATGCTTGCCTCGCTCGCCGCTGCCGCTTTCAGCCTGACCGCTTGTTCGGAAGCGGCAAAAGAAGAGACCGGCGAAGCCGCCGAAGCCGTGGCCGATGACGCAGCTGCCGGTGCCGAAGCCGCAGGCGATGCCATGGCCGAAGGCGCCGAAGCCGCTGCCGCCGCCGCGGGTGAAGTCGCCGCCGACGCCAAGGATGCGGCGGCTGAAGCGGGTGCCGCCGCCAAGGAAGGCACCGCCAACGCGCTCGACGCCGCGGGTGATGCCGCCAAGGAAGCCGCCGCGGAAGTCAAGAAGTAAGGCGCCGCGCCATTTTGCGATCACGGGGCGCTGGCGATGAACCGGTGCCCCTTTTGCCTTGCAGCCCCTTTTGCTTTGCAGCAAGGGACGCTAGGTTCACGCGATGTTGCGCCTTTCTGCCGTTGTTCTGCTGCTCGCCGCGTGCGGGAGCGTCGATGATCAACCCGGTCCGGGTGGCACGACCATGGGCGAGGCGCGGGCTTTGGATGATGCCGCTTCGATGCTCAGCGAACGCGGCAAGCCCGAAGCCGAAACTCCTGCCATGGCGAGGAAATGACCATGGCTGCTCCGGTCCATCTGGTCTTTCCGATCTTTCCCAATCTGACCCAGCTGGATTTCATGGGGCCGGTGCAGTTCCTCTCGCGCCTGCCCGGTGCACAGGTGCATGTCGCCGCCGCAACCCTTGAACCGGTACCGACCGATTGCAACGTCGCGCTGGTTCCGAATATCACCTTTGCCGACTGCCCGCAGGCCGACATCCTCTGTGTGCCCGGTGGCCACGGCGTGCGCGAGGCATTGCATGACGGCGGCGCCGTGCCCTTCATTGCGCGCCAGGCCCCCGGCGCGCGCTGGGTGACGAGCGTCTGCACGGGGGCCTTCCTGTTGGGCGCGGCGGGGCTGCTGAGGGGCAAGCGTGCGACCTGTCACTGGGCCTATACCCACTTGCTGCCGCTGGTCGGCGCGGTGCACGCGCCGGGCCGCGTGGTCGAGGATGGGAATGTCATCACCGCCGGCGGCGTGACCAGCGGCATTGATTTCGCGCTGACGCTGATCGCGCGCGAGGCGGGCGAAGAGGTTGCGCAAATGATCCAGCTCGCGCTGGAATATGATCCGGCGCCGCCCTTTGCTGGCGGGCATCCGGACAGCAGCGGGGCGGAGCGGACCGAAGCGCTCAAGGCGCGAGTCTATACCCAAGCCGCCGCCTACATGGCTCAGGCCCTGACGGGCCGTAGATGAGATTCAGATGAAGATGATGTTGATCGTCGGGGAAAACAGGCGATGGCCCCGTAGTTCGGGCACGTCCGACAATCTGTCCTGAACCGGCACCAGCGTTTCCACCGCCATTTGTGCGCCGCTGGGCCGCAGCCGCAGCCGCCCGCCCCACTGCGGCAGCTCGAAACTGCCATCGGCGGCTGGCTTGACCTTGTGGCTGACCAGCCGGGTCCGGTTGGACCCGTCGTCGAACCAGTAATCGATGCGCAGTTCCTTTGGCCCGAACTTGGCCAGCGTGGCGACAATCCGAAAGGGGCGACCGAAATCGACCGCTTTTTCGGTGATGCGGACCGGGCTGATGACGCGGTACATGCCAGTCATCGCCGATGCGGCAAAGGGGCTTTTTCCATCATAGCCCTGCGTGCGGAACATCCCGCCTTCGCCATTGGCAAAGATGCATCGTTCCTTGTTCTTCGACGCCAGCCGCGCGCCCAGATCGCGCAAATCCGCTCCGGGCGAGCACCAGCCGACACCAAAACCCGCCATGGTCACAGCATATGCAGGCGATCCGGCGGGGATCACCTGCTTGGCCAGCGATCCGCCCGACACCACATCGTCGGTAAACACTCCGGTCCGGACGTAGCGGACCTGCTGCTCGGCAAAGTCCTCACCAATGCCTACGCTGTCGGCAATGACCCGCGTCGTACCGGGGGTCACTGCCCAACCGGACGCGCCGGCAAACATGTTCGTTTCGATCAGCGGCGGTGGATCGGCGGCGATAGCCGTGGCGGCAGCCATGGTCATGCCCATGGTCAGCAGGAGTTTTCTGAACATATGCCCCCGGTTGCAAATCCGATGGCACCATAGTGCCGGGCAGCGCGAGAGGTAAAGGGGCAGCCGGTCGCCTCCCCACCAACACCGCTCGTCCTAAGCTTGTCGAAGGACTGTCCTTCTTTGGCGACTGTTGAAGAAAAGGACAATCGTTCGACAAGCTCAAAACGAGCGGGTGTGACTTGGGGCGGCTGCCATGCAAAAAAGGGCCAGAGGTTTCCCCCCGGCCCTTTCCTTTGTTTCCGACCGGTTGGCAGAACGGTTGGATTAGAAATCCATGCCGCCCATGCCGCCCATGCCGCCGCCGCCCATGGGCATCGCCGGCTTGTCTTCGGGCAGTTCCGAAATCGTCGCTTCGGTGGTGATCAAGAGACCCGCAACCGACGCGGCGTTCTGCAGCGCGGTGCGCACCACCTTGGTCGGGTCGATCACGCCGGCCGCCACCAGATTTTCATAGGTGTCGGTTGCCGCGTTGAAGCCCTGCGTCACGTCGCCGACGCGCAGCAGATTACCCGCCACCACGGCGCCATCGACGCCGGCGTTGGTTGCAATCTGACGCAGCGGGGTTTCGATCGCCTTGCGGACGATGTCGACACCGCGGGTCTGGTCGTCGTTAGCACCCTTGAGGCCTTCGAGCGCCTTGGTTGCGTACAGCAGAGCGGTGCCGCCGCCAGGAACGATGCCTTCTTCGACGGCCGCGCGGGTCGCGTGCAGCGCGTCGTCGACGCGGTCCTTGCGCTCCTTCACTTCGACTTCCGAAGCGCCGCCGACCTTGATCACGGCCACGCCGCCAGCCAGCTTCGCGAGGCGCTCTTGCAGCTTTTCGCGGTCATAATCGCTGGTGGTGGTGTCGATCTGGGCGCGGATCTGTTCGACGCGCGCCTTGATCGCATCGGCATCACCGGCGCCATCGACGATGGTGGTGTTGTCCTTGTCGATGGTAACGCGCTTGGCTTGGCCCAGCATGTTCAGCGTGACGCTTTCCAGCTTGATGCCCAGATCTTCGCTGATCATTTCACCCTTGGTCAGGATCGCGATATCCTGCAGCATCGCCTTGCGACGATCGCCAAAGCCGGGGGCTTTGACCGCCGCAACCTTCAGGCCGCCGCGCAGACGGTTGACGACCAGCGTCGCGAGCGCTTCGCCTTCGATATCCTCGGCGATGATCAGCAGCGGACGGCCGGACTGCACGACCGCTTCGAGAATCGGCAGCATCGACTGCAGGCTGGTCAGCTTCTTTTCGAAGATGAGGATATAGGGATCGGCGAGTTCGACGATCATCTTTTCGGCGTTGGTGATGAAGTAGGGCGACAGATAGCCGCGGTCGAACTGCATGCCTTCAACGACGTCGAGTTCGAACTCGAGGCCCTTGGCTTCCTCGACGGTGATCACGCCTTCCTTGCCGACCTTTTCCATTGCTTCGGCGATCTTCTCACCGACTTCGGTGTCGCCATTGGCCGAGATCACGCCAACCTGGGCGATTTCGGCCGTGCCGCTGACCGGCTTCGAACGACCCTTCAGGTCTTCGACAACCTTGGTGACGGCAAGGTCGATGCCGCGCTTCAGGTCCATCGGGTTCATGCCGGCGGCGACCGACTTCATGCCTTCGCGGACAATTGCCTGCGCCAGCACGGTGGCGGTGGTGGTGCCGTCGCCCGCGCTGTCATTCGCCTTCGAGGCGACTTCGCGGATCATCTGCGCGCCCATATTTTCGAACTTGTCCTTCAGTTCGATTTCCTTGGCGACGGTGACGCCGTCCTTGGTGATGCGCGGCGCGCCGAACGATTTGTCGATGACGACATTGCGGCCCTTGGGGCCCAGCGTCACCTTGACCGCGTCGGCCAGAGTGTCGACGCCGCGCAGGATGCGCTCACGCGCGTCGCGGCCAAATTTTACGTCTTTTGCAGCCATGAGGATGCTCCTTTTCAAATTTCAAAAGCCTTCGTCATCCTGAACTTGTTTCAGGATAACAAACGGTGGCGCGTTATGCTGAAACGAGTTCAGCATGACGAACCAATGGAAAGTCAGCCGACGATGCCCAGAATGTCGCTTTCCTTCATGATGAGCAGCTCTTCGCCATCCACCTTCACTTCGGTGCCCGACCATTTGCCGAACAGGATACGGTCGCCCGATTTGACGTCGAGCGGGGTCACCTTGCCATCATCGGCGCGGGCACCCGAGCCGACGGCGACGACTTCGCCTTCCTGCGGCTTTTCCTTGGCGGTGTCGGGGATGATGATGCCGCCAGCCGTCTTTTCTTCGGCTTCGATGCGGCGAACCAGCACGCGGTCGTGCAACGGACGAAATTGCATGGGTTACCCTCCAAAAAATGCAATTGAAAATGGGGTTAGCACTCACGCACGGTGAGTGCCAACAGCGGGCATATGGGTGGGCTATGTGACAGCGTCAAGGCTGGCGCTACGAAAAATTTCACATGTTGTTCGTTGTCGCTGGCCGGGCGCGCAACTTGCCTAAGCGCCTCTGCGTGATAGGCTTCTTCGTCTTGCAATGGCACCGTGCCAGCATGGCACGAGTCGCAGCACCGAAGGGGAGACGAGCCGTGGCCGAAGATTGGGCAATTGACGTCAAAAGATATGCACCGGACGCCGATGACGCGGTCATCAAGGGCATCGTGCGCTATTGCGGTATCGCCCTGACGAAGCGCGATTCCTCGCTCGTATCCTTCACCGACCCCAAGGAAACGGCCCGCGTGCGCGACGGTTATTGCCGCAAAAAGCTGGGGCTGACTGATCCCGACGCGATCATCGATGCTGCCATCGTCAGGGTTGGCAAGCGGATGAGCGGCGACACGACGCGCAACCGCGTGACGGTTTACTATTTGCTCGCCGAGGCGTTCGACAAGCTAGGGGTTTTCGCGGCCAAGCCGGCCAAAACTGCTGCCAAAACTCCAGCCAAGAGCCCGGCCAAGACGCCTGCCAAGACCAGCACCAAGGCAAAGAAGGCCTCTGCCCCCGCAGCCTCGCTTGCTGCTGCCACGGCCGTGGGCGCCGCAGCCCCACTGGCCGCGCCCGTCCCGGCTGCATCGCCTCTGCCGCCAACGCGCAACACGCCGATGACGGCCAAGGCGGCACCCCAAACCGCCGAGCCGGCCCGGCGGAGCGCAGCCGCCGCGGCGCTGCCCGGCAATGGCGACAATGGCGGTTTTCTGGGTTTTGCTGGTGCCGTTGCCGGGGGGTTGGCGGTGCTGGTGTTCGGCACCATGCTGCTCGGCAATTATATCGGCTCGCGCGGCGATGCCCCGCCACCGACCCCGGCCCCGGTGGCCGCCGTGCCCACCCCAGCGCCCGCACCTGTTGCCCCGGCCATCCCCGAAGGCGCAGGCGTGGTCAGTGAGACGGTGGAGGGCAAGCCCAAGGTGTCGGTCTATTTTGACGCTGGCAAGGCCGACATCGCCCCCGATTTCGCCGCCGCCGTCGCGCCAATCAATGCATATGCCGAAGCCAATCCGGGCGCGCGGTTCGCCGTGTCAGGCTTTAACGATCCCACCGGCAACGCCGCGCTGAACGCCGAATTGTCGAAGAACCGGGCACAAGCTGTTGCCGCCGCGCTGGAAGCCGAAGGTGTCCCCGCCGACCGCATTGACCTGGTCAAGCCGGAGGAAACCACCGCCGCCGACACTGACATGGCGCAAGCGCGGCGCGTCGAAATTGTGGTGACCGAACGATAATGGCTGCGGTTAGGATGCGGCAGGCACCAACCCCAACCGCGCCCGCATCAACCACCGGATAAGCATTAACACCGCCACGATGCCTAGCCCCGTTGCCAGCCCCGTCCAGATACCGACGCCGCCCCAGCCCGCTTCGAAGGCCAGCCAGGCGCCGACGCCGATGCCGATGATCCAGTAACCAAACAGCGCGAACAGCATGGGCACAAAAGTGTCGTGCAGGCCGCGCAGCATCCCCTGGCCCACCACCTGGGCGCCGTCGAAAATCTGAAAGAAGGCGGCGACCATCAGGAAGCTGACCGCGAGCGAAACGACTTCGGTATTGGCCGCGACATTGCGGTCGATGAACAGCCCGGCCAGCGTGCCCGGAAACGTCCACAGGACCAGCGCCGTCGCGGTCATAAATCCGGTGCCAAGTACAAAGCTGACCCAGCCGGCGCGGCGGATATGGTCGGCATCTTGGCGCCCATGGCCGATGCCAACGCGCACGGTGGCCGCTTGCGCGAGACCCATTGGCACCATGAAGGTCAGGCTGGCGATCTGCAGGGCGACCGCGTGCGCCGCGACGGCCTGCACCGAAATCCAGCCCATCAGCATGACAGCGGCAATGAACACCCCGCCCTCCAGCGCCAGACTGACGCCGATCGGCAGGCCCAATGCAGTGAGCGTCCGGAACCGCGGCCAGTCCGCGCGCCACCAGCGCCCGAACAGGTGATAGCGCCGGAACTGGCGGTCGCGCGACACCACCCAGACCATCAGCCCCAGCATCAGCGCGTTGGTCAGCACGCTGCCCAGCCCTGCGCCGACTATGCCAAAGGCCGGCAGGCCCAATTTACCGAAAATCAGCACATAGTTGAACACGACATTGCCCAGCACGCCAATGACCCCGATCACCAATGACCACATCGGTCGTTCGAGCGCCGAGAGGAAATTGCGCAGCGACATGGTCACCAGAAAGATCGGGATCGACCAGAGATAGGCGCGGATATAGTCCTGCGCGAGCTGCGCCAGCCGTGCGTCCTGGCCCAGCAGCAGCAGCACCGCGCCGGTGTTCCACAACAGCAGCACCAGCGGCACCGTGACCATCGCCACCAGCCATAATGTCTGACGAAAGGTGCGGCGGATATCGCGCACCGAATTGCGGCGTCGTCCGATCTCGCTCGCCATCATCGGCGATCCGGCGTTGACCAGCCCCATGCCGAAAATGGTCAGAAGCATCGCAAGGTTGAACCCCAGCGAGCTCGCCGCCAGTTCTGCCGGACCGAGCCAGCCCACCATCAACACGTCGGTCGCGCCGATGCTGGCCATGCTGACGTTGGTAAGGATAATCGGCCAGCCGAGCGCCAGCGTGGAGCGCGCCTCGGCGCGCCACGGGCGGGCGGTCTGGTCGTCAGCCAAGGCAGAGGTGCGCAGCATAGCCGTCCCGGTTAGGCGATGTGGGGACGCTCCCGCAATGCCGGTGCGGCGCTTTGCGCTGGCAATGTTACCTTATGGCAACAGCCAGTCGGCGGTCAGCTGGGCTGCGAACACCACAAAGGTGACGGTCAGTCCCGCCGCGAACAGCAGATAGGCGCGGGCGAGATAGCGATATTTGCGCCGCGCGAGCACCAGCCCGTTTTGATAGGTGTCGCGAAGCATCGCTTCGTAAATATCCTCCTCGTTGCGCAGCCGTGCCTTGACCGCGTCAATGAATTCATCCTCATCCATCTGTTCAAAGCGGCCGAAGAACAGGATATTGCTATGATCCTTGCCGTCGCGGAACACCACTGGCGGGGCTTTTCCCACGCGCGGCAGCACTGCCGATACCGCGAGCAGCGCCGACAGAAACGAGAAGGTCGCGAGGATCGCCAGCGGCAGCGCCAATGTGCCGCTGCGCGCCTGCCCCACAGCAAGCGTAAACACGACAAAGGTCGCACCCATCAGGATCGAGGCCTTCTGGTCGGCCATTTGCGACAATTGCATCGTCAGCTGCTGCGTCGTGCGCACCAGATGCACCGCGTTGGGCGGAAAGCTGATGGCTGGTTTGTCGCCTTCAGGTGCTGTCATGCGTGGTCCCCCTGCCGCAGAGATGCCATGCAGGGCGGATGCGGGCAAGATGCGGCCCCAATCCCGCCGCAAATGCTTGCCATTGGCGCGGCGAAGCGGCAAGCGCGCCGCATAGTATCAACCACCGGGACGCCATCATGAGCGACGCATTGCAAGACCAGATCCATGCCCTGATCACCCCGTTTAACAAAAAGGGCGTCGCGCTGACCGATGCCACCACCTTCGCGGGCGATCTTGAATGGGACAGCCTGACCGTGATGGATTTCGTTGCCGAGGTCGAAGACACGTTCGACATCATCATCAGCATGAACATGCAGGCCGAAATTGAAACCGTCGGCCAGCTGGTGACGGCGGTGGACAAGCTCAAGGGCTGATTTTCAACCGAAGGGCTGAGCTTGTCGAAGCCCGTGGTGCATTCCGGCGCTACGCCCTTCGACAGGCTCAGGGCTACGGTTCAGGGACAAAATATGACCGACCTCTTCTCCAAATTCGACCCCCTCATCGAACAGCGCGCGGCGCTGCTGTCGACCGGGATCACCGACCCGTTCAGCCTGGTGATGGACGAAGTGAAATCGCCCACGCGCGCCATCTGCAACGGGCGCGATACGATTTTGCTGGGCACCTATAATTATATGGGGATGACATTCGACGATGATGTCATCGCCGCGGGGCAGCAAGCGATGGCCGAATATGGCGCCGGCACGACCGGCAGCCGCGTTCTCAACGGCACCTTCCGCGACCACAAGGGCGTCGAAGAAGCGCTCAAAGAATTTTATGCCATGGACCATGCCATGGTGTTTTCTACCGGCTATCAGGCGAACCTGGGCATCATTTCCACGCTGGCGGGCAAGGGCGACTATGTCATCCTGGATATCGACAGCCACGCCAGCATCTATGACGGGTGCAAGATGGGCGACGCCGAGATTGTCGCGTTCCGCCACAATGACGTCGAGGCGCTGGAAAAGCGACTGAAACGCCTGCCGCCCGAGGCAGGCAAGCTGGTGGTGCTGGAGGGCGTTTATTCGATGCTCGGCGATGTCGCGCCGCTCAAGGAAATGATCCGCGTGTCCAAGGAGGCCGGCGCGATGGTGCTGGTCGATGAGGCCCATTCGATGGGCTTCATCGGCGAACATGGTCGCGGCGTCGCCGAGGAGCAGGGCGTCATCGACGATGTCGATTTCATCATCGGCACTTTTTCGAAATCGGTCGGCACCGTTGGCGGATTTTGCGTGTCGAACCACCCCAAGTTCGAGGTGCTACGCTTGGTGTGCCGCCCTTACGTCTTTACCGCCGCACTGCCGCCCAGCGTGATGGCGTCGAGCATCGCGTCGATCAAAAAGCTGATGCATGGGTCGAACAAGCGCGCGCACCTGTGGGAAAACAGCCGCACATTGCACAAGGGCCTCAAGGATTTGGGGTTCAAGTTGGGCACCGATGTACCGCAAAGCGCAATCATCGCCGTCATCATGCCCGATCTGGAACGCGGCGCAATGATGTGGGAAGCGCTGCTGCACGAGGGGCTGTACGTCAATCTGGCGCGCCCGCCCGCGACACCTGCAGGAATGACCTTGTTGCGTTGTTCGCTCTGTGCCGAGCACAGCGCCGACGAAGTGCGCGAAATATTGGCGCGCTTCGAACGGGCCGGGCAGAAAATCGGCATTATCGGCTGATGCTTGGCCGCGCGCGCGCGATGCGGTAAACGGTCGCCGTGGACGCATATCAGACCAAGGCCGATGCCGGAACGTCCGAGGCGCGCTGGCGCTTCTGGGCCACGGTGATCCTGTCGATGGCAATGGCAGGCGCCGTGATTGCGCTGATCCTGTTGCTGGTGCGCGCCAATGCCGATTACACCCGTTCGCTGGAACAGCAGAACCGCAGTATCGACGTGATGACGCTGGCCAAATCGGTCGAAGCGTCGGTAGCGCGCGGCGAAGCGGCATTGGCCCGCTTTGCCGTCGGGCTCGACCGACAGGATGGCCAGATTTTCCAGCAGCAGTTCGGTTTGGCCGAGCGCTACCTTGACAGCCTGCGCCAACAGGTGCGCGACGACCCCGAACAGCGCGCGCTGGTTGTGCAGCTGACCACCACAGTCGAAGAGCGCAACGAGATTTTGGGCACGGTCGCGCTGAGCGCCAATTACCGGCAGGAATTGGCGTCGATATCCAAATATTATGCCGCCGCACCCGAGATCCGCCGTGCGCTGCCCGAAAAACTGCTGACCGCCATCATTGCCAATGAACGCGAACGACTGGCCGAACGGACCGCGCTGGCCAATCGCGACCGCGTTCAGCTTAACCAGGTCATCATGTTTTTCACATTATTGGGTGCAGCGGCGGCCATCGGCGGCACGGTGGCGGCCAGCATGGTGCTGCGCGCGCGCAGCGACCGCCGTCTGGCCGAGCGCGAAAGCGCCGCCGACAATGAACGTGCCGTGCTGCTGGAACGTGCGGTCGATGAGCGCACCCGCGAGCTGGCCGCCGCTAACCAGGCGCTGCGCCATGAAATCGAAGAACGCACCGCGACCGAGGCCAAGCTGCGTCAGGCGCAAAAAATGGAGGCAGTGGGTCAGCTGACCGGGGGCATTGCGCATGATTTCAACAATATGCTGGCCGTGGTCGTCGGCGGCATCGAACTGGCGCAGCGCTGGTTGACCGACGCGCCTGACAAAGCGGCGCGGCACATGGCGAGCGCGCTCGATGGTGCGGCGCGCGCCTCGGACCTTACCCGGCGCCTGTTGACCTTTGCCCGCGCCGAGCCGACCCGCCCCGAAATATTGGCGATCGACGATGTGATTGGAGGCTTTTCCGATCTGATTGCCCGCACCATCGGCGACCGGATTGCACTGACGCTGAACCTCGGTTGCGGCCAGTCCGGCGCGCGGATCGACCGGTTGCAGTTCGAAAATGCCCTGCTCAATCTGGCCGTGAACGCGCGCGACGCGATGGAAGGCCATGGACGGCTTGAGATCGCCACGGCGCGTTTTGCCTGTCCCGGAACGGGCGACATCCAGCTGCGCCTGACCGTCATCGACAGTGGGTGCGGGATGACGCCTGAAGTGCTCGACCGAGTGTTTGATCCCTTTTTCACCACCAAGAGCGCGGGGCGCGGTACGGGGCTGGGGATGAGCCAGGTTTTTGCCTTTGTGCGCAATTCGGGCGGCGAGATCGAAGTGGATTCTACCCCCGGCACCGGAACCAGCGTGACCGTGTCGTTGCCGATGGCGGTGCACGATGTCGCCACGCTTAGCGCTGATCAGGGCGAGGTGCAGCTGGCCTTGCCCTCAATCGGCGACAGCATGACCATTTTGGTGGTCGAGGATGATCCCCGTGTGCTGGTCGCCACAGTTGAAGCGGTGACCGAGCTGGGCCACCGCCCCCTTGCCTGTTCGGACCCGCGCGAGGCGGCGATCATCATGGAGCGCAGCGGGCCATTTGACCTCATCCTGTCCGATGTGCTGATGCCCGAAATGACGGGTCCCGAAATGGTCGAACAATTGGCCGCGCGCTGGCCCGACATTGCGGTGCTGTTCGTCACCGGCTTTGTGGGCGAAGCGGGTGAGTTGCCAAGCTTTGGCGACCATCCGGTACTGCGTAAACCCTATACGCTGGCGGCGCTGGAAAGCGCGATCCAGGACGCCGCACGGCGCCCGGTGCCGGCGGACTAGCGAATGGCGCCGCGCCACATAAGGCGCGGGACAAGCACCAGCGCGGCGGCGAGCGGCCAGCGGCGCATCCACGGGCTGATGGCAATGTCGGCACCAGCGTGGCGATTGATCTTCCACGCCAAATAGTCAATGCCACCAGCATAGGTGAAGGCTGCCTTTACTAGGCGGATCACACTCAACGCTTTGCCTTCGATCTGCCGCCGCCGCCATTGCCAACGTGCACGCGCCCCTATTGTCGGCTTCCAGCTCCATGCCACGGCCTCGGCCGGCGGGCCGAAACGCGCATAGCGTGCCGGATCGGCGTCCACGACCGAGGTCGCTCGGCCACTGCGTTCGGATCTAAGTTCGGCGGTATAGGTCATTGCATAGCCGCGCCGCCACTGGCGCAGCGGGTCGCCATCGCGGTTTTTTCCCGGGTTCGACACCTCTGGATCCAGACCCGCAACGGACCACAACAATGTCGGCGCGGCCCGCGAAATCGAGGCGACGGCGTGGTGGCGCGCAGCATCGTCGGCTGCCCAGACCAAGCGACTCGGCTGCGAAAAACGCGCCCACACCGACACGTTGCGCGTCTCCGGGCCATTGAGCCTGTGAAAATCGGTCTCGCTCAGCACCGCATATTTGGCAATCAACCCACCATGTTCGAACGGAAACACATTGGGCGGGATCAACTGGTTGGCGGCCGCGAGCCAGCGGCGCGGATAGGCGGTTTGATAGTTGGCAACGATCAGGTAAAAATCGAGCATCAATCCATCAAGCTGTGCCTCGCGCAGGCAGCTGCCGTAAAAGAGCACCGCGCGCGCTCCGGGGTGCTGTGCCGCGATAGCGGCGGCCATGGCGCTAACGCGCGCATCGACCGGCTCGGCCAGCTCGGCCGCGACCAGCCGCGCCAGATCGCTGTCCGTTGCCATGCCGCTGGTTCAGGCGGCAAGGTGCAGAAAACGCACCGGCGGGGTCGAGGTGAGGATGATGGGCAACCCGTGCCGTGCCTCGAAAATCTCGCCATCAAGGATGACGTTCGACCGCTCGCCCTCGATGCGGATTTCATCGCCATGTTCAAGGTGGACGCCGCTCACCGGCTGCTTGCCGAGCGTGCCGCGCCATGTCGAGGTCATCAGCCGGATCATCGCGCCAAAGCTGCGATCGACCGCAAGCAGGCGCATGCTGCCAACGGGCAGCTTGCCATCACCGGTGCGCACGCTGAGCAGCAGTTTTTCCAATGTGGTGACGATCAGGACCGAGAAGCGGCCCTGCAGCTGGCCATGCCGGACCAGCGACACGCTGAGCGGCGACGGCTTGGGCGGCAAACGCCCACCGCCCAGCCCGAACAACATCGCGAACAACCCGAGCAACGCAGCGAGCACGTGCGACAGGCCGTTGGGCAGTCCCAGCGGGTAAATTTTGTGGCGGCAATAGAGCATCACGTCGGCCAGATAAGCCCCGCCCAGAAACATGCCCAGCACCGGACGCCCCGACCCCGATGATAGTGCGATCAACTGGCGCTGGATCACATGGCTTTCCAGGTCACAAGAAGCAAGATCGACCACCCGCTGCAACGCCCGCAGCGGATCGCCCTCTGCTCCCAGATCGAGCGCGATCAAATTGGTCTTGCCGTTGGGCAGCACCGCGACCGGCGGCGGCGAACCACCGAAATATCCGCCCGAGTGCAGCTCGGTCAGCGCCGCTTGCACCGTGCCGTCGCCGCCATTGATGGCAATGACGCGCGGAGCAACCAGCGCGATGGTGCGCATCGCTTCGGCAATCTGGGCAACATCCTCCACCTCATAATGAAAGATTTCAGGGTGATCCGCGCAAAATTGGCGCACCTGCGGCAACAGCGACCGGTTGCCGGTCGATCGCGGGTTGGACAGGAGCGCGACGCGGGCCATCGACGCCTAGCTCACCGGATCAAACGAAAGGCCGTTGACATAGTTCAACGTCACCGGAACGCGGCGCGTGGTAGTCCCCACGGCGAAGCTGGTCTTGGCCAGCGCCGGTTTGCGTTTGAACACAAAATCCGAAATCGACATGTCGGGGTTGCCGGACAGGCCGCCGCCATCGCTGCGGTCTGACTTGCCGTTGCCGTTCAGGTCATGGCGCACCGAGACGACGTAGCTGCCGGGTTTATCCACTGGCAGGCACACCCGCATCGTACCCGATTTGCTGACCGGCAGTTCGACGCGTTCCAGCCACTGACGCTTTTCCAGATAGGTTTTGGGGTTGGCGGCATAAATCTGCACGCGCAACGTGCCTGACCGCGCTTTAAATCCAGCGACTTCGACCAGCACGGCGGTGGCATTGGCGTCGCAGCGCGCCGCTGCCGGGCCAAGGGTGGCGGCCTGCGCGGCGAGCGGCACCGCGAGCGCGCCCGCGCTCAGCAGCCCCAGCAATGCGGCAGGTGTAAAATTCGACATGACCAACTCACTCCAAGAGGATATAGCCCGCTCCAGCAAAGTGCCGGATTGGGCCGACTATGCCCCGATGTGGCAGATCGTCTTTGTTTGCGGCCAAATCATGGTGATGGGGCGTCGGAAAGTTGAACGTCATTCCTGCAATTGACCGCTACATCGCTAGGCTAATCTTTCTGCCCATGGTCGGCACGCTGGTGCTTTCCGCGATGCTGCTGGTTCTCGACAAGATGCTGCGATTGTTCGATTTTGTGGCGTCAGAAGGCGGCCCCGTCAGCGTCGTGTGGCGGATGCTTGCCAATCTGATCCCCGAATATCTCTCGCTCGGCATCCCGATCGGGTTGATGCTGGGCATTTTGCTCGCGTTTCGCAGGCTGGCGACGTCGAGCGAGCTCGACGTGCTGCGCGGTGTGGGAATGAGCTTTGGGCGGCTGCTGCGCGTTCCCTTTGCTTTTGCCATTGCCCTGGCCTTTGTGAATCTTGCGATTGTCGGCTTTGTCCAGCCTTATGCCCGCTATGCCTATGAAGGGCTGCGCTTCGAGCTGCGTTCGGGGGCTTTGGGCGCATCGATTAAGGTCGGCGAGTTCACCAATTTAGGCGACAGGCTGACCCTGCGGGTCGAGGAAAGCAGCGACGAGGGCCGCAATTTGTCGGGCATTTTCGTGCGCGGGACCAATCCCGATGGCCAGATGGTGTCGGCCACCGCCGCGCGCGGGCAGTTCCTGGCCACCGACGATCCCGACACCATCATCTTGCGCCTGACGCGCGGCACGTTGGTGCATGAATCGCCCAAGTTCGACAGCCCGCGGGTGCTGACCTTCGACAATCACGACCTGCCCATCCCGCTGCCCAAGATTGAGGCGTTTCGCATGCGGGGCGATGCCGACCGCGAACGCACTATCCCCGAGCTGCTCAAGGTCGGCAATGACGGCGCCGAATCGCTGGCGACGCGGCTTGAAAGCCGTGCCAATTTCCATTTCCGCATCGTCGAGGTGGTGTCGATGCTGCTGATCCCGCTGATGGCGGTGGCGCTAGCTATCCCGCCGAAGCGCTCGACATCGTCGCTTGGCGTGTTCCTGTCGATTGTCATCCTGGTCACCCAGCACAAGATCAATGAATATGCCGAAGCGATGGGCGCGCGCGGGGCGGTGGATCCGCTGATCGCGCTGTGGGTGCCCTTCCTGCTGTTTGCGGCGCTCGCGATCTGGATGTATCACACTGTCGCACACGTTCCCGGCGGCCAGCCCATTGGCGCGCTTGAGCGCGTTGCCGGCAAGGCCACCGCGCAG
Source organism: uncultured Sphingopyxis sp. (assembly GCA_964401155.1). GTDB lineage: Bacteria > Pseudomonadota > Alphaproteobacteria > Sphingomonadales > Sphingomonadaceae > Sphingopyxis. The sequence goes on from CAYNXF010000007.1 coordinate 91,124, forward strand.
GTCCGCAAGCTCGTTGCACTGTTCAATCGCCAAGTCGCGGCGCCATGATCCAGCAGCTGCGTTTTTTCCCGTCGCGCCGCATGGCAATCTATGTCGGCAAGATGTTTCTGGTGCGCAGCTTTGCGATCTTGATCGCGCTGGTGCTGGTGCTGATGACGCTGGACCTCTTGGGCGAGAGCGGCAAAATCCTGGCCGTCGCAGGCAATGGCGAGGCCGAGGTGTGGCGCTATATCGGGCTGCGCCTGCCCCAGATTGTGGCGCGCTTCCTACCCTTTTCGGTGCTGCTGGGCACGATCCTCACCCTCATCACTTTGAACCAGAATAGCGAGGTGGTTGCGATGAAGGCGGCGGGTATGTCGGCGCATCAGGTGCTGGCACCACTGTTTCTGGCTGCGCTGCTGGTCGCGGGCATCAGCTTTACCTTCAACGAGCGCATCGTCGCGCGCGCCAACGCCGCGCTCAGTGCCTGGCAGAAGATTGAATATGCCGAAATTCCCAGCGACAGCGGCGTGCGCACCAATGTCTGGGCGCGGCAGGGTGATGACCTGATCAACGCGCGTACCGTTGCAGGACGCGGAGCCAACACGGTGCTGACCGGCGTCGCCATTTATGAACGCAGCCGCGGCGCGCTGACCTCGGTCCTGCGCGCTCCGCGCGCCACCGTGACGCAGGATGGTTGGCAGCTGACCGACGCGAGCCGTTTTCATGTCCGGTCGGGCAATGTCCTGCCCATCGGCACCATCACCGCCGCGCGTGGGGTACGGCCCGACCAGTTCACGCTGGCCAATGTCGATGGCGACGCACTGCCCTTTTGGCAATTGCGCAGCGCCATCGCCGACCTGAAAGCCGCCGGCCGCCCCACCGGTGCGCTTGAGGCGATTTTGTGGCACAAGATTTCGGGCCCGCTGTCGTCCATCCTGATGCCGCTGCTGGGCGCGGTCGCGGCGTTCGGCCTCGCCCGTTCGGGCAAATTGTTCGTACGCGCGATTATCGGGATGGCGCTGGGCTTTGCCTATTTCGTCGCCGACAATTTCGCGCTCGCGATGGGTGATTTGGGCGCCTACACGCCGTTTCTGGCGGCGTGGGGGCCGTTCCTGTTGTTCCTGCTGATCGGCGAGATGATCCTGATCCGCACCGAGGAATGATGCATCACGGGCGTCGCCGCGCCACGACCTTGATTTCCACCAGCCCGTTCGGCGGCACCAGCCGCGAGATACCAATCGCCGTCCACGCCGGATAGGGTGCCTTGACATAACGGTCTTTGACGCGGCGAAAGACCGCCATCTGCGCCGCAACGTCGGTGTGATAGGTCGTCATGTCGACCACATCGTCCCAGCTCGCGCCCGACGCTTTCAGTGTTGCGGCAATGCGATCAAAGGCGCGCACGAACCCAGCTTCTGGGTCCGTCTCGCCCTCACGCAAGCCAGCAACCACGCCCGATACATAGACCAGATCGCCGCTGACCACCGCGCTGGAAAAGCCCCAGCTGTCGAGGAATTCTTTGTCCTCGGGCATGATGATGGCGTCTTTGGCGGCGGCGGGGTTGGCCGCAGCTATTGCGGCCAGACAAAGCAAAAAGCGCATAGATTCATGTCCTGATCTAGAGTCAGCGGCCCTTTAGCGGCGTGAGCGCCGGTCACCTCAACGCTTCGACCGGCGCTTTGCTGCGTTCGACCAATGGGAAGGCCGCACGCCGCTGCGCGGTCAGCCGCGGCCCGCGCCTGCCATCAGCTTGGTAACCAGTTTCGGCAAGCCGCGATAATTCGCCTTGTGATACTGCGAGTCGGTGGGCAGCGCCGCCGCCAGCCGGCGGTGCGCCTCGGCCAGATGATGATAGGGCACGCCGGGTAGCAGATGGTGGATGGCGTGATAGCGCAGCCCCACCGGCGCCCATAACTCGGGCAGCAAGCCCGGCGGCGGGACATTGACGCTGTCAAGGAATTGCGCGGTCACCGTCAGCACCGACCCGTCATTTTCCCACAGATGCGCGACCAAGGTGCGGATCTGGTTGAGCACCAGCGCCGCCGAGACGATGCCGAGGAAAATCAGCACCGCGCGAAGTGGCAGCAAGCCGGTGGCCGTACCCATAATTAGCGTCAGCGCCCACAGGCTCGCCCCTGCTTCCTGCCACGCCCAATTGCGGCGCAGTTCGCCTTCGGGAGGTTTGCGCCGGAACATGGGGTTGATGACCAAGCCCGAATAGCGCGCGACAACGACGCGGCGCAGCGGCCGGATAAGCAGCGACAACGGCGTCAGCACGCCGTAGCGGACCAACAGCGCGAGCGGCGCAAAGGCGGCGGCGACCACGAACAACGGCACGGTCCACGGCTTCATTAGCGCCAGCGGCAGATATTCGGGGTCTTCGACCGTGCCATATTTGGTGCGGTTGTGGTGCAGGCTGTGAATGCCTTCGTACATGAAGCTGGGCGCCAACATCGGCACGCCGACGAGAATGTTCCACACCAGCCGGAACCCCGGTACCGCACCGGGACGGATGTGGGTAATTTCGTGGATGAAGCTGCCCGCGCGGTAGAGCGCAAGCACGGCGACCAGCGCGCCCGCCAGCGCCAGCCAGAGCGGCTGCGCCATGATTGCCACAGCAACACCGGCATAGCCGAGCAGCGCCGAGGCCAGAAAATCGGCATAATAGAGGCGCGGATTGGCGCTGGTCAGGTCGCGCGTGAGTTCGGACGCGGCGCGGATCATCGCCATGTCGTCCTTGATCGCTGCCTTGGCAATCGGCGCAGCGCTGGGCTCGGGCGTGGCTTCGCGGGCAAGATTGGTCATCAACATGCTGCGCCCTTCACCAGAATATTGGGGCAGGAACATGGCACAAAGCGGCTCGCATCCGCGCACTACTTGGAATATTGGCGATGACAGTCATTGAATTTGCCGCTTTGGGAAAGCCTGCATGCACGAACCCGTCACCATCGTTCCGGTCAAAAGCGCAAGCGACCGGCGCGAATTTGTCGATCTGGCGTTCCGGCTTAACCGCGGCGATCCAGCCTGGGTACCGCCCCTCAAGAGCGAAGTTCACGCCCTGCTGAACCCGCGCAAAAATCCCTGGTTCGGCCACGCCGAAGCGCAATTGTTCCTTGCCCGGCGCGGCGAGCGCACCGTTGGGCGAATTTCGGCGCATATCGACCGGCTGGCGCTCCAGCAGCCGCCTGAACAGGGCATGGGCCCTGGCACGGGTTTCTGGGGCTTTCTGGAGGTGGAAGATGGCGAGGTTGCCGCCGCGCTGCTGGCAGCCGCCGAAAGCTGGCTTTTGACCAAGGGCATGACGCGCGCGGTGGGACCAATCAGCTTTGCCATGTGGGACGAGCCCGGCTTGCTGATAAGCGGACATGACATGCCGCCCACCGTGATGATGGGGCACCACAGCCCGCTGTATGAAGCGTGGGTCGAAGCAGCGGGCTATACCGGGGTGCAGGATCTGCACAATTACGCACTGCGCATTGATGCGGGCCTGCCCGAACTGACCAACCGCATCGTTGCGATGGGGGAAAAGAACCCCAAAATCCATATTCGCCGCGTCGACAAAAGCCGGTTTGACCAAGAGGCCGCGCTGATCCTGGGCATCCTCAACGATGCGTGGAGCGACAATTGGGGCTTTGTGCCCTTTACCGACGCCGAGGTCGCCTATGCCGGCAAAAAGCTGAAACCCATCGTGTTCGAGGATCTGATCATGATCGCCGAACTCGAAGGACGGCCAGTTGCTTTCATGATGACGCTGCCCGACCTGAATGAGAAACTGAAGGAATTCGACGGGTCGCTGTTCCCCTTCAACTGGGCCCGGCTATTGTGGTGGCTGCGGAGGCCCAAAGTCAAAACGATGCGCGTGCCGTTGATGGGCGTGATCAAGGAACTGCAGTCAAGCCGCATCGCCGGGCAACTTGCCTTTATGATGATCGAATTTATCCGCCGCGAGTCGGTGGCCCACTATGGCGCGACCCACGGCGATTTTGGCTGGGTGCTGGCATCCAATACCGCGATGGGTTCGGTCGGCGAAGCCGTAGGCGGCCACGTCGCCAAAGTTTACCGCATCTATGGCAAGACGTTGTGATGTTTGTTTCAGCAGAGCTGAAACGAGGCAGCACCGGCCCGCGCCCCCACCCGACCGCCCATAATTTGCTATCGCTGGGCGGTCGGGTGGGGGCATGGGCCAGTGCCGCTTCCGCCGAAAGGCAGAGATAATGTGCCGCGCGCTCATCTATCTTGGCGAGCCGGTGCTGATTGACGATTTGCTGTTCAAACCTGACAGCAGCCTAGTCAACCAGGCCTATATGCCCAAGATGCTGCACATGCTGAACCTTGCCGGGTTCGGGATGATGGCGTGGGATGCGCGCAGCCACGCGCCGGATGAGCCTTGGCGCTATCGCTCGCCGTCGCTCCCGATTTTCGACGCGAATCTGAAATCGCTGGCGGCCAAGGCGCGCGCCGAATGTGTCCTGGCGCACGTGCGCGGCGTTGCCTATTCGACGGCAGTTCAGGTCAGCGAGCAGAATACCCATCCGTTCCGATTTCCCGGTGCAGCGGTGGCGATGGCGCACAATGGCGATATTTATCGCATCGGCGAGATGAAGCGCGCGCTGGTGGAGCATATCAAACCGGAGCTGGTGGCCCAGATCGCCGGATCAACCGACAGCGAGTGGGTTTATGCGCTGCTGTTGTCGCAATTGCCCGACTGGCGCGCCGAGCCTGATGGTGACACATTAGTCGCGGCAGTGCAGGCGACAGCCGATGTATTGGCCGAGCTGCGTGCCGCGCACGGAATCTCCATCTCTTCCTCGTGCAATCTGTTCATCACCACCGGGCGGCAGATTTTGGGGCTGCGCCATTGCTTCGATTTCGGCCGCTATCGCACCGGACACCCCGACCAGTTGCACGAAGCAAACCTCAATTTCCTGTCGATGTGGTTTACCACCGGGCGCGACTATGGGCTGCACGGCGGCGAGTGGCAGATGATTGGGGGTGAGCAAGCGCCGCGCGCAATCATGATAGCGTCCGAGCCGCTGTCGTCAAACAGCGCGGCGTGGTTGCCGGTACCCGAATATGGGATGGTGCATGCGTGGCTAGAGAGCGGAACACCCCGCTTTCGGGTGCTGCCGCTACACCTCTGACGCCGCCGCACGCTGCATCGCGGCGATGCGCGCTTCCACGCCGTCGAGGGCGTCGAGACTGGCGACCAGATCGGCGTTGACCGCTGCTCCCAGCGACATGGCGAGCCCATCATCGCGCGCCAGCATGGTGCGCAAGACCGCTGCATCCCAGCCGATCAGCAAGCTCGCCTCGGTCGCGGTGAGTCCGCCTTCGACCCTGTTTCCGGAAAGCAACTTTGCCACGCCCCCCAGCCGCCCCGGCCCCAAGACCTCAAGCTGATAGTCGCCGCCGGGCAGCGGCAAATCGTTGCGCAGCGCCCCGCGCGCAACCAGCCAGACCCGGCCACCTTCGAGACGCTCGCCGCGAGCGGCTGATTGCGTCGCGCCCGCCGCCAGCAACGCCGCGCACTGATCGGCACTCAGCCCAGCCCCCAGCGGCATTTTGGCAATGAACCCAGCCGGATCGAACCCCGCCTCGGCCTGCGGTCGCGGCTGTTTCGGCGCGGCGCGCGGGGTGAAGGCCATGGGTGTGGCCGCCAGCGTCGCGGCAATATCGCGCGCCTTGGCCACCACCCGCACTGCCAGTTCGGCCCCCAATGCGCGCTGCATCGCCAGCGAAGCGGGTCGCAGCTGGGCCAATGCCGCGCGGAACGCTTGGGCAGGCAGAAACAAGGTTTCGACAGGCCCTTCAGCGAGCACGGTCGCATGGCGGACGCCTCCGCGCCCCACCAGTGCCATTTCACCCACTAAGCTGCCTGTCTCCAGCCGGGCCGTGTCGGCAAAGCCGCCGCCGGGCAGCCGTCGCCCAACGCGCACGATACCGCAGATGACGATATGCAGGCCATCGCCCGGGTCATTCTGGACCATCAAGGCATCGCCGTCAGCATAGCGGCGCTGCTCCATTGCCCCTGCCAGCGTGGCGCGATCGTCATCCGTCAACGCAGCGAACAGCCGCACCCCAGCGAGCGCATCCGCGGCGATGCTCACCGCAGCGTGATCCATGTCGGCGCGTGATCGCTCGCCTTTTCGCGGGCGCGGTGATCCTTGTCGACACCAGCATCGATTAGCCGATCAGCCAGCGCCGGCGACAGCAGCAGGTGGTCGATACGGAACCCATGGTCACGCTGCCATGCACCCGCCTGATAATCCCAATAGGTCCAGACATGCCCGGCAGGATTACGGCTGCGCAGTGCATCGGCCCACCCGTCGCCGAGCATCCGGAAATAAGCATCGCGCGATTCGGGCTGCATCAGCGCATCCATCGCCATAGCGCGCCTGTCCCACACATCATCATCGTGCGGGATAACATTATAGTCGCCCGCCAGCACCGCAGGCACTTCCTCGGCCCAGATCGCCGCAGCGCGCGTGCGCAGCCGCTGCATCCAGGCGAGCTTATAGTCAAATTTGGGGCCCGGCTGGGGGTTGCCATTGGGCAGGTAGATGCTGGCGACGCGGACACCGTGGACTTTGGCTTCAAGATAACGGCTTTGCTCATCATCGGGATCGCCGGGCAGGCCCTGCATCACCAGTTCGGGCTGGGCATCCTTCGCCAAAATGGCAACGCCGTTGAAGCCCTTTTGCCCGTGATAGAGCGCGCCGTAGCCGAGCGCCTCGATCTCGCCGCGCGGAATGGTGTCGTCGCTGGACTTTAGTTCTTGCAAGCAGGCGATATCGGGGCGCGTTTCATCCAGCCATTCGATTAGGCGCGGGAGGCGCGCCTTGATGCCATTGATGTTAAAGGTGGCGATGCGCACGCGGGCGGATCAGACCGAGAAACTGGCGCCGCAGCCGCAGCCCGAGGCGGCGTTGGGATTGCTGACCTGAAACGCGGCACCGCCGAGCGAGGAGACGAAATCAACCGTACAGCCGCGCACCAGATCAACGCTGATGTCATCGACCACTAACTGCACGCCATCGGTTTCGGTGACCAAATCGTCACCCGCGACAGCATCCGCCAGTTCGAAACGATAGGTAAAACCCGAACAGCCGCCACCGTCGACGGCAAGGCGCAGCATCGCGGGCACGCCGCCCTTACGCTCGGCAATCCAGCGCACGCGCGCAGCGGCGGCGGGGGTCAGCGTGAGATCGGCCACGGGCGGGATGAGTGTTTCAGCCATGGGGTCAAGATAAGCCTGCGCGGCGCAAATGAAAAGGGCAGCCGAAGCTGCCCCGTTCGTCCTCGCCAGCAGGCGGGGCTTACTCGGGCCCGCCCATCGCCACCTGCGCATCGGCATCGGCCAGTGCGGCAAGTGCAGCCTCACCCGATTCCACGAACGGAATGGGATTGACCGGCGTTCCGGCAATCCGGACTTCATAGTGGAGGTGGTTGCCCGTCGAACGGCCGGTCGAGCCAACATAGCCCAAAATGTCGCCCTTCTTCACCCGCTGGCCGGCGGCGACAATGAACGACGACATGTGGCCATAGCGGGTCTGAATATTGTTGCCATGCTCGACCTCGACGTAAAGGCCATAGCCGCCCAGGCGCTGGGCGCGGCCGACAACGCCGTCGGCGGTCGCGTAAATGGGGGTGCCGTGCGGGGCAGGAATATCGATGCCATTGTGGCGCGCTAGGCGGCCGGTAACCGGATGCACGCGCATCCCATAGCCCGAGGACAGCTTCATTGCATCGATCGGCTTGCGCGACGGAACGGCGACATTGCTGGTGCCGGTCATGCCAGTGTCAAGCTGACGCCAAGCGCGAAAGATTGAACGGGCCTCATAATCAGCGCGAATTGCGGCGGCGTCGGCCGCGGCCTGATTGGCAAATTCTTCTTCGGGAGCATCGACGCTGATGTCGCCAGCGTCGGCAGCGTAAGCGACCGAGAGGTTGGTGCCGATGAACAAAGCGGCGATGGCCAAAAGCGCGCCGCGCACCGGTTTTACAAACGATGAAATTTTCACTCTATGCGACCCCGTCACTTTGCGACTGCCCCGGGTTCTCTGTCACCCGATCGCGGCCTTTAGTGGCTGAAGCTGGATTTTTCCCAACACCTGAAAGCGTTTGTGCGGGCAGGAGGGTTAACAAGCAACACGGGTGTAAATAAGTTGCGCCCAACCGGCATCGGGGCACGGTGAGTCGTTGAACCGCAGATGAACGGAGCGTCAAACAGCCGGATTTTCCCCACCCACAACGCTTCGCCGCCAAAGAATCCCCGTTTGCCGCACCACGCAGCGTTAGAGCGCCTTGAGCGCCGCTAACACCGCTTCAGCGTGCCCTTTGACCTTCACGCCGCGCCATTCGGCGGCCAGCCGTCCATTCGCGCCGAACAGGAAAGTCGAGCGTTCGACGCCCATATAGCTGCGCCCATACATCGACTTTTCGACCCATGTGCCGAACGCCGCGCAGGTCGCTTCGTCGGCATCGGCGGCAAGACGCACGGTCAGGCCATATTTGTCGCGAAACTTGCAAAGCTTTGCGGGTGTGTCGCGCGACACCGCAATCACCTGTGCCCCGTGCGCCGCAAAATCATCGGCGAGGCGTGTGAAGTCCTGGGCCTCGGTCGTGCAGCCCGGCGTGTCGGCCTTCGGGTAGAAATAGACAACAAACGGCTTGCCGACGAGCCCAGCCAGCGGCAGCGGTGCCCCATCGGCGTCGAGCGGGGCCACGGCGGGCACGAGGTCCCCAACTTTGATCGTCATTTTTCTGCATCCTTTCTCGCGAATCGTCCCCACCAATCCGCCACCTGTTGCCGCGCGCTATCGTGTGCTGCAAGCAGCGCGGCCCAACTCTCCAGCCCGCACCCTCGCGCCACCATCAACCGCCCCGCATCGGTGGCCGGTTCGCCCTCGGGCGCGGCAAGGCGCAGCAGGATGAGCATGCGGGTGAGCAGCGATCCAGCCGCGATAATGTGCGGCGTGACCTGCCCCTTGGCCGCCAGCGCGGCAAGTGCGCGACCGATGGCGGGGTCCAGCCCCTGCCCCGATTGCAACTGTGTCACCTGCAGCGCAAATTCCAGATCAATCAGACCGCCCGGTCCGGCCTTCACATCAAGCGGCCCTTTGGCAGGTTTGTGCGCCGCCATCTTGGCGCGCATGGCCGCCGCCTCGCGCCGCAATGTCGCCGGATCATGCGGACGCCGATGCAATGCCGCCAAAATTCCATTCAGCGCCGCTCGCGCCATGGCGCTGCCATAAACGGGCCTGGCGCGCAGCAGTGCCATATGCTCCCACACCCAGGCGTCCTCTTGCTGGTAACGGGCAAAGCTGTCGATCGATACCACCAGCGGTCCCTGATCCCCCGACGGGCGCAGCCGCGTGTCGACATCATAAAGCTTGCCCGCCGCCGTCGGCACGGACAGTGCAGCGGTCAGCCGCTGTGCCAGCCGATTATAGTATTGCGTCGCGCCAAGCGGGCGCGGCCCATCTGACTCCGCCAGATGATCACCGGTGAACAGGTAAATCAGGTCAAGGTCAGATGCGTGGGTCAGCATACCGCCGCCAAACCGGCCGAGCGCCAATATCACCAGCTCGCTGCCGGGAACTTGCCCGTGCGTGCGCTGGAATTCTGCAATGGTCGCGTCGGCCAGAATTGTCAGCGCGGCCTCGGCCAGCGCGGCATAGCCAGCCCCCACCAGCAAAGGGTCGCGCGTCCCTTCGACCAGCTGCACACCATAGGCAAAGCGCAGCTCGCCCACCCGGTCGCGCACCGTATCGAGCAGCGCTTCATATTCCAGCGCTGCCAGCTGTCCGCGCCATTCGGCGATCAGTTCGTCCGCGCCGGCGGGCGGATCGAAGGCGCGCGTATCGATCAGCCCTTCAATCAGGCTGGCCCGCGTGCCAAGCGCGTCGGCAAGTGTTGGGGCCAGCACCAGCGTGCGCGTCAACACACGGGCAAGCTGCGGTTCAGCGGCCAGCAGGTGGAAGAAATTGATCGCGCTGGGCAAGCCCACAATCATCCGGTCAAACCGTGTCAGCGCGGCTTCAGGATCTGGTGCGGCGGCAAAGGCCGCGATCAGATCGGGCAGCATTTTTTCCAATGCCGCAAGCGCAGGCGCGCTGCGCAGCACCCGCAGCGACCCGCTGCGCCATTCGGCAATGCGCGCGAGCGCAGCAGCAACCGGCACAAAGCCCGTCGCCGCGACCGCATCGGCCAGCGCACCGGGATCGCGGGGCCAGCCGGTCACGGCCCCGCGCTGCGCGACCAACTGGTCGTACACCCCCGCCACGTCGGTCACCGCCGGTGCAAGCAACGCCAAGAGGGAGGCACCGTCGGTCAATCCATCCAGCCGCGCCACTGCGTCAAGTGCGCTGCCGCTGGTCGGCAGGCTGTGTGTTTGTTGATCCTCGACCATCTGCAAACGGTGCTCGATCCGGCGCAGCAGCCGGTAATGATCGGTCAGCCGCACCGCGACCTCTGCTTCGATCCGTCCGGCCGCTGCGAGTGCCGCCAGCGCATCCATGGTGGCCGGAGTGCGCAAGGCAGTATCGCGCCCTCCGTAGATCAGCTGATGCGCCTGCGCGAAAAATTCGATCTCGCGTATGCCGCCGCGTCCGCGTTTCAGGTCAAAGCCAGGACCAAAATCTTGCCCCCCGGAATAATGGTCGCGGATCCGGTCGGTCATCGAACCAATTTCGCCCAGCTGCCGATAATCAAGCGACTTGCGCCAGATGAACGGCTGGATTGCGCGCAAGAAAAGCTCGCCCAGCGCGCGGTCGCCAGCCGCAACGCGGCTGCGAATGAAGGCCGCCTGTTCCCACGGCAGCGCCTGGCTTTCATAGTATGAAATCGCTGCCTCGACCGGCAGCACGATGGGCGTCACCTCCGGGTGCGGACGCAACCGCAGGTCCACGCGCAGGACATGCCCGTCGGCGGTGCGTGCCGAAAGCAGTTCGACCATCCGCCGCGCCACCCGCACCGCCGCTTCGTTCGCATCGTCGCGCGCGCGGTGGGGGAAGCTATCGGGGTCGAAAATCAAGATAGGATCGATGTCGGAGGAATAGTTGAGTTCGCGGCTGCCCAGCTTGCCCAGTGCGATCACCGCCAGACCGCGCGGCGCTTCGTCGGGCGTCCTTTCGATGATGGCTTGGTTCAGCGCCAGATCGCACGCCGCATCGGCAAAGCCCGACAAATGGCGGCAGGTGGCCGCGACATCATGCTCGCCCGCCAGATCGCCGAGGGCGGTCAACAGCGCGTGCCGCCCACGCCATTGGCGCACAGCGGCGGTCAAGTCGCTGCCTGCCTGAGGTGGCTCGAGTGCCGTCAGCGCCATATCGGCACCATCCGCAACAAAGCGCGCGACATCGTCGGGCCAGTCGGCAATCAGGCGCGCCAGAAAGGGCGCATACGCCTGTGCCCGGGCAAGCGCGCCAAGCCGGTCTGGGGCGCTGACAGCGGCAGGGTCTGGTTGCACCATCGTGGCACTATCGGGAGCATCGGCGACGCTGGCAAGAGGAGGCGGTTACGGCTAGCGTAACCATCATGTCCGAACGCCCGCTTCTTGCCCGCCGCGCGCTGCGCCTTGCGCGCACGCGGGTGTTGCTGGCGCTTGCGGCCGTTGGCCTGATTCCACTGGCGACGCTGGTGCTGCTAGAAAAGGCAATCACCGACCGGATGGCAATGTCGCTGGGCGCCGCGATGGCGGTGGCATTGATCGTCATGGCCGGCCTGACCTGGTTTGCTGACCGGCACCTGTTGCGGCCGATTGGGCGTCTGGTCCGCCACTTGGCCGAGGACCGTCCTCAGGATTTCGCCGAGCCGCCGCCGCGCTGGATGCTCGAAGTCGACAAACGCATGGGTGAAGCTGCCGAGCGGCTGACCGCCGACCGCATCGCGCTGGGCGATGCGCGCGCGCTGCAGGCCAAATTGACGCGAGAGGTCCACCACCGGGTCAAAAACAATCTTCAGGTCATCGCCAGTCTGCTCAACCTGCACCGACGCGGAGCGGCGACCCCTGATGCACAGGCCGCCTTTCGCACCATCCAGCACCGCGTCGACGCGCTGACCAGCGTTCACCGTCATCTGGTCAGCAGTGGTGACGGTAGCGACCGCATTGCTGCCCGCCAGCTGGTCGAGGATATCAGCGGCATTTTTGGCGATCCCGATGGCCTGTCCGACCGACCGCCGGTGGTCGCTGACGTACCCTCCGACATTGCATTGATGCAGGATGTCGCGTTGCCGGTCGCCTTCCTGCTGACCGAACTTATCGAACTCGCGCTGCGCCATGATGCGCGCGCGGTGGTCAGGATTGCAGTGGTGCGGCGCGAGGGCCAAGTCGAACTATCGGCGAGCTGCCCGATATTTGCCGACCCGGCGTGCGACGCCGCGCTGACCGAAGGCTATCTGGTGCGCGTGCTCGCAGGGCTGTCGCGGCAGTTGCGAACCGAACTGGTGCGTAATGAGGATCGGGCGGGGTTCAGACTGTTGCTGGTAGCTGCCTAACCCCTGTCATACCGCGCCGCAAACTGCCCCTGAAACGCCGCGAAGTGGCCTTCCGCAATCGCATTACGCATCCCCGCCATCAGCGCCTGATAAAAATGCAGATTATGCTGCGTCATCAGCATCGCGCCCAACATCTCGCCCGAGCGGACGAGGTGATGGAGATAGGCGCGGCTCCACGTCGTGCACACCGGGCAATCGCAGCTTTCGTCCAATGGCCGCTGATCCTCGGCATGTTTGGCGTTGCGGATGTTGACGGGTCCATGCCAGGTAAAGGCCTGCCCATTGCGGCCCGAGCGGGTCGGCAGAACACAGTCGAACATATCGACCCCGCGCGCGACCGCGCCGACCAGATCGTCGGGCTTGCCCACGCCCATCAGATAGCGCGGCTTGTTGGCAGGTAGCTGACCGGGGGCATAGTCGAGTACGCCGAACATGGCTGCCTGTCCCTCGCCTACAGCAAGGCCGCCGATGGCATAGCCGTCGAAACCGATGTCTATCAGCGCAGCGGCCGAATGGGCGCGCAAGCGTTCGTCGAGCGATCCCTGCTGGATGCCGAACAGCGCGGCGCGCGCGGCGTGCTCGCCGCCGCTGTCGAAGCCATCGCGCGAACGCTGTGCCCAGCGCATCGAACGCAGCATGCTCGCCTCAGCGCGGCCGCGGTCCACGCCGTTGGGCGGGCATTCATCGAACGCCATGACGATGTCGCTGCCCAGCAAGCGCTGGATTTCCATCGACCGTTCAGGGGTCAGCATATGGCGCGATCCGTCGAGGTGGCTTTTGAACGCCACCCCCTCCTCGCTCTGCTTCGTCAGCGCGGCGAGGCTCATCACCTGATAACCGCCGCTGTCGGTCAGGATCGGCCGGTCCCAGCCCATGAATTTGTGCAAGCCCCCCAGCCGGTCCATCCGCTCAGCGCTAGGACGCAGCATCAGGTGATAGGTGTTACCGAGGATGATGTCGGCCCCGGTCGCGCGCACCTCGGCGGGACGCATGGCCTTCACCGTCGCGGCGGTGCCGACCGGCATGAAGGCGGGTGTGCGAATCTCGCCGCGCTGCATGGCAATGACACCTGTGCGCGCGGCACCGTCGGTGGCCGCAATGGTGAATTGGAAACGGGGGGCAGTCATCGCCGCGCGCTATGGCAGCAGCAGGGACGAATCGCCATAGCTGTAGAAGCGATACTCATGGGCGATGGCGTGTGCATAGGCCGCCTGCATCGTCTCCAAACCCATAAGCGCCGACACCAGCATGAACAGGGTCGATTTGGGTAGGTGAAAATTGGTCATCAGCCCATCGACGGCGCGAAAGCGGTAGCCGGGGGTGATGAAGATGCTGGTGTCGCCTTCCCACGGCTGAATGCGCCCGTCGGCATCAGCGGCGCTTTCCAGCAGGCGCAGCACCGTGGTGCCGACCGCAATAATCCGCCCGCCGCTCGCGCGCACCGCGTTGAGTCGCTCGGCGGTCGCGGTATCGATCAGGCCCCATTCGGCGTGCATCACATGGTCGTCCGTACTGTCGGCCTTCACCGGCAGAAAAGTGCCCGCCCCAACGTGGAGCGTCAGCGTTTCGCGCCCGATGCCTGCTGCGTCGATGGCCGCCACCAGTTCGGGGGTAAAATGCAGCGAGGCGGTGGGAGCAGCAACGGCCCCATCCTTTTCGGCAAACATCGTTTGATAATCGCTGCGGTCGGCCTCATCGGTCGGGCGCTTGCCTGCGATATAGGGTGGCAGCGGCATTTGCCCGGCGCGATCGAGCAAGATTTCGACCGGTTCGTCGCCGTCGAAACGCAGATGAAAACTGCCGTCGAGCAGCCGTTGCTGCGCCAGCGCCGACACGTCGTTCGCAAATTCGATGCGGTCACCGGGAACGAGGCGCTTGGCGTTGCGCACGAACGCCTGCCAGCGCCGGAGGTCGAGCCGCTTGTGCAGCGTCACGCCAATCTTCGCTTCGCCGCCCTTGAAGGTGCGGCGCACGCCTTCGAGCTGCGCAGGGATGACGCGCGTGTCATTGAACACCAGGCAATCGCCCGCGCGCAGCAGCGAAGGCAGGTCGCGCACGCCATGGTCGGCGAGCTTGCCCTCCGCAACCAGCAACATCCGCGCCGCATCGCGCGGGCGTGCAGGGCGCAGCGCGATCCGTTCGGGGGGCAGGGTGAAATCAAAGGCGTCGACGCGCATCTATGCCACCCTATCCCCAACCCCGTCTGTGCTGAGCTTGTCGAAGCACCGTTCTTGTCTTTCAACTGTTCAAAGAAAAGAACGGTCCTTCGACAAGCTCAAGACGAACGGGGGTGGCAGAACCAGTTGCCTTAGCCAGCAGGCGCGTTCAGTTCCGCAATCGACGGCACAGCCCCGGCAGGCGCCGTTTCCTCCACCAGCATGCTCGCGGGCGGTATCGGCTTATTGTCCGCTGCAACCGACACCTGCACCATGCGGCTCATCACTTCGGGAGGCTCGCCGCGCTGGATGGCATCGACATATTGCATGCCCGATACGACGCGCCCGAACGCGGTGTAATTTTTGTCGAGGCTGAAGCGCGGCTGGAACATGATGAAGAACTGGCTGTTGGCGCTGTTGGGGTCCTGCGCACGCGCCATCGACAATGTTCCGCGCAGATGCGGGATAGGGTTGAATTCAGCCACCAGGTCAGGCAGCTGCGACGCGCCCGTGCCGGTCGCGGTGGGATCGCCCGTTTGCGCCATAAAGCCGTCGATCACGCGGTGGAATTTCAGCCCGTCATAGAAACCGGCGCGCGCCAGTTCCTTCACGCGCGCGACATGGTTTGGCGCAAGGTGCGGATAAAGCTGCACCGTGACCCGCCCACCAGTCGACAGGTCAATGTGCAACATATATTCGGGCACGCCCAGATATTGCTCGGGCGTCAGCGTTGGTGCAGCGGCAGGTGCGGGGCTCGCCGGTGCAGCGTCCTGCGCGGCGACAGGGGCAGCAAAGCTGAGCGCCAGAGCGGACAAATACGCCATCCGCGAAACAATAGACTTCATCAAAACATCCTGATCCTTAAGCGCACCCTGCTGTGTGCGCGGTCCCTAGCGGGAAAAAGCTGAACCCTCAATGATTGAGCGTGTGCGTCATTCGCCTTGGCGCAATCCGCGTTCGGCAATCCTTGCGGTTACGGCATCGCGCACCGCCGGGGTTACAAACTTCGCAATATCCCCGCCGAAAATCGCTATTTCCTTGACCAGCCGCGAGGCGATCGGCTGCAGCGCCACGTCGGCCATCAGGAACACCGTCTCGACGCGGTCATTGAGCTGGCGGTTCATACCGGTCAGCTGATACTCATATTCAAAATCGGTGACACCGCGGATGCCCCGGATCACCACCGACGCGCCCTGTGCATCAGCAAAATCCATCAGCAGCGAATTGAAACCAACGACCTCGATATTGCCGCCCGCAATAGCCGCGACTTCGCGCTCGACCATGACCAAGCGTTCTTCATCATCAAACATGGGCGCTTTGGCGATGTTGGTGGTCACGCCAACAACCAGCTTATCAACCAGCTTCGCGCCGCGGCGGATAATGTCGATATGCCCCAAGGTGATCGGGTCGAAGGTGCCGGGATAGACGCCGATGCGCATCAATGGTCCCTTTCGACGACGTATCGAGCAATCGCGCGCAGCAAGTCGGCCTCTTCGCCGAAGCTGCCCAGATGCGCGACCGCTTGGTGCATCAAGAGGTCGGCCTGCGCTTTGGCGCGGTCGAGGCCCATCAGAGTGACGAACGTCTCCTTGCCCGCCGCCTCATCCTTGTGCAGCGCCTTGCCCGCTAGCGCCTCGTCGCCTTCGACATCCATGATGTCGTCGGCAATCTGGAAAGCAAGGCCAATATCGCGCGCATAGGCCATCAGCGCGCGGCGGCCTTCGTGCGGGACACGGCCCAAAATCGCCCCTGCCTCGACCGAAAAGGCGATGAGCGCACCGGTTTTCAGCTGTTGCAGGCGGCTGACGGTAGCGAGGTCGAAATTGGCGCTTTCGGCCGCCAAGTCCATCATCTGCCCACCCGCCATGCCCGCCGGGCCAGCGGCACGCGACAGTTCGAGCAACAGTTCGGCGCGCACAAAGGGGTCGGGATGCGCGTCAGGATGCGCGAGCCATTCGAAGGCCAGGGCGTGGAGCGAGTCGCCCGCCAGCACCGCCGTCGCCTCGTCAAATGCCTTGTGCACCGTTGGCTTGCCGCGCCTGAGGTCATCATCGTCCATGCACGGCAGGTCGTCATGAATCAGCGAATAGACATGCATCGCCTCCACCGCCGCTCCAACGGTCAGAGACAGATTGCGGTCGACGCGGAAAATATCTGCGGCCGCGCGCACCAGCAGCGGGCGCAGCCTTTTGCCACCTCCGATGGCCGCGTGGCGCATTGCCAGATAAAGCTTGTCACGCGGGTCGCCGGGGACCGCCAGGCGCTGGTCAAAAAAACGGTCGACCGCCTCGGCGACGTCAGCCAGCGCATCGGCCAAAAGGTCGCTGTCGGCCACCGCGGTGAGGTTCATGGCGCCTCTCCGAACGGCGCGGTGCCCGTGGGCGCACCATCGGAACCGACGCTGACCTGTTCGACGCGCAGTTCGGCGGCCTTCAGCCGGGCCTCGCAATGCTGGCGCAGCGCCTGCCCGCGTTCATACAGCGCCACCGATTCCTCGAGGCTGACATCGCCGCCCTCCAGCCGCCGGACGATGGTTTCAAGCTCGGCCATCGCGGCTTCGAAGCTCAGGCTTTCAGGCGCGGGCGGGGGGCTGGTGGGGTCACTCATCGCGCACCGCTTTGACCGCAGTGACGCGTCCGGGTCAAGCTTGACGTTATGGCGGCGCACGATAGGCTGCGGCCATGTTCATCGGTCACTGGGCCCCCGCGCTGGCCGCCGCCGCGCACCCGAAAGCACCCGGGCTGGGGACGCTGTTCATCGCCGGCCAATTGGTCGACTGGGCCTTCTTTGCCTTCGTATTGGCGGACATCGAACATCTGCGGCTGGCGCCGGGGATCAGCGTGATGAACCCGATGGACCTGTACCACATGCCCTATACGCACAGCCTTCTCGGGACCCTGGGCTTTGCAGCGGTGTTTGCCGCGCTGATCTGGCGCACCACTAAAAGCCACACCGGCGCGCTGATTGGCGGCGCGGTGGTGGTGTCGCACTGGTTCACCGACTGGCTGGTGCATGTTCCCGACCTCACGCTGTGGGGCAGCCCGCCCAAGCTGGGGCTGGGCCTATGGAACCATCCCGCCATTGCCATGCCGCTGGAACTGGGGTTCACAGCGCTCGCCTTTTACATCCTGATCCGCGCGCGGCGACCCTCGCGGGCGGGATATGCGGCGCTGGCCGTACTTGCGGCGGTGATGCTGTTGGTGCAGGCCGTCAACTGGTTCGGCCCGCAACCGACCGAACCGGGGGTCGCCGAGGCGGTCACCGTCTTCGCCATCTATGGAATCATTTCCGCAATCGCCGCATGGGCCGACCGCCGTTTGCCGCGCGCAACAGAAAGCCGAGCATGACTGCCCAATTGATCGTCACCTATGTCCTGACAGCCATCATCTTCGGCATCCTCGACGCGGTCTGGCTGGGCAAGATGGTGCCTACCGTCTATCGCCCCGAGATTGGCGAGATGCTGATGAAGGGTTGGCGACCCGCCCCCGCGCTGGTCTTCTACGCGCTCTACATGGTCGGCATCCAGATTTTTGCGGTCGCCCCTGCGCTCAAATCGGGCGAGTGGACAACCGCGCTCCTCTACGGCGCACTATTCGGTTTCTTCTGCTATATGACCTATGACCTCACCAACTATGCGACACTCAAGGTGTGGAGCCTGAAGGTCACCATCCTCGACATCATTTGGGGCACGGTCGCGACCGGCACGGCGGCCGGAACGGCAGCGTGGGCGGTGCTGACATTCTTCCCCAAGGCGGGGTAGCGCGCCGCGCACGGCCAAGCTAAAGGCCCTGCGCATGAGCCAGATCACCCCCGCCATCGTTGCCGAGCACGGCCTGTCCGAGGAAGAATATGCGCGCGTCCTTACCGCGCTTGGGCGCGCGCCCAACCTTGTTGAACTTGGCATCTTCTCGGTCATGTGGTCCGAGCATTGCAGCTATAAAAGCTCGCGCATTCATCTCAAGAAGTTGCCGACAGAGGCGCCGTGGGTGATCTGCGGCCCGGGCGAAAATGCGGGCGTCATCGACATTGGCGACGGGCAAGCGGCAATCTTCAAGATGGAGAGCCACAACCACCCCAGCTATATCGAGCCCTATCAGGGCGCGGCAACCGGCGTCGGCGGCATTTTGCGCGACGTTTTCACCATGGGTGCGCGGCCCGTGGCGAACCTTAACGCGCTGCGTTTTGGTCGCCCCGACCACCCGAAGATGCGCCACCTGATCAGCGGTGTGGTGCGCGGCATCGGCGGTTATGGCAATTGCGTTGGCGTGCCCACCGTGGGCGGCGAGGTGAATTTCCACCCCGCCTATGACGGCAATATCCTGGTCAACGCGATGACCGTCGGCGTCGCCGACACCGACAAGATCTTTTATTCCGCGGCCAGCGGCGTCGGCAATCCGATCGTCTATGTCGGCAGCAAGACGGGCCGCGACGGCATCCACGGCGCGACCATGGCGTCAGCTGACTTTGGCGAGGACAGCGAGGAAAAGCGCCCGACGGTCCAGGTTGGCGATCCTTTCACCGAAAAATTACTGATCGAGGCCTGCCTGGAGTTGATGGCGTCCGACGCCATTGTCGCGATTCAGGATATGGGCGCGGCGGGGCTGACCAGTTCGTCGGTCGAAATGGCGTCGAAAGGCGGGGTCGGTATCCACCTCAAAATGGATGACGTGCCGCAGCGCGAAACCGGCATGACCGCCTATGAAATGATGCTGTCGGAAAGCCAGGAACGCATGCTGATGGTGCTGAAGCCCGGCAAGGAAGCATTCGCCGAGGCGATTTTCCGCAAATGGGAGCTGGACTTTGCGGTCATCGGCCATGTCACCGACACCGGGCGGATGGTGCTGGAACATAAGGGCGAAATCGTCTGTGACATTCCGCTAGCACCGCTCGCCGACGATGCCCCGCTCTATGACCGCCCGCATGCGCCGACGCCGCCGCGCGCCGCGCTGTCCGATGCGCCCGAAAGCGTCGATCCAGCAGCGGACCTGCTCAAGCTCATGGGTAGCCCCGATATCGCCAGTCGCCGCTGGATCTGGGAGCAATATGACGCTCAGGTCGGTGGCGATACGGTCGCGCTGTCGGGCGGTGACGCTGCCGTGGTGCGAGTCCACGGGCATGACAAGGCGCTGGCGATGACAACGGATTGCACCCCGCGCTATTGCTTTGCAGACCCGGTCGAGGGCGGCAAACAAGCGGTGGCCGAGGCGTGGCGCAACCTGACCGCCGTCGGCGCGACGCCGCTCGCCATCACCAATTGTCTGAACTTCGCCAATCCGCAGCGGCCCGAGATTATGGGGCAGATTGTCGGGTGCTTGGAGGGCATGGGGCTGGCGTGCCGCGCGCTCGATTTTCCGATCGTGTCGGGCAATGTCAGCCTCTACAATGAATCGAAAGCGACCGGCGGCGGCAGCGCAATCCTGCCCACGCCGGCGATTGGCGGCGTCGGCTTGATGCCCGACTGGCGGCAAGCTGTCACCATCGCCTTCAAGCGCACCGGCGACATTGTGCTCGCGGTGGGCGAGCGCGGCGGGCATTTGGGCCAGTCGCTGTGGCTGCGCGAGTGCCATGGCCGCGAGGATGGCCCGCCGCCGTCTGTTGATCTGGCCGCCGAGCGCCGCACCGGCGACTTTATCCGCGCCAGCATCCGCAAGGGCTGGATTACCGCCTGCCATGATGTGTCCGACGGCGGGGTTGCGGTGGCGCTCGCCGAAATGGCGCTGGCTGGCGAAATCGGTGTGATGGTCAATGAAGAGCAACCCTTCGGTGTCGCGGGCAGTTTTTTTGGCGAGGATCAGGGCCTGTATCTCGTTACTGTGTGCGACACATGCCTCGCCGACTTTCTGGCCGAAGCACATAAGGCCGATGTGCCGGTCGACCCGCTGGGCCGCACCATCAAGAACCGCATTATCTTTGAACTGCCCGAGGGTGATTTCGCGGTCAGCCTCGCCGAACTGCGCACCGCGCATGAAGGGTTTTTCCCGGCATTGATGGAGGGGTGACCCGATGGTGACGGCGGGTTATTCCGGAACTCCACTTGCCAAAAAGCTGGGGCTGAAACCCGGACAGACCCTGTGGACCCACGCGCAGCCCGCAAGCGTGGCTGCCGAAGTTGCCGACGCCGGACACACGCTGCTCGCCGAACCCGCCGCAGGAATGGACGCTGCCCATATCTTCGTGACCGAAGCAGCGCAGTTGGCGGTGCTGCTGACCGAGCTGCGCCACACCATCGCACCCAATGGCTTTGTGTGGGTCAGCTGGCCCAAAAGGGCTTCGAAGCAACCGACCGACATCACCGAAGACGCCATTCGCGAAGTCGCGCTGCCACAGGGTTGGGTCGATATCAAAGTCTGCGCGGTCGATGCGGTCTGGTCGGGCCTCAAACTGGTGATCCGCAAAGAGCTGCGGTGAAAGCTAAAGCCCGTACCGCCAGCTCAGGAGCGCCGACAGCGTCACGGTCATAATCGCCACCAGCGGCACGCCGGTGCGGACATAGTCGGCAAAATGATAATCGCCTTCCTTCATGATCAACATATTGGTCTGATAGGCGACCGGGGTGGCATAGCACAGGTTGCAACCGAACAGCACCGCGAGCACCAGCGGCTCGGCGGGCATGCCGAGTTGCTGCGCCAAGGCAAAAGCAATCGGTGTCCCCACCGCCGCTGCCGTGGCGTTCGACGCGAAATTGGTCAGCAGCGTCACAAACAACATGATGGCGGCCACCACCGCAAAGGCCGGAAGATATTGCAGCACCGACGCCAGCGCCGCCCCCATGCCGCTTGCCGCGCCGCTTTTGAGGATGAGGTCGCCGAGCGCAATGCTGGCGGCGATTAGCACAATCACCTGCGCCGACAGCGCGCGGCCGACCCGGTCAAAGCGCACACAGCCCGTCACGAACATGGCGGTCGCCCCGGCCAGGGCCGAAATGGCAATCGGCACTAGCCCCGAAGTTGCCAGCGCCACTGCGACGCCCATGATTGTTAATGACAGCGCGGCTTTCGACCGTCGTGGTAATTCTTCGACCCCGGCAAGCAACAGCAAGCCTTCATCGGCGGCCAGCCGCTGGATCGCCGCTTCGGTGCCCATCACGAGCAAAATGTCGCCATCGCCCAACACCGCGTCGGTTGCTGAATACTGGTCGGGTGCGGCGAGTGGCAGCGTCGGATTGAGACCGATGACTGCAACGTCGCGCAGGCCTGCCGTGCGCAAACTTCGTCCGACCAACCGCGAATCGGCATGGACTGCCGATTCAGCGATCAACAGATCGCGCGCTTGGCGCCGAGCATCGGCCTCCAACCGCTCTACCAACCAATGTGGCGCGAGCGCGGCGTCCATAAGCCGCGCCGCTTCACGAAGGTCAGCAGAGCTTCCACGCACAACAAGCGGTTCGCCAATCGCGATCGGGGCGGCGCGGGCAGCAAAATGCAGCGCACCGGGAAGACGCGGCACCCATTCCCGCCAAAATTGACCCAACGCCGCCGATTGCGGGCGCGGACGCAGCACGGCAAAATAATCATTTGCGGCAACACCGATTTCAGGTGCGTTATTGCCGAGCAGACGCGGCATCACCAGCCAGACATAGGGCAATGCGACCAACGCCGCGATTGCCACGAGGGGGGCAAATTCAAAAATGGAAAAGGGCTTCATGCCCAGATCCTGGGCAATCGAAACGACCAACAGATTGGTAGAAGTGCCGATAGTCGTCGCCATCTCGCCGATCAGCACGGCAGCGTTGACCGGGATCAGCGTTTTCGACGGCGGCATCCCGCCTTGACTGCCCAGTTGCAGCAAAATGGGCAGCAACAGCACCAGCACCGGCGTGTCGTTAACAGTCATGCTCATGCCGAAGGCCAGCAATATGGTAACGAGCAGGCCAATTTGGTGGTTGAACTGCCACACCCGGCGCAACAGGCGTGTGGCGGGTTCCAGTGCGCCGCTGACTACCAGCCCGCGCCCCGTTACCATCAGCGCGCAAATCGTGATTAGCGCCGGGTGGCCAAAACCCTGAAAGGCCAGCGCTAGCCCGTCATACGGGGCGTCGCCCGGCAGCGGCAGCAATTACAGCCCCAGCGCGATCGCCGCGATGGTCGATAGGGAAATGATTTCCGTGCGCGCCCGCTCGGTAGCAAAGGCATAAAAGACCAGCAGCGCCAGCAGCAGCGCGGCGATGGCATGGCCGCCAAAAATCGGTGAGGTCATAGCGCACCCTAGCCGCAATGACGCGGAGGGGCAAAAAAGACTCAGGCAGTCTGTGGCGCGAGCGCGGTTTCTGCCGGATTGAGGCCCGCCGCGCGCATCACTTCATGCGCGCGCTGATAGTGCACTGGCTTGCCAATACCGAGCCGCGCCCGCGCCGCATCAAGCGGTTCGCGCAGCAACGCGGCAATGTCTTGATGGGCGATATTGCCCGATGCTTTGCCCAGCCGCCGCGCCTCGCGGATGCAGCCGAAAATACCCGCGTCACGCGGGACATGTTTGCGGATTTGTGCTGCGCCCGCCCAGGCGATGAACAAGGAGCCCCAGCTAGGTGTGTGGCATTCGGAAAAAGCCAGCACGCACGCTTCACCCAGCGCGTCGCGGCCATAGCCGGTCAGCACATGGTGCAGGTCGTGCGTATCGCGCAGCCGGTTGGCGTAAAGTTCGATCAGGTCGGTATAGTGCGGCTGTCCGCGGCGGAAGCGGGCGTATTCATCGACCAGCCCCTGAGCAGTCAGCCCTTCACGCTCCATGAACGCCAGGTAAGCGCGCCCCACCGTGCCGGGCTCCAGCTGGCGCAGCGCGGCATGATCGTCGAGCAGCGTGACCAGATTGACCGGCTGGTCCAGCGTTTGACGGCCGAAATCGCTGGCGTAGAAACGTTCGGCCGCGCGGGCAAAACGCTTGTCGCGCAGCGCATTGATGATGTGGAAAACCTGTTCGGTGTCTTCCTTGTCCGCGACCAGCTTCTTGAAATGGCCCCACGCCTTGAGAGGGCGAAAGCCGCTCTTGATACGGTCGGGGTGGGCAAGCGGAATGGCAGTCATCGACGTCGTCCTGAGTTCGCGATTCGCTCGCTTATCAACATTGATGTTAATAAGCGGTTTCGATGGCGCTTTCAAGGGGGCGATTATTGCGATAGCCAGCACCGGCATGACCGACCACCCCGCCATACCCTTTCCGCCCTTGCCCGCAATGACCGATGGTGAACGTATTGCTGCGGCCCAGGCCTTCGCCGATCATATTGCCCGGCGACACACGGTGCGCGCCTTTGCGCCGACACCGGTGCCGCGCGCGGTGATCGAAGCGGCAATCCGAGCAGCCGGAACCGCGCCCAATGGCGCGAACCACCAGCCATGGCATTTTGCGGTGATCGGATCGCCCGACAAGAAGCGCGCGGTCCGCAAGGCCGCCGAGGTGGAGGAACGCGAATTTTACGCCGGACGCGCGAGCGATGAATGGTTGGATGCGCTTGCACCGCTCGGCACCGATGCCGACAAAGCGTTTCTGGAGATCGCGCCTTGGCTGATCGTTGTGTTTGCGCAGCGACGCGGCGGGATTGAGCCGGGCGAAAAGCGGCAAAACTATTATGTGACCGAGAGCGTCGGCATCGCCTGTGGCCTCCTCTTGACGGCGCTGCACAGCGCGGGGCTGGCAACATTGACCCACACGCCGTCACCGATGGGATTTCTGCGCGACCTGTGCGGGCGCGACAGCGATGAAAAGGCGCTGATGATCATCGTGGCCGGGCACGCAGCCGCCGATGCCACCATCCCGGTGCAGGCGACACGCAAAAAGCCGCTCGAGGCAATTTCAAGCTGGCTTTAGGCAGTCCGTCACCGGGCTATTTTTCGCTTTTCATCATGGCTTTATCCTGCTCTTGTCCGCGCTGGCAAGGGGGCCGCCATGACTGATCAGGACCGTTTCATCAGCCTTGATGCCATTCGCGGTGTGGCCGTGATGGGCATTTTGGCGATGAATATTTATGCCTTTGCGCTGCCTCTGGGAGGTTATTTCAATCCGCTCGCGGGGGGCGCGCCAGCCAGCGGCGACATTGCCGCCTGGGCGTTCAACTTCATCTTTATCGACAGCAAGATGCGGGGCATGTTTTCCATGCTGTTCGGGGCAAGCACGCTGCTTGTCATGGAGCGCGCTACAGCGAGCGGGCGCAACGCAGCTAAGAGCCATTATGCCCGCATGTCTTGGTTATTCGGGTTCGGTCTGGTCCATTATTATCTGATCTGGTTCGGCGACATTTTGACGCTCTACGCCGCTTGCGGCGTATTGCTTTATTTCTTCCGCAACCTGTCTATCCGAGCCTTGTTCTGGTGGGCTGGCGGCTTTGCGCTGCTGTCGATGTTGATCTTCGTGCCCTTTTGGGCGCTGCTCGCCGCTTTTGAGGCGGGGATGTTACGACCCGAAATGCAGGCCGGGCTGGCCGAAGCGATGGTCGACATCAACCGCGATTTTGGCGTCGACAGCAAAGCCTTCGCCAAGGAAGTCGCACTGATGCGCAGCGACTATGGCGCCATCCTCGCCGACCGTTTGGGGCCACAGGCCGATGGGCCATTGGCGCAGATCATCTCTTTCATCTGGGAGACAATGGCGCTGATGTTGGTCGGCATGGCGCTGTTCAAGGCGCGGATGTTGACCGGCGAGTGGGACGCCGCACGCTATGCCAAATGGGCGACGCGCTGTTTCCTGATCGCGTTGCCGCCGCTGGCCGCGCTGGCGTGGTATCAATTCAGCAGCGATTTTTCGGTGGCCAGCGTGTTCGGCAGCAGCATCGCATTGTCGATGCCGTTCGATTTCATCCTGACCGTCGGTTGGGCGGCGCTTATCATGCTGGCGATCAAGCGCTGGCTGAGCGCCGGGGCCGTTACGCGGCTGGCGGCGGCGGGGCAGATGGCCTTTACCAATTATCTGGTCACGTCGATCGTCATGACCACCATCTTTTATGGCTACGGCCTGGGGCTGTTCGCCAGCGTATCGCGCCCGGTGCTCTATCTGTTTTGTTTTGGCATGTGGGCTGCGATGTTGCTGTGGTCCAAGCCATGGCTGGCGCAATTCCATTATGGCCCGCTCGAATGGCTGTGGCGCAGCTTGTCGCGAGGACAATTGCAAAAAATGCGGCGCTGACCATTTGCCTATTGCGAAGCATTCGCACTTAGGGTAGCGAATGATTCGCAATAGTGAGGTGCGCCGGTGATCGTCTGCGTTTGCAATGCCATTCGGGAACGCGAAATTCGCGAAGCCGTGCAAAAGGGTGCGCGCAGCCCGGCACGCGCCTACCGCGATCTGGGCTGCCAAGTGAAATGCGGGCAATGCGTGCCGTTCGCGCGAGACATTATCGGTCGCGAGCGCGCGACTGCTTGCTAGTCGCAATAGCCAAAAAACCCTGATTTTCCGCCATTTTTTGACTGTTCGCATGGCGCGGACGGCGCTATGACCCTGTTCATCAGCTATCAGCAGGACAGGTCACATGAAGGGCGATGCCAAGGTAATCGAGCTACTCAACGAGACGCTCAAGAATGAACTCACAGCCGTCAACCAGTACTGGTTGCATTACCGGATGCTCGACAATTGGGGCGTAGCCAAGCTCGCCGCGTTTGAGCGGCACGAGTCCATCGACGAGATGAAGCACGCCGACAAGCTGGCCGAGCGCATCCTGTTTCTGGGGGGGCTCCCCAATTTCCAGTTGCTAGGCCGGCTGCGCATCGGTGAGACGGTCGAGGAAATATTGAAGGCCGACCTCGAGCTGGAATATGAAGCGCTGGATCAGCTCAAGGGCGCGATTGTCCACTGCGAAAATGTGCAGGATTTTGTGAGCCGTGAGCTGTTTGCGCACATCCTCGCCAGCGAGGAAGAGCATGTCGACATGCTGGAAAAGCAGTTCGATCTGATCGAGCGCATGGGTATTGCCAATTACATCCAGCTCAACAGCGAGAGCGCCCACTCGGATTAATCCCCGTCTCGTCGTCCCGGACTCGATCCGGGACGCCAATAGATGGGCTGGAATGTGCCTCGAGCTTAAGCCGCAAAACCCTTGGCGCGGCCAAAGCCTGTTACCGGGCGGCGCTGGACCAGCGGGTTGGTCTCGGCCTCTAGCGCGTCAAGCGTCGCGTTGAACAACGAGCGCAGGCCGACAACCTTGGGCAGATATTCCTCGGGCGACACCCGCATTTCGACGCAGCGGCGGGCGAAGGTTTCGATATCTTCTGCCAGCAGCGCCAGTGTTTCGGCTCCGAATTGGCGCGATTCGCCCTTTAGTGTGTGCGCCGGCATTACCAGTCCGCGCGCATCGCCTTCACGCATCGCATTTTCGATGGCGAGCACCGACTTGGTGCCATCTTCGCGGAAATAGCCGAGAATGCGAACAAAGGCCGCCCCCAGCTGCGCGCGCGAGGCGCGATATTCGTCCCAATCAATCAGCGTCTGGTCCTGATCCGTCATCACAATAGCCCTTGGACCGCTACGGTCCTGCCAACCGTCATGGCAGCGATGCGTAAAAAAGCGGTTACGGGCGGGTTAGCGTGGGAGGGTGCTGCGCCGCACGAATGTGCCAGATCGGGCCGTCGCGGCGGACCGACAGCTGCCAGCCATGAAGCGCGGCCAGCGCCGCCGCTTCGCTTTCTGCCTTGGGATCGTCAGCCAGCAGCAGCGCTTCGCTATGCGCGCGCATTGTCTTCGCAAGCCGCAGGGCGGGCCAGGGGCAACGCATGCCGCGCGCATCCACCGTCACCACCTTTGCTCAATCCTCGTCAAACGGATTGCGGCTGTTGCGAAAGTTAAGGCGGATAGGCACGCCTTCAAAGCCCAGCTCGCGGCGCATGCCGTTGGTCAGATAGCGCTGGTAGCTTTGCGGCAACAGATCGGTGCGCGAACCGAAGATGATAAAGGTCGGCGGCCGCGTTCGCGCCTGCGTCATATAGCGCAGCTTGATACGTTTCCCGCCAGGCGCAGGCGGCGGGTTGGCATCGCGCGCACGTTCGAACCAACGGTTCATCTTGGCCGTCGACACCCGCTGTGACCAGATAGCACGCTGTTCGAAGGCGACGCGCAGCAGCACATCGATACCCTTACCCGTCGCGCCCGACACGGTGAGCAGCGGCACACCGCGGATCTGGGCCAACCCTTCCTCGAGCGCCGCCCGCACACCGTTGAACAGGCTGCTGGCATTTTCGGCGACGTCCCACTTGTTGAGCGCGACGATCAGCGCGCGCCCTTCATCCAATACGCGGTCGGCGATGCGCAGATCCTGTGCCTCCAGCCCCTTGGTTGCATCGAGCAGCAGCACAACCACCTCAGCAAAATCGATGGCGTGCAGCGCGTCGGCGACCGACAGCTTTTCCAGCTTTTCCTGAACTTTGGCGCGTTTGCGCATGCCGGCGGTGTCGAACAGCTGAATCTCGCGCACCTGGCCTTCGCCGTCGGTCCATTGCCATTCGACGCGGATGGAATCGCGCGTGATCCCAGCCTCGGGCCCAGTAATCAGCCTGTCCTCGCCGATGATACGGTTGATCAGCGTCGATTTGCCGGCATTGGGCCGCCCGACGATGGCAAGCTTGAGCGGGGCATGTTCATCGTCGTCGTCGAATTCGGGCACCGCATCCTCATCTTCGGGCGGCTCGACATGGGGCCGCAGTGCATCGAACAGATCGACCACGCCTTCGCCATGTTCGGCGCTCAAGGGGATAGGATCGCCAAGGCCCAGCGCATAGGCCTCAAGCACCCCCTGCTCGCCCGCCTTGCCTTCGGCCTTGTTCGCGACCAGCACCACCGGCGTCGCCTGGCTGCGCAACCAGCGCCCGATTTCTTCGTCCAGAGGGGTCAGCCCGGCGCGGGCATCGATCATGAACAGCGCGACGTCGGCGTCCTGGACGGCCTTTTCGGTCTGCGCGCGCATCCGGCCGGGCAGGCTGGCCGGGTCGTCCTCTTCAAATCCGGCGGTGTCGACGATCAGGAATTTAAGGCCGAGCAGGTCAGCATCGCCCTCACGCCGGTCGCGCGTCACTCCCGGCTGGTCATCGACCAGCGCCAGCCGTTTGCCAACCAGCCGGTTGAACAGCGTCGATTTGCCGACATTGGGGCGGCCAATGATGGCCACACGGGCCTGCCGCGCCATGCGAGTCATTCCTTCATTGGCGCATCAGCGCCATGCGGTAATCCGGCCATCATCGGCGAGCAGATACAGCACCCCGCCCGCCACGATCGGCGGCTGCGACAGCGGTGCTTTCAGGTCCTGCATTGCGGCGATACTGCCGTCGGCGGGCATCACCTCGGCCAGCTGGCCTTCGGTGTTGACCAATATCAAGCGCCCGCCCGCGAGCACCGGCCCGGTCCAGCGGATCGGATCCTTCTTCTTTTCTTCGTTGCGGAAGCGCGCGAGCTGGGCAATCCAGCGCACCTTGCCGGTTGCACGCGCGATGCACAGCAATTTGCTATCGTCGGTAACAGCGTAAATCCATTCGCCCGCCACCCACGGCGTCGAAATGCCCGCAATCGAGATTTCCCAGCTGCGCTGCCCGGTAAGAAGTTCGTAGGACGCCATGCGCCCGCCCTGCCCAAGCGCGAACACGCGGCCACGGTCAATAACGGGATCGGCATCGACATCGGTCAGCGTCGCCACCGACAATGCCATGCTGGTCCGCGCCAGCGCATCATCCCACAGGTCGCGGCCATTTTCATAGCGATAGGCCTGAACCTCGCCCGAGGAATAGCCCGCCACGATGGTGCCCTGTCCGGCGGCGGGCGAGCCTGCACCAAACACGCTGCCCGCCTGGAGCGAGGCCGATGCCTGCCACTGCACCGCGCCATCGGCGGCGGACAGCGCAATAATCTGGTTGTCCTGCGTCATTGCATAGACGCTGCCGAACGCCACCGTCGGGGCACCGCGCAGCGGACCGGCCGGCTTGACCTTCCACAGCACCGCCCCGGTTTCGGCATTGATCGCCGCGACGTCACCTACCCCGCTGGTAGCATAGACAAAGCCGCCATCCGCCGCGACGCCGCCGCCAAACAGCGAATCGGCAAAGTCACGCCCGTCCGACCCGATGGTGACGCGCCACAACGCCACGCCCGTGTCAGCGGCAAAGCCATGCACCTGCGCATCAGTGCCAATGGCGAACAACCGTCCGCCCGCCACCACTGGCGGCGAGGCGAGCCGCACCTTGTTGCTGTTGCCCGCGATGCTGGCCGACCAGATTTGTGTACGGCTGTTGCCCAGCGCGACATGCCCCATCGATTTCGACGCATTGCCACCCGATTGCGGCCAGTCGGCATTGGCCTGGGCATCGGGGACTAGCACGGCCTGACCCGCGATGGTCGGATCGAGTTTCACGCTGGCGTCGTTCGACAGGATCGACACGCGGTTGCCGATGGTCGGCGTCTTGGGGCCGCCGTCGCCGCCGCCGAGCACCCCGCATCCCGCCAGCGGAACCGCCGCCAACATTACCGCACCCAGTCGCCACATCATCCCGCGATGCTTATTTTGCATTCTGTCCGTCCTTCTGTGCCGCCGTCAACGCACGGTCCTCGACCGCGTCGACGCCCAGCATGCCCGCCATCTGAATGGTGCGCGATTGCAGCGCCGGCGGGATGTCCTTGATCTTGGCTATTTTTGCATAAAGATCACCGGCCTGATCAAACCGGCCCGCCTGATAATGGGCGATGGCCGTCAGCTCAGCCGCGCTGGGGTACCAGGCAGAAACGGGGTCGGTGCTCCCCACAATCGGCGCGAGCCGCGCAATGACGACTTCCGGCTTCAGCGTGTCAAATTCCAGTGCGGTCTGGCGGATCAGCGCCATGTCGCGGATCGACTGGTCAACGGCCGTGTCGGCGGCAACCACAGCCAGCAACGCGGCGGCGGCTTTTCGATCACCTTCGGCAGCGCGCAAATTGGCGAGCTGGATGGTGGCGGCGGCACGATAGGCGGGGGTGGCGTCGGCTTTGATGGCATCGAGCGCGGCGCGTGCACCCTTGGTGTCGCCGCCCTTCAGCTTGTCGAACGCAGCGACCAACGCTTCGCCCTTTTCTCCGGCGGCGGCAAGCTGCTGGTTCTGCCAGAACAGAAAGCCGCCGAAGCCCAGCAGCCCGGCAACGACCAGCGCGATGATCCAGCGGCCATAACGGCGCGCGAAATTGTCGAGCGCATCTTTGCGGACGGCGTCATCGACTTCCTGCAACAGGGCGGCGTTGGCGGGGGGCCGGGTGGCCAAAGCTAATCTCCATCATGGCGTCATGCGCTGCCGGGGCAGCGGCTTGGCGAGTGTCCATAGCGAGCGCCCCCACAAAGGCCAAGCCTTTCGCAGGTCCGCGCCGTGTTGCGCGGGTTCAATCGCGGTACAGTTGTTGCTCGGTCGGAAATGAACGCGCCCTGACTTCGCCGGCATAGTCGGCGACCGCGCCGGTCACCACGGCCGCCATATCCTGATAGCGTTTCACGAATTTGGGGACACGGTCGAACATGCCCAGCATATCGTCGGTCACCAGCACTTGCCCGTCGCACTGAGCAGAGGCGCCGATACCGATGGTAGGGCAAGGAACGCGCTGCGTGATTTCAATGGCAATCGATTCCATCACCCCTTCGATGACCAAAGCAAAGGCCCCGGCCTTGGCGACCGCCACCGCATCTTCGACAATCGCGCGGGCCTCTTCCTCGCTCTTGCCGCGCACCCCATAGCCGCCAAGGATGTTCACCGCCTGCGGGGTCAGCCCGACATGGCCCATCACCGGGATGCCGCGCTGGGTCAGGAATTCGATGGTGGGGGCGATCACCTTTCCGCCCTCCAGCTTCACGC
The DNA here is from genome assembly GCA_964401155.1 of uncultured Sphingopyxis sp. Classification (GTDB taxonomy): domain Bacteria; phylum Pseudomonadota; class Alphaproteobacteria; order Sphingomonadales; family Sphingomonadaceae; genus Sphingopyxis. The sequence goes on from CAYNXF010000007.1 coordinate 122,532, forward strand.
CCGCAGCGCCGGTTTCCTTCAGCAGCCGCGACGCGTTGGTGAAGGCCAGTTCGGGCGAGGCTTCGTAGGAGCCGAACGGCATGTCGACGATGACTGCAGCATGATAGCTACCACGCACGACCGCCGCGCCGTGCAGCGCCATCATCTCCATCGTCACTGCGACGGTGTGCGGCAGGCCGTAAATCACCTGCGCCAGCGAATCGCCCACCAGCAGCATGTCGCAATGCGGGTCGCACAGCTGCGCCATGCGTGCCGTGTAAGCAGTGAGCATGACAAGCGGTTCGCCGCCCTTGCGCTGGCGGATGCGCGGCACGGTGAGCCGCTTCATCGGCTGCGGCATGGGGTTGGCGCGGCTCGTCGAGGTGTCGAGCGTGAGCGTTTTGGGAAGCGTGGACATGGGCGCTGGGCTTAGCGGGGAAAGCTGCGCGGCAAAAGGGCGGATACGGCCATGCGTGAATTTTTCTTGACTTTATGTTAGATATTTTTAACATAAAGTCGTATTCCACTGACATTGGAGCAAAATGATGACATTCCGCGAGAAGACGCACTGGGTTGCGCTGGTGGTGATGGTTGCCGCCTTTGGCTGGTTTTTCATCCATTCGCACACCGCGCTGCCGCGGGGGCCCGAACATCTGGCGGCGAGCGGCGGCCTGCTTATCATCAGCACCATCGGCATCATCATCGCCATGTCGATCATCATCGGCTTCATCGCCGCGCGAAATCCCAGCGAGGCGCACGCCGCCGCAGACGAACGCGAGCGCACGATTCACTGGCGCGGCACCCATTATGCCTATTATCCTGCCGTAATCGGCATGTGGCTGTGCGTCTGGCTGATATTTAGCGGCTATGACCGCGTTACCCTGCTCTACAGCCTGCTGGGAGTGGTGGTATTTGCCGAGCTTATCCGCATCGGCGCGCAGCTGTGGCTGTACCGCCAGGAGGCGTGAGCCATGGCGTTGCCCTTTACCAACGACATCCGCACGCTGCGCTTTTTGCAAGGCGAAATGACGCAAGCCGAACTCGGCGAACGTGTCGGTGTCACGCGTCAGACCATCGCGGCCATCGAACAGGGCAAATATTCGCCCAGCCTGGAGGTCGCGTTCCGCATCGCCGCGGTGTTCGGCAAGCCGCTCGACAAAGTGTTTATTTGGGGCGCGCCGCCATCCCACTGACCGCCGCAACCGCCTCGGTCACATTGTCACTGAACAGGCCATCGATGCCAGTGGCGAGGAAGGCCCGGATTTCCGCCACCAAATCACCGGCGCTGCGGGGGTCCTGGCCGCTGCGATGATCGGCGGGCAGGAAATAATTTTCGCGGCGAAACGTCCAGACATGAACGGCGAGCCCTGCCTTGTGCGCATCGGCAACCAGCGGGGTTGGCGCGGCCAGGCGGCCGTCGGCGTCGCGGGGGATTACCATGGCTTTGGCGACGCCAATGCCGTCGGCATAGCCAGCAATGACCGAAAGACCTTCCGGCGAAGCCATCGCCGCATAGCTTCGATCCGGGAGGTCGGGCGGGCCGCCCGATTCGGCCATCAGCTGGATAAGTCGCACACGCGTTTTGCCGAGCAGTGTGACCAGATTGCTGACCTCAAAGCTCTGGATGAAGATGGGCGCGTCACGACCGCGGTGGCCAAAGCGCTCAAGCGCGGCAAGCAACGGTGCTTCGTGCGGCAAGCCGATACCGGCAAAATAGCTGGGGTGCTTGGTTTCGGGATAGACGCCAATCACGCGCCCGCGTTTTTTCCCTTCGTCACGCGCCAGCGCCAGCACCTCGTCAAAGGTCGGCACTTCATATTGTCCATCAAAGGCCATATTCGCCCCGCGCAATTGCGGCAGCCGCTCTTTGGCGCGCAGCGTTTTGAGTTCGGCGAGCGTAAAGTCCTCGGTAAACCAGCCGGTAAAGCTCTCACCGTCAATCACCTTGGTTGCCTTGCGCGCTGCAAATTCCGGGCGGTCAGCGACGTCGGTGGTCTCCGAAATCTCATTCTCGTGCCGCGCCACCAGCACGCCATCCTTGGTCAGCACCAGATCAGGCTCGATGAAATCCGCGCCCTGCTCGATGGCAAGGCTGTAGGCCGCCAGCGTATGTTCGGGGCGCTCGCCCGACGCGCCGCGATGCGCGATAACGATGGGTTTGGCAGCGGCGGTCATGGGCAGCAGCAGGGCGAGCAAGATGAGCAGGAAGCGCATCCTGCGGGCCTTGCATCTGCACATGACAGATGCAAGACGGCGCTCACACTAGGCGCGCCGCCCATTCGCCTTCCTTAAAGCCGACCAGCAGCCCGCCCGGATATTCCACCACCGGCCGCTTGATCATCGCCGGTTCGGCCAGCATGAGCGCGCTGGCTTTGGCGGCGTCCAAATCGGCCTTGGCATCATCCGTCAGTTTGCGGAACGTCGTGCCACTCTTGTTGAGCAGCACGTCCCAGCCGAGCGTCGCAACCCAGCCGTTCAGCCGCGCGGCTTCCAGCCCGTCCTTACGGAAGTCATGGAATCGGTGGGGGATTGCTGCCGCGTCGAGCCATCGCCGCGCCTTCTTTACGGTGTCGCAATTCGGTATCCCGTAAACCGTGATCATCCAGATCCGCCCGCCACTAGCCCCGATTGGGCTGCTCGGGCATTGGCATCGCCCAGCTTGCTGCGCAAGGCCTGGGCAAAGCCATCTTGCAAGACTGCCCGCGCCGCCGGATTGGCCGCGAGAAAGGCGCGCAGCCGCTCTGCCGGCACAAACCACAGCCGTGCATTGGTGATAAGTCGCACCGTGGCCGTCGCGCTGCCGCCGTCAACGACCGTGGCTTCCCCCACCAGATCACCCGCGGTGCATTGCCCGACATTCACTTCATCGCGCACCACTTCGGCGGCTCCGGCAGCGATGAAGAACAGGCAGGGTGCGGCCTGCGCCTGATGGATCAGCACATCGCCGCGCGACGCTTCGATCCAATGCCCTTCATCAATCAACCGGCGCGCGGTGACCGGTTCGAGCCCGCCAAAATGCGCCTCGCGCAGCGCCGCGTCATCCGAAGTGAACCGCACATCGGCGCGCTTGAGCGCTCCCAGCGCATATTTGAGCAACATGGCCACGACGAGCAGGCTGAACAGCAGGGCATAGGATGGCCGGTCGATTACGAAAATACTGGTGGCAACGCCAAACAGCGCGCCCAGGCCGAACAGCATCGAACGCACCGGCTCGCGCGTGGCCAATACCGCCGCGATAAGCAGCAATATGCCGACGTGGCCCAGCCACGCTCCATCCGCCAGCCAATTCATCTCATCCTGCCCGTTCTGTTTTTTGTCAGGCGCGACCCGGTGTTCAGCTTAACCCAAAGCCAGTCGATTTCCCATAGCGAGAAATCTTGTTTCACGCTGACGCAGATTTGGCGTAACGATCGCACCGGGTGGCGGCAATTTAGGCAACGGCGCGGCCTTTGACTTGCCTTATCGCCGCTACCGCGCCATGGGGCTGCCCCCATTGCCGTGACAATTCGGACTGAAGCAAAATGACGCAACCTTGGCAACCGCACAGCTGGCGCAACCACGAAGCCCGGCATTTGCCGGCCTATCGCGACGCAGCCGCACTCGCCGCAGCCGAACGCGAGCTGGGCAATTATCCGCCATTGGTGTTTGCGGGCGAGGCGCGTGACCTGACGCGCGAATTGGCGCGCGTGGTCGAGGGCAAGGCGTTCCTGCTCCAGGGCGGCGATTGTGCCGAAAGCTTTGCCGAATTTCACCCCAATAATATCCGCGACACCTTTCGCGTGCTGCTGCAAATGGCGGTGGTGCTGACCTTTGCGTCCAAGCTGCCGGTGGTGAAGGTTGGGCGTATGGCGGGCCAATTCGCCAAGCCGCGGTCGAGCGATATTGAAGTGCAGGGCGATGTGTCGCTGCCCAGCTATTATGGCGACATCATCAACGATATCGCCTTCGACGCTGCCGCGCGCGAGCCCGAGCCGCAGCGCATGGTCAAGGCCTATAGCCAGTCGGCGGCGACGCTCAATCTGCTGCGTGCGTTCGCGAACGGCGGTTATGCCAATCTGCATCAGGTCAACAGCTGGACCCATGATTTCATGGGCCGCAGCCCGTGGGCCAAGAAATATCAGGAAACCGCCGCGCGCATTTCCGAGGCGCTCGCCTTCATGGAGGCGTGCGGGGTGACGCCGGAAACCGTGCCGCAAATCAAGGGCACCAGCTTCTTCACCAGCCACGAGGCGCTGCTGCTGCCCTACGAACAGGCCCTCACGCGCCAGGATTCGCTGACCGGCGGCTGGTACGACACTTCGGCGCATTTCCTGTGGGTCGGCGACCGCACGCGGTTCGAGGGCAGCGCGCATGTCGAATATCTGCGCGGCATCGGCAATCCCATCGGGATGAAATGCGGGCCTAGCCTGGAGCCCGACACGCTGTTGCGCCTGCTCGACACATTGAACCCCGGCCATGTACCGGGGCGGATGACGCTGATCACCCGCTATGGCCATGACAAGATCGAAGCCGGGCTGCCCAAGCTGGTGCGCGCGGTCAAGGCGTCGGGCCATCCCGTCGTGTGGTCATGCGATCCGATGCACGGCAATGTCATCAAGGCGGCGAGCGGTTACAAAACGCGCCCCTTCGATCGCATCCTCGCCGAAGTGCGCGGCTTTTTCGCCGTGCACCGCGCCGAGGGCACGCATGCGGGCGGCATTCATGCCGAAATGACCGGCCAGAATGTCACCGAATGCACCGGCG